>NZ_JBHUPE010000010.1:0-119833 GCF_042686355.1 Sphingobacterium anhuiense
AATAGTCAAGTAAGGATAATTATCGTTAAATTTATATGTCAACCTATTCTAGGACGCTACAATTATATTTTTGATTAAGCTTCTGCGTACTCTTCAATAGAAGGACATGAGCAAATTAATGTTCTATCTCCTTGTGAATCGTTTACACGACCAACAGAAGGCCAGAACTTACGATCTTTTAAATAAGCTAAAGGATACGCAGCTGTTTGGCGAGAATAAGATCTAGTCCATTCGTCAGCAGTTACAACAGATGCAGTATGAGGCGCATTTTTCAATACGTTATCAGCCTGATCTACATCACCCGCTTCAACCGCAGCAACTTCTTGACGGATAGCGATCAAAGCATCACAGAAACGATCTAATTCAGCTTTAGACTCAGACTCAGTAGGCTCAACCATCAAAGTACCCGCCACAGGGAAAGAAACTGTTGGAGCATGGAAACTATAATCCATCAAACGTTTTGCGATGTCAGCAACTTCAACACCCACATTTTTATATGCACGGCAATCTAAGATCATCTCGTGTGCACAACGTCCATTTACGCCAGAATATAATACTGGGTAGTGGTTTTCCAAACGAGCTTTAATATAATTTGCATTTAAAATTGCAGTTTTTGTAGCGTTCGTTAATCCATCTCCACCCATCATTGCGATATAAGCATGCGAGATAATTAAGATAGAAGCAGAACCAAATGGAGCCGCAGATACTGCAGTGATACCCTCTTCACCAGAAACTTCAACCACTTCGTGATTAGGTAAGAAAGGTACTAAGTGTGCTGCAACACCGATTGGACCCATACCAGGACCACCACCACCGTGAGGGATACAGAACGTTTTATGTAAGTTCAGGTGACAAACGTCAGCACCGATACGACCAGGGCTTGTTAAACCAACTTGCGCATTCATATTCGCTCCATCCATATAAACCTGTCCACCATTTGCATGGATAATTTCACAGATTTCAATAATAGGTTCTTCAAATACCCCATGCGTAGATGGGTAAGTCACCATAAATGAATTTAAGTTCGCGGCATGCTCTGCTGCTTTTACTTTTAAATCCTCAACATCAATGTTACCACGATCATCACATTTAACAACCACAACTTTCAATCCAGCCATAGAAGCGGAAGCAGGGTTTGTACCGTGAGCGGAAGCAGGAATTAAACAGATGTTACGGTTATGATCTCCACGACTTTCATGGTAAGCACGAATAACCATTAAACCGGCATACTCTCCTTGAGCACCAGAGTTTGGTTGGAAACTCATCTTAGCAAAACCTGTAATTTCAGATAACCAATCATTCAATTCACCGATCAACTGCATATAACCAGAAGTTTGATCTGCAGGAGCGAATGGATGTAAACCGCCGAAGTTAGCCCATGTAACTGGAGTCATTTCAGCAGTAGCATTCAATTTCATTGTACATGATCCCAATGGAATCATAGAATGACATAATGATAAATCTTTTGCTTCCAAAGATTTGATGTAACGTAACATCTCACTCTCTGAGTGGTAGCTATTGAAAACTGGGTGTGTTAAGTAATCAGAAGTACGAACCAAATCAGCAGGAAGAGCTGATGTTAAAGATGCTTCGATAGATTCGAAATCAACATCAGCCAAATTTTTAGCTTTTACTTTAGCAAATACTTTTACAATCGTTAAAATGTCTTCGTAAGTCGTTGACTCATCAATAGAGATACCTACAACAGAACCAACATAATTGAAGTTCATTTCGTTGTTTAAAGCCTCAGATTTTAATCCAGCAACTTCACCACCTAATTCAAAACGAACAGTATCAAAGTAGTTTTTGTTCAATTGCGTATAACCCAACTGTTGAACAGCTTGGTCTAACAATTGAGCCAAATCGTGAATACGGCTAGCAATATTCTTGATTCCTTGAGGACCATGATATACGGCATAGAATGACGCCATAATTGCTAATAAAGCCTGTGCTGTACAGATATTAGATGATGCTTTATCACGACGGATATGCTGCTCACGAGTCTGTAATGCCATACGCAATGCGTAATTGCCATTAGAATCTGTCGTAACACCGATAATACGGCCTGGAATATTACGCTTAAAAGCGTCTTTAGTTGCGAAAAAAGCGGCGTGAGGACCACCGAAACCCATTGGTACACCGAAACGTTGTGAATTACCAACAACAACATCAGCACCCCATTCTCCCGGAGGAGTTAATAACGTTAAACTCATTAAGTCTGCAGCGGCACAAACAGTAATGTTTTTGGCATGCGCAGCAGCAGTAAAAGCTTTATAATCTATAATTGAACCATCTGCAGCAGGATATTGAACAAATGCAGCGAATACATCATCCGTTAAACTGTCTTCAGAAATAGCTTCAATACGAAGTTCAATTCCAAAAGATAATGCACGAGTTCTTAATACATCGATCGTTTGTGGATAAGCATTTTCAGAAACCAAGAAAACATTAGCCGCTTTGTTTTTACGAGCCGAATAAAGCATAAACATACCTTCAGCCGCAGCAGTAGCTTCATCTAATAAAGACGCATTCGCGATCTCTAATCCTGTTAAATCACAAATAACCGTTTGAAAATTTAACAACGCCTGAAGACGACCTTGTGCAATCTCTGCCTGGTAAGGTGTATACTGTGTATACCATCCTGGATTCTCAAAGACGTTTCTTTGAATAACACCTGGTAAAATCACATCAAAATAACCTTGTCCGATATAAGACTTGAAAACTTTATTTTTTTCTGCAATTTGTTTTACCCTTTTCAAATAAGCGACTTCGCTTAAAGCAGCAGGCAATTGTAAAGCTTGTTTTGCACGAATCTGTGCAGGAACAGTTTGCTCAATAAGTTGGTCAAGCGAGTCAACGCCTAAAAATTCCAACATTTCTCTCGTTTCAACCGATCTTGGTCCGTTGTGACGATCTTCAAATTTTTCTTGAAAATGTATGTTACTCATGTGTGCAAAAAATTAGTGCCTTTCGCTAGATTCTTACCTTTTTTGGTTTTATTAAAAATAATAGCAAAACAGCTGCTTTTTGGATGTGCAAAGATACATTTTTTCAAGTCCTAAAAAAAGCAGATTATGTCTGTAAAAATAATTATTAGAATACCCATACAAAACAATCGTTTGCGATCTCATCTGCACACAAAATTTAAGCTCAATTTCATCATATAGAACAAGATTCTATGTTACCCGACATAAATCCTAATAACAAGTGATCGTTATGCACGATGTCAGTTCGCTTATCACCCTTACCAAAATAAAATCATAAAAAAAGGGCCTTTTCTCATTTTGAAAAGACCCTCTTATAAGTTGAAATATTAGAAAGAGTAACGTAAACCTAATTGAAATTGATATGGATTTCCAGAAGGGTTTACAACCCCTGTATTGTTAAGATTATAATTAAACTGTTGCTTCGCCGGATCAAATGCAGGTAAAGCAGGATTCCCGTTCGCAGCTTTAACACCCAAAGAATACAACGCTTGATTTCCTAAAGATTCATTGATTCCCCAAGTTTTCTTAAATAAATTGGCAACGTTAAACAAGTCCGCAGATACTTCCAAGGCATGAGATTTATATAGGTTAAACTTCTTTGCAATACGTAAATCAATTAGACCATAAAAACCATTAATTCCACCGTTTCGTTGAGCCATTGTTCCTTCATATTTTTTAATGTAATCCTTTAAACTCTGGCTAGCATTCGGGTTATTCAATAATGCCTGTAAACCATCAACCAGATTCGTCGGAGTCTTCGTGTTATTAGGATCAAAAATATACGCTAAATCATTATCACCTGCAACAAAATCGCCATTGATATTACCCCCAGCAAGCAAACTATAACGTGTTCCACCGATACCTGAATAACGTACGCCTACACTGACGCCATAAAAAGTAGGCAATGTTCCATAAATAACCACCTTATTACGGAATTGATTGTTCGAGTACGTCATATTGCTCAAATCTCTCGGATCATCTTTCACGGCCAAAGATAGTGTCGCAGTATTTGCCACATTACCATTGTAAGATGTGTTATCTTTTGCATCGTTCCATGTATAGCTTACAGAGATAGAACCATCCTTATAGTATTGGTAACTTGCGTCTAAAACCACTGCAAACTGATTCACCTTACCCTCCGAATTTAACTCCAGAACACGACCAAATTTATTAGATATACGTCCCTGCTTCCAGTCCGATTCTCCATTTACAATAGCCGATACCGGCACAAAAACTCCCCGGTTATCTTCATTCGCTAATCTAAAGAATGGATCCTTCACCATATTACGATCCACATACATATAATTATTACGGCCGAGGTTCATGTAGGCCGAAATTCCTGCTTTCAATTTTTCAGTAAAGAAATGCGTGTAAGAAGCATTTGCTTTATAAACTACGGGTATTTTAGCATCAGGTCCATAGGTATTAATAGTTGGGACTTGAAATTGTGCTAAAGTGGGAGTAGAAGAAGGATCTTTACGGTATTGTACAAAATCCGGGGTAGGTACATCATTTCCACGGACATCAACAGTAGCAAAGTGCTTACCGTCAAATGTTAGGTTATTGATCGTCATGTAATTGTTGATGTCCGATGCGAATATACCCGCTCCGATTCGGAAGAAATCCTTATGTCCTTCATTCACATCCCATGTCATCTGAAAACGCGGTTGTATCACAATAGACTTTAGTTTATGATCTGTACGTACACCAACCTCTTTCAATAGTTCTTCATTTAAAGGTGATGTAGGATAATGACCGTAATCAAAACGTAAACCTGCAACCAAATCTAAACCTGCCGCCAACTTGGATTGCATCTGTCCATACAATCCAGCATTGAAGATCTTGCCAACGACCGTAGGATCCGAAACTAACGGCACCTCTCTATAAAAGTTATAAGCTTTCTTGTCTTGAAAATTTTGTAGTGCCGTTCTAGTATCACTGGCTCCAAAATGAAAACGGCCATTTACCTCACTTCCGTAAACAGAACTAGCATGCGTATACATCAGATCAACACCGAATGTATAATTGATCTTATCCGTGTTATAATATAAATTATTGACTAACTGGAAGACATTGTTTTTAAAAGATTCCTGTGCAAAACGATGTCCCCCTAACTGAACGGTGGTTTTGAGATCATTATTTCCAACTTTAGAAACAATATTCTCCACAATCGCTCTTGGAATATTCTGGCTAGGCAACTGATCACCAGGACTACTGTTCTGATACGTATATAAGTGTTGTAATTTCAGTTCATTAGTAATATTTGACGAAACAGATGTTCTTAGCGTAGCCAGAAAACTATTATCAATATTCTTGTCATTACCATAAGATTCATATAGCGTAATCGGTTTATTATCCTGTAGACCCAGTTTATTGATATCGCTAGTAAAGTTATTACGGATCGTTAACAAATTACTATTGTTAATCTGCCAATCAATCCGACCAAATACCGCGTCTGAATTTCTTTTCTTATCAAAAGAGCCAAACTGACGATCATTACTCAATCCATATTTTTCACGTCCGATATCAACAAATGCATTTAAATTATCTTGGGTGATTTTAAATCGCTCCTCATCAAGAGTCGAAGTAATATCTGCAATTATTAAAGGTCGTGCATCCTTTTGATGATCCCAAGCAACAAAATAATGTAATTTATCTTTTATGATAGGCCCACCTAATGTAAAGCCATACTGATAAGTCGAAAAATCATTGGTCCGTTTTTTACCGTCAATCGTGTAGGGGCTGGACAACCAATCAGCTCGAGAATAAATCCAGGCGCTACCCTGTGTTTTATTGGTTCCCTGCTTCGTAACAGCACTAACTGTACCGCCGCCAGCTCTACCATAAGTGACATCATATTGATTGGTCACCACCTTAAACTCACGAACTGCCTCTATAGAAATCGAAAATGGTGCGCCACTTCTGCTTGTTGTCGAGCCTGCAGATGTCGGATTCTTTGCATTCATACCATCTATCGTAAAGTTTGTGGAGGAGCCCAGTTGACCACCGATATTATCACCTTTACTTAAGGGGGAAAGATCCATTAATGACGTGAAATTCCGCCCGTTAACCGGTAGCTTCGCGATATCTTTTGCCGTAACCGAGGTCGCTGCACCCAAATTTTCAATTTGATTTTTTAATGTGTTTGTGCCTTTAATCTCGACTGTCTCCAGAACATTTGAAGAATTTTGAATGGGAATATTAACTCGGATAAGATCTCCCTGATTTAAATTATATCCGGTCCGAACCTGTTCACCATATCCAACATAGGAAACTTTCAATATATAAGGACCGCCCAATGGCAGCTCTTTAAAATTATAATCGCCATTTGCATTGGTAGATGTTTTTGTGGTGAAGCCTGTCGATTCATTTCGAACCTCTACAGAAGCGCCTTGAACACCTTTAGCGTGCTCGTCTGTAATCTTTCCAGCAAAACCAGCCTGAGTTGTCTGCGCATACAAACCAGTACCAATGACAGTTAAACATGTTGTGAGTAGAAATTCTTTCATCTAGTATTTTGTTACATTGTTATGCAACAAATCTAACCACCCCCTGTTAACTAGAACTGAACTGTGTGTTATCAAATTATAAATGAAAAAAGTCAGCTTTGAGCTGACTTTTAATAGAGTATCGTAAACTTAAAATCCAATGGATTAAAATGCTTATAAAGTTCATCGAATAAAGTATCTCCATATTTAACATAGAGAAGACCAAAATTCTCAGACCGTTCCTGCAATCCACCACCGGGAAACAGACGTTCTTTGATATGGTCGATATTAGACAATGCATCTTTATGATTCCGCTTTTCGGCACGCATTAATTTCTTTTCCAGATTATTAATAGCTTTTTTTAACCGTGCTTTAATCGCTTCCGTACTTGGTGATAAACTAGGATCTATCTTGTGCGTACGAAGCTTTATTTTTCCGAATATGGCATTTAACTCCATCCATTCATCATTTAGATTTAAACGATGTTTCGTTTGCCGACGCACAAATTCCTTCTTTAGAATTTCACTATCCCGGAATATACTTTTAAAAGTAAGATCCTGTCTAAAAATCTTAGACACCACATTATCTTCAGTAATCATGGCAGAATTACGTGGTATTAAAATTGGAAAATCAATTCCATATTGATCAAAATTTGCTTTTAGCTGCATCCAATAAACCATTTCTGCCCCACCACCAATATAAGCTAAATTAGGTAAGATGATTTCCTGGTACATAGGACGCATAACCACATTCGGACTGAATCTTTCTGGGTATGTATCTATTTCCTTTTCAAGCTCCGCTTTTGTAAAGTAAATATCCTGATGTAAAACCTCATAACGACCATCAGCATTTAAAACAATACGTTCGCGAAATTCATCTGTCAGATAGAAAAAATTGATTTCACGAGCATGCACCTGTGTGGCAAAACCGGCTTTTTCCAAAGACTCAGATGTCTCTTCTATTGCTTTAAAGCTTTTTTCAGTTAAAATATCTTCTGTTATGATCGGTTTAAAAACGGTTTTTAGCGCTTTGTCATCAGCATCAATAATAAGCAGGCCAAATTTCTTAAACAATTCATGTACAAGATAGCGGGTAGCATCGGCTAAATTATCATGCTTGAGATAAGCATTCTCAACAATACAGGCAAGTTTACAAGAATGCTCAGAAAGCCCTAAAACACCGGTATACTGCTTCACCGCCTGAACAATAGAATCCGTATCCATTCTTCCTGTAGCTGAAACAGCGGGAGTATCCCAAACGATTTTTTTACCTGACAATTTCGTGTGGTTTATTTCCGCAAAATCATGATCTTCCGTAGCCATCCAATAAACAGGAACAAATTCTTTCTCTGGAAACTTGACTTTAAGATCATCTGCTAAACGAATAGCTGTTATGATTTTAAAGATAAAATATAATGGACCAGTAAAAATATTGAGTTGATGTCCCGTTGTAATGGTATATGCGTTACCAGCAAGTAATTTATCAATGTTTGCTGCAACGTGAGGAGCGGATTCTAGTAAATCCCCATATTGTGCTTTTAATCGATCAACTAAAAGCGTACGCGAAAGAAAAGGTTTTTTTTCATTAATTTGCTTTTCAAAACCAGCGAAAGTTGGCCAATTCCCGATAAAGGGAACTAAAGCTTCATCCTGATTTAAATAAGCAATAAGTGTCTTAGAAAAGCTGTTGGTTTCGCTGTAGTCTATATAAGTTGCTTTCATTCGTGATTACATTTGCACTAAAAACAGAGTAATATACATAATTGCTATACAAAATAAGCAATTAATATTTTCTCTGCGCACAAATGTAGTGTTTACGAATAAAAGCAACGATTGGATCGCTATTATTTGACAATAGATCCATATAAATCAAAGTCTTCAGCGCGGTCCACTTTAACATTTACAAAATCACCGATTCGGGCATAGTTTGTTTTTGCATCAAGTATAACCTCATTATCAACTTCTGGAGAGTCATATTCTGTTCTGCCAATAAAGTAATCGCCGTCCACACGGTCAATTAATACTTTATAGGTATTTCCTATTTTATCTTGATTGATCTCAAAAGAAATTCCTTGTTGTACTTCCATGATCGCTTCTACACGCTCCTGTTTTACTTCTTCAGGGACATTATCTTCCAATGAATGCGCATGTGTTTTCTCTTCATGCGAATAAGTAAAACATCCTAAGCGGTCAAAACGTGTTTCCTCAACCCATTCCAACATCTCTTGAAAATCTTGCTCAGTTTCATCAGGATAACCACAGATTAACGTTGTACGCAAAGCAATATTAGGAACTTTATCACGGATTTTATTAACCAAATCAATCTGTTTTTGCTTACTTGTACCGCGACGCATTGAAGTCAACATACGATCAGAAATATGTTGCAAGGGCATATCTAAGTAATTACAGATATTTGAACGTTCATTCATGGCATCAAGAATATCCATTGGGAATCCAGAAGGATAAGCATATTGCAAACGGATCCAATCGATACCATCAACATCAGATAAATGACGCATCAAGTCAGAAAGGTTACGCTTTCCATAAATATCTAATCCGTAATAGGTTAAATCTTGTGCGATCAATATCAATTCTTTCGTTCCATTAGAAGCTAAGAATTTTGCTTCTTTTACTAAATCATCAATTGATTTCGAAACATGCTTACCACGCATTAACGGAATCGCACAGAATGAACATGGACGGTTGCAACCTTCCGCGATCTTAAAATAAGAATAGTGTGAAGGCGTGGTCAACATACGTTCACCTAACAGTTCGTGACGATAATCTGCACCGATAGATTTTAATAAATCAGGCAAATCATTTGTTCCAAAATAACCATCTACGTTCGTAATTTCAGATTGCAGTTCTGGTTTATAGCGCTCAGAAAGACAGCCTGTGACAATGACCTTATTGATCTTACCCTCATCTTTCAACTCTGAAAACTGTAAGATCGTATCAATAGACTCCTGTTTGGCATTATCGATAAAACCACAGGTATTGATAACAACAATATCGTTCTCCTGAATATTAGTAGCCTCGTGTACAACTTCTATTTGATTACCTTTTAATTGTCCCATCAATACTTCACTATCGTGAATATTTTTAGAACAACCCAATGTAACCACATTCACACGGGGTTTTGACTTTGGCTCTACAGCCTTACTATATTTTGTTTTCATATAATGGATGTGGATTACTTGAACAGCGAATCCACAAACTCTTTTTTGTTGAATAACTGTAAATCGCCGATTTTCTCACCGACACCAATATATTTTACAGGTATTTTAAATTGATCAGATATACCGATAACTACCCCACCCTTTGCGGTACCATCCAGTTTAGTCAATGCTAAGGCATTTACATCAGTTGCTTGTGTAAATTGAGTACATTGTTCTATGGCATTTTGTCCTGTAGAGGCATCAAGAACCAATAGAATTTCATGTGGAGCACCAGGAATAACCTTTTGCATGACATTTTTTATTTTCCCCAACTCATTCATCAAGCCAACCTTGTTATGAAGACGACCTGCTGTATCAATAATACAGACATCATCACCGTTAGATAAGGCCGATTGGACTGCATCATAAGCAACAGAAGCAGGGTCAGATCCCATCGCCTGTGCAACAACACGAACACCTACACGTTCACCCCAAAGCTTGATTTGTTCTACGGCAGCAGCACGAAAAGTATCGGCAGCACCCAAAACAACTTTATTGCCAGCTGCTTTCAACTGATGTGCCAGTTTTCCAATTGTTGTTGTTTTTCCAACTCCGTTTACACCGACCACCATGATAACATATGGTTTGTGATTACCGTACTCAAAGTTTTCAAAATCAGAACTGTTGTTTTCCGCTAATAATTCCTGAATCTCTTCCTTCAATAACGTATTTAACTCTGAGGTTGAAACATATTTATCACGTGCAACACGCGCCTGAATACGGTCAACAATTTTCAGCGTTGTTGTCACACCCACATCCGAGGTCACCAATATTTCTTCCAAATTATCTAAAACATCATCATCGATAGTTGATTTACCAACAACTGCTTTTGTAATTTTAGAAAAGAAACCCTCTTTAGTCTTTTCCAAACTTTTATCTAAAGCTTCTTGGGCTTCAGGAGTTTCTTGTTTCTTCTTGAAAAAATCGAATAATCCCATTGATATATGTTCCGCTTATGAATTCATTATTATTTATCTTCCGACCAGTATAAAATACCGATTGCCAAAGATAGATATTTGAAACCAACAAAAAAAGCCCTTTCGGTGTATACCAAAACGGCTATTTTTTTGAATTCTTTTTAAAGAAAAACTTTAAAAAAGGAAAATTACTAGTTATTTTTTGCAGCCTCTGCTAAAGTATCTTTTACTTTATCATTGTGAATCATCGCCTCTTTGAAAGTATAAGCTCCCGTTTTAGTCGATTTTGTAGTAATAATAACCTTTGTATATTCTTTACCGCCACCTTTTTGTAACGATGCAACAGATTTCTTTGCCATGGTATTAATATTTTAACTTAGTGCTTACACAGCAACTAAGATGTGAATTACTTAATTTCTTTGTGAACAGTAACTTTTCTCAATACTGGGTTGAATTTTTTCAATTCTAAACGCTCAGTTGTATTTTTCTTGTTCTTAGTAGTGATGTAACGAGACATTCCCGGAAGACCACTTTCTTTGTGTTCAGTACATTCTAAGATAACTTGTACTCTATTTCCTTTTTTAGCCATTGTTTTACTTTATTTTGAATCCTATAAAATGCTAGGATTGAAATTCATGAATGATATTTTATGCAACAGGCGAAAAATCAATTAAATTGATCCTTTTTTTATGAACTTACCGATAGCATTAGTGATACCGATTTTGTTGATAGTTTTAATCGCCGAAGTCGAAACTTTTAATGTAATCCAACGATCTTCTTCTGGAATGAAGAAACGTTTTGTTTGCAAATTTGGGTAAAATTTACGTTTTGTTTTAGCGTTAGAATTAGATACATTATATCCATTCATTGCTGTTTTGCCTGTTAAATCACAAATTCTTGACATGATATTATGTTATTTTGTTGTCTTAATTTAAATATATCTTTTCGCAAAGAGTGTGCAAATATCTATATTTATTTTGTTAAATGCAACAATTTTAAGGATTTATTTTTAAAAAAATAAATATCCAGGCCTTGGTAAAGGCAAAAATAATGTATTTAATTATATTATATTTGCTTAAACATAGAAAATAGTTTTCAACAATTCACACTTGTAAACATCATGAATAAATATTTACGCAGAGGACTATTAGAAATTATACTTGCTGTTATACTCATCCTGGTCAGTTATTATCTAATGAAATTACAAAATAATTGGTATAAACCGATTATGATTTTAGGGGTAATTTCTTTTGGAGTCGGGTTTCTTCGTATTATTTATCGCCTGATACGCAAGATTGATAGAAATGCATTGATAGAAATGCGAAAAGAGAAAAAAGATAAATAAATATGCTTCATAAAACTAGAGGTATTGTATTAAAAACCACCAATTATTCTGAAAGTAGCGTCGTATCTCAAATTTATACGGAACACTTTGGCTTGCAATCATACCTTGTAAATGGCGCCCGCAAACCTAAAGCTAAAATTAGATCGGGGTTCTTACAGGCCTTACATCCTTTAGATATGGTTGTAACCTTTAAAGATAACAATTCCCTGCATCGCATAAATGAAGCACGGCAGGTACCTCCTTTAAAAAGTATACCTTACGATATTGTCAAAAGCTCATTAGCAATATTTCTCAATGAAGTGCTCTATAAAATCTTAAGGGAGCAATCTGGAGATCCATTTCTATTCGAATATTTGTATCAAGCGATACTATGGCTTGATAACTCTGAAACAAATCTTGCAAATTTTCATTTGGTATTTCTTATTAACTTAAGTCGTTTTCTGGGTTTTTACCCTGTTGAAGCTTCGAAAAACTATCCCTATTTCAATTTGGAATCTGCCACTTTCTCCAATCAGCTTCCCGAACATCCCTATGTATTACAGGAACCTCACACCACGCTTTTTAGAAAATTGATGGCAACAGAATTCAACTCCTCAGAAGATATCAAAATGAGTACTAAAGACCGTCAGATACTCTTAGAAAAAATAATCGACTACTACAGACTACATCTCACGAATTTCAGAGAAATAAAATCGCTCTATATCTTAGAAGAAATCTTTCATTAAAGGGCTGTTTGAACAATCTTAAATGTGTATCTCTTAAAAAATACCGCCACCAACAGCCAAACGAAACCCACCAAGTACAATTGCAATGACACATAAAATAATGCCAGTCTTTGGCTGGTTATTTGGTTGCACATTGACATCATTGTAAGCAATCAAACTAACGATCAAACCTACTACAGCAAAAGGAATATTAAGCCAGTTTAACCAACCTAAACAAGGGATAAATGCCACTAACATCCCGATTAAGGATAGAATACCCAATAGTAATCCTGCTATTCTCATAGTTTCTTATGGTTTATAATTTTTTCACTTATAAAGATAATAGAATTTACGATAATCAATGAAAACAAAATTATGCTTCCACGATTAAACTGATAGGCCAGTGAGAAATCTCCTTCTTTAATTTTTAAAAATGCCCGTGTCATACCACATAGCATACATTCCGTCCCTTTTAGCTTTGATGGACAAATCGGCGCAGCTACAAGCAATAAAGAACTATCTAAAACAAACAGTACTACTAAAAAAAGAAGCATACAAATGGAAATTAGATTCCATACAATATAAAAAGGCTCCCGAAACTCATTAAATTTCATAATTAGAGGTGTATAAAAAAGCCCGATTTCGTTCTGAAATCGGGCTTTTCTACAATAAATATATCTTAAAATCTGATTAGATAACTTTTACATTTACCGCATTAAGACCTTTACGACCTTGTTCTACTTCGTAAGAAACGTTGTCATTTTCACGAATTTTGTCTACTAAACCAGAAACGTGAACGAAGATTTCGCTCTCGCCTGAATTTGGAATGATGAAACCGAAACCTTTGGTTTCATTAAAGAATTTTACTACTCCTTCTTGCATTGTTTTATTGTATTAAATTTCTTAAAGATATTTAAAAAAAATTAAAATCCTTTATCTTTTTAATTTTTTTTCCATTAAACTACTTGGCTCAAACTGCGTCTACATCAATAGAAACAAACAATGGTTCGATTTTTGAAAACAAGTATTAAAATAAAAAAAGTATGAAAAATTTATTGTTAGGAATAATGCTATTTGCATCTGTACACACTTTACAAGCACAACAAATGACAAATAAAGATATGGTAACAACCATCGGAAGAGCGGAAGAAGAAGTAACACCCGATATTATTTATATAAACGTTACTTTAAAGGAATTTTATCAAGACGGAAACACCAAGAAAAAGGTTTCAATCGAAACTCTTGAAAAGCAATTATTTCAAGCGGCAACAAATGTAGGGGTTGAAAAAAAGGATTTTACAATTCAAAATATCTACAGTACGAACTATGCTACAAAGAAGAAAAAAGAAACTGAAATCTTACTTTCTCGTCAATACCGTATTAAAGTAACGCAATTGAATAAATTAAATGATTTGTTCGACGGTGTTGATGCTGCCGGAATACAGAATACAGCAATCAGCGAACTTGATTATTCAAAAAAGAAAGAACTTGAAAAAACATTAAAAGTTAAAGCGATTAAAGATGCGATGGAAAATGCGAAAATTTTAGCTGAAGCTGCTGGTCAAAAAGTTGGAAAAGCAATTCTATTGTCTGAAAGTCCACAAATGATTTATTTCAATTCACCACGTGCCATGGCTTCTTTCAAATCAAGTAACATGGAAGCTGCAGATGTAGCCGATGATCTGGACTTGGATATTAAACCGATCAAAATTATAAGTGAGGTAAATGCATCCTTTGAAATATTATAATGAAAAGAGATTTATCTTTAGCTGACAAAGAAAAAAGAAGAGATCATGATTTCGGTTGGGTTGAAAGACTCTCCTGGCTGATGGATAATAATTTCCAGATAGCTGGATTCCGCTTTGGTCTTGATCCACTTCTTAATTTTGTTCCTTTTGCAGGAACAATTGCCAGCTTTGGAACGTCATTCGTTTTGGTAATGGTCATGTGGAGAAATGGAGCGAGCTCTAAATTAGTCGTCAAAATGCTGATTAATATTTCAATTGATGCAATTTTAGGAGCAATTCCACTTTTTGGAAATGTATTTGATTTCTTTAACAAGGCAAATACCAAGAATATCAAATTGATGAAAGAGCATTACTACGAAAACAAACATCAGGGTTCTGCGATTTGGTTACTACTGGGTATTCTATCGATCATTGTCCTCTTTTTTGTCGGCACCATCTATCTTTTATGGATTGCCGGAGAATGGGTTTGGCAATTACTTTTTTAACCGAATGTATATAAAATCATAAAATAGCGTTTATATGGATGTATAAACGCTATTTTTGTATACACAATTTCTTAAAAATGAATAAAAAAAGAATTTTTGCTTTAGTAATCATTTTCATTGTTATTACAGCAATATGGACAAATCCGAAAAAGGAACAACATGAACTTGTTGTGAAGGAAAAAGCCGAATATTTATTAAAAAATCAATTAGGTAAAAAAGAACAGAGCTTATTCGATATCGGCATGCAGTTATTCGGAAATAATGCAGTCGAAGATTTTGTTTCGAAAAACGTTCTCGTTGAAAACTTCTATCTATTTTCATTAACAAAAATTAAATGGCAAGGTAAGGAGAGCCCCATAGGTGTCGGTGCTTTCGGAAAAATATGGTTAAGCCCTAAGATTGACGAAAAAGCGACCGAAATAATCGATGCTATCAAGAACAATTAATCCAACATGTTAGAAATATTATATCAAGACGAAGATATCATTGCAATTAATAAACCACATGGTTTACTTGTACACCGTTCATCTATCGCGCGCGATGCTTCCGAATTTGCCCTTCAACTCTTGCGTGATCAAATTAATCAAACGGTATATCCTGCACATCGCCTTGATCGAAAAACAGCTGGAATCCTCTTATTCTCTTTAAATAAGGATATGGATAAGGAATTGCAGCAGTTATTTCAGAACCAACAGGTCGATAAAAAATATCTAGCGATATTACGTGGCCATGCGCCCGAAGTGATGCACATTGATTATCCCCTGAAAAAAGATAACGGGGTAATACAAGAAGCACAGACCGATTTCAAAACAATCGCTCATACAGAACTTCCTTTTCCTTCAGGAAGATTTCCAACATCCCGGTATAGCTTAGTTGAAGCAAATCCTACAACAGGAAGGATGCACCAGCTAAGAAAACACTTTGCACACATCTTCCACCCGATTATAGGTGATCGTCCTCATGGTTGTAATAAACAAAACAAGTTTTGGAAAGAGCATTTTGAAATGGACACCATGATGTTGCATGCCTCGGAAATAACATTTAAGCATCCCAAAACACAAAATAATATCATCATCAACGCAGGACTACAACCGGAATTTAAACGTGTCCTCGAGATCTTAAACATGGAGAACTCAATATGAAGAACATCATACTGGATTTTTTCTTAACCATCACCGGTATCAGTGCCGCGTCAGGGTTAGTACATCAAAATAATCACCTTTTTGTAATCGCTGATAATAGTCGATACTTGTACGACTTTGGACTAAATGATCGACTTCTAACAAGAATTCAACTTGACAAAAACACATCAGATCTAGAAAATATAGCGAAAGCTAGAAAACCAGATTTTGAATCCATAACTTTCGATCAGGATAAATATTATATTTATGGTTCAGGATCAACGCCAAACCGTAACCTTCGCATTACATACCAAAAAGAGGTTCTAACCGAAGATTTTTCCAAAATATATCATCGCTTACAGCAGAAATTTCTAGTCGATCAGGACAATTTTAATATTGAAGGTGTTATTCATACGGAAGATGAGATTTGGTTATTCAATAGAGGTAATGGTCAAAAAGCTCAAAACGGAATCTTCAAAATCAACAAGTTCAACACTGAAAAATCCAGTTTTGATGCGATCAAATTACCGCTCATAGATTATGTACAAGCTGGTTTTACCGATGCCATTCTGGTTGGTGACTTCGTTTATTTCATTGCTGCGGCCGAAGCATCAAACTCAACTTATTTAGATGGGGAAATTGCGGGCACAATACTTGGAAAATTTAACCGTAAAAATTCTCAAAGTATTGAAACTATCCGTATTCCGGGAAAGCACAAATTTGAAGGCATTACCTTAAAAGAGCAATCAGGAGATCAGATCACTTTTTTTCTTTGCGAAGATAAAGATGATGATAAAATGGAAACCACGATTTATTCTTTGACAATCGATCAGTAAATCGATTGCATAAATGCTAATCTTTAGGCTAAAATCCATGTTTATTTTGTAAATTTGTAAATAAATAAAACTTATCGTATTATGATCAAAAATACTGCCCTTACGGATACGCATATCGCTTTAGGAGCGAAAATGGTACCTTTTGCAGGTTTCAATATGCCTGTTCAATATTCGGGCATCAATGATGAACACGAAACTGTTCGTACAGGTGTAGGTGTGTTTGACGTTAGTCACATGGGCGAATTCATTCTAAAAGGAGAAAAAGCGCTAGACCTTATTCAGATGGTGTCTTCAAATGACGCATCTAAATTATATGATGGTAAAATACAGTATGGTTATCTTCCAAATGAAACTGGAGGGATAGTAGATGACTTTTTAACTTACCGCATCGACGAAAACACATATTTCTTAGTTGTCAATGCTTCTAATATAGAGAAGGATTGGAACTGGATTTCCAAATACAATAGTTTTGGCGTTGATATGAAAAATATTTCAGACGAAACTTCACTATTTGCGGTACAAGGGCCTAAAGCAGCTGATGCTTTACAATCTTTGACAGATATTGAACTAGCATCTATGGAATACTACTCTTTTGCTAAAGGTACCTTTGCTGGAGTAGAAAATGTGCTGGTATCAGCTACAGGTTATACTGGTGCTGGTGGTTTTGAAATCTATGTCGCTAACGAAGATGCTCAAAAAGTTTGGGATGCTATATTTGAAGCTGGAGCAGCTTACGGTATTAAACCAATCGGTTTAGGCGCGCGTGATACGCTTCGTTTAGAAATGGGCTTCTGCTTATATGGCAATGATATTGATGATACAACTTCTCCTTTAGAAGGCGGTTTAGGATGGGTTACAAAATTCACGAAGGAATTTGTTAACTCGGCGAATCTAAAAGCGGAAAAAGAAGCTGGTATCAAGAAAAAATTAGTGGGATTTGAAATGATTGACCGTGGTATTGCACGTCATGATTACGAAATCGTAGATGCTGAAGGAAACAAAATTGGTCGTGTAACTTCAGGAACACAATCTCCAACATTGAAAAAATCAATCGGTTTAGGCTATGTAGATAATGCTTTCGCTAAAGAAGGCACTGAAATCTTCATCAGTATCCGTAACCAAAGTATAAAAGCAAAAGTGGTAAAACCACCATTTGTTAAGTAATAATAAAAAGGGGGCAATTGAAAAATTAGCCCCCTTTTTATTGCTTGTTCTTTTCTAATCTTCTTCGCTCTTCCTCTTTCTTTAAATCAATCCTAACTTTCTTAATAAGTACACGTTTAAAGAAAATAAAGACGACCAATAGCGCGATCGAAATACCACAGACTAAAATGTTTCCTGCTTCATAAGACTTATAGCCATAATAAACTGCACCTACTATCAGTAAGTTGATTAGAATATTTAAAATAAAATTTTTTGTCATAAGATTACTTTTTACCAATTACCTTCTCCCTAAATTTGAAGAAATAAAATAGACCAGCTACTATATTGAAAAATATAATAAATAAAGTCAAGAGCATCCGCTCTGTATTTGAAATTCGACCAGAAAAAATGATTTCTCTCAATACCAATACGACCCAGATTAAAGAGAGTAACAAAGATATACTAAAGAGAATAGGAAAAATTTCAAAATAAAAGAATTTTGATATTATTGAAATGCAATAAAAAGCAAGACTAAACAAAAAAGCTTGTTTAGTCTGATGCTCTAAGTTTTTCATTAAATACGATTGTTGATTGTAAACCTATTCGGTTATTGATTATCGATATGAAAAGTATAACCTTGATGGATGTATATTAATAAACATCGATCTCAGGATCGATCTCCTCTTTCCAAGCAAGGATTCCGCCTTTTAAATTTGCTAAATTATCAAAACCTTGTTGCTCTAACATCATTACTGCTTGCGCAGAACGTTTTCCTGAACGGCATTGTACCACGACAGGTTTATCTTTAGCGATTTTATCTACTTCAATTAAGATTCCAGATAAAGGAATATTCAATCCTCCTAAATTAGAAACCTCATATTCAAATGATTCACGAACATCAATTAATTGAAAATCTTCGCCATTATCAATTTTTGATTTAAGCTCTTCTACTGTTACTTCTTTCATGATGATTACTATTTATATCAAACTTAGATAAATTGCTTTTTATATGCAACATAATTTTGTCACATATAAAAACAATTTATGTTCTCTCCTCTGCCATTAAAAGCTATTAATTCATAGAGGAAATATACTACTTAATTACGAAAATAAATCGTTAAAGCGTGAGGTCTTTTTGCATAACATAATCATCCAAAATATAACCATAATAAGGGATGTCAACAACTTCCGTTACAACAAAACTCTGCTTTAAATAAAAATGATAAGCCGGATTACCCCGATTTACATTTAGCTCTAAAAGCTTTAGATCTCTTGATTTAGCCAGATCAGCTACAAAATTTAAGAACTTCGTTCCATAACCTTTTCCCTTATCTTCAGCTAACAGATAAAGTTTTTCTATTCTCAAAATCGATTGTTCCTTATTTTGAACAGCAACAAATCCTTTGGGTACAGCATCTTCATACAATAAATAAAAATCTTGACCACTGTCCATTAAAGCCTGAATAGCATCAACAGTGTAATTTTTATTCAACATAAAATCAATTTGTTCTTGCGTTAGAATAGCAGGATAAGTTTCATTATAACTTTGCTGTCCAATTTTACTAATAAATGCCGCTTCGTCCTTTCCTGCGGATTTAATAATTACTGCGCTCATAGTTTTTCTGTCAATAAACAATATTTTGGTGATGAAAATTCTAACCTAAAAAAACCATCTTCAATTGTTCTAAAGTGATTTTCTCCGATCGCTTGCAAACCACTTGTCTCCAAGTCATTCAGTACAGACCCTATAAAAAGCTCATCCCCAGCAGGCATCCATTTCTCAAATCCCGATTGAACAAAGATAGTTCTCGTTTCGTGATGCAACCATACAATATCAATCATTGGGGCAAAATATTCCAATACTGTCTCATCAAATCCAGATCCTAATATATTTACAGCTTTGTACCCCTCCTCAATAAGATAACTCAAAGCACTGGCTATAAAATTTTTTTCATAAATAACAGCCTTTACATGCTCCTGCGGGAAATCCATGAGCCCCGGACTGAAGATGATATCGACCTTATAGGCCTGAGAAGTAACCGCTTCATAAGAGTTGACATCCGTAACGATCGTTGGAGACCATTCTAAAAGCTGTCCAACCAACTCTTTGTCAATACTATAAATATCCGTTATCAGTAGTGCCGGCTCTTGCCTTTCTCGAACAATATGATGTGACGACATAGACTTTACTGACCTAAACGTCTTAATGTCATATAAGCCATAAGACCAATGCTCAATTGTAATGCATCCTCATCAATATCAAAAGATGACGTATGAACAGCAGACTGGATACCCTTAGACTTATTTCCTGTGCCTAAACGGTAGAAGCAGGCATTTACTTCCTGCGAGTAATAGGAAAAATCTTCTGCCGCAGGCCAAAGATCTAAATCTAAAACATTTTCTTTACCGAGATATTCTTCAGCATAACCTCTTGTCGCTTTTGTCAGTTCAGGATTGTTAATTAAGAACGGGTATCCTTTACGTACATCAAAATCACAAACTGCACCCATACTCTCTGCAATACCTGTTGCCATTTTAACCATCTTTTCATGAGCCTCAGCGCGCCAATCTTCATCAAACGTACGAAAGGTTCCTTCAAGATAAACTTCGTCAGGAACTATGTTTGTAGCCCCATTTGCAATGATCTTTCCGAAAGAAAGAACTGTAGGGGTTCTTGGGTCGGCAAATCGGCTCGCAATCTGTTGCAGTGCCGTTATGATATGCGCTGTGATAACAATTGGATCAATATTTTGATGCGGATGGGCACCGTGACCTCCTTTACCTTTTACTGTCACAAAAAGTTCATCACAAGAAGCCATATACTTCCCCTCTCTAAAGCCAACTTTACCTGCCTCAATATAAGGCATAACATGTTGACCTATAATAGCTGAAGGAATAGGATTTTCTAAAACTCCTTCTTTAATCATGAGGGATGCTCCACCCGGAAGACGTTCTTCTCCTGGTTGGAAAATCAATTTTACAACTCCTCCAAATTCCGATTTCAATGCGTGCAATATTTTGGCCACACCTAATAAAGATGAGGTATGCACATCATGTCCACAGGCATGCATGACACCTGGATTCTGAGAACCGTAAGTCCTGCCTTCCACTTCTTGGATAGGCAAAGCGTCCATATCAGCGCGTAAAGCAATCACTTCATCAGAAACCATGTCACCCGTTAAATAGGCAACTACACCTGTATCAGCCATTTCTTCAAAGGGAATTCCAGTAGCATTCAAAACAGACTTGACATATGCCGAAGTATTGTACTCTTCAAAAGAAAGTTCAGGGTGCCGATGAAGATGTCTCCTCATTTGAACTGTTTCTTGAAAAAACTGTTGGGCTAAGGCATTAACTTTATCTTTAATACTTGCCATTTTAATAAGATTATTGGTAAACAAAAACGTTTTCAGAGAATACGAAGACGTTCTTAAATTGTTGACGCAGCAAATTCATAAAATTATTTGCTTCAGATCGACTCCTAAAATCTCCTACTTTAACCCTATAATTAGGTTCATCGTAATTAATATAGGTATCAATATCTTTATACATATTTCTAAATCGCGCCTGCTCTGAGAAAGCACTGTTACGATCACTGCCTGCAAATATCTGAACCCTAAAACCACGAACCGTAGTACGCGTAGCCGCGCTTCTTACAGTCGGTTTAGTTGGTACAGCGACAGGTTTGCTTTCGACAGGATTGATACCCATGTTTGCCCTAACGTGTTGTAATAGCGTAATTAATGTATCTTTTACGACAACTACATTTTCATTTTGTTGCGCCTTTACTTTCGAAAAAGTAAAAGCAACTAAAGCAAAAACAACTATCAATCCTCTCTTAAGCATTATTATATTTTTTTAAAAGACTGCCTAGCTATTAACGCCGTGACAGTTTTTGTATTTCTTACCAGAACCACAAGGACAGTCATCATTGCGGCCAATTGCATTTTCATTGCGGATAGGCTGTGTAGGACCCAAATCACGGGTATCTACATCCTCAGCACTTACTCCAATTGGAGATTCCAGCTCTGCTTTTGTCGCTTTAACCTGTACCGGAGCAGCTTGAACAGAACGTTCTGGAACACTTTGCATATTTTGTCCAGGGATCTCACCTTTAAAGATAAAGCTTACAATATCCTTATTCATGGTCGCCAGCATCGACTTAAATAAGTTGAATGCTTCCATTTTATAGATAATGATCGGATCCTTTTGTTCGTAAACAGCATTCTGAACAGATTGTTTTAAGTCATCCATTTCACGTAAATGCTCTTTCCAAGCTTCATCAATTAATGCTAAAACAATACCTTTTTCAAAAGATTTGAAAACTTCTCTTCCTTCTGTTTCTATTGCTTTCTTCAAATTTGTAGCAACTTGAATGCCACGAAGACCATCGGAGAAAGGAATAACAACATTTTCGACAACATTACCACGCTCTTCAAATACATTTTGCAATACTGGCATCGTATGTGCCGCTACCGTATTTAATTTAGTGTGGTACGCATTGATTATCTGATCAAACAAACGATCTGTTAACGCTTCGATTTTTAGACTTGTGAATTCTTCTTCCGAAATCTCTGGATTTACAGCAAATATACGGATTACTTCAATTTGAAAATCTTCATATGAACCACCTTCTTTAGCATCAACAACAATTTCTTCAACAACATCAAAAATCATATTGTTCAAATCGACGTCTAAACGTTCTCCGAACAAGGCATTCTTACGCTTTGTGTATATAACTGTACGCTGTGAGTTCATCACATCATCATACTCCAATAAACGCTTACGAATACCAAAGTTGTTTTCTTCTACTTTACGCTGTGCTCTTTCGATTGACTTTGTCAACATACTATGTTGCATCACTTCACCTTCTTCAACACCCATTTTAACCATGATGTTAGAGATACGCTCAGAAGCGAAAAGACGCATTAAGTTGTCTTCCAAAGAAACAAAGAACTGCGATGATCCCGGATCCCCTTGTCGACCAGCACGACCACGTAACTGACGGTCAACACGACGAGATTCGTGACGTTCTGTACCGATGATCGCTAAACCACCTGCAGCTTTCACCTCATCTGTTAATTTAATATCCGTACCACGACCAGCCATGTTTGTCGCAATAGTTACCTGTCCAGGTTGACCTGCTTCCGCAACAATATCGGCCTCTTTTTGGTGTAATTTTGCGTTTAAGACATTATGCTTTACCTTACGTAATTGAAGCATACGACTTAATAATTCAGAGATCTCAACAGAAGTTGTACCGACCAACACAGGTCTTCCCGCTTCAGTTAACTTTTGGATTTCTTCTGCAACGGCATTATATTTTTCACGAGCAGTACGGTAAATAAAATCTTGACGGTCATCACGTAAAGCAACGCGATTTGTAGGAATTTCTACAACGTCCAATTTATATATTTCCCAAAGCTCACCAGCCTCAGTAGAAGCTGTACCCGTCATACCGGCAAGTTTGTGGTACATACGGAAGTAATTTTGTAAGGTAATCGTCGCATAAGTCTGTGTAGCATCTTCTACTTTCACATTCTCTTTTGCTTCGATTGCCTGGTGTAATCCATCTGAGTAACGGCGACCATCCATGATACGTCCCGTTTGTTCATCTACTATTTTTACTTTTCCTTCGTCAACAATATATTCAACATCATTTTCAAATAAAGTATATGCCTTTAACAATTGATTGATTGAATGAATACGTTCAGCTTTGATAGAATAATCACGTAATAATTCCTCTTTACGAGCAGCTTTCTCCTCTAAAGGAATATCCGCTTTTTCGATATCCGCAATTTCAGAACCTACATCTGGCAAGATAAAGAATGAAGGATCTTCTCCCGAAGCAGTAATAAGCTCAATACCTTTTTCCGTTAATTCTACTTGATTATTTTTCTCATCAATTACAAAAAACAATTCAGCATCAGCTTTAGGCATATTTTTATTCTGCTCTTGCATGTAGTAGTTTTCTACTTTTTGCAAAATCTGACGGTGATTATCCTCACTTAAGTATTTGATCAAAGCTTTATTTTTCGGCAAACCGCGATAAGCTCTAAATAATGCTAAACCACCTTTTTCTGGATCGATATCTCCAGCTTTAACAGCTTTCTTAGCTTCATTCAATACCGTATTGATATATGCTTTTTGTGCATTTACCAAACGTTCGATACGTGGTTTTAATTGGTAGAACTCATGTTGATCACCACGTGGGATAGGACCTGAAATAATCAATGGCGTACGCGCATCATCAATCAAAACTGAATCGACCTCATCCACCATTGCAAAATGTAACTTACCCTGTACCAAAGCATCGGGTGTCTGCGTCATGTTATCACGCAAATAATCGAAACCAAATTCATTATTCGTACCGTAAACAATATCAGAAGCATAAGCTTTACGTCTTTGCGGCGAGTTTGGTTGGTGTTTATCAATACAATCTACACTCAATCCATGAAATTCAAAGAGTGGTGCATTCCACTCCGAGTCACGACGTGCCAAATAATCATTCACTGTAACAATATGCACACCATTACCAGCTAATGCATTTAAATAAGTAGGAAGGGTTCCAACTAATGTTTTACCCTCACCAGTTGCCATTTGTGCAATTTTACCCTGATGCAAGACAACACCACCAATTAATTGCACATCATAATGCACCATGTTCCAAGTTACTTCAGTTCCTGCAGCTAACCATACATTTTTCCAAGTTGCCTGATTTCCTTCAATAACCACATTTTGCTTTTGCGCAGCAAGTTCTCTATCAAAATCTGTCGCAGTAACGACTAATTGTTTATTTTCTGCCAAACGTCTTGATGTTTCTTTTACCACAGCAAATGCTTCTGGTAAAATATCCATTAAAACCTCTTCTAATTTTTTATCACGGTCTTTCGATAATTTATCTACACTTTCGTATATCGCTGTCTTTTGTGACATATCCAAATTATCATCTTCAGCTTCAGCCTTTAGAGTAGAAATCTCTTTATCAATATCTGCTAAATATCCTTTTATTCTATTTTTGAAATCAGCGGTTTTGCCACGCAATTCATCATCACTTAACGGCGAAAGTTGTTCGTACTCCGATTTGATTTTTTCAACAATTGGCTGGACCGCCTTAATATCTCGCTCGGATTTACTTCCAAATAATTTACTTAAAAATTTTAACATAATATTCTTTTCTATCTCAATTTATGACTTTCATTCAATAATGACTCCAAACTAAAATTGCAGACAAATTGACACTAATCGGGCAAATTTAGTTATTAGATATCATATCTAACACACTATATCTATATTTTTTACTATTTTTTATGACAAAAATAAATTCTTTTCCGTTTTAGGGATAAAGCCCATATCCTGAGCCTTCTTAAACATGATTTCAATCGCCGAACGCCCCTCTTTTCCAAGTTCTACAGAGTACTTATTGACATAAAGTTCAATGTGTTTATACATCACATCGATGCTCATCTCCTGAGCATGCGATTTGATAAACTCGAGACCTGATGTCGGGTTTGCAAAAGCATATTCGACACTCGCTCTCAAAACGCGGTTCAATTTTTCTTTAATATCTTGAGGAATACTTCTTTTAACAACAATACCACCTAAAGGAATAGGACAATTTGTCGTTTTTTCCCAATAATCACCCAAATCAACCACTTTAAATAAGCCCTTTTCCTGATAAGTAAAGCGGTTTTCATGAATGATCAATCCCAAATCTATATCACCGGCTAACAAAGCACCTTCAATTTCTGAAAAAACAAGTTCCTTTTTATTTTTCAATTCAGGAAATGCCAAACCCAATAAAAAATTAGCTGTCGTATATTTCCCGGGATAACCGACCCGTAATTCTGCTAGTGCTTTCGTTAATACCGTTTTGGATGACAATATTTCTTGAAGCTCTTTAGCCAGCTCTTCATCTTTCGTAATTAACATGGGTCCTACCCCAAAACCTAATGCGCTACCGGCGTCCAATAGCTCATAATCTTCAACAGCATAAGCAAAAGCGTGGTAACTTAATTTTGTGACGGCCAAGTCTCCCCTAAAGGCTTTTAAATTCAAGGTTTCGACATCTTCATATACAATGTCAAACTCTAGTCCTTCTGTATCTATTTTATGATGAATAAGTGCATCAAAAATAAACGTATCATTCGGGCATGGTGAAAAACCCAATGTCAATTTCATATGGATAATTTATGTGTAAGTATATAAAGTATGGTTGCTATAAATGTAGCGACCAAGACTCCTTTTGCTAAGGCACCTTTTTCTCCTTTAAACAAAAAACGTATAACCAATAAGTTGATAAATACCGCTATGGCATAAATTAACATCGGCTTTTCCGATATCGTTTTTTCAAAAAGCGTTGTATAGGTAGAAAGTAAATAAGCGATCATGGGTGCAATGGCACCCAACAAAATCCCTATTCCTAAATTGTTTTTCATATTAACTATCGAATCCCCAAGAATTTAATTCAGGAATAACATGATGAGCAGTCATATCAAACTGTGTGGGTACGATAGCAACATAACCTTTGCTTAATGCGTATGAATCAGTATCCTCTCCACGATCTTCCAACTCAAACCTCCCAGTCATCCAATAATAATCCCGATCTCTAGGATCGACACGCTCATCAAACTCTTCAACATAATGTCCACCTGCCTGACGACAGATCTTTATACCTTTGGCTTCATCTTTAGGAAAATTAACATTCAACAAAGAACCTTTCGGAAGACCATTTGCCAACACCTGCTTGGTGATTGATACCAGGTAGGATCTACAATGAGAAAAATCTGCATCGTAATCAAAATTATCTAAAGAAAATCCAATAGACGGAATTCCTTCTATCGCTCCCTCAACCGCAGCGGACATCGTTCCTGAATATAAAACATTGATCGAATGATTGAGCCCATGATTAATACCAGAGACACATACATCAGGCTTACGCCCCTTAAAGATCTTATTTACGGCCAATTTGACGCAATCTACCGGAGTTCCAGAACATTTATACATCTCAACCCCTTCATACAGATCAATACGGTCTAAACGCAAAGGTCGCCCGATCGTAATGGCATGTCCCATACCCGATTGCGGGCTATCGGGAGCAACGACCACCACATGGCCAATTTTTTGCATTTCTTCAATTAAAACTTTAATCCCTGGAGCTGTAATGCCATCATCATTCACAACCAAGATGGTTGGTTTCTTCTTTGTCATGATGCTAATTTAGGAAGAAAAAAAGAAAAGCGTTAGCTTTTAACCTATTGCTTTTTCTTTTTATACATTAAAAAGACCTTAACTCATATTTTTTAAAGGACATCTAATGCACATATAGGTATCTCATTAAATATTTTATGAGATTTATATCAGATATTATTTAGGTTTTATAGAGGGTTTCTATAGATTTACCTCTAGAAACCCTCTAGAAACCCTCTATTACTCCTGTAGTATCACTACATGAAATTATAATATGTTCAAAATATAATTGCCATATATCTACCAGCAGAACTGCATTAAAAAAAGATGATTTTTATCCGATATATATTCTAAAAAATATAAAGTCAATTTCTCTTTTGAGTAACTTCGACCATTCATATCGTTTTCCAATTTAAAATGGTCAATTTTATACTTATTATATTCTGTGTCTGTGCTGGAATGCTATTTAAGCATTTTAGATTAATTCCTGAAAATGCTTCAAAAAGCATTAATATATGGGTTTTATATATCGCCTTACCTGCCGTATCTTTTAAATATATTCCCCAGATCACCTGGAGTACGCAACTTTTTTTTCCTGTCCTATCCCCTATACTTGTTGTTGCGGGGAGTTGGCTCTTTATGGAACTGTATTGTCGCTATAAAGGCTATAGTCAGCGATCAAGAAGTACGCTGGAATTGTCGTCGGCATACAGCAATACCTCTTTTATTGGTTTTCCTTTAATTATTGCCTATTATGGGGAGCAGAATCTAAGTATTGCTATTATTTGCGATCAGGTAAATTTCATGCTATTGTCTACCGTTGGGATTATTTGTGCCATCAAGGGAGACCGGAGCAATAATGAAGGGATTAAGGTTGGTGCTCTATTAATAAGACTTGTTACTTTTCCTCCTTTTATGGCCTGCATATTTGCCCTCGTATTGGCACAATACGTGGATTTGAGTATTACCGAACCATTTTTTGATAAGATCGCATCTACAGTCGCACCTTTGGCATTATTTTCTGTCGGGCTGCAGTTGCAATTTAAAGGCTTGAAGAGAGAGATTTCTCAAATTTCGATGACCTTATTGTATAAATTGATGTTAGCGCCTGCGATTGTTCTTATCGCCGCATTGTTACTCAATGTTAAGGGGGATATCGCCCGTGTGAGTATTATGGAAGCGGCTATGCCGACTTTAATTACAGCCAGTATGGTGGTACAACAATTTAGGCTAAACACGAAATTAATCAACCTCATTATTGGCTTAGGAATTATCTTAAGTCTATTGACAACAGCCATCTGGTCTTATATCATTTCCATATTTATTTAAAGTCTCCGATATCGATTGCGAAGATTATTGTGGCTTATGATCTATTTATATGTTATTTTTAGCATGTTTCTTAAATACGCTAGAATATGAAAATGAATTATGAGTCGCGCTACGCAATTAGCCCAAATGAATGTAAAACACTTGATACAAAGTCTTTAAGAGAGAACTTTTTAATAGAAAATATTTTTGAAGCAGATCAGATACATTTTACTTACTCACACTATGATCGCTACATGGCTGGAGGTGCCATGCCGGTTGCTGAAAAAATAAAATTGGAAACTATTCCAACATTATTGAAAGAACCTTTCTTTCTCAGCAGAAGAGAGCTTGGAATTATTAATGTTGGTGGAGCTGGAAAAGTAGAAGTTGATGGTACCACCTACGAATTAGGCTACAAAGAGGCCTTATATATCGGAAAAGGTGTAGAAGATGTTTACTTCAATAGTAATGATGCCTCGAATCCAGCAAAATTCTATCTAAATTCAACTCCTGCTCACCATACCTTCCCCACAAAAAAAGTAACGAAAGAGTCGGCTAATAAAATTGAACTCGGATCTCTTGAGACAGCAAACCATAGAACAATCAATCAGATGTTACTGAATAAGATTGTTGATACCTGTCAACTTCAGATGGGTATGACAGAGCTAAAACCAGGATCTATTTGGAATACGATGCCCGCACACACCCATGATCGTCGAATGGAAGTTTATTTCTACTTTGAAGTTCCCGAAGGTCAAGCGGTATCACATTTTATGGGTCCAGTAGATGAAACACGTCATATTTGGATGAAAAATGAACAAGCTGTGATTTCTCCCCCTTGGTCAATTCACGCTGGAGCTGGTACCAGTAACTATACTTTTATCTGGGGAATGGCAGGAGAAAACCTAGACTACGACGATATGGACAAATCTGCAATTACAGATTTAAAATAAATACTATGAAATCATTATTATCGGTGGCATTATTACTCGGTATTACATCTAGTTTATCTGCCCAAAATAAGAGCTCATTACTCATCCACAATACTTCTTCTTTTGAGAGAAAAGAAGTCGTGAGTATTCCTTACGAAAAATTTAAACAGCACTTTGAACTAAAAGATACCGTTTTTTCGATTTTGGAAGAAGAATCGAAAAAACCGGTCATCTATCAACTGGAAAAGCGGGGAAAATCAACACCTCAAAATGTACTGATTGCGGTTCACATTGCTCCGAAAGCAAAAATTGAACTTGCTGTTACCGCCACTGCACCTGTAAAGACAGCAAGCAAAACATATGCGCGCTATGTTCCTGAACGAAAAGATGATTTTGCATGGGAAAACAATGTTGTAGCTTTTCGAGCATATGGTAAAGCGTTAGAAGGAACTTCTGAAGATGCACAAGGTTTTGATTTTTGGTCAAAACGGACCGACGATCTAATTATTGATGAGTGGTATAAAACAGGTGATTATCATGCCGATCACGGTAAAGGTCTCGACTATTATTCTGTAGGACAAACCCTTGGGGTAGGTGATATGGCACTATACTTTAATGGTCAAATTCAGTACACAAAACACTACCGTCGATCAGAAGTACTGGACAATGGTCCTATACGCAGTACTTTCAAATTAATTTATGAGCCTCAAGAAATAGAAGGTCAGATGATCAGTATTGAAAAAGAGATATCAATTGATGCCGAAAGTCAGTTAAGTAGAATTAATGTGAATATGCATAATGCAACCGCTGCTGAGACACCTATCGTATTGGGTATCGCCAAGCGAAAAGAAGCAAATCCTAATTACACGATTTATAAAAAAGAAAACTTCTTTGCTTACTGGGAACCAGAGAATAAAGGCAATATTACCGGAACAGCGATCATTTTACCACATGTAAAGAAAGATTTTATTGATACTCCAACTCAATTTTTATGGAATATAGCGGCTAAAAATAATCAGACCCTGACTTATTATATTGGCGCAGCCTTCAACAAAGCCGGAAAAATTGAAAATATGGATGCCTGGAAAGCTTATTTGCAACAAGCATCAGAACAAATACAAAAACCATTAACCATTAGCTATAAAAAATAATGTCCATACTACAATCATTTGATTTAACAGGTAAAATAGCCCTTGTGACAGGTTGCAAAAGAGGAATTGGCAAAGCTATGGCCGAGGCATTAGCTGAGGCTGGAGCAGATATAATTGGTGTATCTGCAACATTAGAACAAGAAAATTCTGCTGTTCAAAAATCTATTGAATCTTTAGGTAGAAAATTCCATGCCTATCAGTGTGATTTTTCAAAGCGAAATGACTTGTATGCATTTATTACTAAGGTAAAAGAACAACATCCTGTCATTGATATATTAGTCAACAATGCCGGTAATATCTTACGCAAACCCGCAGCAGAACATCCGGATGAGTATTGGGATGAAATTATCGAGATCAATCAAAATGCTCAGTTTATCTTAACCAGAGAAATAGGTAAAGACATGATTTCACGTGGAACAGGAAAGGTCATATTTACAGCATCTTTACTCTCTTTTCAAGGCGGAATCAATGTACCTGGATATGCGTCTTCTAAAGGTGCTATTGCATCGCTCACGAAAGCTTTTGCAAATGAGTGGGCCTCCAAAGGTGTCAATGTGAATGCTATTGCTCCTGGATATATTGCAACAGATAATACTGAGGCATTACGCGATGATCCGGAGCGTTCTGCTTCTATCTTAGGTCGAATTCCTGCCGCAAGATGGGGAGAACCTCAAGACTTCAAAGGACCTATATTATTTCTGAGCTCTGAAGCGTCTAACTACGTTCATGGAACAATTCTGACCGTAGATGGTGGCTGGATGGGTAGATAACAAATAGATGTAGAGAGATTTCTTTTTATTAGATCTCTCTACATTTTCTTGACTACTCGAAAGCCAAGATTACTAAAAGATGCATTTGGATTGACCGAACCTATGTATTGCGAATTAAAGGATGCGCAACTATTTTTACTACACCACCAAGATCCCCCGCGTGCATGGGCAACTTTCCTACCTTTATCACGTTCTAATGCGCCTTCACAAAATTCAAACACATTACCATATACATCATATAAACCTAAAGGATTTGCTTTAAATGTTTTAATCGGTGATGTATAGAGATAACCATCCGTGGTATCGGCTACCAAATGATTTCTGCCATGCCATATATTGGCATAATTGATGATTTTTTCTAAATCTACCCCTTCAAAATACTTTGTCTCCGAACCGGCTCTTGAAGCCACTTCCCATTCATCCAATGAGGGTAATCGAACCCCTGCCCATTCGCAGTAAGCGACTGCATCCCGATAGGATATACAGGTAACAGGATGATTCATTTTATCTTTAATCCCGCCTCTACTTATTCCATTTGGAAACCGCCAATATGCCGTACTATCCTGTATCCATCGAAATTCTTCTAATCCGGGTTCAAAGACCATTGCATTACGAAATCGTTCTGCCAATGTGACATAATGCGTAGCAGAAACAAATGCAGCAAATGCTTCATTTGTTAATTCGGCTTCAGCAATAGCAAAAGCTGGAATTGAAACGGATCTTTTAGGGTTATCCAAACTGATTGTATCACCTAAAATATAAGTACCTGCCTCCACCGCAATAAACTTTTGTTCTTGGGCAAAAGAAGTATTTATGTATAAAAAAAATCCAATCAATAATATCCGAATGCTCTTCATCATTTTGAAATTTTCTGATTATAATAGTCTTGTGCCGTAGATAAGAGAAATTGTTCGTTTGCTGTATTGAAACAAACTGATGTCATATAATTAGCATCGCCCAAATACAATTTTCCATACATCTTAGATTTCAGGTAAGGAGTGTACTGTTCTTTTTTTAATATTAAAGATAATACCGTCAAAACATCCCTATCTTTCCTATTTGTTTGATAATAGCGAATCATAGCCGGGATACTTTCCCATGCAGAAATTTCGACAAGGGCCGATTTTAAATTGACACCCATATGTTTCTTTACAGCTATGGTTTCAAAAATCAATGTCTGTACTGTATCGCGATTCTGTTTGAGAAATTTATATTGATCCGCGCTCCAGTCGACTCCTGAAAGACGAAAGGTAAGTAACCCAAAGATCTTTTGATCTTCACCCCGACTTGTCATATCATCTATACAAGCCTGACTATATACTTCTGGATGAATCATAACATAGGTAAACTGTTCTTTTAAATTCAATCGCTTAAATTCGTCCTTAGAAATAGCTGCGATGTAATCTGCAATCATGCCATCATCTTCTGGTTCTTTAATTTTTTTGATTAAAGATTCAACTTTTCTCAAACCAAACTCAGGTTTTGTCTCCTGCTCGCGGTATGCCCTATAGTTTCGATCAGCCTGTGTCGGTTCAACATAAACATGCTCTTGTGCAATTAATGTTGTACATAGACAAATCATAAAGAGGCTGACATTAATTATTCGCTTCATATTATTTCTTTTTTACTTTGTAGTAACGATTTGCCCGCTCACAAATTAAATCCTCATTTGCTTTATTATAGTTCAAGTAGGCATAATAACCAGCATCTGTACCATACAATTTCTGATAGGATACTGAATTGAGGAATTCTTCATATTCGCCACGTTTCATTAATAGCATCAGTAAGGTTAGTGCATCTTTATCCTTTGGTGTATTTTTAACATACGTAATGATAAAAGGAATCATGTTCCAAGCATTCATTTCTAAAATTGCTTCTTTGTAGTTAATGCCCATCCATTTGCTCCGTCCAACTGATTCTTGAATGAGTTTCAATACCGAATCTCGATTTTCAAGAAGAAAGTCAGCTTGTCTCTGGCTCCAGCTCGCCTCATTAAATCCCGTTTCAAGCTGTCCGAAAATGCGTTTCTGAAGATCATTTTGATATTCTGGAATAGCACAATTCTGTTGAGAAAGTTCTGCATGGATCATTACATAAGTAAATTTCTCTCTTAGGGGCAGTCCATTAAACTGTGAAGCACTTATCGCCTCAAAACCTCCATCAGAGCTTCCTTCTGGATCTTCTTTAAATGTAATATTTGATATTAACGTCTTGATTTTCGTCAATCCGTACGGCGGTATAGTCATTTTAGTGCGCAATTCGTATCCTTTTTCATCCCTAGTGTAAGAACTTCCATCATCCTCGTTCGTCTGAGCAAATGATTTTATAAAGCCTGAAAAAAGCAGAATCAATAATATTAAATGATGCTTCATTGTTTTAATATAAGTTAGTCCAGTTGTCCATTTAAAATTTATTGAAGATATGAATAAACTGTTATATAAAAATACAGACCCTAGTACTAGTCATTTCTCTTCTATTTGCAGTAAATACTAAATTATGATTATCTTAAAATAATATTTCTAAGCTAATACAAATAAACAAACAATGCTACATTCAAAAAACAGTCCAATTTTCAAGTTATTTTTTTTATTACTCGTACTCGTATCGTTCTCATTTATTTCGTGCCAAAACACGATTAAAGACAAGATAAAGAATGATGATGTCATCGAATTCAATGGTGATGATCAAGCCATGAACCAGGCCATTCTCGAAGCAAATAAAACGTTTCAGAATTTTGAAACTTCTTTTAAAAATCCCCAGGAAGGATACGAGAGTTTTGCTATCAAAGTAAGATTCGATACAGAAGATGGGGGTGGTGAACATATTTGGGTGGGTAATCTAACCTCAGATGGCAAATCATATCGTGGTACCGTTAATAATGAACCGCAACTAACTAAGGTTGTAAAATATGGTGATCAAGTAACAATAGATCCGCAACGGATCTCTGATTGGATGTATCTAGATAAAGGGGTCCTAAAAGGTGGATATACCATCCGTGTTATGAAAAAGAACCTATCTGAAGAAGAAAAAAAGGCTTTTGATCAGGAAGTTGGATTTATTATAGAAGATTGAAATTCATAAAAAAGGCGAAACTTAAGTTTCGCCTTTTTTATGAATATAGTCCTTTTTTTTCGATAAACTCAATGACTTTATCCGGAGTATAGAATTTGATATTGCTTCCCTCCTTCACCGCTTGCCTAAGAAAGGTAGAAGACAATTCCATCATCGGTGTTTGTGTTAAGGTTATTGACGGATGTTCTTTCATTGTACCGCCATTATAACCAGGTCTTGGATAAACATAAATATGATAATCCCGTAAAATAATATCGTGATTCTTCCACTTTGAAAAGGTCTCTAAAATATCTTCACCCATAATTAAAACAAATTCATGCGTGGGATATTTTTCTGCCAGATGTGTTAAAGTATCGATAGTATACGAGGGTTGCGGTAAACTAAATTCAATGGAACTTGCCTTTAAATTTTCGGTCTCTTCAATTGCCAGATTAACCATCTCTAAACGGTCGTACATATTGCCTAGGCTCTCTTTCTTTTTAAATGGATTTTGTGGGGATACCACAAACCAAACTTCGTCCAGCTCAGTATAGTTGGCCATGTAATTGGCAATAATCAAATGCCCAACATGAACTGGATTAAAAGACCCGAAGAATAAACCGACTTTAGCCATTACTTTTTATTCAGAAAGTCCATTACCAATTTCTCTGCTTCCACAACAGCAACATCCAAATCATAATTTTTTAAAATCACATCAAACTTATCTGCATAAGATAATTCGGATTCAGCTTTTGCAAAACGTTCCTGCAATTTTTCTTCTGAATCTGTTCCCCTACCACGCAGGCGTTCTTTTAAAACTTCTAAGGAAGGAGGTTGCACAAAAATAGATAAGGCTTCGTCTGGAAACTTTGAACGTAAACGAAGTCCTCCAATCACATCAATATCAAAAATAACATGTTTACCCCGTGCCCAGATACGTTCTACTTCAGAACGTAATGTTCCATAAAATGTACCTGAATACACTTCTTCGAATTCGATGAACTCTTGTTTCGCAATCTTATGTAGAAAGTCTTCTTTTGATATAAAGTAATAATCTTTGCCATCTATTTCTTCACCGCGCGGTTCGCGTGTACTAGCAGAAATAGAAAACTCCAACTTATCACCATGTTTACTTAATAGATTCTTTACGATTGTTGTTTTACCTGCTCCTGATGGTGCCGAGAATATAATTAACTTACCTGCCATTCCTATAATACGTTGAGCAATTGCTCTTTAATTTTTTCTAATTCTTCTTTCATTTTTACCACGATCTGCTGAATACCAGCGTGGTTGGCTTTTGATCCTAGCGTATTGATCTCCCTACCCATTTCTTGAGAAATAAATCCTAATTTCTTACCATTAGAATCAGATGCTTTCAAAGCTTTTTGAAAATAGGTACAGTGTGAGCGTAGACGTACTTTCTCTTCTGTAATATCTAATTTGTCGATATAATAGATCAATTCTTGTTCAAAACGGTTTTTATCAACATTTTCCTTACCTACAGTTTCTTCCAGGTAATGGCCTATACGTTCGCGTATTAAAGGAATACGGTCCATTTCAACAGCTTCGACTTCGGTTAAATAAGTTAAGATCAATTCAACACGATCTGTCAGGTCCTGCGAAAGAACTGCTCCTTCATCTGCTCTGAAAATATTAAATTGCTCTACTGCCGCGTAAAATGCTTCTAATAACAATCGTGATTCTTCTTCATCAACTTCATTATCATTATTAGCAATTACTTCGGGCATATTTAGAGCCAATTCGAAAAGAGAAACTTGTTTATCTCCCAGTTCAAAAGCAATTTGTTGTAATTGAGTATAGTATTTTTTTAGCAAATCTGCATTAATTGTTGATGCTTTTGCCGTTTGATCAGAATATTCAACGTTTACAGAAAGGTTCACCTTACCTCTTTCAATAAGTTTACTGCACTCTGTACGTAAAGTCAATTCCTTGTCCGAAACTGCTTTTGGTAAACGCAGATTTAATTCAAGAAATTTAGAATTCAAGGATTTAATCTCGACGCTGTACTTAACTTTTCCATTGTCTTTTACAGCAGTGCCGTATCCTGTCATTGATTTTATCATATGCAAAGGTAAGAAACATTCCAATAATGCATAATATCAAGACTATAAATTGATTAATTTACCAATCATGCTTGGCAATAATGACACATAAATAACTTTTTTGATGTCCTTTCTTCCCTGTAGTAGCAAAACCAATACCGATATCATATAGAGAGGCATTCCATTCGTCCATCCCCAATAAATGTTTTCGATGATGATAACCGGGTGCTTCTTTACCAATAATTAAACCTTTTATTGCGTCTGAGGCACTTGGCCAATTCCAAGCAATAGATTCAAAATTATTTGCCCGCTTATTTTTGAGCCATTTGGAATTCAAATCATAACCTGCTTGTTGAATATAATAATTAGGACCTATACCATCTGGATTGACATGGTCAAAATAATTTCGCTTGGCCATATCCTTGGCTCGCGATTCGGCAACTTCAGCAAGCCTATTATTCCAATTCAGTGACTTTCGTGTCACTTTATTCAAATTGAATAAACCGAGCTTCTTTTTATACCGTTCAGGATTTTTACGGATTTCATTCAGAAGATGATATGCTTCTTTTGCCTGCTTTTTTTCTACTCTTACTTGTGCTGATGATAATGAAAATAGTAGACTTAAACTGAAAATTAATAGGTACTTCATGTAAATAAATAGATGCTTCGTGTGAAATTCTTTCACAAAATAGACTCAAAAAAGGATCTTAGGTTTAGACCGCAGAAGATTTTTTATGATTAAAAAACTGTACCAGCACAGGTACAACACTAATGATGATAACCAGGAAGACGACTAAAGAGAAATTATTCCTAACCATTGGGATTTGTCCAAAAAAATATCCCCCTAATAAAAATAATGTGACCCATAATAGCCCTCCAAAAATATTATAGGTGCCAAATTTAACATAAGTCATATGGCTAACTCCTGCAAAAAAGGGCGCAAATGTGCGTACTATTGGAACAAAGCGGGCATAGATAATGGCTCTATTACCATGTTTAGTATAAAAAGACTGGGTGTTGATTAAATATTCGGGTTTAAATATTTTAGACTTTGGCCTGAAAACTCGATGTCCCAAATATTTTCCAATTTCATAATTAACAAAGTCTCCTAAAACTGCTGCTGTCACTAACACCAACCAAAATAAAGACAAAGATAGATCACTTTCTGGAAGAGCAATAATAGCTCCTAATGCAAATAATACCGAATCTCCTGGTAAAAATGGTGTTATAACAAGACCTGTTTCAGCAAACACAATTAAGAATATAATCAGGTAAGTCCATCCTTGATAATCATGAACAATTTGAATAAGATGCTTATCGATATGTAAAATAAACTCAATGAGATTTGTGATAATATCCATTTAAATGCATGTTTAATAAAATCAAATACTTACTTTTTTGATCATCGAACCTTATTGGGTTACAAATACCTTATTTTATGATACGATACTAAAAAATTGCCTGTAATAAAAAAGGAAGCTTTTAGGCTTCCTTCTTACTTTTAAATTTTTCTTTTAAGACTTCAAAGACAATCGGCAATACTGATAATAAGATAATCAACAGCACTACTTTTGAAAAATTATCTCTGATGATCGGTATATTACCTAAAAAATATCCTGCTAATGTAATCCCTACGACCCAGAGAATTGCTCCAATAACATTATAAGTTATAAAAGTGCCATAATGCATTCTTCCAATTCCTCCTACAAATGGAGCCAGTGTTCTGACAATAGGCACAAAGCGTGCAATTACAATTGTTTTACTACCATACTTTTCATAAAAAGTATGTGTCTTTTGAATCTGCTCGTCTTTGATTACCTGCTTACCAAATAGTTTAAATTTGGTCATCTGCATTCCAAATCGCTTCCCGATGGCATAATTAAGAGAATCTCCCGATACCGCGGCTACTAATAAGATAGCAATCATCAACCAGACATTAAGTTCATTTGGCTGTGCTGCTAGCATTCCTGCTGCAAATAGTAAAGAATCGCCTGGTAAAAATGGCATCACAACTACTCCTGTTTCAACAAAAATAATCAGAAATAAGATGAGATATGTCCACGTTTTATAATCATTTACGATCTCAAGTAAATGTTTATCAATATGCAGAACAAAATCAATGATATGCGCTATAACCTCCAAAACAGTGCGATTAACCGATGTTATTTAACATAACTGGCATAACCAGCATTAAAATATCTTCATTTTCTTCTGCTACTGCTGGAATTAGCAAACCTGCACGATTGGCTGTACTCATTTCAATGACTACTTCTTCGCTAGCTAGATTGTTTAACATCTCCACTAAAAATTTAGCGTTGAAACCAATTTCCATATCTTCCCCTTCAAACTGACATCCTAAGCGCTCATGAGCTTCATTAGAAAAATCAAGATCTTCAGCAGAAATATTCAATTCACTACCTGAGATTTTCAAACGTACCTGATGCGTTGTTTTATTCGCAAAAATAACAACACGACGTAACGTATTTAAAAATAGTAAACGGTCAACAGTTAACTTATTTGGATTCACCTGCGGAATTACAGCTTCGTAATCTGGGTAACGCTCATCAATCAAACGACAAATTAAATTGATGTTACCAAAACTAAAAAATGCATTTGTCGAATTATATTCAATCGAAACATTGATATCTTCTGATGGCAAAGATGATTTTAATAAAGACAATGCTTTTTTTGGAAGAATTAATGAAGCAGGCTTTTCTACGCCAATATCAGAACGTCTGTAGCGTACCAGTTTATGTGCATCTGTAGATACAAACGTTACGGCCTTATCTCCCAATTGAACTAACACACCTGACATCGCCGGTCTTAACTCATCATTACTAACAGCAAATATTGTTTTACTAATTGCCTCTGCTAATATTGGAGCAGGCATATGAACAGTATGAGCATTGTCAATTACTGGAATTTTAGGGAAATCCTCAGGATTCTCACCACTCAACTTATATTTTCCGTCTCCAGCACTGATCTCGATCGCTAGCGTATTATTATCAACAAAAAAAGCAACTGGTTGATCTGGTAATGTTTTTAAGGTCTCTATTAAAATTTTAGAAGGCATCGCTACTTTTCCTTCTTCTTTAGCCTCAATTTGCAATGACGTAACCATGCTTGTCTGCAAATCTGTCGCAGATATTGTTAACGTATTGTCTTTTATTTCAAAAAGAAAGTTCTCTAAAATAGGTAGAACTGTACTACTACTTGAAGCGCCATTAATAGCTTGAAGTTGTTTTAATAAAATCGATGTGGATACTATAAATCTCATTTCCTAAAATTATGAATTATATCTGCAATATTACGCAAAAGAATCTACATTTTTAGAAGGTGTATATCCAAATAGCGGAAAATTAACTGTATAAACTTTATCCTGCTACAGGTTAGTAAATAATTGAATTTCAATAAAATTGACATCATATATCCCATTTATATTTTGAATATAAATAAATGCTGTCTATTATTTATTACATTTGTATAGACTAGGAGTAGTATATGCAATTTAGGGATATTATTGGACATGATTTAGTTAAAGCTCATCTGATCAGCACAGTTCGTGAAAACCGTGTGAGTCATGCGCAATTATTTCTTGGACCAGAAGGTTCTGGCTCACTAGCTTTAGCTTTAGCTTACGCACAATTTATTAATTGCGAAAATAAAGCCGAGTTTGATAGCTGCGGTTTATGCTCATCCTGTAGGAAATATAATAAACTTATACATCCGGATCTGCATTTTTCTTATCCTTTTATTGCGAAGCATAAGGAGGATAATGCTGCGACATTTATTGAGAATTGGCGAAAAGCATTTTTGAATAATCCGTACCTAAGTTTAGAAAATTGGCGACAACAACTTGATGCCGACAATAAGCAGGTTAACATCAATATTGCTGAAGCACATGAAATAATCAAAAAATTAAGTTTAAAGTCTTTTGAGGCTGAATTTAAAGTTTTGATTATGTGGCTACCTGAATATTTAGAAAAAGAAGGTAACGCCTTATTAAAATTGATTGAGGAACCACCAGAAAAAACATTGTTCCTTTTGGTGGCTGAAAATCAGAATAAAATATTAAACACGATTATTTCGAGAACACAGCTCGTTAAAATTAATAAATTGAGTCATCAAGCGATTACATCGTATTTAATAGAAAATAAAAACCTCGAAGAATCTGAAGCAAGAGATATTGCTTTTATAGCTGACGGTAACGTACAGGAAGCTATAAATATGATCGATACGCAGACGAACAACCATTTCAATTTATTGGTTAAATGGTTACGGCTTATTGTTCAGGATTCTGGTCTAAATATCATCAGCATTTGCGAAGAGGAATTGGCTAAATTAGGTCGTGAAAATCAAAAAACGTTTTTGATGTATGCTATTAATATCATGCGTCAGATTATTTTAATTAAACTCGATCTCTCAAACTTAGTATTTCTATCCGCGCATGAACTTGATTTTGTAAACAAGTTTGCTACTCATTATACCATCGAACAAATTGAAGAAACAATTAATTTGTTTGAAACAACACACTATAGTGTGGAAAGAAATGCAAATCCTAAAATATTATTTTTAGATTTATCTTTGCAATTAGTATTAATGTTTAAATACAAAACGTTTCCGAAAGGAACTCAATATATATAGAAAACTATGGGATGTGGCAGTTGCTCATCCGGCGGAGGTTGTGGAAGTACGACGACAGTGGGCGGTACTCCAGCAGGTTGCCAAAATAATGGCTCTTGCATGACTAGCGGATGTAATAAATTAGATGTATATGACTGGCTATCTGATATGGATATGCCATCCAACTATAAACCTTTTGACATTGTAGAAGTTCGATTTAAGGGATCCCGAAAAGATTTCTTTGTCAATTCAGACAATCTATATTTAGAAATTGGTGAAATGGTTGCTGTAGAACCTACTACAGGCGGATATGATATAGGACACGTTTCTCTAACTGGCGAACTCGTTCGCTTACAGTTAAAGAAAAACAATGTGAGTTTAGAGAGTGTTACCAAAAAAATCTACCGTAAACCTACTGAGGCCGATGTTGAAAAATTCAATATGGCAAAAGATCTGGAATGGGAGACGATGCATAAAGCGCGTAATTTAGCTTTAGAATTGGGCCTTTCCATGAAAATTTCTGATGTAGATTATCAAGGTGATAAAACAAAGGCAACTTTCTACTATACAGCAGAAGGTCGTGTGGATTTCCGTGAGTTAATTAAAAGAATGGCGGAGTCATTCCGTATTCGAATAGAAATGAGACAGATTGGTATGAGACAAGAAGCAAGCCGCTTAGGTGGTATAGGTTCTTGTGGTCGCGAATTATGTTGTTCGACATGGTTAACAGATTTTAAAACTGTTTCAACTTCTGCAGCTAGATATCAAAATCTATCGCTTAATACGCTAAAATTAGCGGGTCAATGCGGTAAATTGAAGTGTTGCTTAAATTACGAATTGGATAGTTATATGGATGCTTTAAAGGATATTCCTAATAATGTAGACCGTATCGAAACTTTGAAGGGAAATGCATATTTGCAAAAAACCGACATTTTCAAGAAAATGATGTGGTTCTCTTATCCTGGAGCTGAGAGTTGGATTGCACTTCCTGTGGATCAGGTCAAAGAACTAATCGAGAAGAATAAACAGGGCATTAAAGTTGAAGAGTTGATCACAACTGTTGATACTGAGATTAAAGAAGAAAAAATTGTTAATTATGATTACGAGAACGTAGTCGGTCAAGATAGCTTAACCCGTCTGGACGAAAAAAACAAAAGAAAAAGAAATAATAAAGGTAGATCCAAACCTAACAATCGTGCAAAAACTGTTGCGGAACCTAATGTAAAAACGCAGCCGGTAAAGCTAGAGAAACCGCAACAAAAGCAGGATAAAAATACAAAGGTTTTAAATGTAGACAAAACTACTGCTTCTGTCCAAAGTAAAGAAGGTACAGGAAGTAAGCCAAAAAGACGTTTCAATAAGAATCGAAATAATAGAAATAAAGGCAATAACACTGATCCTTCAGCTGAATAATAAGTTATTGCATTAATTGGCGAGAATAGCTATTCTCGCCAATTTTATAGACTTAAATAAGAATGAAAAACAACGCGTTTCTAATTGGCTTTATACTGATAATACTATTGGGTGCTTGCGATTCCAATACCATTATTGATAAAAATGTCAATATTAACAACAAAGAATGGCTCCATTCTGATAAACCAAGCTTTAACATACATATTTCAGATATCTCTAAAAAATATGACGTTTGGTTAAATGTTCGACACACGGCAAAATACCCTTATTCTAACCTTTTTGTTTTAGTACATGAAAAAGGTCCCAAAACTAAAGAATACAGCTATAGAAAAGCGCTCAAATTAGCAGAAGCTGATGGAAAATGGACAGGAAAAAGCGCAGGTTCTTTATATACGCAGCGTAGCCTTATTCATCAAAATTATACGTTCCCAGATACCGGTATTTACCAATTCATTTTTGAACAGAATATGCGCGACAATCCGCTTGTAGAAATAAGTGATGTTGGATTAAATATTATGAGCAAATAAAATGAATTCTCTTCGATTACTATTATTCCCTTTTGCAATACTATACGGATTTATCATCTGGATCAGAAATCGATTATTTGACCTCCAGATACTAAAATCTAAAACTTATTCCATACCGACTATCGTTGTTGGCAACCTTGCCATTGGAGGTACGGGAAAGAGTCCTATGACGGAGTTTATTATTAAAATCCTTAAAGACAAAAGATGTATCGCTACCTTGAGTCGGGGATATGGACGTAAAACCAAAGGTTTTAAATATGTTACCGTCTCTTCAACTGCTGATGAAGTAGGTGACGAACCTTTACAATTCAAAAATAAATTTTCAGATATTACAGTTGCTGTTTGTGAGGACAGATGCTTAGGGGTTGAAACATTAATGGATAATCATGATGTTATTATTCTAGATGATGCTTTTCAGCACCGTAAGCTAAAACCTACATTTTCAATACTCTTATTCGACTATCATTCTTGCCTCAATCCCATGTTCGTACTTCCCATGGGTAATTTTAGAGATCTTCCGGGAGAATCTAAACGCGCAGATATGATTATGGTTACAAAAACTCCTGCTTCAGTTACGCTTCAAGAGAAAGTAATAATTAAAAGAAAACTAGAACGTAAAAGTGGTCTTTCAAATATTTTTTTCACTTCCATACACTACGGTGAGCTAGTATATCTGAATAAAAATAGGATTGAAATGAACGCCAATACGACAGTATTACTACTGACAGGTATAGCGAACCCCAAACCTTTATTAGATTACCTTACAGGGCTTGTAAAAGGTATAGAGCATCTTGGTTTCTCTGATCACCATGCCTATACATCAAATGATATATTGACAGTCAAACAAAAGTTTAATCAGATCAAAAATCCTTCTAAATTAATTATAACTACAGAAAAGGATGCCCAAAGAATCCGTACTCCTGAATACTTAGCTTTAGTAGAGAGCTTACCTATAGCTTACATTCCCATCGAAATAGCATTTGAAGATCAGGAATATCGAAATATTGTTGAACAAAAACTTCTATCTATCTGTGACAGAAGTGTTAATGAATCTTAAATTTTTACAACACTTAAACTTTACTAAATATCATTTGTCTTCTTATTGGCGACTAAACTAGTTGACATAAAAAATAAGTAAACTAATAAAATGATATGAAAAATTTAAAATCAAGTTTAATGGGAGCTTTTATGTTATTGGCTGTAACAGCTATGGCACAAGAAAGACAACGTAATGGTGGTCAGCAGCGATCTCCTGAAGACCAAGCTAAAAATATGGTAGAAAGATTAGATAAGCAATTAAAATTATCACAAAGTCAAAAAGATTCAATCTATGTATATAGCTTGGAACTGTCCAAAAAGCAACAAGATATTTTTAAGAATACAGATGACCGCAAAGCAGCTTTCGAAAAATTGCAACCTCTTCGTTTTTCAACCGACGTGAAAATCAAATCATTTTTAAATGCTGAACAAAGTAAATCTTACGACGCATTACAAAAAGAAATGCTAGAACGTAGGCAACAAAGACAAAAATCAAACTAATTTGATTATAATTATTGACAAAAGGTTCAACTTCACGGTTGAACCTTTTTTTTATTAAAAACTGATCCTCAATAATTTAAAACGTTAATTTTGTTAAAACTTTGTTAAAGTAACAGATTTGATACAATAAAAAGCAGTAGTTTTTAGTTTTAGTAGTAGAATTTAAGAATTGAATATTTACACTAAAAATAACAGTCATGAAAAAATTATTTTTAACAGGGATCGGGTTTTTATTAGCACTCAGTTTAACATTTGCCCAACAAGCTAGTCCAGAAGAAACAGCTACTCAGGTAACGACGGAATTAACGCAAAAATTAAGTTTGACAGACGAGCAGAAAACTGCCGCTTATACAATTACGCTAGATCAGGCAAAAGCTGAGGCTGCTTTACTGCAGGATACTACGGCTACTAAAGAAGTATTAACAGAACAATTTACTAAATTACAAGCTGATGCAGATGCAAAGGTTGATGCATTACTAACAGAGGATCAAAAAGAATTATTCAAAAAAGTGGTGGCAGAAAGACCTGCTAAAGTTATTCCAGAAGTAGCACCTAAGCCGGTCAAGGAAGAGCAAAAAGAAAATACAGAAGAAACAACACAATAGTATAAGAGCTTGTTCATAAACGTTATCCAATTTGGATAAAAAAAGGGATTCTAATTAGAATCCCTTTTTTGTCTTATATCTTTATGTATGGATGATATTAAGCTTTTAGCTTTTTCATAATATCATTTACATACGTTTTAAACTTCTTATCTGTCTCAATTAGATCTTCTACTGTCTGACAAGCATAAATTACCGTAGAGTGGTCGCGACCACCGAAGAATGAACCAATTGTTTTCAATGACGATTTTGTATGGTTCTTAGCGAGATACATTGAAATCTGTCTGGCTTGTACGATTTCTCTTTTACGAACTTTAGATTTAACCATTTCTACTGGAACTTCAAAATACTCACAAACGAGCTTTTGAATAAATTCCATTGAAATTTCCTTATGCGTGTTTTTAACAAAGTTCTTAAGCATTGATTTAGCTAGATTTAAATCAATCTCTTTTTTATTTAATGTTGACTGCGCTAATAAAGAAACCATAGCTCCTTCTAGTTCACGAACACTGTTGTCAATTTGATTTGCAACATATTCTACAACATTTTCTGGTAATTCAATTCCATCAGAATACATTTTCTTTTTCAAAATAGCCATTCTTGTTTCCAAATCTGGAATTTGAATATCTGCAGAAAGACCCCATTTGAAACGGCTTAATAAACGTTCTTCTAATCCTGCTAAATCTTTAGGAGCTTTATCAGATGTTAAGATTACTTGTTTTCCAGACTGATGCAAATGATTGAAAATATGGAAAAATATATCTTGTGTTTTCTCTTTACCAGCGAAGTTATGTACATCATCCATGATGATCACATCCATTGCCTGATAAAAATTCACAAAATCATTAATGGTATTATTTTTAAGTGAATCTACGAATTGTTGGCAAAATTTCTCACAAGAAACATAGATCACCAACTTATCTGGTAGATTTCTTTTGATTTCATTACCGATAGCTTGTGCTAAGTGAGTCTTTCCTAGTCCTACAGCTCCATAAATCATCAATGGGTTGAATGAGGTACCTCCAGGTTTATTTGCCACAGCAAAGCCCGCAGATCTCGCCAAACGGTTACACTCGCCTTCAATAAAATTATCAAAGGTGTAATTTTGATTTAATTGAGGATCAACCTGTAGTTTCTTTAATCCTGGTATTACAAATGGATTCTTGATATCTTTATTTAAAGATACAGGAACAGGTATAGATTGTTTCTTACCTTCTGCACCATTGCCATTGGAAGGGATATTTGTTGTATAAGGAATTGAAGCTGATGACTTCTCAACCACGATATTGTATTCCAACCTACCAAGCTCACCTAAAAACTTTTTAACAGTCTTACGAAGGATACCAACATAGTGCTCCTCCAACCATTCGTAAAAAAATAAACTAGGTACTTGAATAGTCAAAACGTCACCCTCCAAACGTACTGCTTTCACAGGCTCAAACCAGGTTTTAAAACTTTGCGCTGGTATATTGTCTTTGATGATTGCAAGACAATTATTCCAAACACTTGTACTCGTTTTTTCCATTCTAAAATTCTTAATAAGTTGATTTCCAATAAGCGACCAAAAAAATGTTGATAACTTTCTCTTAAGACGAAGATGACAAAAAAAAATCAGCTAAAAAACTAAAATTTAAAATTAATTTAAATTCATTATTAATCAACTAGTTACATTAAAAAAATCACTTTTTTTTGCAACTAATTTTAGCCTTATTTTTTTTTATTAACATTCCAAATTTTTTGTTATTTTTTTTTAAAAAAAGTAGTTTTTGGTCTATAATTCATGCAATATTCCATCCGTATAACGTTGCAAAATAATGATCGAATCTAGTAAACTATAAAAAAGGGAACTGCTGCCGGATGAATCTTTATAAAGTTAAACAAAAAAAGAGGAATCATGATGATATGATTCCTCTTTTTTATTTTTTTTACCAAACGAATTTAGCTAACCATGGTATCCGTTTTTATACCTTTTACTAATTTTCGACATTCGGCCATTATAGCGGCACTGTCGTAGTATGCTATATTCCATTGATCTTTCTGTTCGGCATGCTCGATGATAGCATCAGGGATACCTAATCTTACAACTTTACGACTGTATTGATGATCGGCCATAAATTCTAGAACAGCAGACCCAATTCCACCCTGCAAACAGCCATCTTCAACGGTAATGATATTTTCAAATTTTTGAAAAACTTTATGTAACAATTCTTCATCCAAAGGTTTAGCAAATCTTAAATCATAGTGAGCCGGATATATTCCTTCTTCAGCTAATTCCAAAATTGCTTTACTGGCTTCGTTACCTATTGCTCCAAAAGTTAAAATGGCAACAGCTTCTCCATCCTGAATTAATCTGCCTTTTCCAATTTCAATTTCTTTAAACGGTTTTTTCCAATCGACCATCACGCCGTTACCTCTTGGATAGCGAATTACAAAAGGACCTTTATTTTCTAATTGAGCAGTATACATCAAATTGCGTAACTCCTCTTCATTCATTGGAGCGGAAACCGTCATATTTGGTATACAGCGCATAAAAGCAATATCGTAAGCACCGTGATGTGTCGGACCATCCGCTCCTACTACACCGGCACGGTCCAGACAAAATACTACATTAAGATTCTGTAAGGCTACATCATGAATGACTTGGTCAAACGCACGCTGCATGAATGAGGAATAAATATTACAGAAAGGCATTAGCCCTTGAGTTGCTAGACCCGCACTGAATGTAACAGCATGTTGTTCTGCTATTCCTACATCAAATGATCGTTCTGGAAAAGCTTTCATCATAATATTCATCGATGATCCAGAAGGCATAGCAGGTGTAATACCCACTATTTTATCATTCTTCTCCGCAAGTTCTACCAATGTATTTCCAAAGACATCTTGATATTTCGGTGCTGTCGGTTTATCATTGACAGATTTTTTTATCTCGCCTGTTATTTTATCAAATAAACCTGGGGCATGCCATTTGGTTTGATCTTTTTCTGCTAATGCATATCCCTTACCTTTAACAGTTACGCAATGTAACAACTTTGGCCCCGGGATATGGCGCAAATCTTCAAGTGTCTTTGCTAATTTTTTGACATCATGTCCATCAACAGGTCCAAAGTATCTGAAATTTAAAGATTCAAATAAATTAGCATTCTTGAGCAATGTCCCTTTTATGCTTTTTTCCAGCTTTTTAACAGCTCCTAAAGCATTCGGTCCCATCTCTGATATCTTGGATAAGACAGATGCAATATCGTCTCTGAAACGATTATATCGTTTTGAAGTTGTGATACTGGTTAAATACTCTTTTAATGCTCCTACATTAGGATCAATGGACATACAGTTATCATTGAGAATAACCAAAAGATTTGATTTCTCTATACCTGCATGATTCAAAGCTTCAAATGCCATACCTCCTGTCATAGCACCATCGCCAATAATCGCAATATGCTGACGATCTTTTTCTCCTTTGATCTGAGAAGCAACCGCCATACCTAATGCGGCAGAGATTGATGTTGACGAATGTCCTACTCCAAAAGCATCATAGATGGACTCTCCTCGTTTTGGAAAACCGGAAATACCATCGACAATTCTATTCGTATGAAAAGAATCTCTACGTCCTGTTAATATCTTATGCCCATAGGCCTGATGACCTACATCCCATATTAATTGATCATAGGGAGTATTCATGACATAATGTAATGCCACAGTCAATTCAACTACTCCCAAACTAGCTGCAAAGTGACCACCATTAACCGAAACTAAATCAATGATATATTGACGTAATTCCTGGCTGACTTGTTCCAGTTGGTCATCCTTGAGTTTTTTCAGATCAGAGGGATCATTGATTTTACTTAATAATTCTCCAGCATCAAACTGCATAGTATTGCTAATTACTTTAAAATATTGATACAAAATAACAACTAATTTATCACAACTTTCGTATTTATCATACTTTTTGTATTAGAAAATGAACAGTTGCAGAAGCTTTTAGTTTTAATAGTTTGAAATAAAAATGTTTGTATTATTATGTAAATTTGCTCTTGATATGCAAGTAGAAGAAGGATACGAAATAAAGTTACCCCAGTTTGAAGGCCCATTTGACCTTCTCTTATTTTTTATTGAAAGGGATGAATTAAATATTCATGAGATACCAATCTCAAAAATAACCGACGATTTCCTGTCATATGTCAACAAATTACAGGCATTAGACATGGAGATGGCCAGTGAATTTATTTTTGTGGCTTCGACCCTGATGCGTATAAAAGCTAAGATGCTCCTCCCACGCCCGGAATTGGATGATGATGAAAATGAAATCGATCCTAAAGAAGATTTAATCCAAAAATTAATTTTATACAAGCAGTTTAAGGATACCTGTGAGGATTTAAAATTATTGGAAGATGAGCGGCTTAAACTTTATAAACGGGGTAATATCAATTACGATATTAAACTTGCTAGGCCGGAATCAAATACAGGCGAAGAATTGAACAGTTTTGATCTGTATAAATTGATGATGGTATACGAACGTGTCATGTTTCAATATGCTAATAGACCTGCGGAAGTAAAACATACTGTTATAAAACATCCTTATAGTATAGATCAACAAAAAAAGGCAATAGCAGATTTGATAGAAATAAATAGGCAACTCGATTTTCAATATATTCTAAAAAACTCTGAAAATAAGGTACAGTTCGTTTACAATTTCCTCGCGATCCTTGAAATGCTTCAACAAAAATTATTGCAAATAGAAATAGGTTTCGGCTATAACGAATTCAGTATCCGAAAAAGACGTGAAGATGAATTCGATCGCATCGATATTGAAGAAGAATTAGCATTATAAATAGAAGAGGCGATAATCCAGATTATCGCCTCTTCTATTTATAGTATACAATACCCTTAGTCTTTAAATGCATTCCAACCTTGCGCCGTTATTGGATAGACCTTTCCAGATTTAGAAATCATTTGACATCCTTCACTTGCTTGTGTAATATGCCCAATAACAGTAATATCCATCGATCCTTTTATTTTATCATAATCAGCTTGTGGAATCGTGAACAATAATTCATAATCTTCTCCTCCATTCAACGCACAAACGGTTGGATCTATTCCAAATTCACGAGCTGTCTCATAAGTCATCGAATCCAGCGGTATTTTATCTTCGTAAAGTTTACAACCTTTATCAGATGCCTCACAAATATGTATAATCTCTGATGCCAATCCATCTGATACATCAATCATTGCATTCGGCTTAATACCGATCTTTGCTAATAATTCAACAATATCTCTTCTAGCCTCTGGTTTCAGCTGGCGCTCTACGATATAGTCCTTACCTTCTAGATCTGGTTGTATATTCGGGTTCTCCAAGAAGATATTTTTCTCACGCTCTAGTAATTGTAGTCCAACATAAGCAGCACCCAAATCGCCTGAAACACATAATAAGTCACCTTCCTGTGCACCTGATCGATAGGCAATCTGATCTTCATCAGCAAAACCGATACTCGTTACCGAAATAACCAATCCTTGAACTGAAGCTGACGTATCCCCGCCAATAAGATCCACATTATACTTTTTACAAGCAATCAGTGCTCCTTGATAGATTTCTTCAACTGCTTCTAATGGAAATTTTGAGGATAACCCGATTGAGAATGTAATTTGCGATGCTGTTCCATTCATGGCATAGATATCACTCAGATTCACCTGTACAGCTTTATAGCCTAAATGTTTCAAAGGAACATAACGCAGATCAAAGTGGATACCCTCCAACAGAAGATCTGTTGAAATTAAAGTTTTCTTATTTGAAAAATCTAAAACAGCGGCATCGTCCCCGATACCTTTAAGGGTACTGGGTTCATTAATCTCGACAGCCTTCGTTAAATATGAAATTAAACCAAATTCACCCAACTCTCCTAAATTTGTTCTTTCTGTATTATCAAATTCTAACATATCTGTCTTTGTTTTTTATTTTATAATCCTAATTGTGCGGATATTTCCAACATACGTTCAATAGGTCGTTGTGCACGGGCAATCACGGAATCATCTAGTGTTATTTCCGGACTTTCATACTTTAAGCAATTATAAAGCTTCTCCAACGTATTTAATTTCATATGTGGACAATCATTACACGCACAAGCATTATTTGGAGGCGCAGGAATGAAAGTTTTACCTGGACTAGCCTTTTGCATCTGATGGATAATTCCCGACTCTGTAGCGACTATATATGTGGTCGCAGGATCATTGATTGTAAACTTCAGCATTCCAGAGGTAGAACCTACATAATCTGCACTTGCTAAGATATGATCTTCACACTCCGGATGAGCAATGAATTTTGCATCGGGATGTTCAGCTCTTAAACGATCTATTTTATCCTGAGAAAAAATCTCATGCACCATACATGCACCATTCCATAAAACAAGATCTCTTCCTGTCTTCTTCTTTACATAGGCCCCAAGATTACGATCTGGTCCAAAAATGATCTTTTGATCTTTCGGTAGACTCTCCACAATCTCAACTGCATTACTAGAAGTACAGACAATATCAGATAGCGCTTTCAATTCTGCAGTACAGTTTACATACGTGATGACCAGATGATCGGGATACTGCTCCTTAAACTTAGCAAATAGATGAGGTGGACATGAGTCCGACAATGAACAGCCTGCTTTAGCATCTGGAAGTAATACTTTTTTTGATGGTGAAAGTATCTTTGCTGTTTCAGCCATAAAGTGCACTCCAGCGAAAACAATCACATCAGCATCGGTCTTTGCTGCTTCCTGAGATAAACCTAAACTATCACCAATATAGTCAGCTATATCTTGTATTTCCGCTTCTTGATAGTAATGTGCTAAAATGACGGCGTTTTTCTCTTCCTTAAGACGTTTGATCTCTTGTATCAAATCTAAGCTAGGATCTATAGGAGCATCAATATAGCCCTTAGCTTCAATATCGTAATTTACTAAATCCATTAATTCTTCTTCTTAATTTGATTTACGTTACAAAATTAAGAATAGTTCTTCAATAAATCTTTCAAATAGAAAATGATGTTTATAATTCCAACTGTAACTAACTGATAGTTACAAATAGTATATTAATATTCAGCTAATTAACACACTTATCAACATTTCAATAAAGCGTATTTTTACTATGTGTTAATAACAGGTGAAATTAAGGCTAAAATTCCAATGTAAATACTTGTTATAAAGTTAATTAACATACTTATCAACATTTCTTAAAAGGTGAATTTTAAGACTACAAAAACCTATCTAAATAGCACTGTATAGCAATATGAGATTTAAATATTCAATATAGTTGTCCACATAAATATAAATATCGAATTGTAAAGGCCTCAAAATTCAAATTAAAGGCTCTTAGAATCGAATATTTGAAATTTTACTTCTAAAATTATCAAATATCGCAGTATTGATCACAATATAGAATGGTGAGAATATCAAAGAATTTTAATGAAATGCTATAAATTAAAAAACCAAAGATGATTTTAATGCAAATCAATAGGACAAAGCTAAACTATTTTGAAGCTATACAAATAAATTACAGCAAAATTTATTCACAAAGTTTTCAAATATTTAAATGTAAGGGACTTAATTTTTAATATAAACGCTTGAGAAAACCTATAAATCAACAGAAAAATTTTAAAAAAACAAATATTGCAAGTAAAGCGCTCTTAAATACCAAAGATAAGGTTCGAAAAAAAAATTACTGAAAAGTGGAAGCTGCTATGATCATCGGCTATTAGGATCTGAAGATGATCTAAAAATATTTGACTGCTAATTTTTAAAAAAAAATAAAGCGTCCATAGATAGAATTTTTTGAAAATATAATTCTGATGAAGTAAATAAGAGTTCCTCAAGACGCCTAAAATCAAATTAAAGGTTTTGAAATTACAATGTAGAATAATTCATTTTTTAAAAAAAAGTATATTCAATTCTAAGCGAGCTTATTTATAAAATAAACCACTTTAAAAGCACAAATTTTTACAAAATCCAAAAAATTTTATAAAAATTCAAATCTAAACGACTTTAATCGTAATAACATTTTCAAAAAAAAGTTGAAAAATTTATTTTTTTAATCTCAAATTTCAAAAATATGATTTTTGAGAAGATGGTATTTAAGATCTCCAGGAGAGATTTAAATAAAAAATTTTGAAAATGCTGTATACACAATTACAAAAAAGACTGACCAAAGGGATCTCAGCATAAAATGACCTAAAATTTTCGTTTTAAATCTAGACCAATTTATAAAAAAGCAAATTTCAAGTATTTCAGATTCAATATTTAGAATAATAAAAAAATAAAATCAAAATATTGAAATCTAATGCCACTAAAAAAGCCAATTAAGCTGTTTAACAGTTCATTATTTAGATCTTAAGATTAAAAAATAAGATTTATCGCATTGTAAAGGGGTTTAAAACTATTTTCAAAAGAAATAAAGCCCTTGAGAATTGAATATTTGATCTCAGTTTCAATACCTAATCAATAATCAAATTCTCAAAGCCTCAAATTCAACTTGACAAAACTAAACAAAGAAAATCAAACGTATTCCACATTCTTTTTTTTTAATAAATAATAATCTTTTTTATATAAAAAGGTCTTATTGTTTATTAGTGTGTGGAAAATGGGGATAAAAGTGTGATTTTTTATTTTGATATGAAGATTTTATAAAGTTATTAACAATTTATTCACATTAATTTCATTTTAAAGGCCTGATTTTTAATTATCTGATTTTTCCTTGATTTTGTTTTCAATAAAAAAATGTGAATTTTTTTGATGTTAATTTATGTTGATAAACGAGCATTTTTGTGCTAATAACTTTTAAGAATTTTGTGAGAAATAGGAGATATCAACAATAAAAAAAAAGTTATCATTTTTATTTAACCTTTTATTTACACGTTTTCCACATTTTTTGTTAATTTGAATAGTCAAAATGTGCTGGTCACATGTAATATTATTTTATGTCAGAAAAAAAGGTAGATTTCCTTGTAATTGGGTCTGGAATAGCGGGATTAAGCTTTGCTTTAAAAGCTGCTGATCATGGTAAAGTATTGATTGTCACAAAATCTAACGAAGATGAATCAAATACAAAATACGCACAAGGAGGAGTGGCCGCAGTTGTGGATAAGTCTGATAGCTTTGAGCAGCATATAATTGATACTCAGATTGCTGGGGATGGTTTATGTGATGTGAATATTGTGGAAAACGTAGTTCGGGAAGCTCCAGAACGTATTAACGAATTGATTTCATATGGAACTTCATTTGATAAATCGGACAGTGGATTTTATGATCTTGCGAAGGAGGGAGGTCATTCTGCCAATCGTATCTTGCATTATAAAGATATCACGGGGTATGAAATTGAAAGGTCTCTTTTGCAGAAAATACACGAGCATCCAAATATCGAAATGTTGACGCATTATTTTGCTATAGATTTAATAACACAGCACCATTTAGGTGAATTTGTCGATAAGCAAAGGAGCGATATTAAGTGTTTTGGCATCTATGCATTCAATACAAATACGCATCAGGTTGATAAGATTTTGAGCAAAACTACGGTGATGGCTTCTGGTGGTGCTGGCCATATATATGCAAGTACAACCAATCCAACTATTGCCACAGGTGACGGAATTGCGATGGTTTACCGTGCAAAAGGTAAGGTGCGAAATATGGAATTTATGCAATTTCACCCTACTGCTTTGTATAATCCGAGTGACTCACCAGCGTTTTTGGTTTCGGAAGCTGTGCGTGGTTTTGGCGGTATTCTAAGACGTATTAATGGGGATGATTTCATGGCTGAATACGATGAACGAGCTTCATTGGCACCTCGGGATATTGTGGCTCGAGCAATCGATGCCGAGATGAAAAAGTCAGGAATTGATTATGTTTATTTAGATATAACCCACCGTGAGAAGGAGGATATTATTAAACATTTTCCAAATATTTATGAGAAATGCTTGTCTATTGGACTCGACATGAGTAAGGATTTTATTCCTGTTACACCAGCTGCGCACTATTTATGCGGGGGTATCTATGTTGATGATTTTGGACGTAGCAGTATTCAAAATTTATATGCTTGTGGCGAATGTTCATCGACAGGTTTACATGGCGCAAATCGCCTAGCTTCCAACTCCTTGTTAGAAGCATTGGTATATGCGCATCGTATTTACCTAGATGCTACAAAAGTGATTTCTACAGCCGATTATGCGGTAGGAGTGCCAGAATGGGATGATTCAAAAGCAAAGCTTTCCAATGAAGATATTTTGGTTACACATAATCTGCGAGAGTGTCAAAAAGTGATGAGTGATTATGTCGGTATTGTACGTTCAGATTTTAGATTAGAACGAGCACTCAATCGATTGCATTTATTGTATGGGGAGACTGAAGACTTTTATAGGCATACAAAATTGTCAGTTAAACTATGTGAACTTAGAAATGTGATACAGGTGGCTTTCATTGTGACAAAATCTGCTTTATTAAGAAAAGAAAGTAGGGGACTGCATTTTACAACAGATTATCCGCAACATGCTGATACTTTAACAGATACTTTATTTTAGAACAATTATGGCCTGCATATTACCAGTAAAGGGTATTAGCCCTAAATTTAAAGATAACTGCTTTATAGCGCCTAATTGTACTATTGTAGGTGATGTTGAGCTGGGAGAGCATTGTTCAGTTTGGTTTAATGCTGTCGTTAGAGGAGATGTAAATTATATCCGTATCGGTAATTATACCAATATTCAGGATGGGGTTGTTATTCATTGTACCTATCAAAAGGCTGGTACAACGATTGGTAACTATGTGAACATCGGCCATCAGGCGATGGTACATGGTTGTGTTGTACATGATTATGTGCTGATAGGTATGGGGGCCATTGTTATGGATAATGCTGTGCTAGAAAGCCATGTTATTATTGCAGCAGGAGCTGTTGTTTTGGAAAATACAGTATGTGAATCGGGGTATTTATATGCTGGAGTGCCGGCTAAAAAAATAAAAGCGATAACTGATGAACAAAGGTTATTGTTACAGCAGTTACCGCATAATTATGTGCTTTATAGTTCCTGGTTTGATTAATTCAAGTCGTTCAATTCCTGTAAACTGAACGATTCATTTTGCTCCCAGTTAGCACGTATTGTAAAGGTTTTGTTTAAATATACTAGGGGTTCTGGTTGCGTTAATTTATAAACTTCTCCAGGATCCCAAATGCCATTCTTGTTATCGTCGCGTATTATTCTGATGGAATATTTACCACCGGGGAACTCTTTATAAGCTACTTTCCCGATTGAATTATTGAGAATATCTCTTCGGAATACTTTTTCTTTTTTCTCATCAATAAGTTCTACGATGTACTGTCTTGCACTGTCAATGGCAGTAAAAGTAAACGTTATATCGCCGTAATTATCACTATCATCATAAGCGAGTGTCAGCTTTTTCTCTTTATTTTTTTCACCGAAATAGCCTTGCATTGCGCCTTCTTCAAGAATAATTTCATAGTTTTTTTGCTTTCTCCAATTGTATCTTAAGTGATAAAGATTGGCAACATTAGTATCCAATTGGAGTTGAAAATTTGTTTTAGCAATGCTATCTTCTATCAATTTTACTTTGCTTTTATCTATTAATTTTATAGGTGTTAAAGATGATATTGTTAGATGTTTTACGCGGTCAACTTTACCTGTAGATGGAGAAGTTGTTGGAACAATTGATCTATCCAATTTCAGATTCGATTTCTTTACCAATATGGTATCAAGTACTGTATTGTTTTCTGATAAGACAAATTTTAAAGAATCTCTTTCCAGGTTATTAATAAAAATTAACGCTGAATCTTGTGCTTCCGAGTACTTAACAATTTTTGATTTATCATTTTCATCATCATTTAGTAGCACTAAGTTTGGCTTTTTAATACCCCTATTGAAAACTAAATGTATCCGTCCTGTGTTTTCAATTTTCTTGTCAACTACTCTAAATTTAAGTGGTGTACCTTTTGATATTTGAAGATTAATATTCGTTAAGTCTTTGTCCAATACAATGGAGTCTTTTAAGAAACCGATTAGTTCATCTGCGCCGTTATAGATACGGTCATTGTTTGTTTCCTTTAGTGCATAAATGCGATAGGTATTAGCTCTTAGATTACTGATTTTAAAATTACCAATTGTATCTGTTTGCGCAAAAATATTGGCTTTCTTTTTGCCAAATATAGAATCCTGACTGACTGGAATTAATAATACCCGGACTTCCTTTTCTTTCTCCTTTGTCAAAGCATTGGTTACATTTCCTGATATTGATAATGAATCAATCTGATCTCCTGTTGCAAATACATAACTGTAATTGATGATTGGATTACTCGCATTATAATCAACGAGACCCTTTCCAAAATTGATGGTATAGGTAGTATTCTGTTCTAAAGAATCTGGTAAGGTAATTTCGAGTACTTTCTTTTTAATTTTAAATTGTGGTGGCTTATCCATATCAGGAGAAACACTGATTTCCTTTTGCTGATTATTGAGTTTAATATACTCATCTAATGTGATGCTAATTTTTTTCTCTTTGAAATTTTTTGAGAAATTCTTAGGATACTCATTGAGTACAACCGGTGCAATTGAATCTTTCGGTCCACCTGTTGGCTGCTTTATGCTTGCACATTGCACAGTTAATAAAATCAGAGAAGAAAACAAGCTTAAAAGCACTAACCTTGTGATTAGTGTGCTTTTAATGCTTTTTAAGCTTGTTTTATTTTTTTTTGAATGTTGACTCATAAATGAAATAATAATACTTTATATCGCTTTATTTTGCATTGATAATATTTATTATACAAGTAACTGTAAATCAGATTATTATGACATATGTACCATTAAAACACTAATATCGGATGGTGATACACCTGATATTCTGGATGCCTGGCCCAATGTTCTTGGTTTTACCTGAGCAAGTTTTTGTCTTGCTTCTATCGACAACGAAACTAAGGAAGAATAATCAAAATCTGGATTGATTTCTCTATCTTCCATTTTTTTCATTCTGTTTACGATTTCCATTTCTTTCTCGAAGTAGCTTTCATATTTGACTTTGATTTCCGCCTGCTCTATTGTCTCTTTGTCGAACTGGTTTAAATAGGATCCAAAATCTGAATCACCTTTCGCGAGGTCATAGATATTGATTTGTGGTCTTCCTAGTAAATTAACCAATTTTGTTTTTTGTGAAATCAAGCTTGATCCAACTTCGTCTAAGATAGGATTCATCTTATCGACTGTTGTTGAATTTTGTTTAAGATACTGAATAATATGATCTGAATTTTTAATTTTCTCATTTACTTTATTCAGTCGCTCATCTCCTATTAATCCTAATTTATGGGCAATCGGTGTTAATCTGATATCTGCATTATCTTGTCTTAGTAGTAACCGGTGTTCTGCTCTGGAAGTAAACATGCGGTATGGCTCATCAGTTCCTTTTGTTACTAAGTCATCAATTAGTACGCCTATATAAGATTCAGATCTTTTTAAGATTAGTTCTTTATCATCATTAATGCGTTGGTGTGCGTTGATACCTGCAATGAATCCTTGCGCTGCTGCTTCTTCATAACCTGTAGTACCATTAATCTGTCCTGCAAAAAAGAGATGCTTTACAATGAGTGTTTCCAAAGTTAGATCAAGTTGCATAGGTGGAAAGAAATCATATTCTATAGCATAACCTGGTCTATACATTCTTGCATTTTCAAAACCTGGGATCAATTGTAAAGCTTTTTGTTGCACGTCTTCCGGTAAAGAAGTGGAGAAGCCATTAACATAAATTTCATTCGTAGTCCATCCTTCTGGTTCTACAAAAATCTGATGTCTTTCACGTTCTGCAAAGCGATTGATTTTGTCTTCTATCGAAGGACAGTAACGTGGGCCGAGACCTTTAATTCTACCTGTGAACATAGGCGATCTTTCAAAACCTGTTTTCAACATTTCATGTACCTTATCATTGGTATATGTGATCCAGCAACAGCGTTGCTCTGTCGGTAATGGAGTATCTGTATAAGAGAACCGACCTCGATTATCATCGCCCCATTGCTCTTCCATCAAAGCATAATTTAAGCTTCTTCCATCGATTCGCGGAGGTGTTCCGGTTTTCATTCTACCGGACTCGAAGCCTAGTGATACAAGTTGTTCTGTCAAACCTGTTGCTGCCTTCTCTCCTGTTCTCCCGCCACCGAATTTCTTTTCACCAATATGAATAACACCATTTAGAAAAGTTCCATTTGTTAGGACTACTGCGTCTGCTTCTATTTCTATTCCTAAAGAAGTGATGACACCGCAAGCTTTTCCATTTTTAACGATCACTTCTTTCACGGTATCTTGCCACATGTCTAATGTTGGCAGAGCTTCCAGTTGTAATCTCCATTCTTCTGCGAATCGCATACGATCATTCTGCGTTCTGGGACTCCACATAGCAGGTCCTTTCGACAGATTAAGCATTCTAAATTGAATAGTTGATTTATCTGCGATGATACCCGTATAGCCACCCATGGCATCAATCTCTCTTACGATTTGTCCTTTTGCTACTCCACCTATTGCTGGATTACAACTCATCTGTGCGATTACTCCCATATTCATGGTAATGAGAAGTACAGATGAACCTAGGTTTGCGGCTGCCGCCGCGGCTTCACAGCCGGCATGTCCTGCACCAACTACGATAACGTTATATTTTTTAAACATCTTATTTTATTTCAAAGTTCCACGTGAAACGCTGGAATTGATTGTTTAGTTTTTATTATTTATTACGCTACGTTTCACGTGAAACGTAGCGTGTTGTTTTTACATCAGTTCTGCTAGACTCAACCATCTTTCAGATTTTACGTCTATACTATTTTGTATATCTTCTATTTCTTTTGCTATACTTGATAGTTGTACGTGGTCCACCGTAGAATGAAGCGTATTGTTTTTTTCTACCAAGAGTTCTTCCAATTGCTGTATTTCTTTTTCCAGTTTATCGTACTCCAATTGCTCTTTATATGAAAGCTTTTTCTTTTCTTCCTTTACTTCTTCTTTCTTTTGAACAGGAATATCTTTTTTCTGTTTTTGTTCTTTTAGTAAGATATCCTGCTCTGTTTTATAATCGGCATAATTACCATTATAGATATCAATTTTTCCCTCTCCCTCAAATATGAATAATTGCTCTGTCAATTTATCTAGTAGATACCTATCGTGAGAAACTAATATAAGTACGCCATTATAGTTCATTAAGAAATCTTCTAGAACATTTAAGGTGTCAATATCAAGATCGTTTGATGGCTCATCGAGTATTAGGAAGTTCGGGTTTAACATCAACACGCGCATTAGTTGTAAACGCTTACGCTCACCCCCACTCAACTTGCTTACGAAACCAAATTGTTTTTCAGGAGGAAACAAAAAGTGTGTCAATAATTGTGAAGCTGTGATCACTTCACCATTTGCCATCTTGATATATTCTGCTACATTTTTTACAACATCAAGAACTCGATCTCCTTCGCTTACTTCTAAACCACCTTGTTTGTAATATCCATAAACAGTCGTTTCTCCAACAGCAATACTTCCACTGGTAGCAGTTTCATTTTGTGTAATTAGATTTAGAAAGGTCGATTTACCTGTTCCATTTTTACCGGCTAATCCTATCCGGTCACCTTTTTTGAAAACATAAGAAAAATCTTTTATGATGACTTTATCTCCATAGTTTTTAGAGACATGTTCTAATTCTAAAATTTTTGAACCTTGCCTACTAATCTTAACACTTAGCTGAACTGAATCATTTGCTTTTTGAGCTTTTGATTTATCTTCAAGTTCATAGTAGGCATCTATTCTAGATTTGGATTTTGTACCACGTGCTTGCGGTTGTCTTCTCATCCATTCTAGTTCCCGACGTAATAGATTTCTACTTCTTTCTACCATTACTGCGTCGATCGCTTCGCGATCAGATTTTTTCTCGAGGAAGTATGAATAGTTTCCTTTATAAGTAAACAGCTTTCCCCTATCCAATTCTCTGATCTCTGTACAAATGTTATCTAAAAAATAACGATCATGGGTAACCAGTAATACAGTTTTATTTCCTGTTGTCAAAAGTTTTTCAAGCCATTCTATTGTTTCAATATCCAAATGGTTGGTAGGCTCATCTAGAATGTAAACATCCGGTTCGTCTATTAAAAGTTTTGCTAGAGCTAGTCGCTTACGTTGTCCTCCCGAAAGACTCTTTATATCTTGATGAAAATCGACAATATTAAGTCTATTCAAAATAGTCTTAATATTATACTCATACTCCCATGCATTGAGGGTTGTTATTTTTTCTGTCAGCTCTTCTAATTTATTCTGATCAATTTCTGGCATAGCCAAAAGCTCTTCATAATCTCTAATTAATCGCTGTTCTTCGTTGTCAGTTGAATATATAAAATCGTTAATGGAGGTTAATCCATCATATTTAGGATCTTGATCTAAAAAACCAATCTTGATACCTTTTTCTTTAACAACTTTTCCGGAGGTAGGTTCTAATTTGCCACCTAATATGGAGAGAAGGGTTGATTTTCCTGTTCCGTTAATACCTACTAAGGCTACTCTATCCCCTTTTAGAAGTCCAAAATGTAAATCTTTAAAAAGCCATCTATCATGAAATGAATGACTTACTTGTTCAGTTGCTAATATACTCACGTTAATTTCCTAATTTTTCTTGTTCAATAAATTGCATAATTTACACATAAGAAAAACATAAAATACTGATTATTAGTGCTTTGTGTTTTTTCCTGTGTTTTTCAATACACTTCTATGTATTAAAAACTATGAATGTCTACCCTCTAGTATAAATAACTTTGATGGTAGTAAATTATATGCAAAAGTTAGCACATTGCTAACGTATTATTTTATTAAGAATAAATGACAGTTGGTCATTTAATAGGAGATTTTAAATGTTGGTCCCTAGCAACAGTATGTCCAATTTATTCAAGCAGATTTTATCACATGTAAAATCAATCGCGATGAATAAGGAAGATATATGAATTTGATTATTTAGAAAATAATTTCCACTCACAAATGTATCACGCAAAAGTAAGTAATTTTCGCCTTTTATATGTAATCTTTGGAGAAGATCTGGATAAGATGAAATGCAGGTGATAATGATCTAGTTCAATACGTAATTTGCAATCAAGTTAAATCTAGGGATGTCAACTTTGAATGAAGAGTCGTCTATCAATTTGATCATATTAAAGTAACCTTCCATATAGCCCATCTCACTTTTTAAATTGCATCCTGATGTATATTGATGCATTTGACCTGGTTCAATAATGGGCTGTTCTCCGACTACACCGTCACCATATACTTCATTATGATCTCCGATTGAATCGAAAATATTCCAGTAGCGGCTCATGAGCTTAATACTTGAATCACTTAAGTTTTCTATACTTATTAGATAAGCAAACATAAAATGATCTCTTTCTGGATTAGAATATTCAGGTTGAAAAACGCATTCTACTGAAATTTTTATTCCTTCTGTTATTTGAGTTGTCATATACAGTTTTTTTGCTATGCAACTAAGTTACTAATAATGAGTTTAAATACTCAAAAAAATGATAAGGTTTTACATTATATTGAAAAATGCATCTGTTATGAAAGACAATTTAGTAGGTTTGTAAATATGCAAAAAGGTACACTATTTTTGATTCCGGTTCCTCTTAGCGAGGAAGCATCAGCAAAATCTTTCACTTCCTATTTAGTGGAGACAATAAATAGCTTGGATGAATATATTGTGGAGAATGAGAAGACAGCACGTAAGTTTCTTAAACAAGCTGGTCTTAAGATTCCTCAAAAGGATTTGATCATTTATGATTATGGTAAGCATGCACGAGATAAAGGAAACATTAAAGATTTTTTCAAGGGCTTACTAGCAGGTAAAAATGTCGGTCTCATGTCCGAAGCTGGTTGCCCAGGTGTTGCTGACCCCGGTGCTGATATTGTGGCTGAAGCACATCGTCAAGGAATTAAGATTGTGCCATTAGTTGGGCCTAGTTCTATTTTATTAGCCTTAATGGCTTCGGGTTTTAGTGGACAAAAATTTGCTTTCCAAGGATATCTACCTATTGATAAAACAGATCGTTCAAAACGTATAAAAGAATTGGAACTACAGGCATCAAAGGAAGATCAGACACAAATTTTTATAGAAACTCCTTTCAGAAATAATCAATTACTGGCCGAATTATTAAAAACATGTAAAGGACAAACTAAACTTTGTGTTGCATGTGATCTCACAGATGATGCTGAATTTATTAAAACATTGACTATTGATCAATGGAAAAAGAGATCCGATGATTTTCATAAAAGACCTGCTATATTTTTGCTTTACTAGTAATGGTCTCCCCTACCCTAGTGTGGTAAGTTCGCATACTGAAATTAAAAACCTCACTGAGGTGTTTTAAATGGGGTGAAATGTGGTGAGTAAGTACTTATTTACTCTGTTATTTTATCTGTTGATAACGAATAGTTTTTGAAACGCGTTGTATTAAATGATTCCATGTAGATTGCAATCATTATCTCAGTTGTATACGGCATACTATGCTTTTGAAATACACGTCTGATTATTAATTAGATATATTTTTTATATGAACTTTATTTTTCATAAAACTTGCTAAGTTGCAGGAATACAGTCGGATAATAATCTAATAAATCCCCCACTCTTTCACTATTTGGGAATAGGTTAAAGCTTTTAATATAAATATCATTTTAAGGGTAATTGATCAAAATCGACGAATAAAGAATTTAAAAGAATTGGTATCTTTACTGCATAACGAGAATTAGCACAGATGGATCAAGTAGAATTACAAGAACAGTTATTGAAGGAAATTTCAAAGCCGGAGTTTATCTATACAGTAATTGCAATTTATATTATTCGTATTGTTATTTGGCTGTTTTTAGCCAATACGATGAGAAAGACATTATTATTGGTGTCAGAAGAAAATCAATGTATAAAACCTAATCAGGTATTTGGTATCGCTATTCCTTTATTTAATATTTATTGGAATTTTGAAGTAGCAAGACGTTTACGGGATTCGTTAATTAATGAATTTTTTGATCGTAAAATCGCTGTAGATGAATCTCCGACATTTAAGAAAGGTTCACTATATGGCTGGATATATTTGGCGACAAATATTCCATTACCCCCATTTATATCTGTTGTTGCTATTATTTTTCATTTTGTAACCATGATTAATTATTGGGTTGATATCAAAAATTATAAGCGTATATTAGAGCAACATAATACTTTTAGGGATCAAGAAGAATTAGAGAATAAACATGAAGATTAAGGAAATTACTGCTTATCTGGAAAGGATAGCACCATTAGATCTACAGGAGTCGTATGACAATTGCGGTTTAATCGTGGGAGATCCGGATCAAGAACTTTCAAAAATATTGATTTCTTTAGATTGTACTGAAGAGGTAGTTGATGATGCAATTGCTAAAGGATGTAATTTAATTGTTTCTCATCATCCCATTGTTTTTAAAGGTCTGAAGAAATTTAATGGAAACAATTACGTGGAGCGTACTGTTATAAAAGCAATTCAACATGATATTGCGCTGTATGCTATTCATACGAATCTGGATAATATAACAGGTGGTGTTAATTCAAAGATAGCCTCCCTGTTAAATCTTCAAAATCAGGCTATTTTAGAACCTAAATCTAATCTTTTGTATAAACTTGTGGTCTATGTCCCACGAAGCCATGTCGAATTGGTTAGAGAAGCTCTATTTGATGCTGGCGCAGGTAAAGTTGGGACCAAATACGATCAATGCAGTTTTAATACTGCCGGTTATGGTACATTTAGACCTCATGGCGAAGCACAACCAACTATTGGGGAAATTGGGCTACAAGAAAGAGTGGAAGAGACCAGAATTGAAGTTGTTTATACAAAAGCTATTGAACGTAAAGTTCTTTTGGCTATGTATGAATCACATCCTTATGAAGAAGTTGCTTACGATACGCTTAAACTGGAAAATAAAAATCAAGAAGTCGGAGCTGGAGTTATTGGAAATTTAGAAAGTCCTATGTCTGAACAGGATTTTTTAGCCTATTTAAAAAATAATTTAAACCTGCAGGTTATTAGACATACTGCTCTACAGGGAAGACCTGTGTCAAGGGTTGCCGTATGTGGTGGTGCCGGTGGATTTTTATTAAATACCGCAAAGCGGTCTGGAGCGGATTTTTTTGTTACAGCCGATTATAAATATCATGAATTTTTTGATGCAGAAAATCAAATTGTGATTGCAGATATTGGTCATTATGAAAGCGAACAATTTACGCAAGAATTATTGTTCGATATAATTACAGAAAAATTTCCTAACTTTGCAGTCCTAATAACAGAAGTAGATACAAATCCTATAAAACACTATTGTTGATGGAACAAACCGTAGAACAAAAATTGAAAGCATTATGGTTATTACAGGCCATACATACTAAAGTAGATAAAATTCGCCAAATTAGAGGAGAATTACCTATCGAGGTTGCAGATCTTGAAGATGAAATTGCGGGTTTAGAAACACGTATCGAAAAGATCAGAACAGACTTAGATGAGTTAGAAGATTCGATCGTTAAGCGTAAGAACATGATTAAAGACGCTCAATTGGCTATCAAAAAATATGAAAGTCAACTGAACGAAGTAAAAAATAATCGTGAATATGATGCTATTTCGAAAGAAATTGAAATTCAAGGATTAGAAATCCAAGTTTGTGAAAAAAGAATTAAAGAATTCGAATTCGAAATTCGCAATAAAACAGAAAACTACGATACGACAGTATCTAATTTAGAGTATAGTAAAGGTGAGTTAGAAGGTAAAAAGAAAGAATTGGAAACAATTACTTCTGAAACTCAAAAAGATGAAGATGATTTGTTGGCTAAAGCTGAAAAAGCGGAAGCTAACATTGATGAACGCTTAAATAAAGTTTATTACCGTTTACGTAATTCATTCAAGAATGGTCTAGCAGTTGTTTCAATTGACCGTGATAGCTGTTCAGGATGTCATAATAAAATCCCTGCACAACTACAATCTGAGATTCGTCAACGTAAGAAAATTATTATCTGTGAACACTGTGGACGTGTTTTAGTAGACGAAGGTGTTGTTTTAGAAATAGAACAAGACTACGGTTTCTAAAAAACAGCCTTATATTGATATTTAAGCCCCAATTTTTTAATTGGGGTTTTTTTATTGCAACTTAATTGATATACATAATTTATTGATAAATTATTGGTTATTTTTACAGCACAATAAAAACCCTATTTTATCTTTAAATATATGTTAAAACCTAAACTTCGATTTTTAGGATTAGTAATGGCTTTATCGGGTGCTTTTTCAGTAGAAGCACAAGAAACTTTGTTATTGAGAAGTCCTAGTATTAGTGCCGAAAATATTGCTTTCGTATATGGAGGTGATATTTGGATCTCGGATAAATCTGGAGCAAATCCAAGAAGATTAACGACAAATCCTGGTGTTGAACAAAACCCCATCTTCTCACCGGATGGAAAACAGATTGCTTTTACGGGTAATTATGATGGTAATACAGACGTTTATGTCATGCCGATTGAAGGTGGTGAACCTAAACGTATTACTTTTCATCCCGCATCTGATGTGCTGCGAGGCTGGCTAAATAATAATGAAGTATATTATACCACAACCCGCGAATACAATTATGCATTAAGTCCACGTTTATATTCTTCATCTGTTACTGGATTGACATTGGACAAATCGCTTCCTATGCCAGAGGCTTATCAGGGTAGCCCTTCTAAAGATGGACGCTATTGGGCTTATATAAAAAATACAGATCCTACGGAACGTGACCGTGTTGCTTTTAAGCGCTATAGGGGCGGTGGTATGCCATCCATTTGGATTTTCGACACAAAGAGTAATCAAATCGAAATAATCCCTGGAGAGCGCTGCAATGACGTTAAGCCGGTATGGTTGGATAATAAGGTTTACTTCCTTTCGGACAGAGATAAAATTGTCAATATTTTCTCGTACGATGTCAAATCAAAAAAAATCGATAAAATTACCAATTTTACTGACTATGACGTCAGAACATTGACGGGCAACGGATCGGAATTGACCTTTGAACAAGAAGGAAGAGTACACATTTACAATATCAATTCAAAGTCTTCTACAGCATTAAAAATTAATGTGAGTAATGATGCGTTGTATAAAAGACCACATTATGATAATATGCGTGATGATATTCGCACTTTGAACATTTCCCCTACCGGGCAACGTGCTCTTATCGAAGCGAGAGGGGAAATATTCTCTGTACCGAAAGAAAAAGGTGAAGCTCGCAATATTTCAAATTCTCCAGGAGCACATGACCGCTTTCCAAGCTGGTCTCCGAACGGGAAATGGGTTTCCTATATTTCGAGTGAAAAAGGGAAATATGTACTTCAATTACGCGATCAATTTGGAAAAGATGAACCTCTCATGTATACTTTAGGTGAATCTAATTTTTATTTTGAACCTACCTGGTCTCCTGATTCTAAGAAATTGTTTTATAACGATTCTCACTTGAATTTATTTTACATTGATATCGATAGTAAAAAGATAGTCAAGGTAGATTCGGATAGTGAAAGTGCTCAGACTGGCCGTGTTTTTAATCATTTCCAACCAAGTTGGTCACCTGATTCGAAGTGGATTTCTTACATTAAAACACTTCCAAATTCCGTTTCGGCAGTATTTTTATATCATCTTGACAGTAAAAAAAGCACACAGATTACCGATGGTATGAGTGCGGTTCGATCGACTTCATTTAGTCGAGATGGTAAGTATCTTTTTTTCACAGCAAGTACAAATGTAGGACTAACAAATTCAGGACTGCATATGTCAGCAACGGAGCGTCGTGCTAATTATGAAGCATATGCATTCATTTTATCCAGTAAAACACCATCTATTTTCAAAAATGAAAGTGATGAAGAAACGATAAAAGAAGAGAAAGAGGAGTCTGAAAAGCCTAAAGAAACAGCAAAGGCTAATAAAAAGAAAAAAGACGAGAAGAAAGAAGAACCAAACAAAGAAGCTTCAAAACCTGCGGTACAGCCTACAGAAATAGATTTTGATAATATCAATAATCGAATTGTTGCGCTTCCATTAGGTGATGGTATTTATGGTATCAATGGATCTGTCGTCAATCAATTGACATATGTCAAGAATGGGACACTCTATGCTTATGATTTTACAGATTTCAAAGAAAAAGATCTTGTCGCAGGTATCCGCTCATATGCTATCAGTGCCGACGGTAAGAAAATGATTATTCAGACCAGTACAGGTATTAATATTGTAACAGCAGGTCAAAAAGTGGCAAGTCCTACAACTGGTGTATTGAAATTGGATAATATCAAACAATTAGTTGATCCTGTTGCTGAGTGGAAACAAATATTCGATGAAGTATGGGCAATGCAGAAAGATTATTTCTACGTTGAAAATATGCATGGAGCAGATTGGAATGCTGTAAAAACGAAATACGAGAAGTTCTTGCCTTATGTAAGTCACCGTTCTGATTTAGGTTATTTATTGAACGAAATGATGGGCGAAATGGTTGTTGGACATAATTATATTTATCCAGGCGATCAACCTAGTGGTCCTTCGGTTAGTGTGGGTGTCTTAGGAGCTGATTATTCTATTGATAAAGGTTTTTATAAGCTTGATAAAATTTTTACACGCTTAGATTGGAATCCATCATTTAAAGCGCCTTTGTCCGAACCGGGATTAAATATCAAATCGGGAATGTACTTAGTAGCAGTTAACGGTACAGCAGTTACTGCCGATATGGACCTGTACAGTTTATTTGATAATACTGTAGGCAAACAGGTAAGCATTAAAGTCAATACAAAACCTAGTTTAGTTGGCGCTAAAGAATATGTGGTGAAGCCAATCTCATTTTCTGATGAGATGAGTTTAAGAAGCACCGAGTGGATGGAGCGCAACAGAAAACGTGTGGAAGAATTAAGCAAGGGTCAGATCGCGTATATTTATATGCCTAACACAGGTGGAGAAGGATACACTGCTTTCAATCGCTATTATTTCTCTCAGATGGATAAAAAAGCGGTATTAATTGATGAGCGTAACAATGGTGGCGGTTGGGTTGCCGATTACGTAATTGATTTATTGTCCCGTGATTTAATCGCCGGATGGGGAATACGGGACGGAAAGGGATTCAATACTCCAGGTAATGGAATCTATGGACCCAAAGCAATGATTATCAATGAAAATGCGGGTTCCGGAGGAGATATGATGCCTTATATGTTCCGCCACAAAGGATTAGGAAAATTGGTGGGCCGTACCACTATGGGTATTTTAGTTGGTATCAGCGGTTATCCTCCTTTATTGGATGGAGGAAGAATCACTTCACCAAACTTTGGTGTATACGATTTGAAAGGCAATTATATCATCGAAAATGAAGGTGTTGCTCCAGATATTTTCGTTGAACAAACACCTAAGGATTTGATAGAAGGTCGTGATCCACAATTGGAAAAAACGGTTCAGATCTTGTTGGAAGAAATGAAAAATTATCCCTACAAGAACATGAAAAAACCGGCTGATCCAATTCGGGTTAATTAATTGAAAAACATGGAAATCCCGTTTCATTTTAAATGAAACGGGATTTTTTTTGTTTACAGGTTTCTATATCCAGATAGACGTTGTTCTAGATGTAGCATGATAGCTTAAAGTAGATCTTTTAGAAGATTTTGAGGTAATAAATTTTAATTGTAATATATTTATAGAATAAATTAAAAGTACTACATGGAAGAATTAGTGACAAAGATAAATCCCGGAAAATCTTTATTTAGATTATTGCTTTACATGATCGTTTTGGGTGTAAGTATTCAATTGGTATTGATGGGATTATCACTATTGGTTATGAAGATTTTGTCTCCCGAGAGTCCGTTCAGTTTATCTTTTTTTCAAGAAAATACAGTGGCACTCAAAGGGATGTTGCTGATCAGTAGTGTTACAACATTTATTTTACCAGCTTGGATCTTATATCGTAGCGAATCAGGCATTCATCCCTATTTTGAAAGAATAAATAAGGTTTCATCATTACAATATCTTTTTGTCTTTGCGGCCATGCTATGTTTCATTCCTATGATGTCATTGCTTGCGTATTGGAATGAATCTATGCAATTGCCCGATAGTCTTCAAGGTGTACAGCAGTGGATGCGTGCTAGTGAAGATAGTGCCGCTGTAATGACTAAACAAATTGTAGAGGAGTCAACTTGGGGCGGTTTATTGATCAATCTGATCATTTTAGCAGTGGTGCCGGCCGTAGGTGAAGAAATGGTTTTTAGAGGCTGTCTACAAAACATTTTTGGACGTTGGATATGGAATAAGCACGTGGTCATTTGGTTAGTAGCAATAATCTTTAGTGCATTTCATATGCAGTTCTTTGGATTTATTCCTAGAATGCTTCTTGGTGCCTTTTTTGGATATCTCTATGTCTGGAGTAGAAACATATATTTGCCTATTTTTGGCCATTTTATTAATAATGCAAGTGCCACCATTACAGCGTTTTATTATACAAGAAAAGGGATACCTTTCGAAGAAATGAATAACTTTGAACAAGAACCAATTTGGGTTTACCTTGCAAGCTTAATATTTACTGTTATTTTTGTAGTATTATATTATCGTTCAACTAAAAAAATCCCATATGGAGCAAGGCTGGAAGAAGATTAAAGTGTATACTAATGCAATAGAAGCTGAGATCGTTAAACAAATGTTAGAAGAAAGCGGGATACCTGCTATTGTATTAAATAAGCAGGACTCATCATACCTTGTATTTGGTAAGATTGAGCTTTATGTGAATCAAGAAGATGAGCAACAGGCATTAGTTTTAATCGAATCTACGACAGAAAGCGAAGATTAGTATGAAAACTAGAGCTATTACAGGATTTTTCTTTATCATCGTCATGGTTGGGGCTATGCTTCTGGGCGACGCAGTTTTCCTTGGATTTTTTTCTTTATTAAGCGCCTGGTGTCTGTATGAGTTTTATGGTATTGTTAGCTCAGAAGATCGTAGACCAAGTAAAGCTTTAGGTATATTGACTACAGTTGTTTTATTTAGTACAACAGCGTTATATAGTTTAGGCATTTTTGAGGCGAAGTATATTTTGTTATGCATCCCTTTTCTTTTAGCGATCTATATACAAGCTCTTTATCAAAAGCGTGATTTCCCCTTTAATGATATCGGCTTTACCATTTTAGGTATTCTGTATGTTGGATTTCCTTTTTATTGTTTTACAAGATTAGGCTATATAGGTGGTTCATTTAATCATTTTTTACCTTTGGGTTTTATGATTTTACTTTGGACGAGTGATACAGGGGCTTATTTAGCTGGGAGATCCTTGGGAAAACATAAACTTTTTGAGCGAATTTCTCCAAAGAAAACCTGGGAAGGTTTTATTGGTGGTATTGTATTGGCAGTTCTTGTATCTTTATGTTTAGCACATTATTTTGAAACAATACCGCAATGGCAATGGATTATTGTAGCAATGATAATTGCTGTATTTGGTACATTGGGTGATTTGGTAGAATCGATGCTTAAAAGAAGCTTAAATGTGAAAGATTCTGGACATATATTACCTGGACACGGAGGTTTATTAGATCGATTCGACGGTTTATTAATCGCTGGACCTTTGGTATATTTATTTTTGTTTTTAGTAAATTAAGATCATATTTATGGGACATATTAATCAAAATACGTTTAAATTTTTAAAAGATTTACAGGATAACAATACCCGCGAATGGTTTGCAGAAGAGAAAGAACGCTATGAAGCGGCTTTAGCTGATGTTCGTTTGTTTGTGGCTGATTTGATTAATAGCCTGTCTCAATTTGATCCTCATATTACGACCGATATTCAGGCCAATAAATGTTTGTTTCGTATCTATCGTGATACGCGTTTTTCAAAAGACAAAACACCCTATAAAAATTGGTTCGGTGCAGGTATTTCCAAAGATGGCCGTAAATTGGACGGACCAGAATATTATATCCACATCTCTCCAGATAATTCATTTATTGCCTGTGGTTACTGGAGACCAGAAAAAAAACATTTAGATGCTATTCGTCAGGAAATAGATTATAACGAAGAGAAATTTAATGCAATTATAGCAGATTTACAGAAAAAAAGTGGTCTTACTTTAGAAGAAGAAGACAAACTAAAACGCCCCCCTGCTGGCTATGAGGCAACACATCCTTCAATTGAATTTTTAAAATTAAAGAGCTTTGTTGCACACAAAAGCTTATCCGATAGCGCTCTGACTGATAAAAATGCTTTGAATAATATCATTGCCTTATATAAAACAATGCTTCCTTTGAAGCAGTATCTACACGAAGCTATTGATAATGATTAGTTGTTATTGAGGTAAGCTAATTTTACCCATACAGACTGCAGGAGAATCTTTTATTTGACTTACATTGTCTCGGTCGCCAACCAATGTTTCATTAGCCAGTAGAGCAAATAACACTGCTTCTTTAGCGTCGGGATCAATGCCTAGTATTCCAAATGAGGAGACTTTATGATGAGGCAATCCTGCTTTGATTTTAGCGACCAATAGCGGATTGTGTAAACCTCCCCCACTGATGTAGATATGTACATTGCTTAATGTTTTTGACAGCTTATGGATTGCGTCAATGATGCATGTTGCAGTAAATTGATTTAAGGTGGCCATGATATCTTCAGGAATCATATGAAGATTATTGGATGCTATCTGACATTTTTTTAGATAATCCAAATTAAAGAGCTCCGGACCAGTTGTTTTAGGGAATTCATCTTGTAGAAATGGTTCTTTTAAAAGCTCATTTAAAAGTCCCTCATGGATAGTTCCTTGTGTAGCGATGTTTGCATCCTTATCCATCTCTATATCAAATTTTTCTTTTGCAAACTGATTCATAATGGTATTTCCGGGGCCGATATCTGTTGCAAAAGCTTTCAAATCACTTTCTTGGCTAGGTATAAAGGTATAATTAGCAATGCCACCGATATTCAATAAAAATCGATTTTCTTTCCTGTCCGAAAAAAGTAAGTAATCGCCGTAGGCCGTCAGAGGTGCACCTTCACCACCTGCAGCGATGTGTTTTTGTCTAAAATCTGATAGTGTAATAATACCAGTTTTTACAGCAATATGATCGCCATCCCCGATTTGAAGAGTGCTGTTAGGCATTAATTGATCATCTGTAAGGCTTTGTGGAGCGTGGTATACTGTCTGCCCATGGCTAGCAATACAATCGATTTCTGTATGTGGAATCCCCCATTTTTCAAGAGCCTGATTAATCAGTGCTGCATGTACATTTCCGACGTAAGCATGAAGTCCGCAGAGCAGCTGTTGATCAATTGTACGCTTTGCAAAAACACCTCTTACGTATTTTCTAAACTCATCCTGATAGTCCATTGTAATAAAATTATCTACGCTAATTTGTGTAGACTTACCACTATTACTTATTCTACAAAGTGCAATATCAAGACCATCCAATGAAGTCCCTGACATAAGTCCTATTATGAAGCGACTATCTTTTTTTGCTATTTTGTAAAGCTTTTCAATCATTGAGTTCATACCTTAAAAGTAGGAACAAAATATGATAGAATACACAAGATTTTTGTGATATAAATATATTTTGTAACTTCATGGCGTAATTAAATAGAAGATTAAAAAAAAGTAAAATGAATTTTCCAGCAGAATTAAAATACACTAAAGATCACGAATGGATTCGTGTTGAAGGTGATGAGGCCGTTATTGGTATTACTGATTTCGCACAACGTGAGTTAGGTGATATCGTATTTGTAGACATCAACACAATTGGTGAAGAAGTGGCTGCAAACGAAATCTTTGGAACAATCGAAGCAGTAAAAACGGTTTCTGATTTATTCATTCCTGTTACAGCAACAGTGTTAGCTGTTAACGAGGCAATCGATGCATCACCAGAATTAGTAAACTCAGATCCTTATGGAGAGGGTTGGATTATTCGTATCAAATTAAATGATGTAGCTGACGTTGATGCTTTATTAACTGCTGATCAATATAAAGAAGAAATTAACGCGTAATTTTAACATTTACGTTCAATAAAACCACGAAAGAGCTGTCATTGACAGCTCTTTTGTGGTTTATAGGATTTCTATTTTGTTGGTGACTTCAACCTCTTCATTTTTTACTTTTGTTTCGAGCGTAAGCGCTTTTAAATAATGAGTTTTAGGATTTAATAGGTATTGGCCAGTGATTGATCCGACAGTTTGGCCTTCTGCCGTTATACTTCCTTCCGAAGTAATCGATATACCCTCTGCTGAGATACTTTTTAGGGTATATGTTTGTTCTATTGGGCCTAGAGACTTATTATTTGCTGTTGCTTTCCATTGTTCTCCAACTTTTAATTCTCTATTTGGGTATTCAAACGCTGCTTCTTTGAGCATATTGGCATCAAACAGATCATTATCATCAGGTAAATCTTCGACATCTTTTATTTTTCCATTTAAACTCATTACAGCCACGATAGGGGTCTCCAGCAAAGTTTTAACTTTTTCATGGATCTGTTTGGAAAGTTCATTGGCTTCTGGATTCTTGGAGTCATAGTTGACGGTCATCATTCCTGCATCCATCGTCATGATCATTTCTGTATATTTCGTTGCATAGGTCAATGTACTGTCTGTAGCATTGGTGTTTGTTGTCTCGCACAACATGGTTGCATCGATCATAGTACTTTGAGCACCAGCATTGACATCTATAGTCATGTGCATTTTTTGTGAAAAGGGATTATTAAGGTCGGGTTTCAGCTTTAATAAAACTTTGTCTTGAGCAATTAATGTCGTAATAATAAAGAACGACAAAAAAGCGAGCGATAGGGGCTTGATCATTTAAAATTAGTTAGTAAAATATCCCCTAAATTAAAAAAGACCTTTGGTATTACCAAAGGTCTTTTTTGATTTAAGCAATTAGATGCTTTTATTTTTTGATGTAAGCAACTTCTTTTACAGCTTTTACAACTTTAGCAACACTTGGAAGAGCTGCTTCAATTAATGTAGCTGCATATGGAAGAGGAACATCTGCTGCTGTAATACGAACGATTGGAGCATCTAAATAATCAAATGCATTACGTTGTACAGAATATGTTATTTCAGATGAAATAGACGCTAATGGCCAAGCTTCTTCCACAATTACCAAACGGTTTGTTTTCTTAACAGACTCGATAATAGTTGGGTAATCTATTGGACGAACAGAACGTAAGTCAATTACTTCCACATTGATACCTTCTTTTGTCAATTCTTCAACAGCAGGTAATACAACACGTGGAACCATTTTACCGAAAGATACGATGGTTACATCAGTACCTTCTTTAACAACATTTGCTTTACCTATTGGTAAGTAATATTCTTCTTCAGGCACGTGACCTTTATCACCATACATAACCTCAGATTCCATAAAAATAACTGGATCTGGATCAATCATAGCAGATTTTAATAAACCTTTCGCATCATAAGGATTTGAAGGAACAACAACTTTTAATCCTGGAGTATTTGCATACCAGTTCTCAAAATTTTGAGAGTGCTGTGCTCCCAATTGCCCTGCATTACCAGTTGGACCACGGAATACTATTGGAATAGAGAATTGACCTCCACTCATGGAACGAATCTTTGCAGCAGCATTGATAATTTGGTCAATCGCAACTAAAGAAAAGTTGAAAGTCATGAATTCAACGATTGGTTTTAAACCGTTCATTGCAGCACCGACTGCTATACCTGCAAAACCTAATTCTGCAATAGGTGTATCTATCACGCGTTTAGCTCCGAATTCATCCAGCATACCTTGGCTCACTTTATAAGCACCATTGTATTCTGCAACTTCTTCTCCTAATAAAAATATTGTTTCGTCTTTACGCATTTCCTCGTTCATCGCTTCACGAAGTGCTTCTCTGAATTGTATCTCTCTCATCAGTTGTAAAATAGTGTCAAATTTTAGATTACAAATCTACTATTTATTATTGATATTTTGAAGGTAATTCATCGCTAAATATCTGCTTTTATGTCATTTTTTAATAACAGGATGGCGAAAACAGTAATAAAATTCAAAAATTAAACTTTATATATTTTAGACAAAATTTCGAAAAGAACCGCATTGCTATTGTGGATAGCGAGCGGTACGTTCCACGTGGCGCGATTTCGCTTCTCTACATAATTAGATATTCCACGGATCTGTATGGTTTGAATTTTTGCTTCAGATGCAACTAAAAAAACAGACCCTCCTTCCATGGATTCAATCAATGCATCGGGTATTTGTATCAGTAATTTCGAAATTTCTATTTCATTTCCATGTACTTTATTAACTGTTACACCTAGCCCTGTTGGTAATGCATGCACCAGTTCCTGAGTTGTCTTATTTTGTGTGGCCACATAATGAGCGCTACCAAATCCAAGTTCATCAATCGGAATGAATCGCTCATCATCTTCTGCTCCTAATTCTGAGAAGATCTCGCGATCGATTGAAACGACCGCCCCTATTGGTAATGATCGATTAAAGCAGCCACCAATACCGATATTAATGATAAGATCATATTGATTATTTGCAAGATGTTTTCCAAGCCGATAAGCTGTTTGTACCATACCCACTTCCGTTATTAAATAATCGGTATTCGGATATGCAGCAATACGATCAAGGAAGGGTTGAATTTCGAATCGAGTTGCTGCTACTATAAGTGTTTTCATGTGGGATAACCTTTATACAATATTAATCAATATTTACGCAAATGTGATGGTAATGATTTCGTTGAAAGCGATATTTTGGTTGCAAACACGTATCTTTGTGGTATTATGGTATATATCACTCGTCGTGAGCGCTTTTGCGCTGCACATAAGCTTTACCGCGAAGATTGGAGCATTGAGAAAAACGAAAATGTTTTCGGAAACTGTTCAAATGTTAATTGGCATGGTCATAATTATGATTTGTTTGTGACGGTCAAAGGTGAAGTAAATCCAACAACAGGTTTTCTGATTGACTTAAAATTGATGAAAACCATTATTTTGGAAAATATCGTAAATAAAGTCGATCACAAAAATATTAACCTTGATGTTGATTTTATGAAAGATAAGATGGCTTCTACAGAAAATATAGCAATTGCTATATTTGAGGTATTAAAACCATTATTTGAAGAACAAAAAGTGCAGTTGCACAGCATTCGCCTTCATGAAACAGAAAATAATTACGTCGAATATTTTGGCGACTAATCTTATACACTAATTTATTTAATTACTATGAGTAATCACTCATTTGAAGAAGAAGAGTTAGACGGCTACGTGAAAATTGATCAATATAATCAGGAAAAAGTTGGTCGTATTGCCGCTCATTATACAGATATTTTAGAATCTCTAGGAGAAGATCCGAATCGTGAGGGATTATTGAAAACACCAGAACGTGTAGCAAAAGCTTTGCAGTTTTTAACTCATGGATATGATATTGATCCTGCTAAAGTATTACAAGGTGCTATGTTTGAGGAAGACTATAGCCAGATGGTTGTGGTAAAGGATATTGAAGTGTATTCGATGTGCGAGCACCATATGTTGCCATTCTTTGGTAAAGCACATATTGCTTATATTCCTAATGGTCATATCGTTGGATTGAGCAAAATTCCACGCGTTGTAGATATCTTTGCACGTCGACTACAAGTTCAAGAACGTCTTACCAATGAAATCCGTGACTGTATTCAAGAAACCTTAGGAGCAAAGGGTGTGGCTGTGGTGATCGAATGTAAGCATATGTGTATGGCTATGCGAGGCATTCAGAAGCAAAATTCTGTCACTACAACATCAGCATTTACAGGAGCTTTTCAAAACGATGTAACGCGTTCGGAATTCTTAAAACTAATTACTGCAAACTTGACGTAATTCAATAAAAAAATAACAAAAATTAAAGTCCAATCTTCCCATGATGATTGGACTTTTTTTTCTTTAAAAATTCAAAGAATTTAAAAAATCATGATTTTTTAAAAGTGTCATTATGCTTCATAAAGGCGGATGCCATTTTTTATGTAACATTTGATTAAATATTAATGATCTAATTATCAGATCTTTGTATTTTATTTTTTCTGATTATAAATCATGTTCAGTAATTTTGTTGTTATGGACATTTGTAATGAGCATTTAGAATCTTACTTAGAGCGCACATGTGACGAAGAAAATCCGTTGCTAAAAAGCGTCAATAGGGAGACCTATTTGAAGGAAACAATGCCTCATATGTTATCCGGACATTACCAAGGAAGGGTGCTTGCTATGCTTAGTAAATTAGCTGCTCCAAATACTATTTTGGAAATCGGTACGTTTACTGGATATGCTACTTTATGCCTTGCAGAAGGCTTGTCTAAAAAAGGGATTTTACATACGGTAGATGTTAATGTAGAACAGGAGGAGCGTGTACAGGGATATTTTGACAGATCTGAATATGCGTCTCAAATTAAATACCATATTGGTGATGCTGCAGAAGTAATTCCGAAGATCGAAGGTAGCTTTGATCTGGTTTTTATAGATGCTGATAAAAAGCGTAATCATTACTATTACGAATTAATTTTAGATAAAGTCCCGTCTGGAGGGCTGATTTTAATCGATAATGTCTTGTGGAAAGGCAAAGTATTAGATGAAAATCCAGACAATCAAACAAAGCAAATCATAGATTTGAATGAACAATTAGCTCAGGACCAGCGCATCGAAAAGGTTTTATTGCCGATTCGAGATGGACTTTTTGTATTACGCAAAAAGTAATTAGTGGACTAAATGATTCTTTATGAATTTTAAAACATTAAAAAACTATGTCGCTGTATTAATTTTGATCGTCAGTAGTTATGCTACTGCATCCGCTCAAAGCAATCAATTTTATATTGATAAATACAGCCCCGTAGCACAAGAGATGATGCAAGAACATGGTGTTCCAGCATCAGTAATTTTAGCTATTGCAATGCATGAAAGTGCACATGGAAATAGTAAGATTGCTAAAAATTTAAATAATCACTTCGGTATTAAAGGAAAAAATAATAGCAAAGTGATTAATTCAGCATATAAAGGTTATAAATCAGTACTTGATTCTTATAATGACTTTATATCGTTGGTTAAAAGAAAGAAAACCACGACTCCCCTTTTTGAGGAAAATCGAGGACAAAACTACAAAGCTTGGGTAGGTGCTTTAGCAAAAGCAGGATATTCAAGAACTAAAGATTGGTCTGCGAAGGTTATCAAAACAATTGAAATGTATGATTTAGATAGTTTTGATAAAAACCCGACCACAATATCTAGGAAACTCACCGCTTCTAAGTAATGCTACTCATCCAATGAAAAAAATTGCTTTTATCCTACTTGCCCTTACTGTTTTTTTTAGTTCATGCTCATCCAAAAAAAACACCGTCTATAAAAGCAAAAATCATCAAGGCTCTACCTCTTCCAATCGTCCTAGTAAGTTAAGACCAGCTGTTTCAGGAAATGCTTATGTTGAGAAATATAAAGATATTGCTATTTCAGAAATGAATAAGTACGGTATTCCTGCGAGTATCAAATTGGCACAAGCATTATTAGAATCTGGGAATGGCAATAGCTACCTCGCTACCGAAGCCAATAATCACTTTGGAATCAAATGTGGAGGTGTCTGGAAGGGAAAATCCATTAATCGCCCAGATGATAATATCAATGACTGCTTTCGTGTTTATGAAAGCCCGGAACAGTCTTTTAGAGATCATTCTGAATTTTTGTTGCGTAAACGTTATTCCGATTTATTCTTGCTCAATAAGAACGATTATAAAGGCTGGGCCAAAGGTTTGAAAGCCGCAGGCTATGCCACCAACCCGCGATATCCAGATTTATTGATCGATATGATTGAACGGTATGAACTCTACCAATATGACCGTGTGGAAACTCGTGTTGAGAAGGAGAAAAGAGAAGTTGTTGTTGAGCGGGAGATTGTACACAATGCAGTCGAAGCTCCTGTGGTACAAACAGAGCAAATCAAGAGTCCTGTAGCAATGCGTATTCATGAAGTACAAGGGAAAGACACATTATATTCGTTGAGTAAACAATACGGTATCACTGTTGATCAAATAAAAGAGTTAAATGGCTTGACTGACACAAACTTAGCCATCGGGCAGCTATTAGTAATTTCAAAGTAAATCATCAAAAGATGTTAAATATTTCTATTTTGATAAGCTAAAACGTAGTTTTACGAGAGTGAAGACTCTGCAAAATATCGTAATACTCATTCTTTTGCTTGCACTAGCACCTGATGCTTTTGCACAAAAGCGTATAGAGGGTATTGTTTCCGATTTTAATACCAAACAACGTATATCAAAAGTAACAATCCGCAACACAAGGACCAATGAAGAAGTCTTTAACAATAGCAAAGGAGAATTTTCTATTATGGCCGACAAAGGAGATGCATTGATCGCGACTTCTCGAGAATACTATCCTGATACCGTCATTGTAAATACCTCTCCTGTTATACTGTTCCATTTGAAGCGTGAATCGATTTATATTGATGAAGTTTCTGTAGTTGCAAAGAAAGATCCGGATGAGATTTTAAAAAAGGCAAGAAATGATTATGAGAAAGCCTTTCGGCTTTCTGATCCAGGAGATCTGTTTTCCGTTGGGCAAAATGGTGCAGGGCTCAGTATCAACTCCATCTATAGTCTGTTTAGCAGAGAAGCTAAAAATGCAAAACGATTAAAGAAATTGATTGAGAGTGATTATAAAGATAATGTTATCGAGTATAAGTTTTCAGAACAACTGGTGAGTCGTACAACAGGTTTAGAAGGAGAAGAGCTTAATAAATTTAGACGGATCTTTAAACCAAGTTACTTTTTCATCATTAGTTGTACACAGTATGAACTGACAAATTATATTAAAGAGTGTTTTGAAAAGTATCAAAAAAATCCTTCTCGATATTTTATTGAGCCATTACCAACAATAAATCCTATTTTAGTACCTTAAATTAAGAAAAGAAAAAAAAGCGTTGCTTGATATGAAGTTACAATCCTTATTTGCCTTATTAATTATTGGCTTATCGTGTAGTACGGTTAGCGCTCAGGTTAATTTGAAAGACCTTAGAGTAAAGCCAGATTCAGTTATTTCGGAGAATAAACAAGAAAATATCTCCTTAAAAAATATTCGTCCAATAGTACCAAAATTAGAATTACAAGTTGATTATTGGAAGCATTGGACAAGATTTGGGATTACTGCAAATCAAGCTTATTTTAATGAAGATTGGCAAGGTGGTGGAGTAAACTCCCTTGCGGTGGGATTTAATTTCTATCATAAATCTGATTATACACGTGATAATTTCAATTTCGTTTCAGAGTTGGATTTAAAATATGGAAAGGTAAGAAATAGAGATCAAATGGCTAAAAAGAATAATGACCGCATATTTTGGGATAATAAAATATCTTATAAACTATCTAAGAACTGGTCGTTATATACATCTCTTACTTTTGAGTCTCAATTTGACGTGGGCTATACATACGCGTTTATAGACGGACGGGATACAATTACAGGAACCGTTTCCGCTTTTATGGCACCGGGTTATTTTACGGAATCACTGGGTTTTGAGTATAAACCAAGCAATGAATTTTCATTACGTTTAGGTACAGGTACTGCACGTCAGACATTGATTTTAGATGATCGTATCAAGCCCTTGACAGTTGAAGAATATAAGCAGAAATATCCAGATCGTGAACCAATTGATAAAGATCAAGAACGCTATGGCATTGAGGCAGGTAAGATGTTTAAAAATGATTTAGCTTTCCAAATCACAGCTAATTTAGATAAAAATATAGCCAAAAATTTAAATTTAAAAAGCAGATATAACTTGTTTGCTAATTATAATAAATTGTCTGATCCAGCTCATCGTTTGGATGTTACATTAACAGCTAAAGTAACATCATTGGTTAATGTCACTTTAAATGGAATTGTTGTATATGATTCTGAGGTAGTTTCAAAAGTACAGGCGAGTGAAAGTTTAGCATTAGGTATTACCTATAGTTTACCTCGATAATGTTTGAAAAAAAAAATCTTTGGATTCCGTTTATACTTTGTTTTGCTCTATCCATTATTGGATGTAAGAGTAAGTCAGGCATGTCTAAAAGGGGATCTATAGAGCAAATTGTACCTGTAAAGATAGATACGATCATCCAAAAGGTGATCGTACACGATACCGTTCCCAAATTAAGCCAGGGAGAGCACAAAGTATGGACATTGGGAAAGGCCGGCATACATGCTAATATACGTCAGGAAACGGCCATACACTATGATGTGCGCAAACCAAACTACGTTATTATCCATCATACAGCACAGAATAGTCTGGATCAAACCATCAGAACATTTCAGGTAGAGCACACAAAGGTAAGTTCACATTATGTGATTAGCCGTAATGGTGTAATCGTTCAGATGCTCAATGATTATGTAAGAGGTTGGCATGCGGGACTCTCCAAGTGGGGAACGATTACAGATATGAATTCGATCTCTATTGGAATAGAACTGGATAATAATGGAAAGGAAGCATTTCCAGATGCCCAGATTGAAGCGTTAATGGTTGTCTTGGATACATTAAAAGCTAATTATGGTATTCCCGCAGCAAATTTCATTGGTCATGCTGATATTGCTCCAGCTCGTAAAAATGATCCAAGTGTATTTTTTCCTTGGAAAAAATTGGCAGATCGCGGTTTTGGTATATGGTATAATCCTGCAGAATTGGTAACAGCTCCAGAAACCTTCAACCCAATTGATGCCTTGAGAATCATTGGTTACGATACACGCAATTTGAAAGCGGCAATTATTGCATTTAAAAGGAAGTTTGTTGTCAACGATGTGAGTCCAGAACTCACGATTTATGATAAAAGTATTCTTTATAATCTATATCAAAATTATTAAGCTATTCGATTGAATGGCTTTTTTTTGGTATCAAGTTTTCTAATAAGTAAGCGATGAACATGACCGAGATACAGCCAATGACATTGAGCCATAAAAAGGCTATGACATCCATTTTCCAGATCGTAAAAATAATCACTTCAGTTATTATTGCAGCATAAAACACGGCTTTCCCTCCTATCCTCTTCATATAGAAGGCGACAATAAAAATGCCCAAAATAGTACCATAAAATAATGAACCTAGAATATTAACCGCCTCTAGGAGATTGCCCAGTCTACTCGCATATAAGGCAACAGCGATAGAAAATACACCCCAGAAAAGCGTGAATATACGTGACCAGAATAGATCCTGTTTATCGCTAGAATTTTGGTTTATAAATCGCTTGTAAATATCAACGGTGCTTGTAGAAGCCAAAGAATTGATCGCACTTGCTGTAGATCCCATAGATGCAAGAAAGATAACAGCGATAAGCAGACCTATTAAGCCCTTAGGGAAAGTATTATTTACAAAAGATAGAAAGATGTAATTATTGTCATTTGTTTCGGCAGCGGGATTATTCTTCTTTATTAATACGACAACTTCTGTACGGATACCGTTTAGTTTTTCATTTGAATTCTTGAGTGTAAGCCTTGCTTCGTCTATTGTAGATTGATCCTCATCATCAATGGCTTTAGTTAAGCGATTAATTGTTTCCTTCTTTTCATTACTAATAAAAGCCTGTTGCTTTTCCAGAGCCGTATAAGTGCTGTTATATTCACTTTGTTTTAGCTTATCTACTTCAACCTGGTTGAAAAAGATTGGCGGTGTGTGATATTGATAATAAACAAAAACAAGAACGCCTATGAGCAGAATACAAAATTGCATAGGTATTTTGAGTAAGCCATTCATAAGTAGACCAAGTCTACTTTCTTTAATAGATGAACCCGTTAGATAACGGCCAACCTGACTTTGATCCGTACCAAAATAGGATAGCTGTAGGAAGAAACCACCAATAATACCTGTCCAAACAGTATACTGGTTATTAAGGTCAAATGTAAAGTCGATCGCATTTGTTTTTCCAGATTTACCTGCAATATGAAGCGCTTTATATAAACCAATGTCTGTAGGTAAGAGTTTGACAACAAGTATTCCGGCAACAAGCAACACTCCAAATATGATGCTCATCTGGAGCATTTGCGTGTGTGAAACTGCTTTAGTACCACCATATGTCGTATAGATCACCACGATACTGCCGATTAAAAGCGTGGTGAGAGGAAGGTTAATATGTAAAATGCTGGCTATAATAAGTGCCGGAGCAAAAATACTGATGCCTGTTGATATACCGCGCTGGATCAAAAACAAGAAAGCGGTTAATCCACGGGTCCGAATATCAAACCGTTTCTCTAGAAATTCGTAAGCTGTAAAAACGCGAAGTTTATGAAAGATTGGTACAAAGGTGATACAGAGTACAATCATGGCCAAAGGAAGACCGAAATAAAACTGGACGAAGCTCATTCCTGAACTGTAAGCCAGGCCTGGCGCAGAAAGAAAGGTGATGGCACTCGCTTGAGTGGCCATCACCGAAAGTCCGACATGGTACCAAGGTAAGGATTGATTACCAAGTAAATACCCATCAATATTTTTAATTCCTCTACTTTTGTACATGCCATACAGCACAATAATCAAAAGAGTCAGAATAAGAACTATCCAATCAATCGTACTCATGAAAAATAGCTCGTGAATAGATAAAGGAATAGTATGACCACAAGCAGGCTACACGCTACTAAAATATAAAAGCGCTTCCATTTTTGTGTTAAGGGATTATTTCCCCTATCTGTCATGCGGTGTTTGAGCGTAAAGGAAGCTATTGAAGAAAGCTGCGATAATTAAACCAACAACAGCTCCACCTATGATACTTAAAAAAGTCTCGTTTGCAGTGAATGAAATTAAAGCTCCAAATATCACACCGATTAATACGATTAATCCTTTTGGATTAGGTGCGCATGCGTTGTTTTCAACTTGATTTTCCATTGAATTGTATGTTTTATTTTGATTTTGATAACAAATTTACAAATAATCTGTAAGCTCCAGGAACTCCTGCAGGCAATTGTCTGAAAAATGACAATGATGTATAGACAAATCTACCACTTCCATAGTTAGTAATCAATAGCGATCCATTGTGAAGGGGTTCATTTTTATCCTGCAGCTGTATAGGTGTCTGATAACGACTGTCGATATCTTCCGCAAAATACAGACCCCGTTCTTGTACCCAATTGTCGAAATCAGATTTGATGATTTTATTTGGATAGTTAAAAATTGGATTTTGTTCATCAAATTTTACTACAGCAAGTTCTTCCGTCACCCTGCTGTTGCCTAAACGGAATGGATATGGACCAAATTGATTAGAGAGCAAATTGTTGTTTACATTATACTGTTCCAAAACTGTACCGCCATTTTTAACATATTCATTTAGTTTAGCACTAATCTGATTCATCGATTTTAAGACGTTAAAAGCCCTTATTCCTACTATGACGGCATCATATTGTGCGAGATTTTGATGCAGAGCCTGTGTTTCATTCAGAAGATCTACAGAAATACCAATTGCTCTTAAAGACTCAGGAATTAAATCTCCAGCTCCAACCAGATATCCAACTTTTTTGATAGGAACTTGAAGTTGCAGATTGCTGACTTTTACTGTAAGATCAGGAAACCACGTGATGGCTGGTATATGGTCATAATGTATATCACGGTTTATTTTGACTTTTTCATTTGAACCATAACGGAAGGAAAGTGTATCTAGGCGTGTATCTTTGGTTTGTGCCTGAACGGTAAATTCCTGACTTATTTGTTGCTGGTTTTCTGAATATTCGAGCTTAACCAGATTTGGAGTTACGATCCAATTTTTGTTGACAACAGGAGAAACATTTTCTGTTCTATTTTTTGTACTGCCTTCATTTACAAATGTTACCCTTACCTTTTGTGGGGTGTTATTTTGACTTAGTACGATCGTCTGGTCCGTAGATGCGGTTATGGCTGGTGAAATCACGATAGGATTGTAGATTTCCCCCCGAACAGGATCTGTAAATTTATATTGGATGGGTTTTTTATAGTTAAGCGCCTTTCCATTGATGAGCAATTCATAGTTAACAACTGGATAGTCTGGATTTTCAGGGGCTCCAGTTTTATTAAAGTCTGCGAATTGGAATCGACCTATAAGATTTGGAGCATCCAACCAGTATGGTTGTGTACTAAACCGCGCAGGGTAAGAACTAGTAAAACTTGTTAGGGTATTATTTTCGAGATTTTGATTGATGTTTTTTCCATTGATCTTAGCAACCTGTATCGCTGGAACATCAGCTCTTACAATCAGTTGATTTGTAACCTTTATCGTGTCTTCAATAGCATAATGTGGCTTTGCTGCGATGCTTTCTATTCTTACTCCAGCACAGGCAAGGATTAAATCATTGATTTCATTTGTTTTTATTTCTTTCCAGTATGGATCCTCTATCGCTTTGACCAGTGTCAGAGCTTCTAATAGGTCAGGAATTGATTTTTCCGGGTGGTCGAGCTGAAAGGAAGCATTAATTTGTTTTATTTTCATACTTATAGCAGCGGTATGAGGGATTCTCGACCAGGTATCGTCAATATTTTCGAAAAGATCTTTATTCGTTGCTTCTCCTGCTATGTATTCAAAATATTCTGTAGACTTTCCAACCTGAGCAGCACTTCCAAATCCCTGACTTTTATGCGATGACCTACTTTCGGCAGCGACTTCTCCATAGGATTTGCCTATCAAGGGATTGTATTGGCCTATTTCAATCTGTATTTGATCATCACTAATCGTATTTTGATTGCCGAAATTGTACGTATTCCATAGCAAACGAGTTGCTTTCCATGGCTTGACCTGTTTCAACTGTTCTGGAAACCGTGTTGGGTCTCCAGCGGCAACAAATGCTTCTTTTGCTAATATTGCAGAAGCTTGGTGATGACCATGTCCCCCTCTGGCATCAGGAGGAAATCGGGTGATAATGACATCAGGTCGGAATTTTCGAATGATCCACACCGCTTCTCGTAGTACTTGTTCTTTATCCCAAAAATTAAAGGTCTCTTCCGAAGTTTTGGAAAATCCAAAATCAAAAGCAGAAGTAAAAAACTGCTCTCCTTGATCGATTCTTCTTGCTGCTAAAAGTTCCTGTGTTCTAATCAGGCCAAGTTCTATTCCCTGTTCCGTACCGATTAAGTTTTGTCCCCCGTCTCCCCTTGTTAGGGACAGATATCCCGTTTTATAATGTTTTTCCTGAGCTAACCATGCTATTAATTTAGTGTTCTCGTCATCCGGATGTGCTGCAAAATATAGAACAGACCCTAGAACATTTAATTTTTCTAATTTTGATTTTATGTCAGCACTGTTCCAGCTATTTGTTGCCTTTTGAGCTTGAGCCTGTGGCAGAAAGGTTAAACAAATGAATATGTTGGTAAATAGGATTGATTTTAACATAGATTAAAGGTAATTAATATTGTGGTTAAATAAAAAACGGAAATTCTGTAGGGAGAATTTCCGTTTCTAACAATTAAAATATTATCTTAAAATCTACCCTTTTATAGTTTGTTCATCAGGATAGCAAATTCTTTAAGTGGTAACCTTTATTACCGCTAAAGATAGTACAATCTTTATTGGACTTTAGCATTAAATGAGAACAAGTTTTCCACAAAAAGCGGATTATACACATTCATATAAAAAATGAAGTTCTTGTTGCAGTAATTGCTATTGCTAAAGGCTAAAAGATTTATTTATCAATTGAACCTAAAACACGTTTCATAAACATGTTCATAGCGTCCTTTTTACTATTTCCTTCTTTAATTAGTTTATCAACCTCGACAGCACCATAAAGATTTGAAATCAATTCACCGATTACATCAAGCTCTTCATCTTTTAAAGGAGCTTCTACCAAGGATTCTAATGTCTCGATGGTCTCTAATACATAGTCAACATCGTTCTGTTCGATAAACTCGGTGATATGTTTAATTACTGGAAGCTTCATTGAATAAGTCGATTAAGGCGTCAAATTTATTTGTTTGTACTTGATTTACCAATTTTCCATTCTTGAAAGCCGCAAAAGTAGGCAAGTTATTGACATTTGCTAGTTTTCTAGATTCCGGAAATTTTTCAGCATCAGCGATTACGAAAGTTACATTTTCATTTTCAGTCGCCAATTTTTTGAATTTCGGTTTCATAATTTTGCAGTTACCACACCAAGTAGCTGCGTATTGAACCATTACAATATCATTACTGTTTACAATTTCTTGTAAATTATCGTTTTCTAATTCCTGTACCATGATTTTTTCGTTTATTTATTGAGAAAGATGAATAAACAAAGGGGGCAAGGGATTACCCCCTTTGTAAAAAGACCTATGTAGTCTTTTCAGTATTGTTTTTAGTTACCAGCTAAATAGCTAGCTACACCGTCACGAGTTGCGTGCATTGCTTCTTTTCCTTCTTCCCAGTTAGCAGGACATACTTCACCAAAATTCTGAACGTGAGCATAAGCATCGATTAAACGTAAATATTCTTTTACGTTACGACCTAATGGCATATCGTTTACAGATTCGTGGAATACGCGACCTGTTTCATCAATCAAATAAGTAGCTCTGTAAGAAACTGCAGAACCTTCAACTAAAGTACCGTACTCAGGGTGCTCTACTTCTTTAATGTCTAAAATACCTAATACAGAAGATAGGTTACGTGTAGTATCTGCTAAAATTGGGTAAGTTACGCCTTCGATACCACCGTTATCTTTTGCTGTATTTAACCAAGCGAAGTGAACTTCGTTTGTATCACAAGATGCACCGATAACGATTGTATTACGTTTTTCAAATTCTGGTAAAGCTTCTTGGAAAGCATGTAATTCTGTTGGGCAAACAAAAGTGAAATCTTTTGGGTACCAAAACAATACTACTTTTTTACCTTCTTGAACTGCTTTTTCGAAAACGTTAATTTGTAAATTATCGCCTAAATAATCGATTGCATCTACTGTGATGCTTGGAAAACTTTTACCTGTGAAACTCATAATAATATCTTTCTTTTTTTGTTGATACAAAGATACCTCAAATAAGATTAAAAAAGTATTGATTTTTTCAATGAGCTATCGTTAAAATCTATTTTTACATTAAGGGTACAATAAGTTTTCTCGATAGGTTAATTTTAAATAAATTTTGCATTTATCAGACAAAATTCTACCTTTGTAGCGTTCCACAAGGAAATTGAGATACAATAAATCTTAATTCTTTAGAAGTCAACAAATTATACTGGGGGGGTTCCAGAGCGGTCAAATGGGACGGACTGTAAATCCGTTACTTCGGTTTCGAAGGTTCGAATCCTTCTCCCCCCACAGTATTTTTTCTCTCCTCTTTTTTCAGTAATATTTTAATAAATAAGTTTGGGATTAAGCAATATATTTGAAATATTTGCATACGCTTTGTCGGCCCTGTAGTTCAACGGATAGAATAGATGTTTCCTAAACATTAGATAGCAGTTCGATTCTGCTTGGGGCTACAACAAAAAATGCGAGACTGTTAAATGGTCTCGCATTTTCTTTTTTTATCACATCTGCCATATGGTTAATGAATAATCTTTCTTTTACCTGCTACCCCTCCCTGAAAACCTTCAGTTTACTTACCATAATAAACATGAGGACACCGAAGAAAGCAAATACACCGTAAGAATACCGTAAACTTGTCAGCTCTGCAATATAGCCGATTAAAGGAGGTCCCATTAAGAAGCCCAGAAAGCTAATGCTAGATACCATCGCCAAGGCTACTCCTGGAGTAACCTTTTTGTTCTGACCAGCAACGCTATATACTGTCGGGACATTGCACGCAACACCGATACCCACCATCATAAATGCCAATGTGCTAATATAAAAAAGAGGGAAGATAACAGAGGTCATCATGCCGACAAACATCAATATACCGCTAATTTGTAAGGTTCTTTTTCTACCGAGCCTACTAATGACCGCATCCCCAATAAATCTTCCCAGCGCCATCATGACCATGAAGGAAGCATAACCAACAATAATAAATTGTTCTGGAGCGTGAACTATTTCCTTAAAATAAACACCGCTCCAGTCAAACATTGCACCTTCGGTGGCCATGCTAAAAAAGCCGATGATACCCAATTGTACTAAACTGCTTTCCGGTTTGGAAAAAAATGAAGTTTTTTTTGCCTCTGTAGCGACACCAGGAATCAAGTAGCGGTAGTTGATGGTCGTATTAATCACAATGAGAACAAAAATAATGATAAAATGAGGAATGGTGTCTACGGCTATATTCATAGTGAGTAAACCGATGAGGGCACCGGTAAATCCGGCAATGCTCCAGGCGCCATGAAAAGATGACATGATTGATTTTTTAAAAATCTTTTCTGCCGCAACCCCCTGTGTATTGACAGCTATGTTGCACATGTTTCCAATTACCCCAAAGAAAAATAAGATTGCTCCTAACTCCCATGCGTTTTGTGCAAAACCTATTAAACATAAAATAAGGGCATAAATAATCGCGACTATTCGTAGTACTCTAGCACTGCCGTAAGTGGTAACCAGTTTCCCGGATAACGCCATGGTGACCAGTTGACCGACAGGAAGCATCAATAAAATTGTGCCTAATTGACCTTCTGTAAGATTCAGACGTTCTTTGATAATCGGAATACGGCTTGCCCAAGAAGCAAATGCCAGGCCCTGGCAAAAATAAAATAAGGATACAGCGATCCGAATGCGATTACGGTTTTGGTAAAGCTCTTCTTCAGAGTAGGTTAAGGATGCGTTCATTGTTGTAATGATGTGTGAGCAAAGGTACATGTAAGAAATTAATAATGACAGTGATGATGTTTCATCTTTTGGTATTTATAAAAAAAATATTAAAATTAATGGGTGCACATGGGTAAAGAACACGTGATATTGAAAACTGTTTTTAATGCTGGGGTAGGTTTTTTTAATAACGATTGATTATTTCATTGTTTTCTAACGAGTAGCTGATTAACTTTGGCATACAGGTATTTAATCGATTAGCCTCCTTGAAAAGTATGATTAGAAAATTGTTATTGGGCACTTGTCTTGCCTTAGGTGGAACCATGTATGCTTTTGCGCAGCAACAACCCACATTTTTATCCCATCCGACTTTAAGTCCTGATGGAAAAGTCCTTGTTTTTAGTTTTGAAGGTGATCTGTGGAAAGTTGAAAGTGAAGGTGGGGTTGCAGTGAGATTAACAGGTATGGAGGGCAATGAAATCAATCCACGGATATCGCCTGACGGCAAACAGCTTGCATTCTCAGCAAATCAGAATGGAAATATGGATGTATATATCATGCCTTTAGCTGGTGGTGATATCCGTCAAATTACACATCACGATGGTGCTGATGAAATGGATAGTTGGAGCTGGGACAGTAAAACCTTATATTTTACATCAACCCGCTACAATCGGATGAGTAGTTATCAAGTTGATGCCACAGGGGGGACCGCAAAGCGACTATTTCCACATTATTTCAATTATATAAGTCAAGTTGTAGAAACACCAACAGGAGAACTATTATTCAATGATAGTTGGGAAGGATATAGTTCTGCTAACCGTAAGCGATATAAAGGAGCATTCAATCCGGATATAAAATCTTATAATCCTAAAACAAAAACATTTAAGCAATATACCGATTACAATGGTAAAGATTTCTGGCCTACTGTTGATCAAAATGGTGTGATCTATTTCGTGTCTGATCAAGGAAATGCCGAATATAACCTGTATCAGATGAGCGGTGATAAACCCGTGGCTTTGACTTCATTTAAGGAATCTATCAAGAGACCTGCTGTAGCTGCCAACGGAAAAAAGATCGTTTTTGAAAAAGGATATCAATTGTTTTTATACGACGTTGCATCAAAGAAGGTTACACAGCCAACTATCGCATTGAGCAGAAATCAGTTATTAGGCAAGAGCAAGGAATTTAATGTAAATGGTAACATCAGCTATTTTGATGTAGCACTTGACGGTAAAAAGATGGCATTTGTATCGAGAGGCGAGCTCTTCGTTTCCGATAGCGAAGGTAAATTTATCCGTCAGATGCCTAGTCAGGGACAGCGCATTATGGAGGTGAAATGGTTAAAGGATAACAAAACATTACTCTACAGTCAGACCTATCAAGGTTACCTGAACTGGTACACCCTTAGCGCAGACGGATTGGGCGAACCAAAGCAGTTGACACAAGATCTTCGCAATAATAGAGAGTTAACTTTCAACGCTGATAAATCACATGCTGTTTATTTAAGTGGGCGAGATGAAGTACGTCTTTTAGATTTGACAACTTTAAATAGTAAAACTGTTGTTAAGGATGAACTGTGGGCATTTCAAAATTCTTCTCCCTCTTTTTCTCCAGACGGGAAATATATTCTTTTTACTGCTATTCGAAATTTTGAGCAAGATATTTTTGTTCATCATATCGGTTCAGGTCAAACAACAAATCTGACCAATACTGGTGTCACTGAAGCCTCCCCATCGTGGTCTCCAGATGGAAAATATATTTATTTTGCCAGTAACCGCACAAAGCCGTCCTTTCCTACCGGCATGCAGAACTCCAGTATTTTTAGAATGGCATTGGAAAATTTTGACGAACCTTATCGCATTAGCAAATTTAATGAACTCTTTAGTCAGCCTGCAAAGAAAGACACTATTGCGGACATAAAAAAAGAAGATAAAGCGAAGACTAAGGATAAGAAAGAAGATAAAGCGACAAATGTTTCCACAGATAAAAAAGTGCTGGTTACAATCGATCTTAAAGGGTTGCGTGACCGCATCGAGCAAGTAAGTCCTGCTTTTGGAACGCAATCAGATCCCATTGCTATCCAAAAAGGAGAAAAAAACTATGTTTTCTTTTCATCCAATCACGAAGGAAAGTACGGATTATACAGAACGATCTATGAACCTTTCGAAGCAGTTAAAACAGAAAAGGTTGTTGACAATGGAATCAACCAGTTTATCGAATCTGGAGGTAAGTATTTTATCCTTAATAGAGGGGTCATTCAAAAATATAACCTTGACCAAAATAAACTCGATGCGGTAACAATCAATTTTAGATTTAACCGTGATCTGGAAAATGAGTTCAAGCAGATGTTCTATGAGACTTGGGCTGGGCTAGAAGAAAACTATTACGATAGTACTTTTCACGGTATCGATTGGACGGCAATGAAGAAGAAGTATGAACCTTATCTTTCTGGTATTAATGACCGTAGTGATTTACGGATATTATTAAATGATATGTTAGGAGAGCTAAACTCTTCACATTTGGGCTTTAGTTCAATGGGAGCAGAAGAGCGCAAACCATTTGGGGACGTAACTAATGAAATTGGTGTTTTATTCAATCAGGATAATCCTTATCAAATAGCACAGATTATAGACAACAGTCCAGCTTCCCGTAAAGGAGTAGATCTGAAAGAAGGCGATGAGATCATGGCTGTTAATGGAAATAAAGTAAATCCTAAAGAAGATCGGGATCAGTATTTTACATGGCCGTCTCTTGCAGAGGAAATACAGTTGACTATACTACGTGGCGGTAAAGAAATTTCAGTTTTTATTCGGCCCTTAACCAGTACCGCTTTTAAGGACCTGATTTATGACGAATGGATGAAAGGCAATCGAGGGAAAGTTGATCAATGGAGTAATGGCAAAATTGCATATTCACATATGAAAAATATGGGAGGGCCGGAGTTGCAACGCTTTTTGATCGATATGGCCGAGCAAGAGAATAATAAAGATGGTATTATTTTGGACCTGCGATACAATACGGGGGGTAATGTGCACGATGAAGTGTTACGTTTTCTATCACAAAGACCTTATTTGAAGTGGCAGTATCGTGGCGGTCAGCGGGCTCCGCAAAGTAATTTTGCACCAGCATCGAAACCTATTGTACTTTTGATAAATGAACAATCTCTGAGCGATGCAGAAATGACCGCAGCAGGATTTAAGGAATTGAAATTAGGTAAGATTATTGGAAATGAAACCTATCGTTGGATTATCTTTACATCAGCAAAAGGTTTAGTAGACGGATCTAGTTATCGCGTGCCAGCTTGGGGATGTTATACTTTAGCTGGTCAAGATTTAGAGTTATCAGGTGTAGCACCGGATATTGTGGTTAAAAATACAATCGCAGATCGTACGAATGATAAAGACCCGCAACTGGAACGAGCAGTGCAAGAAATATTGAAAGACTTGAAATAAGAATTTTTTAATAATAAAGCAGATTCATCTCTGAATCTGCTTTATTATTTTTGAACAGTACCTTAATTTTTATTCAATTATTCTTTAATGATAAACATTAGAAATCAAGATTAGAGTAGGATAAAATAATGACTATTTCGTTTCTTTTATAAAGAAAACAGTCAAACTTCGTGCTCCCTGTGCGCCGCGTACCAGGTAAGCTCCAATATCTGCGGTAGCTGAAGGGCCCATAACAAAACAACCATAAGTAGAGGCTTGAAAATCAATATCGCTGTAAGCTGTATGCATATTTTCTGTAATCGCATCTGGATCAAGTAATATAGCAAGATGCTGTGATAGAAATCCCAGAGAGTTTACCTTCAGTGAATTTTCAGTAAGCCATATCATCCCCATTTCTGCCACTCCAAATTCTGCTCTTATAATTCCTAAATCTACGTCGTCTAGATCGCGAGGATGTGCAATAGCATTAAGCGATTTGGTCCCCTCCCATTCTGGGGCTGCGGAACAACTAACCCGTGTATCAGGAAGGTTTTTGAGCATGATTTCTTGCGCTTCTGCAATACTTTCTACGTCATAGCTTTCTCCTCCGGCAAGCCCAAGGTTTACTTTAAATTGATCTTTCAGATTAGTTCCCTGTTTTTCAAAAGATGGCAACTCAGGATAAGCAACCTTTTGAGCAGGAAGATTTTGACGGATAGCCGCTAATATTTCGTCTAGTGAACTCATTTTTTCAATCTATTTTTAATATACCAATCGCGGAAAGTCTCTTTTTTAATTTCCGGCAATTCGCGGTGTTTACCCCAAGCATTTAATTTGGTGTTATATAATAACCAATTTGGTGTAAGCTTCATACCATAGTATGCCGCCTTCTCTGCCAATCGGAATAATTTGGGATTAGCAAATACTTTTTCTACCGCTCCAAACGCATAGTGAAGTGCTTTGGAAGATTCATTGATATTGACCATGCGCTGTCTCCATAGCCCAATTTGCTCAGCAATATTAATCCGAACTGGACAAACCTCAGAGCAAGAACCGCAAAGTGATGAGTGGAAAGGAAGCTCACTGAATTTTGATTCATCAAAAGTCGGATCGATAATGATACCGATCGGCCCCGAATAAGTGGCTCCATATGCTAATCCCCCACTTCTACGGTATACCGGACAGGTATTCATACATGCTCCACAACGAATACATTTCAAGGATCTCCAGAAATCTTCCATTCCTAAACGACGGCTTCTTCCATTGTCCGTTAGTACAATATGCATTTCGGTTCCTGTTTCTCTAGGTCCCATAAAATGAGAAGTGTAGCGAGTGGCTGGAGTGCCTAGAGCACTGCGTGACAGTAAACGGATAAATAGGGCAAGATCTCTCGTTTTGGGAAGAATTTTTTCAATTCCAATACTGGCAATGTGTAACGGTGGTATACTTGCTGTAAGGTCGGCATTACCTTCGTTTGTACAGACTACAAAAGCACCTGTTTCTGCGATAGCAAAATTTGCTCCCGTTAAACCTGCATGCGCTTCCAAAAATTTAGGACGAGCATTGTTTCGCATAGCTTCTGTTAACTGTGTAGGATCATCCTCATCTGGATTCGTACCGATTGTTCTTGCAAAAAGTTCAGCCACATCTGCCGTCGTTTTATGAATAGCGGGCATGACAATATGGCTTGGCATTTCCCCAGAAAGTTGTTGTATCCTTTCGCCAAGATCTGTTTCGATCATTTCGATACCTCTAGCCTCAAGAAAAGCGCCCATTTCACATTCCTCCTGGAGCATCGATTTACTTTTGACTACTTTGGTGGCATTGTGACTTTTTAATATGTCGTATACGGTTTGATTATGTTCTATATCGTCTTTCGCAAAATGTACAATTACACCACGTTTGGTCGCTTCGGTCACAAACTGTTCTACATATTGGTCCAGATGGGTTAGTGTATGCTCTTTTATTTGTGAAGCAAGATCACGCATCTGCTCCCATTCAGGAATTCCAGATGCGGCAAGATCCCGTTTCATGCGGGCATTCCATAAGTTTTTATCGTGTGTAGGCTGGTGGATGTCATCCATGTAGATGAAATCTGCCGCATTTTGGTCAACTCTAACTTTACTCATTTTGATTTTCTTTTAAAAAGGACCATTATTTAAAACTTGAGCAATGTGTACAAATTTTAAAGGTGCTTTTCCGCGTTTAGCAATCCCTTCCTGATGCATCAAGCAAGACATATCCGGTGAGACGATACAATCTACTTCGTGATTCAGGTAATCAGCAACTTTATCCTGCCCCATTTTGACACTGACAGCTTCATCAGTAACACAAAATGTGCCCCCAAATCCACAGCACTCATCCGGGCGGGTAATCTGTTTAATGGTCACCCCCTCTACCATCGTTAATAGCTGCTCCGTTTTATTGAAGTAGGGTTCTTGCCACTCAGAGCGAGATTGTATATGTAAACCCCGTATAGCGCTGCAACTATTATGAATGGCCACTTTATGTTTGTAAGAAGCCCAAGGGAACTCTTTAACCTTTAATATATCTGTTAGAAACTCAACAAGCTCGTAAGTTGTTTTACGTACATGCTTTACTTTTTCGGTTTGTGGAATAGCATCGAAGTGCATGCGTACGTGTTTTACACAGCTTCCTGCCGGACCAACGATGTAATCAAAACCTTCAAAATTATCGCAGAAAAGCTGCTCTGATGAAGCCGCATTTTTTTGATCACCTTCATTACCCATCGGCTGGCCGCAACAGGTTTGATTTAATGGCACTACTACTTCCACTCCGAGGCGCTCCAACAGTTCTAGTGTTGCAATTCCTACTTCGGGATAGATCGCATCGATATAACAAGGAATAAATAATCCTACACGCATATTGTTGATTTAAATTGATGGGCTAAGTTTACAAATAAAATTCGAATTTACTGTTCTTAACTATCATGGAGTAGCAATAAAATTACTTAATTGCTTGAATTTTTATAAAACACTATTGGCAACAATTGAAAAAGGTATCTGTATTTTTTGCCAATGCACAAATATTTTTTAGAAACGATGAAAAACTTAAAAGAGCTTTTTTACTTGTTTGCTAAAAAAAATAGGAATCTATTTTTTCTGTGCGAGCAATGCTTTAAGAACCGCGATCGTTTCATTTTTTGCTTCGATCGTTTCTTTGAGCGCTAGAATAGTTTCTTGCTGTCCAGAGTTGTCAGGAATTGTCGCTGAGGTTAATTGCGAGGTTTCGTTAGCCGATAAATATAGCTGATTACTTGCTCCGATCAGGTAGTCTGTATTGATATGATTGTATGATATTTTCATATCATGAATATGCTGAATACTCACTTTTTTTCGTTCGGTTTTTAAATCATTGATTCCAACTTTCGATTCATTGATTAATTTACCTAGTTCTACGTATGTTTTTAATTCGCCTTTTTTCTTTAGATCCTCAAACAAGAGAAAGAAACGTTCGTTGTATGTAATCGACATGCTGTTTGGGTTGTTTGTGCTTTTGTTAGGGGATAGATGATATACTCATACTATCGCCTTTTTATATGCGTGCAAACATACATTTTTAAGTTTATAATAGTATGAAATATTATAACTTATTTTTTGAAAATTAGACCTCATCAATGAGTTCGCTGACAAAAGCAGCGGTTATTCATACCATAGTTAGCAGTGCATCGCATGGAATTATTTCTTGTGCAGACTAAGAGTGAATTGATACGATCTGTGTATTATCGGTATATGATCAAAATAGATAGAGCTATTTGAAGGGCCTTATATGCCATATTCGTAAGATTTACTTGACGATACTATTCCAATATTAATTGGCTTTTACTAGAGACAGAAGGACAAATTGGGTTATATTTCTATTAGAAGGTGAAAATTCTCACCTTCTTATTTATCAAAATTTGGACATATTGGGAAATAAGTGACCCAAAAGTAAAAAAGATTGTAATTCGTTCTTTTCGCTTTTAATATCCGATTTATAAAGATAAAGCATCGGTAATGACTTCATAAATATAATCAAGATCCGCGTCGCTAATGCAGTAAGGAGGAACAAGGTAAATAATATTGCCTAATGGTCTTATTAATATACCTCGCTGTAAGAAATAGGGATATACAATTTCATTTATATTACTAAAATAAGATGTTTCTTCACGCTGTTTTAATTCGATTGCCATTATTGTTCCCGTTTGTCTAACATGCTTAATCTTAGGCTCATTTTTGATCTTAGTAAGAAAGATGCTGTGTTTCCTTGTGATGTTTGTAATACGGGCTAAAGTTTCTTTATTTAATAATAACTCCATGCTTGCCAGTGCCGCTGTACAAGCTAAAGGGCTTGCGGTAAAAGAATGACCGTGAAATAATGCCCGTTGTTTTTCATCCGAATAGAAAGCTTCATAGATCGTATTGGAGCAAGTTGTAATACCCAATGGCATAGTTCCACCTGTTAAACCTTTGGAAAAACACATGATATCTGGTGATTCAGACAGATAATCTGCTGCAAACAATTTTCCTGTGCGGCCAAAACCGACAAAAATTTCATCTTGAATCATTAAGATTCCCTTAGAACGACAATAGTTCATTAATGTACTCAAGTGTTCTGGTTTATGCATCAACATTCCTGCTGCCCCCTGTACCAGCGGTTCGTAGATGAAACAAGCGACCTCTGTCGCGTGTTTATCAATTTCCTGACATAGGAATTCAATATTTTTATTTGTGGGAACGTCTATAAAAATAACATCAAAAAGCAGATGTCCGAATGGCTCTGTCCATACCCCTCTGGCACTCACTGACATCGCTCCAAAAGTATCACCATGGTAAGCATTGCGGAAGGCTAGAATTTTTGATTTCTTTTGACCTTTGTTTGCATGGTACTGTATGCACATCTTTAAGGCAACCTCGACAGCAGTAGATCCATTATCGGTATAGAATACTTTTTGTTGATTATTAGGAAGTAGTTTTAGTAAGTTTTCAGCTAATTGAATAGCTGGTTCATGTGTAAATCCTGCAAATATAACCTGCTCCAGCGTATTTAACTGTTTAGAAACACGGGCTGCAATATAGGGGTGGGCATGCCCATGTAAAGTTACCCACCAGGACGATACAGCATCGATATATCGGTTACCTAGATCATCATATAGATATGTCCCTTCGCCCCGAATGATAGGGATGATGTCCGATGCACCCTTCATTTGCGTGTAAGGATGCCAGTTAACGTTCTTGTCCCGTTCTTTTAATGTGCTGTGCATGCTTCGTCCTTCATGTGTTTGACCATCGGTTTTAATCCCAGTGTCTGGAACATTTTCATGTCCTCAGATACTCCTGGATTTGGAGTGACCAGTAATGTCTCTCGTTCACCTGTAAAAATGGAATTGGCACCCGCCATAAAACACCAGGCTTGTTCTGTTTCATTCATCTCTATACGGCCGGCACTTAACCTAACCATTGATTTTGGCATCACTATACGGGCTGTAGCGATCATTCTGACCATATCCCAGATATCAACTTTGGCATTGTTTTCCAATGGGGTTCCCTTAACACGTGCGAGTGCATTGACCGGTACAGATTCAGGATGCTTGGGCATAGTCGCCAATGTTAAAAGCATCGCTATCCGGTCAATGTGTGACTCACCTAGACCTATGATACCCCCTGAACAAACGGTTATTCCAGCCTTACGCACATGGTTGATGGTATTGATGCGGTTATCAAACGTGCGGGTAGAGATGATCCCATCATAATACTGTTCAGAGGTATCTAGGTTATGATTATAGGCATGTAGGCCTGCCTCCTGAAGCCGAATAGCCTGCTGTTCCGTTAGCATTCCCAATGTACAGCAGACCTCAAGACCTAGATCATTTACGCCTTTTACCATATCTATAATACGGTCAAAATCACGATTGTCACGAACTTCTCTCCAAGCGGCCGCCATACAAAATCGGGTAGAACCATTATTTTTTGCCTTTTGAGCATGCTCGATCACGGTTTGTGTGGGTAAGAGGGCCTGTACTTTTATATCGGTGTGATAGCGTGCGGCCTGGCCACAGTATGAACAATCTTCTGGACATCCGCCTGTCTTTACAGATAGTAAGGTGCACACCTGTACTTCAGCGGCATTATGATATTCGCGGTGAACCGAAGCGGCGTGATAAATGAGCTCCATAAGAGGTTGGTCATAGATCTGTTGAATTTCTTGCTTGGTCCAGTTATTTCGGATTGTAGTTTTCATCTGTTATTAAATTGCTTTAAGAGTTAAATGGATCGGTTATTTTTCGTACAGCTTCTGCCGTTACTGTTTCTAGCTGCGGGATATGAATAATTTGCGTATGTTCAGGTATTTGGAGGGAGATCACCCTTTCGCTATCGGTATCGATACCACCGTTAAATATCAAGTATTTTAAATCTATATTTCTCTGCTTTATGGCATTTATTGATAGTAAACTATGATTAATGCACCCTAAATAATCTTTGATAACCAGCGCGACTGGAATTGTTAAGGCTTGTATTAAATCAATGATATAACAGGTGTCACTGAGTGGGACAAATAAGCCACCAGCACCTTCTATAACAAGATTATTTGTCGTCTCGGGAATTTTAAAATCTTCGAGCGATATCGATGTGTTTTCTAATAAAGCGGACTTGTGTGGAGATGCAGCTAGTTGTAACTTATATCGTTCGGGATGGATACGGACATCACCTTGAAGGAGATCATATATGCGCATGCTGTCTGTGGCATGTAAATCTCCAGATTGGACAGGTTTCCAATAATCCGCTTTTAGATATTGAGTTAATATAGCGGAACAGACGGTTTTGCCAATTTCTGTTCCAATTCCCGTTACAAAAATCTGTTCTTTCATATTGTTTTTTATTTTAATTCTATTTGGTTTGGGACTCAAAACGAGTATTTTGATATGTTTCTTTCTCTATAAGTCAAGACTCGATTTTATGCTTTGTGTTAGCAAGAGAATATCGTTTTTCTGATTAAATGTGTGTAGGCAAATACGTAAACGTTCTGTTCCTAATTTTACTGTTGGTGAAAAAACAGCATAGGTTTGTAATCCTTTTTCAGACAGGGAGTTCTTTAAGTTCAACAACTGTTTGTTGTCAGGAACTATAAGCGATTGTATCGGACTATCTGTGCCTGATATTGTGGGTACCTGCTGTGTTCGGAATAGGCGAATGTTGTGCCTTAAATTTGAAGCTAAGGCAGGATGATTGTCAAGAAATTCATATCCCATACGAATCTGTCTCCAGATAAGATCTGGAAGGGCTGTACTGTATATAAAGGGAGAGCCAAAATTGATGAGGTAAGTTTTGATAAGTTTACTGCAGAGTAGTGCTGCCCCATGTGATCCCATAGCCTTACCATAAGTGATCAAAGTTGCAAATACGCTGTTTTGTAAACCCAATTGATGGACAAGGCCATAGCCAAATACACCAAATGCATGTGCTTCATCGACGATGAGAGATGCTCCATATTTATCGGTCAATTTGGCGATTTCTGTTAAAGGGGCAAAATCTCCTTCCATGGAATATAGGCTTTCAACAGCCACAAAGCAAAGTCCCCTGGCTCTTTTTAACTTGGCTTCTAGATCTTCAAGATTATTATGTCTAAATTTCCATTTTATAGCTTTAGACATAACACAGCCGTCGTGCACAGAACGGTGTATATACTCATCTACAATAATGGTGTCTTGCCGCTGCGGTAGACAAGAGAATAAAGTGAGGTTGGCCGCATATCCCGATGCGAATAGTAAAGCTGATTCGGTACGATGCTTTTGTTCAAGAATAGATTCTGTTTCATGCACCTCTGCCGATTGACCACTGATGAGTCTTGAACCAGTGCTACCTGCAAGTATTGTGGGGTCTGACTGTATGGTTTCTAGCATCTTCTTATGGAAAACTTTATTCCTGGCCATGCCCAAATAGTCATTGCTCAGGAAATCGGTCTCACTGGCATTTATGCTGAGCTTTCGAAGTGATGCGGACTCTTTTCTTTGCAATAGCAGTTTATCCCATGTACTGTACATCGTCGGACATTAGTTTAATTGACTTGCTATTGCGCTGATCCATTCTGTATGTAAGGCTCGCTCTATAGCCTGTACATTGTTGGCATACTGCTCCCATTGTGGAGAAAACTGCGCCAGTTGATCAATCATTTCCTCCAGATGCCCTTCCTCTTCAAGAATTATAGATTTGACCATAACCTTGCTTTTCATTGTATCAAGCGTATGCTGGTATATGGGATATAGCTCGTCGGCACGGACCTCAATGGCGTAAGTAACAAATAGGTAAGCGGCATGCTTAAGAGCTGCGCCGCTTAGATTAAAAGTTTCTTTGAGGTAGCGACAAGATTTAATATCTAATTGATGCAGGTATTGTTTTGTGTATACTGGAGCGATTAAATATTTATCCTCATAGGTCGAGCAGATGGCTGTTCCAAGTTTACCGATTTGTTTTTTCAGGTAATAAGCATGCCTATGCTCCTCTGCCGCATGTTTGAGCTGTATGATACTAACTTCTGTAGGGTGTTCACATTGCGATATTTTTCTTGCGCCAGCGTTTTCCATAAAAGAAAGTGTATTCAACCATCTGGCATGCAGTTCATCTTGCTGCACAATATACCGGAGCACATTTTGAATATCCATAGTTTTAAATTTTGAAACAAAGGTATTGTCCCGCATGAAATTCATGATGTACCAGTTTTTAGATTTCGCCTAGTCCGGTAGCGTTTTCGCAGTAAGTTTTTACATTTCTAGATTGTATTTTTCTTTCTTTTTAATGTACTGTAGACTGTAAACTATTCTATAATAACATTAATACCGGCCATTTTAGCTTTATATTTGATCTTTTCAATAAGGCCGTAATAGCTCCAGTTGCGGAGTAAGAATTCATCCTCCTTGGCGATCTCCTCTTTGTTGGATTGATTGACTAGAAGAAGTGTTCCTGCCTGAGATTTGATACAGATATCAATGAGTCTTCTGCTATAGAGATGTAGTCTACTATCAACATAATTCTTTTCTTTCTGATTATAATGATCTAGACTTTTGAGTTTTCTTTTACGGCCATTGCCACCTCTATTATAAGATATGGCTTTTTGTAGTCTATGTCTTGCCGCTTGAATAGCAATACGACGGTATAAAAACTCTTCTTTTGTCCCGATTTGGTAGCAATCTTTATCTATACTCACTGAAATAGGATGTTCAATAGATAGCGATGCTTCTGCAATAAGATGCTCCTGCAGAACATGGTCTTTTTGAGGCATTTCTAATGATAATAGAAGAAATATTTTACCTTTTATAACCTTTATAGCGCTAGAACAAGCCTTAATCTGCCCGACCAGTACCCTTTGTAACAGTATGCGTTTATCAGACCTATCTTTACCAAGATAAGTTCGAAAAGGAAGTTTAAATAAAGAAATTTTAAAATCTCGCCCTTGTTCATCATTACTTAATTTCATAGATTTTGAAGAAAAAGGAATAGGAATATCTTTTTTGTAAGTTCTTAACGAGCGCTCTCCCTTCCAGTAAGCTTTACGATCCGATTGAAAATTTTTGTATAATGTTGTATTGAGCGTAGATAAGATATCGGTCGGTATTTCGCCTTTAAAATAAGCTGAAAGAAGCCGATAGGTAGTATTCATTCTTGATGTATTCAATATTCCTTCTTCATCGGTATTGCGGTCTGCTAATTTTACTTTCACTTCAGTAGTTAGATAAATGAGATCTTTTAAGCTATCCTGCAGAAATTGATGGGAGAGTACAATATTGGATGCTCTAAATATTATGTTTTGCCAATCATATAGCCTATCGTAATATGTGGCTCTTTTCTTTTTATCATCACAATCGATATAAATCTGTATTTTCCGAGTTAAAATAGTTGTGTTCTTTTCCATAACAAAGGGATTTTAAGCAGTCTTCTTGCGGGGTTTTATTTTACTGTGTGCCTCGATAAATATTTTTTTGACAGCTGTAGTGTTTAAATGCAATTGCTTTGATATTTGTTCAAAAGAGAATTGTAATTCATATCGCATGCGGAAAATTTCTACCTGTTCGTCCGTAAGTTCTCCTTGTGCAACAATCTTCGTATTTAAGGTTGGCTTATTTATTTTTTCATAACTATTTAAAATTGAACGAAGAACTTCAATCGTTTTTTCTACTTTTAGGCTCACTTCATAATCTGATATTCCGCCTAAATAATAAGCAATGCGCTCATAATTGAAGCTGTACTGAAGACTGAGTTTAATGAATAACTGCTGTTCAAGATTTAAAAATGGCAGTACTTTGTTTAGTTTATCTAATTGATGCTTCTTTTCATTGTCTAATTTATCAAGATAAACTATGTCTTCATGAGCGTCATCATCTTCTTCATATCCAGCAAGAAATTCCTGATAATTGTCGATAGAATCTAATTGGAGGAGGCTACGGTGAAAGCGGCTCCGGGGGTTGCTATAAAAAATATGAATAGCCTTTTTAATTTGCATTTTTAGGAAATGCAAAAGATCTTCTTCAGAATGAATATTTTCCCGAGATAGCCATAACCTTAAGAAAGCATCATGTGCAATACTAGCTGCAATACAGGTGTCCCGTGTTGCACGGTTAGAGCGGAGGTAGAAATACGGATAAAACTTCTCATAGAAATAATTTAATCCTGCTTCAATCCCTTTGTTGAGTTGGATAAGTTGTTTTTTAGTGTTTTTTTGACTGTAAAGTTTGTTCATATTTCGTTTTATTTAGTGGGTAAACTTTTGAAACAACTTCGTGCAGCTTCTTTTCTGGCGATTTTAACCATGAAGCTGCCTCAGTTGAAAGATTTATGAATAGAACTTATTGGTATTGACGGTAATCTTGTTTTAGTCGTTTTGCGATTTTCTTAAAAGAATTTGTGAAGACCTTATCATGTTGAAAGCGTTCGTGAAAAGATGTTTTAACTCAAAATTCAATATTGTATAAACGCTCCAAGAAGATATTAATGAATAAACCGGTTCAAATTTAGTGTAATGGCAGACCTTCAATTGTATATCCCTAGCAACATGTAGCTTTATCTTCGTTGAATAATTTAATTCTTGGTAGGTATTTAGTGAGCGACAAGTGTCCTCACCCTACGGCTGTACAAGCAGCCTCGCTAAATATTTTAATAGCTGATTCGTATAAATAACCTGCTTATAAGCTGATATTCTTACCTCATAATTATAAATAGTGCATGATTGTATATACGTAGTAATTTATTCATTTTGTTAGTCCAGCTTATTGTTTATACATAACCAATAGTCTTGTGTTCAGGAGCTAATGATTGAGTTAACCTTAATATATGGGTAGAGAAAAGATGTTAATCATTATAAAAATCGGATGAGTAACCCATAAAGATTGTTAACCCATTATTGTTCTAGCAAGTTACAGTTAATACAGATTTTACAGCTTGAAAAAAATAAATTGGAAAGTATTTAGTGAGTAGCTTAAACTCTCACCCTACGGCTTTACAAGAAGCCTCATTTTGTCTTTAATATCTAATTTATTATGGAAGTGATTTCGCAGTGCTTCTATAGGGCTGTTTTTATAAAGTTTATTTACAGCTATAGATTTTAAGTCTCCTTATCTTAGTAAGAACCTAGTTGTGTACTACTTTCATTTTTTTCCTCATTAATTAGACTTCCTATGCAATAAAAGCACAGCTTTCTGCATATTATAATCCAACTGTTGTAAGAACTTTTACATGTAATTTTATAGTCCTTTGCTGTATGTACCATCAGTTTACAAAGTTAACGAACAAAGGTTATTGCAAGTTTTTTGTAGACCATGTACTTAATGAGCAGCATTTGCTCTCATCTTGCGGTTTCACAAGGAACCTCTTCTCCCGGGCTACTAAAGGAGTGTAGGTCGTGAGCGTAATGTTTACAAAGGTAGATGATGGGTACGTAAACTTATGATATTTGTCTAAATCTATTATTAAATTATAATGTGCCCTTTAAAAGCAATAATAAGAAAAATTGATTTATAGTCTTAATGAACCCGTAGGATAAATAAACATAAACATAGTTGTGTATCACTTAAAAATTAGGGACAACAAACAAGACCAAATATGAGAAGATCCCTAACCATGTATTTACCAAGTATGACTTTGGAAAACAGAAATTGGCAACATATTATTAATATCTTTTTTTTTAATGAAGAAAAAATACGAAGTTGTTTTCAGTGTATTTGGCGAGTGGAACTATCCCTTGCCTTACGGCTTCACAAGAAGCCTCTTTTTATCAATACCAATAAGTCAAAGAACAAAAACGGTGAATATATCGCTGCGCTGATATCACCTTAGAACATTTAATTTTTGAGAATCCTAGGTTTTGATGAATATTTCATATCGATCATAATTGGTTACATATACCATAGGACGAAAGGTAATTTCTCCCTTATATACACAAAAGTAATATTATAAAAGGAATTGCGCAAATTAAATCAGCTTTTTATTTGTATTTATTTTGCGCAAATATTTACTCTATTTGTTACGTGTCAAGAATAAATGAAGATATTATCCTGGATATTGGTCAAAAATTTCGAGAGCGTCGAGATGAATTAGATTTTACGCAAAGGGACGTTGCACATATGACTGACCTTACCATTAATACCATTGCTGCGGTAGAAAAGGGAAAAGGTACGACTATGTATAATTTTTTGCTAATTTGCCGCGCACTGAATATCCAGCCCAGAACATTGTTTGAGAAGAACATGGATCTGACGCCACTATATAAAATCGAACCTGAATCTAAACGACGTATAGAAACAACACAAAAGTTGGATCATTTAGTTTATCACTCTGATTTTTTTAATACACCCAAACGTGTGGCGGAGGTATTGGCAGAATTGAAGTTGGATAAAAACGATAGCAATAAATTTTCCGTTTATTTAACGGGATATTGTAAAGAGCATGTGTTAGAATATAGAAAAGAAGGTAATTTTAAGCTATATAAGAAAAAGACGAATAAAATATAGAAATCACAAAAAGCTCATACCTCATGCGTAATTTGGCTGATTGAGGCTAGCGATTAAAAACAGCAGTTTGAGTTCATGTCTATATTTGTTATCGAATTCATATACTTCATTTATGGATTTTCAATTTGATAATGAATGTCTTAAAAAGATTATATTATTATATCTTGTTTTTTCATTTTTATGTTTGATATAAAAAAAATCTAAGTTACATTTGAGTATAGACTTGACTTTGTAGCTCAGCTGGTAGAGCAATTGACTCTTAATCAATGGGTCGAGGGTTCGAGCCCCTCCGAGGTCACCTCCAGTAAAAAAGCCACTTTCTTTATGAAAAGTGGCTTTTTTATTCTTCGCGGCTTTTGATACTTGAGATTGATTCGTTTTTTTTTATCCTCAAATGATTTGTTTTACATTTTTTGCAATTCATATGTAACTTGGACATTTGTGATTGAATCAATCATTCTTTTAAAATCGTTTTTTCGGCTAAATTAAGACCTCTAGTAATCAATTAACTACAAAATTTTGGTGGTTTCATCGATTAAAAGTCATTACTAAACGTTCATTAATCTAAATTTATTAGCCATTTTCGCCCTAAAATTAATACTTACTATATTTTAGGATGATTAAAAAAACCAGAACTACAAAGACCAAATTTTTAAAGAAGGTAGTTTATTTTATTATAACATTTTTGGTTGTATACGCATGTCGTAAAAACCAGATCAGAATAGATCAGAACGCTGTACACTTTACAGCAACGATCGTTGAAGAGAATCAAAATAGAGCAATAGGTACTACATGGCAAAAAGGAGATGAGATCGGTATATTTATGATCGAGTCAGGAATGCCATTATCGACTAGTTCCATTGTCAACGGTACTAATAATCATATGTTTTTTATAAACGGATCAATATTTCAAACTACAGATGAACTTTTCTTACCTGATAAATCGGTAGATTTTATTGCCTATTATCCTTTTAAAGTAATTAGCGATTATCAATACATACTTGATATAACGGATCAGTCTAATCAGGCGAAAATAGATCTCATGTACGCAAAAAATGCGAAGGCAATCAATAAAGAGAACAATAATATTCCACTTATATTTGAACGTCAATTATCAAAAATATCGATTAAATTAACGGTAGCCAATATAGATGAACACGGGTATGAAGAGATGAAAGTCGTAATGCCGAAACTAAACACGCTTGGCTCCTTTGATCTGGTAACAGGGAAGTTAGCAGTCAACAAGGACAGTCAGAAAGATATTGAGGGAAAAGTCATAAACAACCATGATGGGACTGCTTTTGTCGAATTCTTCCTTTTTCCAGGAGAAAATATTACTGGAAAAACCATACAGTTTTTAACTTCAGACAACACGAAGTTTACTTGGAAGCTACCAAAAGTAAATAAACTGAAAAGAGCGAATCATTATTCTTTTGATGTAAAAATTGATAACGGTATTTCTGATGGAGGCATTGTCGCAATGCAACCTTACTTAGAAATTCCAGGAATAACGAAGTTGAAAAAGGACGAGGTTTTTATTCAGCACTTTTTACCTGATGATCCGAAACGCCGTAATTATACCATGCTGTACGATAAGGTGAAAAAAATGGCCTATTGGGTTGCCTACCCGTTGCACAGTAGTTATCTCGGTAATGCCAAACGTACCGATGACTGGCAATACGACCCGGCTATAGCAATGGAGTTTCAGCCCACTTTATTTAAAGGTTTTGGTACTTCAGGTTACGATAGAGGGCATCAGTTGCCTAGTGCGGACAGAAATTTTAATAATGCTCAGAATAAGACTACGTTTTACTTTTCAAATATGACCGCACAGGCATCTAAACTGAATCAGGGTGTCTGGGCAAACCTAGAAAATAAAGTGCGGACATGGACGGCACAATGTGATACGCTATATGTGGTAACAGGAGCGATGCCAAATACAAAATCTAACACGGCGATTGAATATATCATCGATAATAAAAACATAGAAATCGCCAAACCTCAGTATTATTTTAAAGCGCTAGCAATGAAAAAGGGAAAGAATTATTATACCATTGCCTATAAGATGGACAATGAAACACCAAGTTCTAACAAATTTGAAAAATATCAAATGACTGTAACCGAATTAGAGAAAGTGACCGGATTTAATTTGTTCCCGGATTTAAATGCAACGCAAAAACAAAGTATTGATGCAAACATTTGGAGATAAATCTTACCATTCATTGCATCGTAAAATAGGCACAAGACCTTGAACAGCACCGTATATATTGGTGAGTTATTTGTTAGAAGATTGCTTTTAAAAGAAATATCAGGGGGTATCTAGGCAAAATTAAGCTCAGATTCCCATTCTTTTTTAATGATAAAACCAAACGATTTTAGACATTAATTGTTTTGGAGGTACTGATTAATGGTTATACTTTGTATTTTAGCTAGATGAATATAAAAGGATTTGCTTTCATTCTTATTGGGGTATTGTCCTGTCTAAGTGTGGCAGCGCAAAAGAACCCATTACCGGCACATAACAATTGGATATTTGGGCCTTCTATTGGTTATCAATATCAGAGCGGAAGTTTTTTGAAAGCATCTGCCTGGGGGTTATTTGCACCAAATGAGTCGCAGTATATGAAAATTGATGCTGGTGCAAATTTCACTTGGATGGGCGGTAAAACAACCGTAATTCCCGAGGTGGGATTTACTTATTATGTCAATGATTTTGTTCTACTACCTTTTGTCAAAGCCGAATTGACCCCGTATACGGTAACGCCAAAAGTTGGTCTCAGTCTTTTCTCTCTCATTGATCTGGGAGTAGGTTATGGGTTTGATATTAATACCAAGAAAGATTTTAAACAAATTAAAGGAGTGAATTTATCCTTAGGAGTCAATATTCCTTTAAACTTTCATTTATATTAGACTCTATGAGAAGAAGTATTGTTGTTAAATTGATCTGTCTTGTGCTATTTAGCTTCAATATGCAGGTAAAAGCTCAGGAGATCTTATATGGTCCTACAATTAGTTATCAATATCAAAAAGGAAGTGCTGTAAAAACAGGAGGGTATTTTGCATTTGCTTTTCTCGGTGAAAATATTTTAAAAACAGATGTTACCGCTAATTTTACATGGACACAGAAAAAGTTTGCGGTAATTCCTGAGCTGGCGCTGTCTTTCTATCCTGAATCCTGGGTAGTTGCTCCTTTTGTACGGACAGAATTCACTCCATATACCTTTACACCAAAAGTGGGTGTTACAATGGCCACTCTTTTGGACTTGGATTTTGGATATGGATTTTCAATCGCTGACAAGCAGGATTATCGTCCACTGAAGGGTTTTACGGTTTCGCTCAGATTTAATATCCCGCTCAACTACAAACTCAATATGTAGTGTTTTTTGTTATTTGAGATAACAACCTAATATTTATAACAGAGTCTATTTCCCGGTAATTTTATAGTGTAATATTGATAATGAAAGATTTTACCCATTTGCATCAGCCAACAGGTCGGGTGATCAGTGATGAAGAAAGGACGTATCTTTTTTTTGGCGGAACTTCCTATCTGGGCTTATTGGTTAATGAGGCTTATATCGATGTATATAAACAAGGAATTTCTATTTATGGACTGAATAACGGAACCTCCCGTAATAATAATATTCAGCTTGGTATTTTTGATATTGCCGAGGAGGCTGCAGCTTTACGATTTGGCTTTGAAGATGCGATGCTAGTTTCAAGTGGTTATTTGGCTGCACAATTGGTTGTGAGGGTACTTGCTTTACAAGGAACACTTCTATATGCTCCCAATAGTCATCCAGCATTGTGGTTTGATGTCAATCCCGGAGTGAGTGGTCTTATGGCTTCTTGGCTGGAGGATGCGGTAAAGCATATCAATGCCTCTAAAGAAGAGTCTTTCGTAATTGTGAGTAATGCACTGGATAATTTAACACCCCAGCACTACGATTTTAGTCCATTACTAAAAATAGATCCCAATAAAAGGATCGTGCTTTTAGTCGATGACTCGCACGGAATCGGTGTGGTTCGCAAAAATAAAGTTTCTACGGAATTGTCTATGTTTGATAATACAGGAATTGATGTCGTAGTCGTTGCATCTTTGGCAAAAGGAATGGGAACAGATGCGGGTATCATCTTGTCATCCAATAAGTGGATTCAAAGGTTTCGTAAATCATCTTTTTTTACTGGAGCCTCCCCTGCTTCTCCCGCTTTCATGTACGCTTTTACAAATTCACAGGAAATATATTCGGATGAATTCAATAAACTCCAACAGAATGTCAAGCTATTTAGCGACTTAATCGGCAATAGCCTAAGTCATATTCCTAGTTTTCCTGTTTTCAGCTCCACAAACCCTGAACTTTATCAAAAATTAGTAAAAGAGGGATTTTTGATTTCAAGTTTTCCTTATCCTTTGGAAACAGATCCACCATTAAACAGAATTGTGCTGAGCAGTCTTCATAATGCCGATGATTTAAAAAAAATAGCACAGGTAATTTGTGATTAAAATTTAAGTCATAGGCTTATCATTTGTTTCACGTGAAATGATAAAAATAAAATTAAAGGTTTGATTTTCAGTAATAAAGTGTATTTTTGTGCTTCTTTGAAAAATGAGTTTAGCGATGCAATATGGCTAAGCTGTTGTAAATGATCTCTTTTGGAATAATTTTAAAATAAAAAAAATGTTTAAATTATTTCCAAACGTCATTTTAAAGAGATACTTTTGCAACCCCAAAGTATATTTGGTTAAAGGTTGAGAAATAAATAATTACAGTAAAATTGATATGACTAAAGCAGAAATTATTGCAGAAATCTCTAACAAAACAGGCTTAGAGAAGGTAGATGTTCAAGAGACCGTTGAGGCATTCTTCAAAGTGGTTAAAAACGCAATGGTGGGTGGAGAAAATGTATACGTAAGAGGTTTTGGTAGCTTTGTTGTTAAAAAAAGAGCTGAAAAAACTGCTAGAAACATTTCTAAAAACACAGCGATCATCATCCCTGAACATTTCGTTCCTAGTTTCAAACCGGCAAAAGTATTTGTTGAGAAAGTAAAAAACGGCAATAAATAATCTTAAAAACAGATTAAAAATGGCAAAAACCAAACAGATTATAGTAGTAGGCGTGGTTGCAGCATTAGTTGCGGTACTATTGGCACAACCTATCAAAGGTTTGGTGAACGAGAAAGAAGAATCTGCTCAAACGGAGCAATCTTCTTCCGAAATTAATTTGGAAAACATATCGTTAATGACAAAACAAGGATTAGATGCAAATTTAATCAAAGATATTTCCGATATTGAGACCCAAATTGCAAAGGCATCTGGAGAAGAAAAGATTTCTTTACTTCAAAAGTTGGCTGTAAAGTGGGATGATTTGGCGAAGCCAGCTCCGCAAGGATTCATATATGAAGAAATGGCTAAAATTTCTCCAAAATATGAATACTGGTTGAAAGCGGGTAACTCTTATCGTACTGCTTACACAAATTTACAAGACTCTACTTTAGCTCAGGCTTTAACACAAAATGCAATTCGTTCTTACGAAGCTGCGTTGAAATTAAATACTGCTAGTTTAGAAGCGAAAACAGGATTAGGAGCTGCTATGGTTTCGGGTACTAATAACCCGATGGCAGGAATTGCTTTACTTCGTGAAGTGGTTCAAGCAGATCCAAAAAATGTAGAAGCAAACAAAACTTTGGGATTGTTTTCATTACAATCTCGCCAGTTTGATAAAGCGATTGATCGTTTCAAAACAGTTATTGAATTGAAACCAGATGCGGAATCTTACTTTTATTTAGCCACAGGCTATGAAAATATTGGGATGAAAAGTGAGGCGGTTGCTGCTTTTAAACAAAGTAAACAACTAGCTGCTGACCCTTCCCTTTCACAATTTATCGATCGCAAGATCGCTGAGTTGAGTAAGTAATTAATTTAGTTTATAATCATTTAAAAAAAATTAGCTATGCCAAGCGGAAAAAAAAGAAAAAGACACAAAATGGCTACTCACAAACGTAAAAAACGTTTAAGAAAAAATAGACACAAGAAAAAATAGTCTTTCTTGTATAAGACTCCAATAGGTTGTTGAGACATGAAAATAACGCAATAATCGCATTGAAGTTTGATGATCTACACGTAATTTATTACGTGTAGATTGTTTTTTTTTATAAAAAAACGTTCTTTAAGGTTTAATCAGATACAACAAAGTTAGCAGGGTATGCTAATTTGTATCGTAAATATGTAGCTGTTGGTAAAGGAATTAATTATCGATTCTACTCCTGAAAAAGGAGTTACTATTGCTTTGCTACAGGATAAGCAGCTTGTTGAACTAAATAGGGAAACGGTTAACAATAATTTTTCAGTTGGAGATATTTATCTTGGGCGAATCAAAAAAATTATGCCGGGATTAAATGCAGCATTTGTAGACGTAGGATACGAAAAAGATGCTTTTCTCCACTATTTGGACTTAGGTCCTCAGGTTCAATCTTTGCTAAAACTTACTCGAATAGTAAAGAATGGCAGTTATCAAGAGAAACTGCTAAATAGTTTAAAACTTGAAAAGGACATCGATAAGGCCGGTAAGATATCTGATATCTTAAGCAAAAACATGCTTTTACCAGTTCAAATCGCAAAAGAACCAATATCAACAAAAGGACCTCGATTGAGCTCCGATCTATCTATTGCAGGTAGATTTGTCGTACTGGTACCTTTTTCAAGCGCGGTTTCCATATCCAAACGAATCAAAGGAAGTAATGAGCGGACACGTCTCAAGAAGATTGTCGAAGGAATAAAACCTCCTAATTTTGGAGTTATTATCCGAACGGTGTCTGAAGGTAAAGGCGTAGACGAACTACAAAAGGATTTATTGGATCTAATCTCTAAGTGGGAAATATTTACCAAGCGACTTCGGACAGCAGAACCTCCTCAAAAAGTATTGGGTGAAATGGATAGAGCTTCTACCATCTTACGCGATTTATTAACAGATGAATTTACACATATTCATGTAAATGATCCTGTGATATATGAAGAGACAAAATCTTATGTCCAAGATATCTCTCCTGATCTAGAAAAAATTGTAAAACTTTATAAACATAAAGAACCAATTTTTGACCATTTTGGGGTTGAGAAACAAATCAAGGCTGCTTTTGGAAAAACTGTTACATTACAAGGTGGTGCTTATCTCGTAATCGAGCACACTGAAGCACTTCACGTCGTTGATGTTAATAGTGGTAATCGTTCTGCTAATAAAGAGAACCAAGAGGATAATGCGCTCCTGGTTAATATGGAAGCAGCAAAAGAAATTGCGCGTCAATTGCGCTTAAGAGATATGGGCGGGATCGTTGTTGTCGATTTTATCGATATGCATAAACCTACTCATCGCAAAGAGCTGTACAGCTTCTTGAAAGAATGTATGGCCACGGATCGTGCGAGACACACAATCTTGCCTCCAAGTAAATTTGGATTAGTGCAGATTACGCGTCAACGTGTTAGACCAGAAATGAATATCGTTACAAATGAGAAATGTCCCGCTTGTGATGGTACTGGTGAGATCCGGTCAAGTATTGTCCTGATGGATGATATTGAAAATAATTTAAGTTTTATTCTTCAAGAACAAAATGAAAAAGGAATATCACTATGTGTACATCCTTATATAGCCGCTTTTATTAAATCTGGCTTTATTTCAAAAAGAATAAAATGGTTTTTGAAGTTTCAAAAATGGATCAAAGTTGTTCCGGTTACTTCATATTATTTAACGGAATTCCATTTCTTTAATGCTAAAGACGAGGAAATCAAGTTATAATCGAAAGAAATTAAAAAGGGTTGATCCATCTGGTCAACCCTTTTTCTGTTTATAAACTCTGATACTTTTAATCCAACCAATTGATGACAATGCCATCTTTTTCCATCTTACGGAAATAAGTCATCTGCCTTTTTGCATAGCGATGAATTTCTGTTTCCAATTTTTTATAGAACTCTTCGTAGTTTAATTCGCCTAATAGGTATTTAGATATATATTTATATTCCAGACCATAATATTGCAGTTCTGTATGACTAACACCAGATTCCAATAATGCCTGTACCTCTAAAATAAGTCCTGCCTCTATTCTTTGATCCAGTCTTTTGGAGATCTTTTTTCTTCTTGTGGATACATCAGGATTTAAGCCTATTACAAAGGAATCTAAACTTTCATTATTACGTATCATTTCTGGATTATTCTTAAGCCATTCTAAAATTTCTATCCCGCGAATGATTCTCTTTTTAGTGGATAAATCGATAAATAGATCATTGGGTTTGTTATACCTGGCTAATCTATCGATAAGTTCATCCCTTTCAAATTGATATAGAGCCTCTTTAAAACCAGGTTGGCTAGGAATTTTAACATATTTACTACCTTGAATAACACTTTGAATGTAGAGCCCAGTGCCCCCGCAAAGTATGATACGTTTTTTTTGTAACAATAGGGATTGATAGATTTGTTGGAAATCTTCTATAAATTGTCCTAGATGATATTTTTCTCCTGGATCACAGATGTTGATGAGATGATAAGGAACATCGCCGTATTCGGATAGATCTTTACCAGTACCTATATCCATTTGACGATAGACCTGGCGGGAATCTGCACTGATAATTTCGGCACCGATTTCTTTTGCGATTTTGACTGCTAGAGCTGTTTTCCCAGAAGCTGTAGGGCCTAAAATAACGATGACTTTCTCCCTTGGCAAAGATGAGATTGCCAAAGAAGAAAGTAATGTTTGTTGTTTAGTTATCACACAACAAATTTAGTCCATTTTTCAGAACCATTGTTGTTGTTGACAACATTTTCTATAAAAGCCATGCCGCGTACACCTTCGTGTACTTGAGGGAAATCCAACATTTCTGCCGTTGGTGTCTTACCTTCTAATTTCGCAGATACAGTTTGAGCAAAATTGCGGTAAATATTACCAAATGACTCTAATAGACCTTCTGGATGCCCAGATGGAATACGCGTATTGTGTGTTGCAAATGAACTTAACTGATTTGGAGCATTATACGCATTTCCGGTACGGAATACTTGACGAGGTTCGCCTAACATTTTGATTGTTAAGTTATTCGGCTCTTCGTTAGCCCATTCTAACCCGCCATTTTCACCATAAATACGAATGCGTAAAGCATTCTCTTCTCCGGCTGCTACTTGTGAAGCCCAAAGCATTCCTTTTGCTCCTTCTTCAAAACGCAATAAAACAGAACCGTCATCATCTAAATGTCTTCCCTCAACAAAAGTCGTTAAGTCGGCACATAATTCTGTAATTTTTAATCCTGTGATATATTCTGCTAGGTGAGCTGCGTGTACGCCGATATCGCCCATCGCTAAAGATTTTCCAGATTTAGTAGGATCAGCACGCCACGCCGCACCGGCATTTCCTTCACGCTCAGTCAATTTACTCAACCATCCCTGAGGATATTCGACAACAACTTTACGGATTTTACCAAAGTGACCAGCTTTAACCATTGCTTTCGCTTGTTTTACCATCGGATAACCGGAGTAAGTATGTGTTAAGCAAAGTGTTTTATTCGTGCTTTTTATTATTTCTTCTAAAGATTTTGCTTCTTCTAATGTTAAGGTCATCGGTTTTTCAATGACAACATTGAAACCATTTTCCAAAGCCATTTTTGCAGGAGGATAATGCATGAAATTGGGCGTAACAATCGTTAAGAAATCCATGCGCTCTCCTTCTGGAAGCTGGCTTTCTTTTAAAATCATTTCCTCATAATTTGCATAGCAACGATTTTCTGGAATGAATAGATCTTCAGCAGACTGTTTGTTGATTTCAGGATTGATGCTGAATGAACCACATACAAGTTCGATTTTACCATCCATATTTGCCGCGATACGGTGTACAGCTCCGATGAAAGCATCGTTGCCCCCTCCGACCATACCCATTCGTAGTTTTCTCTTCATGTGATATATTTTATTATTTACTGTTTAGATTAATCGACAAGATACAAAAAATGATTTTATTTTATCGATAGAATCAGTTTAAGACTGCCCAAGTTTTCTTTTAAGTAGCCATCAGGAAATTCTTTTTGTAGGTTCTTATATTGGTCTTCATCTCTAATGAGCACTCTTGATGTTCCATTTACCCAAAATTTAAGGGGTTCGAGTTCTGATTTTTTGACAAAACCAATTTTTTCTAATGAAGAATCTTGACTCCAATCCTTATCGGTATAGGTCATAATATCCTGAGGGTTGAAATCTTTGATAAATGCTTTAAGCAATTTGCTGATTCCCCCTACTACATTATAACCAAGTTTATTGCAAAATCTGATGAGTTCAAATGACCGATAGTTTTCAATCTTTAATTCAGGCATTTTTCTTCCTCCGCTAAATACAGCAAGAGAAACTAGTTCACCCTCTAAAAAAAGACCGTACCGATATTTTCCTGGCATTGCCCCCTGCAAATGGTTTTCTTCCAAGAATGCGATTGTATTTTTTTTATCGACACGAGCTACAACGGTATTTCTAGCGTAAGCTTTTTTCTGATGTAAGGCGATTGCCAGTATTCTTTTTAGAATGATAGCATATTTGCTAAATAATATATCTTCATCAATATGTACGATTTTTTGATTTTCTTCTGAAACCCGCTTCGTGATATTAGATCCGTACAGATGAATTTTAAAAGGAAGCTCCTCTCCCGTTATTACTGTAAATACTGGGGATTTTTCGGAGACTAAAATCTCTGAATCGAAGCTCTTTCGTAATGCATTACAAAAGCGTTCTACTATTTGATGGTATGAATCTGTCATTTTCGAATAACAAAAATATGATTTATTAGAAACAAACTGTGGTTTTCGATTGAATTTTAATACGTATCTTTGTCCTTCAAAAAAAATAAAGTATGAAACTTCCAATTGTGGCTTACGGAGACCCAGTTTTGCGTAAGGTAGCAGATGAAATAGATGAGGATTATCCAAACTTGAAACAACTTATTGCAGATATGTTTGAAACCATGTATGCTGCAAGTGGTGTTGGGTTAGCAGCCCCGCAAGTTGGTTTGCCAATTCGTCTTTTTGTAATCGACGCAACTCCTTTTGCTGAAGATATTGAAGAAGAGAAAGAAGTGTTGACAGCTTTCAAGAAAGTTTTCATTAATCCGATCATGGTTGAAGAGTCTGGTGAGAAATGGGCCTTTAATGAAGGATGCTTAAGTATTCCTGATATTAATGAGGATGTTTTGAGGCACCCGAATATTAAGATTAATTATTTGGATGAAAACTTTGAGGAGCACGAAATTGATTTATCCGGTTTAGCAGCGCGTGTTGTACAACATGAATATGATCATATCGAAGGGAAATTGTTTACTGATAAATTGTCTACACTGAAAAAAACAATGTTGAAAGGAAAACTGGATACAATTTCTAAAGGGATGATCCGTGTTGGATATAAAATGAAATTTCCATTTCAAAAGAAAAAGCGTTAGTTATAATTAACGCTTTTCTAATTATTTCTCCACCTTATCCACCCACTATCGGAAGGGAGAATTTATATTTTACGGCTAAGATTCGAACTGTAAAGATCAACAATGCACTTAAAAAAGCATTTATGCCCTCGGGAAGTCCAAAATAAGGTAAGGTTACGTAAAGTATAGCCCCTGATAAACAAGCTGTTGCGTAAATTTCTTTTCTGAAAATTAGTGGCGTTTCATTCATAAGGGTGTCCCGGATGACCCCTCCCATTACAGCCGAAAACATGCCTAGAATTACAGCCGCAATTGTAGAGCTTTCATAGGTAATGGATTTCTGCAAGCCAACAATAGTAAAGAAAGCGATCCCCATGGCATCAAAAAGTGTTAAAGTTCGGGAGAATCTATCTAATTTGTCGTTAAGGACTGCTGATAGAAAAACCCCGATTAGTATAGCAATTAAATAATTCCCATCGTCAACCCAAATGGGACGAAGGTTTAGAAAAACATCCCGCAGTGAACCGCCCCCTATTGCTGTAACAAATCCTGTAAAAGTTGCACCGAAAATATCAATTTTTCTCCGATTAGCTGCCATGGCTCCTGAAATGGCAAAAAGCATTGTGCCCATTAAATCAGTATAGTATATATAATCAGGTCCTGTCATTTATGCTTATTCTATTGGTTTGGCGCTTAGTTGTATAGGTTGATTCGTATTTAATATACTTTTTTATCGTTTTATGATCTTAATTTTAAAAAATGATTTCCGATCACTTAATCTAATGTTTCGTCTATTCCAGCAGTAAATATAGTTTTTTATTTTACATCACGATAATGCTTAACGCTAGTTCTGATCAATTTGTCTACAGCATGTTAAGAATCAATATCTTCTTTTTTTGGAAGTTTGGAGATACCGACTATTACATGATCTGACTTTTATAATGTAGTATATAGATTTTATTTTTAAAATTTATGAAAGAAAAAATTATGTATTCGATGCAAATTGATTTTCGATTAACTGTGTGAGTGTGATTATAAAGCAGCTCTTTAAACCAATTGAATCTGGAGAAATCTACCGCTGGTATCAGGGTGATACCATGTTATAAACAAGTGGGTACCTTATTCTAGTATAATAGAGATATAACAGGGGGATAAGAGGGGGTTTATAGGGGGT
>NZ_JBHUPE010000011.1:0-212303 GCF_042686355.1 Sphingobacterium anhuiense
GACTCGAACTGATGACCTTCGGGTTATGAGCCCGACGAGCTACCAACTGCTCCATCCCGCAATATATTTTTAGTTCAATCGTCCTTTTTGTGTTAAAAAGCAAGATATCTTTACCTCCGAATTGGAGCACAAAGATATATTTTGTTTCTTTGTAATCCTAATTAAATTAAAAAAAATGTCGCATAAAGCAGGATTCGTAAGCATCATCGGTAAACCTAATGCAGGTAAGTCTACGCTAATGAACGCTTTAGTGGGTGAAAAGATGTCTATCATCACTCCTAAAGCTCAAACAACAAGACACCGCATTATTGGAATAGTCAATGATGAGGAGCACCAAATTGTCTTTTCAGACACACCTGGTATCATCAAACCAAACTATTCGTTACAAGAATCAATGATGAATTTTGTCCAAGGATCGCTGATCGATGCGGACATTATTTTACTTGTTACAGATATCAATGAAAAATATGATGAAAATGATGTTATTGAGAAATTAAAAAAAACAAGTTCTCCAGTAGCTGTTCTTATCAATAAAATTGACAAGTCTAACGAAGCAGAAGTGATGGCTAAAGTAGAGTTCTGGAAAGAAACGATCAACCCAGAAGTTATTTTTGCGGTATCAGCACTTCTTAATCATAATATCACTGGAGTAATGGACTATATCAAGGAAAAACTTCCTGTACATGCTCCTTACTATGAAAAAGATGAATTAACAGACAAATCAATGCGTTTCTTTGTTTCGGAAATGATTCGCGAAAAAATATTCAAACTGTATGACAAGGAAATTCCTTACAGTACTGAAGTAGTTGTTACATCTTATAAAGAAGAACCTAAGATCACTCGTATCGCTGCAGAAATCATTGTGGAGCGTGATTCACAAAAGAATATCATCATCGGTACCGGTGGATCAATGATTAAAAAAGTCGGCACGTACGCTCGCCAGGATATTGAGGCATTTATTGACAAAAAAGTCTTTCTTGAGGTTTTCGTAAAAGTAATTCCAGATTGGAGAAGTAAGAAAAATTACTTAAAAAGATTTGGTTATGACGACTAATGCTAGAAAATAGTTTTAAGTACAAATGTTAACCAGCATACAAAAGCCCCATTAGTGATCAACTTATTGGGGCTTTTCTCTTAATAAAAAATGCAAGACAAATGCGCTTAATTTCGCTTAAAATATGTTAAAAGTGCCTGTAGCTGTTTTAAGTTCAACACTTTTCTCAACTCTTCTTCTGGAGCCTCTTTAATCTTCTTAACAGATTTAAAGGTAGTCAGTAATTTCTCTACCGTAGTCTTACCTATGCCAGGAATATCTTCGAGTTCAGATACAAAAGTTTTTCGGCTACGTTGATTTCTGTGAAAAGTAATTCCGAACCGATGGGCTTCATCCCGCAAGTGTTGAATGATTTTAAGAGTTTCCGATTTTTTATCCAAATAAAGAGGATATTGATCACCCGGATAATACAGCTCCTCCAGCCGCTTGGCAATACCAATTACTGTAACTTGTTTCTCTATCCCTAATAATCGCAAGCTTTTCAAAGCGGCCCCTAACTGCCCCTTACCCCCATCAATAATAATCAACTGAGGCAAATCACCATCTTCTTCCAAAACCCGCTTATATCGCCTATATACAGCCTCCTCCATCGTGGCAAAATCATTTGGACCTACTACTGTTTTAACATTGAAGTGTCGGTAATCCTTTTTTGATGGCTTACCATCTTTAAAAACTACAATAGCAGATACAGGATAGCTACCTTGAATATTAGAGTTATCAAAACATTCAATATGCTGCGGCAATACATTTAACCGCAAATCTTTCTTCATCTGCGTTAAAATACGATCTACACGTACATCTGGATTCAATTTCTCATAATGTAGCAATCGTTCTTTTTTAAAGAACGCTACATTCTTCAACGATAGATCCAATAGTTTTCTCTTTTCGCCTAGTTTTGGAACAGTAAATTTGATCTGATCATTTTCCTGAATATCCAGTTCAAATGGAACGATAATTTCTCGTGATAAGCTTTTAAACCGATCCCGGATCTCAGGAATAGCTAAAGCAAGAAGTTCTTGTTCAGTCTCATCCAGTCGCCGCTTCATTTCAACAGTCTGCGTTTGAATGATTACGCCGTTCATCACTTTTAAGTAATTAACAAAAGCATAACTTTCATCCGATGCAATACTGAAAACATCAACATTCGTGATCGAGGAATTAACAACCGTAGACTTACTCTGATACAGATCCAATTTATCTAATTTCATCTTAAAGGAATGCGCCTTTTCGAAATTCATTTCCGATACTGCAGCAGACATCTGCTCTTTAATCCGATTCGTGACAACAGAAATTTTACCATTTAAAATATCTTTAATATCACTCAGATTCTGATCATAATCTTCTTCAGATTGATAACCTTCACATGGACCTTTACAGTTGCCAATCTGATATTCAAGGCAAATTTTGAATTTACCCCTAGCAATATTCTCCTGAGTCAGTGCCAAATTACAGGTCCTTAGCGGAAACAGATCCCGGATTACGTCCAATACAATGTGCATCATCCCTACAGAGGCATAAGGACCATAATACCGAGAGCCATCCTTAATATATTTACGTGTCCAAAAAACTCGGGGGAAGCGTTCATTTTTAATGACAATCCAAGGATAGGTTTTATCATCTTTTAATAATACATTATACTTGGGCTTATGTTTCTTAATCAATGAATTTTCCAGCAACCATGCATCAATCTCCGTATCTACAATTGTAAAAGAAATACGGTTGATCTGACGAACTAATACACGCGTCTTACCGTTATGTTGCGTTTCATTCACAAAATAAGAACCAACCCGATTCCTGAGATCTTTAGCTTTACCGATATAAATCAGGACATCCTGTTTATCAAAATACTGATAAACCCCAGGCTTATGTGGAATTCTTTTAAGCTCCTCTTTATAATCAAACACGCTCATATATAACAAATAAGCCAGATAACAAATTTCGAAAAACTCAATTATCTGGCTTTATATCTTTACTTAATAAAATTTAAAAACCTAATCGATCATCATTTAAGTTTGATTCCGAACCCGTGCTATCTGCTCCGGAGCTTCCGCCTCCTCCCCAGTACTTAGAACAGTCAACTACTCGCGTTAGCCCACCTTCAGGAAGTTCAAAATCGCCCTTCGTATACTTGAGGTTTTTATCTGCATACACCTTCTGCATATAAAGTGCAAATACAGGCATTGCTGCTGCAGCTCCCTGCCCATCTTGCATATTCGCAAAACTTATACTACGATCTTCAGCTCCTGTCCAGACACCCGACACCAGTTCAGGAGTGATCCCGATAAACCAAGCATCAGCATTATCATTGGTTGTACCCGTCTTTCCTCCGATTGGATTCGTCAGATGATATTTCCATTGAATTCGTCTTCCTGTACCTTTCGAGACAACCGATTTTAACATGTCTACAATAATATAAGCAGACTCACTGTTCAAAGCCTTAACAACTTTAGGTGCCTTTTCATAAATAGGAGTTCCATTCTTATCTTCGATCCTCAAGATCGCATTAGGTTCAATCCAAGTACCATGATTTACAAATGCCGAATAAGCACCAACCATATCAAATACAGAAGCTTCATATGCTCCAAGTGAAATGGATGGATAATTTGGAACATCACTGGTAATACCCATACGTTTGGTCAATGCAGCAACCGCCTCCGGTGTAACCTGATTCACCAAATATGCAGTCGCATAATTCTGAGACAAAGCCAATGCATTAGCTAAAGTAATCGGATTCCCACCTTCAGCTGTACCCCTTGGCGTCCAATTTCCATAAGTCTGTTGATAATTTGGAATACTGTAACATGGAGAGTAGCCATTATCAACTGCGACAGCATAAGTAAAGGGCTTGGCAGTTGAACCGACCTGTCTCGTCCCCATTTTTACTTGATCATACTTGAAATGCTCAAAATTTATTCCACCGACCCAAGCCTTGATATGTCCAGTTTTTGGTTCCATCGACATCATTGCATTACGTAACATCAATTTATTGTATTTGATAGAATCAATCGGAGCCATAACAGTATCCACAGAACCTTTCCAAGTGAAAATAGACATCGGAACTTTTACCTGAAATGCTTTCTTGATCTCATCTTCAGAAAGTCCATTCTCCTTCAAAACACGGTAGCGTTCAGAACGTCGCATACCTGTTGTCAGTAGCTTGGCTTTATCTCCTTTAAAAGGGTCCTTATTCTTCCATTGTACAGCAAACTTACCCTGTAAAGATTTCATCCATTCTTTCTGGGCATCTTCAGCATATTGCTGCATGGACATATTAATTGTTGTATAAATTTTCAACCCATCACGATCCAGATCATAAGGTGTACCATCCGATTTGGTAATCGATAATTTGGAAAATTCTTTCTTGATTTCTTCTTTTAATACCGCACGAAAATAAGGTGCTAAACCTTCCCCATAATTGGCGATTTTCAATTGTAATCCCAATGGCTTAGCTTGAGCACTAGCCTCTTCCTCTGTAGAAATGAAATTTGCCTTATTCATATTGTCCAAGACTGTATTTCTACGCGCTAATGCGTTTTGCGGATACCTGACAGGAGAATAAACGCCCGGACCTTTTAGCATACCCACTAATAAAGCAGCTTGATCTGCAGTAAGTTTATCAGGAGTTGTATTGAAATAAGTACGTGCGGCTGATTTAATACCATAGGTATTATATGCTCCAAAGTCCACTGTATTGAAATACATGGTGATAATCTCTTCTTTGGTATAATTACGCTCTAAACGAACAGCAGTTATCCATTCCTGAAACTTTTGAATGATACGCTTAGGAGCACTTTTAGCACGACCGTCTGAAAATAAATTAAGAGCTAATTGCTGCGTAATCGTACTCCCTCCTTGTTTATTTCCAGTTAAAGTATGGAAAATAACCGTAAAAGTACGTGTGTAATCAATACCGGAGTGATCGTAAAAACGCTTATCCTCTGTTGAGATCAAGGCATGTATCAAGTAAGGTGACAACTCACTATACTTTACATTTGACCTATTTTGAATATAATAAGTACCTAAAACCTTATTATCTTCCGTTATAACTTCCGAAGCTAAATTACTCTTAGGATTTTCTAAATCACTAAAAGACGGTAACTTTCCAAATAATCCCAGGCGAACACTAAATATAAATAGAAACCCAAAAGCTATTATTCCAATAATAAATTTCCAGAAATTACGTGTGTACCGCTTAATATCTTCTGGTTGCAGTTGGTTTTTTTTTGATTCTCTCTTCATTGAACCTTATTCTTTCTCGATTTGATCATTATAAAATATGATGACATATGCCTCCGCTACAATATCAGATAATGTGCCAAAGATTATGTGCATGACAACAAAGATATTACAAATATTTTGAGGAATCTTCATTCGATACAACATCCGTTAAAAAAACACTGAAAAAGAATCAATTACTACAAAAAAGAAACGTTAAACCAATCGCACATTTCAGTCTTTAAAACCATTTTCTAAATAAAACAGATCGCCTTTGATTGGTTCAAAAACAATCCTTAGGGTATGATCCTAATTTTTCAATATCGCTAAAGCTTGGTATTTCAGAAATTTAGTTTAGATTTAAAAACAAATCAATTGTCTGTCATTCGTGACAGGCAAAAACATATAGATTATTAAAATAAATGATAAAGCTCTAGGCCAGTAAATCGTTTAAAAGCCTATCTAAAAAATAAAAAACAGTAAAATATGCAAGTCAACACTTCAAAAAGTCTATTTTTCATTTTTTTAACCGTACTAATTGACGTCATTGGTTTAGGTATTATTATACCTGTAATGCCTAAATTAATTGAAGAATTGATTGGCGGCACATTAAGTGATGCATCGCGATATGGTGGTTTGCTCATGTTTTGTTATGCATTAACCCAATTCTTCTTTGCATCTGTGTTAGGTAATCTCAGTGACCGATTTGGTAGAAGACCCATCCTATTAATATCACTCTTAGGCTTTTCTATCAACTATTTACTCATGGGGTTAGCTCCAACCATCCTGTGGTTATTCATCGGAAGGTTTATAGCAGGTATTACAGGAGCTAGCTACACAGTAGCTGCTGCATTTATAGCAGATATCAGTTCGCACGAGAAAAAAGCTCAGAATTTCGGATTATTGGGAGCTGCATTTGGCTTAGGTTTTATAGTAGGCCCATTGTTAGGTGGGTTATTAGGGCATTATGGTGCCAGAATACCTTTTTTCGCCGCAGCATTATTAAGTTTTTTAAATTTCTTATATGGTTATTTTTTCATTCCAGAATCATTAAAAAAAGAAAACAGAAGACCTTTCAGATGGAAAAATGCAAATCCGGTAGGTGCTTTCAAGCAACTTGCGAAATACCCGCATCTAAAACAATTATTTTTTTGCATCTTTCTGATAAACATCTCTTCTCATGCCGTACAAAGTACTTGGTCATATTACACCATGGAAAGATATCAATGGGATGAAAGAATGGTTGGTATCTCTTTGGGTTTTATAGGTATGTTGTTGGCTATAGTTCAAGCCGGATTGATTCGAATTATTATTCCAAAATTGGGATTAGAAAAAAGTATTTTAATTGGATCTGGACTCTACGTGATATCGATGCCCTTAATGGGGATGGCATACGCTCCATGGTTAATTTTCCTAGCCGTAATACCATATGTATTTGCGGGAATCGCAGGCCCAGCTATCCAGAGCCTTGTATCAAACGAAACGCCATCGAATGAGCAGGGACAGATACAAGGTGGATTAACAAGTATTATTAGCTTAACAGCCATTATAGGCCCTCCCGTCATGAGCTGGTTATTTGCTCACTTTACAGATAAAAAAGAAGCTCTCTATTTACCAGGAGCTCCTTTCTATCTAGGATTCGTACTTACAGCAATCAGTTTTATTGTTGCCTGCTTCTTTTTTAAAAAGAAACAGAAAGTTTAAGCTTTTTCGATCAAACAAACAGCATATGCGACTACCCCCTCTTGTCTTCCGACAAATCCCATGGATTCATTGGTCGTAGCTTTGATCGAAATATCATCAACATCCAAACCTGAGGCCTCCGATATTTTAGCCTTCATCTGTCCGATATACGGTTTAATTTTAGGAGCCTCCAGGCATAACATAGCATCAATGTTCCCTATGGTATACCCCTTATCTCCAATTAGCTTAACACAATGTTTCAGTAAAACAAGACTGCTAATACCTCTCCATTGCTCATCTGTATTTGGGAAATGATAACCAATATCCTCTAAATTTGCGGCTCCCAGGAGCGCATCACAAATGGCATGAGCCAAAACATCCGCATCCGAATGGCCAAATGCACCAGCATGATGATCCAATTCCACTCCACCTACTATAAATGGATGCCCCTCTTCTAATTGATGGACATCAAAGCCAAAACCAACTTTAATTTTCATAATAAAGCTAAGGTAACATTTTAAATTATCATCCTGCCATTAAATCAACGCAAGACCTATTTGTTAACTATCAGATTTTAATCTATTATAGAAGAAGCCCTCACTGATGATATATCACAAAAAAAGCGTCTAATTTCTTAGACGCTTTTTAAATACGTTTAATTTCTACTTTAAACCGTTGTTTCTTCTTCTACAGGAGCAAATTGATCAAAAAGATCATTGAAAGCTTCATAATCTTCATCACCATTAGGTTCAAAGACCTGAATTCCTTTTTCTTTTGCATATGCTAAAATTTCTGGATTAACACCCTCCTCAGCTACAACCGCTACATCGGTGAAGTCCAAAGCACCTTTATAGATGTTGACATAACTACCGTCACCATAACTAGCAACATCATCTTTTGTCAATGCACCTTCAGGAGCAATTTCTCTGTATTTATCGCCTAAAGTTCCGGAGAACTCTTCGTTATACAACGAATACATCACTTTGGCACCTTTAAAAGTAGGATCATCTTTATATGTCGTCTTTAAATAAGCCGGCACTAATGCTGAAAACCAACCGTGGCAATGTACCACATCTGGTGACCAACCTAACTTCTTAACCGTTTCCAGTGCTCCTTTACAGAAGAACACAGAGCGCTCATTGTTATCATTAAAAAATTCTCCATTCTCGTCACGAAAAACTTTTTTCCGCTGAAAATAGTCTTCATTATCCAAGAAGTAAACCTGCATGCGTGCCGCAGGCAATGAAGCTACCTTAATGATTAGCGGATTGTCATTGTTATCCACCACAATGTTTAAGCCTGACAGACGAATTACCTCATGCAATCTATTTCTACGCTCATTAATATTACCAAAACGAGGCATAAGAATACGGATTTCAAATCCTTTCTCTTGCATAGCCTGCGGCAATTGACGCGTGATTTCAGAAATTTTAGTTAATTCGAGGAAAGGCGACATCTCGTGGGTTATAAACAATATCTTCGTTTTTGCCATCTCCAGTTTTTATTTATTTTATTTTTATTAGAACAGTAAAATCGGTCTACAAAGATACAAAAAATATCCCGACAATACAATTCCTTACAAATCATCGTTTTATATTCACAAATATATTCCCCACTTTTGCCCTGTATTAAAATTTCTAAAAGTGAGAATTTTCGAGACTAAAAAAGAGCTCCAAGATTACCTGGAAACAGCACGAATCAACAAACAAAAAATAGCTCTTATCCCAACAATGGGTGCACTGCATGAAGGACATATCTCTTTACTGAATTATGCAAAACCTTTATCAGATGTCACCGTTTGCAGTATTTTTGTCAACCCGACACAATTTAACGATCCAAAAGATTTAGAAAAGTATCCAAGACCCATCGAGCATGATATCGCATTGTTAAAAGCTGCTCATTGTGATGTCTTATTCTTACCTACCGTAGAGGAGATGTACCCTGATCCAAATGAAAAATGGCACATTGATCTAAACGGATTAGATGCAATATGGGAAGGGGAAATGAGACCGGGGCACTTTCAAGGTGTAACGCAAGTCGTTTACAAATTATTCGCCTTGGTACAACCAGATATTGCATGCTTTGGTCAAAAAGACTTTCAACAGGTCATGGTTATTGAACATATGATCAAGGTAAAGCAATTACCGATCACCATTGCATTATGCCCAATCATCCGAGATGAAAATGGTCTTGCTTTAAGTTCAAGAAACATGCGCCTCTCATCAAATGGTAAAATACAAGCGTTAGCTTTGTCCAAAACACTTCTTTATATCAAAAATAACTTTGGAAAGATACCTTTACTTCAATTAAATAAACAGGCAACAGAACTATTGAACTCCAGCGAAGGTATTACTTTAGAATATCTCGCTATTTGCGAAACAACGACATTGAAAGAAATCAAAACAATTGAACAAGATAAACAATATGTAGCACTTGTCACTGCGCGGGTCGAAGATGTACGGCTTATTGATAACATGATTTTGAATTAAATGTCACATTATACTTATTAACTTTACATTTTTACAAGAAAAATCTAACTTTGCCACATGTTTATAGAGGTAATGAAATCTAAAATCCACCGTGTTCGGGTTACACAGGCCGAGCTTAATTACGTTGGTAGTATCACAATTGATGAGGATTTAATGGATGCAGCAAATATTATTGCAAACGAAAAAGTTCAAATCGTTAACAATAACAATGGCGCTCGTTTAGAAACATATGTTATTCCTGGAAAAAGAGCTTCCGGTACCATCTGCTTAAATGGCGCTGCAGCAAGATTAGTTCAAGTGGGTGATATTGTGATCATCATATCGTATGCACAAATGGAAATGGAGCAAGCTAAAAAGCATATTCCTAGCTTGGTTTTCCCAGATGACAACAATCAACTTATAAAATAATATTTAAATAATACACTTTCAATAGAAAGCTACGTTTATTTTCAATAATTTAGCACTCGTATTAAGCGGGTGCTTTTTTATTACCTACATGTCAAAGAATATACATATCAGAAAGATCTTAGCATCAATGCAATTGGCATTGATCAGCTTGATCATTATTTCTGGTGTTATTTTCATGCACAAAGAGGTAAAATCAAACGGAGAGATTGTCATGCACAATCACCCCTACGATTTTACAAACGATCAGCCCAGACCGCAAGAATCCGACGATCAAATTGATTTCCTCAATGTCGTCTACAATCAAAACTTTGTTCAAAGTGAATTTATCGTTTTTGAACAGCCCATTCGAACTGTCGTTCATATCTACAGTTATCAAGTCTACACACCAGTTGTCGCCAATCGTGTCGTCGATCACGCTTTCTTAAGGGGTCCCCCAGATTTTGCTTAAAATAAAATTAGTTATTGCATTCATCCTTATTATCAAGACGAATGCTATTCGCCGTGCGATAGCAAATCGCATTGCGTCGTGCTGTAATTTATTAATTATTTCAAGTAAATAATGTAACCATAGTGGGCATAGCTGGTATGAAATTATACATGGAGCAGGCATTCGCCTTGCTTCGTACTGCTATTTTACACCTCCCATGATAGGTTCATTACAATTAAAAGGACAAATACACTCCAATGAGAAATATCAATTTACTGATCATCATGATGATGATCAGTATGCATACATATGCGCAACATACATTAAAGGGTAAAATCAGTAACAATGACGGCAAAGGTATAGTTGGAGCAACTATCAACATCGAAAATGGTCTTCACTCGACCGTTTCTGATACCGCAGGCTATTTTGAATTTCAAAAACTAACTAAACAAAAACAAAATATACAGATAACCGCTGTTGGCTATCAAACCCTCAAACAGCTGATATTGCTAACAGATTCCACCGTACACTTCAAATTAAACACAGACAACCTGCATTTGAATGAAGTCGTTGTAAGCGCAACCCGCTATGGTGTCAGTAAAAAGGAAGCACCAGTTATTGTGCAGGTATTAGGTCCTAAACTTTTTCAGGCTACACAATCTGTAGCTATGTCCGAAACACTAAACTATCAACCAGGAGTTAGGGTAGAGAACAACTGTCAAAATTGCGGTTTTTCACAGGTTCGTCTTAATGGTTTAGAAGGCGCCTATTCACAGATCTTGATCAACAGTAGATCCGTGTTCAGTGCACTAAACAGTGTATATGGTTTAGACCAACTTCCAACCAGTATGATCGACCGCATCGAAGTCGTTCGAAGTGGAGGTTCTGCTTTATTTGGAGCAAATGCAATTGCAGGTACCATTAATATCATCACTAAAGATCCTGTCGAAAATGATTGGCAGATTAAATCTACCAACTCATTAATCGGCGGTAGCAGTTGGGATAATACGGTAGACTTCAACACCTCTTACGTAGATGAAGACCTTAAAACAGGTGTTACCTTTTATGGTATGCACCGGAATCGTCAACCATTTGATAAAAATAAGGACGGATTTTCGGAGATAACAGAACTTAACAATACCACATTCGGAACAAAAGCATTTTTCAAACCTTCCGATGTCAACAAAATAACAGTAGATTTCAGTACCATACACGAATTTAGAAGAGGAGGAGACCAATTTAACAAATCACCACATTTTACAGCCATCACAGAACAACTGGAAACCAATTCACTGATTGGTGGTATCACTTACGATCATTATTTAGCAGACTATAAACAAAAAATCTCCGTGTATGCTTCCGGCCAAAAAACAAAACGTAAAAGTTTTTACGGGGGACTGGGCGAAGCGCCCACTGCAACAGATAGTTTAAGAGCCGCAAATTCTTATGGAGACACAGATGATTTGTCTTTTGTTACTGGAACACAATACACAAACAATTTTGAGGATGATGTCTTTACCAGTGGTATAGAGTTCAACTACAACAAAACAAATGATCAGATTCCCGGATATCAACGTATCATCGATCAAAAAACAAAAGGAATAGGAACTTATGCCCAATACGAATGGAAGCCAATATCCTCTTTCAAAGCATTAATAGGAATGCGATACGACTACATCTTCGTCGATGGAAATTATCAGCTCCAACAAGTGGAACGCAGCAGTCAGAAGAATTTTGGATCTTGGAACCCACGATTAACCATCTTATACGATATCAATAGTAATATTCAATTTCGTGGCGGGTATGCGCGCGGGTTCCGTGCCCCACAAGCTTTCAATGAAGATATGCATGTGACTTCCATCGGAGGAAAACAGGTTTTTGTATTAATTGGAGAAGACCTAAAAACAGAATATTCAAATGCTTACACCGGATCGTTCAATTTCAGCAGAAATTTTGGGAATACGCAAACAAGCCTTTTAGTGGAGGGCTTCTATACACAGTTGAATAATCCATTTACGACAGTCTTGAAATCAGAATCCAATGACATTATGATTGAAGAAATGCGAAACGGTACAGATGCCTATGTATACGGAACAAACCTTGAACTTAATGTAGCCCCTTCAAGTATATTTAGTCTACAAGCTGGTGGTACGATACAACGCTCGCGATACCAATCGGCACAACTGATAGCTGAAGCTAAAACAGGTCAAGAAGCCATTTTGTCCAAAGATTTCTTACGTACGCCAAATGTCTATGGCTACTTAAATGCCAATTGGAAAGCAACTAAGAAATTCGCAGTTGACCTAACAGGAGTTTACACCGGAAAAATGAAGATCTCGCATATACAAGAAGAAATCATGAGCCTCAAAAATACGAGGGATTTTATGGAGCTGAATACACGGTTAGGATACACGTTTGCTGTTCACAAAGATTTTAACCTTGAATTATTTGCTGGTGTACAAAATATGTTCAACGCATTCCAAAAAGATTTCGATAAAGGCGCTAATCGTGATTCAAACTACATTTACGGTCCAACAAAACCACGAACAATAACCTTTGGAGTAAAAATTGGCCATTTTCACTAATCCCATTTATTAAAGAAAGATGAAGCATATGCACAAATTTGTTTTATTAATGACCATTATCCTTTATCCGCTCAGCCATTATGGTCAAGAGCGGATAATTTGGACCTCTTTTCAACAATTAGACTCTTTACTAAGCATAGCACCAAAAGAAACAATCATCTTCATTCATACGGACTGGTGCGGCTACTGCAGAAAAATGGAAAAGGAAGTTTTTACAAAAAAAGAAATCTATGACCGCTTAAACAAAGATTATTATCTAGTTGAATTAGATGCGGAGACGGTTGAGGACATCACTTTCGATCAGCAAGTATGGAAATCAAAAACTCCAAAAAAAAATACCGGACAATATCATCCCTTAGCATTACTACTGCTGACCAACCAAAAGATGGTTTTCCCGAGTCTCCTACGTTATGATCAAACATTTAAATTAAAAAGTATTAAGCAAAAATATCTAAGCCCAAAAGAGTTAGCGAATTTTTTAAGATAATTTAACATCTTGTTGTAGCGAAACCAAAAAACACAACGTTTTACTTGTAATATAAGATACAATTTAAAAAATTATGAAAAAATTTACGAAATTTTTAATGGCATTTTTATGCATGGGGATAGTTTTTGCTTCATGTAACAAAAATGATTTCGATTATGAGAAAGCTGAAAGAGAGCAAATTGAAAAAGCAAGATTAGAAAAAGTACGCAGAGATTCATTAAAAAGAATACAAGCTCCTTTATTAGAGCAATATGCAAAAACCAAATGGGGAGATAAAGCTAAATATTCCGATTCAACAGGAATCTGGTATAAAGTAGAGCTAGCGGCTGGTAATGAAACACCATACGTATACAAGGGCACTGTTAACGGTTACGGACAAGCTGGATTAACTCCTTGGGCTGCAACCTTAAATTTCAAAGGAGAATTGATGAATGGAACTGTATTTGACAAAAATACAGATGGAATTCCTAAAGTTTATGATAATATTGCTACTGCAATTAACATATATGGACAAGCATGGATTCAAGCATTTGTACCAACAATTGTTAATATCCAAGGTAAGGATGTGAGATTTGAAGGGTTATTACCAAAAGGGCTACAAAAAAATGATATAATTAGCTTTATATCTCCATCTTACTATACTTTTGACCAAGTGGAATATACAAAGGGTAGTGAAAAAGTAACTGTACCTAAAAACACTCCAGTTGTTTACACAATCGAATTAAAAACTATTGGCAATACTGGTTCATAATTACTATAAATCAATAAAAGCATAGAAAAAGGTCCTTTGCATCATGATGTAAAGGACCTTTTTACAATATAACTTCTTTGAGTAAAATTATTGTCACCAATAAAAAGACAAAACTCTGCAAAATAAAAAGTTCTACTACACTTTACTTCCTTTAAAATTCTTTTGTACCTTGTAGCACATCTAAACAATTGAACGTTTTAACCGGTATAATAACAGTAATAAGTAAAGAAATTTATGAAAAATTTTACAAAAATCTTTTTTGGAATGTTGGCAATGATTATTGCTTTGGCATCTTGTAGTAAATCAGACGACTTTTCAAAATTAGCGGAAGAACAAAGAATTAAAGATTCTATCGAAAATGCGAGAATCCAAAATTTACTAAAAGAACAGGCTCCTCAGTTGAAATCATTTGCTATCAAAAACTTCACGAATCCCAAATTAGATACAGCAACTGGTATATGGTATGATTTAATTGCTGAAGGCGAAGAGGCTTCATATACTTATCAATTCTATTCCAATGGAACACTTATATTTCCAACGGTAGTAACCAAATATAAAGTAAATTTGCTTAATGGTGCAGATAAAGGTGTACTTGTTGATGAATCTAAAGAGGATAGTCCAGCAACATTTACATTAAATGGCGTAATTTCCGCATGGAAAATTGCCTTCTTTCCCAAGAAAATGTCATTTCAAGGAAGAGAAGCAAATATTGGGGGCTTAACAGCAAAAGGATTAAAAAAGGGCGGAAAAATCAAATTTGTCGCGCCGTCTCCATTCGGATATGATCAAGTTACAAAAGATAAAGTTCCAGCAAACTCACCATTATACTCTGAAATTGAAGTAGTTTCAATTAGCAATTAAATGGCGTTTGGGAGATTTATTTCTTCTAAAATTTTAAACGAATATACGAAGCAGGATCTTTACTTACGTAAAGATCCTGTTTGTTTTTAATTCACTATCAAAAACTAAAATAAAAAAACAATAGTATCAAAAAGTAGTCTAAAAAACTTCTTATCTTGCTCTTCATATCAGTATACCATTCAAAAACAAAGACGCAAAAATGAAAATAGCTTTAGCCCAGTTAAATTATCATATCGGCAACTTCAGTTCCAACACTGCAAAAATTATTACTGCTATTGAAAATGCAAGAGCACAGCAAGCTGAAATTATTGTTTTTTCTGAATTAGCAATTGGCGGCTACCCAGCAAAGGATCTTTTGCAAAATGCAACATTCTTAAAACAGTGTAGCGAATCTATCACTACCATTGCATCACATTGCCAAGATATTTTATGCATTATCGGAGCGCCTGTCCCCAATACAGACCCAGAAGGTAAAGCACTGTACAATGCTGCAGTTTGTTTAGAAAATGGAAAGATTACACACATTAGTAAAAAAGGACTACTTCCTAACTATGATGTTTTTGACGAATATCGTTACTTTGAACCTAATAGAAAATTCGCATGTTTCATCTTTAAAAAAACAAAAATAGCATTGACCATTTGTGAAGATTTATGGGATGACGATCAAGGAAATAATTCCTATGTTGGTGACCCCATGAGCGAATTACTTCAAGAAAACCCAGATTTGCTGATCAATATTGCAGCTTCGCCTTTTTCTTATGTCCATTATCAAGATCGTGTTGCTGTTTTGAAAGCACAAGTGGCAAAAGCAAAACGTCCGCTCCTCTATGTCAACCAAGTTGGCGCACATATGGATATAATTTTTGACGGAAGATCATTGGCTATTGATGAAAATGGGGCAATTTGCTGCGAATTAAAAAAATTCGAAGAAGATTTACAGATAATAGAATATAGAGATCAAACCATAAAAGCGACAACAGCATTTACGGTACCCCAAGATCAGCAAATAGCACTAATTCACGATGCCCTGCTATTAGGTTTACGTGATTATTTCCGCAAATCAGGCTTCAAAAAAGCCGTCTTAGGCCTTTCCGGTGGATTAGATTCAGCACTAGTTGCCGCATTAGCTTGTGAAGCATTAGGTTCGGAAAATGTACTTGCAATATTGCTTCCTTCTATTTATTCATCCGACCATTCCATTCAAGATGCATTAGATCTCGTAAAAAACACCAATTGCACACATCATATCATTCCAATAAAAGATATTACACAGGCCTACGAAACAACATTAGCTCCCTTTTTTGAAGGGCAAAAAGCGGGTGTTGCGGAAGAAAATATCCAGGCACGTACCAGAGGTACGTTATTAATGGCAATTTCCAACAAATTTGGTCACATCGTACTAAACACTTCAAATAAAAGTGAAGCAGCGGTAGGTTATGGTACCTTATATGGAGATATGGCAGGATCGATTTCCGTCATTGGAGATGTATATAAATCAAAAGCCTATGATCTCGCCCGATACATTAACCGAAATAAGGAAATTATCCCATCTAATACAATTGAAAAAGCACCTTCTGCAGAATTAAGACCCGATCAAAAGGATTCAGATTCCTTACCACCATATGATTTACTCGATGAAATATTATTCCTATATATCGAAAAACAAAAATCAAAAGAGGAAATTTTAGCTCAAGGTTATGATGTTAATATTGTTGAAAAAATTATAAAACTAGTTAATAATGCCGAATTTAAAAGATTTCAGGCTCCTCCAATACTGCGCATTAGTCCAAAAGCTTTTGGTCCAGGCCGTTCAATGCCATTAGTTGCCTTTTATCAATAATTTTTTTTACTGATATCATTAAACTTTTAACATTTCCATTTGTCTAACACTAAGAAAATAATATAAATCCTATTGGTCATGAAAAAAATAATTTATTTCTTATTTGCAAGTATAATTCTTGCATCTTGTGCCTCATATCAATATAATACGATGCGTGACGAAAAAGTAGATTTTTCGCAATATCGTACTTATGGCTGGTTGCCACCAGTCGATTCGTTATCAAAATCATATTTTGATAATGATATTGCAAGAACAAATATATTAGACGCGAGCAACAGTGAATTACAAGCAAGGGGCTTATCTTACAGTAAGGATAATCCAGATTTGTTATTCCGTTATATAACAATTGTCAATAACAAAAGTCGTTTAGTATATGGATCCTCATATGCTTATGGAGGTCCATGGGGTTGGTACAGACCGTGGTTTTCTCCTTATTATGGTTATTATTCAACATATCCTGTAGCCAAAGAACGTTACCGCTACGCGCACTTAATCATAGAAGCTGTAGACCGTAAAACAAATAAAGTTGTTTGGCAAGCACGTGGATCTGGCGAAGTTAATAGTCCAGAAAAAGTGGCAACTAATGTTGCGAAGGTTGTTAAAGGAGTATTTAAACAATATCCGCTAACCCTAAAAAAATAACACTGTAATCGTGATCAAAAGTATTAAAGCCATGAGTTTTCTCATGGCTTTTTTCATAATATAATATACGCTTTTATATAGAAGCTCGAATCTTGATATTAAATGGGACTTCAAGCCGATCTTTGGAGTTATTTTTAATGAGATTTGCTGCCATCCTACCCATTGTTTCAAAATCAGTTGATATGGTTGTAATTCCATTCAAAATAAATTTCTTTAACGGCGTTTCATTATATGAAATAACACCAATATCTTTACCGATCACCAGATTTTTTTGTTGGATCTTATTCAGTAGTTTTACTAGATCATCTTCGATAATATTGATATAACAAGTCCCTATAACGACTTTTTCCTTATTCAATTCCGATACCAGCTCATGATCAAAAGCATACTGCTGACAAAATTTATAAAAACCCTTTATAATTGCTTTTGGAAAATCACTATGATCGGGAAAAACCAATTTTATCATTTTATATTTACTTAAAACTTCACTCGCTTTTTCCAACGCTAAGTAAATATCCTGTTCATAATTCTCATAGACTGCTGGAAAATCGCCCGGTACATCATCCACAAATCGTCCTAATAACATTAATTTATCGCTTGGTATTCTACGAATAATATCCGGCGCTTTATCTCGTCCCTCCCTAAAATGTGGAAATAGTACATAATAGTCATATGTTTTGGTCAGATTCGATAATAGGTTCTTGAGATAGGAAAGGTCTGAATTATAGACAAATAAATCCAGATCAGCAAAATCGCCCAACTCCTTAGCAAATGAATCATACACTATTTTTTTGTGAACACTCAATTTATTCAGAAACAGCGCAATTTTGCATTTGGATTGAATATCTGTTTTATTGACATAATATCCCTTGCCTGGATTAGATGCAATAATTTCATGCTTTTTTAAATAGCGATAAGCCTTTTCAACCGTGTCTCTAGATATTTCAAGATAAGCACTGGATTCATTAATTGAAGGAAGCATTTCACTCTTCTTAAGCCTCTCATTTTTTACTGCATCAATGATCGTATTCGCCAATTGGAGATATTTGGGAGTTGCTGAAAAATCACTAATCTCCAGTGTCATTAGAAACTGAGCAGTTGAATTGGTCATTTTAAAATTTAGATTAATCACTAAAATAACAATTAATTAGCATAAAATTTTAAAAAAGTTAAACTCAAAGACCATTCATATTTTTAATATTTCACTTTTTTAAATATTTGTTACTCTGTACCATAGCAGTATAGGATCAAAATTATGGTCGATCTTCTTAAACGTATTCTAGTAAAAAATCTGTTACCCTATTAATGATGAGTTAAAAACCTGCAAGCTCGTTACCTAATCACTTTAAAAAAAGAATTATTTTTAAAGGGCTTTTCACGCTCTCCTTTTAAAAACCCTTAATGTTTAAGAAAATGGGCAAGTGATTACACTCGCCCATTTTTATTCACAGCTCAGATCTTAAACAATTAAAATTTCATTTATTTCTAAAATACCGCAATGCAATAAGGTCATTCGGTATCGCCAGTTCATTCCAATGGTCATGGATAGCTAGCGCTGCGCCCAATGCTGTTGCCTGAGCCATTGAGGCACCAAAAACTTCGACTTCAGGAAATTCTTTTGCCAGAAGACTCATATAAATATGATTCTTACTAAACCCACCATCTACAAATATTCTAGAGATCTTATTAGCATCTAAAACTAGTTTTGTTGATTCCACTTGGGCTTTGATGAGGTGTAAAATTAAACTATGGTAAGCTTCTTCATAATTATGGAAACGATCAAGCTCAATAGTCGAAAATGCTACTAAATCCACAACCACAGGCTCTTTCATTAATTTTTCTATGATCCGTCGATTAAGTTGAAGATTACGAAACTTTGCTGTAGTAATATGAAAGAAATCAGCAATTCGCTTAGCTTGCAGTTCATGTTCATAACCTGCAAATAACCTCGAAGCCTTAACTCGCTTTCCCAAATAAGATTGATAAAACAAACAATCCTTTTTTAATTCACAAGAAGTTAGGGCACTATTGTTAAATGGATTAAACGAAATACACCAAGTTCCCGTAGATATCAATACAAATGGTTCATCAAAATTGAATAAATAAGGAATTAACGCCGAAGAACTATCATGAAGCCCCGCCCCTACTCTAAAAGAACTACCCGGAAAAGCACCATCAAAAACTTCATCTCCTTCAACAATTGGAGCTAAAACCTTTGTAATACCCTCATCTTGAACCCATTTATGATACTCATTTTTTTCAAAATCCCATAAAGCAGTATGACACCCGATGCTGGTCATATCTGAGTAGAATTTTCCAGAAACCAGAAAACTTAAATATTGGGGCAAATGCAAAGCAAAATTGACATGTGTATAAATTTCTGGATGTTCCTTTTTTAATCGAAGAATTTGGAAACCTGAATTTAAACTACCTAAAGTTGGCGATGAAGTCGTTAAAGAAAAATGTTCCTCTCCTCCATACTTATTATGCAACTCCTGTTGAATAGTAACAGGAAATTCTTTTAGATAATTATATAAAGGAGTCAAGGGTCTACCATTTTCGTCAAGATATACAACGCTAGCCCCGTATGATGTAAAATTAATCGCTTTAATTTCAAATTCATTTTTTCTAAAGACCTCATGAAGTGAATCAAAAACCGATAATCTAAGACTTTCAAGATTTTCACACGGATCCCCGTCCTCATCCTTTGTTTCTAAAAATCTTGCTGAACGTTCAAATACAATTTGGTAATTAGAATCAAATAGAAAAAGCTTTTTGTTGGTTTTACCAACATCGAAAATAGCAACTACAGGAATTTTATCGTTATTCATTCTTAAAACTTTATAATCCTGTTGCAATAGTTCGTAAACCTCTCTCTGCGATCAACTTATCACGTAATTTTTCCTCCTCAAATAATAATACTGGATTTAAAGCGGCACCACTCCTCAACCTAGATTCAGCAACCAATGGCCTTACATCGGTACGAAATGCATCTTGAAGAATTTCTTGTGATTTTACAACATCATTCGCTTGTTGAGCTGCCTTGAGTGCAACACGATCGATAAGTAATGCTTGTGCATAAGCAATTTTAATGGCTTCAACAGATTGCAATAAGTCCACTAAAGGATCTTTAAGATTATGTGACGCATCAATCATCCAGCCTAAGCCAGTAGCGTGTTCCATTCCATTCAGATCCATGCCATCAATTAATTCATTAAAAATCAGAAAAAGCTGATAGGGCTTAATACTCCCCGCTGTTAAATCATCATCGGCATATTTACTATCATTAAAATGAAAACCGCCCAGCTTTCCCTCCATTAACAACAATGATACAATCTGTTCAATATTAGCATTTGGTAAATGGTGTCCCAAATCCACTAATGTATATGCTTTAGGACCCAGCTTATTTGCCAATAGTAGAGACTGCCCCCAATCTCCAATGGTCATCGAATAAAAATAAGGTTCGAAAGCTTTATACTCGATAAACAATTTCCAATCCTCGGGTAAGTGTTTATAGATTTCCTGCAAGCTGGATAACGTATTCTGAAAAGCCTCACGGAAATTCAATTGACCGGGAAAAGATGAACCATCAGCTAACCAAACAGTCAAAGCCTTTGAACCGAGAGCTTTTCCATAATTGATAACCTCTATATTATGATCAATAGCCTGCTTGCGAACCTTAGGATCGACATGATGCAAAGATCCATACTTATAACTATGTTCCTGCTGTGGTTGATCTTGAAAAGTATTGGAATTAACAGCATCGAACGTGATATTTAAAGAACGTGCCAATTCCTTCATTTTTGCGGTGTCTTCTGGAATATCCCAAGGTATATGTAAGGAAATAGCTCCGCTAGATTTATTAAGAGCATGTAGCAGACCAACATCTTCAAACTTTTGCTCCAAACTCCCTGGCTCGCCAGGGCCAGAAAAACGTCCGAAGCGTGTACCACCTGTCCCTAGTGCCCAACTTGGTATCCCGATCTGAAATTTCTGAAGTTTAGCAATAAGCTCCTCAACATCATCAATATCTTGGGATATAAATTCAAATGCTCGATTATGTTTTTTTTCTAATTTATTATTGTGCTTTTCTATCAATTGTTGATCTAAAATCATATTAAAAATGGTTATTGGTTAAAATTTACTTAGATACAGCATGTACTTTCTTTTCATCACCTAAAAACTAAGATATAAAACCTACCTTAAAAAAGCCATTGCCACTCCCCCATCAACGTTTAAAATATTACCTGTAGATTTGTTTAGTAAGCCACCAACATGTGCAAAACAAGCATTTGCAATGTCTTCTGGTAGAATAATCTCATTTAACAAAGTACGCTTTGCATAGTACGCCGGTAACTCCTCGATCTTTATACCGTATGCCTTAGCACGACCTGCGGCCCATCCACCTGCCCAAATATTACTATCAGAAATTACAGCATCCGGATTCACTACATTTACTCGAATTTTTGCTGCCCCTAATTCAGCGGCACTTAAACGGCTCATGTGCAATTGAGCCCCCTTTGCACTACCGTAACCAATATTATTTGGACCACTTACTAAAGCATTTTTACTTACAATATTGACGATATCACCACCGATATTTTGTGCTTTTAAAATAGCTGTTGATGCCTGAGTTACCAGAAACTGACCTTTAACTAAAACATCATATAAAAGATCCCAATCTTCTTGCGTATGGTCCTCGATCGTTTTAGAAATGGATAACCCCGCATTATTAACAACAATGTCAATCCCACCAAAAGCTAGTACAGCATCATTGAGCGCATGTTTTATCTGTTCCTCATTTGTGACATCGAGCAATGTCGTCATAACCGCATCTCTACCGAACGCTTCTACAAACTCTTCCTCGCATGATGCAAGCCGATCAGCATTGATATCATTTAACACAACAACAGCACCTTCTTGCGCCATCTTCTTTGCAATCGCCTTTCCAATCCCACCACCACTACCCGTTACGAGTACAATCTTACCTGATAATGCTTTTGATTTTGGCATACGTTGTAATTTTGCCTCTTCCAATAGCCAGTATTCAATATCAAAAGCTTCCTGGCGTGGCAAAGCAGTATATTCACTTACCGCTTCAGCACCTTTCATGACATTAATTGCATTAATATAAAATTCAGCAGCCACACGAGCAGTTTGCTTATCCTTTGCAAACGAGAACAATCCAACACCCGGATATAAAACAATAACGGGGTTTTTATCCCGAATAGCAGGGCTATTTTCATGTTTACAACTATCATAATACTGTGCATACATCTCTCGATATCCTGCAAACAAAGGCTCCAATTTTCTTTTAACCTCCGCTACATTGTCTAAACATTCAGATTTATCTAAATTTAGTACTAAGGGCTGGATTTTAGTTCTTAAAAAATGATCCGGACAGCTTGTCCCTAATGGTGCTAATCGGTCCAGATCGTTTGAATTGATAAATTCTAAAACACGTTCATCGTCTGTAAAATGTCCGATCATATGGCGTTCACTTGAGCAAAATCCCCGCAAAATAGGAGCTAATTTTACGACTTGCGCATTTCTTTCTGCTTTACTAAGACTTACCATTTTCTGGCTGCCAAACACGTTATTCTTCTTACCATAACTTTGTTCAAGGTAAGTGGCACAAGTCTCAATAACATCCAAAGAATTAATATAACAATCGTAAGCAGTGTCTCCCCAAGTAAACAAGCCATGAGATCCCAACATAATACCCTTGATACCAGGATTTGCTTCTAAACAGGCTTTTAATTGTAAACCTAAATCAAAACCAGGACGTTGCCAATCAACCCAACCGATCGATCCTTTGAACAATTCAGCAGTTATCCTTTTCCCATCTTTAGAAGCTGCAATTGCAATTGCGGCATCTGGATGTAAATGGTCAATATGCTTAAATGGTAAAAATCCGTGCAAGGGCGTATCAATAGAAGGCGCCTTCGAGCTTAAATCAAAAATACAATGATTAAATAGTGCGACCATTTCATCCTCATATTCGATTCCTCTATACACATTTTCAAGATTACGTAAGCGCTGAAGATATAATGCTGCAAGCCCTGACTTCTTTAGCGTGCCGATATCTCCGCCAGACCCCTTTATCCACATGACTTCAACACTTTCATCAGTAAGCGGATCTTTCTCCAAAACTTTACAAGAAGTATTCCCACCTCCATAATTAGTAATTCTTAGATCGGCGCCTAGAATATTTGAACGATATAATAATAAAGCAACTTCATCACCTTGCAATGATTGCGCTATTTTATCGTCCCACAAATAATTTACATGTTTGTATGTTTTCACTGCTATATATATTAAATTAATTTTCTAAAGTTCTTGCAAACCCTACGACACAAATAGAAATTATGATTGTCACTATGCCTGCAATTATAGATCGATATGCCATTCTATTCACGCCCTTCCACTCATTTAATATAATTCCCCAAGCATTTGAAATTAAAATAATGAACGCCATGTGAAGAATCCAAGAACTGGCACCATTACCCAATCGACTCTCACCCATACCATAAAAAAAGAACTGTAAATACCACATTGTACCTGCCAAAGCACAAAAAAGTAAATTCTTTACTTTTGGTACATTGGATTTAGTATAGTCTGAAAAAGTTCTATTTTTAATTAGGAGATAGACGCACCATATAAAATTTGTAGTAAAACCTCCCCAAAGGATAATGATATAAGTCACATTATTTTGATAAAGAAATTCTCCACTGTTCGAATTACTATTTTTCCATATGGAATTTGCAACATTAGCAAGCGGTTTACCTGCTTCGATACCAAAATTGAAACAAGCACTAAGTACACCAGAAATGATCGAAACGATAATACCCAGCGTAAAATTGTAATCAGTCTTTGCGTCCTTAGAAAGAGTCGCAAGACTTTTCTCTTTTGAAACACCTGCCCGACCGCACAGCACAACACCCATAAGACAAATTAATAAACCTATCAATATGCAAGTTCCTGATTGAGTCGTAAAAAAATAGTTGACTCCATGTTTACCCACTGTGGGGTAAAAAAAATAATAAAGACTTGGCATCAGCGAACCAAAGACCATACTTAAGCCCAAAATAATACTGCTACCTAAGGAAACACCAAGATAACGTATCCCTAGACCATAGGTAAGTCCACCTATACCCCATAACAATCCAAATAAAAAAGTATAATATAAAGTAGCTGCCTGGGAATTGCTGATAATCTCCCAAAAATTAGGAATAGTTAACCATGCTGCAAATGGTGGTACAATAATCCAAGAAAATAGACCACCTAGGATCCACATGGATTCCCATGACCATCCTTCAACTTTCTTATAAGGCACATAAAAACTTCCTGACGCAAAACCGCCTATGAAATGAAATAAAACTCCGAAAACAGCATTCATATTTATCTTGTTAGGTATTGTACATAAACTAAATTACAAGATTAAAATAGGTAAACTGTTATGGACTGTTATGCATAACTACAGAGATTATAGCCAACAGATATCTCATGATTTAGAAGCAAAAGGTCAATTTTCAATGTGTGGAAAATTGACCTTTTGCATATTATTATTAAAGTAATAAAACTAGATTATTTATATCCTAAATTTTGTTTAAGTCCTTCCCCTTCTTTGTTATTTAATTGAATTTCACTCAAGGGGATTGGAAGCAAAATATTATAATCTTGGAAACCACTGGTTATTTTATTTGCCGGTCCCTGATCACCATTTAAAGCAATACGTTCTTTGAGTTTATTTGTTCTCACCAAAGTCATTCTACGATTTTCTTCTGAAATCAACTCACGGGCACGTTCATCAAGAATAAAATCGATCGTCATATTTGATGCGAGAACCTTTCCTAAAGTGGTGTTTCCAGATTGAATACGCGTATCTTTAAAAGAACGATCTCTCAACTTATTGATATCTTCAGCTGCTCCGCCGAGATTATTTTGTCGAAGACGTGCCTCTGCCCTTAATAGATAAGTTTCTCCAAACCTCATTACTGGCCAATCTTTGATCAATGCATAGCCAAAATCATCCAGCGGATCATATCCACCCCATTTTGTTGGAAAAGGATACCAGACTTCCAAACTATCGGCACGAAATGGAATAACCCGATCTCCTGTTTTTATAGTAATATCTTTGACCCCTGCTCCCTTAGCAACACGATAACCATCTGCATCTACACCGATTTCTGTACTCCATGGTGTTACTACAGCATTATTGACGGTCATATTAGGACGATTATAATTTGTAGTACGACGGATATTATAATTGCTATTCCGAATATCACCCTGAAGTCCTTTCCAGACCGTATATTTCATAAAATTGCTTAATCTCAATCGTCCGTTACCTCTTCCACCAAGAGAATCAGCATTCACCATGCCATCCCATTTATGGTATGACGGTTGCCATATCCTACGATGCTGAGGATTATCGATGGTTCCACCGTTAACTTCACGATTCAATTCAACTTCGAAAGTCCATATGGCTTCGGTATTTCCTTGAGCACGGCGCATATTACCCTGTCTAAACATATCCCGAAAAGCATCACCACCTTGATTTAAATATTTACCATATCGCGTATCAATCAATTTATAACTACCGCTCTCTATGATCGCCGTTGCCATGGCTTCTGCTTTAGCAAAATAAGCAGGATCTCTCATTCCAATTCGTAGGAAGGCTTCTGCAGCCAACTGCCTAGCCATATCTTTATTGATCCTGCTCGGAGCAGCGGCTTGTCCGACAGCTGCCAATTCTTTCACCGCATATTCAAGATCATCTGCAATAACCAGATCCACCTCTACTGTAGAATTTCGGACATAATTGAACGTTGGAATTTTAACAGATGTTGTCAATAATGGAACATCACCCCATAGTGTTACCAACATGTTATATGCATAAGCTCTGAAAAATCTTGCTTCTGCGGCAGCCTTTGGGTTAGTGTCCCCAACCGCCTCGATGATACTATTTGCATTGTTTATAAATTCATAGCAGCGTTGCCATAAATAGCCCACACCGCCATTTTCTGGATTTAGATCAGCATATTGATAAAAAGGATTCTCTACTCCTTCAGTAGAACCAGCACTTGCAATATCAGTACCGATCTGCCAACACGATAAAAAACCTTGACGGCCACTATATCCCCATAATTGTCCGAAAGTTGCATGTAAACCTAAAACTCTATTTTCGATCGTCGAGGGATCACTATTTCCAGCTTCATAACTAGAATAAGGCTTTTCATCGAGAAAATTCTTACTACAAGATGCCGATCCTAATAAAAAGACTGCAACTACAGGTAATAACTTATTTTGAATATTCATTGTTTTTTTCATCAGTATATATTATTTATTAGCAATGATGAAGCTATCATGAGCAGTATTCATCTTTCTTTGTGCACATTTACTCATGATGGTTTCATGATTTCATTAAAAGGTTAAATTAAATCCAAGTACATAAGTGCGAACCATCGGATAATTCAGGTTATCATTTGCAGATCCACGGGTGATATCTCGAGCTTCAGGATCCCAACCGATCCAATTGGTCCACGTATATAGGTTTCGACCGCTTACATAAATCGTAGCACCATTAATACCTAATTTATTGAATGTATGCTGCGGCATGTTATAACTTAATGTCACATCTTTCAACCGCGTAAAACTTGCATTTGATGGAAATCCATAACCATATACATTGGAACGGTTACTCAAGGAACGCCACTCGTTACTTTTATTTTCAGGAGTCCAATAGCCCAATTCTGCTGGTGTACTTTTTCGTCCCATTTCATCTGCTGCCGAACCTATCTGTGGATTATTACGTAGTGCACCTTGAACCGTGTTTATAAAAACATTTAAAGTAAACGCTTTATATCCGAACGTATTGGTAAGTCCAGCGGTCCATTTCGGAGCAGTTTGTCCCAATACCGAGCGGTCGTCTTCGTTGATTAAACCATCGCCATTCAGATCCGCTAATTTTACACTTCCAGCTTCAGCCCGTTCATCCCATCCCTTATTAGCTCCAGCCTTTATTTCATCTTCCTGCCAGATACCCACTTTAGTAAAATCATAGATCACACCGAGCGGATGCCCAATGAACCATCTATTGCCTAAATCCTCCTTACCATCGCCATAAACTTCTACAATCTTATTTTTGTTACGGGAGTAGACCAATGTAGTAGACCAATTAAAATCATTTTTAACGATATTTTTAGTATTCAATGTAAGATCTATACCTGTATTAGACACTTTCCCAAGATTGGAGAAGACCTCTGCAAAACCAGTAAGTCTTGGAAGGCGTTGTAATAATAGCATATCATAAGAATTGGTTTTATACATATCGATACTTCCACTTAGCCTATTTTTGAATAATCCAAAGTCAATACCTGTATTCAACCCCTTCGTTTTTTCCCACTCCAAATTATCATTCCCCATTCTCGTACGAATATTTAAAGCGGTGTTCGATAAGCCATTCAGTGCGATGGTACTTGCATCCATCAAGGAAAGCGTTTGATATATACCAATAGCTTCATTTCCTGATATACCATAAGATATTCTCCATTTCAAATTATCCACCACATCTTTGACACCACTCATGAACGACTCATTGTGTATGTTCCAAGCCGCAGCGAAAGATGGAAATACGCCATACTTACTATTTTTACTAAAAACAGATGCGCCATCGCGACGTACAGTCGCTGTAAATAAATAACGGCTATCATAAGAGTAGTTTATTCTACCCATCTGAGAGATGGAACGATACAGATCCGCCTGAGAAGATACTTTTTGAGTAGTCGCTGCACCAAGATTTCCCCATTCCAAAGCATCATTAGGAAATACTTCTCCAGTAGCAATAGCTTGTTGCCAATACTTACTTTTTGAGGCATACAATCCGGTGAAATCAATATGATGCTTACCAAAATCCTTCGTGTATGTCAATATATTTTCCAATGTATAGGACTGCGATTCACTGTTGGTGATACGGCCCATGCCTGCAAAATTATAAACACTCTCACCTTCATATTCATTATTACGAACAGGAACGTAAGAATATCCGGCGTTGAGTTTATATTTTAAACCTACCAGCGGTTTGTAAAGCTCCCCAAAATTAAGATCGGCATAACCATTTAAGGAGATATTAAATTGACGACGTTCTGGATTTAATGTCGTTGGCAAAAGTGGATTGGTCCAAAGCTGTTCCGAATACATCGGAAACTGAGTTAGCGAACCATCATCATTATACATCTTAGCATAAGGGCTCATTGCTGCTGCTTGTAATAAACTCGCACGACCACCGTCTTTATTATGTGCAACGATAAAAGAAGATGTACCTACCGATAAATATTTTGTCGGTTTAAAATCAGTATTGGTCCGAAACGAATACCGCTTATAATTATAACCTAAAAGTACACCCTTTTGATCGAGATAATCTCCAGAAACAAAGTATTTTGCATTCTCACTTCCACCTGATAAGCTGACATTGTGATTCTGGATCACACCTGTTTGCATCACTGCATCTAACCAATCAGTAGTCACGCCATTGGTATAGTTATCAAACTCAAACTGATTGCGCACTGGGCCACCATTATATAGCGTACCATTATTAATGCGGGCATATTCAGCATAACGTTTTAAAAGCTCTTCGCCAGACACCGGTTTAAGGATATGCGCGACATTTTCGACTCCGCCATATCCACTATAACGAATACGGGGAGTTCCAGATGTACCACGTTTTGTAGTGATCAAAATAACACCATTAGAACCGTTTACACCATAAATCGCAACAGCTGATGGATCTTTTAATATTTCGACCGACTCAATATCATTGGGATTGATATCATTAATAGAGCCATCAGTCCTTGATAAAGGAATGCCATCAACAACAAGATAAGGCTCTGATGTTGCAGTGATCGAATTTTTACCACGAACTTGAACAGATGGTGCGTCTCCAGGAATAGAAGATGCCTGTGAAACAGTCACATTTGATACTGCTCCTTGTATGGCCTGCATAACATTTGTTACCGGAATTTTTGATAATCGATCTTTTGGCACTGATGCCACAGAACCCGTAACATCCGATCTCTTTTGTGTTCCGTATCCGACCACAACTAATTCGTCAAGTACATTTTCAAATGGAACAAGCGTAACATCAACAATTCCCCCCTGAGGTACAATAACCTCCTTTTCCTGATATCCGACCGAGGAAATGATCAAAGTATTTCCGGGATTAGCTTGAATGGTAAAGCTACCGACGGTATTTGTTTGTGTACTGACCGAACTTCCTTTTACTTTAACGGTAATGTTGCTTATGGTTTTTCCTGTAGAAGCGTCTCGAATATTTCCCTTTATGGAAGTTGCTTGACCATAACTAGTCATCGCTATTAAAAATAAACTGTTTAATAGCAAGGTGCTTTTTGCGTATTTATTGCAATAGTGGGTTAACATAATTTACAATTGGTTTTTAGATTAGAATTACTATTTTATTCCTTTTATTATAGGACCATACCTTTATCCTATAATCCCCCTAAAGGTTGATTTCAACTTGATCCCATCATCGTATAGTTTATATTTTTGTTTATAATTGGTACTTAGCAAACTCAAGAAGATCATTCGCTAAAATTCCATTGGTTAGGAAGAGAAGCACTCTTATTGCGCTATTTTCCAATTCCCTCTAGGTCAAAATTATAACGGATTCGCTTATGAACGGTTTGAAATCGATTCAATAAGGTTGAAAATCTATTCAGGAGTCATAATAATTCACTAAAACTCAATAAAAAGCAAAAACCATTTTATTTAAGAGATGCCTTGGGGACATTTTAAATAAAATGGTTTTAAAAATTTTGTTGCGATATATACTAGCTCTTGCGCAGTAGCATTAACTCTTTTCTCTAAATACTTAAAATAGATTCTTAACCATAACGACCTTTGATATAGATCATATTCGCCATTACACTTTTCACTTGCAAAATATTGATCAAAGGTTATTATTGTTGATCCGTGGATATCAAATTCAAAGCTTGATAACGACCATTTTTCCTACTAATTCCTACTTGATTCAGCTTTTGGTTCAATTTTTTTATTGGGAATAATTCATCATTAGTCCATTTTTCGCCCGATTTTTTCCATAACATAAGTGTCGCAAACAATTGCTTTTGATTTGCACTTGTGTTTGCTTTTAAATTCAGGACTTTACTCGTTTCAGAAACTGGGTTTAAACCTGCAGCACTTACTATCTCCACCTCTTCCCAGCCCTCAACAGGAACAACAGCTAACTGATACTGCCCATTGTCAATAATACTTGCTGTCCATTTTTTATATTTAATTTGATGCTCAACAATTGGTCTACCTTCATATTTAGGTAAAGCATAGTGCCCCAAACGCAGAGCAGCAGTTTTTTGACTATGCACCTGATCCACACGCAAGATTCCATTAGGAAGTATAACATCTGCAAGTTGAAATCTGATCGTCGAATCCGAAGCTAATACAGCGTCCCTGTAATAAATATCATCCTGATAGCCTTTGAATTTATAACGGCGAAGTGATTCCCATTTCTTCCCACCAATTTGAAACATATAGTTCATTGATACTTCACCGTTCTTTCCATCCGCTTGCCAAGGAAATGCGCTATTATAAGCCAGTTTATTATAATTCTCCGTTCCCTGATAATAGCCGATAGTTTTACTATCACACCAAGCCCTGATCTCTGATGCGCCAATTCCAGCATAATCAGTAATCAAAATTTCAGCACCAGGAGCAAGCTTATTCAACACCTTCGCTTTTGGTATCTCGCTCTCCCAAGCACCTAAATTTTCATTTGCTGTCCAAAATATATTATCATCAGGAATGAGCAATCCTAAAAATATTTTACCCAACCAAAAAGCACTCCCTCTACAGCTATATTCCTGCACGGCAGGTTCAAATGCACCATAAAAACCAAGTGTGGGAATACCTTCAGATAAAAAATCAGGATTTTTCAGAAATTGTAGCAGTGTTCCTGATGCAATTCTTCGCATCCATCCATAATTGATACTTTGATCCTCAAGAAATCCCATCAGTGGAAAAGGAACAGCAGCTCCCATTCGATAGGCAATACTTCTCCCCCACATAATCATTTCGCCATCCTTACTGAACATATAAGGATAATGACCGACCATTTCTCTTAAATGAGTTCTGAACTTCTTCGCATAATCTGGATACAGCTCATCGCCATAATAGGTAGCCCATAAAGTTCCGTACATCTGATACCCCCACATACTATAATAATCATAATAAGGCTGATCATTATACCAACCATCCCCCTTATAATCAGATAAACATTTTTCCAACAATTCCTTTAAATAATCTTCACTTATCGAGTAACCTTTACTCTTAAAAAAGCTTAAAATCATGACATTAAAAAAACGCCAATTCATATTAATAGTAGGTCCGTTGCCATAACTTAAGAGGGTATGCGCTAAAGTATCTTTTTTCTCCTGTGATAGCGGATCCCATAAAATTTCGGGAGCGGCCATAAGAGATACGGCCAAACCACCAAATTCAACAAGCTTTTGACTTGGTCCTCCTTTTTTGGGTAAAGGTGGAATGAAACTCGCAGATTGTGGATTCACTAGCTGCGTAATCTGATGCCGATAATAATCGGCAATCTTTAGACCACCAATTTCATAATCTGGATTTGCCTTCATCAAAGGCAAAGCAATAAACAGGGTCCTACAAAGTCCTTCCAACCGTTCTGTTTCCGTATGAACCCCATCTCTAGGATAACTACGGCCTGGTTGTTTAGGAAACTCCATCGGGCTATCCAGATTACTAACATAACTAAAGGCACCCTTTAAAAGATATTCGGCTGCATCTAACCAATGTTGACGGTTCATACCGGTATAGGGACTGAGATTAAGATCTGGATTTTTGACGTTAAAAACAGTATCTCTTGTCCCTTGTCCGAACATATCCATGGGATAGGATACAATAAATATGAAGCAGGACATAAACCCAAACATGTATTTTTTCATAATTAATGTTTGATTATATTTTTTATTGCCTCGAGATTAGGCGTCCATTCAATAACCCTGACCTTACTTGGACCAGATTCCAAAAGTCCTTCTCCATCCTTTTGATCAGTAGCTTGAACAAATAATGATAATCGTCCCTTGTTTCGCCACATTTCAGTATCATAACTGGGTTCCCATGCTCCTAATGATTCGTTATTCAAATCAAATAGTTGATAATCATCATCCGTCACCTTATTTAAGTTCAAGACAGAAGCTCGACTTAATCTTTCCTTATCCCGGAACAAGAGCATGACAGCAACTTTGTCTCCTCTCCCCTTAACCATTAATTGTGGTCTCGCTATAGGTATTTCTTTTGTTCCATGTCCACTCAAACTGAAAGACATTTTTCTAAAATCAAAAGAACGGACTTCCCAAGCACCTCTCCTATAATAAATAAGTTTATATTGAGGAATTGTAGAACCCGCAGCCCGCCAATAAGTCGCAATAAATGGATTCCCATCATCATCTGCAGCCATCGATGTTTGATTGATCAGTTCACTGTTTTGAGGAATACGCACCGCATATTCCGCTGTTGATTCCTGTATAGGTAATGTATATTGAGCTCCAGTAGTAGACTCCCAAGTGAGCCCTCCATCCTTAGAACAAGCATAGGCCATATCATGATTACTGGCTACATCAGGACTTTCTCGCCATACCCAAGACAAATGTATCGTTCCTTGGTTATCGACATATGCCTGCCAATAAGCATTTCGTTTCCCTTCTCCATCGATTAAATTACGATGCAGTCTAGTCCATTTTTTATTCTTGGGATCATAATTATTCATAACAAGATTTCCTGATCCAGAACCGCCATCACGATAAAGAAATAATAATGAACCATCAGGCATTTTAAAAAATTCAGGATAAGTCACATACTGTTCATCTTTCCCGATCATAGACTGCTCAGATCCTAAGTCCAGTGTATGCGGCTGTTTTGTTCGAGCATATCGCAACTGACCATTATGATGATCCCAACAAACATGTAAATATCCATCTCCATCAATCATGATACTGATAATATTATGTGCATCCTGAGCTCTACCCGAATATTCGGTAACCTGTAGCTGCCAGCTCTTCTCATTTAGTTTTCTCTTTCCCAATACCACTTGTCCTTTGTCGTTATAGTAGGCTATGTATTGAAACTGGGCGTCACTAACGAGAGAATTTTTTCGAAAAACAGCTGTATTGACCGTATTCTTAGCCCAACCGTCTCCAACTTCCATGACCTGAAGCTGCTTGCTTTGTGAAAAACAGAAATTTAAGGAAAGGATAAGATAAAAATGAATTACCCCAACTGTACAAAATGTTATTAATCTCATGACTCCTATCTATTATTGAATGACTTTACTTTGATCTTTTTTCCAATCCTGTCCAGACCAAATACGCTTCGAACTCCATTCTTCTTCTTTGGAAGTCCAAAAACTATCCGTTTCAGAAAGTCCAAGAGGTAAAAAAATAGTACTGCATAAATATGGACTCCCCTGATTGTTATAAAAATCCCCTAATCCGGGCTGATCTCCATATAAACCAATCGTTAACCAGTTTTGATGGTAAGTTGATGGGCTTTCAAATGTTTTCCTCATAACGGCAGATAAAGCGGCGCGAACTTGTCCTTCCGTTAACTCTTTGGGTAATCTCTTTTTCAATGCCATGTCTGCCAGATGATGAAATGCTGCTCCACGATAAATTACTGACCGGCCCGATGGTGGAAAAGTCCCATCTGTATTAATCAACCTTTCCAATATAATGGCATATCGTTGGTTTCGTAATTTAATTTTTGCAAACATGCTATCATAATTTTTAGTCTTTTGATCGATGACATCCATAATTCCGGATAAAAAAGGATGAATGACATAACTATTATAATAATCATATGCGTAATGAGGACCATCCATATACATCCCATCTCCAACATACCATTGTTCCAGTTGTTGAAAAGCATAATCCACTCGCATAACATCCCAACTTGTACTGTACTGGGCTAAAAAAGCTTCATTCATAGCAGAAAAAAGTAACCAATTGGAAAACACCGGTCTGAATTGACGTGTCGTTTTGATAGCCTCAATCAAATGACCTTGGGTTACAGGATCCAGATGATCCCATAACCAAGGACAACGCAAAAAAGCAACTGAAATAAATGAGGCATCCACTAATTGCTGCCCACCTAGATCAAAACGCATAAAATCATTTGCATTACTATCCAAGGCATTTTTTAAGGCTTGAATAGTCCAATTGCGATATTGTTTTCTCAATGCTTGCTCTTCTTCCGAACCATCATTCAAAGCCAACCAAGGCGATATTCCGCTTAAAACTCGACCTAATACCTCTACATATTGTACTTGAATGCGATGTTCTTTATTGTCAACTGCAACAGAAGTAATTTGAGGCATATTGATCTTTAAACTGTCATGAGCCAGACTACGCATAACCGGTCTTGCCATACGATCCATCTCCTTTAGCCAAAAGGCTCTTGAAGTTTCTTTCCATGCAATAGGATTTCTCTTCTGCCCATATGTCATAGCGGCGAAGCATATGAATATCCATAATGTCCATACATTTTTCATCATTACTCGCTTAAATATCTATACATTTCAACACCTGCCAATAAAAATGCTCCGACACCGAATGGCGATGTTGAATGGGCATCAACCACTTGACCCGGTATGGCCTTTTCTCCTATAGGCTGAATATAACCTACTTTTCCATTACGCTGTAAAGCAACAGTACTTAAATAATGCCATCCTTTTTTTGCAGCACCCTCAAATTCATTCTTGTTCAGAATACCATTATTAATGCCCCAAAGAAGTCCATAAGTAAAGAATGCCGTTCCACTGGATTCTTGACCTGGTGCATGTTCTGGATCCAGCATACTTCTCGTCCAGAAACCCTCCTTCTGTTGACACGCTACAATAGCATCGGCCATATCTTGAAAACGTTTTACATAATGTTTATAATGAGCATTGTCTTTGGGTAGATCTTGTAGCACTTTTGCTAATCCCGCGAATACCCAACCATCACCTCTCGCCCAAAAGTCTTTTTTTCCATGGGCAGTCTTATGTTTTGGATAAACGTATTTTGCATCCCTATAATACAATTTTTCATCCTTATCATACATGATACTATCTGCATAATCCAAATATTCATGAAGTTTTTCTAAATAGAGCGGGTTTTTAGTTAACTTGTACATCTTAGTCATCACGGGCATAACCATATACAGTCCATCTGCCCACCACCAGTAATCATGATGTTTGGAATGAATTTGGTAATTCATCACTTCTTGCGCTCGAGCTATCTTGTAAGCTTTAGGAGCGATATGATAAAGATCAATATACGTTTGAAAACAGATCTGCCAATCGCCAAATAACACATAGTCATCGGTCTCCCCATAGCTATATTTCCAATTCGCTTTATCAGTTGATTTTGCACCCTTCCATTCATTAAAATCTGCCCAATCTTCGGTATATTTTAAGAAGTTTTTATTTTTAAACTCTTTATAAAACTCCATATTACCACTGTGATAAGCGGCTTGATCCCAAAATGCCCAAACTTGAGGCTTATGATTGGTCTGCCAATATTGATTCGCAACATTCAATTGGGCCAAAACATCACTTTTTTTTAAATCTTGTCCAAAGACAGAATAAGTAATCAGAAGAAAATAAACAAGAACGTATTTGTGCATATTTTAAAATTTTAAGGTTTAAAAAATCCAATCAACAGGGTTTAGCAGATGTAAATATGATTGAAGATTGATTATCCAAATCTAGATAAAATCAATACGGTCGATGTTTAATTTTAGTTTATTCAACATACAAAATGGGATCATTTTATGATTATAGCCATTGATTAGATGTTTCTTTTGACTAAAAACACATTTTTACGGAGTTTTTGATAAAAGGAGATACAAACAGGAAAATAATCAATTTTTAAAATAAATGTTTATATTACATTTATTTTAAATAACATTCTATATCTTTAAAAAAGATACCAATTTGAATCTGACTTTTTGAACCATTTAGATGCTCAAGTAAGACGGAAAAAATGAGCTATTTAAAGCTAACCATTATTGATTAAGGAATTAAATTAAGTTTCCCTTTTTTCTTGTGTTATTTAATTCATTGGCTCTTTAGACAAAGTTGATGCAAAAGAGATATAAGTGAAGAACAAATTGTCGATCTGATTAGATTAAACCAATTGATTATGAAAAATACATATCAAACCTTCTTCTTCATTATATATTTACTTTTCCATATCCAAGTTAGTGGTCAACAAATGGGATTGAATCCCATTACCAAAAATAATGAATTACCCTCATTGACAATCAATCAAACTTGTCAGGATAAGGATGGGTATATCTGGTTTGCTTCTACACAGGGATTAAGTAGATATGACGCCTATAATATTTTAAATTTCAAATTGAAGACCAATGATGGTAAAACGGCTACCAACCAGAACATTAAAACACTAGTAGAATATCATAATTACCTCATTCTAGGTACAGAAAAAGGATTATATACATTAGAAAAAGAAAGCTATGTAATCAAACCCTTCAAAAATAACCTCCAATCTGCAACACGTATTACAACATTACTGATTGATAAAAAAAACAGATTATGGGTAGGATCAGACAATGGTATTGTGGTATATAACAAAGACTTATCCATTATCCAAAACTATCAAGATGATCAAAATTCCATTTACAAAATACCACCGGGGACTGTTAATACCATATTTGAAGATAAAAATGGCAATATTTGGGTAGCCATTTGGGAACAAGGGTTATTTAAATTAGATATACAAACAAATCAATTCGTTGCGTACCCAAAACTTGGAACACGTAACAATCCTTTTAAATTATTTGAAGATCATAATAAACAACTCTGGGTATGTACCTGGGGGGATGGGATTTATTTATTTAATCCAGACAATAGAAAGAATTTATATCAAGAAATAGAAATCAAAAACAAGCGTCGAAATATTGGAAAGGAAGATTTATTCTATAACATCGTTCAAGATCGGCATCGCAATTATATTTGGATACTTTCATTTTCTGGTATCTCTACTTTTCAATATATAGATGGTGCACTTCAAGAAGTAAATATGGCTCCCCATTTTGATCATACAACCAATATCTTCAATGATATTTATCAAGATAGATCAGGAACATTATGGTTGTCTATCGGTGGGAAAGGAATATCTACGATTAGTTTTGATAAACCTCTCATTCAAAATTACACCTTTAAAGAAATTAAAAGTCGATATAGCATTGCTCCCAATGTAAATATGTTATATCGAGATAAAAAGGGTATCTTTTGGTTTAATCTAGAGCGTTTTGGTTTTGGAAGTTTAAATCCTAAAGATGGTTTATTAAATACCTATAGTAACGCCAATTTACGCGAATTAATATCCATTAGAGCTGCCAGCTGCGCCATTGATGTACAGCATGAACTGTGGGTCGGTTCTGCTTATGAAGCAACTATAAACGTTTTCAAAAAACAGCTTAACAATATCAAGTTAGACTATAAGATTGATCTAAAACGTGAAGCCAATCACTCCGGGGTCCCCATCTTCTTTTTTCAAGATAGTCAATCGAGAACTTGGATAGCGACTAACCAAGGTGTATTATATAGTGATCCAAAAAGCAAAAAAATAAAGCTCATCACAAAAATAAAAGATCAAGCGGTTAGCATAGCTGAAGATAAAAAATCAAATATCTGGATTGCTACCAAAGGAAGCGGCATTTATTACATCAATAAAAATAATCCTGAACAGATCATCCAACATATTGGTCAATCAACAGCAGTTCTCAAAACAAATCAAATTGAATCCTTAGATGTTGATAAAAATGATAATCTATGGATTGGAACCAAAGATAATCGCTTACTCTATTATCAAAGAGATTTAAAGAAAATGGAGGAATTGGCAAATTCGGCTTTATTTGGAAAGAACCAACTATTGGATATCGTCTGCCTAAATAATACGGTATGGCTTTCCAGCACCCGAAATATATTTAAAATAAATGCACTCAATAAAGATATTTTGGAATTTACATCGACTGACAGCCTGCAAGTCAATATGTTTTCCAAAAGAGCATTTACGATTGATAAAAAATCAAACTCGGTCTACTTTGGAGGATATAACGGAATGGTTAGATTGGACGATAATAGCAATATCCCAAATTATAAAGCTAAAGTGCAAGTAACAGATATCAAGATTAATAATAAATCCATTGTCCTTGAATCCAATCAGAAAAAATTTAATTTTAATCAACAGATACTAACATTAGACCCCGAAGACCAAAATATAGAATTTTCCTTTTCATCCCTTGGCTATACCCAGGATAATAAACTTCGATATGCCTACAAGTTAGAAGGTATTGATCAGGATTGGATCAATGCATCTCGAGATCGGATTTTTGCAGCATATAATAATTTAGGAAAAGGATCCTATCGTTTTTTAATAAAATCGACTGATTTAAATAATAAATGGAATACGACGATTACTGAAATTAATATTTACAAAAAGGCTGCATTTTATGAGAGTAACTTAGCCTATTTCTTATATGCGTGTCTACTGATTGGTATATTTTACTATTTCATAAATTTTACTTTACATCGTTTAAAATTAAGAAATGATCTAAAAATAGCCCAAATAGAAAAAGAAAATGCAAATGCACTGGCACAGTCCAAACTCAGCTATTTTACAAGTATTTCTCACGACTTGTTAACACCACTAACCATTATTTCTTGTTTAGTCGACGATGTTCAAATGACCACAAAGCATCATTTAAGTCAGTTTGAAAAAATGAGATTGAATCTAGATCGCCTAAAACGCTTATTGCAACAAATTTTGGATTTCCGAAGAATAGAAAATAATTTGATGGAATTGAAAGTTAGTCAAGAATATCTGCCCACATTTATAAATCAATTGAGCCATGTATTTTTTAACCCATTAGCCATTCGAAAAAATATTGAATTTGAAATCAATCATGGAGAGTGTACAACAGATATCTACTATGACGCGGATAAAATGGATAAGATTCTTTTCAATTTACTCTCGAATGCCTTTAAATACACACCTAGAGGTGGTAAAATCACCCTGTCATACTATATTAAAGAAGATAAAAAACAAAAACTGCTCTATCTTTTTGTACGTGATAATGGCATTGGAATCGATAAAGATGAGTTAGATAAAATATTTAAACCATTTTATAACAATAAGTCATTTGTAAATCAAGAAAGCAATGGGATTGGTCTCTCAGTAACAAAGGAGTTAGTTGATATTCATTTTGGTAAAATTACTGTTGAAAGTGTTCCTGATCAAGGAACCTGCTTCCAAATCATATTACCAGTTGATCAGGAATTTTATGTCAAAAATGGTATTCAGATATGGAACGAATCTTTTGTTAAAAAAGACGAAATTACTTACGAAGCAGACAAATTCACAACAGCTATCATTGAAGATACGAATGAAAACTCAAAACAACTACATATTCTATTAGTAGAAGACAATGAAGATCTTCAACAAACCATGTTTAGCATTTTATCAAAAAAATATTATGTTCACGTTGCCTCTGACGGTAAGCAAGGACTCGATCTTTTAAATAAAAATGAAATTGATATCATTGTTAGTGATATCATGATGCCTGAAATGGATGGGCTTTCTCTGTGCAGAGCTGTCAAACAAAATATGGAAATCAATCATATTCCAATATTGTTGCTAACTGCCAAAAATAGTATGGAAGATCGTATAGAATGCTATCAAGCTGGAGCTGAGGGTTACATCAGTAAACCTTTTGACATTCAAGTTTTAGAAGCCAAAATACAGAGTTTTATCATCAATAAACGGACGAAGCAAATCAACTTCAACAACAACACACAAATTAATATCGCTACTTTGGATTACACGCCTGTTGATGAACAGTTTTTACAACGGATGATCAAAGTTGTTGAAGAAAATTTAAGTGATGATCAATTTGATATTATCAAGCTCGGTGAAATTCTGGCACTATCCAAATCAACTTTGTATCGTAAAACCAAAGTTTTGCTAGATTTATCTCCAAGTGAATTTATAAAGAATATTCGCCTTAAGCATGCATGTCAAATGATGGAAAAAGATAAATCAATTACAGTTAGTGAAGTGGCTTTCGCGACAGGTTTCTCTGACCCAAGATACTTTGCAACTTGCTTCAAGGCATCATTTGGGATAACTCCTACTGAGTTTCAAAAAAATACAACTGCACAACATATTTGATCAAACTGTCTTTTTCATCTTTTAACTATCCATATCATCGATAATTTACTTATTTTTAATAATAAATAGCAAAATACTTTTTGAAAAAATACATATTATTTCTTGATACAGAAACCTCAGGGTTACCCGAAAAATGGGATAAAAAATATAACAATACACAAAATTGGCCCCGTGTACTTCAAGTTGCATGGATAATCTATGATTCAGATTTTAATGAAATTACACGCACAAACAAATATATTTATGAACCCTTTATTTTTATCAGCCGAGAATCTGAGAAAATTCATGGTATAACACCACAGTTTTTAAGAGAAAATGGTGTCAACAAAAAAGATGTGTTACGTAAATTAGCTTATGATTTAAAAAAATACAATCCCTTAATTGTTGGACACTTTTTATCATTCGATTTACAAGTCCTTGCTGCTGAATTTGTCAGAACTAAACTCAACATGCCATTTAACCATTTAATTTATTTCTGCACACTATGGCATAGTAAAAAGTATGTCAGAAATCCCCATAGAGTTCACCTGAATCTTTCACTGCTCCATGAGATGTTATTCTCGACCATACCTCAGTCTTTACATAATGCAGTAACGGACGCCGAAATAACTGCAAAATGTTATTTTGAGATGGCTAACAGAAATGAACTGACGTCCGAAGATATTGAAAATCAACAGGCCCGTTTCTTTAATTTATTTCAAATCTAATTTTGAACCTATGCATAATTCTGAAATTATTTTATCCCTATTAAAAACTACAGCCCCATTCCACGTACTGCAAGAATCTGTACAAAAAAGTTTAGTGGATCTGATGACAAAATGCACATTTTCAAAGGAAGAACTTATTTACCGACAAGGAATAACAGATATAGATGGAGTAGATCTCATTTACAAGGGACAGTACGAAACATTCTTTCTCGATAATATGGAGAATAAACGATCAATCGAAATCCACGAAAATCCTTATTGTTTTGGCGGAATTTCAGTGCTTTTAAATCGGAAAAAAGCATTAAAATCAGTAATGGTAAAAAAGGGGACAATCATATATCGATTGCCTCGTAAAGATTTTTTTGAACTTTGCAACGCCAATGAGGAGTTCTTTCATTTCTTCACAAATGCTTTTGGCCGTAAAATGCTGGAAGAAGAATTTTCACATTTTGTAAAATCCCCTGCATCATTTGAAGAAAGTTATTACGCAGCAGATCAACTCTACTCCCGTAAGATTGATAATATCATTTATAAAGATATCGTCTCAACAGATTACAATACGCCCATTTATGAAGCTGCAAAAATAATGTCATCCAATAAAGTGAGTTGCATTTTTATTACTGACAGAGATGAAATTGTCGGATATGCAACAGATATAACACTTAGAGATAACGTTATTGCAAAACAAATCCAAGTTGACCAAGCCATAGGAACCGTTATGGATAATCCCATCGTTAGTATTTCTAATCAGGCAATCTTGTACGAAGCGGTATTGATGATGTTTAGAACAAAAACAAAGTATTTACTAGTAGAAAAAGATGGAGAATACGTTGGCTTCTTGAGCCGCAACCGTCTATTAAGTGAGCAAGGACAATCACCTTTAGTTTTTATACAATCTGTAAAGCTCGCGGAGTCATTAACCGAACTTAAGGATAAGTGGGATAATGTACCGAAAATCATCAACCAATTACTCGGCCGAGGTGTCAATGCCGCTGTTGCAAACCAGGTTATTACAATGATTGCTGATACCATTGCCATAAAAGTGATTGAGAAAACGATTCACAATATGGGACCTCCCCCAGCTAAGTTCGTATTTATGGTAACAGGAAGTGAGGGCAGAAAAGAGCAGACCTTAAAAACCGATCAGGACAACGCCATTATTTATGAAGATAAAGCCAATGAGCAACGTGAGTATGTGAGAGACTACTTCCTAAAATTCGCCAACCAAGTTTCAGATGACTTAAATAAAATTGGATTTGTCTACTGTACAGGAGGATATATGGCCAGTAATCCCGCATGGACACATTCATTATCACACTGGAAAAATAATTACAAAAGTTGGATCGAAGATACCATACCAGAAAATGCTATTAAATTTTCCACCTTCTTTGATTGTAGAAGACTGTATGGTGACCAGGGAATCATTGATGAACTTAAATCTTTTCTCAACCACGAATTACAAAAACCCAACGAACGTTTTTTTTCTTTTATAGCGAAAAATGCTTTGCAATATGAACCACCGCTAACCTTCTTCAATGCCATCAAAACACAGACTATTGGCACTTCAGAATTTCTAAATATCAAAAAAGCAATGAATCCGATTGTAGATCTCGTACGGGTATATGCGTTAAAAAACCGAATCTATGAAGAAAATACCGGAGTTAGACTTAAGAAGTTAGTAGAAATAGGAGTTTTCACACAATCCCAATACGAAGAACTTAGTCAATCGTATTATTACTTAATGGCTCTTCGATTAAAAAACCAGGCAAATGAAATTATAACAACAAAATCAGAACCTGATAATTACATTCCTATAGATAGCCTTACCAAAATAGAAAAAGCAACATTAAAAGAAATTTTTAAAACTATTAGTAATTTTCAATTAGGTATAAAATTTAAATTCACAAACAACCTTTTAGGATAATTCCGATCGCATTAGACTAAAAGATCTCTTTAATTTATTATAAACAGACCACATGAATATTCAATTTATAATAAATTTAAAATTTAAAGCCTCAAATCTTAACTTTTTAGTATATATTAGAAGCAATCATTACTTTTGTAAAAATCTGTAACATCAATTTATATATGCATATTTTAAAATCATTAATTATCACTGTATCTCTTCTATGTGCGCAACAGCAATTCGCATCGGCTCAAGCTCCAGTAGCTCAACCAACAACAGCGAGTGCTAATAAGTTTGGCCCAGAAGGTTTGAGTAAAGGTAGTCTTGCAAATCAATTTGACCATTTGAACTACATATCAAAAAATAATTATGATTTCAAGATGGTGCGCAAAACAAATCTTGAAATTATCAAAAAAAATGTAGTAGATACTGTAAGTAAACTTCAGAAAGAAATTAACACCTTAAAGTCTGCTAGTTCTAATTATGGATCAACAACAAAAGGTTTACAAGATAGTGTTCAAATTTTAAAAGATCAATTAGCACAAGAGCAAGAAAAAGTAGATAGTTTTTCATTTTTAGGTATCAATACGACAAAGTCAGCTTATAGCAGTATCGTGTGGATAATTATTGCTGTACTTTTAATCAGTACCGTTACATTTTTATTTTCTTACCGCAAGGCTAAGGTGAATACTGATGAATATCAAAAAACAGCAGATCAAGCACAAGAAGAGCTTGCATTATTCCGTAAAAAAGCACTTGAAAAAGAACAAGCTCTAAAACGTCAACTTCAGGACGAGTTAAATAAGAAATCATAAGATTCTAAGATAGATAAATAGGGGCAATTCACATCATGTGAATTGCCCCTATTTTATTGGATGATAGATCAAAACGATTATAGAAATAAAAAATACAAGGAGGTTTTTTCTCCCAATCATCAACTTTCGAAAATTAAAATCACCTGATTAACAATAATTATGATCATATCAGCTATCATGAATTGTCAAAAATAAAGATTTCTTGATCTCCTCAGGCTGTATGGCTAAAAATAAAAGATCCAGAAAAAATGCCATTAAGACGCATAGGCACGTATTATGGAGCCAAAGATGAATTTTTCAGCGAACCCAGTCAATTAGAATGAATAACAAATTGACATATTTAAATAAAAAAGAATTTAATTGAAATTTCTATTTGTTTTTCAGCGACAATAAGCTTATTTTTGCTGACCAAAAAGAGGCGGTTTTTATTGCCTTTATAAAATTGATTAATAAATATTTAGTCCCTATAATATGCCCAATATTGGTAAAATAGCGCAGATTATCGGCCCAGTGGTTGACGTCAACTTCGCCGACAATGAAAATCTACCTAGAATTTACGATGCCTTGATTATCGAAAGAGAAAATGGTCAGCGTGTCGTTTTAGAGGTTCAACAACACTTAGGTGAGGAACGTGTTCGTACAATTTCTATGGATGCAACCGAAGGTTTGGTTCGTGGAATGAAAGTTGTCGACACAGGTGCTCCAATCAAAATGCCTATTGGTGAAGAAATTAAAGGTCGTGTATTCAACGTTGTGGGTGATGCCATTGACGGGATCAAAAATTTAGATAAAACAAATGGTCGTTCGATCCATAATGTTCCACCTAAATTTGAAGATTTATCGACTGAAACTGAAGTACTTTTTACAGGTATTAAAGTAATCGATTTATTAGAGCCTTATTCTAAAGGTGGTAAAATTGGATTATTTGGTGGTGCCGGTGTAGGTAAAACTGTATTAATCCAAGAATTAATCAATAATATCGCAAAAGGACACGGTGGTTTATCTGTATTTGCTGGTGTTGGAGAACGTACACGTGAAGGTAATGACTTACTACGTGAGATGTTGGAATCAGGCATTATCAAATACGGTGAGCATTTCATGGAAGAGATGGAAAAAGGTCAATGGCCTTTAGATGCTATCGATACTGAATTAATGAAAGAATCAAAATGTACTTTCGTATTCGGTCAAATGAATGAGCCTCCAGGTGCGCGTGCACGTGTTGCTTTATCAGGTTTAACAATCGCAGAATATTTCCGTGATGGTGAAGAAGATGGTAAAGGTAAAGACGTATTATTCTTTATTGATAATATCTTCCGTTTTACACAAGCTGGTTCTGAAGTATCTGCTTTATTAGGCCGTATGCCTTCTGCAGTAGGTTACCAACCAACTTTGGCAACAGAGATGGGTTTAATGCAAGAGCGTATTACATCTACTAAAAATGGATCAATTACATCAGTTCAAGCGGTATATGTACCTGCCGATGATTTAACTGACCCTGCACCAGCGACAACATTCGCTCACTTAGATGCAACAACAGTATTGTCTCGTAAAATTGCTGAGTTAGGTATTTACCCTGCGGTAGATCCATTAGATTCGACATCTCGTATCTTAAGCCCTGCAGTTTTAGGTAACGAGCATTACGATACAGCACAGCGTGTTAAAGAAATCTTACAACGTTATAAAGAATTACAAGATATCATCGCTATCTTAGGTATGGATGAGTTATCTGAAGAAGATAAATTAACAGTACAGCGCGCACGTCGTGTTCAACGTTTCTTATCTCAACCTTTCCACGTTGCGGAGCAATTTACAGGTTTAAAAGGTGTATTAGTAGACATCAAAGATACAATCAAAGGATTCAACATGATTCTTGATGGTGCAGTTGATGAATATCCTGAAGCAGCTTTCAACTTAGTAGGTAGCATCGAAGAAGCAATCGAAAAAGGTAAAAAATTATTAGCTGAAGCAGTTTAATTAGATATTAGACATTAGATATGAGGTAATGGAAACGCTATTATCTCATATCTATTTGAAGACCTCAAGTTCTCAAATTTCAAATCTCAAATCTTATATCTAAAAATAATGAAATTATCTATAATCACTCCAGACAAAATAGTATTTGAAGGTGATGCAACTGCGGTAACTGTTCCAGGAACTTCAGGATCTTTTCAAATATTGAAAGATCACGCGGCTATCATTTCGACTTTGGAAGACGGAAAAGTAATTGTTCAGCAAGGTAAAGACGAGCAGATCTTAAACATCAAAGGTGGTGTTGTAGAAGCTAAGAATAATGTCGTTACCATTTTGGCCGAAGGAATTATTGAAGCATAATCATCATACGATGATCTCAAAAGCCTCTTATTAAAAAATAAGAGGCTTTTATTTTTTCAACACATTCTAAACAAATTGTTGAAAAAATAATATAAAACCTGAAAATGATTTCCCTCTTAACATATCAATAGAATAGTCACATATCCTCCAACCTAAAATAAACATCATTTGTCCACAATGTGGATAAGTTGACAAAATAGTGCATATGCATCAAGATTAGTTTTTCTCCTTATACTAAGACAAGAAAATCATCTCATACAAACACTTTAGAAGACTCTTAAATTCCATCATAATAAGAACGTGCTGCCCCATTCTTGACATTTCCCTACACAGATCCACAAGACACATCAATCTAGCACCAAGCAATCTAAAAGCTAGCAACAATTTGTTTAAAAACTAGGTAACTTATCGGTTCCCATTTCCCCAGTTTTTACAACCTCTCCCCCATCATCCCATTTAAAATTTTTCCCACATATTGTTCATTAACAATAGTCTCATGAATCAAAAAAAACGGAGGATCACTGCAAAGAAATAATACTCAAAAAAATAAAAAGAATAAGGAATTATCAATTTTTAAGAAGAATTTGAGGTCAAAATGAAAAAAAAAGTTTTTGAGCCAAGTAGACCGATTTTAAATACGGTCTACTTACTGCATTCTAAAATATCAATAATATTGAAAATATAAAAATTTAATTTTGCAAAAAACAAATAATCAAAATTATATACTTAATCAAAAAAGTTAGATAAGGCTATTGCCAATTATTTTTATTCGGAGTAACTTAAAGAAATAATTTCAGCAGTAAAGTTTACGCTTAAATTACATTTACCCAAGGGAAACAAAAACAGGTCATTTTCTAATTATTACTAATAGGGAGGGTAGATAACAAAGTTATGAAATATTACGACGAGAACACATTAATTTACTTAGACGGATCGTACGTCAAAGCGTTTGCTACAGGTCTTGACCTGTATACTCAAGCTTTGCATTATGGATATGGTGCGTTTGAGGGTCTTAGGGCATATAACACCCACAATGGACCTCGTATTTTTAAAGCACTGGAACACTTTGAGCGTCTAGAGAAGTCATGTGAGGCAATCAATATACCATATACGTGGGATAATAGGGAGTTGATTGACCGTGCTTATGAATTATTATCCATCAACAATCTACGTTCAGCCTACATTCGTCCATTGGTATTCTCTGGATCCAACATGCACCTCACTTCATCAACTGAAGCTCGGATCATGATGGCTGCATGGGAATGGGGACCTTATTTAGGACAAAATCTATTAAAGGTTGAAATATCGGATATTCAGCGACCAAGTTCAAAAGCATTTCCGATTTCCTCAAAAATATCAGGCCAATACATCAACTCCATTTTAGCAAGCAGTAAAGCAATAAAAAATGGATATGACGAAGCACTGTTGTTAGATCAGGATGGTTATGTAGCACAAGCATCAAGTGAAAACTTATTTATTGAAAAAGATTTCAAACTGTATACACCGCCTATCCAGAATATTTTTCCTGGCATAACCCGAAAAAACGTCATTCTGATCTGTAAAAAATTAGGAATTGAATTAATTGAGAAAAGGTTGACAGTCCAAGATATCCACGAAGCAGATTCAGCTTTTCTATCAGGAACGGCAGCAGAAATAATAGGAATAAAACAAGTCGATCACATTATTTATAAAGAAGATTGGGAGCATACAATAGGTGCTTCTATACAAAGACGATATAAAAATTTAGTATTAGAGAACGAGAACTATGAAGTCATCATCTGATAAAGAACAAATCTTGAATAAATACAGCCGTACATTCACACAAGACGAAACACAACCCGCAGCAAAAGCAATGCTATATGGTATTGGTCTTACAGATGCGGACATGGAAAAAGCTCAAGTAGGTATTGCGAGTATGGGTTATGATGGAAATACCTGTAACATGCATTTAAATGATCTTGCGCAAGTTGTTAAAAAGGGCGTATGGGCAAGTGATTTAGTTGGTTTAACCTTCGGAACAATTGGGGTCAGTGATGGTATGAGTAATGGTACTGAAGGTATGCGTTATTCATTAGTCAGTAGAGATGTCATAGCAGATAGCATTGAGACAATCTGTGGTGGGCAATATTATGATGGATTGATTGCGATACCTGGATGTGATAAAAATATGCCTGGTGCTGTAATCGCAATGGGCCGTTTAGATCGCCCAGCAATAATGGTTTACGGTGGAACAATTGCACCAGGTCATTATAAAGGAGAAGATCTAAATATTGTTTCCGCATTTGAGGCTTTAGGGCAAAAAATATGTGGTAATATTTCCGATGAAGATTATGATGGTGTAATCCGTAATACATGTCCCGGAGCAGGTGCCTGCGGAGGTATGTACACAGCCAATACAATGGCTGCTGCCATCGAAGCTTTAGGAATGAGTTTACCTTATTCATCATCCAATCCTGCCGTATCGCAAGATAAAAAAGATGAATGTTTAGAAGCAGGTAAATATATCCGTATCTTATTGGAAAAAGATATTAAACCTTCAGATATCATGACACGCAAAGCATTTGAAAATGCGATCCGTGCGATCATCATATTAGGAGGAAGTACAAATGCAGTTTTGCACTTTATTGCAATTGGTAAATCCGTTGGAGTAGATATCACACAGGATGATTTCCAACGTATGTCGGATGAAACACCGGTTTTAGCTGATTTTAAACCATCAGGTAAATACTTAATGCAAGATTTACATCAGTACGGTGGAATCCCTGCAGTTTTAAAATATTTATTAAACGAGGGATTACTACATGGTGACTGTTTGACTGTAACAGGAAAAACATTAGCTGAGAATTTAGCAGATGTGAAATCCGTAATAGATTATGATCAAAAGATCATTCATAAACTAGCCGATCCTATTAAAGCAAATGGCCATTTACAGATTCTATATGGAAACTTAGCCGAGAAAGGTTCTGTCGCAAAAATTTCAGGAAAAGAAGGAGAGAAATTTGTCGGGCCCGCACGTGTATTTGATGGAGAGCAAGATTTAATCGCAGGAATTTCTTCAGGTCGTGTCAAAAAAGGAGATGTAGTGGTTATTAAAAATGAAGGACCTGTTGGGGCACCAGGAATGCCAGAAATGCTCAAACCTACTTCAGCTATTATTGGTGCAGGATTAGGTAAGTCCGTCGCATTAATCACAGACGGAAGATTCTCTGGAGGTACGCATGGTTTTGTCGTGGGACACATTACCCCTGAAGCGTATAAAGGAGGTTTGATCGGATTAGTAGAGGATGAAGATATCATTGAAATCGACTCGGTCAACAATACACTAAACTTAAAAGTCGATGAAGCAACAATTGCTACTCGACGCGCAAAATGGAAACAACCAGCATTGAAAGTAACAAAGGGAGTACTTTATAAATATGCCAAAACTGTTGCTGACGCTTCAGAAGGCTGTGTAACAGACCTATAAAAGCAAGACCGAATAATCAACACAAACAAAAGAATTACAAATCGAATAAATTGAAAATAATGAGTACGCTGGAAAAAACTGAAAGCAAGGAATGTACAAAGCAACCTCAACCCGTTAGTCAATTAACAGGTTCGCAGGCGGTATTAGAAGCCTTACTATGTGAAGGTGTTGATACCGTATTTGGATATCCTGGAGGAGCGATCATGCCGATCTATGATGCATTATATGATTATAATGAAAAATTAACTCATATTTTGGTCCGTCATGAGCAAGGTGGTATCCATGCTGCACAAGGGTATGCAAGAACCTCTGGCCGCCCTGGTGTTGTATTTGCAACTTCTGGTCCTGGAGCAACAAATTTAGTTACTGGTTTAGCCGATGCTATGATCGATAGCAACCCTATCGTCTGCGTCACTGGACAGGTATTCGCAAGTTTATTGGGTACAGACGCCTTTCAAGAAACAGACGTTATTAATATTACCGCTCCTGTCACAAAATGGAGTTACCAAGTAACAGAAGCATCCGAAATTCCGATGGCATTAGCAAAAGCATTTCATATCGCTAGTACAGGTCGACCTGGCCCCGTATTGATCGATATTACGAAAAATGCACAAATGGAATTATTCGATTATCAAGGTTATGAAAAATGTACGCACATCCGCTCGTACCGTCCATCTCCTATTGTAAGAAAAGAGTATGTACAGGAAGCTGCTGCTCTAATCAATAGTGCACAAAAACCATTTATCTTATTTGGTCAAGGTATTATTTTAGGTAAAGCTGAGCAAGAGTTTAAAGATTTCTTAGAAAAATCAGGCATACCTGCTGCAGCCACAGTAATGGGCCTTAGTGCACTCGAAACAGATCATCCACAACATGTTGGTATGCTTGGAATGCATGGTAACTATGCACCTAATGTGATGACTAACGAATGTGATGTTTTAATCGCTATCGGTATGCGTTTTGATGACCGTGTAACAGGACGTCTTGACAAATATGCAAAACAGGCAAAAGTAGTTCATTTGGATATTGACCCTGCCGAAATTGACAAAAATGTTCAAACAACAGTTCCTGTTTGGGGAGATTGTAAAGAAACTTTACCGCAACTCACTGAATTGATCGACAAAAAAGAACATACCGATTGGTTAGAACAGTTCAGAACCTTAGAAAAAGAAGAAATTAAAGAGGTCATCCAAAATGAGCTTCATCCAACAGGTGATGTTCTAACAATGGGCGAAGTGATCAATCTTTTAAATGAACTAACTGAGGGAAATGCGATTATCACGACCGATGTTGGACAACATCAAATGGTAGCATGTCGTTATGCAAAATTCAATCAATCAAAATCTAATGTTACTTCAGGAGGATTAGGAACCATGGGATTTGGTCTGCCTGCAGCAATAGGTGCCTGGTATGGCGCACCACATCGCGATGTTATTGCTATTATTGGCGATGGGGGATTCCAGATGACACTCCAAGAATTGGGTACTATCATGCAATTTGGTGCTAAAGTAAAAATCCTGATTCTAAACAATCAATTCTTAGGAATGGTTCGCCAATGGCAACAGCTTTTCAATGAAAAACGCTATTCTTTCGTGAATATTACTAGTCCAGATTTTGTTGCTTTAGCAAAATCATACTATATAGAGGGACAAAAAGTTTCAGAAAGAGATCAGTTGAAAACAGCTTTAAAAACCATGTTGGAGCACGATAGCGCCTACCTTTTAGAAGTAATGGTTGGAAAAGAAAACAATGTGTTCCCAATGGTTGCACAGGGAACTAGTGTTTCAGAAATTAGATTGAAGTAAAATGGAAAAACAAGAATATACAATCACGATTTATACAGAAAATTCTATCGGCATGATCGGTAGAATATCAACCATATTCTCAAGAAGAAAAATTAATATCGAAAGTTTAAACACTTCTCCTTCCGAAGTAGAAGGGATTCATCGCTTTACGATTTTAATTACTGAAATAGAAGAAGTAGTACGCAAATTATGCCGTCAAATCGAAAAACAGGTAGAGGTACTCAAAGCATACTACAATACTAACGATGAAGTAATCTGGCAAGAACAGGCTTTATACAAAGTTCCAACAGAAGTCATTACAGAAAAGGTGTACGTAGAAAGACTGTTACGTCAATATGGCGCATCTGCAGTTGTTATCCGCAAAGACTACACCGTCTTCGAAACCGCTGGTCATCGTGAGGAAATTGATAAGTTAACAGAAGAGTTGACCAAGTATAATTTAATCGAATTTGTACGTGGTGCACGTATCGCTATCATTAAAGAAAGTGCTGGATTTCATGCTAAATTAAAAGAATTTGAACGCAGAGAACCTTCTGAAGATGTCGTTGAAAACGAATATCTCGAAAAAGGAGATGATGTTTTCACCATGTAATGGCAACATTTCTTAACTTTCAAAAATTAGGCAATGTCCTATAAAATCATTGCCTAATTAAAAATTTCGATTAAAAAAGTAAAAAATGACACAACACATATTTGAATTTATTATCAGTAGCCGTAAAGGATTTATAAGATTACTAGATGATTTGACATTAGACGAATTAAATCTTATACCGGAAGGATTCAATAACAATATATTCTGGAATTTTGCGCATATCGTCGTTTCAACACAAACGTTGAGTTATGTTCGCACCGGTATCTTAGCAGATACGTCATCAGTAAAGTACAATGAAGACTATAAAAAAGATACTAAACCGACACGTAACGTGACACAGGAAGAAGTAGATGAATTGAAAGCATTAGCGCTAACAACCATCGGTCAGATTCAAAGCGACTATGAGAAAGGTATTTTTACGACTATCACTCCTTACGCTACAGCAACCTATGGTGCTGAGATGAAAACAATCGAAGAAGTACTAATCGCAACCCTGTCTCACGACAATTTGCATTGGGGATATGCCTTAGCACAACGCAAAGCAATTAGAAACAGTAAATAAAATAATCAACAAACCATCAATAAAGAAATTAACAACAACAATGGCAAATTATTTCAACACACTACCACTTAGAGATCAATTACATCAATTAGGTCAAGCAGATTTTATGGACAACAGTCAATTCGCTGACGGTGTAGATGCTTTAAAGGGTAAAAAAATCGTAATCGTAGGCTGTGGTGCACAAGGTTTAAACCAAGGTCTAAATTTGAGAGATAGTGGTTTAGACGTATCATATACTTTACGTAAAGAAGCTATTGAGCAAAAAAGAGATTCTTGGAAAAATGCTACAGATAACAATTTTACAGTAGGAACTTATGAAGAATTAATTCCTACTGCAGATCTAGTAATTAACTTAACACCAGATAAACAACATACTGCTGTAATCAATGCTGTAATGCCTTTAATGAAAGAAGGTGCTACATTGTCCTATTCACACGGTTTCAACATCGTAGAAGAAGGCATGCAAATCCGTAAAGACATTACTGTTATCATGGTAGCACCTAAATGTCCAGGATCTGAAGTACGTGCTGAATATGTACGTGGTTTTGGTGTTCCTACTTTAATTGCTGTTCACCCAGAAAACGATCCACAAGGAAAAGGATGGGCTGAAGCAAAAGCATATTGTGTAGGTACAGGTGGTCACAGAGCTGGTGTATTGAAATCATCATTTGTTGCTGAAGTAAAATCTGATTTAATGGGCGAGCAAACCATCCTATGTGGTTTATTGCAAACAGGTTCTATTTTATCGTTCGATAAAATGGTTGAACAAGGAATTGACGCCGGATATGCATCTAAACTAGTTCAATATGGTGTGGAAGTTATTACTGAAGCATTAAAGCACGGTGGTGTAAGTGGTATGATGGATCGTTTAAGCAATCCTGCTAAAATCAAAGCTTTTGAATTATCAGAAGAATTGAAAGATATCATGCGTCCGCTATTCCAAAAACACCAAGATGACATTATCTCTGGCGAATTCAGTAAAACGATGATGGAAGACTGGGCTAACGGTGATGCAAATCTATTAAAATGGAGAGCTGAAACTGGTGAGACAGCATTTGAAAAAACTCCTGCAGGTGATGTGAAAATTGCAGAGCAAGAGTACTTTGACAACTATACTTTGATGGTTGCTTTCATCAGAGCTGGTGTTGAATTAGCTTTCGAAACTATGGTTGAAGCAGGAATTAAACCAGAATCAGCTTACTACGAATCATTGCACGAAACTCCTTTAATCGCGAATACAATCGCTCGTAAAAAATTATTTGAAATGAACCGTGTCATTTCAGATACAGCAGAATATGGCTGTTATTTATTTGATCAAGCTTGTAAACCATTATTAGCTGATTTCATGAAAACAGTACAAACTGATTTAGTAGGTAAAAACTATAATGCTGGTAAAGACGCATCAGTAGATAACGCTCAGTTAGTGGAAATTAATGATATTTTACGTAATCATGAAGTAGAAATTGTAGGTCGTAAATTACGTCAAGCAATGACTGCAATGAAAGCTATAAAAACTGTTTAAATTTTCGTAATTTAGACTGCAAAAATTCGGTTGTTTTTAGGAAGTTCCAAAAAAACAACCGAATTAAATTGAAAAATTAACATTAGAGAAGAAAATGTCAAAAACATTAGTAGAAAAAATTTGGGATGCGCATGTCGTCAAACGTGAAGAAGGATTTCCAGATATTATTTATATAGACACCCACCTTATCCATGAGGTAACTTCCCCACAAGCATTCGATGGTCTGCGCAAAAGAGGTTTACCGGTATTTCGTCCCAACCAAACTGTTGCCACGGCAGATCATAATGTCCCCACTTTAAATCAGCACCTTCCCATCAAAGAAGAATTATCACGCTACCAAGTTGATATGTTGACTAAAAACTGTGCTGAATTCGGTATTAACCTATATGGTTTAGGTCACCCCTACCAAGGTATTGTACACGTGATTGGGCCAGAATTAGGGATTACATTACCAGGTAAAACTATGGTATGTGGAGATAGTCATACCTCGACACACGGTGCATTTGGTGCTATAGCTTTTGGAATAGGCACTTCTCAAGTGGAACAAGTTTTTGCAACACAATGCTTACTGCAACAAAAACCAAAAACGATGAAAATCGAAGTAAATGGTGATTTGCAAAAAGGAGTAGGCGCAAAAGATATTATCTTATACATCATTGCAAAAATCTCTGCAGCAGGTGGTACAGGCTATTTTATTGAATACGCTGGTTCGGCAATCCGTTCATTAAGTATGGAAGCTAGAATGACCATTTGTAATATGAGTATTGAAATGGGAGCTCGTGGAGGCTTAATTGCTCCCGATCAAACTACTTTCGATTATGTAAAAGGACGTGAATTCGCTCCTAAAGGAGAAGAATGGGATAAAGCATTAGCATATTGGAAAACATTATATTCTGATGATGACGCACAATTTGATGCTGTATTAGAATTTGATGCAGCAGATATCGCACCGATGATCACCTATGGTACTAATCCAGGAATGGGGATGGGCATTACAGAAAGTATTCCAGCCACACAGTCACAACCTGAATCAGAACAGCCATCTTATCAAAAAGCACTCAACTATATGGGCTTTGCTGATGATGCTCCAATTTTAGGAAAACCAGTAGATTATGTCTTTATTGGAAGCTGTACAAACTCCCGTATCGAAGATTTACGTGAAGTTGCTGCATTTGTTCAAGGAAAACAAAAAGCAGAACAAGTAGAAGTTTGGATCGTTCCCGGCTCAAAACAAGTTGAAAAACAGGCAATTGAAGAAGGATTAGATAAAATTTTCGAAGCGGCAGGATTTCAATTACGTGAACCAGGCTGTTCAGCATGTCTAGGCATGAATGAAGATAAAATTCCTGCAGGAAAATACTGTGTTTCAACATCAAATAGAAATTTTGAAGGACGTCAAGGACCTGATGCCCGCACGATGCTGGTATCACCTTTAACTGCTGCAGCGGCAGCTGTAACAGGTAAAATTACCGATGTTAGGGAGTTGATATAATCTAATTGCTAATAGTAGCTGTTCTTAAATAACTTTTAAAAATGTGCCAAATTTGTCAGACAGTCGCAGTCACCGAAAATAAAGTGATTCAACGTGAAGAGCAAAGTGCAAACGCAATCTTTAATCAAAGAACGTTGGAAAAAGATTATCATACATTGAAATCTGCTCTAAAACCAGGATTAAGAGTTTTGGATATCGGTTGTGGAACAGGTGCGATCACAAAAGATATCGCAGCCATAGTCGGCCCATCAGGTGCTGTTGTTGGAATTGATAATACAGAGTCTTTTATTACGGAAGGAAAAAATCTATTTGGTAGTATCCAGAATCTAGAATTGATTCATTGTGATTTACTAGATTTTGACAGCATCGAAAAATTTGACCTGATCGTTTCAGCACGTACTTTTCAATGGATTTCAACACTAGATAAAGCGATTGATAAATTGAAAACGTTATTAAAACCCAATGGGCAAGTATCGATATTAGATTATAATCATGAAGCCATCGATTGGACTCCAAAAATACCCAGAAGTATGGAACATTATTATCACATGTTTTTGATGTGGCGAAATGATGCTGGTATGAACAATAGGATCGGATACGATCTGGATGAGATTTTTGAAGAACATGGTTTTGGTCAAATCGAAGTCTTTAACGCCGATGAACATTATGAGCGCAACAACCCATTACACCTAGACAATTTAAAAATATGGTCGCAGGTAGCCAACTCAAAACAAATGGTAGAAGAAGGATATGTGAGCGATCAAGAACGTTTAGATGCTATTAAAGATTACAACAATTGGGCTGATAATTTAGCCGTCAGCATGACTATGAAGCTTAGAGAAGTTAGAGCAGTTTTAAAATAAAACATTGCACTGACAGCAACATAACACGAAAAATATCAAGAGCTTGAAACAGCTCACATATAAAGTGAAACGAGTTGTTCATTGATACAGTTAAAGACAGATACTCGTAAATAATGAAGTGGAGGAAACCATCATGAGCAGAAAGTGGCTCAAAAAGGAGATAAATACTCTTCTCATGATAGCTTCATCACCATTAAATAACAAACCGAGTGAAACGAGTTCATTGATACAGTTAAGAACAAACACTCGTAAATAATGAATTAGATGAAACCATCATGAGCAGAGAGTGGCTCACAAATAGTTACCATTAAGTAACAAACCGAGTGAAACGAGTTCATTTATACAGTTAAGAACAGACACTCGTAAATAATTATTTAGATGAAAAAATTTGAAACAATAACAACAACGGTAGTTCCTTTACCGATTGAAAATATAGATACCGATCAGATTATCCCAGCACGCTTTTTAAAAGCGACTACACGGGATGGATTTGGTGACAATTTATTCCGCGACTGGCGTTATGATAGCGACAATCAACCCAAGTCTGATTTTGTAATGAACAACCCTACTTATGCAGGAAAAGTTCTTGTAGCAGGTAAAAACTTTGGCTGTGGTTCCAGTCGTGAGCATGCTGCTTGGGCTATCCAGGATTATGGATTTGATGTTGTGATCAGTAGTTTCTTCGCAGATATCTTCAAAGGCAATGCCTTGAATAATGGCGTATTGCCGATTCAGGTAACAGACGAGTTTTTAGAAACTATTTTTGATACCGTATTTAAAAACCCGAACACAGAAATTATCGTTGATCTAGAAAATCAAACCGTTACATTATCTGAAACAGGTGCACAACAATCTTTTGAAATTAATCCTTACAAAAAATCATGTCTTATTAACGGATATGATGATATTGATTTCATCCTAAACAACCAAAGTGCAATCGAAACTTTCGAGCAAACAAGATAATGATAGAACCTGTCGTCCATATTGCCAATTTAACTGTCCAGCACCAATATCATATGGTACTGCAGGACTTGAATTGGCAAATTGAACCAGGTCAGCACTGGTTAATCGGTGGTAGAAGCGGTACGGGAAAGACTACTTTGGCACAAGCAATTGCAGGCCATATTCCATACAGTGGACTTTTAAAAATTAACTTTAACAGTAACTCCCCTCTTCCTGCAGAAGTTTTATATGTTTCCAATTGGTATCAATTCACCAATTTAGAAGGCGATAAAAACTTCTATTACCAGCAACGTTACAACAAACATCAAACCAACGATACGTTAACAGTACAGGCCGAATTTCTACATTTTGCAAAAGAAAAACATTTGCAATTTGAAGAGGTAAAACCATACTTCCAAACTTTTGGGTTTGAAGATGTTCAAAACACACAGCTTATAGAATTATCCAGTGGTGAACATAAAAAACTGCAGTTAATTAAAGCGTTATGGCTAAAGCCACAAGTATTGATTATTGACCAACCCTATACAGGTCTGGATCGTCAATCTCGCCAAGAACTGAATCAAGCGTTCGATGATTTAGCACACGCTGGAGTGACTTTGATATTAATCAGTAATGATCAAACAGTGCCAACCTGTATCAATCATTTTGCAGAAATACAGGAAGGTCAGTTGCATGAGGTTTCTTCACAAGCAGCATTTTCACGAGAAAAAGAGCGCGCAAGAAAACCTCTTCCACATTTTTTACAGAAATCTCCACGTATTACTTCCCAAACCATGGTAAAAATGTCCAATGTGGATGTAAGATATGGTGAAAAAGAAGTACTAAAAACAATTAGCTGGGAAGTAAAAGCAGGTGAAAAATGGTTATTGCAGGGACATAATGGATCTGGAAAGTCTACATTATTAAGTTTAATCAATGGAGATCACCCTCAGGCCTATGCTAATGATATAGTTCTTTTTGGTAGACAAAGAGGATCTGGAGAAAGTATATGGGACATCAAAGCTCATTTAGGAATTATTTCTCCTGAAATGCATTGGTACTTTGATCAGTCAGCGAAGGTTTGGCAAAGTGTGGCTTCTGGTTTTTTTGATTCCGTCGGACTATTCCGTAATCTCAGTTTTGAAAACCAACAATTTCTCGATCAAGTATTGGATTTCTTTGATTTGAAAGAAGATAAAAATAAATTATTAAATACACTCCCCTTAGGCAAACAACGTTTAGCTTTGCTAGCAAGAACAGTGATTAAAAATCCTGAATTATTAATTTTGGACGAACCCTGTCAGGGTCTTGATTTCGAACAAACACAACATTTCAATGCAGTCGTGGATGAACTATGCACCTATGGAAAAACATTAATTTATGTTGGCCATTTTGAGACACAGCTACCGACATGCCTTGAAAAGAAAATCATATTAGAAAAAGGAATGGTTAAAACCATTGAAGATATTTTACAGTACGCATAACATGAAACTATCATGCCCACGCTACTCCCAACATACAGTAGCTATGCGCATGATAGCTTCATCATAAAACATAAAAAAACGAGTGAAATGGAGTCGATTATCCAGTTGAAAACATACACTCAAAAATAATTAATCGGATGAAAAAAAATATACTCGTTATTCCTGGTGACGGAATAGGACAAGAAGTAACTATTTGGGGTAAAAAAGTTCTAGAAAAAATCGGACAAAAATATGGTCATGAATTCAGTTTTGATGAAGCGATCATGGGGCACGTTGCTATTGAAGCTACAGGAAACCCATTGCCAGATGAAACCTTAGAGAAAGCAAAATCAAGTGATGCAATCCTATTCGGAGCAATTGGACATGCTAAATATGATAATGATCCATCTGCTAAAGTACGTCCGGAACAAGGATTATTAAAAATCCGTAAAGAATTAGGTCTTTATGCAAACTTACGTCCCATCTTGTTATTTGATGAACTATTAGATGCATCTAGTCTTAAACCAGAAGTATTAAAAGGTACAGATATCCTTTTCTTCCGCGAGTTAACAGGAGACGTATACTTCGGTGAGAAAAATCGTTCTGAAGATAATAATTTCGCTTCAGATCTAATGAATTATAACCGCTACGAAGTAGAACGTATAGCACGTAAAGCTTATGAAGCTGCTCGTACACGTTCTAAGAAATTATGTTCGGTAGATAAAGCAAATGTATTGGAAACATCCCGTCTATGGAGAGAAGTTGTGCAAGAGATTGCAACAGAATATCCAGATGTCGAAACTGAACATATGTTTATTGACAATGCTGCGATGCAATTGGTGAAAAATCCAAAGAAATTTGATGTGGTACTAACAGCCAACTTATTTGGTGACATCTTAACAGACGAAGCTTCACAGATTGCAGGCTCAATGGGTATGCTTGCTTCTGCATCTATTGGTGACGGTACAGGATTTTTTGAACCTATCCATGGTTCAGCGCACGATATTGCAGGACAGAATAAAGCCAATCCATTGGCATCGATTTTATCTGTTGCATTAATGTTAGATATTAGTTTTGGTTTACAAGATGAAGCTAAAGAAGTAACAGGAGCAGTTGCAGCAACATTAAAAGCTGGCTGGAGAACAGGTGATATTGCAAATCTAAATACACCAGCAGACAAAATATTAGGCACACAAGAAATGGGTGCTAAAGTATTAGAATTTATTAAATAGACTGAACAGAGTTTCTAAATTATAAACATAAAGCTATGTTACACGATCCAAATCATCTATACATCTTCGATACCACTCTTCGCGATGGCGAACAGGTACCAGGATGTCAATTAACTACTCCTGAAAAAATCGACATTGCAAAAGATTTAGAGAAACTGGGTGTTGATGTTATTGAGGCTGGTTTCCCAGTTTCTAGTCCCGGAGATTTCCAATCGGTTGTTGAGTTATCTAAGGCCGTAAATGATGTTATCATCTGCGCTTTGACACGTGCCAATGAAAATGATATTAAAGTTGCGGCAGAAGCCTTAAAATATGCAAAAAGACCACGTATACATACGGGTATCGGAGCTTCTGATATGCATATCAAGTATAAATTCAATTCCACACGCGAAGAAATATTAGATCGCGCTGTTGCGGCAGTAAAATATGCAAAATCACATGTTGAGGACGTAGAATTTTACGCAGAAGATGCTGGTCGTGCTGATTTAGTTTACCTTGCGCAAATGGTAGAAGCAGTTATTGCTGCAGGTGCTACTGTTGTCAACATTCCAGATACGAACGGTTACTGTTTACCTGATCAATATGGAGCTAAAATAAAATTTTTAAAAGAAAATGTTAAAAACATTGATCAAGCGATTATTTCTGCACATTGCCATAATGATTTAGGATTAGCAACAGCCAATTCCATTGCTGCAATCCAAAATGGTGCGCGTCAGGTAGAGTGTACCATCAATGGTATCGGCGAACGTGCAGGAAATACTTCATTAGAAGAGGTGGCGATGATCCTAAAAGTCCATAATCAGTCTTTCGGTAATTTAACTTCAAATATTGACAGTAAAATGTTCACTTACCTTTCACGTAAAGTAAGTGAAATGATGAATATGCCAGTTCAGCCCAATAAAGCAATTGTTGGCCGTAATGCCTTTGCTCACAGCTCCGGTATTCATCAAGATGGATTCTTAAAGCACCGTGAGACTTATGAAATAATTCGTCCCGAAGATGTCGGATTAGAAGAAGCCGGTATTATCTTAACCGCACGTTCTGGCCGTCATGCCTTAAAACATCACTTAGAACGTCTCGGTTACAACTTAGGGAAAGAAGCATTAGCGGAAACATACGAACGCTTCCTAATTCTAGCAGATGCCAAAAAAGATATTTGCGACGATGATCTCAGAAGTTTATTCGCAGAAAGCGTTTAATAATACAAAAACTTATTAAAACGTCATTTTGACAAAGAATAAATTCGCAAGTAAAAAGTCAAAAAACTTATTTACTTTTATTCTAAGTCGAAATGACGTTTTTTTATTTGAATAAAAAAACAATCACCTAATCACAATAAAACAAAATGAGTTTAGATTTTTCTAATTTACAAATCGACTCAGAAAGCACTTACCATCGTATCAAAGACGTCGTCAATCGCACTGCTTTGCAATACAACACTTATCTTTCTGAGAAATATGGCGCAGACGTCTATCTGAAACGAGAAGACTTACAAATTGTTAGATCATACAAATTAAGAGGTGCATATAATAAAATTATTTCCCTGAGCCAAGAAGAACAGCAGCGTGGTGTCGTATGTGCCAGCGCAGGCAATCATGCGCAGGGAGTTGCTTTCTCTTGTAAAAAGCTAGACATCAAAGGTGTTATTTTTATGCCAGGTCCAACACCAAAACAAAAAATAACACAAACAGAAATGTGGGGCAATGGCAATATTGAAATTATATTGACCGGAGATACTTTTGATGACTGTCAGAAAGCGGCTCGCATTTATACTGAAGAAAATAACATGACCTTTATCCCGCCTTTTGATGATCCCAAGGTTATTGAAGGACAGGGAACAGTAGCAGTAGAAATCTTACAAGACTTACCAGATGTTGATGCTGTTTTTATTCCAATCGGTGGCGGTGGACTTTCAGCAGGAACGAGTTACTATTTAAAAAACAAAAATCCCAATATCAAATGCTATGGCGTCGAACCTCAAGGTGCCGCTTCTATGCAAGCAGCATTTACTGTAGGAAAACCTGTAGAACTTGAAAAAATCAATAAATTTGTTGACGGAGCCGCTGTTCAAAAAGTGGGAGATCTGACATTCGAAATCAGCCGTCAGTATTTAGATGATATCCGTTCTATCCCAGAAGGAAAAATCTGTACATGTATATTAGAACTATATAACAAAGATGCCATCGTCGTAGAACCGGCAGGAGCACTATCAGTAGCGGCATTAGAATTTCATAAAGATGAAATAAAAGGCAAAAAGGTAGTATGCATCATTTCAGGAGGTAATAATGATATCAACCGTATGAGTGAAATCCAAGAATTATCACTCTTATATGAAGGATATAAACACTACTTTATTGTACGTTTTCCAAACCGCCCAGGAGCTTTAAAATTATTTGTATCAGAGGTACTAAGCCCAAAAGATGATATTACCCGTTTCGAATTTATCAAAAAAACCGAACGCGAGCGTGGTCCAGCCTTGATTGGTATCGAACTAAACAACCCGGCAGATTATCAATCTTTGTTACAAAGAATGACGGAAAACAAATTTGAATATATCGAATTAAATAAAGATCAAACCTTATTTGAGTACCTCGTTTAAGTACTTAATTAGAAAAAGTAAAAGGGGAATATGCAAAACACATAATCCCCTTTTTATATTAAAATTTATTTCTAGCCTTCTCCAAGTGCAACTATTCCTCATTTACGTTAAAACTATACCATACGATCTACCTATATATCAACAAAACTAAAATTGTGACATAGATATCTCGAAATACATGAAATCACTTTAAAAAGCTTACTATCAATTTTTTACTTTAAATTTTTATGTATATTTAATTAAAAAATATTATGAAAACAACAGCTATCTTATTTATGTTAACAATCATTTGTACCACTGTATTTGGACAAACTGATAAAAGTAAAAGACCAAGCCCACCCGATAGTGTTAAAGTCACTACTAGTGATGGTGTAACGATTGATGTAAACTACAGCCGACCTTCTTTAAAAGGAAGACAAATTGGTGTTGATATTGTTAAAGTAGGAGAAATATGGAGAACTGGTGCAAATGAAGCAACAACTGTAGCATTTGATAAAGACGTCCTCATTGAAGGTAAAAAATTGCCCAAAGGAAAATATAGCCTATATACCATTCCCGGAGAACAGGAAACAATTGTTATTTTCAATAAAACATGGAATCAATGGGGAACAAAATATGATCAAGCACAAGATGCATTACGTGTAAATGTTAGAAATTCAACAAGCACTACAGCACAGGAACAATTTAAAATTGATGTGGATAAGTCTGGTAAAATTGCATTAATATGGGGCGATCATTTACTACCAGTACAAGTCAAAGCAGCGCTCTAATTAAGAACTTCAAAAGATATCAAAGTATAAAATAACATTTGAAATGCGTTAAAAACGCATAAGTATTAAAAAAGCCAGATAAAAATTATCTGGCTTTTTACTAAGGGTTATTTGTTTTTTAAATATTTTTCCAAAAACCTATCCTGTTCCCACAATAGGTGGAAAATATTCTCCTTTGCAACATAACCATGTGCCTCACGCGGTAAAATAACCATACGAACAGGAGCTCCAAGATTTTTTAATGCTTGGAAATAGCGTTCCGTCTGTAATGTAAAGGTACCCGGGTTATTATCTGCCCCCCCATGTACAAGTAATAAAGGAGTTTTCATCTTATCAGCACTTACAAATGGAGACATGGTCATATACAGTTGTGGATCATCCCAAAAGTTACGTTGTTCGGTTTGAAATCCAAAAGGAGTTAACGTACGGTTATAAGCACCAGACCTTGCTATTCCGGCAGCAAATAAATTTGAATTAGATAATAGGTGCGCGGTCATAAAAGCACCATAAGAATGCCCCCCAACAGCAACTTTCTTTCTGTCAATATAACCTAAACTATCGACAGCATCGATTGCGGCCGCGCCATTCGCAACAAGCTGTTCAATGAAAGTATCATTTGGTTCCTGAGTACCCTCACCAACAATTGGAAATGCGGCATTATCCAATACGGCATATCCCTTAGACACCCAATAAATAAATGATCCATAGCTCGGATACGTAAATTCTTTCGGATTTGCCGTACTTTGCCCAGCAGTATTTTTATCTTTATATTCTCTTGGATAAGCCCAGATCAACAAAGGAAGCTTTTCCTTATTCTTAAAATCGTAACCTGCAGGCAGGTATAACGTACCTGAAAGATCAACACCATCTTTACGTTTATAATTCAAGATCTCTTTGTGTACTTTTTCTAAATCCGTAAATGGATTTTCCAACTGTGTCAATGCCTTTTGTTTTCCTGTTTTAATATTCTTTTTGAAATAATTTGGGAACATCGAAGCAGATTGCAGAGAAACCATCATTTCTCCCGTTTTCGGATCAATAAGCTGAATAATACGTTCTTGAAGATCTGATTTTTTAGCTGTGTAAAGTCTTTTTTTCTTTAAACTCTTTAGATCCAGCTCATCCACAAAAGGAAATTCTCCTTCCTTTGTAAATCCCTTCCCTATTAAAAACACTTTATCATTTTGGATAGACATCGGATACATTCCAAAGCTATTACGTGCCCTAAACACATCTCCCGGATCATTGTATATATCCTGGCTATTGCGGTCATTAATCAATTTTGACGCTCCAGAATTTGGATTAATCAAAAATGTTTTCACATTACGGGTATCATACCATTGCGAACTGACCAGTGCATATTGATCATTTCCCCAGGTGACACCGGCAAAGCGATCTTTGGTTTTTGTGATCAGTTTAGGTGATGAGGTAAAAGGAAAGTCCAATGTATATAAAGCATCACGGAATTCAACATCCTTTCCAGGATCACCGCCGTCCAAAGCCTCAACATAGGCTAAAGTTGCCGGTTTATCATCTCTCCAATGCAAATTCCGACGACCTGTACGTGTAGCAGAAAAACCCTTAGGCATAACTTCTATCAAAGGAACATCATTCACCTTCGTAATTAATTTCCCTGTCAGGTCGTAAATAGCTGTTTCCTGAGGAAATCTAGAATAAGGTACAATATAAGAATAAGGCTTTTTAATCGTATTCACTAAAATATATTCGCCATTTGGAGAAAAAGAGGTCCCGGCAAAAATTGCTTTATCAGTAAACTTTTGAACTGCACCATCTAGATCTACAATTTGTAATTCAGACTGAACCAACGTTTCAAAATTAGTCTCATCCTGTGGGTTTTTCAGCAAATCCTGATATGTTCGCAATTGCGACACCTGTCCATCACTTGTCGAAACAACTGGTCCGGTCGGCAAATCTTTTGTTTGGTCAATTAATTTTATTCTATTTACTGGTAGTGTTGAAATCAACAAACGTTCAGAATTACGGAACCATTTATAAGGTGCATCTAACAACGTATTCAACACATATGAAGTCAATTGTTTGACCTGCAATGATTTTAAATCTAAAATAAATAAAGCCGTACCAGTAGTATTTGTATTGGTAAAAGCTAATTTCGTATTATCTGGTGAAAACGATAAATTTGCTAGTGCGGGATCATCTGGCATGCCTTTAAAATCTGTAATCTCTTTATCATCAGCAATTTTCTTTAAAGAAAATTTATTAAAGAAGGTTTCTGCACTTTCAACATTTGTTGCCGGATTGATACGAAGACCGGCCAGCTTCATCTCTTCCTGCCCCAACTCTGCCAAAGACTTATAAGTAGGTCGATATAAAAATAAGATCCAATTATGATCATTTGACATTCGTATCTGTGGAGGGCGTATAAAATCAGCTAAGGCTAAAATTTCAGAAGAAGGTTTTTGGAAAGTGACATTCTCTTGAGCGGAGGCTTCCAGAGATAATAAAAATAGTAAACCGCAAAGTAATTTTTTCATATATATATTTTAATATAATAAGCTGTCAAAATATAGTAAATAATTAGATTAAACCAAGAAAGTGTAGTCACTTTATGACATAAATATTAGACTAAAAAAACATTCTTAAAATACAGATATTTTCTATCTTCTAAAGTTATCAACATTAAATTAATATTGATAACCAAGCGAATACAAATATTCCGCATGCGCAAAGCCCTATATCGATCATTTTTTTCCACCAATGTGGAAAAGTCAAATTACAGCTTCAAATTAAATTTATGATATTTGTTAGAGTTGGGAAATTAGGCTTCTCAAACTTGTTAAAATCATTCAACTCAACTCGCCTTCTTTTAGGAAGCGCGATTTTAAATTTAAGTATAATCATGGCAAGAATCATCAAATTCGAGAAAAACGATTGTGCACCTTGTGCGCAAGTATCTGCATATCTAGATCAAAAAGGTATCAAATATGAGTCTATCAACCCATTTGACCAACCGGATTTAGCTGCAAAATTTAAAGTTCGCACAGTTCCGACCGTAATCGTTTTGGAAAATGACGAAATTCAACACCGTATCATTGGATTTAAGCCTGAAGAATTAGGAGCGATCGCATTATAATAATAATCTGGTATCAAATTTTTATAATCCATGATACATATTTATTACGATAGCAAAACTGGAAATGTGCAACGTTTTATGGACAAGCTTACCCAAATCACAGGCTGGCATGCTCATAAAATAACCGCAGATCTTATTGCTGAAGAATCGGGGCATCTCGTAACGTTCACAACTAATTTCGGACAAATGCCCGAAACGACCCGCATATTTATGACTGCAAACGCGTCTAAAATATATTCGGTCACTTCGAGCGGGAACCGCAACTGGGGACAGAACTTTGGACTTGCCGCTGATAAAATTTCAGCTGACTTTGACATCCCATTGGCTTTCAAATTTGAATTGTCTGGTACAATGGAGGATATTAACCAATTTATTGACATCATAAAGAACAACTGCGATGGTAGCAAACGAGGTAGCAAAAAACTGGATATTGCTTAACAACGAAATCATGATTAAACATGATGACGAGTTTAGCTTACATAAAGATAAAGAGGCAGTACGTGCCTATTTTTTAGAGTATGTGAATAAGAACACGGTGTTCTTTTATACTTTAAAAGAAAAAATCGATTACTTAATTGAACAAAATTACTATATCAATTTCTACGAATGGTTTACATACGAAGAAATGGAAACGGTCTATAATTTTGTTTTTGCAAAAAAATTCCGCTTTGCCTCTTTCATGGCTGCGTTTAAATTTTTCCAAAGCTATGCGTTAAGAGACGATTCTGGAGAAAAGTTTTTAGAACGTTATGAAGACCGTGTCGTAGCAGTAGCTTTATTTTTAGCGCGTCACGAAGGTGTAGAAAAAGCAATTGCTTATGCCGAATTATTCATCAATCAAGAATATCAACCAGCAACACCAACATTCTTAAATGCAGGTAAAAAACGTTCTGGAGAATTGGTTTCTTGTTTCCTAGATGAAATTGGTGACAATTTAAATGGTATCGGCTATGCGGTTGATTCAGCAATGAAATTATCTTCCATCGGAGGCGGAGTTTCATTCAATATCTCGAAAATTCGTGCTCGTGGCGAAGCCATCAAAGGAGTTGAAGGTCGCGCAGGAGGTGTTCTTCCAATCATGAAAATCATGGAAGATACTTTCTCGTATGCCAATCAACTGGGTCAGCGTCCTGGTGCTGGAGCTGTATACTTAAACATTTTTCATGCTGACATTGAAGAGTTCTTAGACTGTAAAAAAATCAATGTGGATGAGAAAGTACGTATCAAATCCCTTTCTATAGGTATCATTATTCCTGATAAATTCATGGAATTGGCTGAAAAAGATGAAGCCTGTTACTTAATATATCCACATACTGTGATGTTGGAATACGGCATTCCATTGGATGAAATGGATATGGACAAAATGTACGAAGAGTTGATTACCAATCCGAATATCAAGAAAAAGAAAATCAACGCCCGTCACATGTTAGTAAAGGTTGCACAGACACAAAAAGAGTCCGGCTATCCTTATATCTTCTACAAAGAAAACACCAACCGTGCTCATGCATTGAATGGCATTGGTAAAGTAAAATTCTCAAACTTATGTACGGAGATCATGCAGGTGTCTGAAGTTTCAGAAATAAATATCTACGGAGAAGAAGATCAAATCAAATATGGTATCTCATGTAACTTAGGTTCCTTGAATATTGCTACCGTAATGGATAATAAGCGTGTTAAAGAATCTGTTAAATTAGCAATGCGTGCTTTAACAATGGTATCTGATGTAACAGATATCAAAATGGTTCCTTCTATCGCCAAAGCAAATAAAGAATTACATTCAGTAGGACTTGGAGCGATGAATCTACATGGTTATTTAGCGAAAAGCTTTATTATGTACGAATCGGAGGAAGCATTAGACTTTGCCAATGCATTCTTTATGATGATGAACTTCTACTCTTTGGAAGCATCGATGGAAATCGCACGTGAACGTCAAAGAACATTTGTAGGATTTGAAAAGTCAGCTTATGCAGATGGATCATATTTCAACACATATACAGAACGCGATTATTTGCCAAAAACAGATAAGGTTAAAGAATTATTTGAAGGAGTACATATTCCAACAATTGCAGATTGGGAAAAATTGAAAGCAGACGTTCAAGAGCACGGTATTTATCATGCATATCGTCTGGCTATTGCACCGAACCAATCTACATCTTATATCATGAACGCAACCGCTTCTGTTATGCCGATTGTGGATATCATCGAAGTTCGCGAATATGGAGATAGTACAACCTATTACCCAATGCCTTATTTGACAAATGATAATTACTTCTACTTCAAATCGGCATACGACATGGATCAATTCAAGGTACTTAAATTAGTATCTGTAATCCAACGTCACATTGATCAAGGAGTAAGTACGATTTTACATACAAATTCTAAAGATAATACACGTGATCTATCTAGATACTACATTTATGCACATAAATTAGGGTTAAAATCATTGTATTATACGCGTACACGTAAGTCATCTATTGAAGATTGTGTTTCTTGTTCAGCATAAACTTCATTTAAAATAAAACCCATAAGCTATTCAAAAGTTATTAAAACTTTTGAATAGCGCTATTAACATATACATTCAATAATTCTCGCTGTAAAATAATGAGTAAACAATATACTGCTGTAAACTGGAATACGCCAGATAATGATTATGCCTTGATGTTTTGGGAGCAAAATATTAGACAATTCTGGATTGATACCGAATATATCCCTTCAAAAGATATTGATAGTTGGAAAGGATTAAGCTGGGAAATGAAAGAATGCTACAAAAAAGCATTAGGCGGATTGACATTGTTAGATACTCTACAAAGTCATACAGGAATGCCAAAAATCATCGAACATACAGAATCGTTACAAAATAAGGCTGTATTATCGTATATGTGTATGATGGAGGCGATCCATGCAAAATCATATTCGACTATTTTTACAACGGTATCTACTACAAACGAAATCAATGATATTTTTGGTTGGGTTGAACAAAATAAATTTTTGCAATTCAAAGCATCCACCATTGACTCTTACTACCATGTATTAGACAAAAAGAATCCAACAAATGAAGAATTATTTATGACATTAGCTGCTTCAGTGCTGCTTGAGTCGTTTCTATTTTATTCAGGTTTCTTCTTGCCATTATGGTTATGTGGTCAAGGACAAATGGTTGCTTCAGCAGATATCATCAAAAAAATTATTGCGGATGAGTCTATCCACGGTGTTTTCGTTGGATTAATGGCACAAGAAGTCTTCAAAAAACTAAAAAATCAAGAAGAGGTGAAACAAAAATTCATCAATTTATTGAACGAATTGTTCGATAACGAGATGAAATATACAGAAGAAATCTATACCGAAGTTGGTTTAACAGCAGAAGTAAAAGAATATGTTCGTTACAACGGTAATAAGGCATTAATGAATCTTGGATTTGATCCGATCTTTGAAGTGAAGCAGGTAAATCCAATTGTTTTAAATGGCTTAAATACAGAAACAACACAACATGACTTCTTCTCGAAGAAATCAACAAACTATGAAAAATCAATGGAAATCGTACACCTGAAAGATGACGATTTTAAAATGGATGCTACGGTCAACGTATAACTATCTAAATTCTATTATAGCGATTCCCTTTACAGATTATGTAAAGGGAATTTTTATTTTAAACTAATTCAATCCTTCGTAGTCATACAGGTAGATAACCTAAACCTGACGATTATGACCACATTGCAAAAACAGCCTTCAGGCACACTTGTATTTCTAAGCTTTTTAATGATATACTTATGTTACAACCATGTGTGCCAAGCCCAATTAAAAAAAATTATTCTGCTTGATGCCACAACATCAAACCCCATACCCAAAGCAAGTATATTTTTAGAAGAGGAAAATAATGGAACCGTTTCGGATGAAAATGGAATTGCACGTCTAGGAAATACACAAAGTAAAAATATACGCATATCGCATCTCAATTATAACATGCTCACTATAAAAACCAGCGATCTTACTCACGAGATAACAACTTTAAAATTAATCCCGAGGCCCGCCAATCAACTAGAAGAAGTCATTGTTTCAGCAGGATTTGATAAACTTTTAGTCGGTAAATGGAAACTTCTTGAAATCGCTAACATTCGGATTCTATCCGATGGGACAGAGCACAGCACCAAGAGAAAAACTTCTTTTGGAAATATAAAAGAGTATAACGCAGATCGATCCTTCATAATTACCAGTTCAAATGGATCCAAACAATTATCAGGTAGATTTACAGCATTAAATAATCAGATATATGAAGACATCGAGTATTCATATGATCAATCACTGCAAGGGATAACCAATATCTTATTTTATTCCAAAACAGAAAAAGACCACCAGATAAGAGTGAAATATCAACTTCCAAACTCCGTGTGGGTAACCGAAGAAATATGGAAAAAATTATAAATAGTAAAACCTATATTACACAATCGTTTGTCTTAAATGAAGGTCATAAATAAAGCTATCTTTTGGATTATATTTGAAATTACCTTCAAACCAATTCAATAACGATGAATAAACTATTTACTTTTTTATTGATAACTGTAATAACTGTACAGTCTTACGCTCAGCAACAGTATAGCCAAGTATTTGCAAAAGACGATTACAGTCAAGTAAAAAAGAATGCCAAAGATCAGGACATTGAAAATATCAATAATTTGATATTAAAGCAGGCTGCTAGACAATTAAAAGAGGGATCTTACCCCATTCAAAAACGTTTACGCGCTTATACAAATTATCAATCTCCCAATAGCCTAAGCAAGCGACTTAAAACAAGCCCTTACTCTCAATATGAAAATCCTACTGGTATTTACTTCACAGCAGGAGATGAAGCTATTGTATGGGTTGGAAAGACCAATGGAAATCCGATTTCGCTACGTGTAACAAACTGGGATGATAAAAACTTCAAACAAAAAGACTACAATCTAAAAGAAGGCTATAATGCTTTGAAAATCGAAAATAAAGGAAATGCTTATATTCAATATTTCACAGAAGACAAAGTATCTTCAAAAAAGATCAACATTCACATACTAGGTGGAAAAGTGAATGATGTCTTTGAACGAGGTAAGCATACCAATAAAGATTGGGATCGTATGCTAGCAAATGCTTCTGGCCCCATCTTAGATATTGTAGGAAAACAAGTACAACTTGCATATTCGGTCAAATCATTACAAGAAAATACACCCCATCAAGGCGTAGAATTGATCCAACTTTATGATTCTATTATTGGTATCCAGCACCAAATCATGGGGTTGACACAAACAAAAAGAGTTCCGAAGAACAGAATGTTTGGCCGTGTTATCTGGCAAGGATTTATGCATGCTGATGGTATCGGTGCTGCATTTCACGATAATACCATGAAAGATGTCGCAAATGTGGCTAATCTTAGGAAAAATTCTTGGGGAGTAGCGCATGAGTTTGGTCATGTCAACCAAGTAAGGCCTAATATGAAATGGGTAGGTACAACAGAGGTAACCAATAACATCTATTCCGTATGGACACAATATACGTATAACAGCCATAGTCCCAAATTAGAAAGAGAACGCTTAAAAGACTATGATGAACCTAAAATTGGAGGCCGTATCACTGCTTATATGGAATCTGCATTTGTACACCGTCAACCCTGGTTAACACAAGCCGGCCCAGACAGGTGGGATCGCCAACGTCCACGTGATTGGGGCGGAGATCACTTCGTAAAACTAGTTCCACTTTGGCAATTACAGCTGTACTTCCATGTCGCAGGAAAAGGAAATTCATGGGAGAACAAAAACTTTTATGGTGATATCTTCACGAAAGCAATTAATGCTCCAGCAATAGCAACTAAACAAGACGCATACTACCAGCTCGAGTTTATCAAAAACGCATGTGATGCATCAAAATTAGATCTCACAGATTTCTTTGAACAGTCTGGAATGCTTATCCCTATTGATCTTTGGGTAGATGATTATACCTGCGCACAGATGACCATCACAGCAGCTGATATTGCAGTCGTAAAACAGTATGCATCTAAGTATAAGAAACCTTCCACACCGGTATTACATTATATTACTGCAAACAGCACTTCAATTTATAAAAATAGACTGCCCTTAAACGGGATCGAAGGTTCTGGTTTCGAGAAAAAAGAAGATAAAATCATTGTTCAAAACAGCGCTTGGAAAAATGCTGTAGCATTTGAAACCTATGCAGGTGATAAACTTGTAAAAATTGCATTTGTAGGAGCTGGGTCTAATGACGTCTCCAGCACAACCGTTCATACTCCAAAAGGTACAACACAGGTCAAGGCTGTGGGATGGGATGGAAAAAGAATCAATGTATTATAATTTAATAAAAAATAGGCTGATATAATCAGCCTATTTTTTTATTAGTATCCAAGTTTTGCCAGTCGCGCATACATCTCTACAAATGCACACTGATCTAGCAACCCTTTCGTTTCCTTCCTATCTTTAAGTGTCCAGTCCGTATAGAACAAACCTTTTTCATCCCGCATATGGTTCCAGGCATATTGCAGATTATGAGCAAAAACTGCCAAATACTTAGGATTATGATCTTGTTCAAATAGACTGATAAATCCCCGCATCATCACAGCATGAAACCATAGATTGCTGTTTTTTAACAATTTAAATTCTTGTCCTGTGACATCTTGAAAAAAATAAGAATAACAGGCTTCTCCGAGCTTTTGAGCATCCATCAAATATTGCTTCTCCTGAGTCAATCGGTACAATAAAGCTGCTGCTTGTAACATCTGACCCGAATTATAAGAATATTTTGCTTTATCTATATGTCCATTTAAGCTCATATTATCCCAAAAAAGACCATCATTAGGATCTTCTAATTTTTCTTTGGTCCAATGGTAAAGTCTCCTGCCCTCTTCCAGATAATGGTTATCGTTCGTTGCTTCATACATCTTTAGTGCAAATACACTCGCAGGAGCATTAGAACATGCATTTTTAGATTCTTTTTTTTGTTCACACCAGTAGATACCACCACCAAGTAGGTCGTCTTCACCGCTCATCACAAACGCCCATACTTCCTTCGCTTTAGTAAGATAATCTTGTTTTTTCGTCAATAAATAACTATCCGTAAAATCAATACCGAGCCAGATATTATCATCATAAAAGCGATCGGAAACAGGAGCGTTATTTAAGTATGATGCATATCCCACAGGAATGCGTTTTTGATCACGATACCCCGCAAGGCCGACCAATACTTTTTGATCGAGTACATTCTGAAATTCTCTTTTTTTCTTCGGCAACTCCATCAAAGCATTAACAGCTGAAAAACTACCCGAAAAAGGCCATAGATAAGCATATTTCTTTTGCTGCGATGCTTGTTCGGTGTTATTCAAATAATCGGCTTTAAAACCTTCATCAAAAGGAAACCTTTCCAATAGAAGCTGGTTTTCAACATTGCCAAATAAATGATAAATCTGTTTCATAGTCTGCGCGGCTGCAACATCAAAGTGTACTTTTTCCTGTGCCTGTAAACCATTCGACCAAAGTGAAACAATAAAAAGTAGATAAAAACTAAATATTCTCATCATTAGATCCTTAAAAAAGGCTGTCCAATTTGATTGGACAGCCTCATTATGCTATTTATAACCTTCGTTTTGCGTTAGTTTATTATTTCTTTGAATTTCATCCGGTGATATAGGCCACAAAAGATCAGATTCTTTAAATACTGCACCTGATGCATTTTTAGCACCAATAAGGGGTACAAAATCTATTTTACCAGCATCAGTAGTAGAGATAACAGGAAACATCTTCGTCCTTACAATATCATCCCACATCTTGAACTCTAATGGAAATTCTCTCAAGCGTTCAATCCAACATTCTTTCACAAAAAGATCAACAGATAAACCTTGTAAATCAGAAGTAAATTGAGCAACAGTTTTACCTTCTGTATTTGCACGAGCTTTAACCTGCGCTAAGTAGCCCGCTGCTTCAGCAGTCACACTACCACTTTTAGCAATTGCTTCAGCGGCAATCAACAAAGCTTCAGGGTAACGATAAAAGTTCCAATCTTTTGTTGCTTTACCAGTAGTTAATAACGCTTGTTCATCAAAATAATACCAAATACCTGCATCAGTAGATTCCCAAACTTTACCATTAATTGGATTTGTATATTTCCAGTGAAAAAATTGATTGGGTTGAATACGAAGATCTTTTGTATCATACACATTCAAAAATTGTTTTGTTGGACCAAAAACACGTTCAAAGATCGAATATTTATCAAATACCGATACAGCAGAAGAATTAAAAGCATAAGTTGGCCACCAGCTACCACTACTGATATTAGCATCATATTCTTGTGCGTAAATCACTTCATCCAAATCATCTGTAGTACGTAAGCGATTATAAGCACTACTCATGCCTAGATCAGTATTTACAGTCATGCTATGGCCTGAATTAACAACAATTTTAGCTGCTGTAGCAGCATCTGCAAATTTTCCTTGCTGTAAATATACATTCGCCAAAGTCATTGCTGCAACATACTTAGTGATTCTATGACCATTTTGAGCAAATTTAGCCGCAGGTAATACCTCAACAGCTTCTTTAAGATCCGCTTCAATTAATTCATACACTTTCGCCGCTGGTGTGCGTTCCAAATAAAGATCATCCTTTAAAGTTTCATTAGGAGTTGTAGGTAAAGGTATTGCTCCAAATGTTTTCACTAAATAAAAATAATTAAAGGCTCTAAAAAATTTAGCTTCTCCAATCAGACGATTTTTTGCTGCATCTGCCATGTTAATATTAGGAATATACTTTAGACCCGCATTAGCAATATTAATAGCCTTATAACTATCATCCCATATCGTATTCATGGTACCAGAAATTAAGTTTGTATTATTTTGACGAGTCAATTCCCTCGAAAATAAACAAATTCGTTCTTGGCCTTCATAACTATTGGTAAAATATCCTGTTAACATTGTGCTGACAGATGCTGTAGGGCCAATATAAGCACTACTAGCAAAAGAAATACGCTGTTGAGCTCCACGACGATAAAGAGAATTTATTGTTCCCTCGGCCTGCCCAGCATTTTGATAATAATATTCTAACGATAGATTTGATTTTGGATCTTCTTCCAAAAATTTATTACATGAAGTTGTTAATGTCACACCCGCCAATAACAACATTACTAATTTATTTTTCATTTTGATAAGTTCTACGATTTAAAAAGTTACATTCACACCTAAAGAAAAAGTTTTCGCTCTCGGATAAGCAAAGAATGTCATATTCTGACCAAAATTCCCTGTTCCTTGAGAAGTACTTTCTGGATCATATCCTTTGAAATCACTCGATGTAAATAAAAATGGATTATTTGCATTCGCATAAATCCTTAAATTAGACATACCCACTCGCTTTAATACATCCGGATTAAAAGTATACCCCAATTGAATTAAATTAACTCTGATATAGGAACCATCTGCTACCCATGAATCATCCACATTTGTATCTTGACCGGCATGTCCTCCATTCGTTAAGTAGATTGCTTGTTGCATCGTATTTGGATTTGTACCATTATACGCATCTGTCAAGATCTCTTTTAAACCATTGGTAATTCCAAAACGATCATAAGTAGAGTGATAAAATTGTTGCATTACTTCCACACCTTTCACAAACTGAAGATCTAACGTAAAATCAAAGTTTTTATACCTTAAATTATTGATGAAACTACCTGTCCAATCTGGAATTCCTTTTCCAATAATTTCTTTCTCAGTTGTACGTTTCGCTCTTCCAACCTGGCTTAAAGTCGCATTACCAGCATCCACATCTTCTTGTGTATAAACACCCAATCTACGGTAACCGTAAAAACTATTTAAATTTTCTCCAACACGAATTACACTGTTAGCGCCACCAACCCAGTTATTCATTAAAATATCAGCATTATTTTCACCTAATTTTAACACTTTATTTTTATTGTAATTCATATTTAAAGATGATTTCCAGCTGAAGTTTTCACTATCTACAACTGTTCCTGTAATCATCATATCTAAACCTTGATTTTGTACAGAACCAATGTTTTTCATGACCGTGCTAAATCCTGAAGCAGTTGGTACAGGTGCATCTAACAATAAATCCGTTGTTTTCTTATGGTAAAAAGATACATCAAAATTCAAGCGATTTTGAAATAACCCCAACTCAACCCCAACATCATATTGTGCTGTCCTTTCCCATTTTAAATCAGGGTTGGCAATTGCATTTACAAAAGAATATGGAGCTCTGTTACCATTCAATAAAATTGTTCCAGCCTCTACAATAGCTAAAGATTTATAAGGATCTATCTCAGAGTTACCTGTTAAGCCATAACTTGTATGAAATTTCAAGTTGCTAATCGATTCATTCCCCTTCAAGAAATCTTCATTAGAGACATTCCAGGCTAAACCAGCTGATGGGAAAAAAGCATATTTATTATTTTTTCCAAATTTAGATGATCCATCATAACGACTTGTAATAGTCGCAGAATAACGATTATCGTAAGAATAAGAAGCTCTAAGAAAATAAGAATTCATTGCCCATTTGTTCCAATTCGATCCCGGAGCTGCTGGTAAAATTCCGATTCCCATGTTATTTGATTCGTAAAAGTCATCAAAGAAACCTTCTGTTCTCGAGTTATCATAATCATAGGTACGCGCTTGCCATGATAATCCGGCCATCGCATTAATGCGGTGCTTATCAAACTGTTTATTATACGTTAAGTACGTTTCCTCTTGCCAATATAAAGTATTGGTATGATCTCTCTCAGCCCAACCATTCGGTCTGGAAATATTATTTAATGTTATAGATGAGTAACCTTTATATCTTTTTTGGTGATTATCGATACCAAATTGTGTTTTCAAATCTAGTCCATCGGCCAGATGAAATGTTAAAGCAGCATTACCAAAAATCTGTGTATTATAGCGCTCCCGCTTTTGCAGTTCTAAAATTGAAACGGGGTTGGCCATACCTTCAAAACCTAAAACATCAGAAATTTTAGAAGAAGCCGAATTCGTATACACACCCAATTTATCTCGTACAGGATACCACGGTAACATTTCAATCATAGTACGACGGGCATCTTGACCACCACCATCTTCAGGAGTATATTGTCCCCAAGTATGATTTACACTTAAATTGACGGCGGTAGACAACCAAGAAGTCGGCTTCGAATCATAAGCTAACTTTCCATTCAAACGCTTACTATAAGTACTATTGACGATACCCTGTTGGTCCGTGTAGTTTAAAAATGCTCCTACTGAAGATTTTTCATCTCCTTGCTGCAAATTCAGCTGATGATTTTGCGATATAGCAGTACGCGTTGCTTCTTTTTGCCAATCGGTATCATATAGTGGTTTACCTGCAGCGTCAAAGTAATCCGGATCATTAAACCATTTTGAACGATCCAAATCCCAAGTTTTTCCCTGATATTTATTTTCATTTTCTAAACCGATCATAAATGCATCTGTCCATTCCTGCGCATTCAAAAGGTCCATGTAACGCTGTGGAGTACTTATCCCTACCGACCCTTGGTAACTGATGGTACGTCTTCCATCTTTATTTCCACGTTTAGTAGTTACTAAAATAACCCCATTTGCACCACGTGCACCATAAATTGCGGCAGAAGACGCATCCTTTAATACTTCAATACTTTCAATATCATTAGGATTCAATAATTGAAAATCTTCCATCACCACGCCGTCCACGACGTATAATGGATTTGATGAAGAGTTAATCGTAGCCATACCACGAATGATCACTTTATTGCCATAGGCACCAGGTTGACTGGAATTGGAGAAAATATTCACCCCAGATGCTTTCCCTCTTAAATTGTCCAATGGACTAAAGTTTTGATCTTTGATCATATCAGCACCCTTTACCATCGCAATAGATCCTGTCACATCCGATTTACGCATAGTACCATAACCGACTACCACGACTTCATCCAGCACATCTGCGGCAGATTCCAATCGAATGGTTAGACCTGAGGTACTACTTACTCTTGTCTCCGCGGTCTTAAATCCAACTGAAGATATGACCAGGATATCCCCTACTTTCGCATTAATACTAAAGCTACCGGTCTCAGAAGTCTGGGTACCTACAGAAGTTCCTTTAACAGAAACCGTTACACCCGAAACTGGGTTTCCGCTACTGTCCACAATTTTACCACTAACCTGTCCTTGCTTAGCAACAAGTTCTTTTGCTTTTGATACATGCGCATACCCCGACAAAGTAGCGGACGAGGCATTTACCTGTTGCATAGATCCAGCAATAACAGCTAAAGAAAAAAACAATTTAGAATTTTTCTTCAACTGCAAAAATGTTCTTGCGTCAAATTTGTTCATAATTTTTAAAGTGATTTTAGATTTATTTATTTGTTTCAACCGTTTAAAAGAAGAAACATGTTTGTTTATTGGTTTTTAATTATACAACTTATATAGCTAGTACATCTAAAATTTCAAGCATAGGTATCCTTAGCTTGATGATAGTTTAATCGTTTTAGCTATTTAGAGTAAAAAATTATTGTACTAGAATTCCCTTTCAAAGACACTCAGACAAAATTATTACTTCAGTTTGTTAATTATAATGGATAAAAGGGTATTCAGTTTTTCATTTTAGTTTCGAACATAAATTGGTCATCATATCATAATTTGTTTAATCGTTTTAGCAAATAAATTGTAAATATCATTCCTTAAGCCGTATCATAAACCGGATGTGAAGATATTTGGTTTGGTTTATCTTAATTTGTGATAATTAAGATTGGTTTAAATTAGTGCTTTAATTTTAAAGATTAAGTTTTTTTTTCAAAAAACTTAATCTTTAAAATTTTTTATATATTTCCTTTTTTCATCTCATTTACAGCATAATCCACCGCACGGGCCGAAAAAGCCATATATGTTAGAGAAGGATTTTGTGTAGAAGTGGAAGTCATCGCTGCACCATCTGTAACAAATACATTGGGTACAGAATGAACTTGATTCCATTTATTCAGCATCGATGTTTTAGGATCCAATCCCATTCGTGCTCCACCCATCTCATGAATATCAAGACCTGGAGCCTGGCTACCGTCATCACGTCGGATATTTGTAAACCCAGCAGTCTGGAACATATCCTCCATGGTATCGAGATAATCCTTCTTCATCTTTGCATCGTTATCATCGTAATCGACAGCAATATGGAGTAGAGGAATTCCCCAATCATCCATTTTCTTTGTATCCAAGGTTACCTGTCCAGACTCTTTTGGTATAGTTTCGCCCATCATGTGAGAGCCAACCTGCCAATTTCCAAGCTTTGGATTCAATAAGTTATTTTTTAACGATTCACCTGCTCCGCTTCGGTCACTGTCTTTACCCCGATATGCACCAAAACCAGCGGCATATCCACGGAGATAATCTGTTTCCTGCTTATGCAAGTTTCTAAACCGTGGAATATAACCACCGCCCGCAGGATTTCGTCCTTCCGTTGTATAGTCCTGCAATCCTTCATACTCCGCATAAATCCGGGCACTATAATTATGGAAAGCAACATATTTGCCCAATACACCGGAGTCATTACCCAATCCATTCGGGAAACGATTTGATTTAGAATTCAATAAAATCAAATTTGTATTAATTGCCGCCGCATTAACAAAAATAACGCGCGCATAGAAATCGATTTCTTCCTTCGTATTGGTGTCTATAACACGAACGCCAACAGCTTTTCCTTTCTGCTCATCATATAAAATAGAGTGTACAACTGAAAAAGGACGCAAGGTCATATTACCCGTTTTTGCTGCCCATGGCAATGTCACCGCATTGGAGCTAAAGTAACCTCCAAAAGGACAGCCACGCTGACATAATGTACGGTTTTGGCACTGCACACGTCCCTGATCAAAATGAATCTGATTAGGCTTCGAAAGATGTGCACAACGTGCCGAAATTACTTTCCGCTCAGGATATTTAGCTGCAATAGATTGTTTGAAATATTTTTCAACCATATTAAGTGGATAGCCCGGTAAAAATTCGCCATCAGGCAATTCCGGTAATCCATCCTTATCTCCTGCAATCCCAGCAAATTTTTCAACATAATCGTACCATGGCTTTAAATCGGCATATCGAATCGGCCAATCAACAGCAAAACCATCGCGGGCTGGGCCTTCAAAATCAAAGTCAGACCAACGCTGTGTCTGTCTTGCCCATAACAACGATTTGCCACCTACCTGGTAACCACGAATCCAATCAAAAGGTTTGTCCTGCACATAAGGATGCTCTTTATCTTTTACAAAAAAATGAGCAGCATCTTCATGAAAAGCATAACATTTACTAACGATCGGATTCTCCTTTTTGATCGCATAAGGCATCTCATTACGATGTTCAAATTCCCAGGGATTCATATTGGTTGTCGGATAATCTTTGATATGCTTGACATCACGGCCACGCTCCAATACCAAAGTTTTTAATCCCTTTTCACACAATTCTTTCGCAGACCAACCACCGCTAATCCCCGATCCAATCACAATTGCATCGTAGGTTCTATCTTTTTGACTGTCTATATTAATATTTGCCATTTACGCTTTCAATTTTACCGCAGCTTGATAAGGCCCAGGAATCAATTTGTATATCAACTTGTTTTTCATCACGTATTCAGAATTTAAATATCCTTGAATAGCCCGATTTTTGAATATCTTTAAAAAAGCAACTTCATCTCCCTCCTTTTGACCTTCCAAAGTTGTTATCGAGGTTAAAAGATCCTCTGGAGTCTGCGATTCGGAATTGTCCTTTAATGCCTGCATGCCCTTTACAAATACCTGTTGGTTTTCTGGACTTTCACAATCATCAACCATTTTCATTACAAACAGATGTAAGTTCAGCTCTAATCCACCAGGAGAGTCTGTCTTAGGGATCAGTATTTCAGCTAATTTTGCTAGGAAATCTTCATCTGTTGCAGATAACTTAATATTTTGGAGCACAATAGATGCCCCTCCTTGTTCACGAAGGCAAGATGGCAATAGAGCAATTCCTCCCGCAATAATAAACAATTGCTTAACAAGGGTTCTTCGATTCATCATAATAAGGTGTTCTTACTGCTGTAATATTAAAGATAATATTAAAAATAACAAAGCTAAAACGATTAATTTTTTGTAACAAAAATGCAAAAATCTACCTCAGGATAGCATTAACCTCTTTTAAGTCTGAAAAAAGGTAGGTTGCAAAATCCAGACGATCACGCTCAGCTTTTTGTTTGGTGACAGCAATGCACTTCAATCCGGCATCGATTGCCGCTCTTGCGCCTGTTGCAGTATCTTCTATAGCAACGACCTCTTCCTTACTAAAGCCCGATAACTGTAATGCTTTTTCATAACAAGATGGATTAGGTTTAGGATTAACAACATCCTCACGAGTTACAAACCAGGAAAAATGCTCATGTAAATCATAATGTGTCAACATGCGATCTACAGTTGGCCTAAAATTAGAAGTCACTAATCCGATCTGAATATCCTGTTCAACCAAAAAATGAATCAATTCTCTTGCATGGGGCATTAAGGGTATACTCAGCATATCTTGTTGCGCATAATTTTCCCTGGTGGTTTTCCACATAAATTCTTCTTTTACCTCTACGTCCCAGAGCTCTTTCATCGTCAATAGATTACGCGCTAAAGTATGTCCTGCAAAATGTTGAATCCAAGTCTCAAAATCTAAATCAATTGAAAAATGATACTTAAGAATTGGCTTCCATGCTTCAAAATAAAAACGTTCAGAATCCACCAATGTTCCATCAAAATCAAAAAATACGGCTTTTAAATCTTTCATGCTTTAAAAATAGTCAAACCAAAGAGCAATTCCTACTCAACTATACCGCAATACACCGAATCGGAATTTAAATCAAGGTACGAATCCCATATTCCAAAATATATATGAATAGGGATTTTCTCGTCAAAAGATCCAATTAATGGTACTGTACAAGAGCCTTGATTAACCTCAGCGATACCAATATCAAGCTGCATAAATCCCTTTGTATTAAATAATGCAAAGCTCATTTTATACATTTTATCCTTATAATCGGCATTAACTGTCCACTTCATATGCAGCATCTTTCCATGCTTTTCAACCGAACAACCTATGGGAGGAGAAAGCGGACCTTTAAAGACAAGAACCTTTTCAACATTGACATAATATTGGCAATCGGCATCCAGTTCCATCGTTTCCTTTAAGATGTGTTGTTGTGCCAACTGAAATGGACCAACCCTACTTCCTTTTGGAGCAAGATGACGATAGCCATATTGCAGTATGGCTTTTATAGGTCCAATAAAATTATTCGCAACCTTCATCTTCTGCTGATTCATCAACATAGCTTCGGTTGGAGGTTTCCTGTTTTTATTTCGAGCACCTCTAATAATATTTTGACCATTGAGCTTATAGCCATATACAGACCCTACTTTACCTTTAAAAGGTCCATTGGGACCGTTTTCTTGAATTGCCATTGGTTTAATTAGTTTATTTTTTGGTTTTCAAATCGCTTTTACCCTACTCAATACCAAATATATACAAAATTATATATTAATATAGGTATAGTATATTGTTTAGTTAGTTTTAATAGGGGGTTAATAGGGTTATACCCCTATTAACCCCCTATTATACCCCTATTAACCCCCTGTTATATCCCTATTAAATAATAACACTTCCTTAATTTGATCCGAATCAATTTGAATTACTTTCTACATTTGCTAAGTTTGTATATTCCGCACCATCAACGCATGTATCCAGGTGCTTTACTTTAAGAAAGATCAAGATGAAAGTCATTGCTATAGGCCGCAACTATGTAGACCACGCTAAAGAACTGAACAACCCCATCCCACAACAGCCTGTTGTATTCATGAAACCCGACACCGCTTTACTAAAGGATAACAAAGACTTTTATTATCCCGAGTTTTCGAACGATATTCACTACGAAGCGGAAATCGTATTACGCATCTGTAAAGAAGGAAAACATGTAAGTCAAAAATTCGCAAACACATATTTTGATGCCATCGGACTCGGTATTGACTTCACAGCGCGAGACATACAACAAAAACACAAAGAGAAGGGTCTTCCCTGGGAGTTAGCAAAATCTTTTGATGGCTCAGCTGTCATCAGCCCGTTGATTCCAAAGGAAGAGATTGATGATCTTAAAAATCTTGATTTCTCCTTGCTAAAGAACAAAGAGACCGTACAGCAGGGAAATACAAAAGATATGATTTTTTCTTATGACGATTTGATCGTTTATATCTCCAAGTTCATTACTTTACGAAAGGGAGATCTTATTTACACAGGTACTCCTGCAGGGGTTGGTCCCGTTGTAATCGGTGATACTTTAGTTGGTTTTATTGGTGAAAAACAAATGTTTTGTTGCACCATAAAGTAAGGTCTATGAAAAAATTAACAGCAATAATCGGGATGTTTGCGCTTGTTTCCAACACACTCCATGCACAGGATATCATCAAACATCGTCAATACCCGCAAAATTATTTTAGACCGCCCATGGATATTGCTCCGCAAGCTTCGGGTTCATTCGGAGAATTGAGAGCAACACATTTCCATGGCGGTGATGACTATCGGACGCAACAAAAAATAAACATACCTGTATATGCCGTTGCAGACGGTTTTGTTTCGCGTATCCGTGTACAGATCGGTGGTGGAGGGAACTCCGTTTACCTGGATCATCCCAATGGTTATACTTCTGTATACCTACATTTAGAGAGTTTCAATAATGAGCTCAATGCTTTTATAAAGGCAGAGCAGTATAAACAAAAGCGTTTTGACGTCGACCTGTTTCTAAAACCTGGTCAGTTCAATTTGAAGAAAGGACAACTTCTGGCAAACTCAGGAAATACAGGAGGATCTGCAGGTCCACATCTTCATTTTGAAATTCGCGATACGAAGCAGCAGCTTCCCTTCAACACACAGCTTTTTGGACTTACATTTCCAGATGGCATTAAGCCTATCATACGAGGTGTAACGCTATATGATCTGGATAATCCTATATTCGATGAAAATACTCCCCGTAGGCATCAGACTGTAAAAGCATTGGCCAATGGTAATTATAGTCTTGCAGGTAGTGCACCGATTCCTGTTAATGGTAAATTTGGTTTAGGAATCAATACCGTAGATAGACGTAAAGGAATCTCATTTACTTACGGTGTATATTCAATAGAATTATTTTTAGATAATAAAAATATCAGTACTGTACTTTTCGAAGCTATTCCTTTTGATAAGACGCGCGCTATCCATTCCTATATCGATTATCCTTATTGGAAAAAATCAAATGTACGCGTACAAAAGAGTTTTAAGCAACCGGGAAATCCAATCGATATCTATGCACAATTGGACAACAGCGGTGTTATGGAACTTAAAGATGATCAAGTACATCAGGTTCGTTATGTTGTCAAAGATGTTCAGGGCAATGCCACAGAAATAAATTTCGAAGTGCAACGAAATACAAACTATGTAGTCAAAAACAATCCGTCAAACGCTGGTAAATACTTCAACTTCCTACTGGAAAACATTTACCAAGCAGACAATGTTAAAGTAACCATACCAAAAAATACGCTATATGACAATTTAAACTTTACTTATAGTGAAGGGCAAAAACCAGCCAACGGTTATTCCCAATTACATCGCGTCCATAATAAATTTACGCCTGTATTTGGTTCTTACACATTAAGTATTAGGCCAACTGCCGACCTGACGAAAGAACTGTACAGTAAGGCTCTTCTCGTTTCAACAGATGGTGGTGCACAGGGTGGAAAATATGAAAATGGTTTAGTAACAGCATCAGTACGCAGTTTTGGCGACTTTTATGTAGCCGTTGATACGATAGCTCCAACCATCACAGCCCGTAATCTCGTTAACAATAAAAATGTCAGTGCACAAAAGCAAATTGACTTTACCATTTCTGACAATCTATCCGGTATACAGTCATTCAATGCTTACATTGATGGCGAGTGGGTGCTGATGAAATATGACCCAAAAAATCGTCATATCTGGCATAACTTCGAATCCAATTTAGGATCCGGAAAACATAGCTTTAAGCTGGAGGTCAAAGACTGGAAAGATAATGTCAGAGTTTATGAAGCAAGTTTCACCAGATAATCAGTATCTTGTTCATTAGATTAATTAATAACACATATGGCTACATTAGAAATAGGACAGAAAGCGCCTGCAATAACGGCTAAGAACCAAAATGGAGAAAGTATTTCTTTGTCAGATTTTATTGGAACGAAGGTGATTTTATATTTCTACCCAAAGGATAATACACCGGGTTGCACAACAGAGGCTTGCAATTTTAGAGATAATTACCAATCCTTAAAGAAAGATGGATTTGAAATTATCGGGGTAAGTATCGATGGAGAAGCTTCTCATCAAAAGTTCATCAACAAACATGAACTTCCCTTTCAATTACTGGTTGATGAAGATCAGAAAATTGTCAATGATTATGGTGTTTGGGTAGAAAAAAACATGTACGGTAAAAAGTATATGGGAACTGCACGCACAACATTTGTTATTGATGAACAAGGAAATATTGCTCACATCATTAAAAAGGTGGACAATAAGAATGCGTCTCAACAAATTCGCGATCTTATAAAATAATACTTAACAATACTAGAATCATGATAAAAGAGTTAGCAGACTTGCATTTATTTACATGGTCTGCATACGATTATCATTATCTAAGTACGACTATCTAAAATCTAAATACTAATATTTATATTTGCTACTTATGAGCAAACAAACAGACGACTTCTTTAAAAGTATAGTATCCCACTCAAAGGAATATGGTTTTGTATTCCAATCAAGTGAAATATATGATGGCTTAAGTGCTGTCTATGATTACGGTCAATTAGGTTCTGAATTAAAAAATAATTTAAAGACCTATTGGTGGAAATCCATGGTGCAATTGCATGAAAACATTGTCGGTATCGATGCTGCGATCTTTATGCACCCAACGACCTGGAAAGCTTCAGGCCACGTGGACGGGTTTAATGATCCAATGATCGACAACAAAGATTCTAAGAAACGTTACCGTGCAGATCAATTGATCGAAGATAAAATAGCGCGTTACGAAGCTGATGGTAAAACTGATAAAGCGGCTGCGCTATTAGAAGCATTGAACGTTGCCTTGAATGCTGATGATCTTGCTGGTTTAAAAACTATTATTGAAGATCACAATATCGTTTGTCCTGTTTCTGGAACTAAAAACTGGACTGATGTACGTCAGTTCAACTTGATGTTTGCTACCCAAATGGGTGCTATGGCAGATGGTGCTGAACAGGTATACTTACGTCCCGAAACTGCTCAAGGTATTTTTGTTAACTTCTTAAATGTTCAAAAAACTGGCCGCATGAAAATTCCTTTCGGAATTGCTCAAATTGGTAAAGCATTCCGTAACGAAGTTATTGCTCGTCAATTCATTATGCGTATGCGTGAATTTGAACAAATGGAATTACAATTTTTTGTTCGTCCAGGTACAGAAATGGAATGGTACAATAAATGGAAAGAAACCCGTCTTAAATGGCATTTAGCTTTAGGTTTCAACCCTGATAACTACCGTTACCACAATCACGATAAATTAGCTCATTATGCGAATGCGGCAGTAGATATTGAATTCAACTTCCCATTTGGATTTAAAGAGGTTGAAGGTATCCACTCCAGAACTGATTTTGATTTAAAACAACACCAAGAGTTCTCTGGTAAAAAAATGCAATATTTTGATACAGAGATCAATCAAAACTATATCCCTTACGTAGTCGAAACTTCTATCGGTTTAGATCGTCTGTTCTTAACAGTTCTATGTAATTCATTGGTTCAAGAAGATCTTTCAACACCTGAAAAGCAAGATTCACGTGTCGTATTGAAGTTCCCTCCTGCAATTGCACCTGTTAAAGCTGCCATCTTACCTTTAACAAAAAAAGACGGTCTTCCAGAAAAAGCACGTGAGATTATGGCTGTATTAAAATTGGATTACAATGTACAGTATGATGAAAAAGATTCAATTGGTAAACGATACCGTCGTCAAGATGCAATCGGTACGCCAATCTGTATCACTGTAGACCATCAGTCATTAGAAGACAATATGGTTACGATCCGTCACCGTGACTCCATGCAACAGGAACGTGTAGCAATTGCAGACTTAGAGAAATTTGTTGCCGATCTAGTTGGTTGGAACACACTTTTGAAAAAAGTATTGTAATCTCTTAAATAAATAAAAAAAAAGCTTGCTGTTGAACAGCAAGCTCTTTTTTTGTTTCGAAATTTAATTAAATAACGTAGGTTGTCGATGTTTAACTTTAAAAATCAACATCGACGTTTCCATCCCATTTTTCATTCTTTCGTATTATAAATCCTTGTCCAGGATTGATTTCTTCTAATAATAAGCCCTTAAAAAGAACCTGCATATTATTCTTAACTTCACTTTTTAATTCAAATGATCGAATAACAGATCCCTTTTCGTAAACGGTGAGTTCATACTTGATCGTTTTATTTGTATCATGAAACCCCATAAATTGATTAAAAAAGAAACTTTTATTATTCTCTGTAAAATTGGGTTCGATCTTCAAGAAAGTCGCATCCAACTGACTGTTGCTGCTGTTACTAAAGGGATAATAATAAAAGCCGGGATGCTTTTGCTGTATTCGGATACTATCAATATGACTTAAATCAACTATATCGGTAAACTCTACTTTCACCTCACTGTATAAACGTTTTAATAGCAATGTCCTTTCTATAGACTGTTTAACCTCAAAGGTATCTCGAACGGCATAAATCTCGGCTTCCTTCTCCATAAATGAATTACTGATATAAAATCCATTGCGATTGGTACTATTAGCAAACACGATAGGACTATTGGAATTTTTTGTCAGTACACTCAAATAATATGTCCCCAATGGCAGATCAACTGCAAAAGTTTCCTCTGCTGAGATACCGCCCTGTTTGACCAGTTCATTACCTGAAGCATTATAAATATGATAATATAATTTGTTTTGTAATGCTGTATCGTTCACAACTCCAGTAATCAAAACATTATCAAGTTTAAATGTACTGCTGGTCGGATTATAAATACTTCCAGGCGGACGTTTACCTGAATACAGACGTATACGTATCCAAACGGCCTCTTTACCCATAACCGGTATCGCATTCAGAGATTGAGAGATTGGGAGCTTTGATATACCGGTGCTTGTTAAATCCAGTGGATAGTGAATCGTATCCGACAATTTCGAAAAGTTTGAACCCTTATCGGTCGAATAATCGATCAATAAGGCACGTGGACCTGTCCCCGAACTATTCACATCTAGACTCAGATTACTGAGCAATTCGATCTGCTGTGCGGGAAGTTTAAAAAGGATTGACTCCACCCCTCTAAAACTAATTGATTTGCCTGTAGTAGGCCATCCTGCGGTAAAACCGTAATCAACTTTCCCATTATTATAATCAATAACAGGTAACGGATTAAATGCAATAATAGGATCTGCATTTCCTAGATCGAAGTCCCATTTAAATAAAGTTTCTTCCTTAGAATTAACAGAAGCTTTTGAAGAAACTAATTTCCTAGCGCCATTTGCCTTTTGAAGCGGCGATACAATACTTTCAAAATCTTTAATTTTGAACTTTACTGAGAACACATTTTCGTCTAATTCATCTGAAATTTTCTTGTTCTTTTGACATGATGAAGCAACGGCTAATAAAAAGATGAATACGAGAGAAAATATGTTAAAATTAAATTTAACATTCTTTTTCATAAAATATCTATGGTTTATAATATATAAATAACCTTAAAGATACCTACTTAAGTAAAGTATTAAAACTTTGAAATTAAAATCTCTAACTTTTCACTACGGCACGTTGTTGTTTTATTAACTTTTACCACATATATTTTTGAATTTGAATTCGATTTATTTAACAGTAATTCATTGTTATTTCCTTTTGGAGAAACATATTCGCCATTAAACTCATCCCATTCATATAATGATGTACCATTTTCGTTACACCACAAGTAATTGTAACGATCATCAATCTTTTCGTTCAAAGTAACACGAATTTTATTCAATTTCTTATCGAATCGTACTTTCGCACCTTTTGGTTTTTCAACTTTGTCAAAAACTTTAACCAAAACTTTGTTTTTAGTAGATTTTTTGTCTTTCCAAACACTTTCCACGAAATAAACGGTAGATTTATTGATATCATTCACGCTCACATTCGATCCAGTAGCGAAAGGAACTGTTAATTGGTGTTCGCTATACCAATTGTATGTTAATCCACGACTTGCATTCTTTACGGACAGTACTTGTCCTCCATTATAGCAGGTCTCAAGTGTGTCGCCCCAGTTTGAAAGTGGCATTGCGAGTGCGCGGTCCATTTTATTGTTAATAGACCATACCGTCTCATAAACATGCTGTTGATGGGAATCGTTACGAACTAATGAAGTTGTGTCTTTCACAATCGCTTTTAATTGATTTACCCCCAACTCAAGCATACCTATATTCAAATAAATAGAGTCAATATTCTGATCAATTAGATGATTATTGAGGTACCATTTCACGTCAAGTGTATTGGGAGATGGTTTCAGCAATTTTAAAGAGAAGACAGACATACTACCTGCATCTACAGATTTACTCGCTACTGGGAAGGTCGCTACAATTGGATTCGTCTTATGATGTATGGTCTCTACAAAAACTTCTTGACAAACAGCACAAAAAGGAGCCACCAAGTATTGCATTTTACAAAATTCATGCGGTCTAAACCAAGTCGACTTTGATCCTGATCCTCCGTATGAATATACACCAACACCTTGTGTCCCGACCCAATGCTTCCATGGAACCTTTGTCGGATCAGACTCCTGACTACGATTAGGACCTTCAATTGCATATTGATTACCTGCCCAATATTCGTCGGCTAAAATAGAGAAAGAATGACCGATCTCATGAACAGCAATATCATTACTCATAAAGTTAACGGTTGCTGTCGCATACTTACCACCTGAACCACCGTAAAAGGGAGAATTTACCAAAATCACAACTTGTGTATAATTGGGAATATGCTCCTTTAATACCTGCTCGATAACCTGATACTTTTGTGGTACCACCAGTCGGTGCAGTCCTCCGTTATCGAAACTGCTTCCAAAGATGGTATTAGGTGATGCAATAGGAACTGGATATTTTTTTGTAAACTTATTAAAGCGGGTTGGATATTGACTCAAATCCGTATTGCCGTGTACACAGTCACTGGCAGTACAAGCATGTACAGCTCCACATTCTAAAGACGGTGTTTTAATCGCAAATACATTAAAGTAATTACTGTACTGACGAAAGGGTTCTGTTTGAAAAAAGTAATCAGTGAAACGTTTGGCATCTTCTTCAAAATCCAGCAACTGCGCCTGTGTATAACCATCGCCCAGGATCACAAGATTAACAACCTTTTGATCAGTACCTTGATATTGTAACGTATCGATCGCATAACGCTGTGCAAAACAATTGGGAAACAGGAGAAATAAAAATATAAAACTAAAAAGGAAATGCTGTAATCTGATATTCATTACGATAGGTATTGATTAGGTATTAGTTCATGTCTTTAATTTTGTGCTGCATCAGGTATTCACTGGGAGATACCTTCGTGATTTTTTTAAATACACGATTAAAATTCACCACATTATTAAAGCCGGTTTTAAAAGCGATATCCGATACATTTTCAGAAAGACCATGTATCAGCATTTTACAAGCTTGCTCAATGCGAATTTCATTGAGGAAAGTAATATAAGTTTTTCGGGTGTGTTTTTTAAAGTATTTACAGAAGGCATGCGGTGTCATGTGGGCAATTGCCGCGATATCTTCCAAGGCTATCTTTTTCTCAAAATGTTTAAATGTATACTGAAAAATATCATTTATACGAATCCCTTCTGCGTCAGAATACTTTTTTTGAGGAATTCCTGTATAAAGTGAAGTCCATAGATCTACTTTTTCAGCTAAATAATCGACAAGCCCCATAAATGCCGTTAAACGATCTAACCCATCCGTCTCATTAATCTGTAAAAACTTACGTTTGATCCCTGGATTTGAAGCAGCGTCCAGTTTTTTACTTACATTGATATTTTCTAGAAATGAACGGACTTCTGTCAATTCCGGCAATTGTAAGAAATCTTTAAACCGGGCATAATCAAAGAATATATGAATCGCATGGATCTGCTCTTTTAAATCAGGATCAGGAACTAGCTCAGATCGTTGAAACATATGCGGTTCATCGGCATCTACAATATAAATTTCATCTTGTTTGAATTGATGTGTAAAATTGCCAATCAAAAAAGTACCTTCCCCCTTTAGAATGTATGTCAGCTGGATTTCTTTATGTCGATGATAGTTGCTGTAAAATTCAACCAACAGATCTTCTTGTACACAAACGGAACCTTGATTGGGAACAGGAACGGTAAACTGAACAATTTTCATTCTTACAAATAGCTACAAAAAAACAGATATTGTTTAATTATTCAAATTTAAACATTATAGCGGACAATAAACGTAAATTGTATTATAATTTATTCTTGACATTTTTAATAAAATTTGGTAACGTTGGATCTGCACCTGCCAGTTCAATAACAGTTCTTGATTTTGGATCCAGCCATAAATACCGTGGGGTTCCAATAACATTATAGCTATTTTCGATAAAATCACGATCGGTTACGTTTAACAAATAGCTGTTCATTCCTAATCCGATTTGTCGATTGCTTGCCCTCCAACGTTCATAATCTTCATCATCGGTCAAATACACAACTTCAACCCCCATTTTTTTCAATTCGGCTTCTTTGCGTACTAAAACCGGTAAATCCATTTTTGAATTCTTGCCTTTACTTGACCAAACCGCAACAATTATCATTTTCTTATCTACTAGCTGGTCAAACTTCAAAGAATCACCTTTTAGATTACGAGGAGTAATAGCCGGAAAAACCGGCATATTATCATAATAATTCTTGACTTCATCTACTTTTGCAACAGCTGCTTTAACAAGTGGGTGTTTCTGAATCGCAGGATCTAAACGTGCTAAAATTTGATCATAATCTTTATAATTCTCCTTATTCAGGCTGATGTACTTAAAGGAATAGGGAATCAGAAATGATGCTTTTTGCTTGCTATTCAAAACATATTTTTCGTAAAATCTTTTATCATCTTTTCTGGCCCGAATTTCATTCGACTGTTTTGATATTTCTTCAAGTCTATCTATAGTTTGATTATAGACAGACTCTTGTCCTCGGCTAAAGGTCATGAGCTTAGCATTTAAAGCAGCAGTTTCGACGCTGTATTTGGCAAGCTGTTCATCTAATTCGAGCTGTACTTGTTCTTTGTTTTTATTGAATGCTATCAGTTCATTTGTTGTCAATGAATTTGTTTTTACCTCAATAACAAAATGATCACCATTTTCCTTAATAGCAACATCATAATCAGCATCGCCCTCTACATAAAGGGGCGTACTATAACTAAAGGTTTTCACAGCTCCCGAATCGGACTTGATGATTAGATCGTAAAATGCATCAATGACCAACTCGCCTTCTAAAACGAACTTACCTTGTTCTACTTTAGCTCTATGAAACTGTTGGATGGAATTATCGTGATCTTGCAAATAAACGGTACCATTTACTTCGGGATTTAAAGACCCCGTAATTTTATAGACAATTGGTGTTCCTTTTTTCTCCTGCTTTTTTTCTGAATTGGACTGACATGAACTTATAAAAAAGACGAAACATATCAGACAATAGTAAAGTGGTTGGTTCATAAAAAAATTGGTTGTAAACTCATCATGAATTTACAACCAATTTACAGAATTTTATTTATAAATTATTTTATTTTATAATTTTCGTATGTCGATCCATTTAATACTTTAACAACAGTTTTATTTGGTCCCGTTATTTTATAATCGGTGATTTGTCCATTCTTCCAAGTCATATCAACCGTATAATTTCCTCTAGCTTTCAATCCTTTTACGGCGCCATCTTTCCATGCTTTTGGCAATGCCGGCAGCAGGTGAATAAATCCGGAATGGCTTTGAAGAAGCATTTCCGCAATTCCGGCAGAACCGCCAAAATTACCATCTATCTGAAACGGCGGATGTGCACAGAATAGATTAGGGTAAGTACCTGCTCCGACTCCTTGGTAGGTCGTTTCATTCACAAAAGCTGGTTTGAGCAATTGTCTTAAAATTTCTAAAGAATGGTCACCATCTTGCAACCTTGCCCAGAAAAGAATCTTCCATGCCCGAGACCAGCCTGTACCCTCATCTCCTCTTACCTCTAATGTTTTACGCGCGGCCTCTGCCCACTCTTTATTTTGTTGTGGTGAAATGAAATGAGCCGGATATAAACCATACAAATGGGAGACGTGTCTATGTTTTGGTTCTATTTCAGTATAATCTTCCAACCATTCTTGCACACGCCCGCTTTTACTAACCACTACTGCTGGTGGGATCTGAGTCAACTTATCTTTTAACTTTTGAATAAAAGGATCGTTTAATTGCAAAAGACTATCCGCCTGAATCAAGTTCCCATAAAGTTCTCTAACAATCTGGTTATCAATCGTAGGTCCCATCACTACTGAAGCAACTTCACCATTTGGAAGACGAAATCCATTTTCTGGAGAAACTGAAGGTGAAGTAACCAACCAGCCTGTCTTAGGATCTTTAACCAAAATATAATCGTAAAACTCTGCTGCTCCTTTCAATACAGGATAAACTTCTTTTAAATAGGCTTTATCCTGAGTAAATTGATAATGCTCCCACAGGTGATTACATAACCATCCTGAAGCTGTGCTTGAACCCCAAGATGCATTTTCTCCTGGAGCAGAGTAACCCCAAACATTTGTCATCATATAAACAACCCATCCTGGTGCATTGTAATAAGCTTTAGCCGTTTTTTCACCTGTCTTTGCAATGCGCTTGATCAGGGCAATAAAAGGATTATGGTATTCCGATAGATTACTCACTTCCACTCCCCAGTGATTCATTTGCGCATTGATGTTTAAGTGATAATCCCCATTCCAAGGTGTTTGAATCTGATGTGCCCATAACCCCTGCAAATTTGGAGGTAATGCATTTTTGTGTTCCGGAGCAGTGCTTGAAATACTCAAGTAGCGTCCAAATTGAAAATATAATGCAGCCAATCCATTATCTAAGGCTGGATTTTCAAAAAATTGCTGTAAACGTTTTCCAGTCGGAACATTAACTTTTGACTGATCATCTGCAATGGTTAAAGCAACACGATCAAATTTCTTTGCAAATGCTTTTTTATGATTGCTATAGCGTTTTTCTTCCGCTATTTTTTCAGCTGCGGCGATATCCTGACTGATTACCTCTTGAGGATTAGTTCCGTAATAATTCGTACTTGCTGCAAAAAGAACAGTAGCTTCGTCAGCGTCTGTTAAGATCAACTGCTTACCGTCATCTGTTAATTTTCCACCCTTAAATCTGATCTTCACTTTACTCGCAAAATGTAAGTTTTTGCCTCCTTTACCGTCTGGCAAAGAACCCTGCAAAATAATCTCTCCATTTTTAACTTGATAAGAATCAATATTTTCAGCTCTTTCTAAGGCAATAGCAAAACTGATACTTTTTTTCTTTGAAGCAGTTAAGTGTACAACGCCTACATTTTGATCAAAAGAGGTGTAATAAGTCCTCTTATAATCCACTCCTCCTACAGTAAAGGAAGTCTGCGCGGTTGCATTGCCAATATTTAAGGATCTTTCATAATTTGAAACACCTTCAGCACTTAGTTTAAAATTGAATTTTAGAAATCCAAAATTCTGATAACAACCGAATGGTGCATTGGCCCCGGTTCCGAAAGCAGATCCTTGCCCATTACAGACAAAATTTTTATTGACCAGTTCTTCTGCTTCTTTGTTCTTTCCAGCTATCAATAACTTCTGAATTTCACTAACACTCTTATATGCGTTATAATTATTTGGGTCTTCGGCAGAGCCCGACCACATGGAAATTTCATTTAATACCAATGATTCAGACTGAATACCCCCATCAGGCATCATTCCGATTAACCCATTGCCTAAAGGAAGCGTTTCTTCCCAGCGGTTGGCAGGTTTGTCATACCACATGGTTAAAGCGTCTCTTTTTTGCGCTTGTGCCTGTAAGCAAGTGATGGCTGCCAGCGCAAATAATGTTGATTTTGTTATACCTTTCATTTCTTACTTAGAATATAATTCAAAGGATGCTACTGTGAATACATTTTTGGTTAACGTTTCCGTTGGAACAAATTTGATGTATTTTACTTTTACAACATCGTCAAAAATGATTTGCTGTAAAATCGGATTTGCTTTGATATTTGAGAATTCACCTTCCTTCAAAAGTTCCCACTGCTGTTTATTTTGACTGCTATAAATTTTATACTTCGTAGCTGTACCGATTGTTTTACCATCTTGACGAGGCAAGTATCCAAACCCGTTAATCGCTTCTTTCAATTCAAAAACAAATCCTTTTTCATAAGCAGTGACTGTTGCAAAAGTTTCCGCATTATTATCAATTGCTTTTGCCGATTCCGTAAAAGCTGCTGCCGTAAACTGCCTTGCACTTAATTTTTTGAATCCGGTATCCTCAAATTCAAAAGGTTCATCAAATTCTTTAAATAAACCAAAATCACTTACTGTAATCGCTACAGGTGCAAATAATTGAATTCGTAGTTCATCCGTTGTAATGGGCTTCGCCAGTTTCATTAATCGATTTGCTCCGATACTGGTAGCTTTAGTGAGCAAGGTCCATTGCCCATTCACTTTTTGCTCAACTAAAACACTATCCAAACGCTGACCCAATTTTATATTTTCTCTAATCTGGATAATATCAAATGTTTGCACTGATTTCAATTTAATATCCAGAGCAGCTTGATGCTCATCATCATTGGTTGCCCAATAGCTATAGCGATCATTATCAATAATGTATTTCGTACCGTATTCTCCAGTTTCATGATCGCGAGTAGTTGATGCAGTAATCTGCGCATCTTTTGCTAAATTATTTTCAAACGTTTTTTTCACCTTTCTTCCAAAAGCTTCAAGTGATTTCACATCGTTTTCATGCAGTTGTCCTGATGGCATGGGTGCCAATCCAAGATTCATATTTGCACCACGACCTACAGATTTCAGATAAATTTCAAACAGTTCAGTTGGTGTTTTGACTTTCGCATTCTGCTCGGCATGATAAAACCACCCTGGTCGTTGTGGTACATCACATTCCGCAGGAATCCAGTATTTCCCATTTCTGACTCCTGAAGTCAGTGTTTTTTCATTTACCAATCCAGGAACTGCTTTTTTCCCATCTAGGCCTTCCGGCGTAAAAGTAGCCCATGAGGTTTCTCCCGCAAATCCACTTTCATTTCCTACCCAACGCATATCTGGACCAACATCACTAAAAATCATGGCCATCGGTTGCAGTTTACGAACGATTGGCCAAGTTTTCTCCTCCCACGCATAATAGGTGTTGCGGTCAATCGTCCTTTTCTCTTTTAAACCTCCATAATAACCATCTCCACCATTGGCGCCATCATGCCAAGAGGTAAACAATTCACCATAATTAGACATTAACTCAGTCAATTGCGCCCGGTATGCATCAGCATAAGCGGCTGTTCCATATCTGGTATCATTTCGATCCCAAGCAGAAAGATAAACACCAAATTTCATGTTGTTTGCATGCGTCGCAGTCATAAAATCTTTAACCATATCCCCTTTTCCTTGTTTCCAGGGAGATGACGCTACACTATAAGTTGTCGTGGCTGTTGGCCATAAACAAAAGCCATCATGATGTTTTGCAACAGAGATGAGCCCTTTAAAGCCCCCAGAAGCCGCTGCCTTAGCAATTTGATTAGCATCAAAATTTGTAGGATTAAAGATAGCAGGATCTGCGTCACCATATCCCCACTCCTTATTTTGGAAGGTAGTTGGTGTATAATGTATTAAACAATACATATCCATTTCATGCCATTTCAACTGCCGTTCGGAAGGAAGTGCTCCATAAGGTTTTGGTGGATTTACCGGTTCAGATAGCAAAAAACTACCATTTACCCAGAGAAGACTAGAGAATAGAAAAGTAAACATATAATTAGATAAAGGTTTTAAGGTTTAAATATAGTTTAATTTTAGGGTATTAAAAATCTAACAAAATCATTTTCCTCAAGCAATCGATTGATTATATTTATATTACATATACAAAATAGTCATCACTAATCTTGATAAGGCATCAAGATTATCAATAAGATAAGCTCATTCATTTCATTTAAATTTGTTGTAGAACAATAGGGGAAAACTCATAAATTTTTTAAAAATGGAAGACAATAGAAACAAAAAAATTACAACAGCATCGGGCGCTCCTGTTGTAAACTACGAAGACACGATGACAATTGGCCCAAGAGGTCCGGTGCTATTACAAGATTATTTCCTCCATGAAAAACTGGCTCATTTCAACCGAGAACGTATTCCGGAACGTATTGTACATGCTAAGGGTTCTGGTGCCTATGGTACCTTCACGGTAACCAATGATATTTCGAAATACACAAGAGCAAAACTCTTTAATGGTATTGGAAAGCAAACAAAATTATTCATTCGCTTTTCAACTGTCGGAGGAGAAAGAGGTTCGGCAGATTCCGAACGTGATCCACGCGGATTTGCTGTTAAATTTTATACCGAAGATGGAAACTACGACCTGGTCGGTAATAACACGCCTGTCTTCTTTATCAAGGATGCTAAAAAATTTCCTGATTTTATTCACACTCAAAAGAGAGATCCTCATACTAACTGTAAATCGGCAACCATGGTCTGGGACTTCTGGTCACTCAATCCCGAATCATTGCACCAAGTAACGACTTTGATGTCCGATCGTGGAACGCCATTTGGATTCAGACATATGCACGGTTATGGAAGTCATACGTACTCTATGATCAACGCGCAAAATGAACGTGTCTATATCAAATACCACTTCAGAACACAACAAGGAATAAAAAATTTGACAGGTGCAGAAGCTGATGAAATGCGCGCTAAAGATATGGATTATGCACAACGTGATTTACATACAGCTATTGCGAAGGGTGATTTTCCGAAATGGAAGCTTTATATCCAAGTCATGACAGAATCGGAGACTAAAACGTTCCGTTGGAATCCATTTGACTTAACAAAAGTATGGTCACAGAAAGAATATCCTCTCATCGAGGTTGGTGAAATGGAATTAAATCAAAACCCAGATAATTACTTCGCTCATGTAGAACAAGTGGCTTTTGCTCCGGCACATATTGTAGATGGAATTGGATTCTCACCAGATAAAATGCTACAGGGACGTATATTATCTTACCCTGATGCTCAACGTTATCGTCTAGGGGGAAATTATGAACAGATTCCTGTGAACAGATGTCCTTTTATGACTAATAATTATCAACGTGATGGTCAGATGACTGTCAATGGGAATCAAGGGGCAGCTCCAAATTATTATCCAAATAGTTTTGATGGTCATTACGAAGACCAATCCTACAAGGAACCTGCATTGCAAGTAGATAGCCTAGTGGCTGATAATTATGACCGCAACGCTCCTGGTGAGGATGATCATTATACCCAGCCAGGTGATTTATACCGTTTATTGGATGCTGGACAGAAAGAACATCTCATTCAAAATATAGTAGGTGCTATGTCCGGAATTGAAGGACCAAAACGAGATGAAATTGTTATGCGACAACTGTGCCATTGGTTTAGAGCCGACATGAATTTAGGACTAGGAGTTGCTAAAGGATTAGGATTCTCTATGGATGAAATGGCGAAACATATGCCTCAAAAATAAAAAATCATTCGGCAATAATAAAAAGAGCGGAAATGTACCCATACACTTCCGCTCTTTTTATACCTTCGCAATACATCATAAACTATGATAATTATCAAAATTTAAAGCTTCACATCTACCTATACCACACTTATCCTAGCTTTTTAATAGTACTTATTCAGAATCGAATCAATATTGACAAAACTAAATGAATCGCATTACAATCGATTTAACTGTATGATAGGCTGTTATTTGAGATTGGGATCGTATAAATTTTCAAAACTTAAGTTGTTCTAATGATTATATTTTACACAAAATTATTTGATAAAATACAAAAAATAAAATTTACAACTTGTACCTTTACCTCATCATGAACAAAGATCAATCTAAAATCATCCGCGAACAAGCCGATCGTTCTGCAACACGTGAGCATTCGGTGCCCCTATATCTTACTTCTAGTTTTATCTTTGATAGTGCAGAACAGGGAAGAGCCATTTTTGCTGATGAAGAGCAAGGAATGATATACTCCCGCTATGCCAATCCAAATACTTCAGAGCTTATTAACAAAGTTTGTATCCTAGAGGAAGCAGAAGCTGGGCTGTCCTTCTCTTCGGGTATGGCAGCAGTCTTTGCCTCTTTTGCAGGTATTGTTGAAAGTGGTGACCATATTGTTTCGTCACGCGCTATTTTTGGTTCAACTCATCAATTATTTACGCAACTATTCCCTCGTTGGGGAGTAACAACCACGTATGTTGATGCGGTCGATCCCGAAGAATGGGAAAAAGCGATTCAGCCGAATACAAAAATTATTTTCCTGGAATCACCTTCTAATCCTGGTTTGGAATTAGTAGATCTGGAATGGTTAGGTTCTTTAAAGAAGAAATATCCAAATATTATTTTAGCCATTGACAATTGCTTTGCAACACCTTATTTGCAAAAACCGTTAAAGTATGGCTTTGATCTCTCTATCCATTCTGCTACAAAATATATGGACGGTCAAGGCCGTGTGCTCGGTGGATTAGTTGTGGGTAAACAGGAATTGATTGACAAATTAATGTTCTTTATTCGCCATACTGGTCCTTCTTTGTCACCATTTAATGCTTGGGTCATCTCTAAAAGCTTAGATACACTGGGCTTACGTATGGATAGACATTGCAGCAATGCATTAGCATTAGCAACGGTTTTGGAAACAAACGAAGAAATTGAAGATGTTAAATATCCATTTCTTCCTTCCCATCCGCAATATGAGCTTGCAAAAAAACAGATGAAGGCCGGTGGTGGTATCGTCACTTTTGTTGTTAAAGGTGGAAAAGAGCGAGCTTTCCGTTTCTTAGACGAATTAAATATGATTTTATATACTTCTAATTTAGGGGATGCAAGATCAATCGCTACCCATCCTGCTTCTACAACACATTCAAAATTAACAGAAGATGAACGCTTAAACCTTGGTATTCAACCGGGTAGTGTACGCCTATCTGTTGGTCTAGAGGATCAAGAAGATATTATCCAAGATATCTTACAGGCATTAGAAAAAACAAGATAAAAAAATAGCGCCATCTTCTTGAAGATGGCGCTATTTTTTTATTTATTGATCTGCTTATTTCAAAGATGTCAATGCAGCTTCGTAATTTGGCTCTTCTGTTACTTCCGCAACTTGCTCTTCATATAAAACTTTACCGTTTTCATCCAATGTAATGACTACACGGCTCAATAAACCCGCTAAAGGGCCATCGGAAAAACGCAATTGATATGCATCTGAAAAATTACTGTCTTTATATTCCGACAATGTAACTACATTATTCAAACCTTCCGCTGCACAAAAACGTCCTTGAGCAAATGGTAAATCTTTAGAAATACACAATACTACAGTATCTTCTAATCCTGATGCTGCTTTATTAAAAGCACGAACAGATGCTGCACAGGTACCTGTATCTACACTTGGGAAAATATTTAAAACTACTTTCTTTCCTTTATAATCTGCTAATGATTTATCAGATAAATCACCTGCTGTCAATTTAAAATCTGGAGCTTGACTTCCTACTGCCGGTAAATTTCCAACCGTATTGACTGCCCCACCTTTGAATGCTACTGTTGCCATAATTATTTTTTTTAGCAATTTAATGATTTCCTGTTAATGTTACTACAAAAATCACATTTATTAATACACATTCTTTCAAAATAAATATTTATCAATTTTCGCCAAAATAATATCGAAAAGCCACAAAAATTTACTATGTTAGCATTGTAATTCAAACACAAACGATAAACCAAATTTGATGTATATGAAGAAGTTACTAATTACCTTGCTTTGTGTATCGCCGTCTTTACTTTTAGCACAGGGATCTCAAGTCAATCTTCAGAGTCCAAAATCTGTCGGTATGGGTGGTGCAGGTTCTGCCTACTTTATAGATGAATCTTCCATCTTTTATAGCCCAGGAGCACTTTCAAAAATGAGCCACAATGCGGTTTCTGTAAACGGAAATGGTGTTATGTTTAAATCTGCTTTTCAAGCAACAGGAAGTTCCGTCGTTGATCATTCTAAAAATCAGATAACGCCGCCTTTTTCTGTTTTTGCTACAGTAGGGCCTAAAAATACGTGGTGGAAAGCAGGGATAGGGATATATACACCTTATGGAGGTGCAGTAGACTGGGGAACTCAATGGACGGGTAAATACAGCTTAGTTAGTTTATCGTTACGCGCCATATACATCCAACCTACCCTAAGTGTCAAGTTAACGGACAACTTCAGCATCGGTGGGGGTTTTGTGTATAACGTTGGAACAGTGGATTTACAAAGTGCTGTTCCCGTTTATTTCCAAGATGGGTCATCAGGGTTGGCTGAATTAAAAGGAACCGGTACTGGAACAGGATATAATGTTGGTGTTCACTATAACTTAAATGAAGAATTTGCCATTTCCATGAGCTACCGATCTAAAGTTGTTACGAAATTAAAAGATGGAGATGCTAAATTCACAGTACCTGAAGCGGCGCAAGGAACATTTCCACCAGATAGTAAATTTAGTGCTGAACTTCCTCTCCCATCTACTTTTGCTGTCGGTGTAACATTCCCGATCAGTGACAAAGTGAAAATGGCAGTGGATGGAACGGTGATCAATTACGATATTTATAAAGAACTAAACTTTGATTATAGTGGTGCAAATACTCCTGACACGCATTCCCCTAAGAATTATACAAAAGCAGGTTCTATTAAAGCGGGTATCGAATACTTGCCATCAGAGAAATTGCAACTCCGTATCGGTGGCGGTTATATCGCAACACCTGTGAGTAAAGATTATGTCTATCCAGAAACTCCAGATAACAACCGTGTACTGATTGCTGGCGGTTTCACATACAAAATGAATCAGAAGTTTGATCTAACAGGCTCTTTTGCATACCAGAGAATATTACCTCGCGAAGCAAATAATGTAGACAGCCATTTATCAGGAACGTATACGACGAATATTTACGCACCAGGTATTGGATTGACGTACAAATTTTAAGCATTTATATTAAAAATGTTATTATCATGAACAGAAGAAATTTATATATAGGAGTTGCATTGGCGATACTGAGTATCACAGCATGTAAACCATCTCTCGACGAATTCACACCTTCAGCAGGAACAAAAGCTGACTTTAGTAAATATATTGCCATCGGAAATTCTCTTTCTGCAGGATTCGCTGATGGTGGACTATATCTTGATGGCCAAAAAGTAGCTTTTCCATTGCTCATCTCAGAACAACTTCAAAAAGTAGGCGGAGGCGAGTTCAAATCTCCATTTTTTAGCGAGGAGCAGTCCAATGGATCGGGCTATATTCGTCTTAAAGCATTGGTTAATGGCCAGCCAGTAACAGAACAGGTTACAGACAAATTAGCTTACCGCTCAGCTAGTCCAAAATTATTAACAAAATTTACTGATCCGATCAATAATTTAGGGGTACCGGGTATGCGTATGGATATGGCTTTTGCACCTGGCATAGGAACAGCAGCTGGAAATATGTACTTCGAACGTCTATTACCAGAAGGCACTCCACCAACAATGAATTATTTCACTTATTCTACGTCACAAAATCATACGTTCTTTACATTTTCATTGGGAAATAATGATGTATTGGGGTATGCAACAAATGGAGCTGTTAATGAAGGTCCAACGACAACATTAACCTCTACGGCACTGTTCAATACACTATTGAATAATTATGTAACAACATTAACAGCAAAAGGGCAAAAAGGTGTGTTAGCAACGATCCCTGATGTAACATCCGTGCCTTATTTTACAACAGTAACACGTCAGGCGCTTCTAGCGGCAGTAAATGCCGCAAGTACAACCAAAGTGACTGATATTTACATCGCAACTAAGACGGGCCCGCGAGCTGCTACGGATCAGGATTTCTTTGTCCTCCCTTTTTCATCGGCAGGTTTATTGGGTGTTCCAAATGCAAACAAAATACCTTACGGATTACATCCGCTCAATCCTGTTGAGGACAAATATGTTTTAGATACAAAAGAAGCGGCAGAAGTTGTAGCGCGTGTCAATGATTTCAATAAATCAATTAAATCGATCGCCGCGTCTAAAGGCTTAGCTGTCGCAGATGTCAATGCATTTTTAACAGCTGTTAAAAATGGCATCCGCATCGATGGTCTATCGGTAAGTGCGAAATATATCACTGGAAATGGGTTTTCGTTGGACGGAATACATTTGACGCCTATTGGAAATGCATTAATGGCAAATGTATTTATTGAAGCCATCAATAAAACTTACGGTGCTCAAGTTCCAAGATTAAATATATCTGATTATAGAGGTGTGAAACTTCCATAAAAATATTAATAAATGGTTTGGTAAAAGGGTGTATCATAATTATGATCACCCTTTTTTATATTTATCCTCAATTAGATGTATTTAGGGTAATAAGTATATCTTATTATGCATATAACCGCTTTGTAAGAAAAAAGTAATAACAAGTCATGTTATTTACGTGTCAGCGCAATTATATTGTTAATGAAAGCAAATTTCATTAAATTTGTATATACAAGGAGATTCAATCATGAAAGTAACACTAAATCGTCAAAATAAAGCAGTTCACTTTGAAGCAGCAAGTGAACTATCCAATGTAAAAGTAAATATTGATGGTTCAGAAGCTATTGGTGGTGAAGGTAAGGGAGTTCGTCCGATGGAATTAGTCTTAATGGCTTTAGGCTCATGTAGTGTATTTGATCTTTCTTCTATTTTGACGAAACAGCGTCAGGAAATTGAAGATATACAAGTTGAGGTTGAGGGAAAACGCCGCGAGGAAATTCCAAATATCTTTACAGATATCCATATTAGCTTTTATCTAAAAGGTGCTATTGATGAAATTAAAGCTCAAAAGGCAGCAGAATTGGCGGTCAAAAAATACTGTTCGGTACATGATATGCTTGCCGCAGGTGGTATCAATATCACCTATTCACTTAAAATCAATTAATAATAGTGGAATGCTTAGCTCATAATCTGAACTTACGCATTGTAAAATAAAAACATACAAAAACCAGATAACTATTGATATCTGGTTTTTTTGTACTTGGGGAGATTCCCCTTTTTTTTAATAAAGGGCGCTTTATACTTAAATCTTATAATCTTCCCTGCTCTTCCGTCTTTTTAGGCATACTGGAATTATTCTTTATCTTTTGATTGCCAAAATGATAACGTAATGTTATATTGACTTTGCGTGTATCTCGATAATCGTTATAGTAATTATTTTGATCCGCATATTTTGAAGATACCCTTTGTCTTTCCGATTTAAAAATATCCATAAAAGAAAGATTAACTTCAAACCGTTTACGAAAAAACTTACGGCTCGTGATCAGATAGGTACTAGAATAACCTGTGATCTTAAAAGGTCCCTGTATGGTAGGCGACTCAAAGGTGTTTCCAAGCTCAAGGTTCCAGTCGCTTTCTTTATTCAGCACGAAAATTGAACTAAAATTTCCATTGGCCATCCACACTCGATTACGATACAATTGCATATCGCTACCTTGATAATTATTGACATTGTACATCCCTTCCAGTTGTGCGTTTAAACTCCAATTTTTCAATAATTGAAAACTTTTACCCAAATCTACACCTGCTCCCTGCCCGTTTCGAATATTCGTGTAATGATAGATCAATTGATGATTTATATTATCTTGAATAGCAATCTCCATGGACGGCCATTGCTCATATCGATAAAATAAATCTACATTCCAATCTTTTTTCGTTAACGTAATATTGAGATTATGAATAATTGTAGCCTTCAACCGCGGATCTCCCTGAAAATAAGAAAAAAGATTATAATAGGACTTCGCCGGGTTTAACCACGAATATGCAGGTCTGCTGATACGCTTACCGTAAGAAAACCCCCATTGGTATTCCTGATCTGTTTGGTACTGAGCATAGAAGGTTGGAAAGAGTACCCAATAATTTTGATTATTCCGGTCTTCCGGTTCTGAGACGACTCCTTCCAATGCCGTATTTTCAAGACGCAAACCTCCTTTCCAGCTCCATTTTCGCCATTTATATGCTATTGATCCATATACAGCCGCCTGCTGTTCATCGTAATCAAAAATATTACTCTTATCTGATCGAGGCTCAAAACTTCCTGAAGCATCATCTGAAAACATTAAGGTACTTTTCGTTTTCACGGCACTAAACTTACCTCCAAACTCAATGGCAATATTATTCATATTTACAGAAAGATCGAGCTGTGTTGTGAATAATTGGTTCTGTGTAGCATTGTCACTCAGAAAGCGCGTACTTTTAGGATCTTGATTCTTAAATTGTAGATCTGTCCATACATCCTGTAGATTAGATTTACGATTTGTTGTAAAATAGGAAGACCAATTTGCATTCCAGTTGGAATTTATTTTTTTATTGACCTGCAGATAAAAATTATTGGTTTTACGCGATTCTATATGATCGTTGTTCGTCAAATAATAAGACTCCATTAGCCCATCCTTATTGTAAATGGAGGTCGGCACTTCATATAATCCAGTTGATTTTGGTCCATAATACCCATTCAAGCCTATGGCGATATTCCAGGTTGTATCGGGCGTATAGTCAAAGGAAAACACGTAACTGTTTTGACTATTATTTTTATCGATACGGGTCATAACACTTTCCCAGGAAGTTTGATCATTCGGATAGTAGACAAAATCGGTTCCATAGCGCGCATATGTCCCTCTTCCAAAATTATAAGTGGCGCGAACATTAACTTTTTCATTTTTATAGTATTGGGTCAGTCCAAATAGTTGCTTACCATAATTACTTTGCTCTGCCAATGCCAGTAGCGTACCTCTGTACCCAAATAGTTGCGATTTATTGAGTTTTATATTAATAATAGTACTTCCCTCCGCTTCATATTTTGCAGGTGGACTTGTAATGACTTCAATAGATTGAACATCAGATCCTGCTGTATTTTCAAGTAACGTTTTTAGTTCTTCCCCGCTCATCATCAGTTTTCTTTCATTAATCATGACTACTACTTTTTTGTCTCCACGTACAGCTATACTACTTCCACTTACCATAACCATAGGTGTCCGTTTTAAAATATCCCAACTGTTCAATCCAGATAGATTACTTCCTTGCACATTAAACTCTAAACGATCAATTTTTCGAGTACCCCTTGGTCTTTTACCGGTTACTTGCGCTTCTTCCAGTTTCGACTCATTAGGACTTAACTTTATTAATAATGGAACTTGTAAGGTATCTGATCGAAAATTCAATTCTCGGCTCTGATAATTTAAATGGGATATTGCTATACGATATAGCAGGTTGTCTTCTATTACAAAATCAAACCTACCGGCAGTGTCGAGACTTAATGTGTGGATGGGTTTACTTATACTGTCCAATAAAATGACAGTTGCTCCTTTCAAAGGAATTTCGTTTTGATCGCACACACTACCGGATAAACGCTTCCCTTGAGCCTGTCCAAGAAAAGGTAATAATAATAGAATAATTAGATACTTCATACTTGATTAAATTGCTGCTACAAAGTTGCCTCAAGTAGTGGAGAGCGATGGTTAATAAAGAGTTAATGGTAGGTTAAGGTTCCATTTATTCAAAATCGCAACCTATATTTGTATATGGAACTTAAGTCTAAAAACTATATTTATTTTTTCACGATCCTCTTTGTTATCCTTATTGGCATTCAATCCTATTTGCTCTTGAATTCTTTTCAATTGAAGAAAAGGGAGATATATTCGCTAACAAAAGAGAAACTAGGAAAAATAGATGAGACTGACGCTCTATTCGACAATGATCTCCTTAATAATCAAGACGCAACTTCTTACTACATACAACTAGCTCAGAAAAAAATTACGCTTGCAACGCTGGAAAGCAGTTATGCTGATAAAGTAAATAAAACTGAGAAAGCGTTGACACATTATGTAGATAGTCTTTTTTCCCCATTAGGTTTTCAGGTAAGATTACAAAAAGAGATTCTACAAATCACCTTTCAAAACGCTCAAGAAAAACTGATCAAAAAGCCAATAATTGTCTATAAAACAAGTGGTGAAATGACGCATCCATTGGAGTTATCTTCTGGAACCTGGTCTACTGAAAAAACTGTTAAACAGTTAACGAAAGAACAGTCAACAATCACTGCTGAGCAGGAAGATAAACAGTACAGTTTTCTTGTTCTTCGAAGATCAACGTTTGAGGTGGTCAACATCAACTGGATTGTTTTTAAGGAGTTAGCATTCCTACTCTTCAATTCAACATTGATTCTATTGGCTTTATTATTCTTATTTTATCGAACATATCAGAATTTAAAACAGCAACAGAAAAAGATTAGTCAGTTGCATGATGCCGTTGACAATATTTCGCATGAACTAAAAACGCCCATTGCAACGCTTAAAGTAGCTTTAAAAACAATTCAAAAACAATCTGACCCTACCATTCTAGCCGTTATGGTACGTCAAGTGGAACGTCTGGAAAACACTTTGCAACCTTTGCATGAAAGTGACAAAAAAGATACAGACATCTCCATTACGTTTGATCAAGTGAAGATGATACTTGCTGATTTTAAACTTGCTCATCCTCAGATAAAATTTGATATAAATGAGTTTTCAACGATCGAAATACCAATTAACGAATCCGATTTTACGACTATTATTGTCAATCTTATGAATAACAGCATCAAGTATGGCGCTACTCATCTGAGTGTATCAATTTCCACTAACAAAAATTTATTTGAAATCCAAGTACGTGATAATGGGATAGGAATGGCTTTAAAGGAAATTCCTCATATCTTTGAGAAATTCTACCGCATACAAAAAAATAATATCCATGATAGCAAGGGTTTAGGACTAGGATTATATTTGGTAAATACGATTGTAGGGCGTCATCAAGGCAAAATAGACGTTACTAGCAAAATCAATATAGGAACTACTTTTAATATTATAATTCCCCATGAATAAACTTTTGTTAATTGAAGACGATGCTGATTTCGGATTTATGTTGCAGCATTATTTACAGCTTTCTGGATATGATGTGCACTGGATGCAAAGCCCAGCGGAATTACTGCTTGCTGAAAATATACTTCCTTACGATCTGTTAATTTTGGATGTAATGTTACCCGTTAAAAGCGGTTTCACATTAGCGCAGGAGATCAAAGAATACTATCCTGAAGTCCCTTTTATTTTCCTAACCGCCAAAGAACAAAAAATAGATAAAATAACAGGTTTAAAAATTGGCGCTGACGATTACCTTACAAAACCCTGTGATCCAGAAGAATTAGTATTACGAATCCAAAATATCCTAAAGCGTAATAAAAAAAATGATCAGATCACATCAATTACACTTGGTAGTTATCAATTTTTCCCTCAGCGTTTACTCCTCACTCACCCACTGGAACAATTTAAACTAACAGAAAGAGAAGCGAAGCTCTTACAGTTTCTATGTCAACGCAATGGTTCTCTTGTGACAAGGGAAGAAATCTTACAGCAAGTCTGGGGTAACAGTGACTTTTTTAATGGCCGCAGCATGGATGTTTTTATTACGAGATTACGCAAGTACCTCAAACATGATTTAAATCTACACATTACTTCTTCCAGAGGTGTAGGCTTTAACATTTCCTTTTAATGTGCGTGCTTGGTACTTATATCGTGATATTAGGTATCTAAACTATCTTCTCTTTTTTGCCATAATTTTTCTGCCCAACGACCAACAAACCAGAATGATACTGCCAAAATAAGAAAAAAGATTGCACGATTGATATTATCCCAAAGGTATTCTACATATCTTGTGTAGACATTCAATACAAAAAATACAAAACCAATTTCTCTTGTTGTATTGTCTTTCATCTTTAGTCCATAGATAACGAGACCTGCGGCTACTGCTGTCGACAACAGCCCCCAATAAAAGATGTGGTACTGTCTTACTAAAGTCCATTCATAGAAATCTGAATAATTACCAAAAATAGAAAGAGACCACAATGAAATCATTAAGTACAGTAAGCCAATGAGGTAGCTTAGCGGTTGAAATTCTATCAGTTTTTTGAACCGTGGTTGCACATAAATAGCAATTAATGTCAGCATTAATCCAAAAATAGTAAAACGTAGTGGGTAATTCATTCCCCAGAACTTAAATCCCCAATCACTATGATATGCTGTTTCGGTCGCAAACCAGATTCCTAATGCAACAAGCATAAATACCCATATGAGCTTAGATTTTAAGCGGTTGGCGAGATATCCGTATATGAGGACTGATAATAGAAACAGTAAAGAATAGTGCATACTATTCTTATCCAATACCTTTCCTAAAAATCCGATGCATGCTGCTGTCGAAAAAACACCTATCAACATCATGGTTTCAATAGAAAGATTTTTATTTGGAAATTTTGTTTTGTAACGAAAGCCGAGGGTATAAAACAATACAGCTAAAGCACCAAAAAAGAGACAGAATAAAATATTAGGCGCTTCGTACAGTGTATCTACAAATTTGAGAAATGCCGTATCAGTCATTAAAGAAAAAACTGCAAATACCAAAGATGCTAAGGCAACCCAAAATGCATACCGTGCTAGGCGCTTCCAATCAAAGCTTTTGACATCAATGCTATCGACCATAGCTTTTGCTGTCGATGCATCAATTACATTTTCCTTTTCCCAAAATTGTATTGCTTCTTCTAAGGATTCTTTTTCTTGTTTGGTAACGTCTAATTTCTTCATATAACTTTTGTGGTGGCAAAATACAAATTATACCTTTTAGTTAGGGTATAGATTTGCAATAGCGTGACAATAATAAAGAGATGAGCACTCTTAAAGTTCATTAAAATTAAGTAATTTTGCATGTTTGCAGAAATTCATCTGCGTTTGGAAGAAAACAGCGGTTACATGACAAAGAAAATCACACCTGATTTAGGTGAACAAAGTGAAGTTCAAGTATTTGGAGCACGTGTACATAACCTCAAAAATATTGACATTTCATTTCCTCGAAACGAATTGGTTGTTATTACAGGATTAAGTGGCAGTGGTAAATCGTCATTAGCTTTTGACACCATATACGCGGAAGGCCAAAGACGTTACATGGAAACATTTAGCGCTTATAGCCGTCAGTTTTTAGGTGGTATGGAACGACCGGATGTAGATAAAATTTCTGGTTTGAGTCCTGTGATTTCTATTGAACAAAAAACAACAAGCAAAAATCCGCGTTCTACTGTCGGCACCATCACTGAGGTGTATGATTTTATGCGTTTGCTATTTGCTCGCGCAAGTGAAGCATTTTCTTATGTTACAGGCAATCGCATGCAACGCATGTCTGACGACCAGATTGTTGATCGTATTTTAACCGATTTTGATGGACAGGCTTTGAATATTTTAGCTCCCGTGATCAAAGGGCGTAAAGGTCATTACCGTGAGTTGTTTGAGCAAATCCGTAAACAGGGTTATGTTAAAGTCCGTGTAGATGGAGAAATCGTAGATTTAACGCCTAAAATGCAGGTAGACCGCTATAAAATACACGATATTGAAATTGTGATTGACCGCCTAAAGGTTACTGCCGACGATAAAAAAAGGTTGCAAACATCTGTTATGCAAGCGATGAAGACAGCAAAAGGAATTATTAAGGTAGCCAATCAAGAAAATGTCGAGCAATTTTTCAGCCGCTATCTCATGGATGCCGAATCAGGTATTTCTTACGATGAACCGCAGCCTAATACGTTTTCATTTAACTCCCCATACGGTGCCTGTCCAAAATGTGATGGCCTAGGATATATTTTTGAAATTGACAAAAACACCGTTATCCCTGATGGGAAATTAAGCATTCAAAAAGGAGGCTTAGCTCCCTTAGGACCTGCAAAGGAAACCTGGAACTTCCAAGTGTTGAAAGCTGTGGCTAAAAAACTTGATTTTTCTTTGACAACACCGCTAGAGAAGTTGACAGAAGAGCAAATCGACACGTTACTATTTGGTGCTGAGGAGCCTATTTCAGTTGCTGTTTCCTACGGCAGTTACGATGTACGTGATTACCGCATTGAGTTTTCTGGTATTTTCAAAATGCTAGAGGAGCAGTCTGGTAAATCTAGTGATGATATGTCTTCTTTAGATGATTTCAGATCAAAGATTGTATGTCCAACTTGTGAAGGTGCAAGGCTTAAAAAGGAATCCCTTCATTTTAAATTTGCCGGTAAAAACATTTATGAACTGGCACATATGGATATTAAGTCGCTATATGAATGGTTCTCAAATGTAAACGCTTCTTTAGATGAACGTCAACAGATCATTGCTACCGAAATATTAAAAGAAATACAATCACGTCTAGGTTTCTTACTGGATGTCGGTTTAAATTACCTGACTATAGATCGTTCTTCTAAATCGCTATCTGGTGGTGAAGCGCAACGTATCCGACTTGCGACACAAATAGGTTCCCAACTTGTCAATGTTTTATACATCTTGGATGAGCCGAGCATCGGTCTCCACCAGAGAGATAATGAGCGTCTTATCAATTCTTTAAAAAATTTACGTGATATTGGCAATTCAGTACTGGTTGTTGAACATGATAAAGACATGATCTTAAATGCAGACTATGTTATTGATATGGGACCTGCCGCAGGTGTCAATGGTGGTCAAGTGGTTGCTGAAGGGAAACCGAAAGATATCCTGAAATCAAAATCACTTACTGCCGCTTATTTAAATGGGAAAAAAGAGGTTGCGATTCCTTCAGAACGAAGAGCTGGAAACGGAAAAACATTATCTTTAAAAGGTGCAACCGGAAATAACTTAAAAAATGTTTCTGTCGATTTTCCACTTGGAAAATTAATTCTTGTCTCGGGCGTTTCGGGTTCTGGTAAATCAAGTTTGATTACCGGTACCTTGTATCCGATTCTAAATAAACATTTTTTCCGTGCAAAAGGTATTCCACTTCCTTACAAAAGTATCGAAGGTCTGGAGCACGTGGATAAGGTGATTGAAATAGACCAAAGTCCGATCGGTCGTACGCCAAGATCAAACCCTTCTACTTATACCGGTGTATTTTCAGATATCAGAACTTTATTTGTCCAACTTCCTGAAGCGAAAATAAGGGGTTATAAACCGGGACGTTTTTCATTTAATGTGAAAGGCGGACGTTGTGAAACTTGTCAAGGTGGTGGAATGAAGGTTGTGGAAATGAATTTCCTTCCTGATGTTCAGGTTCCTTGTGAAACATGTCATGGAAAACGTTATAACAGAGAAACTTTGGAGGTTCGCTTCAGAAGTAAATCCATCTCAGATATCCTGGATATGAGTGTTGATGAGGCAGTCGTTTTCTTTGAAAATATTCCTTCCATCTATCGTAAGATTAAAACATTACAGGATGTTGGCTTGGGTTATATTACATTGGGACAGTCTTCAACAACATTATCGGGCGGAGAAGCGCAACGGATTAAATTGGCGACAGAGCTTTCCAAGAAAGACACCGGAAATACATTTTATATCTTAGATGAGCCGACAACAGGTTTGCATTTTGAGGATGTTAATGTATTGATGGGCGTAATCAACCGATTAGTTGACCGTGGTAATACGATCTTAATCATCGAACATAACCTCGATGTTATTAAATGTGCTGATTGGGTGATTGACATTGGTCCTGAAGGTGGTAAAGAAGGCGGTAATGTCTTATTTGCAGGTGTACCTGAAGAATTAATCAAAAATAAAAAGAGCGAAACGGCTCGATTCCTTAAATTGGAAATGCAATAACGAACAGTTAGATTTGATACGTAAGTATTACGTATCAAATCTAATTCATGAAAGTTAATAAGTAATGTAATTTATACGACAACTTTCTAACGGAATTAAAAGCATTCCTCATTAATTTCGTAACTTCGCGTCATATGTCGGATATTATTCAATTATTACCAGATAATGTTGCCAATCAAATTGCAGCGGGTGAAGTCGTACAAAGACCTGCCGCGGCGATCAAAGAATTGATTGAAAATGCTATTGATGCTGGGGCTGACAAGATACAATTGATCATCAAAGATGCTGGAAAATCATTAATTCAAGTGATTGATAATGGTTGTGGAATGAGCGTGACGGATGCACGTCTTTGTTTTGAACGACATGCTACTTCCAAAATTCGTAAAGCAGAAGATTTGTTTGCCATTCGTACAATGGGATTTCGAGGTGAAGCAATGGCTTCCATCGCTGCCATTGCACATGTGACCTTAAAAACACGTCGTTTTGAGGATGAATTGGGTACTGTCGTAGAGATAGAGGGCTCTAAAATCATCAATCAAGCACCAGAAGCTGTCGCTGCTGGCACCAATATTTCCATTAAAAATCTATTTTACAATATACCTGCACGCCGAAACTTTTTAAAAAGCAATTCGGTCGAGATGCGTCATATTATTGAAGAATTCCAACGGATAGCATTAGCTAATCCTGAAATCTTTTTGACGTTACATAGCGATGGTAATGAAATGTTTCATTTACCTGCGGAAACATTGAAACAACGTATTGTTCATCTATTTGGCAACACGTATAATCAGCGATTAGTACCTGTAGAAGAGGATACCACGATCATAAAAGTAAATGGTTTTGTAGGAAAGCCTCAGTTTGCTAAAAAAACAAGAGGGGAACAATTCTTCTTTGTTAATAAGCGATTTATCAGAGACCATTACTTGAATCATGCTGTGATGAATGCTTTTGAAGAAATTCTGCCAGCAGAAACATTTCCTTTATATGTGCTTTTCATTGACATCGATCCTTCAAAGATTGATATCAATGTACACCCAACGAAAACGGAAATTAAATACGAAGACGAAAAGGCAATTTACGCGATCATCCGATCTGCTGTTAAAAGGTCTTTGGGACGATATAATATCGCGCCTTCTTTGGATTTTGAGCAAGAAACAGGTTTCTCAAACATGATCACGCCAAAACCTTTGGACGAGATCATTGTACCTACGGTGAATTTTAATCCTGATTTTAATCCGTTTGAACCTGATCAGATTACAAAGACGACATTTTCGCGATCAGATAATTATCTCGCAGGTTTTGAAAAGAAAACGGCCATTCCTCAAAATTGGGATACTTTATATCAAATTACTGAACAGGATGAATCGATGCAACTGCCTTTAGAGCACGAACAACAAGACCGTCCAATTCATCAGATACAAGGTATAAAAAGTCAAGCGACAACGAAACAATTTTTTCAGATCCATAATCGATTCATTGTTTCACAAATTCATTCTGGTGTGATGCTGATCGATCAACAAGCTGCTCATGAACGCATCTTATTTGAACAGTTCAAATCACAGCTTGATCAACATAAAGGTTTAAGCCAACAGAGTCTTTTTCCGCAAAGTATTGATTTAAACCCTTCGGATAATGAATTGATGCAAGATTTATTGGAAGATATTCAAAGTTTAGGGTTTCAAATTCGTTCATTTGGAAAAAACAGCTATATCATTGACGGAATACCTGCAGATTTAGGTACCGGAATTGACGAACGTAAAATTATTGAACAAATCTTAGAAGATTATAAGAACAATCTTAATGATTTCAAAATTGAGAAACGTGAGAATTTAGCAAAAAGCTTAGCACGCAATGCGGCTATAAAACCAGGTACTTTTCTGGATAATAATGCGATATCAGAACTTATTGATCAGCTTTTCGCTTGTGAGTCTCCAAATATCTCTATTTTTGGGAAACCAATCGTTATTACCATTACCTTACAGGAACTATTAGAAAAGTTTAGTAAAAACTAATTTAAATTTATGAATAACGCTAATCCGCTGTCAAATTTACCAACAGTAACCAAAAACTTACTGATTATCAATGTCGTTTGTTTTATCGGTTCAATGATATTTACAAACTCCACCCGAATGTTTGGCGTGTTCTACCCGGACTCTCCTTTTTTTAGGATTTGGCAAATCATCACCTATATGTTTATGCATGGAGGGTTTACACACATATTTTTCAATATGTTCTCTTTATTTATGTTTGGTCCTATCGTGGAGCAGGTATTAGGAGCGAAACGTTTTCTGAATTTTTATTTGTTTACAGGAATTGGCGCCCTGATCCTTCAGTTTGGTGTTCAAGCATTCGAAGTTTATCAAATTGCGGGTACGATCAGCCCTAGTAGCAGTTTAACATTTGATATGCTTGCCGGCACAGTTTATACCAATAATCCTTTGGTATCTCAGGCTGGGTTAGGTACTTTGGTTTCTATCTATAATACACCTTTAGTTGGTGCTTCTGGTGCTATTTATGGTTTACTACTAGCATTTGGTTATTTATTCCCTAACTTAAAGCTAGCCCTTATCTTTATACCTGTACCTATAAAAGCTAAATTCTTTATTCCAATCCTGATCTTGATTGAAATTTATTTAGGTTTTTCTAATTCAGGTGGATCAATTGCACACTTAGCTCATGTCGGTGGAGCTTTATTTGGTTATATACTATTAAAGGTCTGGGGTATTAAAAAAGGAATATATTAATTATCTTTATAAGATGAGGGAAAACTCGTTCAAAAACTTTATCAGGACAACCTTCGGTTCAGGCTCTCCCATTCCATTTATTATTGGTGGACAGGTTTTCCTATTTATTCTGATTTATTTTTTTGATCTCCTTTTTGAGCTGAAGATTATTTCTTTCCCTCTTTTTCAATGGAGCGTAGATAATCTAAGTTTACCAATAAATTTTCAGGCATTCATCCAGCAACCGTGGTCTCTAATTACGTATAACTTTGTATATACAGGCCTTTTCAACGTTGCTTTTGATTGTTTATGGCTATATTGGTTAGGTACTATTTTCTTTAATTTTTTAAATAGGAAACAGTTTCTTTTCATTTACATTGTTTCTGCTATCATGTCGGGACTGATCTTTTTAGTCTTCTCACACCTTGCTCTTTTCTCCAATACGATTAATCCTCCATTGAGTACTGGAGCATTTGGATTAGCGTCAATTTTAGCAGCGACAGCTACTTTAGTTCCAAAATATGAACTTAGACTATTGCTGTTTGGGAATGTTAAATTAAAGACTATCGCTATCATTTATTTTGCAATCCAGTTTTTGTTCTTCATTCTCACGAATAGACCTGCGGCTATCAGTTATTTTTGTTCCATTCTCTTTGGAATGGGATTTATTTATGCACTGCAATCGGGCATGGACTGGTCTAAAGTATTTAAAAGAAAACAGAAAAGATCCACTAAAATGAAAGTTGTCGTTGGGAACGGTGCACAACAATCAAAGCACCATCGTTATGATTTACCCAATCAGGATCAGATCGATCAAATTTTGGATAAGATATCCTTAACAGGGTATGATAGTCTAAGTTCACACGAAAAAGAAATTCTTTTCAAAGCAAGCAATAATAATAAGATCGATGGTTAAGCGTGTATTGTTAAAAAAAAAATTGGGCTATTTAAGCAGGACCGTTTTCATTTTTAACATTCTTGCTATTGTTGCTTTATTGATTAGCTATTCTGCTTCTTTCATCAACCCTAAAACATTTTGGCCTATTGCATTTTTTGGTTTAGGTTATTTACCGATATTACTTGTCAATATTGGTTTTATCGCTTATTGGTTGCTAAGAAAACCTAAAATGATTGTATTTTCTTTAGCAACGATCTTACTTGGCTGGCCACTGCTAACAAAACATTGGAATTTACGTTCGAGCTCTCCAATAACTCAAAAAGCATCTGATCAGATCCGCGTACTTAGCTTCAATGCCCATCTTTTTAAAGATATCAACGACTCAAAGAAAAACTTCAAAAATGATGCGATAAAGATATTGGATAGTATTAAACCTGACATTGTCTGTTTCCAAGAATATTACAGTAAAATAAAAGGGAAATATGTCATCTCTAATGAGTTTAAGAGCAAACTAGGCTATGACTATCATTATTTTGCAGAAAGTGCCAAAAATGATTATGAGGCCTATGGAATGACCATATTCTCTAAATATCCGATTATAAATTCTGGTAATATCTTAGATAATGACTATGGTATCAACCGCATTTCGTACGCAGATATTGAAAAAAATGATAGTACTATCCGAGTCTACAATGTTCATCTGAGATCTTTTGCTCTTCAAAATGATGAAAAGGAATTTTTTCAAAATCCATCATCCAAAAAGGAGACTGATAATGCTGCTACACGTCGCATTGGACGAAAACTTAAAAATGCTTTTGAATTTAGAAGTGAGCAGGCTAGTTCATTGAAAAGACATATGGATGCTTGTCCTTTCCCTTTTATCGTAATGGGTGACTTTAATGATACGCCTATGAGCTATTCAGTAAATCGGGTGAGCAAGGGGCTCCACAATGCATTTAAAGAAAAAGGATCAGGTTGGGGAGTGACGCATTATGAATTATTGCCGATCTTTCAAATTGATTATATTTTTGCCAGTTCCAATTTTGATATCTTAAATTATCATGTTGTTAAAAGAAAATTATCAGACCACTACCCTATCTGGAGCGATTTGAAATTGAAGCACCTTTAGTGCATCTGAATTCCCAATGCACGAAATGCTCCTGCAACAAAATGATCTTTTCTATTTTTTATCTTAAAGTAAGCTTCCCTACCAAAATAATAACGTCCTACTAGTGCCTCAATATCTGACTGAATGATTTGATGCAGACGATCTGCTTCAAGTTTGTTAACAGCTATTCCTTTTTTTAATAAAAAGGAAATGAAATCATTAAACTCGGAGTCAGGTAAATTGTAGCCACTCAAGAAATTTTCTATGGAATAAGCTGGCAATTTTTTTGTAAACCGGTCATAAACAAATTCTTGTATACTATTGGAATGATATATCTCTCTATATTTAGCACTGATTTCATTGGAATCTATTGGAATGAGAACGTCGGGCTGAATTCCACCTCCCCCAAATAGCATTTTCCCCTTGCTGGTGGTATATAAATCATGAGGATTAAATTCGGTATCCAACGTCCATAGGTCAAATGTGGTCATATACTTAGACTGATCGTAATTTGCCCGTGTATATTTGCGCTGAATACATCTGCCTAAAGGCGTGTAATAACGTGCTACTGTCAGGTTAACGGCAGAGCCATCGGCAAAGTCAAATTGTTCTTGAACTAATCCTTTGCCATAGGAACGACGACCGACTACTGTACCTCTGTCTAAATCCTGTAGCGCACCTGTCACGATCTCGCTTGCGGAAGCGGAATCTTCATTAATAAGGATTACGATGCGACCTTCACTAAAATCACCGGCTTCTTTTGAGAAATAATCCCTTCGCAATTCATTGGCTCCTTCAGTATACATCAGTAAACGCTTATCTTTAAAAAACATACTGGCTATTTCAATGGCTGTATGTACATAACCGCCGCCATTGCCTCTCAAATCTAAAATTAAATCTTGCGCTCCACTTTTTCGAAGATCGCGCAATTTGATTTTAAAATCTTCAGAAGTCTGATGACCAAAACGTCTTATTTTTACGTAAGCTACTTTAGGAGCTATCATATAGGATGCATCCAATGTACTCACAGATACTTGATCGCGAACAACTTTGAGCGGAGTTGTCAAAATTTCGTTATTTCGTTTCACAATGATGTCTACTGTAGATCCTTTTTTACCACGAATCAACTTGTCTACTTCATTTTCAGTCACACGTACGCCAGCTATATTTCGATTCGCAATTTTGACCAATCGATCTCCAATCTTCATTCCAGACTTTTCCGCAGGACCAGCTGAGATCATTCCGACAACAAGCAAGGTATCGTTAAGATTAAAGTACTCAACACCAATACCATCAAAAGTTCCTTCCAGAGCCTCTGCTTGTGCTAAACGTTCATTGGGTTTTAAATAGGTTGAAAAAGGATCTAATCGGGTAATGATATGCTGAATGGCTTCATCCTGAATCGTATCTAAACTTACTTTATCAACGTAATTGTCCGATATTAAATTAACCAGATATTGAACTTTTTCAGAATTACCGGTCAGTCCTCCTGCTAGAATAGAAGTTGACTGTTTATTACCTTGTTCATCGGCATATTTTTGCCCAAGCAATAGCCCCACGAGTAAAACTCCTGCGTATGTTGCTGCCACAAAAATATTCCGTTTTATACTTCCTTGCATATGAAAAGATGCTTCAAAAATACTAAGTTTTATCCATTAAAACCACAATATATGCGTTGATTTTTGGATTAAAACAAAAGTCGTTAAAAGTGGTTAATATGTGAAAGTTTTCTCAACTTTGTGTTTGTAACAATCAAATAATCTGCCAAAATGCACGAAATTGAACCTTTTTACAATTGGAGACATGATTATATCGCATCGGAAGATGAACAGTCTCCTTTTTACGGAACGATATATAATGAATTTGAATACGATAAACAGATTTATAATTTCCTTTTACACCCCCAGTGGGACGACTTTGGTTCACATACTTTATATTTGAAAGTCCTATTTGTAGACTATGACAAGCAATTTTGCATCATCGAACTGATCGGCGAATGGAATGATGCCATTGATAATGACATTATGATCCTGAAGCGTGAAGTGATTGATCTGATGATCGCTTCGGGTATTAATCATTTTATATTAATTGGTGAAAATATTCTTAATTTTCATGCTTCAGATGATACTTATTATGAAGAATGGTTTCAGGATATTGATGATGGTTGGATAGCTGCTGTTAATTTTAGGACACATGTCATCACAGAATTTATGCAAAATAATATTGATTATTATATCAATTTTGGAGGAAACCTCAATGATCTTTCTTGGCGTACCTTAAAACCAATTCAAGTTTTCCATCATATCAATGAACAATTAACCAAACGATTGAATGGTTAACAACATTTAAAGATACTATGACATTCAAATTTTACTAAGATGAAGTGTTTGAATGCCTGTTCTCTATATTTTTACTTAACTTTGTTATATTAAAAAAAATCAAACGCTATGTCATTTAGAATAGAAAAAGATACCATGGGTGAAGTTCAAGTACCTGCAGATAAATACTGGGGTGCTCAAACAGAACGTTCACGCAATAATTTCAAAATTGGTCCTGCTGCATCTATGCCACATGAAATTATCGAAGGTTTTGCTTACTTGAAAAAAGCTGCTGCTTATGCAAATGCTGAATTAGGTGTATTACCTATCGAGAAACGTGATGCTATTGCTGCAGTTTGTGATGAGATCTTAGCTGGTAAATTGGACGATCAATTTCCATTGGTAATCTGGCAAACAGGTTCGGGAACTCAATCTAACATGAATTTAAATGAAGTAATTGCAAACCGTGCTCAGGTATTAGCTGGTTTCAAAATTGGAGAAGGTGAACCTGTATTAAAAGCGAATGATGATGTGAACAAATCACAATCTTCTAATGACACCTACCCTACTGGAATGCACATAGCGGCCTATAAAGCAGTTGTTGAAGTAACAATTCCTGGTGTTGAAAAACTACGTGATACATTAGCAAAAAAATCTGCTGAATTCATGAATGTTGTTAAAATTGGCCGTACTCACTTAATGGATGCAACTCCTTTAACATTGGGTCAAGAATTATCAGGCTATGTAGCACAGTTGAATTATGGTATCAAAGCTGTTAAAAATACTTTAGCGCATTTGGCAGAAGTAGCATTAGGTGGTACTGCAGTTGGTACGGGATTAAATACACCTGCTGGATATGATGTCCTGGTAGCAAAATATATCGCTGAATTTACTGGTCATCCTTTCATTACTGCTGAGAATAAATTTGAAGCTTTAGCTGCGCATGATGCCATTGTTGAATCACACGGATCATTAAAACAATTAGCAGTTTCGTTAAATAAAATTGCTAACGATATCCGCATGTTGGCATCTGGCCCTCGCTCTGGTATTGGTGAAATTATCATTCCTGAAAATGAACCTGGTTCTTCAATCATGCCTGGAAAAGTTAATCCTACGCAATGTGAGGCTTTAACAATGGTTGCCGCTCAAGTAATGGGTAATGATGTTGCTATTACTATCGGTGGTACTCAAGGTCACTATGAATTGAATGTATTCAAACCTTTAATGGCGTCTAACTTTTTACAATCAGCTCGATTAATCGGAGATGCTTGTGTATCATTTGAAGAGCACTGTGCAAGTGGTATTGAACCAAATTATGCTCGTATTAAAGAATTAGTTGATAACTCTTTGATGTTGGTAACGGCTTTGAATACTAAAATAGGCTACTACAAATCGGCAGAAATTGCACAGACAGCACATAAAAATAACTCGACATTAAAAGAAACGGCTATTGCATTAGGATATGTAACTGCTGCAGAATTTGACGAGTGGGTAAAACCTGAAGAAATGGTAGGTAGCTTAAAATAAGGCTATGAATCCATTTTTAAATAAATTAAAAAATATCAAAGCATACCTATTTTTAGCAATGGGTATGCTTTTGCTATTTGGAAGTTGCAAATTCAATTCGGAAATGCAATCTGAGGGTGCTGGTTATTTGCAAGGGGAATGGAAACAAGACAGTATTGCCGACCAAGATCAAATGTTGCAATATACGCTCACAGATTTCCGTTTTACCTGTGACTCCATTTATGCGCGCATGTATGTTCATGCTAAAACAAAGCAGATATCGGATAGCTGTTATAATAATGGGTCTTGGATCGAATATGCTAAAGGTATTTATGTTGTACGTGGTGACAGTGTCATTGTCGATGGTATATACGTCAAAGAAAATGGCAAACAAAAAGTATCTGGGTGCTATCGCCAAGGTCAATATTTACCAAGGTTTAAAGTTGCTTTCCACTCTAAAGATTCTCTAGTATTAGAAAATAAATATGATCAGCGTCCTATCATATTACGTAAAACAAAGGATGTAATTTGTGTCCCGCAGAAACGCTGGCAATAAAAAAGAATAAACGTGTAGCCATTTAATTTTTTAAATGGCTTTTTCTATCATTAACGACACGCTCGTCACTATCTGAGCAAAAAAATATGAATAAAGGAATTATTGCATTGGCATTTGGAGGTCTCGCTATAGGAATGACAGAATTTTCTATGATGGGAATTTTACCAGACATCGCAAAAGACTTAAATATCGATATTCCAACAGCTGCCCATTTAATAGCACTTTATGCTATCGGTGTTGTTGTTGGTGCCCCTACATTAGTACTATTATCTGGAAAATACCCCCCTAAAAACGTTTTACTTTTTTTAATGGTTCTATTTTTCATTTTTAATGGATTATTTGCTATATCTCCTACCCATTTTACCATGCAGCTTTCCAGATTTATGTCCGGTTTGCCACATGGAGCTTTCTTTGGTGTAGGTTCTGTTGTTGCAGCTAGATTAGCTCCTAAAGGTAAAGAGGCGCAGGCAATATCCATTATGTTTACAGGTATGACGATTGCTAATTTAGCAGGTGTGCCTTTAGGAACATATATCGGACATCATTACTCTTGGCGCATTACCTATGGTGTCATCAGTGTACTAGGCCTCCTGACATTTTTAATGATTTATCTTTGGTTACCAAAAATTGAATCTTCTAAACAAAATAATATCTTAGCACAGGTGAGTTTTTTCAAAAAGCAAGAAGCATGGCTGCTGATGGCAATTATTGCAATCGGAACTGGTGGTCTTTTTGCCTGGATCAGCTATATTGCTCCATTGGTTACAAATGTATCTGGACTTGACCCTAATCGTGTGCCGATTATTATGATTTTAATTGGTATAGGTATGTTTTTTGGAAATTTATTAGGTGGAAAAATGGCTGATACCATCTCTCCAACAAAAGCGGCTATTGCAAGTTTCAGTGCTATGGCGATATGTTTAGTCTTTGTTTATTTTGTTTCACCATTTCAATGGTCAGCATACATTATGGCCTTTATTACGGGGTTGGTTTCTTTTACAATAGGTCCACCTACACAGATGATGTTGATCCGGACTGCTAAAGGTGCTGAAACTTTGGCTGCAGCGGGTGGTCAGGCAGCATTCAACTTGGGTAATACTTTAGGAGCTTATTTAGGAGGTATACCCATTACATATGGTTTAATGTATAATACTCCTTCTTTAGTAGGTGTTGGCATGGCCACTATAGGAGCTTTACTTGCTTGCGTATTCTTGGTTCAATTTGTACAAAAGAACAGAATCCCAAGTGCAGACTAACAGATAATATGACCGAAAAACTTAGCTATATCAGTGTCCTTCGAATTATTGCTACCATTGCAGTTATCGCGATACACGCATCTTCTGGTTACTTAAATAGTACTGATATAGCTGGGTTTGATTGGAAATATGCAAATCTGATAAATAGTTTCACGCGATTCTCTGTCCCCATATTTGTGATGCTTTCTGGGGCTCTCCTGCTGACGAAAGAAGAATATACAGGACAGTTTTATAAAAAAAGACTCCTTAAGATTTTTTATCCCTTTCTTTTTTGGACTATTATTTACTTTTTTTATAACACAAATGTGCTGGAATTAAATATAGACCAATTGATCTCAACATTGGTCTATAGACTCAAAAACGGTGCGAACGCACATCTTTGGTATCTCTATATGATCATGGGTCTATACCTTGCTATTCCTTTTCTTCAAAAGATCGTCAAGCATTCATCTATGAGAGAACTGGAGATTTTTTTAGTTTTATGGTTTATAACGCTGTTTATATTCAACAAAAACTTTTCAACCTATCTACCAAAATTCGATCTTACATTTTTTTCGAGTTATACAGGGTACTTGATCTTAGGTTACTATTTGAAGGTAAAAGATTTTAGTGGGATAAAATGGTGGTGTTTGTTTTTATTTATCATGGTTGCATTGGGAACAGCTTATTTTACTTATGAAATGAGTTTAAGTGCACATGAATTCCGCCCACTTCTGTACGGTTATTTATCACCCAATACAGTCCTGATTGCTACCGGTATATTTATATTCATCAAAACAATATCGCGTGATCTAAAACTTCCCCAGTGGGCAGTATGGATCGATCAATATAGTTTTGGAATATATCTCTGCCATATCCTGATTTTAAACTATGTACATCCGATATTACCCGTGGGCACATTTTTAAAGATTCCTTTAGCAACTTTTGTTACACTTGCCATCAGTATTATGGTTATATACGGTATTCGTAAAATTCCTTTTGGCAAATACATTTCTGGTTAATAAAAAAGCTTCAATAAGCGCTGGGCGAATTGAAGCTTTTTTATATTTGAGATTCTCGTAAGACTAAAAAGGTAAATCGTCGTCGTCATTTGATCCTGATAAATCAACTGGAGCTGGCATTTCAGCATAACCTGGAGCAGGAGCTGAAGCAGCAGTATTTGCCAATTTAGTAACTCTCCAAGCAACTAATGAATTGAAGTATGTTGTTACACCTTCTTTATTTGTCCAAGGACGACCACGTAAATTGAAAGAAACTTCAATTTCTTCACCTACAGTCAAACCATCAAAAATTGATGTTCTGTCTTGAGTAGCTTCAAAGCGAATATATTCAACAAACTGCGGATTTTCAGCGTAAGCCACGATTATATCACGCTTCTTAAATGACTCTGTTACTTGTTGCGTAGCACCTATTTCGTGTACTTTTCCTCTAATTTCCATAATCAAAAATATTAAACCGTAAAAATAAGCATTTTTTGAGTAAGAGATTAACTAACTTTGTACAAATATTATGGAAGTTTTCAACACCCCCAATAAAATCATCATCACTTGCAATAAGCGACTTTCTCCTTATTTGCAACAAGAAGTCGAAGAACTTGGCTTCGAGATCAAACGTTCTTTCTCTACTGGTGTAGAATTATTTAACACCTTGAATGAAACGATTAAGTTAAATTTGAATTTGCGCACTGCTTCTCAGATTCTTTATTCGATAAAAGAATTTAAAGCGTCCAACCCTCAGGAACTATACGATGAATTGAAAGACATCGCATGGGAAGAGCTTATTGCTTTTGACGGCTATTTTTCTGTGACTTCAAATGTCGATAACGAAACAATCACGACACCTTTATTTGCGAATTTGAAAGTTAAGGATGCCATAGTTGATCGTATCAAAGAAAAAAAGGACATTCGTCCAAATTCGGGTTCTGATGCAAACAAAGCTGTTATACATCTGTATTGGAAAGATGATCGCGCAGAAGTTTTTATCGATTCTTCCGGTGAAACACTAGCGAAACATGGTTATCGTAAACACCCTGGAAAGGCACCAATGTTAGAAGCACTTGCTGCTGGTACTATTCTTGCAACGAAATGGGATGGTCTATCATCTTTTGTCAACCCAATGTGCGGTTCTGGTACTTTAGCTATTGAAGCAGCATTGATCGCGACCAACCGTCGCCCTGGTCTTTACCGCATGAACTATTCGTTTATGCATTTCATTGGTTACGATGAAGAAGTCTTTTTTCAAGAAAGAAGAAATCTTAAAGAACAGGTCAATAAGAAAGCAAATCCGAAGATAATTGCTTCAGATCTTTCGCAACAGGCGGTAGATATTGCGATCATGAATGCCAAGACTGCTGGTGTAGATCAGCTTATTGATTTTCAAGTTTGTGATTTTGCTGACACAACTGTACCACAAGAAGAAAAAGGAATTGCTATATTTAACCCGGAATATGGTGAACGCCTTGGTAATCATAGTCAATTGGAATTAACATATAAACGTGTAGGTGACTTTCTAAAACAAAACTGCAAGGGTTATAAAGGTTACATTTTTACTGGAAATCCGGATCTTGCCAAAAAGATAGGCTTAAGGGCTTCTAGAAAAGTTGAATTTTATAACGGTAAATTAGATTGTCGTTTATTAGAATACGAATTGTACGAGGGAACTCGCGAAAAACCAAAAGTAATTTATGAATAAGATTATTGAAAGTACGGTTGCATTTGTACAGGACAGATTAAAATTTGCTGAATCTGGTCATGATTGGTCTCATATCCAACGTGTATGGAACAACACAAAATTAATTCTTCAAACGGAAGAGGCGGATTACCAAACTTGCGAACTTGCCGCTTTATTACATGATATTGCCGATAGCAAATTTCACGATGGAGATGAAACGATAGGCCCTCGTGTTGCTGGTGAATTTTTGACCTCTATAGGCGTTGATAAAGACGTAATTGAACATGTTGAAAAAATTATTTTAAACATGTCTTTTAAGGCAAGTCTTGGCGAAATCGTTTTTCATTCTAAGGAACTTGAGATTGTTCAGGATGCTGATCGTTTAGATGCAATCGGTGCAATTGGTGTTGCTCGAGCATTCAACTATGGTGGTCATAAAAACAGACAAATGTATAATCCGAATGTCCCTGTTCAAGAATATCAGGATAAGGAAAGCTACAAACATTCTGAAGCACCGACAATCAATCATTTTCACGAAAAGCTTTTATTGCTTAAAGATAAAATGAATACCAAAGCCGCTCAAGCTATTGCTGAAAAAAGACATGAATTTATGCTTTCTTTTTTAGATGAATTTTATGCTGAGTGGGAAGGTAAACGATAACAATAATAAAACTTAATATTTCCTTAACTCGGAAATTACACAAAAATGGTACTTTCGATGATTATCGAGGTACCATTTTTTTTGTTTAAATTTAGTCTGTAAAACTAAGCCCGTAATAAATTGCAATCTATGCGAACACGTTATGATCGCTTTTTTTTATATTTAAAACAATAAGAGCTCGTAAGCTCCTAAGCAAAACAAAGTATTCGTCTATACCAGAAATCACGAATACTACTTTATACTTATATCTGATGAAAAAAACAGTTTTTGTAATCCTTGCCACTATGGCCGTCATGGGAATCACTGAATTAAATGCTCAAACCAAAATCATTGCTCACCGTGGAGCTTTTAAAAACACGAAAGTTCCGGAAAATTCAATTGCTTCGTTAAAAGCTGCTAAGGATTTAGATCTTTGGGGTTCGGAATATGATGTACATCTTACAAAAGATAATGTACTTGTTGTCAATCATGATAATGACTTCTATGGAATAGATATCGCGACCGCTACTTACCAGGAGTTATTGACTAAAAGCCATCCAAATGGTGAGAAAATTCCTACTTTGGAGGAATATATCAAAGCAGGGTTAAAGCTTAAAGGTTTAAAATTAATTCTTGAATTGAAGACTAATAAACTAGGACTGGAACGTACCTTGGAGGCTACTGAAAAAGCTGTCGCTTTAGTAAAAGAATTAAAAGCTGAAAAAGTAACTGAATATATTGCCTTCAGTTATGATGCTTGTAAAAAGATCCATGAACTTGATCCTAAAGCTAAGGTAGCCTATTTAAATGGCGATATTGCTCCTGATCAAATTAAAAAGGATGGTTTAACGGGTATTGATTATCATCTTAGTGTTTTCACGAAAAACCCAACCTGGTTACAAGAATCAAAAGCATTAAAGCTGACCACAAATGCTTGGACAGTTAATAAACAAGATGATATGAAATCTCTGATCAGTCAAAAGATTGATTACATTACAACAAATGAACCTGAGCTTTTAAAGACTTTACTCAAAAAATAATTAATCTTGTATAGCAGTTCATAGATATGAACAACACATTTATAAAAAAATAAGTTAATGAAAAAAATTATTCTTGCTTTCTCTATTTTACTTGTGGGTTTAGGAAGTGCTCTTGCACAGCAAATGCGAGTGGCCACCTACAATATAAGACAGAAAAATGATCATGATATTGGTAATATGTGGAATGAACGCAGAGATGCTGTAGCCAATTTGATTAAATTCCATAATTTCGAAATTTTCGGTATACAGGAAGCATTTATTGACCAAGTAAAAGATCTTCAAGACCGTCTTCCTGATTTTAAATCGATAGGTGTTGGTCGAGACGATGGTGCAGAAAAAGGAGAACATTCTTCAATTTTTTATAACAAGAACCGTTTTGAAGCTATTAAAAGCGGAACTTTCTGGTTGTCTGCGACAGATACAAAACAACCCAATAAAGGTTGGGATGCGGCACTGCCACGAATCTGTACATGGGCAGTTTTAAAGGATAAAAAAAGTGGAAAATCATTTATTTTTATGAATACGCACTTTGACCATGTTGGTGTTGAAGCTAGAAAAGAAAGTGCTAAATTGATCTTAACTAAGGCAAAGGAATTAGCCGGTAATCTTCCTTTAATCTTAACAGGTGATTTCAATGTTGATGAACATAATGAAGCATATTTTACTTTAGCAAATAGCAAAACTGTGGTCGATAGTTATACTGTTAGTCCTCGAATCTATGAACCAAGCTCTTCATTTAATGGCTGGGGTAAAAGTATTAAACAAAAAGAAAGGATAGATCATATTTTTGTTGTTCCAAAAACAAAAGTAAGTAACTATGCAATATTGACTGATACGTATCAGGGAAAATTTCCGTCAGATCATTTTCCTGTTATTGTAGATTTATCGCTATAAAACAGAATTATATTGTGCCGGTCTAAAACCGGCGCAATTAAACTACCTTTTCCTTGATTGATTAAGAGTTAGAAGATCATTTGGGTATCTGCCCTTCCTTCTAAAGACGGTAAATATTCGTACTCTTCGTTAAACTTTAGATTCCTTTTGCGTTCTAATTTGTAGTTTTACAAAAAAATAGACATGAAAAGTATCTTATCATACGCTCTTATTGCATCAGGATTATTCTTTGCAACTCAATCTCAAGCTCAGTCCAAAGGGCTTTCTAAGTTAAAGGATATCTTAAATTCTACATCCGCTCAAAATAAAACAAATAGCGATACTACTACAAGTAAAGTTGTTCCCTCTAATCAGGCTGTCGTAAAAAATATTACAAAGAAAGAAGCTACTTCAGGTATAAAAGAAGCTTTAGCTAAAGGATTGACTAACAGTGTTAATATTCTTTCTGTAAAAGATGGTTTCTTAGGAGATGCCGCAGTCAAAATTTTAATGCCTGCTGAGGCTCAAAAAGTCGAAAAAGCACTTCGCGCAGTAGGTATGGGCTCTTTATGTGATCAGTTTATCAGCAGTATGAATAGAGCTGCGGAAACAGCTGTTAGTGAGGCCGGTACTGTTTTTGTCAACTCTTTATCGAAAATGACGATTACAGATGCTTACAATATTTTATTAAGTGGTAATCAAAATGCAGCAACTACTTTCTTTAAAACAAATACTTCGACCGAGCTGACTTCAAAATTCTCTCCTGTTATAGACAAGGCAATGGGTGCTAATAATGTATCGGGTTACTGGAATCAATTAACGACTGCATATAACAATTTACCATTTTCAAAAAAGGTAGAAACCAATTTGACAGGTTACGTTACGCAAAAAGCTATCGATGGATTATTTGTAAAAGTAGCAGATCAAGAGTTAAAGATCAGAGAAAATATTGGTGGATCGCGAAACACGGATTTACTATCAAAAGTATTCGGCTGGGCTGATAATCAAAAATAAGGTATTGGACAGAATTTTTAATTCTGTCTACACCTTTACGTTTCTTTTGTTAATATGGCTAAAATATAACCTAGACCAATTTTTATACTGGTATATAGTGGCAAGTCCGATCAATAATAAGATAGACTTCACAAATAAATTTACTCCAAAATAAGGTGTGATCTGCACATGTTTCGCCATTAGTATTAAAGCGAAAAACACATAATATAATCCACAAATTATCAGATAAATTTGAAATGATTTTCTTAAGATTCGATGATTCCTAGTCTTGATTAAAATCCAAAACGGAATTAGAAGGTATATAAATTGACTTATATAGATCAATTGTCTAATAGAGTTATCGATACTAAAAAGTAAAAATACCTGAGCGATAAAAAGAAGGAGAAACATTGCTTTTAATAAACGCAACATACTGGAAATCAAATTTTAAGTTTTTTAAATTTACAAAAAAAATATTGTTTTACAAATAATAAACTATAAAAGTCAAAATTCGCTAATGCTCACATTTTTTGTAATTTTGCAGGGCATAATCACATTAATGATATAAAAAGTATGAGTAAGTTCGAGATCAATAACATCAGTGATTTTTCAGTTTCTGAAAGATTCCAACGTTATGTACAAATAGATACACAGTCGGATGCAAGTTCGCCTACTTGTCCTTCGACAGAAAAGCAAAAAAATTTAGGTAATCTTCTTGTGGAAGAATTACTGGCATTGGGAATTTCTGATGCAGCCATGGACGAAAATGGCTATGTATATGCAACTATCCCTTCCAACAGTACTAAAAAAGTACCTACTATTTGTTTCTGTTCGCATATGGACACGTCACCTGACTCCTCAGGTAAAGATGTTAAACCTTTGGTTCATCATGATTATCAAGGTCAGGATCTGGTATTACCGGATGATAACAGTATTATCATCAAATATTCGGAACATCCTGATCTGGCAAATCAAATCGGTCATAATATTATTACAGCGAGCGGTACAACACTATTGGGCGCCGATGATAAGGCGGGAATTGCAGAAATAATGGATGCAGCTCGATTATTAATGAAACATCCTGAAATCAAGCATGGAGATATAAAAATCTTATTTACGCCAGATGAAGAAATTGGAAGAGGGGTTGACAAAGCTGATCTTAAACGCCTAGCTGCTGATTATGCATACACGATGGATGGTGAAAAAGCGGGTACGATAGAAGATGAAACTTTCTCTGCAGATGGTGCAACACTCACCATACATGGTGTTTCCGTTCATCCTGGATTTGCTAAAGGAAAAATGCAAAGTGCTATCAAAATTGCTAGCGCAATCATAGAGGCTTTACCCCAGGACCGCCTGTCGCCAGAAAGTACAAATAAAAAAGATGGTTTTGTTCATCCGACAAATATCTCGGGCACAGTGGAAAAAGCAGAAATCCATTTTATTATCCGTGATCACCTTACAGTTAATTTAGTAAAGCATGAATCTGAGCTGGAAGCTATTGCAAAATCTGTAGTCGCTCAATACCCTAACAGCAGTTATACGTTCGAAGTAAAGGAACAGTACCGCAACATGAAGGAAATTCTGGATCAATATCCTCAAATCATGGAAATTGGAATTGAAGCAATTACAAGGGCTGGTATGAAGGCTGAACGCAGAAGTATTCGCGGTGGTACTGATGGTTCGCGTTTATCTTTTATGGGATTACCTTGTCCTAATATTTTTGCTGGTGGACACGCCTTCCATGGAAAACAGGAATGGGTATCTGAACAAGATATGCAAAAAGCTGTTTTAACAATTTTGCATGTAGCCTCTCTTTGGGAAGAAAAATAATCATTAACTTCATACATATTCAACGCGTTTAAGGAAATAACATATATGCAATCTAACGAAGTTTTAAAGGCAATACAGAACCGAAGATCAGTTTTTCAAGCTAATTTTACGGATCAAGATGTTAATAAAGAAGATATCTTAACGATTTTAGAAGCGGCGAATGCTGCTCCTACTCATAAAAGAACGCAACCTTGGCGTTTTACTATTTTCAAGGGCGAAGGTCTTGTTCGCCTAGGCACTGAACTTTCACGTATTTATAAGGCGGTCACTCCTCCAGAAAAATACTTTGAAAAAACAGAAATCACTATGGGTGAAAAGGCTACGCAATCCAAAGTTGCAATAGCTTTAATTGTCAATTATACTGGTGACGTTCCTGAGTGGGAAGAACTGGCGGCAACATCTTGTGCGATCGAAAATATGTGGTTAGCGGCACATTCTTTAGGATTGGGTGGTTATTGGGCTACTCCAGGATTAATCAATCACTTAAGTGATTTCTTAAATTTAGAAGAGAATCAAAAGTGCATTGGGTTGTTCTATTTAGGACACCATGAAACAGAGGCTAGAGAACCTGTTCGATCTCCTATTGCGGACAAAATTCGTTGGGAGGAATAAAAATATTCTTTAATTAATAAAAAAGGTCGCCCCAATAGTCGACCTTTTTTATTGCAACTTATTTTTAAAGTTATTAATCTGAAATTTTTAAAAATTTATTTTCATAATCTACGATATATTCGTACATTCAACTAAAGTTGACCAATGAAAATAATTATATCTTTCCTATTATGTTTTACCTTTTCCTTCAGCTTTGCTCAAAGTGTGATTAAAGGAGTGGTGTTGGATCGAGAAAGTAAACAACCTATTCACGGAGCTACTGTTTATATCAATAATTCATCATCTGCAACCAGTACTGCAAAGGATGGCAGTTTCCAACTTCACCAAAAAATTATTCAGAATCAGGAACTGGTCATTTCAAATATTGGATATGAGGCCGCATTTGAAACAATTACTTCCAATAATTATGAAAAAGTGCAGATTTATTTAACACGTAAGATCACTACTCTAGAAGAAGTTAGTGTTATCCCTTTTGAAAAAGAGGGTTGGGCAAAGTGGGGTAAATATTTTATAGAAAGCTTTATCGGAACAAGTAAGTTTGCTCAAAAAACGAAAATACTAAATCCAGATATGCTGCGTTTCCGATATAATAAATCATCAAAAATATTAACTGTAATAGCGAACGAACCAATACAAATAGACAATAAAGAATTGGGTTATATGATCTCATACGATCTCATTAGCTTTCGATCAAACTTTTCTGAAAATACAATTCAATTTGAAGGTTTTAGCTATTTTAAAGATTATAAGCGGATTACAAAGAGTATATTGAAGCAAAGAAAAGTGGCCTATCAGCTTTCCATGATGCGCTTTATACGAAGTTTATATGAACATAAATGGCAAGAGGATGGTTATGTAGTCCGCGAACTTACTAAAAAAGAAAATCTAGAAAGAAAAGATGCCCAGGAAAAATTGAAAACAATAACGTCACTGGTCAATACGAAATATGAAGGTAAATGGAACTCATTTTATATACTGCAATCAGAAATCATCAAAGATAGTGTGACTAAATATCAAAATATCATGCGGCAACCAGCATTCTATGACGTCTTAGGAAAACAGTTAACTGAATCTGATCTTGAAAAAGGAAGCCTGGGAAATCAATTAAAGGAAATTCACCATCAAAATTACATTCATATCTTAAATAGGGACCAAAAAATAGATCTCGATTATTTTAATTTTAATGATGCTTATGATGAATCATCACGTTTAAAAATAGCTGACGATTCATCCATTGTCATTAATGATCAAGGGAACTATTCGCCTGCTATACAATGGTCAATGGAAGGATTTTTTGCATGGTATTCTAAAGTTGGCAATATGCTTCCCTTGGATTATACTGTACAGGAAAATAATAAATAGTCTTTCTTAATTACTTGTTTTCTTCAATTCCAAAACAATGTGTCGGCTTGAAAGCTTGGGTTGGATTTTCTATGGGAAAGCTAATAATTAATTTACCTTTTTTTCCATGCCACTTGGGTCCCTTGTCTATTAATCTTAATATCTCCTTTTTTAGAACTTCATTGGGAGCATCTTCAAAATTAACATTTATTAATTTTCCATTTTTATCAACTTCAAAATTTAGGGCGATTGTACCTCCTATATCCCGCACCTTTGTATTACTTTGTAGATATTGCTCAAATGCATTCCATCCTTCGATCGGTGAGGCATCTCCACCAGTTAAGACGGGCTCAATCACAATCCTATTTTCAGGAGAACTCAGCTCGACTTCTGTCGTTCTACTTTTATTTGCATTAAAATTCTTAAAATAAATAAAGGCAATAAGCACGACAAAAATGACTGCTGCTGCTGATCCAATTGCCAATCGCTGCCAAGTATAAAACTGGGCATTACGGGTAGATATTGTTTGCTCCACACGGCGATTTAAACGTTGTTGCAACAAACTCAATTGTCGTACATCCACCCCTTTTTGCAAACGATAACCTTCAATTGCATCCTGCAAAAAAGGGTCTTCCAATGCTTCTTTCTCTAGTTGAAACATTTCCTCTTTATTCATCAAACCACTGATGTAGTTATGAATTCTGGATAATTGATAATTATTTTCCATTTTACTTACTCTCCATACAAATTTTAAGATTCCGCTTTCCATTTTGAATATAGCTTTTCACTTTATTCATTTCTATTCCGGTAAGGGCTACGATATCTTTATAACACTTTTGCTCTAAATAAAATAAGCGTATACAACGCTCCTGCTCAGGTTTTAGCGTCAACATGCACATCTCTAATTTTTCAAATTGACTTTCGCTCCATTCTTTGGGATCAGATTCATCTAAATAATCATGACCAATTGCAACTTGTTCATCAATATCAACATACTGCGTTCCCTTTTCTTTCCTCAGCTGCATGAGGCAAAAATTTTTAGAAAATGTATAAAGCCAGCTTTTAAAATTATCTACCTCGTGAATGCGCAATTTCCGAATCAATTCTTCAAAAATTTGCATGACGGCATCCTGACTCTTTTCGGCATCCTGCAAATATTTAAAACATACACCATAAAGCAATGACATATAGGGAGCATACAATTTGCCCAAAAGATCCAGATCTCCTGTACTTCGATATTGTATCAATAATTCCTTTTCTGTCATGCTCGGGATATTACTTTGCTTAATTGATGCTTTAAGATACATAATTCCATAAAACAATCAAGAAAAGATTAATATTATGTTTCACTTTTATATTGAGTTATTGAAATTCTATCGCTTCAAATTGATTGTAGTATCTTCGTGCAATCAAAACTTGATCGTCTTTATCAATTATTTGATGACATTTTAAAGAATAATAGATGCTTATGAATGAATATGAATTAATAGCTATTGGCTTATATATGGCCTTAATGATTGGAATTGGAATTTACTCTTGGAGGAAGTCAAACAGTAATTCCGATGATTTTTTGATTGGTGGGCGCAAGATGGGCGCAGCTGTAACTGCTTTATCCGCAGGTGCAGCAGACATGAGCGGTTGGTTACTTATGGGACTTCCCGGTGCGATGTATCTTTCAGGGTTATCCAGTGCATGGATTGCAATTGGTCTGACTATTGGCGCATACTTCAATTATGTTATTGTAGCCCCTCGGCTTCGGGTATACACAGAAGTTGCCCAAAATGCAATTACACTCCCTGTATTTTTTGAGAATCGTTTTAAAGATAAAACCCAGCTCTTAAAAATTGTCTCTTCAATTTTCATTTTAGTGTTTTTCACTTTATATACTTCTGCAGGTATGGTTTCGGGAGGAAGATTGTTTGAATCTGCTTTTGGTATTGATTACTATACTGGATTGTATGCTACAACTTTTGTTGTTGTACTGTATACTTTCCTAGGTGGATTTTTAGCTGTTAGCTTAACAGATTTTGTACAGGGAACAATTATGGTCACCGCGCTTGTCATCATTCCAATTGTACTGATTTTCCAACTTGATGGACTGGGTAATACATTGGATATCATACATAATAAAGGTGCTAATTATTTAGATTTACTAAAGGGTACCACCACGGTATCGATCGTATCCTTACTCGCTTGGGGATTAGGTTACTTTGGGCAACCTCATATCTTAGTGCGATTTATGGCTATTGGCGATGTTAAAGATATCCCTAAAGCTAAAAGAATCGGCATTAGCTGGATGATTCTTACTGTGGGTGGAGCATTACTTTTGGGATTATTTGGAATAGCTTATTTATATAAGTTTGATCAAACTACTATGTTGCAATTTGATCAATCAAAGGAATTGTCAGAAACTATTTTTATCCATCTTTCGAGAGCATTATTTCATCCCTTAATTGGCGGTTTTCTTTTATCCGCAATTTTAGCAGCTGTCATGAGTACCATATCTTCTCAATTATTAGTGACCTCTAGCTCAATGACAGAAGATATTTATAAAGCTTTTTTTAATAAAACAGCTTCTCCTAAACGTATGTTACTCGTAAGTCGACTATCTGTGCTTATTGTAGCGATAATTGCCTTACTACTCTCCCTAGATCCTAAAGACAGCATATTAAATCTTGTGGGAAATGCATGGGCCGGTTTTGGAGCAGCCTTTGGTCCCCTTATCATCTTGTCGCTGCTTTGGAAAAAAACAACCGCCACTGCAGGATTATTAGGAATGTTGGTGGGTGGTGCTACTGTACTTTTATGGGTGTATATCCCTCACGATTACAAATCTGTGTATGAAATCATACCTGGTTTCATTTTGAGTTTCTTAACGATTGTTATTGTTTCGTTTTTTAGTAAACCTGTTGACCCTCTCATTGTGGAGGAATTTGATCAGGTTACGAAAATTCTGAAATAATAAAAAAGGATAACCTAAATCTGGTTATCCTTTTCTATTATTTGAAATGTTGATATTGACGAGATATTATTGGTCTTTCTTATCCATCATTGTATTCCTAAGTCTACTGAAATAACAAGAGTGCAATAATTAAGGTCACAATAATATTAAATGTTTGTGCAATTAAAAAGGCATACAGTGGCTTTTTATTATCCTGTTGAAACAGGTCTTTAAAATTAGTTTCCAGTCCTATTGAGGTAAAGGCCAGGGTAAACCAAAGTCCCTGAATAAATTTCAAACTTCCTTTAACCGCAACATTTGTTTCTGGTGAAATAAAAAATGAGAAAAGTAAAGATGCAAATATAAAACCCAGGACAAACTTTGGAAATCTTTCCCAAATAATTTTCAAAGTTGGTTTCTCTTTCTTTGTTTCATCATCAACTGACTTTGAATAGCTCCAATAAATACTAATTGCAAATGCTGCAATTCCTAATAATACATTTTGTGAAAATTTTACAATTGTACTGATTTTTAAGGCTTCTTCTCCAACTAAACTACCTGAAGCGGCTACAGCTCCCGATGTATCTATTGAACCTCCTAGCCATGCTCCTGTTACTTCTTGAGACAGTCCCATTTTATCCGCCAAATAAGGCATAAAAATCATCATCGGAATTGCCGTGATCAATACAAGTGAAATAATATAAGATAGCTTTTTACTATCTCCTTTAATTGCTCCAGATGTTGCAATTGCTGCTGATACCCCACAGATAGATACTGCGCTTGATAGCATCAAAGCCATTTCTTTATCAATCTTTAGTTTTTTACAAACCCAAAAAGCAAAATACCATACTGAAATGACCACTACTAATGCTTGGATAAGTCCCAGTGAACCAGCTTTGAGTATATCTCCAAAAATAACTGTAGTTCCTAAAAGAATCAATCCAATTTTGACATACAACTCTGTACTTAATGCACTTTTAAACCAATCAGGAAGATTGAAAAAATTACTGATGACCAAGCCGATCGCCAAACTAAAAATAACAGCTTCTAGATTATAGTCTTTTACGAGTGAATTTCCAGCTAGGATGAGTGCGAGCATGGTTAACACATAGACAGAAGGAAAAACTATTAATAAGTTTTTAACCGATTTACCTAATAAGGAGGCTCCGATAATGGCGACAATAAAGACTAGACCAAATTGGGTCGCTATTGCCTGCAGGTTATGAATGGAAAAAACTTGGTTTCCTAATTCTGAAAAATTGCTCCAGCTGAAACTTGGTTGAGGAACAATGACTCCAAAAATTGCTAAAAAGACAATTCCTAATCCTAAGATAACAACTACCCAATCCTCAGCTAAGGAGAATGATTTCGAAGATGACATGTAAACAGGTTTTAATTTAGAAACCCCAAATTTAGAAATATTATCCATGCCGGCAACTAGTAAACGAAAAAGTTACCAAATAATAAAGCCGAGATGTTTTCATCTCGGCTTCTAAACCTATAATCATTTTTTAAAACCTAAAAACAATATTTATTGGCATCAATCAACTTCTTAGCAATTCGTTGACGCGCATCTTTCACATTAAATGGTTCTGATTTTGTAAAGCGACGTAAACCCACTAACATCATTTTCAACTCATCACCTTCAGCAAAAGAATTTAGGGCTTCTTTTCCTGCAACATTTACTTTATCAATGGTTGAGTACAGATAAATCTTAGCCATATCTGTTGCATCAGCACTTGCTTCTACTCCTTTTGTATGATATAATTTCTCCGCACGAAGTAACGCTGACTCAGCGATGTATACATAACCAATGATATCGGCAATATTCATCAAAATCTCCTGCTCCTTAGATAAAGACATCATCAATTTTTGAACTGCGGCGCCAGCAATTAATAAGCCTGCCTTTTTCAAATTAGCGATAATTTTCTTTTCTGCTGCAAATGGTGTTTCATCTTCTTCTCCAAAATCAGGAATAGCTAATAGTTCTGATGCAACTGCAGTAGCAGGTCCCATCAAATCAATCTCACCCTTCATGGCACGTTTTAAAAGCATATCTACCACCAACAGTCTGTTAACTTCATTGGTACCTTCAAAAATACGATTGATACGTGAATCTCGATAAGCGCGTTCCATTGGTGCTTCTGCTGAATATCCCATGCCTCCATAAATCTGTACGCCTTCATCCACAACATAATCTAACATTTCCGAGCACCACACTTTAATGATCGCACACTCGATAGCATATTGTTCTACAGATTTCAGTTTTGCTTTAGCTTCATCCATCCCCCCTGCAACTAATGATTCGTAAGTATCATCAATATTCTGACCGGCACGATATGCTGCTGATTCGGTTGCAAATAATCGTGTTGCCATTTCAGCTAATTTGTAACGGATGGCTCCAAATTTGGAAATAGGTAAATTGAACTGCACTCGCTCATTCGCATATTTAATCGCTTGTGTAATCACCATGCGTGATGAACCGATAGTAGCGGCACCTAATTTTATACGACCAATGTTTAGGATATTAACCGCTATTTTAAATCCATTTTCACGTTCAGAAAGCATATTTTCAACAGGAACTTCACAATCGTTGAAAAATACCTGACGGGTTGAAGATCCTTTGATTCCCAGTTTATGCTCTTCCGGGTTCATGCTGATTCCTCCAAAATCTTTCTCAACAATAAAAGCGGTAAGATTCTTATCATCATCAATTTTTGCAAAAACAATAAAGATATCAGCAAAACCACCATTTGTAATCCACATCTTCTGTCCATTAATGACATAGTGTGTACCTGCGGCATTTAATTTTGCTGCAGTACGACCAGAGTTGGCATCTGATCCTGAATTAGGTTCTGTTAAACAATAAGAAGCTTTCCATTCCCCAGTAGCTAATTTTGGAATGTATTTTGTTTTTTGAGCTGCATTTCCATAGTATAAAATAGGCAAAGTACCTATGCCTGTATGTGCCGATAATGCCACAGCAAAGGAGAATCCTCCCCCAACCGCATCTGCAACTAACATGGATGTATTGAAGTTTTTACCAAATCCCCCGTATTCTTCTGGTATGGACACACTCAACATTCCTAGTTCTCCAGCTTTATCCATAAGACTTGGCATCAAACCTTCTTCCTGGGAGTCAATACGATCCAATTTGTTTAGAACTTCCGTATCTAGAAAGTCAATACAGGTCTGACGAATCATCTTTGCTTCTTCATCAAATTCTTCAGGAATAAAAATATCTGTATAAGATGTCTCTTTAATTACAAATTCTCCGCCTTTAATTGTGTTGCTCATAATTTTTCTGATTAAAGTGCAAAGGATAAAGACTAAGACCTTATTTCTTTGCTTCTATTGTTAAATATTATTCTCTAATTTAAAACAGGTACATCTCTATATGTCACCTTATTGATCTTTAAGCTTAAAATCAGTTTAAATGGTCCGATTTAAAAAAAACATCTGGATGAAAAGCTCAAGTCATCCTCAAAATGTGCCATTTGATTTCGATAAAGAACATTTCATATACTCTGTCGAAGTCTTAAAATTTGCGCTATCTATAGTAATTCAAAAATACCTGCTGCTCCCTGCCCTGTTCCGACACACATGGTTACCATACCGTATTTTTTATTTCTACGCTTCAGTTCATTTAATATTTGAACAGTCAATTTGGCTCCAGTACAACCCAATGGATGGCCTAAAGCAATGGCACCGCCATTGACATTAACTTTTTCTTCATCAAGACCCAATTCACGAATAACGGCTAAAGATTGTGATGCAAACGCTTCATTCAATTCGAATAAATCAATATCTTCCTTTTTTAATCCTGCCATTTTCAAAGCTTTTGGTATTGCTACAATAGGACCAATCCCCATGATACGTGGCGGAACACCTGCCACGGCATAACTGACAAGACGTGCTATCGGTTTTAGGTTCAATTCCTTCATTTTTTCTTCTGAAACAATCAAAACAAAGGCTGCTCCATCTGAAGTTTGTGATGAGTTACCTGCAGTAACTACACCGTCAGCTGCAAAAACTGGACGCAACTTCGCTAGTGCTTCAAGTGATGAATCTGCTCTTGGTCCTTCGTCTGTGTCAACGACATATTCTCTTGTTTCTAATTTTTTGCCGTCCTTTAAGTAGTTTTCCTTTACTGTAATCGGAACAATGCCATCTTTTAAATGGCCATTTTTAATAGCCTCAACAGCTTTTTGATGTGATTTTAAGGAGAATGCATCTTGGTCTTCTCGAGATACGCCATATTCTTTTGCAACAGCTTCGGCTGTAAGTCCCATTCCCCAATACCAATCTGGATTTTCTTTTGCTACTTCAGGGTTTGGAACAATTTTCCATCCTCCAAAAGGCATTCCTGACATAACCTCTACTCCGCCAGCAATAATACAATCTGCCATTCCAGCTTTTATTTTTGCTACGGCTGTAGCTATTGTCTCCAACCCAGAGGCACAGTAACGGTTTACAGTGACTCCTGGTACTTTATCCGTTTGCAAGCCCATCAAAGAAATTAAACGTCCTACATTCAATCCTTGCTCTGCTTCTGGCATCGCATTACCGACGATTACATCGTCAATTTCTTCTTTATTTAAGTTGGGTACTGATGCCACCAAATGCTTGATCACATCAGCGGCCAAATCATCCGCACGCATAAAACGAAATCCTCCACGAGGTGCTTTCCCTACTGCTGTACGATATCCTGCTACAATGTATGCTTCCATAATAATATGAGTAGTTAGTAGTTAGATATTAGTAATTAGATTTAAGACTTTGCTGAAAAGCATAATTCATCTTTTGCAACTCGCTCAATTTCTCTAAAATAATTACCAAATCTTCTTCTAATATATAACCTAAGTTTTTTGAGATAATTAACTGTGTTTCGACTTCATAGGTAGATCCATGTGCTATGGCAAGAAACTGAATAAATTCGTTTTTTGAATTTCGACCAGCTCCTTCGGCAATGTTCGAAGGAATTGAAACTGCGGCACGATTAATCTGACTGATTAAATTAAACTTTTCTTTATCTGGAAAAATTGATGTAACCTTATAAATATCAGAAACAAAAGCTATTGCTTTTTGCCATATTTTCAATTCCTTGTATTGATGCATATCTAAATACTAAGTACTAAATACTATAATTTAATTCCTTAACGGTTTTCCTTTTGTTAACATAAATTGGATACGTTCCAAAGTTTTTCGTTCTGCACATAGCTCAAGAAAAGCTTTACGTTCTAGATCCAATAAATACTGTTCAGAGACTTCTGTTGGTGCCGATAACTCACCGCCACATAAAACATTTCCTAATTTTTCAGAAATCTTTTTATCATGGTCAGAGATATAATTTCCAGCACGCATTGAACTTGCTCCTACATAGACAATTCCTAATCCTTGTTTTCCCAATACCTTAATATCAGTCCTTTGAACGGGCTGTATATAACCTGCATTAGCTAATTCTAAAGCCTTTTCTTTTGCATCAGCAATAAGTCGAGCTTTATTCATAGTAATCGCATACTTACCTTGCTGCAGGTATCCAAGCTCATAGGCCTCTATAGCTGAGGTTGACACTTTTGCTGTTCCTATGGTCAAAAAACGATCTTTTAAAGTATTTTGAACAATTTGATCTTCTTTATATTCATCTGAAGCACGTAAAGCAAATTCTTTAGTACCTCCGCCACCTGGAATTACACCAACTCCAAATTCAACTAAGCCCATATATGTTTCAGCATGTGCCTGAACAAAATCGGCATGCATAGAAAATTCACAGCCTCCTCCTAAAGTCATTTGAAAAGGTGCCACTACTACTGGAATCGATGAATAGCGAATCCGCATAGACGTGTTTTGGAAAGCACGAACAGCCATATTTAATTCATCGTAATCTTGTTCGGCTGCCATCATGAATATCATACCGATATTAGCTCCTGCAGAGAAATTTTTTCCTTCGTTAGAAATTACTAATCCACGGTATTCTTTTTCAGCTAAATCAATTGCTTTATTTACGCCTTGAATTACATCTCCACCGATCGTATTCATTTTGGTATGGAATTCACAATTGATAATTCCATCTCCAAGATCAATAATGGAAACTCCAGAATTTTTCCAAATTGTTTTGCTCTCCCGGATGTGATCTAAAACAATCAAATCTTCTGTTCCTGGAATAGGTTTGTATGATTTTGATGTGATATCATAATATTGACGAACGCCATTTTCGATTTTATAGAAAGACTCACAACCTGCGTCTAACATATCATGAACCCATTGTGCAACTTCACCACGTTGACCTGGGAGACGTTTCTCTTCGTTCTTAATTTTTTCTATTGTCTCTCGAACACCTAAAGCATCCCAGACTTCGAAAGGACCTATTTCCCAACCGAAGCCAGCACGCATCGCATCATCGATACGGAAAAAATCGTCAGTAATTTCAGGCACACGATTCGATACGTATTCAAACAAAGGATAATGCATAGCCCGAAATAATTCTCCTGCTTTATCTTTCCCTTGTTCATATACTTTCATCCTTTTGCGAATATCTTCCACCAATTTTGTAGCTTCCAGAGTGGCAGATTTCACCTTTCCTTGAGGTCCAAATGTTAAAGTTTTTAGATTTAAAGATTGAATTTCTGAATTTCCAGAAGCATCTTTTACTTTTTCGTAAAATCCTTTTTTGGTTTTTTCCCCTAGCCACTTATTTTCAACCATTTTTGTTATAAAGGAAGGCAATTGAAATACCCCCTTAGCTTCATCATTGGGTGCATTCTGGGCGAGGCCATTAGCAACGTTTACCAAAGTATCTAAACCAACAACATCAGCTGTTCGGAAAGTTGCCGATTTCGGATGCCCCATCGCTGGACCGGTATACTTATCAATTTCTTCCACAGTCAAACCCAACGGTTCAACGAGATGGGTTAAAGCAAGCATCGAATAAACACCGATTCTGTTGCCAATAAATGCTGGTGTATCCTTGCATAAAACAACCGTTTTACCTAAAAACTTATCACCAAATTCTAACAGAAAATCAACAACTTCTTTTTTTGTATGGGGGGTAGGAATAATTTCCAACAATTGTAAATAACGTGGCGGATTAAAGAAGTGTGTACCACAAAAATGATCTTTAAAATCTTCGGATCTACCTTCCGTCATAAGATGTATCGGAATACCCGAAGTATTTGAAGTAATCAAAGTGCCTGGTTTTCGGTATTGTTCAACGCGTTCAAAAACAGATTTTTTGATATCCAATCTTTCAACGACAACTTCAATGATCCAATCGCATGATGCGATATCAGACATATTATCATCAAAATTTCCTGTTGAAATCCTTTTCACAAAAGATTTACTATAAATAGGAGATGGATTAGATTTTACAGCCGTTTCTAAAGACTGGTTGACAATGCGATTGCGAACGAACTTACTATCCAAAGTAAGTCCTTTTGCTGTTTCAGCAGGCAATAGCTCTTTTGGAACGATGTCCAAAAGTAATACTTCCATACCGATGTTAGCAAAATGGCAAGCGATCCTAGAGCCCATTACTCCAGAACCTAATACTGCTACTTTTCTAATGTTTCTACTCATTTATCTAATTGTTTATTATCAATAATTGCTAAGCTTATTATTGATCGATGGTACTATTTTCTTCTTGATATGAAGTCGCCAATTCATTTAATTTGGCTAAAGATTTCATCAATTGATTGCGCTCTTTCTCCGATAAATTTTCCTCGAGATAATGATTAAAATTACGAACGACGTTTTTTGCCATTTCTCTTTTTTCTTTACCCAACTCTGTTAAATACACTTTAACCGATCGCTTATCAGATGCACTTGCTTCTCTATAAATAAATCCCAACTTCTCTAAATTATTTAACACCCGAGACAAACTAGTTGTTTTCACACCTGTTAAATTGGCGATCTGTGACACGGGGGTCCCCTCTTTATGGATATTAATTAAAATATAACCAGCAGCCTGAGTAAAACCATACTGCGTCGCAATCTGGTTATACTTATTAGCAATAGTCTGCCAACCTGTTTTTAAAAAATAATCGATTGTTTTATTTTGACTCATAATTTGCTTTATTATTTACTATGCAAGCATAACAAATCTAATTTATTTTTTTTGGATTTCAAATAGTTAATATTAAATTTTTAATAAATATTTGACGGAAATGAATAGTACGTTACCAAGGTATTAAAATACCGATTATAATTAACAATATGCCATATTATCAAAATGTGGAAAACTTTTAACAACTACAAACCAACAACTTAAACAAAACACCCCTACAGTTATTCACATTTGTGTTTTTATATTCAAAATTAAATCGGTTACCTTTGTACAAACAAACATAAACGTATGGCTTTAGTTAATATACCGAGACTTGACTTGTTAAACTTTACTGAGGGGAATTCAGAACAGCGCGGTCAATTTATCCAAGACATTGGAAAAGCTTTTAACGAAACTGGTTTCGTTACTATTGCTAATCATGGTCTATCAAAAGAACTAATAGACGAATTGTATCAAATCGTACCCGCATTCTTCTCATTGCCGACAGAAACAAAATTGAAATATGAGTTTCCTGAACTTGCCGGACAAAGAGGGTATACAACAAAAGGTCGCGAAAAAGCAAAAGATTCCACAACTCCAGATTTGAAAGAATTTTGGCAAAGAGGACAAACAATCGTTGGTGAAGAATATAGTAAAACTGATTTTCCTGATAATCCGGAAGTTGCCGAATTACCTCGATTCAGTGAAATCACCGCCGAAGTATATAAAAAACTAGAAGATACTGGTCGTGAATTATTAAAAGCAATTGCAACTTATTTGGAGCTAGAAGAGGATTATTTCGAAAAATTCGTTATCAACGGTAACTCTATTTTACGTGCAATCCATTACTTTCCGATCCAAAATCCAGATGAATTAGCACCTGATGCAGTTCGTGCCGGAGCACACGAAGATATCAATTTGATTACTTTATTAATTGGCGCGAGTGCTGACGGTCTTGAGGTTATGACTAAAGACGGTGAATGGTTTCCTATTAAAGCCAAAGGCGAAGATATCGTTATCAATGTTGGTGACATGTTGCAGCGCTTAACAAATAACAAATTAAAATCAACTACACACCGTGTCGTTAATCCACCGCGTGAATTAATGGGTAATTCTCGTTTTTCTATTCCTTTCTTCTTACACCCTAAAGCATCAATGAGCTTAGCTTGTTTAGATTCTTGCATCAGCGAAACCTATCCAAAAGCTTATCCTGATTATACTGCAGGTGAATATTTAGATGAACGTTTGAGAGAGATCGGTTTGAAGATGTAAGTAATTTTCTCAAAAAAAGAAGACCAACCTTTCAAATAAACTGTTTATTAGAAAACAAAAATGGCCTGTTAAAAATTTAACAGGCCATTTTTAATTTTTAACATCATTAAAATCTTGATTTCCCTTTTGACAATGATCGATCGGGAAATCCATATTAATCTTTTTAAAAAGAATAACCAAAACCTACGTTGAGGTAAATATTATGCATACTGAAATCGATCGAATTGAAATCTTTTTCTAAAATATTATTGAAGCCATATGTAAGGTCTGTCAATAATTTAAAATGTTTATTCATTTTCCATTCTGCTCCAAGTTGAGTACCCCATTGAATTTTCCGAACATTGTCCGAGAAATCATATGCAGCTTGACTTCCGTCTTCAAACGATATTTTTGTTCCTGTTGGCGTATTTTGTCTTAAATAGCCATCCGATACATATCCATCAAATGTATTGTCAATCAATCTTGAAAAATAGAGACCTCCATATAAATTCCATTTATCCGAAAGTTTATAAACAGCCAAAACAGGTATAGTAAAATATGTATTACTCACATTTGTCTGTACTTTTCCTGTATAGTAACCTCTAACTTTTGAATTATCCTTAACCACTTCTGTTAGATAGTTCTTGACGCGGGCATTGGTCTTCATTCCTTTTTCTTCAAAACGAAGGCCTAATCGCACTCCCCATTTTCCATTTTCATGTATCCATTTAGTAGCGTTTGCTTCTAAACCAAAACTAAACCCGGGATTAAAACTTTCAATCTTTCTTATTTCACGAGGCATACCTAATGGACTACTGCCCCCTATACTAAATTGCGCTTGCACTGCGTAATCAATATTTGTATTAAAAAAATTTGTGCTACGGCTAGCTGTACTGTCTTGCGCCTGGGCATATTGGGTAACCATTAAACAAATAGCTACAACATATAGTATTCTGTTCATTACAATAGTTTTATTATTTATATTCATCATTATTTTTTTTGACCTGTAACAAGCTCTACCTCATCAATAAATAAAGTACTTCCTACAGCACCATTAAAAATATCTCCTTCTTTACTTGAACTGAATACTATGGTATACATATATTCTTTAGCTGGGTCAAAAGATTTACCATTCACAAAAGAAAAAGGAACATTAAATGCTGTCCATTTATCAGTTTCAATTTGTTCTTTTGTTCCAATTCTAGCAACACTCACGATCCGGGAATCTTTAAAGGCATGTGTACCTGTTAAGAAATTTTTATTTAAATCAGCCGATTTTTCAAATAAAATTGCATATCCATCCCACGTATCTTTAGTGAGCTGTGATGGTTTTGTATTATCTACAAATTTTTCACCGGCTTTATATTTAAAGAAACCTTTTAATGCTACCGGAGCAGTATCATTGTTGTACGAGATACCAAATCGAGTAGAATTAACAGTAGGGAAAGTAAGCCTGAACTCCCCAACAAACAGATTACCGGCAGCCAATGGCGAACCGAACATCCCGCCTAACGGACCAGTATCTTTCGTCATTAATTTAGCAGCATTACCAAGATAACCGTCTGTTACTTGCGAAGTTGGATAGAAAGCTGGTATTAAATCTTTATCCTCTCCCACTAATGTACCAGCAAGAATATTATATCCCTCATTTGCTGTTTCCCAAATAATATTTTTCTGACCGTCTGCTGTTAATTCAAAAAACTGATGGTAATGACCTACAGGATTATCTGTATCAACAACTTGTGCATTTTCAAATGCACCATAAAAATTAGCGCCTTCGTCGACTACAAATGAGACTGTATAAGTCTTTGACCATGCACCATCTTGAGAAGTTACCGTATATTTTTGAGGTTGTGAAAAATCAAGTTCGGTACCACTTTTTGGCAAGATAGTCGCTCCTGGTGTCAATACAAACTCAGGCGTATGTACGTAACTACCAGAAAAGCGTTTTAGTTTAAAAATAATCGTATTATTACCTATAGAAGGTGCTGTACTAAGTGCTAAATCTCCATTCAGAATACTTGCCTGTTCAATATCAGCTTCTGTATTCAATGCCTCTTCTTTCATGCAGCCATTTAATCCAAAAAACAGCATAATACAAATCATAAACGATAGAATTCGTTTTTGTTCCATAATAAATTAATATTTAATGTAAAATATCGTTAATTGTGAGAATTATTAACGTGGCGCAAAGTTAAGATTGTTGGGGTAACAACTTAAATTTCGTGGAGAAAAAAGACCTTTGTCTCTAAAACTTGACAATTAAAGGAAATTCAACTGTTAAAGATTTTCTTTTATCTTTTTAGGCAATGATGCAAACACAAGATCATAACTATGATCAATTAATTCCAATAACTTTTGGTCTGTTAATTCACGATTTGCATGCACTGTATTCCAATGTTTCTTATTCATATGATAACCTGGAAAAACTGTCTGCAGAAATTCCTGTCTCAAACTAATAGCGTACTCTGGATCACACTTGACATTAAAAGATAGTCCCTCCAATTGATCTAACCCCACTAATAGAAAAACTTTAGAAGCAACTTTAAAAACCAGTGTATCAGGACCAAATGGAAGTTCTTCAGTTACTGCATTTTTTGCTATGCAATAATCGCGTAATTCTTCGATATTCATGTTTGGATTTTTTCTGAAAGTTAAGAAATAATTATTATTTTACCCAATGTACAGCTTGCTGATAAAGATTATAAAAAAACAAAAAATGTTAATTATTGTAAATAATGCTCTGTTTTTATAACATTCTGATTACACAAATATTAAGAACCGGTTAATATTCTATATTTGACACATAACTTCACCTAAATAGCATTATGAACAGGATATTTTTCCTCCTATTATTTTTTTGCACATCATTAAGTTACGCACAAACTTCTATTAAGGGTAAGGTTATAGATCGAGGCGAAAACAAGCCCCTTTTCAATGCTTCAGTAATCTTACTTACGGCACAAGATTCTATTTTGAAAGTATTTACACGCACAAACGAGGAAGGTAATTTCAATATCCAACCCCCAGAAAAAGGTGCTTATCGCGTACTTGTGACTTATCCAAAATTTGAACTATACAGTGACATCATAAATGTAGAAGATAGCAAGATTGATTTACATGATATTAAGATAAGTTCACGAGCCAATGTTCTTGAAGAGGTTGTTATTACGCAAAAACTACCAATAAAAATTAAAGGTGACACCATAGAATATAATGCCGGTAGTTTTGAAACTGAAAAAAATGCAAAATTGGAAGACCTTCTCCGAAGATTACCCGGTATGACTGTATCTTCGGACGGAACTATTACTGCTCAGGGGAAAACAGTTTCAAAAGTATTGATAGATGGTGAAGAATTTTTTGGCTATGATCCTAAAATTGCTATTCGCAATGTTCGAGCAGATGCTATTGACAAAGTACAGGTATACGAGAAAAAATCTGATGAAGCTGAATTAACGGGAGTGGATGATGGTGTACGTATCAAAACCGTCAATGTAGTTCTGAAAGAAGAAGCTAGGAAAGGTATTTTCGGAAATGCCAATGCTACAATTGGTACTAAAAGTTTATTTGATGCGGGTTTATTTGCTGCTAAATTCAATAAGTCTGAACGTATAGGACTAACCGGAAACTGGAACAATATGGGTGGGGGAAATGATTCAAGAATCCGTTCCAATGCCAGCATTCAAGGTAAACCTGAGTATAAAAATATTGGCGTAAATTATGACAATGTATTTCTAAAGAAAAGGTTATCGTTAAATTCCAGTTATAATTTCAACAATAACAGTGCTACTAATGAACGAACTTCTAACGTTAAGGAATTATTTGAAGACAAAACACAAGAAACAGTAGGAAGTAACAGCTCCGATAACGATACAAAAAATAACAATATCAGAACACAGGTACGATTCAAAATCGATTCTATCCAAAATCTAGACGTTCAATTGAATGCAGGTAAATCAGACACCTATACTAAAAGTACTTCAGAACGTAGGATCACCATTAATGACACTACGCTAACGAACACTTTTGATGAAAATAACAGCTCAAAGGGAAATAATGATAATGGCGATTTCCGTATTAATTATAGAAGAAGACTAAACAATAATGGACGGTCTATTAATGTTCAGTTTAATACGCAATTATCACAAAGTGAATCTATTGGTCAAACAAAATCGATTACAAACTATTATAAAAACAACGCGCTTAACAGAGCTGATACTATAGATCAAAAACGTGTAAACGAAGCGACGAACAATCGAATCGGTGCTTCTTTAAATTTAAATGAGAAATTACTTCAGGACTTGTACCTAACTGTAGGATATACGATGAACAGTAGCGTTTCAAAAAGTCTAAATAGATCATTAAATGCCGATGGACTGGGTGAATATACATTGTTAGATTCATTATATTCTAAAAATGAAGAAAACAAAAATTTCAATCAGGGTGCAAATATTCAGTTAAACTACAACATTAAAGACAAAATCAATATTAACCTCTCAAATACGATGAGCTATAGGAATCAAAAATTAATTGACAGCTATCGTGATATTAATCTCAATCGCAACTTTTGGGATAATAACCTGAACATGAATGTTAATTACAAATTGTCTTTAAACAAAAATTTGATGCTTAGCTACGGTACATCAAACAGAATTCCGACGTTCGGACAATTGATAGCCTTACAACCACAGACAAATCCATTATTTGTACAATTAGGAAACCCCGATTTAAAGAAATCAACTGAAAATTCTTATAATTTCAATTTTAATACCTTTAGTATTTTAAGAAGTTCGAGCTTCAATATCAATGCGGGTATTACAACGACACATAATCCGATTGCAAATAAGAGAATTCTTGATTCTGAAGGGGTGACAACCAGTAATTATGAAAACATACGAGATAAAATAAACTGGTCCGCTAGAGTATACTCTGGTTATAGTAAACCTTTATTTAATAATTTACTTCAGTTCAATCCAAATGCAAATTTAAGCTATGGAAATAGTTACGACTTTCTGAATGGCGTATTGAACAATTCCAAGAACTACAATGCAAGTGCAGGTTTTGGATTAAATAAACAAAATTCTAAGGTTATTGACTTCAACTTCTTTACGAATATAGGTGTTGATCGTGTGGAGACTCTTTTACAACCTGATTTAAACAGTAATAGTCTGAGAGCAAATATCAATACGGATATCAAATACTTCCTACCCTTTAAATTTGATCTGGTGCAGGTTATTAATTACGGATATACGGGTAAGAACAAAGTATACACTAAAGCTATCAATCAATTTTATATGAATATGGAATTAAATAAGAAATTGATGAGCAATAACTTACAATTAAGCTTAAAAGCATTTGATATTTTTAAAACATTCAATACTACCAATCGCTCATTTGACAGCAGTAAATTTTCGGAATCACAACAACAGATGCTTACTCAATATTTCATGCTTGGATTGAAATGGGATTTTAACAAAAACTTAGGAAAGAAAAATGACTAAATTATTAATAGGTTTCATTCTTTTGCTATTTGGCACAGATGCATTTGCGCAACATGCTTACTTTGCAACAAAGGGAACCATCAATTTTGAAAAAGTGGTGTATACGAAAGCGAGAATGCGAGAATTGATGGCTAAGCATGGTGGCAACGGTAATAGAGGTATGATGTACATGGGAAACATCGATGAAATGCCAGAAAGTTCTACATCCAATTTTGTTCTGAAGTTTGATGAGAACCAGACATTGATGGAATCCAATGCAGAAGAAACGCCAACAAAACCCAATACCTCACCTGCAAATACAAGAGGTGGTAGAGGTTCAGGAGGAGGACGAGGGAATGCAGGAACAAATCAACGAACAGGCACAAATGGAGGTGGCGGTATGCGTAGCATGGGCAGAGGAAGCAACAGAATGGGTGATAAAACTTATTTTCAAAACCTTAAAGCTAAGACTTCTGAAGTACAGCTTCAAATTGACGAAAAAATTATTATAAAAGATAGTCTTCAGGATGTTACATGGCGATTCACAGATGAGTTTAGAACAATTGCAGGGTATGAATGTAGACGTGTAAATGGGGCGACGAAAGATTCACTCTATCTAATCGCTTTTTATTCAGAAGAGATTCCTGTCTCAGGAGGGCCGGTATTAACAGGAGGATTGCCTGGAATGATCTTAGGACTTGTTATTCCTGAAATGCATATCAATTATTGGGCGACTGAAGTAAAATTCACCACTGATCAGGTATCAAGTACGTGGAAAGATAAAAAAGCAAAAGAGATGTCATCCAACGAATTTTTCAAATTGCTTTCAGGCAGTATGTTTAGGGGAAGAGGTAACAATGATGCGCAACAAAGAAGACAAATATTAGAGCAGATTCTTTATTAAAGAATCTGCTCTAATCAGTTATCGACTAAGTATGTCAACTAATTCCTCCTGTATGGCAACTCCTTTATCTTGATTATACCATTTTTGAATCTCTTCTTTAATGTCATTAAATTCAGCTCCTTTACCTTTCATCATAACAAATAGATCTGTACAGCCTTGAGGTCGCGGTCCCCATACAGCCAAGTCATCACCTTGCTCATTACGAATCACTAATTTAGGTATAGACTTTCCGCCATTGGTCAAATATTGGTTAATTGTATAAGGTTCCGAATCACGTAACTGTATATCCAGAACAAGCAATGGATTACTCTTCACCATCTGGTAAATCATGGGGACAGAATGAGCGGCATCACCGCACCATGGTTCTGTTATTAAGATCCAATGTTGCTTGGTTGCAATCCCGTTCATAAATGAAGCTGTTTCGGCATTGGGTTCAAATTTTTTCAACCAGCGATTCATCCTCGACCAATTTAATTTGGTGTAATTAAAGATTTCTTCGTCTTGATAACCTTCATAATTCTCGGGATTTTCTAAGATAGCTTTAAAATAGGATACGTATTCTTCGAACTGCATATATTAGCTTTTATATTTTGGGATACAATATGACAAAATTTTGCCATTTGCACAATTCAGACGAAATAAAGAAACATAGAAATGACAGTTTGTCACCAATTCTGACGTTTACTTGTCAATTTTATTCATTTTCATCAAAACAAAATGATTGGCACAAGGGTTGATTAGGTAGGTATACAACAAACAGATTAGTAAAAAATAAATATATATAATATGTCTAAAATAATAGGAATCGACTTAGGTACGACCAATTCATGTGTTGCTGTAATGGAAGGTAACGAACCGGTAGTTATTGCTAACAATGAGGGTAAACGTACAACCCCTTCTATCGTTGCTTTTGTTGAAGGTGGAGAGCGTAAGGTAGGTGATCCAGCAAAACGTCAAGCGATCACAAACCCGACTAAAACTATTTACTCTATTAAACGCTTTATGGGTTTATCTTATGATGAGTCTGTAAATGAAGCGCAACATGTACCTTATAATGTAGTAAAAGGCGACAACAATACACCACGTGTAGAAATTGACGACCGTAAATATACACCTCAAGAAATTTCAGCTATGATTCTTCAAAAAATGAAGAAAACTGCAGAAGATTTCTTAGGTCAAGAAGTAACTGAAGCTGTAATTACAGTTCCTGCATACTTCAATGATGCACAACGTCAAGCAACTAAAGAAGCTGGTGAGATCGCTGGTTTAACAGTTAAACGTATCATCAACGAGCCAACAGCTGCTGCTTTAGCTTATGGTTTAGATAAAGCACACAAAGACATGAAAATTGTTGTTTTTGACTGTGGTGGTGGTACACATGACGTTTCAGTATTGGAATTAGGTGATGGTGTATTTGAAGTTAAATCTACTGACGGTGATACACACTTAGGTGGTGATGACTTTGATAATGTAATCATCAACTGGTTAAATGACGAGTTTAAAAACGAAAACAATGGCTTTGACTTGAAAAAAGATCCAATGGCATTGCAACGTTTGAAAGAAGCTGCTGAGAAAGCTAAAATTGAATTATCAAGCACAACTTCTACTGAAATCAACTTACCATACATCACTGCTGATGCAACAGGCCCGAAACACTTAGTTCGTCCTTTATCACGTGCTAAATTTGAAAGCTTAGCTGCTGATTTGATCAAACGTACAATTGATCCTTGTCGTTCTGCATTGAAAAATGCTGGATTCAGTACAGGTGATATCGATGAGATCATCTTAGTTGGTGGTTCTACACGTATCCCTGCAATCGTTGATGCAGTAAAAGCATTCTTCGGAAAAGAGCCTTCTAAAGGTGTTAACCCTGATGAAGTTGTAGCATTAGGTGCTGCTATCCAAGGTGGTGTATTAACTGGTGAAGTGAAAGACGTATTATTATTAGACGTTACTCCTTTATCATTAGGTATCGAAACAATGGGTGGTGTGATGACTAAATTAATTGAAGCAAATACAACTATTCCTACTAAAAAGTCTGAAACGTTCTCAACTGCTTCTGATAATCAACCATCTGTTGAAATCCACATCTTACAAGGAGAGCGTCCAATGGCTGCTCAAAACCGTACGATTGGCCGTTTCCACTTAAATGATATTCCTTCTGCTCCTCGTGGTGTTCCTCAAATTGAAGTAACATTCGACATCGATGCAAATGGTATCATTAAAGTTTCTGCTAAAGATAAAGCAACTGGAAAAGAGCAAAATATCCGTATTGAAGCTTCATCTGGTTTATCTGACGAAGAAATCAAAAAAATGAAAGAAGAAGCTGAAGCAAATGCTGAAGCGGATCAAAAAATGAAAGAAGAAGCTGATAAAATCAATGGTGCAGATGCTTTGATTTTCTCAACTGAAAAACAATTAAAAGAATACGGAGATAAAATTTCAGCAGATAAAAAAGCGGCTATCGAAGCTGGTTTAGTAAAATTGAAAGCTGCTTTTGAAGCAAGAAGTTTTGCTGATATCGATTCAGCTTCTGCAGAAGTAAACAATGCTTGGAATGCTGCTTCTGAAGAGATGTATGCTGCTTCACAAGGTGGTTCACAACCTCAAGGTGATGCTGGTCAACCAAACAATGGTGGTAACCAAGGTGGTGATGACGTAACTGACGTAGAATACGAAGAAGTTAAATAATTACACTCCTTTTAAATAATAAAAAGCTCGAAGATTCATCTTCGAGCTTTTTTATTATTAGACCAAGTCTGAATCTTCCAATTGGAATAATTCTTCTATACTTTTATCCAATACTCTTGATAACTTAAGTGCCAATACAGTTGAAGGAACATATTTCGCAGCTTCCAAGGCATTGATTGTCTGTCTACTTACTCCGACTTTATTTGCCAACTGTTCTTGCGAATAATCTTTCATCAGTCGATTGATTTTAATATTATTCTTCATGCGCTAACCTCCTATTCATTTTAAAAACCTGGAACCGAAAAATAATAATATAAAGCAATAATATAATATTTGGACTTAAAAATGCCAGGCTTATGTACCAACTACCATAAACAAATGCAATTAATAATACATTGAAAATCGCAAAAGAAATAATAGACCAAGACCAAGAATAAAGACGAATAGAATTAATCATTTCATCCTCATATTTATACTTCGTAAATGCAATAAAACTCAACCCTAAAAAGATCGATAAAAGCTGTAATGTTAGTGACATTTCTGTATTAATAATTTCAAAAGGACCATCATTTCCTCCTAAAACTGCAAAAGTAGAAAAAGATAATTCGAAAGGCATGATCTCTACCCCTTTTATTCTTGGATAATTAGTAATTAAAATACTATTTTCTTTTAGTAAATACAATGCTGTTGGGATTAAAAACATGAGGACTAATCCTAATCCAATCCACCGGAAGTACCGGGGTAATAAAGGAATTTTTTTCATAATGATTTTAAGTTTTATATTGTTAGTACGACAAATGTAAAACTAATCATACATATTGACAAGTGTTTTTTACAAAATGTAAAAAATACTTGTCAATTTATTATGTCTTTTATTGTGATGAATACTGGAGTGCTATTTTTTGTAATGGCTTAATATTCCTTTATCTAATGTTGCCCATATACCCGCTGGCATATTCGCCTTTTTAAGAGCCTCGTTCGTCCAAGTATTGCATGAGTAAAACATGCTGTAAGATCCTTTAGCTTCATAAAAAGCATCCGAATCACCATACTGTGCATTGGTATTAATTACAATTGGCTTATTTTCAGCATCATATTCCAACGATGATTTCACAAAATCAATAAGGGTCTGATATTGTACTGTATCAATCATATACTTGTAACAGAGCTCATTCTCCTCCACTGATTTATGATAGGTAATATGTAGTGCCGTTTCACCAATGCCAGTTGCTGCTACAAATGCTGTCGAGGCTTTTAGATCTTTCCATTCTGGGGTATTTAAATAAAAGCCCTTATCTCCCCATCCTATTCCCATGTAACTGTATGTGGTATCTTTTCCCTTATTATTACTTAATGGAAATAGATGCGTCCAATCCATCAGATTATTTTTAACGGGGAATACTAAATCTGTATGCACACCATTTGACATAATATATACCGTTATATCTTTTGGTAGAGCAGAATTTTCTCTATGTGCACTTATTCGCGATAAGACACGTTCTGACAACCAATAAATAAATACAATTAGAATGAGTGTGATAAGAATATATAATAGCACTTTTAATATTTTTTTCATGTTTATAATGGACTTGATCTTAGAATGATAATACCTTCTAATACTCAAACATAAAAAAAACCCGCAACAAATATTGCGGGTTTAGAAATACTACGATAATATTTTAAAATAATTTCTCTGGATATGCGCCATCTGCAATCAATTTTAGGATTGATGCCTGCACAATTTCCTTATCTTCTTTATAGGTTACACCGAACCATTTTGATGAGGTCGGGATAACTTTAAAATCTGCTTGCTTTGTTTGCACGAAATAATCTGCTACAGAAGGAATGAAGAATTCAGATTTAGGATCTTCCGAATTTTTCTCAACAAAATCTCTAAACATGCCTTCAGCCACTTCAAATACTTTTGGAGTAAAGCCCCAGAAATTCATAGATACACGACTTTCCGGATCCAACTCTGTTATTACATCACCTTCTTCGAAAACTATTTTTTTCTCGCCCTCAATTTCTTTATAGTAGATCTTAGTACGTTCCGTAACACTTTCCATATGTCCTGAAGGACTTACTACACATACCCCTCTAGATACATAACCATAATCGGATAACGTATTACCAACTTGAAATCCCATCAAAGCCATTTGGTCATCTGATACTTCAGTTGTTAAGAACTTAGCCATTTTTTCGTAAGAATCCGTACCGTAAAAATCATCTGCATTAATCACACAGAAAGGTCCATCAACGTGATTTTTTGCACTCATTACAGCGTGTGCAGTACCCCAAGGTTTAGCACGCTCTATTTCACGGTCAATACCATACTTCTTTAAATCAAAATCTTGGAAAGCGTAATCTACTTCGATTTTTCCTTTTAACTTTTCGTCAAAGACTTCTTTCATTTTATCTAAAAATTCTTCACGAATTATAAATACTACTTTGCCAAATCCAGCATTAATAGCATCATAGATAGAATAATCAATAATAGTTTCGCCGTGAGGCCCAAAAGCATCAATCTGTTTCAATGATCCGTAACGGCTAGCCATACCTGCTGCCAAAATTAATAAAGTTGGTTTACTCATATCCAATTTCTAGGTCGTTTCTAGTTTAAATTTGTGCAAATATATAAATATTAGATTACTTTTTCTTAAAGAATGCTGTTAACAAACCACTTGCCAGTTTCCCCAACAACTTTACTCCCTCTCTTGCAAGTGTGGTGGTCGCTGTTTTCTGAGCGGCTTCGAGGGGTGTTTGTCTTCTCGAACTGCTCTTAGAAAGCTTAGCTTCTTCTTTTTCTCGATCTTGCTGTATCTGCTGATCATTTGCCACTTTCATTCTTTCATCAACAATCTCAGCTGCAGAGCGATTTTCCTCACGTTGTTGATATTTCAAATACAAATCAGATTGCTTGACAAGCTGATCGTAAGTTGTTGCATCTGTAGGTCCCATGACAGCTCTTGCTGGTACTAGATGTGTGGCAACAACTTCTGTAGGAATTCCTTTATCATTCAGCACTGTAATGAGTGCCTGTCCTGTTCCTAAGGATGTTAATATTTGATCGATTGCATAAAAATCTGATTTAGGATATGTTTTGACAGTTTTTCTTAAATTCTCAGCATCATTCGGAGTAAAAGCACGCAAAGCATGCTGTACGCGATTCCCCAACTGTGCCAACACAGACTCGGGAATATCTGTTGGTGACTGAGTACAAAAGAATACGCCTATACCTTTTGATCGAATCAATCTAACGATCTGCTCTACCTGCGTCAGAAATGCTTTAGAAGCATCTTTAAATAGTAGATGAGCTTCATCAAAGAAAAATACCAACTTTGGTTTATCCAAATCGCCTACTTCTGGTAAATTTTTAAACAACTGGGCTAATATACTTAATAGAAATGTTGAAAATAACACCGGTTGATCCTGAACATCCGAAATATTCAATAAACTAATGACACCTCTGCCATCTACTTTTTGAAATAAATCTTGGATATCAAATTCCTTCTCTCCAAATATATGAGCAACACCCTGTTGTTCTATAGCAACTATCTTACGTAAAATAGTTCCGGAACTCGATGTACTTATTTTACCATAATCATCTTTAATCTCCTCACTTCCTGGACCATCGGCGAGGTAACTCAGTAACTTTTTAACATCATTAAAATCAACCAAAGGCATATTATGATCTTGTGCATATTTAAAGATTGCAGCTAACACTCCAGTTTGTGTATCATTCAGTTCTAAAATACGGGACAAAAGAATTGGACCAACATCAGACACTTTTATCCGCATTGTTGTTCCTTTATTACCTGTCAAAGAAAATAATTCGATGGGAAAACTTGCAGGTACAAACGGAACACCCACAGCATCTCCACGATCTATAAGCGCTTGATTGGTTTGTCCTTCAACAGCTAAGCCCGATAAATCACCTTTAACATCTAACATAAACACGGGAACTCCTGCATCAGACAACTGTTCAGCAATTAATTGCAAAGTACGTGTTTTCCCAGTTCCGGTTGCTCCTGCAATTAAGCCATGTCGATTCATCATTTTTAAAGCCAGGTTAACTTTAGCCTCTGATAAAATATTACCATCCAAAATACCTGCACCTAAATAAATATAGGCTCCTTTTGGATTGTATGATGCTTTTACTTTTTCAATAAATAGTGTTTGATCTTCCATTACTTAATTTGCTAATTTTTAAAACCCAAACAGTTAACGCTTGAGAAATCTCTTCATTTTTTACATTTAATTTTTCCTCTATTAAAGATAGAACGAAATATTGAGTCTTTGTAATTTTTTTGTCAGCATGGATTTTTTTTTAAAAAGTTCACAATTTTTTAACATGAAAAATGTATTTTTACATACTCTAAATAGGGGACAGATACAGTTTTGAAGAAAGATGTTTAATAAAAAAATTAGAAATATAGCCGCTTTATTATGTGCTTTAATCTTTTTCACAAAGATGAGCATATCAATAACACCTATATTTTCAACTTTATTAGATCAAAATACTATTCTTCAAATTGTGCTTCAATTAGAAATTGAGAACAACAATGGAGCACATAGTGATCATAATGAGTCCGGATCAAAGTTTTTTAATGCCAAAACTGAAGAATCTTACTTTTTAGCGATCATAACTGATAACCACGGAAAACAAAAGCACTACTTGAAAAATGAAAAAAGTATTCGTGCATTCCACCCATCTGTTCCTACGCCGCCTCCTAACTGCTAGGCTTCCTGTACATGCTTTGGCATGACCTCAACTTTGGTCAGATCTGACTAAAGGAAAATCTTATATAAAAAAACAGGTAAAATTTTAGACAAAAACTAATGTTTGGAACTCGTATGTCTGCTTTTCTGAAACTATCGAAAAGAGACTTAAAATATGATGTACCCGCTAGTGTTGTGGTGTTTTTAGTAGCACTTCCACTATGTTTGGGTATTGCAATGGCTTCTGGTGCGCCATTGTTTGCAGGATTGTTAACTGGAGTAATTGGCGGTGTAGTCGTTTCTTCTATCAGTAAATCACCTTTAAGCGTCAGTGGTCCTGCAGCTGGTCTTACAGTTATCGTTTTAGGAGCCATTCAGAGTCTTGGAGCTTATGAAACGTTTTTATTAGCCGTAGTTATTGCTGGAGTACTTCAGTTGATTCTAGGTATTGTAAAGGCGGGAATGATTGGTAATTATTTCCCATCCTCGGTTATTGTTGGAATGCTTGCTGCCATTGGGATTACCATTATATTAAAGCAAATTCCTTTGGCACTTGGTATGTTGGAAACACATGCTTTTGAACTTGATAACGGCCATGGAATTGGTGCATTTACAGACACTTTGGTATCTTCAATTGGCCCTGGGGCTTTGATTATCTGCATCTTATCACTGATTGTTTTAATTTATTGGCCAAGCATACCGAAATTAAAAAGTATTCCTGCTCCACTAATCGTAGTGGCTTTAGGTATCGGATTATCATTTGCCTTTAATGGAACAGCATTTCAATTGGCAGAGTCACAGTTTGTACTTGTACCTATTGTAAATTCCTTTGCAGAATTTACAGGGCTCTTTACGCTTCCCGATTTCACACAGATCATCAATAAAGAAGTTTGGATTGTTGCTTTCACCATTGCGATTATTGCCAGTTTAGAAACACTATTGAGTATTGAAGCGGTCGATAAAATTGATCCATTTAAAAGAAATACGCCGACCAATCGGGAACTGATTGCACAAGGAGTTGGTAACATAACAAGTGGTCTATTGGGTGGTTTACCAATGACGTCAGTTATTGTACGTTCATCAGCGAATGTAAATGCTGGAGGAAGAACAAGACAATCTGCCTTACTTCATGGTATGTGGTTATTACTAGCGATTCTGATCATACCTAACGTATTAAATTTCATCCCACTATCTTGTTTAGCTGCTATTCTATTGCAAACTGGCTATAAGCTAGCGAAACCAGCTTTATTTACATCCATGTATAAAAAAGGACTTGACCAGTTTATTCCTTTCTTTGCAACAATTGTGGCAATTGTATTTACAGACTTATTAATGGGTGTAGGTATTGGTCTTGTGGTAGCCACTTTTTATATTTTAAAAGCTAATATGCAGAATGCTTTCAAATTTGATATCGTCAAACAAAATGACTACGACAAAGCTGTAATCACTTTAGCGGAAGAAGTATCTTTTTTAAACAAAGCTCCTATTCAACAAAAGCTTTATAGTCTTCCAAAATCTGTTGGCCTTATTGTTATTAACGGTACAGGTAGTAAATTCATTGATAAAGATGTTATCGAGGTCATTAAAGATTTTGAACAGAATGCCCTGACCAAAGGAAAGCGCATTGAATTGACAGATATTGAATACAAGAAAAAATAATAAAATAAAAACAATTAATTAACGAGATTTGTATCCTATAAGGGATAAAACATACAGCACATGACTGAATGAACTGTATTAATATATATATAAAATGGAAAAAGATTTAGAAATAGGATTTAAAAAAATTTTACAAGGAAATCGTGAGTGGATGGACTTTGTTAAGAATGATACGACTGGTCGTTTTCAACAATTAGCAAAAGGTCAAAATCCAGAAATTTTATGGATTGGTTGCGCTGATAGTCGTGTTCCTGCAAATGAAATCACAGGTACTAAACCTGGAGAAGTATTTGTACACCGTAATATCGCAAACATGTGTGTGCATTCGGACATGAGCATGTTATCAGTACTCGATTACGCTGTAAATGTATTAAAAGTAAAGCAGATTATTATTGCTGGTCACTACGGCTGTGGTGGTGTAGCGGCATCATTAAGCCGTAATCAATTTGGAATTATTGATAACTGGTTATGTCACATCAAAGATGTTTATCGTTTGCATGCGACAGAAATAGATGCAATTGAAGATCATGATAAAAAAGTTGATCGTTTAATTGAGTTGAATGTGCAAGAGCAGGTATTTAACTTATGTACAACTTCGATTATCCAAAATGCTTGGAAAGATAGAAACGATCTAGCTGTTCATGGAATGGTCATCAACATCGGAACAGGTGAATTAACAGATCTTGATTGTACGTTCACGAGTAACGAAGATCTTGGAGATGTATTCTCTTATAGATAGCATATAAAAGGATCGGGCAACCGATCCTTTTACTATTAAAAACAGTTCTTTACACCATCTCTTCTCTCCGTTACAACTCACTCATTTTTCTTTCGAAACAACTTACTTTAAAATGTAAGAACTACTACGGATAATTCGAAGTAATACTTAACTTTGTATTATGATAAACGAGGAGAAATCATTAAATTTTATTGAAGAAATTATCGAAGCAGATCTTCGTAATGGGACCCATGATGGGCGTGTATTGACACGTTTCCCTCCCGAGCCAAACGGCTATCTTCACATCGGTCATGCAAAATCTATTTGCTTAAACTTTGGTTTAGGGCAGAAATACAATGGCCAGACCAACTTACGTTTTGACGACACTAACCCCGTGACAGAAGATACGGAGTACGTTGAAAGTATTAAAAACGACATTCAATGGCTTGGCTTCAACTGGGCACAGGAATTATATACTTCTGATTATTTTGACACCCTTTATCAATATGCTATAGACCTCATCAAAAAAGATTTGGCTTATGTAGATGATAGTACTGCCGAAGAAATTGCAGCAGCCAAAGGTACGCCAACTGAACCTGGAGTTCCAACTCCTAATCGCAGTCGTAGCATTGAAGAGAATTTGGTTCTTTTTCAAGAAATGAAAGATGGTAAATACCAAGATGGTGAAAAAGTGTTACGTGCTAAGATAGATCTTGCAAATCCAAATATGCACTTACGTGATCCGTTGCTATACCGCATCAAACACGCACATCACCACCGAACTGGAAATAAATGGTGTATTTATCCCATGTATGATTTTGCACATGGACAATCCGATTCTATCGAAAAAATCACACATTCTATCTGTACGTTAGAATTTATTCCACATCGTGCATTGTACGACTGGTGTATTGAAAAACTAGAAATCTATCCTTCAAAGCAATATGAATTTGCGCGTTTAAACATGACCTACACCGTTATGAGTAAGCGTAAGCTTTTACAATTGGTAAATGATAAATTTGTAGAAAGTTGGGATGATCCACGTATGCCTACTATTTCAGGTTTACGCAGAAGAGGTTATACTCCAGCAAGTATCCGTACTTTCTGTGATAAGATCGGCGTCGCTAAACGCGAAAATATGATTGATGTGAGTCTGTTGGAATTCTGTATTCGTGAGGATCTGAATAAAACAGCATGGAGAAGAATGGCTGTGCTAGACCCTATTAAATTAGTGATCACAAACCTTCCTTCTGACCACATTGAAGAACTACATGGTGAAAACAACCCAGAAGTTGAGGGTGGTGAAGGTTCTCGTATGATTCCTTTTTCAAATGAATTATGGATTGAACGTGATGACTTTATGGAAGATGCTCCAAAGAAATTTTTCCGTTTAGGTCCTGGCCTTTCTGTGCGTCTAAAAAATGCATATATAGTAACCTGTCATGATTTCGTTAAAGATGCAAATGGTCAAGTAGCAGAAGTACACTGTACTTATGTGCCCAATTCAAAATCTGGCGAAGATACTTCAGGAATGAAAGTTAAAGGAACTATTCACTGGGTTTCTGTGCCACATGCTAAAGAAACAGAAATCAGATTGTACGATCGTTTATTTAACGACGAGAATCCTGCTGCTTCAGAAAACTTCAAAGAATCGATTAATCCAGATAGTTTAAAAATCAGCAAAGCATTTATTGAACCTGATTTGTTAAATGCAATCCCTGGAAAAGGTTATCAGTTTATCCGTTTAGGGTATTTCACTTTAGATACATCTTCTAAACCAGATCACTTGGTTTTCAACCGTACGGTCGGACTAAAAGACTCTTGGGCCAAGGAAGTTAAAAAAGGATAATATTAATATTAACAAAAAAGGGAAGCAGCTGCTTCCCTTTTTTTAATATATCATTCTGATAGATACATCTTTTTATATTTATTGCTCAGCTCAGCAATATATGCATATCGGTCCTTTTCTTTTGTATTAGAAAGTATACGTTCATATAGATCGACCGAGTCAAGAGCCATCCTTATATTTTGAACTTCCAACCCGTTTTCAGGTTTGTCAATAGCTAGTTGTTGATAATAATCCATATGCTCTGTTAAAAATTTCATATTACGATCAACCAGCTGGTTTGCAAATTTTATTTCTCCAGTTTTATAAAGCGTATCAATAACATCCCCATAACTCGTCACATCAGACATACTATATAGTCTTTGGGGTAATTCATTAAATGCTTTTACTGCCACTTGTCTCGCTTTTTCGGTCTCCCCTTTTGCCAATAGGGTTCGCGCTGCTTTCCCGAAAATCTCTTCTGCATACATACCTGCAAAACGGAAGGAATCCGTATCAAGATAAGTTGCTTGATGTATGTTTCCCCAAGCGTATTTATCAACAATATTTTTATATAATTTATCGACATTAATTAGAGACTCCCCTTTTTCAAGCTTTGCTTCTATAGGCATCAACCGTTTGGCAAACCCTTCATTAACCATGTATTTATCCAATCCCATCAAACTTTCAGCGGGTACCATTCCTGAAAAATAAATTGGTCTTTTCCAATTATTATTCACAAGAACAGACATCAAGCCTAGATCTGCGCGAGTGACGTAATCATTACCAAAAGTCCACTCCATTTGTTTTGGGATCTCACTTTCCCATTCTTGAGGTACGACTTTATTTCTAATGACATCTTCCTTATTCACGGCAAGCTTCAAGCTTTTTGTTGGCAGAAAATTTTCATATTGTCCGTCTCTCATTTGAAGTTTGTTATCATTACTATCTGATAATAAAAAATCCAACAACAAGTTTATATCTGTAGATCCTGCTAAATTCAGATCATGGTAAGGCAAAGATTCTCGAAGGCCTTTTGCCACCTTTTCATTCGGTATCGTGATCGGCAATCCTGCGGCCTGATAGGTACCATTTTTCACCTGGCGGAAATACCAGTCAGAAGTCAAATAACTGATCACCACTATTCTAACATCCCGCCGAACACCTTCTACTTCTTGTAAATACCATAGCGGAAAAGTATCATGATCACCGTAAGTAAACAGGATCGCATTGGGAGCGCAGGTTTCTAAATAATTTTTCGCCATATCCCGAGCTAACGATTTCTCCGATCGATTATGATCATCCCAATTTTGACTAATAAGAATCAATGGGCCAGCTATGAGACATAATGATGTAGCAAGCAGATTTGCATTTCTTTCATTAATATATTTTTTAAAAAATTCAGAAATAGCAAATACACCTAATCCAATCCAGATTGCGAAAGCATAAAATGATCCTGCATAAGCATAATCACGTTCACGTGGTTGCAAAGGAGATTGATTTAAATAGATAACGATGGCCAATCCTGTAAACATAAATAAAAGACTAACAACAGCAGCATCTTTCTTGTTACGTTTAAAATGCCATAGCGCACCTGCGAATCCAATTATTAGCGGAAGGAAAAAATAGGTATTCCGAGATGGATTATGGATCATTTCATCCGATAATTTAGATTGTCCACCTATATGTAAATTGTCGATAGCCTTAATCCCCGATAACCAATTTCCTTCTGTTAAAGAACCGTGTCCCTGCTGATCATTTTGCTTTCCAACAAAGTTCCACAGGAAATAACGTGCATACATATGCCCCACTTGATAGTTAAAGAAGAATTTCAAGTTGTCAGCAAAATTTGCTTTTCTTCCTTCTTCAATACCTAAATAACCTTTATAAAAATATTGATGATAGGGTTTTTGACTGTAAATCCTTGGGAAAATGGTTTCTCTATCAAATTGATAACTTGCGGCTCTTTTTATTGGTGTATACTGGTGGTTGTCTTTTCTATAATCAATACGTTCATTGATACCTATCGGATTTGCATCAAAATATTGCCCTTTTATGAGTGGCTCAGATTCATACTGTTCTCTACTTAAATAACCCAAGAAAGAAAATACGTTTTCAGGATCATTATTATTTAAGGAAGGGTTAGCATTAGCCCTTAGCAATACCATAGTGAAAGAGCTATATCCTAATAAAATAAAACAGGTTGCCAAAATCGCTGTATTCAAAATAACTTTTCCTTTTCTTATGGAGTAATATATGCCATAAATTAATGCCGATAAGATCATTATGACAAAAACGAATATGCCCGATCCAAATCCTAATCCAAGTGTATTGACAAAGAACAAATCAAACTTGGCAGCAAATTTAATAAGGTACTGGATTATTCCCCACAGAATAATGGCCAATATTCCTAGTCCAATAAACAATGCTTTACTAATTCCCCAAAACGTTGTACGCTCAGTTTTCTTAAAATAAATAATAAGCGCTATCGCTGGAATAACTAATAGATTCAATAAATGAACTCCTATTGAAAGTCCAATAATATAGGCGATGACAATAAGCCAACGATCTGCATGCGGTTTATTAGCACGTGCTTCCCATTTTAGAATTGCCCAGAATACGACTGCTGTACATAAGGATGACATCGCATAAACTTCAGATTCTACTGCTGAATACCAGAATGTATCGGAAAAACTGTAAGCTAAAGCTCCCACCATGCCTGATCCCATTATTTTAATTAGGTGATTTTTATCATTGGATTGATGATCAGATTGGATAATTTTTCTTGCTAATGCTGTTATGGTCCAAAACAAAAACATAACTGTCAAACCACTGCATATAGCAGAACCCACATTCATCCAAAATGCAATCTGAGCTAAATTTCCTAAAGCAAAATTTGAAAATATATTCTGCAACATTAGAAACAAAGGTGCTCCAGGCTGATGAACAATCTGAAGTTTATATGCTGATGCAATAAATTCACCAGTATCCCACCAGCTTGTTGTTCGCTCTGCTGTGATAATGAAAACGGATGTTGCTATGATGGCACATAGCCAACCTAACACGTTGTTTAATTTCTTATAATCCATGAATGATTCAGGTTTAATTGATTATTTGATAAATCAAATTAATTTTCAATTAAATATAATAAAAAGAGATTTCATTTGAGGGTGATTAACTTTTTTTAACAAAAATTGAAACGCATAAAAAAGCCTGCTATAATGGGATAGCAGGCCTTTTTATACGATATAAGTCTTAGAATAACTTTTCTACAATACTTTTAGTTGGTCCAGGATTACTCATGGTATAAAAATGTAAAACTGGCGCACCAAAGTCAATTAATTCTTTACATTGTTGTACCAACCACTCTTCTCCGACTTGTCTCACGTCTGCATTATTTTTACATCCGGATACTGCTTCACTCAATTCCTCTGGAATATCCAAGTGAAAAATTTTCGGAAGCGTAATCAGTTGTTTTTTTGTTGTCAATGGTTTTAAACCTGGTATAATTGGAATATGAATATCATTTTCCCTGCACTTATTGACAAACTCTTTATATTTTTCAACATTAAAGAACATTTGTGTAACAATAAACTCAGCCCCCATCTCAACCTTCTTTTTTAACCATTTAAAATCGGTATTAAAATTTGGCGCTTCGAAATGTTTTTCAGGATATCCTGCAACGCCAATACAAAAGTTGGTCTTTTCTGAAATCGCAATATCCTCATGTAAGTACTGTCCTTGGTTCATATCGGCAACCTGCTGTAAAAGATCTGTTGCAAATGCATGACCACCTTCTGTTGGTATGAAATCAGGATCGCCTTTTCTTGCATCACCTCTCAATACGAGCACATTGTCAATACCCAAGAAGTTCAAATCTATCAAAGCATTTTCGGTTTCCTCTTTTGTGAAACCACCACAGATAAGATGAGGTACAGCATCCACTTTATACTTATTCATAATAGCGGCACAAATTGCAACAGTCCCTGGACGTTTACGATAAGCCACACGTTCTAATAAACCGCTCTCGTGCTTCTTATACATGTAGTCTTCTCTATGATAAGTCACATCGATAAAGGGAGGCTTGAATTCCATAAGTGCATCCATTGTTTTAAAAATACTTTGGATACCTTGCCCCTTAGCTGGTGGCAACAGTTCAAAAGAAAACAAAGTTTTTCCTTTGGCATTACTGATATGATCAACGATTTTCATTAATATTTTTTAAAGTGATTTTGGTTGGCTTACATCGAAATGCACAAGTGGACTTGTTTCAACTTATCTTTCCCAGCTCTGAGTTGGGGTAGAATGTAGCACCTTATAAAATAACAGGTTGCTAAGGCTTCATTGGGTCTATTCCCTCGGCCTTTCTCTATAAGCATCGGCTAATATCGGCAATAGAAATTTATAATCAAAATAATATTAAGGTCATGCCTAAAATAATGCCCCAATAAAACGTTTATTAAAATGGATTTCTTTAAATAAAAAAGGAGTTACTGCATATAACTACAGTAACTCCTTTTTATTAATCTGTATATCGTGAAGACTTTAAATCTCCTTATATAGCTCAACCAAACCATCTGGTAAATCAACCTCTAAAACTTTATCCTCTGAATCAATTCCTAGCATAAGATCGTCATTTAATGGGAACATCAATTCTTTTCCATTAAAGTCTACTGTTGCTATAAATTGCTGAGGCATTTCCTGTACATGTTTAATCTCTCCTAATTCTCCATGAACTTCATCAATCACCAAGTATCCAATTAAATCCGTATACCTAAAATCATCAGGATCACGCTCTGGCATTTTATCATTTGGAAGGTATATTTTCTTACGCACTAAAGGTTGTGCTTTATCAATATGATCGACATCTTCTAAATTTAAATAGGCTGTACTATTTGATTGGTATTTGATATTGTCGACAAAGTAAGGCACTAATTTTTTATTCACTTCAGCAAATAAAACATCAAAGTCTAAATCTTGATAATCTTCAAATTCAAAAAAAAGCTGAAGCTCACCTTTTAATCCACGTGTTTTGCTAATATAACCGATGTAAAAACTTTCTTCTATGGTCATGTTCTAATTTGAAAGTGCAAATTTAAAAATATAAATATATAAATACAGTACTTCGTAGGTATAGCAACTACATTCTTAAAAAAAAGCCGGATCAAAATTGAACCGGCTTTCTTGATACTGTATGAAAGAAAAATTAACCTTCAGTTTCTTCTGCAGCAGGAGCTTCAGTTTCTTCAGCAGGAGTTTCTTCTACAACTGGCGCATTTTTAGCGGCAATAGCAGCAGCTTTTTCTTCTTTTTTCTTAGCTTCAGCAGCTAATGCAATTTTCTTAGCTTCAGCTTTAGTAGTTGCTAAACCGTCTTTTTTACCAGCAGTTCTTGCATCATTAGCTTCAGTCCAAGCTACAAATTTAGCTTCAGCAGCAGCTTCATCAAATGCACCTTTTTTAACACCGCCTAATAAGTGTTTTTTGTATAAAACACCTTTATCCGAAAGGATAGTACGAGCTGTGTCAGTAGGTTGTGCACCATTATTCATCCAATCCAAAGCTTTGTCAAAATCCAAAACGATAGTCGCTGGATTTGTGTTTGGGTTATAAGAACCAATACGTTCGATGAATTTACCATCACGTGGAGCACGTGCATCTGCTACTACTAGGTGGTAAAAAGGACGTCCTTTTTTACCATGTCTTTGCAATCTGATTTTAGTTGCCATGTTTTTGTGTTATTTATGTATTCAACATATCCCCCGTGCTACATGCAAGAGGGGACGCAAAGATACAAAGGATTATTGGAAGTTAAAAACTAAAAATAGAAGTCAACTTCCACAGAATAAGAATGATGACAAATAAGCGTCATTATATACCATTATGGCCAAATTATTTCATGCACACCGTCTTAGTCTTACAACGAAACAAATCATAGATGCCATCTGGATGATACAAATTTATATAGGGAATTAATTTGTAATTTTGCCTTATTTCTAAAGGTTCCGTACACATTAGCAATTTTGTCTATTCAAATTAATAAGCGTATTTTCATCCTTCCAAATCAAATTGAATTCATGTCATCGATAGCGCCATTAAAAATATTAAAAGCCTCAGCTGGTTCAGGCAAAACATTCAGCTTAACTGTCCATTACCTGACTTTATTACTTTCAAAAGAAAACAGTTATCGTGAAATATTGGCCGTCACTTTTACTAACAAAGCGACCGCTGAGATGAAGGAAAGGATTTTATCTGTTCTAAAAGGATTAGCACAAGGTGACCAAAGCCGAAAAATCGATGATTATAGACGTTTATTGTTGACCCAATTTCCATATTGGAGTACGACTTCAATTCAAGAAAAAGCACATCGTGTTTATCGTAAAATCTTACATGATTATAGCCATTTTACTATCAGTACCATTGATGGTTTTTCGCAAAAAGTGATTAGAAGCTTTACTTACGAACTCAATTTAGATGCTGCTTACAAGATTGAAATGAATACAAGTAAGGTGCGGCAGGACCTTACTGTCATGTTAAATCAACTTCTAGATCAACGCCCTGATTTATTGGAATGGATTATTGAATATGCGGAAAAGAAAATTTTAAATAATGAAAACTGGAACTATCGTCGTGAATTAACCAATCTGGCGAATGAGATATTTTCTGAAAACTTTAAAGAGTTTGACAAACACCTCCTATCGCAAGATTCGGATAAAGTATTCAATACTTTAAATAAAGAAATTGAAAACTTTACAAAAATATTTCTAGAAGCAGTTCATGAGGAAATAAAAAGTTTTGCAAATACTTTTAAGGCATTAAATATGGATTCTGCTGACTTAAAAGGAAAAAGTAGAAATCCGATTTACTCGCTTTCTAATTCAAAGAACAACGTATTCAAACAAAGTACTTCTAAACTACAGGAGATCATTGGTAAATATGTAGAGCTCCTAGATAAGGAAGATGCATTTTTAGATGGCAAAAAAGAAGTTAATTACGGACTACAGCAGGCACTTTTACCTATCTTAAAAAATTTCAAAATATTACAGGATAAATTAAGCACTTATATCACATATGAGGCATTCCAAAAGAATTTCTACTACCTCCGTCTTTTAAAAGAAATGAGTGATTTGTTAGCGCAATGGCGAAAGGAAAATAATGCACAATTAATTTCCGATGCGCAGATCCAATTGAATAAGCTTGGGCTAGATCAACATGGAGATCCTACTTTTATTTGGGAAAAGATTGGGAATCGCTATCAGTATTTCTTATTCGATGAGTTTCAGGATACATCCCGCATTCAGTGGAAAAATTACAGTCCTTTATTGATTAATGCCCTTGGGAATGCATCGGGGGAACTATCCGAGCATTTAATCGTTGGTGATGTTAAACAAAGTATCTACCGTTGGAGAAATGGAGATTGGCGAATACTATTGGAACAGGCTGAAAAACAAGTAGCAGATGCCTTTCATATTTCAAACGAGCAGGAATTACAAGAACTTGTTGAGAATGGCTCGCTGGATGTGAACTATAGAAGTCTTCCAAATATTATTCATTTCAATAATTACCTATTTGAGACAGTACCTGATCATATCCAACAGTTACTTAATGAACATATTGCTACTAATCTTACTACGGAAGGACAAATATGGTGGCAGGAAATGGGATATGACCACATGATTAATAAAGCCTACAATGGTGCGTCACAAAAGGTTCCAGAAGCAAAGGTCTTAGATGAATCACAAAAGGGTTCCATTACCATCAAATATTTTGAAGTAGAAAATAACGTGAGAAGAAACACACAAGTTGAGAGTCTTGCAGTATCTTCCTTATGTGAACAGATTGAAGAATGGATTACTTCGGGCAGATACCAAGCTAATCAAATCGGAATCCTTGTACGATCGAATAAACAGGCGCGATTGATTATCCACGAATTAATGAATTATAGAAATGAAAAACAGTTACATTTTGAAGTTATCTCTGGAGACGCACTGGCATTAGAGGCTAACGAAGGTATTCAGCTATTGATCGAAACATTAAAAGCATTTGTTTTTAATACGGATAAGCACATATTATATAAAGCTAAAATCACACATCTTTATCATATTATTCAAAAAGAGCAAAATTTCAATGCCGAAGTCTGGTTGAAATTTAAGGAAAATGATGTTCTTAATTTAAATGAGGACCTCCCTAAGGATCTGATTGAAAATTGGGAAAATTGGCAAAAATTACCCTTAGTTCACCTCGTTGAAAAATTGATAGAAGTTTATGGTTTAACCTCATTACACAACCCACATTTGCCTTATATTCTTGCATTCAAAGATATGATCGCTAATTTTTCTGCAAATGGGGAACGCGGAATTAACCAGTTCTTAACCTTTTGGGATGAAGATGGTATGAAGGCGGTACTTCCTTCTTCGGGCAAAGTGGATGCCATTGAGGTAACCACTGTACATAAATCTAAAGGTTTAGCTTACGATGTCGTTATGATTCCTTTCTGCAGTTGGACATTAGATGGTATGACCAACGGAAACTTCTGGATAGATACGGAAGGTACAGCTCTTGAAATTATTGGAAAGGCGCCCATAAAATATACCTCTTCTTTAGGGCAATCAACACTCTATCAAAAATATTATGAAGAGATGGTTTTCAATTATATGGATGCCCTTAATACATTTTATGTGGCGACAACCCGAGCAATAGAACATCTTTATATATCGGCTCCTGCTTTTAAGCAAATCGTTGACAAAAAAACGGGAGAGATAATGGGAATGGATGTAAAAAATGATTTAATCAGTGATATTGTTTATCAAGTGCTTGACAGCAATAATGGAGCCTTTACACTTACCGACAACGAATTGCATATCGACCATGTTATTCGTAGAGAAAAAAGCACTAAGATTGAAGTTGGCAAAATTGCCTTACAGCAATACCCGATTTCAAAAGAATTGGATAAAGCCTTTGATAAATCATCACAGCGCACCATCACCAGTATCCTGCTATTGGATAAAGCGTCCCAATATGGTGTAATGGCTCACGAAATTATGTCGATTATTACTTCTGAAGAGGAAATTGATGGTATTATAAATCAATATATTTCTGAAGGAATATTCACACCTTCAGAAAAGTCAGCGATTTTACATGAAGTCAACCAAATTTGGCAACACCAACAGATTAATAAATGGTTAACTGGGAATTTCAAAATTTGGAATGAATCGGCTATTATTACTGCTAAAGGAGAAACATTACGTCCTGATAAAGTTTTCACAAGTGAAGAAGAGACAATCGTATTAGACTTTAAATTTACACAGAGCGAAGCGCTGTCACATCAGAAACAAGTCAAACAATATGTCAAAACTTTGGAAGAATTGGGGTATAAAAATGTGAAAGGATTTTTATTTTACGCCAAGTCAAATGATTTAGTAGAGGTTATCATACAAGCAAAAAACTAAGAAATGAATCCATTTTTAAAAGACGTCGCTATCGATTTGAAAAATCGTTTTGGAGAAGATCTACACGAAACTGCTATTATATTCAATAATAAGAGACCGATTAACTACCTCAAACAACATCTAGCTGAGGTATATGGTCAAGCAATTTGGTCACCACAATTTTTTACCATTCAAGAATTTTTTCGTCTGTCTACTAATTTGTCTGAGGCTACACCTATTGCACAATTTTTTATTCTCTATCATTTACACAATGAACTCCTTGCCAAGGAAGGTCATGAAGCGGAAACCTTAGAAGAGTTTTACCCAATAGCAGAAACCATATTGAGTGATTTTTCACAGCTGGATTATGATCTTGTTGACATAGACGAAATCTTTATGGAATTGTTTGACAATACCCAAATTGATTTACAGTTTCAACATTTCACTGCAGAACAGCAGGATTTTATCCGTCAATTTTGGCAATCATTCTCCATAGCAGGTCATACTGCTGTACAAGAACGATTTTTAAAATTATGGCGACGTCTTCCGGTGCTATATCGGTCGTTTAAAGAAGAATTAAAAGTTAAAAAAATGACAAATATGCCGACCATCTACCGTGATATTGTGGATGGAAAAGCAAAAAACCAAACATTCCACCAACAGTATAAACAAATCATTTTTGTAGGCTTCAATGCTTTGAGCAAAGCAGAAGCTACTTTATTCAAAAAGTGGCAAGATGCAGGTTTGGCATTATTCTATTTTGATGCAGATGCTTACTATTTAGATGACAAACAACAAGAGGCAGGATTATTTATTCGTCGTAACATATTTGAAAGCGGATTGAAAAATGCATTAGTTGAAAGTTCAAATGTTATTGGCAATCGCTATTCAGATGTAAACCTTTATTCCGCAACCGGAAATGTATCGCAAACCAAGTTATTGCATGATATTTTAGTAAATAATGAAAAGGAAGGCAAATCTTCTGCTATCTTATTGGCAGATGAATCTTTACTAGTATCGCTATTACAAAGTCTTCCAGATGTGAAACCTAATATTACCACCGGTTTTCCTTTGACTCAATCTCCCATCTACGGCATTATAGAATTGTGGATGGAGGTACAGCACCTCATCACACATCAGAAAAAAAATAAAATTCCATACACACTGATTGAGACATTTATCAATCACCCATTGACCAATGTGTCTAAAGAGGAAAAGTTGGACATTCAAAAGCTTATATCAGATAAACAGCTTTTCGAAGTAGAAATCAAAGAGCTTTCCTTCAAAAGTTCAAGTTTAGCACACTTCTTCCACCCCATTGTAAAGATAGAGGAAGCAATTGCTATATTGATTCATATCATTGATAATCTACTGCAAAATCTAGCGCAGGAAGATCGAATAAAACAGATTGACAGCAACTTATTGATTGAAGTAAGAAAGACGTTAAACCAGCTTAATTTAGGCCTAGAATCGCTTCAACCGCTAAGCCTACCATTTCAATTTGGACTGATCAGTAAAGCAATTGCAAATATCAATTCGGCAATCGAGGGTAATCCACTTGAAGGACTTCAGATCATGGGGCTTTTAGAAAGTCGTTGTCTCAATTTTGACCACGTTTATGTTTTAGGTGCAAATGAGGGTATATTGCCCAAAACATCTAGCTCTCCAACATTCATCCCCAATTCACTAAGACAGGCTTATGGATTACCGATTCTGGAGAACCAGGACGCGCTTTCCGCATATTTGTTCTATCGTCATTTTCAATACAGTACCGAGATCCATCTGCTGTATAATGGTATTGTTAGCGAAAGTTCATCTGGAGAGGAAAGCCGCTTTATCAAACAGCTGGAGTTTGAAAGCAAGTTCAATTTTTTAAAACATAATCAACAGCAAAATATTACCTTTTTACCTGATCAAGATGAAGTTATCATTGACAAAAAAGGAAAAGTTTGGGATAAATTGCGCTCGGATTTCATTACTAATAAGAAGAAAATTTCTGCAACAGCGCTCACGACTTATTTACAATCTCCCCTGCAATTTTTCTTGAAATATGTAGCTGAGATTAAAGAACCTCCCAGTATCTCGCAAGAATTTGAAATGAACAATTTGGGTACTGTTATTCACAACGTGATGGAAAAGGTCTATCTACCATTCAAAGGTGCAGATCAATTTGTACCTATACGAAAATTAGAGCAATCATTACAGACAGTAGATGCTTTAATTATTGCCGAAATAATTGAATTATATCAATTGGAAGGCACGGGACTAAATTCGCTAAATAGTCTTCAGCGGATCATGCATAAGATTTCTTCTGAATATGTCAGATTACTGGTTCAACATGACATCGATCACTTTATTGGCATCAAAATCATTGAATTGGAAAATGATGAAGACTATATCATGGATTTTCCTATCGAGGTTGAAGGGAAAGAGGAAAATGTACGTATATACGGTATTATTGATCGCGTGGATGAAGTGCTATTAAAAGATAAAACAGTCAAAATACGTATTGTTGATTATAAAACAGGCGCTGACGAAGTCAATTTTAAGTCATTGGATAAAGTGTTTATCAAAAACACGGAGAATAAAGCATTGGTGCAAACTTTATTTTATACCTATGTCTATGAGCAGGTAACAGGACGTATCGGAATAGAACCTAATCTGTATGTTGCTCGAAAAATGAGGGAAGAAGGAACTTTATTTTACGCTAAATCGGAAGTGCTAGAAACAGTATATCTTGCAGAAGTTAAAAAAGAATTTATTTCCTTTCTAAAAGCTACTTTGGAAGAGATCTTCAATCCAGAAATTCCTTTTAGACATGATCCAAAAGCAAAAATATACGATTCTGATCCTTATATTTTATTTTACAAAAACGCAATCGACGAAGAAGACGAAGAATAAATGTAATATCATAAAAAGAGCTCCACCCTTTTGTGTCGGACGGAGCTCTTTTTATCAATTAAAATATACTATTTTAATTTTTTAATCGCTTTTTGCGCTCGTTTTATTGCCATTTCTATCTTATAATCCAACCATTTCTTTTTAAAGATCCTACGCATAGCATCATCAAAATAACGAGTGATGAACAAATTGCGTGCACCAATTAACTTTTCAGAGAATGTATTTGCTAAAGCCCGAACTGAGATGGAATAACCTTCCGTATCATATTGGATATAATGCCACCACCCTGCCGGCATATATAACGTATCTCCAGGATTTATAACCGCTTCATAGCCTTTTATAAATTGTAATCCAGGATATTCAGCTTCAGTACTGTATTTAGGATTGGCTATACTATGAAAATTATAGGGTAATTTGTACAATAAATCAGATTGATCATTTGGAAATAACCAGATCCGCTTAGATCCTTGAAACTGGGAAATAAACACATGTGACATATCAATATCAAAGTGATTTCTTGTTGACGACCCTTCTCCACCAAAAAATAAGTAAGGTAACCATTGAATCACTTTACCACCGGTCACATCGTTATAAATAACATCCTTTTTTAGTTCTGGTCTAATCTTCAGCAGATTAAAAAGGAACAACCGTAGCTCGGTAGGTTCTGCACTTATTTTATCTAAGTATTCTGCCAAAGTCATTTTCCCAACAGGAGGACTTGCAGCATGATTTTGAGAATTTTCTTCACGCCCATACACATCTACTTGCTCTTGACCTGCAATTTCCTTGAAATAATCGTAACTCCATTTATCCCAACATGCACTATCCTTACTTATAAAGTCTTTAATAATTACAGGCTGACCTTTTTTTAAGTAATCTTTTACAAATTCTTTTGGAGTTATTCCTGAGATACTATCAACTGGTTTTAATTTCACAAGCTATCTGTTTTTACAACTACTACAAACTTAAAAAAAATATTTCTACTTAAACTTATGCCATGATTAAAAACAATCACTCCTGCTAAAGTACTAATTTAGCTCACAAGTTAGTAGAAATATTCTAAATAACTAAATGACACTTGTCATTTAATTTTATATTATCATCTTAATATTACTGAATAAAAACATATAGAGAAGTACAAATAACTTTTCAGTATTCAATCAAACTTCGTCTTAAGCCTTATTTCGATCATCATCTCAAATTGAGATAATGATATTTTTATTTATTTACCATTTTTATATATTCCTCAACCGCCATTGTCATACTAGGTGCCTTAGGTGTTGGTGCAGGAATATCTAAAACTAAGCCATGCTCAAGTAATGCTTGTTGCGTGCTTCCACCAAATGCAGCAATTCTGGTTTGATTTTGTTTAAAATCTGGAAAATTCTCATACAGAGATTGCACACTAGAAGGACTAAAGAATACGATGACATCATAAAAAACATCTTTCAGATCAGATAAATCACTTACCACTGTTTTAAAAAGAACAGCAGGTGTAAATTTATAGCCATTTTCTTTCAACCACTTACTTGTCTCTTCATTTGCGACATCTGAACAAGGAAATAAGAAATTTTCGTCTTTATGCTTCTTAAGAACGTCTTCTAAATCTTTAGCTGTTTGCTTTCCAAAGAAAATTTTACGCTTACGATACTGAATATACTTTTGAAGGTACAAAGCTATCGTTTCAGAAATACAGAAATATTTCAACTCAGAAGACACTTCAAAACGCATTTCCTCACAGACTCTAAAGAAATGATCTACAGCATTTCTGCTTGTAAAAATAACAGCCGTAAAATCAGCAAGATTAACTTTATCTTTTCTTACATCACGTGCTGGAACACCCTCTACGTGGATGAAACCTCTAAAATCAAGTTTTAAATTATACTTCAGTGCTAATGCAGCATATGGTGACTTATCATTTTCAGGCTTTGGCAAGGTTACCAATATACTTTTTACCTTTTTCGCTCTTTCTACGTCGGAAGTTTGCATATTATCATTTAATTAGCTTAGTAGTCGCACCAATATTAAAATAGGTGCTATTTCTAGGCAGCAAAGATACAAAATTAAATAAAAAACTGAAAACTGCTGTTGAGAGACAACATTCAGCGCTGTCCGTAAAAAACGATAAGAAAACAGCAGTATACCGATGATTACCGTGAAACTGAAGATATAAGACAGATATTCTAAAGGTACAAGACTTACTACAAGCACTACTGGCAGTAAAAATAACAATGAATTAAAGTAAATTAAATATAAGATTGTAACATATTCTTTCACTAATCGCTGTATTTCAAAAACAAACGCTATAAACCTTATAAATCCTATTTTTAAAGCAAATATTATTGCTATGATCGCTGATATTTTTAAATAATTGGTAAAAGATAAGAAGTCAAATCGTTGTAGGATGTATGCATAAAATATACAGACAAATAAGCTAAGTGCTAAAGAAAACAGTAGGTATAAAAAGATAAACGGCCAAGAGGTTAATATGGTATCTTCTTTACTTACTTGTACAATAATTCGTTCATTAAAATATGCAGATACAATTAATTTTACATCTGAAGAGAAGAAAAACCGAACTATTGCAAATGCTAAAAAAAGAAATAGACTTGTAAATAACACCCACCTTTTTCGTTCATATTTTAAGATACCAACATGTACTTTATCTTTACCTTTTAGATCACTAGTTTTAAAATATTGTGTAACAGCATATGAGTTCAAATTATGAAGAATAATTTCATCGCCAACAATTTCTACGATATGATAGGGCCGTATTAAAGATGGATGGAGCAATTCCTGTCCTTTTGGAACTTGTTTCACAGCCAACGTATCTGAGATCGCTACAGAATCAATGGAAATCTTGCTTATCGAATCAACAGTCTCCTGTCCTTTTGCATTATGGGCAAAAGATAAAAAAATGAAAAAAATAAACTGAATAATGTAGCTTAACTTCACCTGCATCGCTTTGAAACTCTTTAGAGTTGTAAAGTTATGATAAAAATTGGCTTAGAAAAAAAACATTACAAACGCTTTTCTTAACTTCAACCAAAATTAAAAACGAACAGATGTCAACAACAAGATGTTTATGGTGCGGGAACGACCCGCTGTATATGGAATATCATGATTTGGAATGGGGTAAACAAGTTAAGGATGACAAAACCCTTTTTGAATTTATGATTTTGGAATCTGCGCAAGCTGGATTAAGCTGGATTACCATATTGAAAAGAAGGCCCCAATACAAGGAGGCATTCGCAGATTTTGATGTACAAGCTGTGGCAAAGTTCACTCCTGAAGATGTAGAGCACATTTTAACAAATACGGGAGTTGTCCGCCATCGTCGGAAAATTGAAACATCAATAACAAACGCCCAAATTTTTATCAAAATTCAAGAAGAGTTTGGTAGCTTCTATGAATATCTCTATCAATTTATGCCCAATCGGGAGCGGATTGAAAACAACATCCTAACACAAAAGGACACCGCAGTTACGTCCTTAGAATCTGATTTAATTTCTAAAGATCTAAAAAAAAGAGGCGTTAAGTTTTTTGGATCTACCATTTGCTATGCCTATATGCAAGCTGTAGGGATGGTCAACGATCACCTTAATTCTTGTACTTTCAGAAACTAAATAACAATATTTTTATAAATATGTGGGATATTTCGTCCCAAACCATTGTAATCCATACCGTAGCCAACAACAAACTCTTTTTCAATCTCAAAGCCTACATACTGAATGTTTTCAAAATCATTTTGTAAACATTCAGGCTTTAACAATAGCGTACATACCACTACACTGGATGGTGACTGCTTTTCGATGGAGGCTATGGTATGCTTTAATGAATTACCTGACTCTACTATATCCTCTACAATAATAACATCCCTTCCTTTAAGATCTATACCCAAACCTATAAGCTCACTCATTTCCCCCTGGCTGGTACCCTGATAAGAAGATAGTTTTACAAAAGACATTTCACAAGGAATTACAACCTGCTTCAAAAGGTCACTCATAAACATGAAACAGCCATTTAAGACACCAATAAATACTGGATTTTTATCTTCATAACGATGATTAATATCAACTCCAATCAAACGTATCCGTTTTTGAATCTGATTTTCATCAATCATCAATTCAAAGTGCAATTCATCTATCTGTATCTGTTTCATTTATTTTTCTTCTTTATTTCGCCCTAATAATTTATCAAAAAGAGATCGCTTGTGGGCTTCCGTTGTCTCATCTAAGTTTAGAAAATTATCTTCTCCCTCTTCTAGATCCAATGTATCTGTTTGTACTGAATCAACAAATGCAGGTCTTGCCGATCGAAGATGTGGCACCAACTCGACTTGATAAAAACCATAATTAGACACCGTAGAGTCTACTCCAATCTGCTTTGTCTTAACCATGATGTTGCCATAGGTATTAAAATAGCGGATCATATTTGACTTCAGATGGCCTGTCCAGTCAAAAGAATATAAACCCGTCTTAGGTCGAGGTACAATACTAGACAAAAAGATACTTTCACCTAAATTTAAATCTGCAGGTTTTTTACCAAAGTAATAACGAGATGCTTCTGTAATCCCATAAACATTATTCCCCCACTCTATGACATTCAAATACACTTCATAAAGTCGTTTCTTACTGACTTGTTTAGAAGACTCCATCAACCAGACTAAAATAATCTCTTCTACCTTTCTGACTACCGTTTTATTACGGTTCAAAAACACGTTTTTCACAAGTTGCATCGAAATTGTGCTTGCTCCTCGTTTAAATTTTTTCTCCTTTAAATTTGTAGCAATTGATAAACGAAAAGCCTCTTCTTGAAAACCGTTATGAGAAAAAAAGAATGGATCTTCCGTATTGATTAAGGATATCTGCATATACCTTGAAATCTGATCTAAAGGTGTAAAATCTTTATTCTGAGGGCCAAGTACTATCGTTCTCATGGGCTCTCCTTTCTCATAGGCAATGTAGGTAAATGCTGTATTTAATTCTTGAATATTAGCATTACCCCATTTTTCTATTTTTAAATCTTTGTCATCCATTTTAGATGTAAAGATCACTTCATTCGGTTTCTTAAAGTTCAATGCAAAATTTAAATCATATTGCATATGTCCGGAAACACGTATACCTTCTAAAGAATGAAATAACCCTTGAGGTATGGCATCAAAAAACTTTTGAGCCTCAATTCGATCGGTATGAATGGCCAGTTCTAATTGTTTATCAGGTTTATGCACATATTTTACATAAGGACTAAATTCAAACTCTTTAACCTTAACCTTACTTTCCTTATCAATTTCAACAGATGTTTTTCCAATATTAAGAATACCACTCATTAAACCTTCAGGAAAAAGAACATCTTTATCTGAAATACGCCAATGATTCAATTTCAAATTCTCAAAACCCCATTCACCAGATAGCGACAATAACTCTTTATTTTTACGATCGACCTTATTTAAACGAAATGTCAACGCATCAAAACTTGCTCTTAAACCAAATTTTCGTCGTAACAATGGTAGCTCTACATCTTTTGCATCAGAAAACAACCGGAGATACATTTCCTTCCCATCAGGATTGACAGTACCCTCTAGATTCCAGACGGCTTCATGATCATTCAACAGGAATTTTGTTTTAAGATCTCCACCTGAGATTTCTGCCTCAGGAATTGAGATACGCTGTGAAGTGCTATCATCCTGATAGGATATTTCGAAATTCTGCAAATCCATATCCTTTGGAATTTTAAAGAATACGCTCTTTAGCATACGATCGGCCAGTTCTGCAAAATTAGTTTCAGCTTTATCATTAGCTGTGCTATCTCTATTTTTTTTCTTGAATAGGAAATCGTAATTACTTGTTGAATCTTTCTTAATCAAAGTGACCGCACTATTGTTCATTAAGATCTGACCTAATTTGACATCACCGAATAGTAATGGAAATATTCGAATAGATACAGTCAGATCCTGAATATGGGCCAATTGCTCTTTACCTTTAGGTTGCAAAATAATATTCTGAAACTGAACAGCTGATAGGCCTTTAAAAGAATAATATTGGATTTTAAGGTCCAAGTCATACTTGGTCGCAAGTTTTTCTTTTGCCTTGTTGATTGCAGACAACAAGATACCGTCTCTTTTTTGATATGCGAATACACCTCCTGCTACTATAAATATAGAAATAACTCCTAATACAATGTACAAGATTCGCATTTTCTTGGAGCGAAGAAGGGTCTTAAGATTATTGGACATATTATAACAACGTATCACACTCGATTTTGAATACTCAAATGTAAAAATTAAATCTTAATATCATTAAAAACATCTTTATGACAAGTTTTAATTTATCATTCAGTAAATTTGTAGTTTAATATACATGCATCCATATATCAGATGATAACCAAAGAACAAGTACTAGAAGCATTATCATATGTCGAAGAGCCAGATTTGAAAAAAGATTTGGTTACGCTCAATATGATTCAGAATATTGTGATTGAAGATCAAAAAGTATCTTTCGAAGTTGTTTTAACAACTCCAGCATGCCCACTTAAGGATCATATAGAACATGCTTGTCGCAATGCTATTGCGCATTTTATTGACAAGAATATTGCAGTAGATGTTCACATGACCTCACGTGTATTAGGTAAAGAAGGAAATCAACTTTTAGGAATTAAAAACATCATCCTTGTTTCTTCGGGAAAAGGTGGTGTGGGTAAATCGACTGTTGCTGCAAACCTGGCCTTATCATTACATGCTAAAGGTGCAAAAACAGGACTTTTAGATGCCGATATCTATGGCCCTTCCCTTCCAATTATGTTTGGCTTAGAAGGTGAAAAACCTCAATCTGTACAACATGAAGATGGTACTGTTAAAATACAGCCTATAGAAAAGTTTGGTATCAAATTGTTATCGATCGGATTTTTCACCGATCCAAATCAGCCTATTCCATGGAGAGGTCCAATGGCAACATCGGCTATCAAACAATTATTGAATGACACTGATTGGGGTGATTTAGATTATTTAGTAATCGATATGCCACCAGGAACCGGAGATATCCATATCACTGTTGCCCAAAACTATCCTATTGCAGGTGCAGTCATTGTAACGACACCACAGCATGTAGCACTCGCTGATGCTATTAAAGGTATGGGAATGTTTCTAATGGACTCTATCAATATCCCATTGCTGGGTATCGTGGAGAACATGGCGTACTTCACACCAGCAGAATTACCCGAAAACAAATATTACATATTTGGTAAAGGTGGTGGAACAAGGCTAGCAGAAGAATACAAAATACCTTTCTTAGGGGAGATTCCTTTATTAAAGGGGATTTCTGATGCCGGAGATAACGGTTTTCCAATCGCTATTGATGAAGAAGATCCAACAACCAAAGCATTTATAGCAATCGCTGAAAAAGTAGCACAACAGTTGTCTATTATACAAGCTGTTAGATAGCAACGTATATTGTATAAAAAGAAAAGGCCCTAATAAAGAATTAGGGCCTTTTCTTTTGTGTTGTAAATGACGATAAACTTATTCCATCATTAAATATGGAAGCTACTGCGTCGACATAGTATTATTTTAAGTTAAGAACAACTGGACAGTGATCAGAATGTACAGCCTGATTTAATATTGTAGCCGATTCGATTCGATCTGCTAAAGCAGTTGATACCATATTATAGTCAATACGCCAACCTAAATTTCTAGCACGTGCTCCTGCGCGATAACTCCACCAGCTGTAGTGATGCGGATCTGGATTTAAGTGTCGGAAAGAGTCAATATACCCTGAGTTTATAAAATTTTCCATCCATTCTCTTTCCTCTGGTAAAAAACCTGAAGAGTTAGCATTTGATTTCGGATTGTGAATATCAATCGGGCGGTGACAGATATTATAATCACCACATACAATTAAATTAGGCTTTTCCTGTAGTAACTGATTCGAATAATCCTGAAAATCTGCAAGAAACCGATACTTAAAATCTTGTCGGATATCTCCCGTGGTGCCTGAAGGAAAATACGTACTCATGATGGATAAATCATCAAAATCTGCACGAATAATTCGTCCCTCAAAGTCATAATCCTCATGTCCACATCCATACTCAACATGTTTTGGTGTTATTCTAGTAAATATTGCGGTACCGCTATATCCTTTTTTCTGAGCAGGATACCAATAATGTTCATAACCTAGCTGTTCCAGCAATGCTATTTCAGGAATTTGATCTGGAGTCGCTTTTATCTCCTGCAAACATATAACATCTGCATTTACTTCCTTTACCCAACCTAACCAATCTTTTTTTATGGCCGCTCGTAAACCATTGACGTTATAAGTAACTATTTTCACAGTAATCTTTTTTGAAGCTTAATAATTTTGAGAAGAAAATAGATCTGCAATCTTTGTAAAGAAACCGTTCTGAGGTTTTAAACCCTTTAATTCACGTTCCAAATTAATTGCTTCTCTCTTCGTTAATAATTTAACATACATACGCTCATCTGTTAAAGGACGATCATTTTTATCCGTTTTTACAGCGGCAATCGCGTCGATAACTTCCGTTCCATTGACCAGCTCTCCGAATACCGTATAATTTCCATCCAAATGCGGAGTACCACCCACGGTTGTATAAGTTGTGCGTTGTGCTTCAGTAAATTTTACGCCTTTCATTCGTAAAGTTTCTAAACTATCCAGACCTGCATTCGTAAATTTCTTACCCTGTACGATGTAAAACTGTGACGCAGAGGAAGCTTTTGCCGGATTATCGTCACGTGCGGCACCAAGAGCACCTTTTTTATGAAATAATCCCGATTGTATTTCTGAAGGAATTGTATAACTTGGACCACCATCACCTAACAGTTGTCCTGATTTGGCATTTTTTGAATCAGGATCTCCACCTTGAATCATAAAATTCTGTATAACACGATGAAACAATAAACTGTCGAAATAGTTTTCTTTCACCAATTTTATAAAATTATCCCGATGCTTAGGTGTTTCATTATACAGTTTTAAAACAACTACTCCTTTATCTGTTTGAATACGTACATATTTAAACGCAGGCTTTGCAGCAAATACTACGATCGATAAAGCACAAAAAAATAAACTTAAAACAATTCTCTTCATTACGTTTTATTAAATTACATTTAACTCTTGAAAATAATCAATGATCAGTGATTTTATGATCAACTCTTGTTCAAGCAATGTATAATTAGGAATAGGCTTAATCAATTCCCAATGTGGCCATCCTTGTTCGTCCAACCCCTTAAGCTCATAAAAGCCCATTGCACTAAAAAGGCGGCAATTAGCTATATGCATCAACTCTTCTTTTTCTCTTTTTGAAAAAGTCTGCGGTCCTTTTCCTAATTCCTGGACACCTATCAGAAATAAAAACACTTTTAAATCTGGTAGATCCATATCAAATGACTGTGCAATCTCATGTTGCAAAATCACCCATTTCTTATTTACTTCTGATGCATTCATATAAAGACAATCTTAGATATAAAGACAAACTTAGATAAATTGTAATTTATATACTAATATATAGATGTGAATATGAAACATAGTACATTCAGATTATCAATTTTACCTCAATTGATGTTAACACACGATTAACAAGATGTACCTATCTCCTGAAAATATGAGGTTCTAGACTTTTCATGTTATTACTTCCACGCTTTGATTAATTCTTTACAACGAGCTTCGATCATCTTATAAACAGGTTCAAATAAGCTTTCATCAAAATAGGGATCGGGAACAGTATCATTAACTAAAAATAAAGCAACTTTATCTTTTTCTTCTTTTGTTGATGCCTGTGCAACGACATCCTTATAATTTTGGTGATCCATTACCAAAATATGATCATAGATTTCAAATAAACTAGGATTAAAATGCATTGCCTTTTGTTGTGAAATATCTACTGCATATTTTTTAGCCACAGCGATAGATCTACGGTCTGGGCTTTGACCAATATGCCAGTCTCCTGTTCCAGCAGATTCAATTGTCCAATCTAAACCTTCTTCCTTTGCCATATGGCTCAGAATACCATGTGCCAATGGTGAGCGACAAATATTTCCTAAACAAACCATTAAAATTTTCATGCCTTAAAAATAATGATAATATTGCTATTATAAGTGGTATATATAAACTAAAAAAAGGTGATTTCGATTCCGAAACCACCTTTCCATAACCAACCTAAAATCTAATTAATATTCAATAGGAACATTGATAATAACCGTACTTCCACGTTCAGGAACTCCTTTTAAGCTTACAATATTTCGTTTTGTTTTACCTAATGCAGCTTCAATTTCGTCAACATTATTAACTGGAACCCCATTCACCTCTGTTATCACTAATCCTCTTTCTACTCCAAAGTATTCAAATACACCACCTTTATTTATTTGTGTCACTACAACACCTGAGTTAATTCCTAATTCTTTTTTCTTCTCACTAGAAGCAGGCATGAAGCTAGCACCTAACTTATTATAAATTTCGGTAGCACTTTTACTTGATTTATCACCAGCTGCAGCTTTATTAGTTTCTTCGCCTTTTAAAGTTACCGTCACCTCTTTCTCTTTTCCATCGCGCTTAAACGTTAATTTAACTTTATCTCCAGGACGTAATCTACCGATTGTTTCTTGTAGAACTGGCGAAGAAGTAATCACTTTACCATTAATTTTCGTAATCAAATCTGCTTTCTGAATTCCTGCAGCTTCAGCAGCTCCACCTTTAACGATATCTTGAACATACAGACCATTCACATCTGTAAATCCTTTTTCTTTCGCTAACTCTGGTGTAATTTCAGTAAAGGTAATACCAATGTATCCACGCTTAACATTTCCAAACTCAATAAAATCGTCAACAATTTTTTTAACTAAATTAACTGGTATTGCAAAACCATATCCAGCATAAACTCCTGTTGGTGATGCTATTGCTGAATTAATACCGATTAACTCACCCTGTGCATTAACCAATGCTCCCCCGCTATTACCCCTATTAATAACGGCATCTGTCTGGATAAAAGACTCAATTGAAGAATTCACAGGAGGTTGGTCCTGATTGCCATATCCTCTTGGCTGTTGTTGACTTTCACCTAAGATCCCAATCTGACGACCTTTAGCACTCACTATACCTGCAGTTACTGTAGACTGTAATCCCAGTGGATATCCTACCGCTAAAACCCATTCTCCGATATTGACATTATCCGAGTTCCCTAGCTTCACGACAGGCAAACCTTTACCCGTCACTTTAAGAAGGGCCAAATCCGTATTTGGATCGCGACCTATTACTTTTGCTTCAAAGGAACGTTTATCTGTTAAGACAACCTCAATCTTATCGGCATCCTCCACAACATGATTATTGGTTACAATATAACCATCCTCTGTTATTATTACTCCAGAACCTGACGCTTGGACAGGTTGTGCCTGTCTCTGTTGACGACCACGGCCCTGCGGTGTTCCAAAAAACTCTTCAAACATGTCGAAAGGAGAACCCGATCCACCACCTTGAGGCGCTTGTCTCGTATATGTTGTTTTAATATGAACTACCCCCGGAGACACAATAGCAGCAGCTTGTGTAAAATCAGGATTTCCTGTTGAGGACATCACTCCAGTGGGATTGTTCGCAAAATATACTTTCTGTTTGTCTTCGATAGACATTCCTTCAAACTTTTTATTTTCAAAAAGCTTATAACCCCCAAGGGCTACGGCTCCACCGAAGACTGCTGTTAATAAAGTTAAACTTACTTTGTTCATAAACTATAGCTTCTAAATTTTTTATTAAATATGATATACTTCAAATTGATATTTATCCCGAAAATTTATTCTACATAAATATAACAGATACTTTTCAAATCTAGTACCATTTCAATATTCTCTGCAAATTAGACACGTTAAAAAATGTTAATTAAGGACTATGAACGACTATTTTAACAAAACTTAACTTTCCCTATGTTATCTGTAACAGAAAAGTTAATTTTGCTAGATACAATCACTCTAATGGAAGCAAAAATTAAATTTTCAAAATACCAAGGCGCTGGCAATGACTTTATTCTAATTGACAATAGAAAGCTTCATTTTGACAGTAAGAATGAGGGTTTGATACAAAAGCTTTGTGACCGAAGATTTGGTATCGGTGCAGATGGCCTGATGCTATTGCAAGAAAAAGAAAACTTTGATTTTGAGATGATTTATTACAATTCGGATGGACGAGCAGGAACTATGTGTGGCAATGGAGGACGATGCATTGTTGCGTTTGCTAGAGATCTCAAATTAATATCTGACAAAACTGACTTTTTGGCAGTAGACGGAAGTCATCATGCCAATTTAGAAAATAATTTGATTGACCTGCAGATGATTGATGTACAAGAAATAAGCCGTGATGGAGAGGCATACGTGATCAATACAGGCTCTCCTCACTACATTAAGTTTATGCATAATCTGGTTGATTTAGATGTTTTCAAGGCAGGTTATGAGATTCGAAACAATGAAATCTACAAAACAGAGGGTATCAACGTCAATTTTATTGAAAAAGAAGGCGACTCCGGATATTTCTTACGTACATTTGAACGAGGTGTTGAAGATGAAACATTTGCTTGTGGCACCGGAGCAACTGCAGCAGCGATGACTATAGCTCTCCACGAAAATCTAAATGGACAAATAACAATACCTATCCGTGTATTAGGAGGTCAATTGTATATTTCCTTTCTTAAAGACGGAACTTCCTTTACAGAAGTTTACCTGAAGGGCCCTGCCACATTTGTTTTCGAAGGAATGATATAATTCCCCATCTTTGACTGACCAAAAAATTTATTAAAAAGTCAAATATTACTTGATGAACATAAACAAAATCCACGTTTATGTTCATTGAGCATAAATTTATTAACAAATTTTAGCCACATCATATAGATTAATCTGTATATTAGAAACCTTTTTAGAGGTACGAATATATTAATGCAACAAACAAAGTTATCTTCATCACACCGAATTGTTTATTCAATCTGCGAACATCCTTACTTGGGCTATTTAATAGAACCACATGTGGTTAAGTTAAATCCAAATGGGACATATTCACTTCGATATCAACGCGTATTTAGCAATACAGTCAATGAATATGCGCAAGCGGTCGATGAATTGGATTATAAATTAATCCGATTATTAGATGAAATTGAGCAAACAAGCCTTATTAAAAAGTTCCATAAAAAAGCAATAAGACCCGTAGACTTTTTTTCAAAAGTATTTGATAAAAATCTGTATGAATTATTAAGAACAAAAATTGATCAGGTATTGTTACAATTCTTTGCCCTTGTTGGAGAGAAGCCTATATTCCTCATGAGCAAAGATGGTTATCCTGCAGATCAAAAACTATTGATTGCTCCTCAACCCGCTTCCGTACTTTTCCATTTTAGAAGAAATGAAGAGGAAACCCGTTATTTTCCAACGATAAAATATGAAGACCATCGTATGGAATTTATGTTTAAGAATGCACAAGTTATTGTCAATGAACAAGCTTGGCTACTTTTAAACAATACCCTATTCCACTTCGACCAACAATTAGAGGGGAAAAAACTCAGCCCCTTTTTAAATAAAAGATTCATATCTGTATCCAGAAGTACCGAGAAAAAATATTTTGAAACTTTTGTTTGTAGCTTAATAGAGAAATATAATGTATATGCTGAAGGCTTTGAGATCAAGACCCATCAACATAATGCCAACCCAATATTAAAATTAATCTATCATGAGGAAGGTGATTCGCATGTTGAATTGCAGTTTCAATATGGGCCTTATATCTTTTCGTCTGGAAAAGACAATAAGGTCAATGTTCGTATGGAATATGATGAGGAAAATGATCTGTATACTTTCCATCGTATAAAAAGATCGATTATTTGGGAAGAAAATCAGGCAAAGATCATTACTGAGCTTGGGTTAGAAAAACTATATCCCCACTCTAATGATTTACTGCCAAAAGAAATACTTGGAAAACGGCCTTCTATTTTTGATTGGATAAGTCAAAATGATTTGGTATTGCGGGAAAAAGGGTTTGAAATCATTCAGGATGTAGCTGAAAAGAAATTCTTTATCGGCCAAACTTCCATTGATATATCCATCAATGAGGATAACGACTGGTTTGATATCAAAGCGATCGCAAAATTTGGTCCCTTTGAAATTCCTTTTATTCAATTGCGTCATCATATCCTTCATAACATTAAAGAATTTACTTTACCCAATGGAGAGATCGCGATGATACCCGAAGAGTGGTTTGCACAATACAATCACTTATTTCAATTCTCTAGGGATAAGAATGAATTAAAATTAAATAAAATTCATCTGGGCTTGCTGTATGAAATCAGTGAACATACAGAACTTACCTTTAGTCGAAAATTAAAAAAATTAGCTGATTTCGAAGAAATCGCTGATGCACCATTACCTAAAAATTTTCATGGTCAACTCCGACCTTATCAAAGGGCTGGCTACAATTGGTTCAATTTCTTACAGCAATATAAATTTGGCGGATGCTTGGCAGATGATATGGGTCTTGGTAAGACTATTCAAACATTAGCCCTACTGCAACATCAAAAAGAAATATTAATAGCAGACCATGCTGTCAGAACATCTTTACTAATATTGCCAACCTCATTAATTTACAATTGGCAAAATGAGGCGACTAAATTTGCTCCTGATCTTAAGATCTATCTGCATACGGGAAATAATAGATTAAAAGACCCACAGTTGCTTTCTCCTTATGACCTGGTCATTACTACATATGGTATCACTCGTATTGATGAGGAATTTTTAAGTCAGTTTTACTTCAACTATATCATTCTAGATGAAAGTCAAAACATTAAAAATCCAACATCAAAATCATTTAAAGCGATCAAAAGTCTAAAAAGTCAACATAAATTAGCATTAAGCGGAACACCCGTAGAAAATTCTGTTTCTGATTTATGGACACAGATGCATTTTACAAATCCAGGCCTCTTGGGTAGTTATACTTATTTTCAAAAAGAATTTGTTCAACCAATCGAAAAGAAAAAGGATGAAGAAAAAGCAAAAAGACTTCAAACTATAGTTAAACCGTTCATTTTACGCAGAACTAAAGATCAAGTAGCAACGGAATTACCTCCAAAAACGGAACAGGTCCTTTACTGCGAAATGTCAGAGAAACAGCATGAACTGTATGAAAAGGTTAAATCGGAATATCGTAATGCCATTTTAGACAATCAGCTCGCAGGAAAAGCAAAATCAAATCAGATCGCATTATTACAAGGATTGATTAAATTGAGACAACTTGCCAACCACCCGAAAATGGTTGATCAGGAATACACAGGCAATTCGGGTAAATTCGATACTGTCATTGAAACACTTGAAAAAGTACTTCAAAATGGCAATAAAGTATTGATTTTCTCTCAATTCGTCAAGCAGTTGAATATTTTCAGAAGCTATTTTGACAAAAAAAGTATTAATTATGCCTACTTGGATGGAAGCACAAAAAATAGGGACGAAGCTGTTAGTCAATTTAGAGAAGATAAAGACACCAAGCTGTTTTTAATATCCATCAAAGCCGGCGGTGTAGGCCTAAACCTTATTGAAGCGGACTACGTATTTATTTTAGATCCATGGTGGAATCCTGCTGTGGAGCAACAAGCTGTTGATAGATCTCACCGTATTGGACAAACAAAAAATGTCTTTATATACAAATTCATCTCAAAAGATACTGTCGAAGAGAAAATACTTGCAATGCAAAACAGGAAGCGTTCCATTGCTCAAAGTTTAATTACCACTGAAGAAAGTTTTATCAAATCACTCTCTTCAGAAGATATTCAAGAGCTACTGGGTTAGTTGCTCAAAAAAAGCCCTCCATACAACGCATGGGGGGCTTATCATATATATCAGTGCTCTTATTCAGCTGTAAAAGCTACTAAAGCTTTATTAACACGAGCTATTACTTCTTCTTGTCCTAATAATGAAACGATTTGAAACACATCTGGACCAAATTTACCTCCCACTAACATAATACGGAAAGGCATCATCAATTCACCCATTTTCATGCCTGACTCCTGAATAGCACCTTTAAAGTACGCTTCCAATGCTGAAGCATCCCAAGACTCAAATTTACCAAATTCGCTATTAATTTTCTGAAAGAAATCCGTTTTCTCAGCAGACCATTTTGGTTTAACAGCAGCTAAGTCATAATTTTCTGGTTTTACAAAGAAGAATGATGCTTGTTCCCAAAAATCCGAAACAAAAGTCAAACGCTCTTTCACTGCACTTAAAACTTCAGTAACAAAATGATCGTCTACCTTTTGCACGTTATGCAATGTTAACAGGGCTTTAATCTGTGGCAATAGATCCTCGTTAGACGATTTTTTGATCCACTCATGGTTGAACCATTTCGCCTTTTCAAAATCAAATTTTGCTCCAGCTTTACTAATACGCTCTACCGAGAATTTTGCGATCAATTCATCTAAAGAAAACAATTCTTGTTCTGTGCCATCATTCCATCCCAGTACACCTAACATATTGACAAATGCTTCCGGCAAAAATCCCATTTCACGGAATCCCTGCGTTACAGTTTCTGATTGCGCATCTTTCCAATTCATTGCATACACAGGAAAACCTAATCGGTCACCATCACGCTTACTCAATTTACCATTACCATCGGGCTTCAATATTAATGGTAAATGTGCCCATTTTGGCATTTGATCATTCCATCCTAAATATTCCCATAATAGAACATGTATAGGAGCAGAAGGTAACCATTCTTCCCCTCGGAAAACGTGAGAAATCTCCATTGCTTTGTCATCGACGACAACAGCTAAGTGATAAGTAGGCATTCCATCAGCTTTTAACAAAACCTTATCATCAATAAGATTAGTATCAAAACTTACTTGTCCACGAATCATATCATTGAAAGAAACGGTTTCATCTGTTGGTACTTTGATACGAACCGTATGGGGTGTACCTGCGGCTAATAGTTCTGCTGTTTCTTCTTGTGATAAACTTAATGAATTTCTAAGTTTCAATCTATTTTCATGGCTATAACGGAAATTCGGTTGTTTTTTTCGTTGTTCATCCAATTCAGCCGAAGTATCAAATGCATAATAAGCATATCCCTTTTCTATCAATTGTTCCGCAAATTGGCGATAAGAAGGTTTTCTTTCACTTTGACGATAGGGTCCAAAATCGCCACCTTTAAGAGGACTTTCATCTGGTGTTAAGCCACACCAAGCTAAACATTCATTAATATATTCTTCTGCACCAGCAACAAATCGTGTCTGATCGGTATCTTCAACACGCAAAATAAAATCTCCTTGATGTTTACGTGCGTACAAATAATTAAATAAAGCTGTACGAACTCCTCCAAGGTGCAATCCACCTGTAGGACTTGGTGCAAAACGCACTCTTACTTTTCTTTCAGAACTCATGACACAAAATTACCACAAAATTTTCATTTCAATGAAACTATAGCACTGATAACCACAATAAAATAATAAAACAGGGAGTTTATGAATAGATAAATGTTGCCGATAAAGGTAAATTTCATTTAATTACTTAATTTGCGGCAACAAGATTCCTGATCACTTATATGAATCCGTATCAATACAACCAACAACGTTGGAAATTTTTCTTGCTTATTTTCGCGGCCATCATCGCGGCGGCTTCGCTTTTGTACACAAATTACCTTGTTCGAAATTTATCAAAGGTAGAACGGACAAAAGCAGAGGTATGGGCAATGAGTACAAAAAGTATTATGACTATGCCAGATGTTGACGATGAATTTATAACGTTCGTCTACTCAGTAAGAGATAGTCTAGCAGTTCCTGCAATCATTACCGATGAAAAGGATAATATTGTATTCTGGAGGGATTTAGATTCCACCAAAACCAACATTAAAACAACAGCAAAAGATAGCTCGAACCATCATTTGGATTACGATCCACATTACTTTGAGAAGCAACTCAATTTCATGAAGAAAAGCCATGCTCCTATTATTTTAAATTTAGACAATGGAGCAAAATGGATGGTATATTACAAAGACTCCTGGTTTCTACAACAACTTCGTGTGTTTCCTTATATTCAGTTATCATTAATCGCTATCTTTCTAATTATTGGATATACGGTCTTTAATTCTATTCGAAAATCAGAACAGAATTTAGTCTGGGTAGGTTTGACTAAGGAAGCTGCTCATCAGCTCGGTACACCGATTTCTTCATTAATGGGCTGGGTTGAGCTTATTAAATTAAAGTTCGATGCAGAAGATGACGAAACTTTAAATGAGATGGAAAATGACATTAAACGTTTAGAAATCGTCGCCGATCGCTTTTCCAAAATTGGTTCAACACCTGTTCTTCACAATGCGAATGTTTATGAGGTGATAGCCGCTTACATTCGTTACTTCAAAGTAAGAACAAGTGACAAGATTATCTTCGAGCTCACGGGTGACAAACATGTTGAAGCGAAACTAAACATCCCCTTATTTGATTGGATTATTGAAAATCTTCTGAAAAATGCCGTTAACGCAATTGCATCAGAAGGAAAGATAACTGTTAAAATATCTGAAAATATTGCGAAAGAGGAAATTTTTATAGACATTAGTGATACAGGTAAAGGAATTCCCAGATCAAATTTTGAAACGGTATTTCAACCAGGTTTCACCACGCGCAAACGAGGGTGGGGATTGGGACTGAGTTTAACCAAAAGAATGGTACATTATCATCAAGGCCACATTTTTGTCAAAGACTCGGAAATAGGAAAAGGAACAACATTTAGAATAATATTAAAAAGTAATCTAACATATGAACCCACTGAAATCTGATGAATACCCAGCGGTGTATTCCACGTACATTGAGACCGTTGTCGGCGATGTCATGGAAGTACTGGAAGAGCAAATTTTATCCTTTCCAGCGTTCCTAGATACCATACCTGAAGAAAAAGGAGATTACCGTTATGCAGAAGATAAATGGTCTATTAAAGAGGTAATAGGGCATATTTTGGATAATGAACGTATTATGGCTTACCGTGCCCTGCGCTTCTCTCGAAATGATATGAAAGAACTTTTGGGGTATGATCAAGAATACTTTATCCAAAACTCAAGATATGGAGAACGCACTTTAGCCTCTCTAAGTAAAGAATTTGTACATCTTAGAAAAGCAAATATGTTTCTTTTCGAAAACTTCAATGAGGCAGAATTGGAGAGAAAAGGAATGGCGTCAGAAAGACTCACAAGTGTAAAAGCTTTATTATATGTGATTGCCGGACACTTAAATCATCACCGCATAATTATTCAAGAGCGTTATTTCAACTCAAACAATGTCCATGATTTGGTTTCAGAATTACAGCATTGAGCAGATAAACGGTATCCTTTCTCAATATATGACCGGTCTGCTCGAAATTAAAGCGACCGAAATCGATAGTCATTCCATTACTGCAACGATGCCCGTGAATGACAAAACCAGACAGCCATTTGGAATCCTACATGGCGGAGCATCTGTTGTACTAGCCGAATCAATAGGAAGTATCGCATCCAATCTGATTATTGATCCAGATATTTATAAAGGCGTGGGATTGGAGATTAATGCTAATCATTTAAGACCAGTTGCTACAGGATTAGTAACCGCAGTTTGTACAGCCGTACACATTGGCAAACAAACTCATATTTGGGATGTTCGAATTGCAGATGAATCAGGTAACTTAAACTGTATTTCCAGATTGACAGTCGCTATTATACCAAAATAAAATTATTTTAAAACATTTATTCTTATTACTTGTCTTAAATATAAATGAAGCCAACTGGATTGGTTTACAAATACGGTTTTTACAAGAAAGGAGTATTATACTAGGTATAATGCTCCTTTTTTCTAATGAAAATATTACTAAATAATCTCAAAAACCACTTCTTTTTATTTCCTATATTGAATTTATTTAATTAGTCTTGTAATGGAAAGCATGATTTTTTATTATAAACCAATATCAATCGATTGTGTAAGCACATCTTGAATAGAGACACTATAAAAATCATTATTTTCTAATTTTATAATCTAAAAAACAATTAATTGATACTAAAAAAATGAATTCTCAACCAAATTCAGGAAAAACAGCATTTCGCCCCATGGCTATGTGTTGTGCCTTATTCTTCATTTTAGGATTTGTCACTTGGGCAAATGGAACACTTATCCCATTCTTAAAGATTGCCTGTAATTTAGAAACAGATTTACAAGCCTTTTTTGTAACATTTGCTTCTTACATCGCTTACTTCTTTTTAGCAATCCCAAGTTCTTGGATTTTGAAAAAAATTGGTTTTAAAAATGGATTAGTTCTCAGCTTAATTTTACTTGGAGTTGGTTCTTTAATTTTCATTCCTGCTGCAGATGGTAGAAGCTATATTCTTTTCTTAACAGGAATTTTTGTTCAAGGTTCTGCAATGGCATTACTACAAACTGCTGTTAACCCATATCTAAGTATCATTGGTCCTATTGACAGTGCTGCACAAAGAATATCTATTGCTGGTTTTTTCAATAAATCTGCAGGTATTATTGTTCCATTAATATTTGGTACATTATTCTTAAAAGATTCTTCTGCCATAACAGCCAAATTGGATGCCGCGGTAGATATGGAAGCTAAAAATGCCATTCTAGATTCTTTATTACAACGCGTACATACACCATACATTACGTTAGCTGTTATTTTCGTTTTATTTGCGATCGTTATTAAAATAACACATTTACCTGAGGTGGATGTAAATGCAGAAGAAGAACATACTGATGAGAATGGGGCAGTTATTCTTAAAGAGAAAAAAACAAGTGTATTCCAATTCCCACACCTATTCTTAGGCTCTTTAGCTATCTTTTTCTGTGTTGCTGTAGAAGTAATGGCTGGAGATATTATTGGTGTTTATGCAAGAGAATTAAATATTCATGGTGCATTAGTTACCTATGCGACAACATTCACATTAGGATGTATGCTTTTAGGTTACATTGTTGGTATTATTGCAATACCAAAATTTGTTTCCCAACAATTAGCATTACGAGTTTGTACTATCGTTGGTATTTTATTCACTGTTATTTCTGTATTTACAACTGGAATTACTTCATTCATTTTCGTTGCCCTTTTAGGTATTGCCAATTCTTTAATGTGGCCTGCTATTTTCCCACTAGGTATTAAAGGTCTAGGCCGTTTTACTAAAACAGGATCAGCCATCATGATTATGGGTATTGCCGGAGGAGCTATTTGGCCTCTAATTTATGGTTACTTAAAAGATAATTTACATGTTGACTTTCAACATGCATTTCTTTATGCTATGGTTCCTGCTTATCTGTATATCTTATACTTTGCAACAAAGGGCCACAGAGTCGGACAGAAATAAAAAATACTAATTACAATCAAATAGCGATTATTTTTAAGAAATAATCGCTATTTTCTTATCCACCTAAATATGAAAAAATCGTTTTATTGCTTAATATTTGGTCTATTCGTTTATGCACAACAGGGCTATTCCCAAAGAATAAATGAACTAAAAGATCCCAAAGCTCCTCAAACAACTGAAAAATGGAACAGTCTAAAGGAGAATAATAATTTTTCTTTTAGCACAGCTGATTACAGTTATTCCAAAACAAACCCGCCTATCTTAGAAACACTAAGTAAATCATGGATTACAAAAGCTTGGAGAGGTGAGAAAGTACATACACAATTAGTTTTTTGGAGTAACCAAAATCACGATAAAATTGAGGTGAGTTCTTCACCGTTAAAAAATAGCAAAGGGCAGGAAATCGGGACAAAAGATATTACCACTGGTTATATTTCTTATGTGATGACAGACCTTCCTGGAGATTTAAAAAATGGTTGCGGTATCAGTAAAATACTAGATTCGGCTTTAGTTGCAGACCGTATCACCAATCAATCAAGTTTTGAATATGATAAAAATACCACGAGACCCCTCTGGTTAAGTATTCAAGTTCCTCGTGATGCAGCTCCTGGAATCTATAAAGGATCACTTACACTAAAAGGTACAAATTATAACACCACTATTCCTTATACAGTAGAGGTATTATCACATATACTTCCTGAAGCAAAAGATTGGGCTTATCATTTAGATCTATGGCAAAACCCCTACTCTATTGCTCGGCATCATAACGTCGAGCTATGGTCTCCTGCACACTTCAGTGCCATGAAACCATATTATGAAAGGTTACGCGATGCTGGTCAGAAAAATATCACTGCAAGTATCATCAACGATCCTTGGAATGGTCAAACGTATGATAAATACCAAGCTATGATCAAATGGACTAAAAAGAAGGACGGTTCTTGGTCATATGATTACAGTATTTTTGATAAATGGGTAAGTTTCATGCGTGAACTTGGAATTTCAGAATATATCAATTGTTATAGCATGATTCCATGGAATATGAATTTCCAATATTTTGATGAAAACACCGGAAAATATGAAATATTAAAAATAAAAACTGATGATCCAAAATATAGAGCGCATTGGTTACCACTTTTAAAAGATTTTGCAAAGCACCTTAAACAAAAAGGATACTTCGAATGGACAACCATTGCCATGGATGAAAGACCCCAGGAAGATATGAAACGTGCTATTGCTATTATCAAAGAAGCTGATCCCCAGTTCAAATCATCTCTTGCCGGTGGATATCATCCACAAATTTCGAATGAATTTGCAGATTATAGTATTACTCTAGGAGAAGATATGGCTCCAGATGTATTAAAAGCCCGTCAGGACAAAGGTTACAAAACCACTGTTTACACATGCTGTTCAGAAATATTCCCGAACACCTTTACGAATTCTGGATATCAAGAAGCAACGTGGTTAGCGTGGCACAGTGTTCAAAGAGGTTTTGATGGTTATTTAAGATGGGCATTTGACTGCTGGAATTCAAATCCTAATCAAGATACACGTTATGGAACGTGGTTAGGTGGCGATACCTATTTTGTTTATCCTGATAATATGACTTCTATTCGTTTCGAAAAATTAATTGAAGGTATTCAGGATGCTGAGAAAATAAGAATCTTAAAAAAAGAGTTAAAAGCATCTCAATTACAGAAATTAAATGATGCCATTGCTGGATTCACAAATAAAAACATCAATCAAAAAGCAATACCAAACCAAGTGAAAGAAGCACAAAAAATATTAAACAGTTTATAAAAAAAAAAATATTTGAGCCGATAAAGATGATTTACCGGCTCTTATTATTAATAATCAAAATTCTTTATTCTGATTATTTACGAGTAAATTAGGAAAAATTAAACGTTTCCAAAATGAAAAAATCTATTTTAACACTGTGCGCCGCGACGGTACTCACATTTAGTATCTCTACAACTTCTTTTGCTCAAGTAAAATTGCCGCAAGCAAGTAGTACGACTTCGATTACTCAAGGTTTAGGGATTAAAAACATAGCGCTTACATACCAAAGACCGAACATAAACGGTCGTGTTATCTTTGGTAATTTGGTTCCTTACAATGAAGTTTGGAGAACAGGTGCTAATAACCTTCCTATTATTAAATTTGAAGAAGAAGTTACAATAGAAGGAAATAAGGTTCCTGCAGGAACATATGGTATTTTAACTATCCCAACTAAAGGTGACTGGACAATCATATTAACAAAAAACAGTAATCAGTGGGGAGCCTATACCTACGATAAGAAAGATGATTTAGTTCGTTTTAATGTAAAATCTACAAAACTTTCTAATAAGGTGGAAACTTTTACCATGCAATTTGAAAATGTAACAACTAATTCGGCTACACTATCATTAGCTTGGGAAAACACATATACGAAATTTACAATTAAAACCGATCAAACCAAGGAGATTTTAGCGAATATTGATCAAGCAATGAAAGGTGATAAAAAACCTTATCTACAAGCTGCACAATTTTACCTAAGTAATAATTTAGATCTTAATAAAGCATTAGCATGGGCAAATGAAGCTGAAAAAGAAAATCCCGATGCACCATATGTTCGTTATTGGAAAGCTAAAATTCAATTAAAATCTGGCGATAAAAAAGGTGCAATTGCAACAGCTCAAAAAGGAGTAGAAATTGCACAAAAAGGGAATAATGCTGAGTACGTTAAATTAAATAACCAGGTGATCCAAGAAGCTGGTAAATAATAATATTATGCTATAAAAAACGCCACTTTTTTCGAAGTGGCGTTTTTTATAATTCTTCTTTTAGCAATTCTGCGAGTTCCTCATGTGTAATATTCATATTGACATTGCCATCTTTTGCAAAAGATATTTCACCCGTTTCCTCTGATACAATAACAGCGACAGCATCAGATACCTCTGTCACCCCAATCGCGGCACGATGTCGTAAGCCAAATTGCAAAGGCAGATCTTCGCTATCTGATAAAGGTAAAATACAAGAAGCTGACATAATTTTAAAATCAACAACAACTACAGCTCCATCATGTAGGGGGCTATTTTTATTGAAAATACTTTCAATGAGGCGCTTTGAAATATGTGCATCAATATACTCGCCGCTGCTTTGATAATATTCTTCATCAAAATATTTAGAAAAAACCAATAGCGCACCCGTACGGGATTTTGACATGCTGCGACATGCTTCTATAATGGGTCTCATGTGTTCAGAATTATCTTTTGCAACGGTTCGTTTACTAACTAGGAAAGACCATAAGATCTTCTTTCGCTTCATCGAAATGTTTTTCCCTATATGTAATAGGAAACGCCGGATCTCCTGTTGAAATACAACAATCAAGGCAATAGAACCAACAGAGATAAAGCCCCCAAATATTTCCGTCAGCAAGCGCATATGCATCTGCTTAACAATTATATATATTCCGTAGAATAATGCGACACCAATTAATATATTAACAGCAATGGTCCCGCGTATCAAACTATACACATAGTAAATAATAATCGCTACTAAAATAATATCGATAACATCGAGCAACCGGAAACCTCTAAAAAGGCTGTAATCAAATCCTTCCATATAGATGCAAGTTAAAAAAAATCAATTTAAGAATCTGTTCTTTATCAAGCAAATTGTTGCTAATATGAGTAAGCAAGCAAATTGTTTTGTATTTTTACTTAAAAGATTGAAATCAACATGACTGCATTATCTGTAAACATCAATAAAATTGCTACCCTACGTAATTCTCGTGGCGGAAATAATCCAAATGTATTAGCAGCTGCTCTAGCCTGTGAACGTTTTGGTGCAAATGGAATTACTGTACATCCAAGACCTGACGAACGCCACATCCGTTATGCAGATGTTTTTGACTTAAAAGCCAATATTCAAACAGAATTAAATATTGAAGGTAATTGTCAGGAACAAAAATTTATAGATCTTGTTTTGGCGAACAAACCTGCTCAGGTAACATTAGTTCCTGATGCGGAGGGACAGATTACTTCGAATCATGGTTGGGATACTATTAAAAATAAGGCATATCTGACTGATATGTGCAAACTATTTAAAGATCAAGGTATTCGAGTTTCTATTTTTGTGGATCCAGATGAAGATATGGTTGAGGCAGCAGCAGAAACAGGTACTGACCGAATTGAGCTTTATACAGAGTCATATGCACAGGCATTCTTAGATGAAAGAGACGAAGCAATCAAACCTTATTTTCATGCCGCATTAAAAGCGAGAGAGGTAGGATTAGGCATTAATGCTGGTCATGATTTAGATTTAAATAACCTAACTTACTTTAACGAACATATTCCGGGATTGTTAGAAGTAAGCATAGGACATGCTCTAATTGCTGATGCCCTGTACTTAGGCTTAGAAGAAACGATAAAAAGATACTTAAACGCACTTAAATAAAACAAAAGAGGCTTTACAAATGTAAAGCCTCTTTTGTTGTTATGTTTATTCTATTCCTTTGAATATTCTATTCCATCTTATTTTCGATAGTCCCGATCCCAATTCATCAAGACTTAACCAGGTAAATAATGCTTTACCCACTATATGATCTTCCGGCACGAAACCCCATCCTCTAGAATCTAATGAATTGTGTCTATTATCACCCATCATCCAGTAATAATTCATTTTGAAAGTATAAGAATTAGCTTTTACACCATTAATATAAATACCATCAGACTTATTTTCTAATTTATTACCTTCATAAACAGTGATTGCACGTTCATATAGTGGCATTGTTGCACTATCCAATTGAACTGTCCAGCCTTTACTCGGAACTTTAATAGGACCAAAATTGTCAAAATTCCAGTTAAGAGACGCAACATGAGGAAAAGTTCCATCTTCATTTTCTCCAGCTTTACGAATATTGGGAACAACTTCCTTTACATTTATCCAACCTTTGACCATTGCGGCCTCATCTGCTGTCATAAAAACTTGATAAATGTTAGGTTGTCCGGTATCAGACATCTCTAATCGTTTTTCTTTCATCACACGCAGATCCAAACCAGATTGATCCGTTACTACAATATAATCTAATTGTCCTTCTGGCGGATTAAAACCAGGCTTACCATTCACAAAAAATATTGCATTTGCCATTGAAACTTCATCTCCAGGCATCCCTACACAACGCTTGATGTAATTTTCACGTTTATCAACGGGTCTGTTGTAAGGAGCATCGGCTTCCATAGGATAATTGAATACTACGACATCATTTCTTTTGATATCCTGAAAACCAGGTAAACGTTTATAAGGAAGTTCGATCAGTTCGGAATAAGCTTTTCCGCCTGTTAGCGGCATCGTATGATGCGCAAAAGGAAATGCTAGAGGTGTCATTGGAATACGAGGCCCATAATTCAACTTACTCACGAACAAGAAATCACCGACTAACAATGTTCGCTCCATGGATCCAGTTGGAATCATATACGCTTCAATCAAAAAACCACGAATTAAGGATGCTGCAACTGTTGCAAAAACAATCGCATCTGCCCATTCGCGGGCCATTGATTTTTTATAAAAATATTTCTTTTTAAATTCCTCTGAATTTGGGTTTCCTAAATACTTTACTAGAGGATCGTTTCCCCAAAGAGGCAATACAATAAAAGGAGCTAAAACTGCTGCCGTATTTTCCCAAAACCTTCTTTTCCCAAATGCCTTTATAAGGTCCAAATACAATCCATAGAAAATAAAAATATTTACGATTGGGACTAGTAAAAGAACAACAATCCATTTTGCACGACCTGTCAATTGAGCCATCACATATTCCCGATAAAAAGGAACTAATGCTTCCCACCCCGGTCTTCCTGCCTTAACAAATAATTTCCAAAGCCCGTAATGAGCAACTACTGTTAAGACCGCAAAAATAATATACCACATAAGCTTCTTAAAATTTTATTGTTTAATAATCTAATATTTCAATTAGTATAATAGACTATGGATTCGTTACAGAATCCTTATTTTTTAACGCAAAATCGGCAACTTAGTTACCGATTAAAATCAAACATTTCTGTCACCTGATAGAATCCTTGCTTTCCAAATAACCATTCAGCAGCAATTACTGAACCTAAAGCAAAACCATCACGACTGTGTGCTGTATGCTTAAATTCAATTTGATCCACTTCAGAACTATATACAACAGTATGAGTTCCTGGAACTTCTTCAATACGATGACTCTCTATTAGCAATTGATCTGCTTTCGGAATAACCTCCTCTTCTCCATCGCCAACGACAGAATTAACCCAAGAAGTTTTAGTGTCGCTATTGTTCAGGATACCCTCTGCTATTGTAATAGCAGTGCCACTTGGTGCGTCCAATTTGTGGATATGATGAATTTCCTCAACCTGTACATCGTAAGCTTTATAGGGCTGAATTGCTTTCGCCAACATCTTATTGATATGAAAAAAGATATTTACACCAATCGAAAAATTAGAACCATATAAGATAGAGCCATCCAAAGAAAGACATTTCTCCTTGATCGTATCAAGATGTTCGTACCAGCCTGTTGTACCCATTACAATCGGAAGATTTGCTTCTAAGCAAAGTTCCATATTAGCTATCGCTGCCTGTGGAACACCAAAGTCAATTGCAACATCTGCACCAACCAGTTCATCCACTGTAATGAGATTACGATTTATGCTATTGACGATCAAATGAATTTCATGCCCCCTCTTTTGAGCAAATTTTTCTATGATTTGGCCCATTTTTCCGTAGCCGAATAATACTATTTTCATATCTATTTCAGATCATATTTAAATAAAGAAGACCAAATAAATCTATGCGACAACGCACAAATACAGCTTTAAGTTATATAATTTTTATTTTATTTTCATGGATAATTTCAGTCCCATAGTTGGAACGGCATTAAATGCAAAACTATTTGATGGGCCCTGAAGTACAGTTGGCCTAATGGAAAATGCGACCTTTTCAGAACTTACACTCCATCGATTCTTGAGCATTGAGTCCACATAAGCTTCGACCACATTCAATCCGTATAGACCCACAGTTAAAAGCACCATAAGATCGCGATTACGGCGAGCATAGTCCTTTGCACTGATAAGACCTTGGTCTGAAGCATTAGCATATGCTGGATTTTTCTTCTGATTATATGTAAAACGATAATCAAGCTCATCAAGAAGTTCTTTATAATAACGGTTGTTAAAGTCAAAAACAAGAACCGTAGATGTAAATCCTCCATAAATTATGGGAACCTTGATCCACCACAATCCTTTATTAGTATATTGTCCCCATCCCGGAAGAACTAAAGATCGCTTCCATGCGGTAACGGTTTTGGCCTCAATAGCAAGACGTGTTGAATCTTTAAAGATTTTGGGTGTTTTTGCTTCTTCTTCAGCCTTCTCTCTTTTTTTTCGTTCCCTACGGCTCTCTTTTTTTGTTGTATCCTGCACTGCCGATACTTTTTTCGTTGAATCTGTTGCAGAAACCGTTTTTAAAGCAACTTTATCTTTTGTATCAACTTTCTGTGCCTGCGCAGCAAAAAAGATAAATATAGAACAGAATAAACTGATTATTTTATACATCTTACCAGTCTAATAATTCCAGAATACGGCTCAGATCATCTTCAGACTCAAAAGGAATTTCGATTGCACCTTTTCCTTTTGCACTTTTTAAATTTAACTTAACCTGAGATGAAAATTTAGATGCCAAATCATCTTCAATCTTTTGAAACTGAAATGATTTAGGTACATTCTTATCTTTTTGTGCTTTCTTTTTATTGCCATTTTGAATCTCCCGCACCAATTCTTCTGCCTTGCGAACAGACAATCCTAAGTCAACGATCAATTTAAAGATATACAATTGCTTATCTACCTCCCCTACATTAATTAGCGCACGTGCATGTCCCATCGTTAACTCTCCATCACGGATCGCTGCTTGAATAACAGGTGGCAATTTCAATAAACGTAAATAATTGGTTACGGTCGAACGGTTTTTACTTACACGTTCTCCCAATTCTTCTTGCTTCAGATTACACTCTTCGATCATCCGTTGAAAACTTAATGCTACTTCAATAGCATTTAGATTTTCTCGTTGAATATTTTCGATTAATGCCATTTCCAACATCTGTTGGTCATTCGCTGTCCGAATATATGCCGGAATTTCGGTAATACCAGCCAATTTTGATGCACGGTATCTGCGTTCTCCAGAAATCAACTGGTAGGCATTCTCACCAATTTTTCTAACAGTAATAGGTTGAATTAAACCTTGCAATGAGATCGATTCAGACAGTTCCTGTAGCGCTTGTGGATCAAAATCAGTACGAGGTTGAAATGGATTCATTTCTATCGTATCCACATTAACTGTACTAATATTGCCAGATTCTTTTGATTTTGTAGGAGATTCTACCCGAGATGTTTCTACCTCCGAATTTCTTTCAGGGATATCGGCACTATCATTTAATAAGGCACCTAATCCTCTTCCTAGACCTGTTTTTCGCTGTTGTGCTGCCATATTATATTGTAACTGTTGAATCTAATTCTTTTAGATGTCCGTTCTTATGTAAAATTTCTCTGGCCAAATTTAAATAGTTGATTGCACCTTTACAGGATGCATCGTGCATAATCACAGAAATACCAAAACTTGGCGCCTCACTTAATCGTGTATTTCGCTGGATAATCGTTTCAAATACCAAATCAGTAAAATGTGTCTTAACTTCCTCTACGACTTGATTAGACAAACGTAATCGTACATCGTACATGGTCAATAAAATACCTTCTATTTCCAAACTAGTATTTAAACGTGTCTGAACAATTTTAATTGTATTCAGCAACTTGCCTAACCCTTCTAATGCAAAATATTCACATTGAACGGGAATTACGACAGAGTTTGAAGCAGATAAAGCATTGATCGTAATCAAACCTAATGATGGAGAGCAGTCAATAATGATAAAGTCGTAATCATCCTTTACTTGATCTAAGATTTTTTTCATCTTATATTCGCGCTCGTGCATATTAATCATTTCGATCTCAGCACCTACCAGATCAATATGAGCTGGTAATAAGTCCAAGTTAGGAGTTTCAGTAGCTTGAATGGCATCACGTGGATCTAGATCATTTACCAGACACTCATATATGCTTTCTTTAATGGTTCTTGGATCAAATCCAATTCCAGAAGTAGAGTTTGCTTGTGGATCAGCGTCAACCAATAAGGTTTTATATTCTAAAACAGCTAAACTAGCTGCCAGATTGATTGATGTTGTCGTCTTACCAACACCACCCTTTTGATTTGCAATTGATATAATTTTACCCATTTCGAATGAAATTCTTTCTTTATAAAATGTCATTTTGTTCCCCTAAAGTCACAAAAAAGGATTATTCTGTTCATTCATAAATTCTTCCCCGCAAAAAAACACTTAAATCATGCATATTTCTTACTTTTGAAAGTATCTAAAGGAATAGATCCTCAAGATGCTAAGATACAAAAAATCAGGATATACATCCACTTTGTTCCTTGGGTTTTTATAAGTTACAACTAGACAATGATTTTAATAATTTCGGGAACGAATCGACCCAAAAGTAAGACGCTAAAAGTTGCACAATACTATCAAGATTACATACAAAAAAGCGGTGAAAGCTGTCAAATACTACCTTTAACGGAGCTTCCTGCAGACATTATAGTCTCAGATTTATATGGTCAACGAAGTGACCAGTTTAAAAAGATACAACAGCTGGTAACTGAAGCCGATAAATTTATTTTTATCACACCAGAGTATAATGGCAGTATACCAGGAGTACTCAAGGTCTTCATTGATGCCTGTACTTTCCCAATTAGCTTCTGCCATAAAAAAGCGGCTCTTGTTGGTATATCATCGGGACGCTATGGTAATTTAAGAGGGATAGATCATCTGACGGGAATATGCAATTACTTACGTATGCATGTTTTACCATTAAAAATTTTTTTACCTCATATTCAGAATGAAATAAGCGAAGAAAATACATTTGTACATATTGAAACAAGGAATGCCATTCATGAACAAATAGATGAACTTATTCATTTTTAAAAATATCACAAAACACAAGAGCCAATGCTTACACGCATTGGCTCTTGTGTTTTAATTCAATAAAAGCGCAAATATTTGTATTTTGCCCAAAACTAAATCATATGAAATTAAAAATTACATACCTTCTATTATCCATTGGCTTACTATGGTCTTGCAAACAAACTACAGAACATAATACGCTAAGTGCAATTGAAAAAGAAGAGGGTTGGCAACTTCTCTTTAACGGAAAAGATATTAACAATTGGCATATTTACAACCAAGGGAATCAACCTTCTAAATGGGTGGTAAAAGATGATGCTATACTTTGCGACCCCACTGTGAAAACTGGTGTATTTGGAGATTTAGTTTCGAATGAAACTTTTCAGGATTTTGACTTAAAATTTGATTGGAAAGTTGCCAAAGGTGGCAATAGTGGCGTTTTTATAGATGTTCAGGAGGATCCTAAATATGACGCTACATTTGTTACAGGACTTGAAATGCAACTTTTAGATAATGCCAATGCGGAACCGCGGCATCAAACAGATTCAACACATTGGGCAGGATCGCTATACGCAATAAAGAGCATAGGATCCAATTCAAAACCTAATCCCTACAACGAATGGAATCAATCTAGAATTGTACAGAACAAAGGAAAAGTAAGCTTTTGGTTAAATGGGAAATTAACATTCGAAAACGAAACCAACACTAAGGAATGGAAAGATCTTGTCGCTGGTACCAATATGAAGAACTATCCAGATTTCGGTAAATTCCAAAAAGGAAAAATTGCCTTACAAAACCATACTGATGAAGTTTCTTTTCGTAACATCAAAATTAAGGTATTATAAAAAAATAAGAGCAGGATTACCTGCTCTTATTTTTTAAATCAGATTAATATCCGAACAACTCTTGCAATGTTAATTTCTTAACTTCTCCAAGTTTTTGCAGATCTTCCATTTTTATATTTTCATCTTTTGCAACAATACAATAAACATAAGGTTTACGACTCATTTCTTTATTATGAAAAGCTTTTAGGTCTGTAAAACTTAATTTTGGTGCTTGTTCATAAATATCTTTACGGATATCTGAAGTAAGTCCCAACCGCTGTGCACTTAGATAATTTGATAAAATATTTGCGTTTGTAATACGGTCACTAGCCAATGATTTTACTAAACTAACTTTAGCGATATCCAAAGCTTTTGGAGCATCAGGTAAATCATTTAATAGTTCATTCATACCGACAACAGCTTCATTAAATTTATCGGCCTGTGTACCCACATATGCACCTACCGAGTAATGATTTTCCTTTTTAACAGGAGAAGCAAAATTAGCATAAGTAGAATAAGCTAAAGCTTTAGATTCTCGAATCGTTTGAAATACTATACTTCCCATACCTCCACCAAAATACATATTAAATAATGCGACAGTAGGACTATATTTTGAATTATACACTTCAGAATTTCTAAACCAGAATACTTCCGCCTGCTTCATATCAAAATTAGTAAACAACACTTGATTTTCAGGGGTAGGCAATTCTTCAAAAGTATTTGCTTTCTGAACTGTAGCAAAATTGGTATTTGAATTTAAAGGTTTAAGAGTAGCAACCAATTGACTGGTGGTCTTAGGCCCGTAATATAATATTTGATGTTTTGTATTTGCCAGCTCGTGTAAAATAGCAACTAAGTCCGATGCTTTGATCGCATCCAACTCTTGATCTGTCAAAACATTATTAAAAGGATTTTTAGCTCCATATTTTGCATATGACCTCAATCCTTCCATGATCAAGTTCTTATTTTCTTTAGCATTTGTTCTTGATTTTTTCAAACGACCGATATAAGCTTCCAATGCTTCTTGATCACCAACACTATTATTTAATAAATCTTGAATTAGCGCAACTGTTTGTTCAAAATTTTCATTTAATCCTGAAATATTAATACGTGTTTCTTCATTACCTGAAGACACTGAAAAATCTGAGGCCAACTTATAAAACGCCTTGCTGAAATCTTCACTGGTTTTTTCTTTAGTACCTAAAAATTCTAAATAATCTGCGGCAATACTTAATAACTTATTATTCCATTTCCCCATCTCGTAACGATAAGTTAAACTAAACAATGCGTTATCTTTATTTTGCACTGCGATCACATCAAGACCTTTTAAGGTAGTCTTTTGTACATCTTTAGTATAATCTAACCAGACAGGTGCAATTTTGCTTTCAGGCATTGCAGCAATAGTCTTTAGAAATAGTGATTGATCGTCACGATTTACAACCACAGGCGTAATAGGAGGTTTCTCCACTTTTACAATACTATCGTCAATGCCCTTACGTTTATAAACCACTACATAATTATTATCATTCAGATATTTTGCAGCAAAATCCATAATATCTTTCTTCGTGATTTTAGTTAAGTTATCTGAATAACTCAATTCTGTCGACCAATCAACTCCAGAAGTAAAGGCATCCATTAGCTCCTCAGCACGATTACTATAGCTTTCATTTCGTGAAATTTCTGATTTCTTTTCATTATTTACAATGGAAGTAATCAGGTCGTCAGAAAAATCACCTTTACGCAGCTTATCCAATTCTCCTAAAATCAAAGATTTCACATCATCTAAAGATTGACCTTGACTTGGATTAGCCTGCATGATCAACATCGAATAATCTTTTAATACATATGGAAAAGCCCCTGCTCCCAATAACTTTTGAGATTTCACTAAATCTAAATCAATTAATCCAGCTGAACCATTTGTGAGCATATTTCCGAGCAAATTCAACATTTGAGCATCTTTTGTAGATGCACCAGGGAAACGGAAACCTAAAAATAGAAATTCCGATTCTGGACCTTTAACCTCTCTTACAATTGGTTGTTTGATGTCTTTTTCAGCATCAAAAGTATATGCTGGAATTTCTTTCGGTTTCATATAACTGAACGCCTGATCGATTTTCTTTACTACTTCATTTGGATCAAAGTCACCAGACATAATTACCCCCATATTATTAGGCACATAATACGTATTAAAATATTCACGAATCGCTTTCAAAGACGGGTTCTTCAAATGTTCAACGGTACCGATAGTTGTCTGTTTTCCATAATTATTATTTGGAAACATCGCCTCAAACATGGCTTCTACAGATTTACGTCCATCATTATCCAACCCTCTATTCTTCTCTTCGTAAACAGCCTCTAATTCTGTATGAAACAATCTTAATATAGGATTACGAAAACGTTCTGCTTGTACAGCCAGGAACTTATCGATTACGTTATTGGGAATATCCTCAGTATAGACAGTCTGTTCAAAAGAAGTGAAGGCATTTGTTCCCTCAGCCCCCATCTCACTCATCAATTTATCGTATTCATTGGCAATAGCATATTTTGCTGCCTCGCCAGAAACCTGATCGATCTGCTTATAAATTTCTTTACGCTTGGCTTCATCCTTAGTGGAGTTATACTGTTCATATAAACCATCGATCTGATCCAGTAATGGTTTTTCCTTTGCCCAATCTTTTGATCCAAACTTATCAGTCCCTTTAAAAAGCATGTGCTCTAAATAATGCGCTAAGCCTGTGTGATCTGAAGGATCAGTTTTACTCCCTGCTTTCGTTGCAATATAGGCCTGAATACGAGGCACCTTTTTAGAAGGGCTCAAAATAACTGTAAGACCGTTTTTTAGTGTATAAAAACGCGAATTTGTAGGATCATTGGTTACGTAACGATACGTATACCCACCCTCGTTTGCTTCTTTCCAATCATACTTTTTCACCTGTGCAAAAATTGTTACGTGTGATAAGAACACAAAAGCTATTACCGAAATAGATTTTAAATTCATTTCTAATAAGTTTATATAATACAATCAAATATATAAATGTTTATATGAAAACTCATCGTGTTTGAACATCTTTAAAATGACAACACTACTATGAGGTAAATTAAAATTGCGAAAACAATCAGCTAGATCAATTTAGCTTCGATAAAATATATAGGAAATACATAAAAAAGCTGTAAATAAAAAAAACATCGATAGATCGATGCTTTGATGTGGAGAATACTGGGTTCGAACCAGTGACCACTCCCGATATATCGGGATGATCTGGACCAGCGTACTATACACGAATCAATTCTTCGATTTTTAAACGGCTTTTCCAAGATTTAATAAGCGTCTCCCTAATC
>NZ_JBHUPE010000012.1:0-268588 GCF_042686355.1 Sphingobacterium anhuiense
ATGGTATTGCCGTAACAGGTGGGAGAGTAGGTCGGTGCCTTTTTTTATACAGAAGCCTTTGCTTATACAGCAGAGGCTTTTTTGTGTTTATACCTTTTTTATCAAGATTATCTTATCTTTAAGAATAATTTTGATCAATATGTCACAACCTACTTTTTATAAACTCTTCGCATTATTTATACCCATATGGTTTTCATTTGCTAGTTCAGCTCAGGATGTGAAACATAAGAAGCCGAATATTATTTTTATCTTGTCAGATGATCATACGAATAAAGCAATCGGTGTATATGGCAATAAATTAGCAAAAACTCCTAATATTGACCGTATCGCTAATGAAGGTGCTTTATTTAATAATTTTTTTGTAACCAATTCTATTTGTGGTCCCAGTCGAGCAGCGCTATTAACGGGTAAATATAGTCATGTAAATGGTTTTATTTCAAATGACAAAAAATTCAATATTAATCAGTTTATTTTCTCCAGATCTTTAGCTGAATCTGGATATCAAACTGCGTGGATAGGAAAATGGCATCTGGAAACATTACCTCAGGACGCATTCAGTTATTGGACTATTCTTCCTGATCAAGGTCATTATTTTAATCCAGATTTTATTACACAGGCGAATGATACGGTTAATCATAAAGGTTATGTCACAGATATTATTACAGATCTTTCAAAGGACTGGATAGAAAAAAGAGATAAGGATAAACCATTTTTTCTTGTAATCGGTGAGAAAGCCACACATCGCGAGTGGTTGCCTGCATTAGAAGATCTCGGAGCATATGATGATGTTACTTTTCCAGTTCCGTCAACTTTCTACGATACTTATGAGAATAGGAAAGCTGCAGCTCATCAGGATATGAGTATTTCAGGAACAATGAAACTGGGCTTTGATTTGAAAGTAAATGTTGATTATGAAACCGACTGGATTTATAGCCGATTGGATAGCGAACAACGTAATGCTTACCGTGCTTATTACGGTGATCGGATAAGTAAAGAATTCAATGATAGAAAACTAACCGGTAAGAAGCTCGCAGAGTGGAAATTTCAACGTTACATGCGCGATTACTTCTCTACAGCTAAGGCGCTGGATCGTAATATCGGAAAGATTTTGAATTTCTTGGATGACAATGGTTTGGCTGAAAATACGATTGTTATTTATGGTTCGGACCAAGGGTTTTATTTAGGCGAACATGGATGGTTTGATAAGCGCTTCATATATGAAGAATCTTTGAGAACTCCTTTTATGATCCGCTATCCTAGGGTTATCAAAGCGGGTACAGTCATTGAACAGCCTGTTTTGAATATTGATTGGGCTCCCACATTGTTAGCGATGGCAGATGCTCCTGCTTCAAAAGAAATTCAAGGAAAATCATTTTTTGATCTTTTAAAAAATGATGAAGTATCTTGGCGCGATCGAATTTATTATCATTATTATGAATATCCACAACCTCATCGTGTGATGCCACATTTTGGTATCAGAACTACAAAGTTTAAGTTGATTCGTTTTTATGGAGAACAAGATTTTTGGGAACTTTACGATCTTGAGAAAGATCCTCAAGAATTGAATAATATTTACAGTGAGTTTGAAAATAGCGAACTATTAATTGCATTAAAAAAGGATCTGGCAATATCAATTAAAGAATACAAGGATGATCTTGCCGCAGAGATAATGAGTAAATAAAACATCTACCTTTTTTTTGTACTTGTATTGACTTTTTAGGGATATGTATGGTACTTTTAGAATTCCTATATCGAATTTATTTTGCCAAGATTATAACTATGACAGCATATATGGCTTTTGCTGTTTGATTAGTTCATCCAATTATTTAGGTTAATCTGATCTCCTATTTAGTTGTAATTTATTATGTCAGATTTATTTATTGCATAAACTACTTTATAAACAGGCTGTTATGAGATGAAACAGATGTAATTTTTAACTATGGACTCTTTTGGTATAGTATTTGGCTATTTTCTGAAAAGAATAGGTTATTTATGAAGGCAAAATTTGCAATTTTTTTGGGAGGGTTAATGTTATTGCTGTCTGTTAGTTCTTGTGTAGGATATTATCATGATCATGGTCATAGACCTCAACGGGGGCATCATCACGGTCACCATAAAAAAGGACATAATAAACATTACAAGAAGGGGCATAACAAGCACCATAAAGGTAATGGAAGAAATAGAGGTGGACATTAACATAATAAGGGGATTATATATCCCCTTATTATGTTATGATATAATGATCATTTCTGACTGCTTAGATAGATTCTCTAATGGTAATCTCTGCATCTAGTTCTATCGTTTCGTAAACAATTTCTCTCTTTTTTAATCGAAATTCTAGGATATGAATCATTTTTTCAAAAGCTAATTTTCCTATTCTTGTAGCTGGTTGAGAAATGCAGGTCAATGGTGGATTAAAAGAAAAGGCATAATTCGTATTTGAAAATCCAATAAGGGCAATTTCCGATGGAATTTTAATTTTTTGTTGTGCTAATAAACCTATTGTACGATTTGTCAATAAGTCTGTAGCAGTAAAAATGGCATCAGGACTTTTATTGTCATTTTTTAATTCTTCTAATTTATTTAGGATTTGCTCTTCAACGATTTGAATTTGTGATAGATCGCATCTCAGTAATTTTTTGTCATCAAATGGGATGTTATTTTGTTTTAAGGCCTCCTGGAAACCTAGAAGTCTTTCATTTGTAACACCATTAGCGACTCCTGTAATGTGCAGTATATTGCTGTAGTTTCTATCAATAAGTTCTTGCGTTGCTTTTTGTGCCGCTTTTTTATTATCAATTCCTATTTTGAAGGTTTGTAAATTATTATTGATACGATCGAAGATAACAATAGGACAGTTGCTATTATGTAGTTGTTGTAAATAACTTAAGTTAGCACTATCTGATACAGGGGAAATTAATATACCATCAACGCCTTTAGAATATAGAATATCAATACATTTTTTTTCTACTGCAGGGCTTTCTCGACTTTGCATAATAATGATATTGTATTTCTGAAAAAGCGAGGACTCTTCTATTCCTTCCAATATTTGTGAAAAAAATGAATTACTGATAGTCGAAACAATAACTCCTATAATATTGGTTTTACCGGTTTTTAAACTTCTAGCTAATGCATTATATTGGTAATTATGTTTATGGGCATAAGCAATGATCTTCTCTTTTGTTTCTTTATTTATTTCGTAACTATCGGATAAGGCTTTGGAAATGGTGGGAGCTGATAAGTTTAGCGCTTTTGCGATATCTTTAAGAGTTAATCTTTTCATAATTTCCTAATATAACTTATAAAGATACTAAATTGTGTAAAGATTCGATCATTGTAAGGGACATAATGTGTTTCCAATAATTAAATCCTATGAAATCTTTCTATCTTTGTATTTATGAGTACATTATTAGATATAGGACAAAAGCCATATAATCATTATGGATCTTACTTGAAAAAGAAATATAATGGTCAACGCGTATATAAAGTCATTGTGGATGGGAATTTTACTTGTCCTAATCGTGATGGAAGTAAGGGGTATGGTGGTTGTTCATATTGTAATGTAGATTCATTTACTCCCGAATCTGCACGTAAATTGCCTACAATTCGTGAACAGGTGGAAGAAGGTATCAAAAGAGCGCGAGAAGGGTATCGTGCTGATAAATTCATTATCTATTTTCAACCCAATACGAATACTTATGCCCCTGCACATTTTTTGAAGGCGATGTATGATGAGGCTTTAGCTGTTTGTCCTGAAGATACTATTGGTCTTTCTGTTGGAACAAGACCAGATTGTATTGATTTTGAAAAGGTAGCTTTGTTAGAAAGTTATTGTGATCGTTATGATGTTGATCTGGAAATGGGGATGGAGTCAATTTATGATGAAACTTTGAATAGAATTAACCGTGGCTGTTCTCATGATGAATTGCAAAAAGCACTAAAATTAGTTGAAAATAGTCCATTGGAAATTTGTGTACATACTATTTTTGGTTTTCCTTGGGAATCGCATGAAATGATGTTAAGATATGCTGATGAAATAAATAAACACCCGCAGATTAAATTTGTGAAGTTACATCATCTGCATATTGTTGAAGGATCGATCATGGGCGTTCAGTACAAGCGTGAACCTTTTCATGTTTTCTCCATTGATGAATATTGTGACTTTCTAGCAGAATTTATTCCACTATTGCGACCGGATATTGTTATTCAACGATTATTTGGGTTGGCAGATCAAGATTTACTGATTGCTCCAAATTGGGGAATGAAGAAATCTGCTATTCAAACGTACATAGATAAGGCTTTGGAACGTAAAGAGGCCATACAAGGCTCGAAATATATAGGATAAAAAAAGGTTGCTATAAAATTATAGCAACCTTTTTTTTATTTTTCTATGATTGATTTTAAATCGGCCGGAGAGTAATTGATCGATTTTAATGTTTTGTTATCTTCTGTTCTGAATACTAAGAATAGACCATCTACTTCTTTATAGTAACTATCGACATCTTTTGAATTTTTGTAATGTGCTATTGTTGCTTCAGCCTCTTCAATGGATTGACAGGCTTTACTCATGTTTGAACGTTGCACTTCTTCGAATAGCTCATTAAATTTGTCTTTTAAACCAAATTCAAGTACAGCACCTGCTAACACATACTGTATATCACATAATGCATCTGCTACTTCTACAAGATCATTGTTTTGGATAGCTTCTTCCAACTCTTTTAATTCTTCAGCAATAAGAGATACACGTAATGCACTGCGTTTTTCACTTGGGATTGTTGGTTTTTCTAATATCGGATGCTGGAAAACTTTATGAAATTCGGCTACGGATGTTAATGTTTTTGGATCAGTCATGTTATATTTTATTTTTGCTAAATTATGCAATATAATCTAATTTAAAAATTGAGTCAAATAAAAAAAGCAGCTGTGAAGCTGCTTTCTATATAAAGGAGTAAATATTAAATTAAATGTTTCAATTGAACTAGCTCGCGCTCTTCAATGTATCTCCAACGACCTCTTGGTAAATCCTTTTTAGTCAAGTTAGCATATACAACACGGTCTAGTTTTACTACTTCATATCCTAACGATTCAAAAATACGTCTTACGATGCGATTTTTACCACTATGGATCTGAACACCAACTTCTCTTTTACTTCCGCCAGTTACGTAGCTTAAATCATCAGGTTTTACAAAACCATCTTCCAGTTCAAGACCGAAAACAATTTTATTAAAATCACCTTGTGTTAAGCTTTTATTCAATTCTACGTTGTATATTTTACTGATGTTATTACGAGGGTGCGAAAGTTTTTCAGCTAAATTACCATCGTTTGTCATTAATAATAAACCAGTTGTATTTCTATCTAAACGACCTACTGGATAGATACGTTCTTTAGTAGCTTTTGAAACTAATTCCATTACTGTGTGACGCTCCTGAGGATCTTCGGTAGTAGTAATGTAATCTTTAGGTTTATTTAATAGGACATAAACCATTTTTTCACGTTTCAAACGCTCACCATTATATTTAACGTCGTCTTTAGCTGGATCTACTTTAGCACCTAATTCAGTAACGGCTTCACCATTAACACTAACAACGCCAGCTGCGATTAATTCATCAGCTTTTCTTCTAGAACATACTCCAGAATTGGCGATATAACGATTTAAACGAATTAGGCCGTCATTTTGAGAAGATTTTGAACGTGGAGGTCTTTCTGTTGATCTTCTTTCGGTAGAACCCTCTTTACGATCTTCATCATTATTGAATTTTTTATAAGAAGATTTATATTGTCTATCTGATTTGTCTCTAGCTGGACGTTTAAAGTCAGTTTGATCACCATCAGATTTTTGAAAAGATTTGCCTTCTTTGTTAAAAGGTTTGTCAAAAGTTCTTTTTCTGTCGGAGCTATCACCTTCTTTTCTGAAAGGTCTCTCACCGCCAAAAGATCTACCTTCTTTGTTGAAAGGTTTGTCAAAAGTTCTTTTTCTGTCGGAACTTTCACCTTCTTTTCTGAACGGTCTATCACCACCAAAAGATCTGCCTTCTTTGTTGAAAGGTTTGTCAAAGCTTCTTTTTCTGTCGGAACTTTCGCCTTCTTTTCTGAAAGGTCTATCACCACCAAAAGATCTGCCTTCTTTGTTGAAAGGTTTGTCAAAGCTTCTTTTTCTGTCGGAGCTATCACCCTCTTTTCTAAAAGGTCTGTCACCACCAAAAGATCTACCTTCTTTGTTAAAAGGTTTGTCAAAGCTTCTTTTTCTGTCGGAGCTATCACCCTCTTTTCTGAAAGGTCTGTCACCGCCAAAAGATTTACCTTCTTTATTGAAGGGTTTGTCAAAGCTTCTTTTTCTATCGGAGTTTTCGCCATCAAATTTTTTGAAAGGTCTATCACCTCCAAAAGATTTTTTGTCGTTATTATATGGTCTGTCTGTGTTATCTTTATTGCCGAATGATGAACTTCTCGGTCTTTTGTTTTCTTTGAAATTAGAGGATCTATCATCCTTTGAACGATCACCCCTTGGTTTGAAGTTTTCTGAGGTACTTCTTGAGTTTTTGGACTTGTCATCACGACTGTTCCTTTTATTGCTGAATGGCATCTTATTACTATAAAATAATGTGAACGGCAAAGTTACCCATAATTTTCTTTTTTTCTGTAAATAAATTTAAAAATTTTTTTTGAGGATGAAAAGTTACAAAAAAATCAAGCTTGAAACAGCTTTAAACCTTGAAAAGGTTAAGTGTTTGTTTTTTAAGTAAATAGTCTTTATCTTTGTAGCCTTGAATTTGTACCAAGCTATTTTTTGATCGATTTTATCGTGGATAGGGTAGCATTAAGGGAGTGAATGTTTAGAAAAAAAGTATTATGTTGTAGTCTGATTTTGTCGGCGTTAGTGTTGTCAAAATTGTACTCAAACCCAAACACAATTGCTGCAGGTGATGATAAGATCATTACTGTGAAAGCGCCAAGTAATCTTTCTAATGGGGAAGATGAAAAGGAGAAAAATGAAGATAATGATAGTAATAATGATCATTATTTGAGTTCGTTGACATTTGCCAATGATACGTTGCCGATAAATCGGCCACATGTTGAAAGCAAGTTGTTGCGATATTTTAAAAACTTCTCTTTCAAAAAGAGAGGCTCTTACAGTCTACATAAAAAAGCAGAGGCCTATCTGCCGCAGATTGAGAAGATTTTAGCATCCTACGGTATTCCTGAAGACTTTAAGTACGTTCCATTGGTAGAAAGTGGATTGGATCGAGGAGTCGTTTCTTCTAAAGGGGCTGGTGGCTACTGGCAGTTTATGCCTGCAACTGCTAGACTTTATGGATTGAAAGTGAATGGAAATGTTGATGAGAGACGAGATTTGACGAAGTCTACTCATGCCGCTGCTAAGTACATTAAATCACTTTATAAGCAGTTTGGAAACTGGACTCTTGTAGCTGCTGCTTATAATGTAGGTGGAGGAAGTTTAAAGGGTTCTATTAGACGTCAGAAAGAGGATAGTTATTACAATTTGAAATTGAATAATGAAACTGGTTCTTATGTCTATAAATTGATTTCGATGAAAGAAATTATTGAGAATCCTGAAAAACATGGTTATACGCGATATGCGAACCGAACGGATCAGAAAGATCCAAATGAGAATATGTTATAAAAAAAAGGCTTGAATTATATAATTCAAGCCTTTTTTTCTAGTGTCTGTTCTACCTATCTTAGGTCTACAATTTCATAGCCGCTGTATTTGCTTTTGTTAAAGCTAAATAAACTGTTATCCAAATTCTTATTGGGAACCTGACTCTTAATCGTGTAACTGTATTGACCACCGTTTTTATCATAGATAGTCGCATCATATATCAGTTTTGTTGCTCTATTGATGCGGAGTTTTATCTTAGAATAGTTCTTTTTACTATCAGTTGGTGTTAAGTGAACGACATTTAAAAGTGTGTTTCCAGCTTTTTCATTTGCAACCAAGCTATATTTAAATCCGGTTTTATAAAAGCTAAAAATATTACTGGGATCTATTGCATCTGTGCTATTCTCTATTGCTGCAATCTGAACTTCTTTTTCTTCTTTCAAAATAGTATATAAGCTCTTTGCATCTGATATCATTTCCTGACTATTCATCGTAATATGATATCTATTGTTTTTCTTATCTAAATAGAGTGTCCCTGCGTCGGTGTAGGCCGATTTATTTGAACCCTGAATTGCTGAAAATGAAAAGTTCGCTTGTACCGTTTGATAACTATCATACTTTTTACTGACTTCTGTCAATATTTTTTTTGCAGCAGCATCTTGTTGTGCCAGTGCTGGAGTTGCGACTGCTAAGGTTATAAAACCTAGCATGATGCCCATTGTTTTTTTCATCTTTTAATCCTTCCTTAATGTTTCTAAAAACTGTTCTAAAGAATATTCATCGGGATAGAGTACTTCACGGGCCTTGCTTCCTTCAAAAGGACCAACGATTCCTGCGGACTCTAACTGATCAATTATTCTCCCAGCTCTATTGTACCCCAGCTTTAATTTACGCTGGATGAGTGAGGTTGACCCCTGTTGATGCATAACAATTAGGCGTGCTGCTTCTTCAAATAATTGATCTCTGTCTGAGAAATCAAAATCTGTAGAACCTGAACCATCGCCACTTTCATCAACATATTCAGGTAGCATAAATCCGGATGGATATCCACGTTGACCTCCGATAAAGTCAGAAATCATTTCGACTTCTGGAGTATCTACAAATGCACATTGAATACGAATCAAGTCACTACCTGTTGATAAAAGCATATCTCCACGACCAATTAATTGATCTGCACCTCCTGAATCTAAAATAGTACGTGAATCTACTTTAGATAATACGCGGAATGCCAAACGTGCCGGGAAATTGGCTTTAATCGTACCTGTAATGATATTGACCGAAGGACGTTGGGTGGCAATTACCAAGTGAATACCTACCGCACGTGCTAATTGTGCTAAACGTGCAATCGGTGTTTCAACTTCTTTACCAGCTGTCATCATCAGATCGGCAAACTCATCTACAATAAGAACTATAAAGGGTAAGAATCGATGACCCTCCTCAGGGTTTAATCTGCGATTGACAAATTTTGCATTATATTCTTTCAAATTACGTACTTGTCCATTTTTTAGCAAGTCATAACGTTGATCCATTTCAATACAAAGAGAGTTTAATGTGTTGATAACCTTCTTTGTATCTGTGATAATAGCATCTTCTTCTCCCGGTAATTTCGCGAGAAAGTGTCGCTCTATTTTTTTGAATAAAGAAAGCTCTACTTTTTTTGGATCGACCAATACAAACTTTAATTCTGCAGGATGTTTCTTGTACAGTAGCGATGTTAAGATCGCATTGATACCTACGGATTTACCTTGTCCTGTAGCACCGGCTACCAGTAAGTGGGGCATTTTCGCTAAATCGGCAATATAAACTTCATTCGAAATTGTCTTCCCTAAGGCGATTGGCAAGTCCATATCCGTCTTTTGGAATTTTTCTGTTGCAATAATTGATTTCATGGAAACCATTTCAGGATTGCTATTAGGAACCTCGATACCAATAGTTCCTTTTCCCGGCATCGGAGCAATAATACGGATACCTAAAGCCGCTAAACTCAGTGCAATATCGTCTTCTAGATTTTTGATTTTTGAAATACGTACTCCAGGTTTAGGAATGATTTCATATAATGTTACCGTAGGACCGATTGTAGCCTTGATATGTTCAATCTCAATATTGTAATTACGTAAGGTATCAACAATTCTATTTTTGTTGGCCTCCAGCTCTTGCTGGTTGATCGTGATTTTTCCAGTTCCATAATCTTTTAATAGATCTAAGGTTGGATGCTGATATCCTGATAAATCTAATTTGGGATCATACTGACCGAATTGTGCAACTAGATCATTAGCCGTAATCGTCTTTTCTTCTTTAGGTGATTCTACTTCTAATTCATGACTTTGTACCGGCTTTTCTTCTACAATAGGATCTATTAGAAGAGGTTCGTCTACCGTAAATGAAACGGTATTTTCATTCATTATATTCGTATCCTCATCCGTAGGAGTTGGTTCTTCGATTTCGAATGGGATGAGCACTTTGTTCTCTGGTTTTATTTCCGAAACAGGTAAAATGATTTCTTTATGAGGAGGAGTGAATTCTTCATTTAATTGAATATCAGCATTTCTACTCGATTGAAATTTGTCATTCAGACTAGGTGCAGGTGTATAGGTTTCCCTTCTATTGATTAATGGTTCAGATACTGATGGTTCTGCTGTACGGATGGAGTTTGTGTAGTTTGTTTCTTCTTCTTCCGGATCAAAATTTTCATCTTCCTCATCTTGTTTTTTACGCGAGTCGAAAATACTAAATTTTAGATCTAGGTTGTATACCAGTATCAATGTCGTCAAATAGGCAAAGATTAAGATTCCGGCAACACCAACTGTTCCAATTTGAGCTTCTAATAATTTATTAGTCCAGAAACCAAACTTACCTTCTAAGATGTGAGGCACTTTTGTAATGAAGCTATGCAAGAAACCTAATGTAACAGATATAAATACGATCGCGATAAAAGAGTATATAATGGTACGGTAAACTGGTAATATTGATTTTTTGTACAATAATTTATACCCGATTACAAAGAAAACCAGTACAAAGAGGAAGGACGCAATGCCAAACCAATTGTAAATAAATTGGTTTGCAAATAATGCACCATATTTTCCCAATCTATTTTGTACTACAGGTAGTTCTACATCGGGATTATCAATTTCTTCCGCTGTATTCATCACTACGCCCCAACCACCATTATTGGTTGCAATATAGCTTTGATCTTCAGACCACGTGAATAAATATGAAACAAAAGCTATCCCTAATAATATCGCACATAGTATCAGGAAAGCCCCTAAAATTTTAATTAATTTTTGTTGCAGTTCTGATAAGTCTCTAGCGGGAGCTTCTTCTTTATTTTCTACTTTCTTATTATTGGGAGCTTCTTTTTTTTGACTCCTTTTAAATGATGTATTAGCGCTAGATGGTCTAAATGTATTTCCTTTATTTGACATGAATTTTCACAGTTATCCTTCATACAAACTTAAGTATTTAGGAGGAAATTTAATTGGCTTACTAAACCTTTTATTTTTTCTTGTAGCATTTTGTTTCTAACATACGTTTTTTAATGAGACGATCGTTGAATTTTGTTGTAAATAAAAAATGAAAATGAAAAAAGCATTATTTTTTGGAATCAGTATAATGGTTTTTATGCTGACATTAAATTCATGTAATAAGCTGGATGATGATTACGCTTATGTGGAAATCTCGGCTGTGTCTGCTGTGAATGCTGTACCTGGATCTGAAGGATTAGATATTGGTCTCGACCAGAATAAATTGAATAATAACTGGGAGGGTGTTTTCTCCTTTAATCGCGTTTTGAGTTATAAAAATGCATATCCTGGTAGTAGACTCGTGCGGGTATTTGATCCGAAATCAACTCCTGGAGATACAGCCCTAGTGAGTAAAAAAGTAGATTTTACTCCAGGTAAATTTTACAGCCTCTATGTGATCGGTAAAGATAAAGTTGATGTATTAGCTACTGAAGATGATTTTGGAACTTTGAAAACAGGATATGCAAAATTTAGATTTATGAATTTGAGTCCTGAAGCATCTAAGTTGACGCTTACATTAAATGATGTTGATAGTTTAGCTGTTAAAGATAAAGCTTATAAAGAATTGTCCACTTTTAAGAATATTAAAATTGCTGATGTATATAAACTGAAAATAAATGGTGCTGGTATGACTGAATTGTTAGGAGATTTTAAACCTGAAGATAAGGAAGTTTATACCATTTATGCCGCAGGTTTGAAGTCAAGTAGCGATGCCAATAAAAAATATAGCTTCCAAATTGTTAAGCATAAATAAGTAGAAGATCTGGTTATAATTGTGGTTGATTATAATAACTAAGCCTGTTCTGAAAAGGACAGGCTTTTTTATCTTTGTACTGTATTTAATCGAATTGGAAGTACGTATTTAACATTGACAGGTATACCTCTTTGTCGTCCTGGTTCCCATTTTTTCATCTTTTTAGCGACTCTCAGTCCTGCTTCTCCGGTTCCATAACCGAGATCTCTTTTAAGTTTGAAATCGCGGGGTTCTCCACTTTTATCGATAACGAATTCGATCTCTACGATACCACTTACACCAGCATGTAATGCTTGCATAGGGTAATCATAATTTCGCCCAATATACTGCATCAATGTGTTAATACCTCCTGGATAGGTGGGTTCTCTCCAGCCCGTAATTGAATCGTAAGGTGTTGTATTTCCTATTGAATCTGTTGTGATGCCTGAAATCAGTTTACCTTCTGTGAAAGTTTCTGTAAATGTATATCGCTTTCCATTAAAGTGCCCCTTCCAATCACCTTGTTTTTTGTGATTGACATAGTTACCTTCTTCGTAGCTATAGGAGTTATCTGATACAGCGAAACCATTGCCATCTTTTAGCAGGATCTTACCTGTTGAATCTGCGTAGGCTAAATAAAGCGGTTCTTCAATTTTATATTTACCTTTTTTGTCGATGGTAAAGGGATAATATAGAATGGATTTTATTTTACCGTTTTGATGATAGTAGAATGCCGTATCAATTTGATGTGAATCATGGGAAAACATCTCTTCCGATTTGAGATTTCCATTTTCAAACAGTTCATATTTCTTACCTTTAAATTTTGTTCCAAAAAAGTCGCTTACTTTGCCCTGTAGCTTTAAACCATTATTAGAAAGATAAAACTCTTCTGCTATCGTATCTTTTACATTTTCATCTGGGAAGGTAACAATTTTAACGTAATATGCTTTATCAAGCTCCTTTGTTATGCTTCCGTATTTCGTATATAGCGTTTGAAAGTTTACTTGTGCATAACTAAACGTAAACGTTATAAGATACAGCAGGCTTATTAATGCGATTTTTCTCATCTAACTTAATGTCTGTTTGAATATGTAATTTTTTTAAAGTGTAAAGATAGTAAAAGTTCATAAAATAAAAATGACCGATCAAGTCGGTCATTTTTATTTTATGTAATTAAAAAAGTTTATTCAGCTATAATTAAATAGTAGTTTTTCTTTCCTCTTTGTGCAATGATATATTTATTATTAATCAAGTGAGATGCATTGATTACTTGTTCAATATCTGTCGCTTTTTCGCGGTTGATTGACACACCACCACCTTGTAGCATTTTACGCGCTTCACCTTTAGAAGGGAATACCTGTGTGTTGACTGCTAGTAGATCTAATATGTTAATACCACTGCTCAAAGTTTCTGGTGAAACATTGAATTGCGGAATACCTTCGAATACATCTAAAATAGCTTCATGATCTAATCCATTTAAGAATTCAAGCGTACCGTTGCCGAATAAGAAATCAGAAGTCTTGATTGCTGTTTCATATGCTTCTTCCGAGTGTGTACGAATAGTAATGTCTTTTGCTAAGGCTTTTTGTACTGCTCTTGTATGTGGAGCTGCATCGTGCTCAGCAATGATCGTATCAAGTTCTTCTTTAGATTTTAAAGTAAAGATCTTAATCCAATTTTTAGCATCATCGTCCGAAGTATTTAACCAGAACTGGTAATATTTGTATGGTGATGTTTTTTTAGGATCTAACCATACTGCTCCAGATTCAGTTTTACCAAATTTTTGACCATCAGCTTTTTTAATTAACTGTGTTGTGATAGCAAAAGCAGTCCCTTGATCTTGGCGACGGATAAATTCTGTACCCGTTACGATATTTCCCCACTGATCGGAACCTCCCATTTGAACTTTACAGTTGTGATGTTTCCATAGATAATAGAAGTCATATCCTTGAATCAATTGGTACGAGAATTCTGTAAACGAAAGGCCGTTTTCACCTTCCAAACGTTTTTTTACAGAATCTTTAGACATCATATAGTTAACAGTAATTAATTTACCAACATCACGAATAAAATCTAAAAATTTGAAATCTTTAAACCAGTCGTAATTGTTAACCATTTTGGCATCATTTTCACCTTCTCCAAATGCAAGGAATTTACCTAACTGAGTTTTCAAACAATTCACATTGTGATTTAATGTGTGTTCGTCCAATAAGTTACGTTCTGCAGATTTGAATGAAGGGTCTCCAATCATTCCTGTTGCACCACCAACCAAAGCAACAGGCTTGTGTCCTGCGTTTTGGAAGTGTATCAACGTCATGATTTGTGTCAAGTGACCTACGTGTAAAGAGTCTCCTGTTGGATCAAAACCAATATAACCAGATACCTTTTCTTTATTTAGTAAGTCCTCAGTTCCGGGCATAATGTCTTGAAGCATGCCTCTCCAGCGTAATTCTTCTACAAAGCTCATTGTGTAAAATGGGTTAAAAATTTTTAATATAAGCCACAAATATAAGAGATTAAGCTGTATATTGAGTGAATATTTCTCGTTAAATGACTACGGTAGGTATAAAAATGCTGTTATGAATTTTTTATCACACTTTTATTTTGAACGTTTTGCAACGACTCCTGAAAGGGTTGTTGGTAGCTTATTACCTGATCTATTGAAAAATGCGGATAAGGCTTTTATCCTCAAACCCAATAATTTTGAAGATCAGATAGGAGCCAAGCCGTTACAATCTGAATTACTTAAGGGGTGGAATGGGCATATTGAAGTTGACCGTCTTTTCCACAATTCGGATTACTTTTTCCACCATACACATGAGATCAAAGAATCTGTCAAGAATGAATTGATCGGACTTCCGATTAGGCCTTCTTTTTTTGCGCATATCGCACTGGAACTGTTATTAGACCATCTTTTAATTGAACATAAAGCTGTTTCTATTGCTAAGTTTTATACCGCTCTTGAGCGGGTAGACCGTAACTCTTTAAGATCTTTTCTAGTTACTAGTGAACTAAAGGATGTCGCAAAGTTTGATGCTTTTTTTGATAGATTTATTGCCTCTCAGTACATATATGAATATACGGATCTGGTACAGGTTACCCGTGCGTTATTTCAGATTTGTAAACGTTTATGGTCTTTTGATGTTCATGAAGATCAAGTTTTGTCGTTAAGCAGTAAATTAAGCCTTTATGTAAAAGAAAATATGAAGGATTTTCATGACATCTATCAATATATTCATTATGAAATGATAGATTTTGAATAGTATTTGTGATGCATTACTATTATCCGTATTATTTTTTTTTATTTTCGTAGCAAATTACTTAACATATTAACATAAACTACATGTTTAAAAGACTTTTTCGTAAGAAAAGTGTTGATCAGATTATCTACGACTCGCAACATGGTGAGGGTTCAGGACTTGCAAAGGTACTCGGTGTAAGAGATTTGGTTTCACTAGGTATTGCGGCTATTGTCGGTGCGGGAATTTTCAGCACAATCGGCCTAGCAAGCTATGAAGGGGGACCTGCGGTTTCACTTCTATTTATTTTTACAGCTTTTGCCTGTGTTTTTACGGCTTTGTCTTATGCTCAGTTTGCCAGTACAGTTCCAGTTTCGGGAAGTGCTTATACTTATGCATATGTTGCCTTTGGGGAATTATTTGCTTGGATTATCGGGTGGGCTTTAGTTTTGGAATATGCCGTTTCTAATACCGTAATTGCAATTTCCTGGTCTCAGTATTTTGCTTCGATGCTGGAAGGGTTTGGGATACATATACCTGCCTGGTTATCGATGGCTCCTGGCTATGCATTGGACGCATCACAAAAGCTTGCTGAGCACGGTGCAAATGCGTTGACGGCAGCAGATAAGCATGGATTAGAAGCTTATTTAAGCGCTCCGCGAATCGGAGGAGTACCAATCATCTTTGATCTCCCTGCAGGTATTATTACTGTACTAGTTACTGCTTTAGTCTATATTGGGATTAAAGAATCACAACGTGCTAGTGCGATCATGGTTATGATCAAAGTCGGGATTATTTTGGCTGTAATTTTTGGGGGTATCTTTTATGTGAAACCGGAAAACTGGACACCTTTTGCTCCAAACGGAATGCACGGTGTTATGGGAAGTGTTGCGGCTGTGTTTTTTGCTTTTATTGGTTTTGATTCGATTTCAACGACTGCAGAGGAATGTAAGAACCCGCAACGTGATTTACCTAAAGCTATGATCTGGTGTTTGGTAATCTGTACGGTCTTATATGTCGCTATAACCCTCGTATTAACGGGTATGGTTAATTACACGGAGCTGAATGTAAAAGACCCTTTAGCTTTTGTGTTTAAGTATGTTGGGTTTGATTATATGGCTGGTGTTATATCGGTTACTTCCGTAATTGCGATTACAAGTGCATTATTGGTGTATCAATTGGCGCAACCGAGAATCTGGATGACGATGAGCCGGGATGGGCTGATGTCTAAACGCTTTGCACGTATACATCCTAAATATAGAACCCCTTCTTATGCAACTATAGTAACAGGTATCGTTGTGGGAGTTCCATCATTGTTTTTTAAAATGGATTTTTTTGTCGATTTAACAAGTGTAGGTACTTTCTTTGCCTTTATCATGGTATGTGCGGGTGTTCTTTATATGGATTATTCTGGATTATCTGAAAAATCAAAATTTAGAGTTCCTTATGTAAATGGTAAATATTTAGTTGGTCTAGGCTTACTGGGGGCGATTGTTTTGATGTGGATTTATGGACAGGCAATCTTATTAGAATGGAAGAACCTGACTTTTATGGAGATAATCGAACATAAGGTGTTGATCATCATTTTTTGGTTAACCTGGTTAGGACTTAGCATTTATAGTTTTAAAATGAATTTCTCTTTATTGCCGGTAACTGGTATTTTGATTAATCTTTATTTAATGACAGAACTGGGAGCGAGTAACTGGATTATCTTTATTATTTGGCTTATTGGTGGATTAGTTATTTATTTCCTTTATGGATATAAGCACTCGAAATTAAATAAAGAAAGTATTTCTTAACGTGCATCATGCTACTAGATATAAAAAAAGCTCTAAACACTGTTTAGAGCTTTTTTTATATCTGCTAGAATCTCCAGAGAAGAATTCTGCCGACTTTATTTCCCTGTTCCATTCGGATAACTTCCATTTCTGCTACATTCAGCTTTTTTAGCTTGTGTTGTAAACCTCTGATATCTTCCCGGTGAGCTACCAATGTCGAAAACCATTTTACTTGATCTTTATAAAACTGGCTTTCAAAAATCATTCGTCCGATAAAAGCCTTTTCGCCACCATCGCACCACAGTTCGCTTCCTTGACCTGCAAAACTTTGAACGATATTTTCTTGCTCAGCGGGCTTTAAACTTTTTATTTTGCGGTCTGCCTGTGCCAATGCTTCTAATTGAGAGGAAAAGAATGGGGGGTTACAGATCACCATATCATATTTTTCATCTTCGAGAATGATATCCTTGAAGATAGCTTTGGGGTTATTCTGTAATCTAATCTGCACATTGTTTTTAAGTTCTGGATTTAAGCGAACGATTTCAATGGCATTTTTGTATGCTTTCTTTACAATTTCTGAACCTACAAATGACCAACCGTATTCGTGATGACCGACAATTGGGTAGATACAATTTGCGCCAACTCCGATATCAAGGATTTTAACTTGTTTTCCTTTTGGAATTTCATTGTTGTTGCCTTTCGCTAATATGTCAGCAACGTAATGAATGTAGTCTGCCCGCCCTGGAATAGGAGGGCAAAGGTTCTCTTTCGGAATATCCCAATATTGAATGTTATAGTATTGCTGAAGCAATGCTTTATTTAAATGTCTTACTGCTTCTGGATTTGTAAAATCTATTGTTTTTGTTCGGTAATCGTTAACAAAAATGAATGGTTTGAGTTCAGGAACGACTTTGATTAATTTCGCAAAATCGTATGCATCAAGATGTTTATTTCTAGGGTGAAGTTTTTTTGTGGGAGTTGTTGCTGTTCCTGCCATAATGTTGTATTTGATGCAAAAATAAGCTTTTATTTTAAGAGATCGCTGAAATAAAAAATAGCTGGTGGTAAATGCTCAATAAAAAAGCCTCCAAGCTGTGTTTAACTTCTTGGAGGCTTATGGTATAAACACGATACTATCAGTTGTTTTTCCGCTTTAAATCTATGGTTGTTGTTTGCGGTAAACTTAGCGGTACGCGTTCTATAGTTACAAAACTAGCATCTAAACCAAATCCCTTTTCTTCGGATAGACTTAATTTTTTAAGATAACCATATATCTCCATGATAATACGTTCGGACCAACTTAATTGATTTCCTTTTGAGAGTACTTTTTCTAATACAACAAATTTAAAATCTCCTGGGATTTTGTGTTTCTTTAAAGTATCGTACTGGCTGGTAATATCAATTTCACCTTTTTGCACCATATCTTCCACTACTTTGCGGAATAGCAAACTGATACGTTGCTCTTCCCTAAAGCCTAGTTTGAAATCTATACGAATTAGTTTTCCAGGAATTAATTGATCGATTGTATACTCACGTGTGTGGGGATGGTCCATAACATCAACGTGAACCAACCAGTAAACGTCGGCACGTTTTGGTTTTTTATTTAATATCGAATAAATTATTTTGGATTCAATTTCTGATTTGAAGTTTGCACTTGTTAGATACACTAAATGTGAAGCGTATGGAGGCACAGACTTGTCTTCGCTCAATTCTGAAATGATCGGATAGTACTTATCAATATTGATGAAGTTAACAAATCTGTTTTTAATGCGTCTGGCACTCCACCAAGCGTACATAATGAGAAATAGAAGCGATGCTAATAATAACGTAAGCCATCCTCCATGCGCAATTTTCACACCATTTCCGACTAAAAACATCAATTCTAATATTAAATAGAAGCCTGTAAATAATGCAATGAAATATTTATTGACTTTTTTAGCTGCAAGAAAGAAAGTCATTAAAATTGTTGTCGTTAAGAATGTCAAGTTGATGGCCAAACCATAAGCGGCTTCCATATTACTTGATTCTCCAAAAATTTTAATGATCAGCATACATCCTGCCCACAAAATTAGATTGATGGAAGGAACATATAATTGTCCTTTATGATCGCTTGGATAGCGAATAGCAACCTTCGGCCATATATTTAAGCGAACAGCTTCCGAAATAAGCGTATATGACCCTGAGATCATGGCTTGACTGGCGATTACTGCAGCCATGGTTGCAATCGCAATACCGTAACCAAGAAACCAATGTGGCATGATAGCATAAAAAGGATTATTTTCTCCTAGTACTTTGCCTTCTTGTGTCAATAACCAAGCACCTTGACCAAAGTAGTTCAATACGAGTGTTAGTTTTACGAAAATCCAGCTGATGCGGATGTTTCCTTTACCACAATGTCCCATATCTGAATAGAGAGCTTCTGCTCCTGTTGTACATAGGAATACAGCACCAATGATGAAAAGGGCATTCGGATATGCTATGAGTAGTTTAATAGCATAATAAGGATTAAGCGCCTTTAATACTTCATATTCAAGATGAATATTACTAATTCCTAATACTCCGATGGTGGAAAACCAAACGAACATCAGTGGACCAAAGATTTTACCAACTACCGATGTTCCAAAGCGTTGGATAGCAAATAATAAGGTAATAATTGTTACCACAATTGGAATTGTTGGTAGACCCGGATACTTAATGTCTAAACCTTCAATCGCCGAAGAGATAGTGATGGCAGGTGTAATCATACCATCTGCAAGGAGAGTAGCTGCACCGATCATTGCTGGAAAAATCAACCAAGGTGCTCTTTTACGTACCAATGAAAAAAGAGAGAGAATTCCTCCTTCACCTTTGTTGTCTGCCTGAAGGGTAATCAGGACATACTTAACAGTTGTTTGTAAGGTAACTGTCCAGAAGACACATGATAATCCACCCAGAACAATGTCTTTGTCAATGACACCTTTGTTCATAATGGCTTTGAAAACGTAAAGTGGAGAGGTACCAATATCTCCAAATATGATCCCTAAACTAATTAGTAGACCAGCAAGACTTACTTTTTGTGCGGTACTTTGATGACTAGTCGTCATTTTTTTATTTGATTTAAGTAAAAAAACCTTCATTTTAACACGAATATGAAGGTTCGTTGCAATAGAAAAACTCGTGCCAAATTTTAGCAATTAGTTTGACAACGGCAAATCTTGTTAAAAATTGTTAAATGGCAAATTTTTATTCAATATAAGTTAATAATATCTAAACAAATAACCTACTTTTGTTGTTGATAAATTGATTGGGAAATATTATATTTGATTTAAACTATAACCGATCTAAGAAGTCCTATATACAAATGAAAATTATTATTAAAAAAATAGCTTATTTAGGCCTGCTCTGTGTGATTACGCTGACAGGAAGTTTAGGCTATGCATCTGTATTGCATACTTCGAATTCTACTGAAACGGCCAATAACGATGGACTATCTTATTTGGATAAGGCTGATCATCTGGATTATTCTATGGGATTAATCGCTAATTCTGATAATACCAAGGAAGTAGATAAGCTGATTAATAATGTTAAAGTTTTTTATAATCCAATTTCAGAACAAATAAGTTTATCATTTAAATTAGGGAAACAAAGTTCAGTTGCGATTAAAGTAATGGACGCCCTTGGAAATGAAGTCGTTCAATTAATGAATGGAAGTTTAGATGCTGGTAATCAAAATCTTTCTTTTGATCCTACTGGTAAGCTTAATTCAGGATTTTACTTTATCCGTGTAGTTTCTGGATCAGAAACAGTCGTAAAGAGATTTTCAGTTCGTAAATAGAAATTAGAACGATAAAAAATATAAAAGGCTTAGATGATATCATTTAAGCCTTTTTCGTTAATTAGGAATTTCACTTTCTTCTATCCACAAGCCATCCGATTTAATGATGTTGATGAGCTCGTCTAAAGCATGTGCTGAACTTACATTTTTCTTAACAACTTCTTGTCCGCGATAAAGTGTAATTTTATCAGGTCCGGCTCCCACATAGCCATAATCGGCATCAGCCATTTCACCTGGACCGTTAACTATACAGCCCATAATACCTATTTTTAATCCTTTTAGATGATTGGTTCTATTTCTAATCATCTGCGTGGTTTCTTGCAGATCGAATAATGTACGCCCACAGCTTGGGCATGATATATATTCTGTTTTAGAAATTCTAGATCTTGTTGCTTGTAGGATTCCAAATGATAAGGATACTATTTTGTCCAAGGGTGTTGCTTGCGAATCAATCCAAACTCCGGATCCAAAGCCATCAATTAAAAGTGCTCCTAAATCGGTCGCTGCATATAACTGAAGTTTCGAAATAGGTTCTTCCGGATTCATGAAATCACCTATTGGTCCAGAAAATGCCGTGGCTTCGTAGGTTCTTTTAATGATAACCGGGTTATCTAAGCCAATTTCTTGAAGATTTTTGAAGAATTGTCTTTGTTCTGCCATGCCATGAACTGCCGTTGTCTCTAAAAGAAACACAATAGTTTTATCAAGGGGTAGCGTTTCAAATAAACTTGTTACCAAATCTTCGTTTTTAATTTTTATTATATTTAAAGAAGCATCCTTCTCATTAGCTTGATTGAATTCTTCTAGCGTAAATAATGGGTGTATATTGACTTTATTCTGAATACTTTTCCACGTTTTGTAATTATACAATTGCTTTAAGTTTGCAGGCATGTTAAAAGACGGTAATTGATCGGCTAGATAAACAAAATCGACCGACTGCTCTCCCATATGATATTTATCTAAAAGCATGTCGTAACGATAGCCTGCTTGAGACAGGAAAGTGGCATCTTTTAGATTTTGTCTGGAGATGTCAACTACCACACGTGGTACTAGTGCCCCTCCAATAAAAGTATTGACTTCTTTTGAGATATAAGGAGTAGGGCTGTTATTGTCTGTTAATTGTAAGATTGGAGGAATCACAGACGTATTGAAATCGTGCTGCCTTTTTGAATATCGATTAACTAAAGCAATAGCAACTGGAGCTTCTTTTTCTGGCTCTTCAGTCAGCGAAACACGTACTGTATCGCCTAAACCATCTTCTAATAAAGTTCCTATTCCAACAGCTGATTTGACGCGTCCATCTTCTCCATCACCAGCTTCCGTTACACCTAGATGTAATGGATAGTTCATGTTCTCACTAATCATCTTCTCGACCAGCAGTCTATAGGCACGCACCATCACTTGCGGATTGCTTGATTTCATGGAGATACATAAATTGTAATAATTTAAGTCTTCACAAATTCTGATGAATTCCATGGCAGATTCGACCATCCCTTCTGGAGTATCACCATAGTGACTCATGATTCTGTCCGAAAGGGAACCATGATTGGTTCCTATGCGCATGGCAGTGCCATATTCTTTACAAATATTGACTAAGGGTTTGAATTTTTTATAAATACGGTCTAATTCAGCTTGATACTCACTGTCTGTATAGCTCAGTTGGTCGAACTTCTTCTTATCGGCATAGTTACCCGGATTTACACGTACTTTTTCAACAATTCTTGCTGCAACTTCTGCCGCATTGGGGGTAAAGTGAATGTCTGCTACTAGAGGAACATGATATCCTCGAGCGCGTAATTCTTGCTTAATATTAGCCAGATTATTAGCCTCTTTTATCGAAGGAGCTGTTATTCGTACATATTCGCAACCAGCATCGACCATTCTGATGGTTTGTTCCACAGAACCCATGGTATCCATGGTGTCGATTGTTGTCATACTTTGAATACGTATCGGATTGTCTCCACCCATGGGTACATCTCCAATTTGTACTTCTCTTGTCTTCCACCTTGAATAGGTGGTTTGCGAGTTGCAATAAATACCAGGTAATGTCAAAAGTTTACTTGTGTCCATATCTAATGCAAAGTTATGCATTCTACTGCACTTCTCTAGGGTCTTTTTAGTAGCGGCTAACTGTTACTGAGGTTATACCACCATCAATTGAAATTTTGAATTTATTTTTGGCATTTTCAAAATTAGGACTTGTCAGTATTCCTTTGTCTCCACCTTTTATAAAACTGTCATCAGCATCTACAGTTGACAGTGCCATTTCTGTAATTATCTGGCATGCGACTTCTCTTGGTAATGCTATTTTTATGGAAGAGGCACCGGCGTCAATATTAATATTAGAAATCATTTGTGGATTTCCGAGTTTAAGATCTAGATTACTCGCGCCAGCATCAACTGTAAGATTTTTAATTTTAAAATTTGATAAGTCACCTTGCATATCTGCAGCACCTACATCAAAGTTTAAATCCCAGATGATATTTTTGTTTAGCTTGATAATGGTGGAATTTCCTTTTGAATCTATTCCTTTTTTTGTTTTTCCACTTAAATTAAGTGTTGCAGCTCCGTCGTTTTTAACATCAGTATTTAAGGACAGAAAATACTTGTCAGATGTATTGGCTGCTTCAAAGAGATTTGCTACGGTTGTATCTTTTAATACCAGCTTGGTCGCTCCTAAGTCAATATTGGCAGTCGCATGGCTGGTATTTATATTTTTTTTGGCAGAGACAGCGTTTGAGGTTCCGATGAAATCTTCTTCATTTTCGGAATCAATATCCAGATCTCTGTTTTCCATGATTCGGGATAAGAAACTTTGGTTAGGTGTTGTGATGCCTATAAAGGTGAATATTGCTAAAATGACGCATGTGGTTCCGATAGATATCATATATCCAATGTCTTTCTTTGGAACAAGAATATTTACGCCCACCAAAATGATTAATAATGGCCAATAGCGAAAAACTTCGAACCAATTAAACTCAATAATATCCATTTTACTTAAGAGTAAGATTACTCCGATGAATAAAAATATAATGCCTGTTGTGATTCTTTTTGCGTCCATAATAAAATTATTTGTTCGTTTGTTTTTAAAACTACAATACAAATGTAATCTAAAATAAATTTTTGATTTTATGAATTAGGTTATTCATGTACTAATCTCGGTAAAATATATGATTTCATCGGTAATTGAGTGATTGTATTTCTTGGGGACGATCTATTTTTGCTTGTTTTGAGGTTATGGTATTCTTATGAATCTTGTATCGCTATCGTAATGTTATGGCAAACCAATTTGTAATATATGGTGTTATAATAGTATATTAGACGTTAAAGAAGAAAAATACTATTTATATATGATATTTCACCATATTGGTTCTTATTTGTTATTGCTGCGGTCGGTTTTTAAGAAACCAGAAAAAGGAAAGATTTATTGGAAGGAAACGATGCATGCCATGAACGAAATTGGTATAGGGTCTTTAGGTCTCATTCTTATAATTTCTACGTTTATCGGGGCAGTTATGACGATGCAAATTGCCTTTCAGCTGGTTTCTGATTTGATTCCAAATTCAATAATTGGTTCCATTAATCGAGATTCCAATATTTTGGAACTGGGACCTACGATTTCTGCTTTGGTGCTTATGGGAAGTGTTGGGTCTTCTATTTCATCACAAATCGGCTCCATGCGTGTGACTGAGCAAATCGATGCCTTGGAGATTATGGGTATTAATGCACCAGGTTACCTTATATTACCTAAAATATTGGCTGGAATTACCATGGTTCCTGTTTTGGTTATCTTAGCAATTTTTTGTGCTATTTTGGGAGGACTTATGGGAGGAGCTCTTTCTGGAGCAGTAACACCATCAGATTATATTATGGGAATTCAAGAAGGCTTTAATGGGTTTACCGTTACTGTTGCAATTGTGAAAGCATTTGTTTTTGGGTTTATCATCACTTCCATATCTGCATATAAAGGCTTTACGGTTCGAGGTGGGGCTTTAGAAGTCGGTCAAGCGAGTACTAAAGCTGTTGTTATTGGCTGTATTACCATATTGGCAGCTGATTATTTAATAACGGCTCTCATGCTTTAATTTCTTTTAAAATAATTATGATAAAAATAGAGCAGATTTATAAATCCTTCGGAAGTAACGAGGTATTGAAAGGTATTGATGCCACTTTTGCACCAGGTAAAGTAAGTTTAATTATTGGAGGATCAGGCTCTGGAAAAAGTACCTTGCTAAAATGTATGGTGGGGCTACATGAGCCGGACAAAGGTCGTGTTCTCTTTGATGGTAAGGATTTTTCAAAACTTAGTTTTGAAGACCGTATCCCAATTCGAAAGGAAATAGGCATGTTATTTCAGAATTCGGCATTATTCGATTCCATGACAGTCGAGCAAAATATTATTTTTTCGTTGGATATGTTTACGGAGATGTCTAAATCTGAAAAATTGGACCGCGCTAATTTTTGTTTGGAACGGGTTAATTTGAAAGGAAGGAATAAACTTTATCCTTCAGAGTTATCCGGTGGGATGAAAAAACGAGTTGGAATTGCTCGTGCAATAGCCATGAGTCCAAAGTATCTTTTTTGTGATGAACCAAATTCGGGTTTGGATCCAGAAACTTCCATTTTGATTGATGAGTTAATCCTAGAGCTAACAGAAGAGTATAATGCGACAACAATTGTGGTTACGCATGATATGAACTCGGTAATGGGTATTGGAGAATATATTCTATACCTCTACAAAGGGCAAAAGTTTTGGGAAGGTTCAAATCAAGATATGATGCGGTCTGATGTAAAAGAATTAAATAATTTTGTATTTGCTAGCCCACTCATGAAGCGAGCAAAAGAAACCATGTAATCTATTCATCATTGCGTATTTGTTTTTAGATTTACGTATCTTTGCGCCAAATTATTGATTTTGACTACTACAGATATACAATTATTAACACCACAGCATTGGAAAGATTACGAGTTAATCGATTGTGGTGATTTCGAGAAATTAGAACGCTTTGGCAATTTAGTTTTGATCCGCCCAGAACCGCAGGCTGTATGGCCAAAAACGCTATCTGCAGCGGAATGGAATAAACGCCATGATATTAAATTTAAAGGCCGCTCTGCTACTTCGGGAGAATGGTTGAAAAAAAATCCTAAAGCGCAGGATCGTTGGCATATTCAATATAAGAATGATGATGTTGCGATTAAATTCCGTCTGGGATTAACTTCATTTAAGCATGTTGGTATTTTTCCGGAGCAAGCGGTTAACTGGGATTACATTTCACAGTCAGTGCGTGCTTTTGAAACGGAAAATCCTAAGGTCTTAAATTTATTTGCTTATACAGGTGGTGCATCATTGATTGCGCGTGCTGCTGGAGCAGATACAACTCACGTGGACTCTATTAAACAGGTCGTTAGCTGGGCTAATGAAAACCAAGAGTTGTCGGAAATTGATAATATTCGTTGGGTAGTAGAGGATGCATTGAAGTTTGTAAAGCGTGAGGTAAAAAGAGGAAATAAATATAATGGTATTATTTTAGATCCTCCGGCTTATGGTCATGGTCCTAAAGGGGAGAAGTGGAAACTGGAAGATCATATCATGGAAATGATGCATGATGTGGTGCAATTATTAGATCCTAAAGAGCATTTCTTGATTTTAAACACTTATTCGTTAGGTTTCTCTTCTGTTATTGTGGAGAACTTAATTCGTACTGCGTTTCCAAAAGTAGAAAATCTAGAAGTCGGAGAGTTATATTTGCAAGCTACTGCGGGACCAAAATTACCCTTGGGTGTTTTTGGTAAGTTCAGAAAAGTTGCTAAATAGATACTATAAAAAAATATAAATTAATAAAAGGATAGCCAATCGGCTATCCTTTTATTATTAATAAGTTTCTCTTAATTCAGTATATTGTATTGTTGGAACGTATTAAAATTTTATTTCTGCGAGTTCTCTTTCTGCACTTTTGAGTTGCTCCGGTATACATTCTACAATTTGATCTGAAAACCCCTTTAGTTCATTTTTTAATCTGCTGTAATAAGCTATTCCTTCTATAAGTTGATTTTTAAACTTTTCAACATATTTTATTTTTTTGTCATTGACCGTGTCGGCATTCATTTCTACATATTTTCTGATGTGTGCTATATATAAGTATAGCTCACTAATAAATAGAAATGGCCTTTTATCATTTTTGATCAAATCGTCTTTGCCATAAATATGATTAATCATCTGATCAAGGGAGAACTTATTTTTAAACCAAACAGTATTTGGACCTGGACAGATGGATACAGCATCTTGTTCTTTATGTTTCAGGATGTTATATTTTAAATATGCCGGGGCAGCTAGTCCATCACATAAACATGTCTTTTCTGTAATAAGATCATATTCCGTATTATAGGTTTTTTGGTCTAATGATTTTGCCTGTAATTCTTTTATTTTTTTGTCTTGATAAGCACGTGAAGCTGTACATAGCGGTTCATTACTGAAATCTAAGTTTGATACGAGATATTTCTTTTTACATGGACTTCCGGGTCTTCCGTCTTTTATTCTTTTTAAGCGTAGGCGTTCTGCTGAGCTTTTTCTGAAATTATTAAAAGGTACACCGAGAGGAGAAGCTCCACTGATATAAAAGTCTTCTTCTTTCGATGTGGTCAGTGCTAATAATGTTTCATCATCGACTGTAGTTGCTTCAGGGACCAATAAAAATGGTGATCCCCATCCTACAGCATCAAATTCATAATGTTTAAGTAGGAATTGATGTTCACTTGATGTGCCCACACCTCCTTGAACAGTGTATTTAATCGGCGGAGCATCTTGGAAGTTGCAACCTTTTTGTAACCAATAATTCTTATAAATGCTACACAGTTCTTCCTGTAATTCGTGTTTTTTATTTTTAAATTCGGATAGGATAGGACCTAATAAAAATCCTTCTGTTGCAAAGGCATGTCCACCACAATTTAGTCCAGACTCTACACGAAATTCTGAAACCCAGATTCCTTTTTTAGCTAAAAACTTTGCTTGAATCAATGCCGATCTGTAGTCGCTAACTTTTAGTGTTATTTTTTTTCGAAAAGTTCCATCTTCTTGCTGACAGAAAGCAGGTAACTCTGCTAAATAGGCGTATAGCCTTGGATTCATACCTGCTGATAAGATGACAGAAGACTGCAGGTCTGATTGTGCAAAACCCCGTAAGGCGGCCAGCGCGTCTGAGTAAGTATCATCTAATGCAATTCCATCTTTATCGTAATTAATTTTGTCGACTTTAGACATGATATTAACATCGATATCTCCAGCTTTGATAAAGGATCTAAGGATTTGCTTTTTTTTAGCCTTTTCCAAGATATCTGTTTCTGAAAGCATCTCATAATAGATATTTTTTGCGGGGTGGGATTCGGGGATGAGCTGGAAGTAGCGATCGATCTCTGATCCTTTTTCAAAAAACTCAATACGCATATGCTCAATTTGTTCTTGAACAATGTTGGAAACCAGATTTAAATAACTGGAAATACGACGAGCTCTGTAGTCAGGTTCTTTTTTTGTTATCGGATGGTATTCTTTTTTGTTTAGGGTACAATAGTATGCTCGAATACGCTCAATTAATTCATCATCTACAATGGATATCACAGATGAAATACCAAATCGAGCGACTTTTAAAGGGGAATCTATTGAAAATGCTAGACCCAAAACGGGAATATGGAATGAATGCGTCATATCAGTTTTATTTCAATACGAAATACCGAATAAAAAGGATATGAAAAAGTAATGTCTGTGTGTTTAAAAAATGATATGCGTCACTTTTATTATATCCCTAAAGAATCTTCTGCCCGATCTCATGTAATAGTTATAATTCTTTTACACCTTTAGTTGTGGTACAGTTTTACAGTAGGTGAACGAATGGGATTTCTAAAATGGCTGTATGGATAATATGAAAGAAAAACAAGCGGTCTTAACCCGCTTGTTTTTCTAATTTTGCCAGTTTGGCTAATTCTTCTTCTAGATCCAGTTCTACACGAAGATTATTGACGATATGTTTTTGTCTATCGGGAGTGTTTTTACCCATATAGTATTCTAAAAGTTGCTGTATTTTATTGTCTTTAGATAAGAAGACAGGGTCTAAGCGCATATCTTTTCCGATAAATAAACCAAATTCGGAAGGAGAAATCTCTCCAAGTCCTTTAAATCGGGTAATTTCTGGCTTATTTCCTAATTTTGCAATTGCGCGTTGTCTTTCTTCATCGGAATAGCAATATATGGTTTCTTTTTTATTCCGTACACGGAACAAGGGTGTCTGTAAGATGGACACGTGTCCAGCTTTTACTAAATCAGGAAAAAACTGAAGGAAAAATGTCAACAGAAGTAAACGGATGTGCATACCGTCTACATCGGCATCTGTAGCAAATACTATGTTGTTATAACGTAAGCCATCTAAACCGTCTTCAATATTTAAAGCATGTTGCAGTAAATTGAACTCTTCATTTTCATAGACAATTTTTTTAGACATGCCGTAAGAGTTTAAAGGTTTTCCTTTTAAACTAAAAACAGCTTGTGTCTGTACATCTCTAGATTTAGTAATTGAACCTGAAGCTGAATCCCCCTCGGTGATAAATAAGGTTGTTTCCTGATTACGTTCGTTTTTATCGGAGAAATGGACCTTACAGTCGCGTAATTTACGGTTGTGTAACGAAGCTTTCTTAGCACGTTCATTTGCAAGTTTTTTGATTCCGGCAATATCTTTACGTTCTCTTTCCGATTGTAAGATACGTTTTAACAGAGCGTCCGCTGTATCTGAATTTTTATGCAGGTAATCGTCCAATGCTTTTTTTAGAAAGTCATTGATAAATGTTCTTACAGTTGGACCATCTGGACCGATGCTTTGGGAACCAAGTTTTGTCTTGGTCTGTGATTCAAAGACCGGCTCTTGCACTTTGATTGCGATAGCACCAATGATAGATGACCGTACGTCGGATGCTTCAAATTCTTTTTTATAGAACTCACGGATTGTCTTCACTAAGGCTTCACGAAACGCTGCTTGGTGTGTTCCTCCTTGTGTTGTATGTTGTCCATTGACAAAAGAGTAGTATTCTTCACCGTATTGCTGTCCGTGGGTAATCGCGATTTCAATATCCTCACCCTTTAGGTGAATGATAGGATAACGCATGGATTCGGTGTCAATATTCCGTTCTAATAAATCTTTTAGACCATTTTCAGAGATGAATTTCTGTCCATTGAAATTAATAGTTAATCCAGAATTTAAGAAAACATAATTCCAGATCATGTTTTCCACAAACTCTAAACGATATTTGTAATTTCTAAAGATGGTCTCATCCGGGTAAAATATAACTGCGGTACCATTACGCTGTGTTGTTTCTTTTTCTTCATCTGATAGTAATTCACCTTTACTAAACTGTGCGATACGGGTTACTTTTTCGCGGTATGATTGTACCGTGAACTGTCCAGACAAAGCATTGACAGCTTTAGTACCGACACCATTAAGACCTACAGACTTTTGAAAGGCTTTGCTATCGTATTTACCTCCGGTATTGATTTTGGATACTACATCTACGACAGAACCAATGGGAATTCCACGTCCGTAATCCCGAACAGCGACTTTATTGTCGTTGACCGTAATATCGATCGTTTTTCCAGCTCCCATCACAAACTCATCAATAGAGTTGTCGACTACTTCTTTTAATAAGACATAAATACCATCGTCGTAAGCAGAACCATCTCCTAATTTCCCAATATACATACCGGGACGTAAGCGAATATGTTCTTTCCAATCGAGGGAACGTATACTATCTTCGTTATAAGTACTCATGTTTTTTAATTATTCTTCGGTGTGTAGCAAAAATAGCAAAATAAAGATTAAATAAGTGCAGTCACGATCTGAAAACATTTATTTAGAATGGAAGATCTCTCTAGAGGAGCGTTTGTGTAATTGTTCTCCAATAAATTGTATAAATATTTATATTGCATTCCTTATTATTTACTTAAATTTAGGAAACATTATAAAAAGAAATTATGGGCTTATTTGATAAAATACGGAATGAGTTTATCGATATCATTGAATGGGTAGATGATAGTCCTGATACTATAGTCTGGAAATTTCCACGGTATCAGAATGAAATAAAAATGAATTCACAGTTAACAGTACGAGAAGGACAAGTTGCTGTGTTTATGAATGAGGGGGTGATTGCGGATGTCTTTACTGCGGGTAGACATGTGCTGACAACTCAGAATATGCCCATCATGACGACCCTCCAAGGTTGGAAATATGGATTCAATAGTCCATTTAAAGCTGATGTGTTTTTCATAAGTTTGCGTCAGTTTACTAATCAAAAATGGGGTACAAAAAATCCTATTATGTTACGGGATGCTGAATTTGGTCCTATACGGCTTCGGGCTTTTGGATCTTACGCTTTTCAGGTTAAAGATGCTGCTGTCTTCTTAAAGCAAATTGCGTCGACTAATCCCACTTTTACGGTTGAAAGTATTAATGAGCAACTTCGAAATATCGCTGTAACCAGAGGGATGGATGCAATTGCAGAGTCAAAAATTGCTGTCTTAGACCTAGCGTCTCATTATGATGAAGTATCGAACTTTATACAAGAGAAAATACGTCCTGAATTTGAAGAGATCGGCTTGAATCTAAATAAATTTCTAATTGAGAATATTTCATTGCCCGAAGAAGTTGAAAAGGTACTGGATAAAAGAAGCAGTATGGGTATTGTTGGAAATTTAGGTGCTTATGCTCAATTTCAAGCAGCTAATTCCATGGAAAAAGCTGCTGAGAACCCCAATGGCGGTGGTCTTATGGGCGCTGGATTGGGTGTTGGATTAGGTGCCGGAATGGCTGGCCAGATGTCAGGTGTATTTCAGCAGAATAAATTTGAAGGCAATAATCCGACGGGTGCCTCTCCATCGCTGGCACCACCGGCGATACCGCAAGTGGTTCAGTATTTTCTAGCGATTAATGGTGTTCAAGAAGGACCTTTTGTGATTGATCAGCTGAAAGACGAGGTCAGAAGCGGCAAACTAGTTTCTTCTACACTCGTTTGGAAAGCTGGGCTGGAAAATTGGATTGAAGCGCGTGAAATTGAAGAATTGACAATCTTGTTTAATGCTGGACCTCCACCAATTCCGGGAGCATAGATTCTGTTTATGAGTTTTGAGGAAAAGACAACGGAAGTTAGTCAGGATTTAAAGTGTCAGGGTTGTGGGGCGATTTTAGCTTACCAACCAGGAACGTCATATCTAAAATGTGCTTACTGCGGTACTGAAAATCAGATTAAGGAAAGTGAGTTAACTAATCAAGTTATCAGTCCAGTTGATTATGAAGAATTTACAGCAGCAATGCAAGATATTCATGACGCTCGGTTTACGGTTACTGCTGAGGTGGTGCATTGTCAAAACTGTGGAGCCAATTCTACATTAGATCCGCATGTTACAGCAGATTTATGTGCTTTTTGCGCTTCTCCTTTGGTGATTGACCATCAGGTAAAACGTATTGTAAAACCACATGGGTTGATTCCGTTTTTTATTGAGGAGAATAAGGCATTTCCGCTTTTTAAAAAATGGGCTGGAGGTTTATGGTTTGCTCCCAATGATTTTAAGCGGATTTTTAGTGCGCAAAATAATAGGTTGAAAGGTGTTTATATTCCTTTTTGGAGTTATGATGCCGAAGCGAGCTCTTCTTATGAGGGGCAACGAGGTGAATATTATTATGTCACTAGAACTAGAAGAACTGCTGATGGCAAAACAGAGACCTATGAAGAGCAACAGACCAGATGGTATTATGCTTCTGGACGTGTTTTTAATCGATTTAAAGATGTTATCGTTAGTGCTTCAACGTCGTTACCTAATAATTTTGCTTCAAAAATAGGTCCTTGGAATATGGAATATCTGAAACCTTTCAATGATCAATATCTTAGCGGATTTATCGCAGAAACTTTTAGTATTGATCATGTGGCTGGTGCTCATGCCGCCAAAAAAATGATGGATGATGAGATCGCTGATACCGTGAGATCGGATATCGGCGGAGATACGCAAAGGATTGACGATATTGATTCTGTTTATAAGGATATCAGGCTAAAGTATATCTTACTTCCGGTTTGGCTGTCGGCTTATCGATATAAGGGTAAAAGTTATCAGATTATGGTTAACGCATTTAACGGTAAGGTTTATGGACAACGACCATATAGCTTTTGGAAGATTACGCTCTTGATATTGTTTGTAATAATTCTATTCGTTTTGTTAAGCCAAATGGGATAATCTTGTTATAACTAAAAAATGGTCTTATTGAAAATACAATAAGACCATTTTTTATGATATGATCGATAGCTTTATTTGTTTAAAGAAAGTAAGAAGCCTATTGTAAAGTTGGCATCCCAGTCAAATACAAAGGTATCGCAGTTCGTAGCATCTTTAATTGCTTTATAGATATTTACCCCACTTTTGATTTTTACTTTATCGGTATTATAGGTTTCTGGATTATTTAATACTGTAAAACGTTCTTCGCCAGTACGTGTTTGTTGCGCCAATTCAAATGGCACTCCCCCTATGATAAAACAAATTTCTCTGTTGGCTGCAGGGATTTTTGCTGTTAATGTTTTTACTTCAGTATAAACATCTTCATCTTTTAAGTTCTTTTCGTAGTATTTCGCACCTGGTGCTTCAAGTGATTTTGTTTCACCAGAAACCCATGAAATTTTAGTATTACCTGAGCCAATATCCACGACAAAGGAATTGTCCTGATAAGAAGGAGGAAGTACGCATTTTAATGCTAATTTACCTTCTTGTTCTGCTGTTACTAGATTAACAACAAATCCCATTTTCTTTAGTTCGGAAACAATAACTGCAGTCTTAGGTTCTTTTTGTGCGCCGGAGCTGATGACAAAGTGTATGTTTTTTGATTTAACACCTTTGTCAAACATAGTTCCAATGTAGTCTTTAAGTCCTTTCCGGATATCTTCTGTACTGGCTAGACCTTCATAGACAAATGATTTACCAAAATCTTTGGAAATGATTTCCCAGTGATTCTGCTTATCGATATTTACGACAAAAGAATTGAAACCTGAGGCTCCGACTTCGATTACTCCTTTATATTCACCATTTACAGGTTTTTCAGGTTGATAGTTAAATGTTCTTTTATCGTCAGTTGATTGTTTCGATGGATTGGACGATATATTGATAGCTGTGGTATCGGAGGTGCTCGTTGACTGTCCATCAAATTTACCGGAATCGAAAGCCCAATAGCCCAGAGCCAGTAATGGGATTGCAATAATTATTGCTTTAATTGGCCAACGTAATCTAGCCCATGTTGATTTTTCTTCCATAATTATAATGTATTTTTTTTAAATTGATTAATCTAATAATGTAAATCCCTTGTCTATTTTTTCTTCCGGTTTGAGTTCATAACTTGCGTCTGCCATCTGGCTTACATTCAGTACTTTCAAATTTCGTTCATCTACTTTACGGATAAATTCTTCTAATTCTACTTGGGTAGGAGCTCCTCCTACTGTTATGTTATTGTTTTGATCTAAAAAGTCAAGGTTTGATCTGATCGAAGCAATATTTTGGCTGATGGCTCCTGTTGCGGCATTCATAGCTTCTTGGAAAGCCCAGCCGTCTTTTATATTAAAGACATCGGCAAGTCCTTCTGTAGCATTTTTCATCTTTTGAGTAGCTTCTAGTTTTTTTGAGATAATCGAAATACTGCTGTCTAAAGTACTTACGTAAATTCGAGCAGCACTTTCATTATCTTTTAGTACTTCTAGTACCTTCGCAAATTGATTGGCATACTGTACATAGCTTCTCGCATTTTGCTCTTCAGACTCTCCTTCTTTTCCTAAGAGAAATGCTTTTGTCCGTGTTTCTTTTGCATTTCGCATATAGGCATTCGCTTTCTCCGTATTGTTATTTTTCGATTCATTTTGGGCATTTTCATCTTGACTTGCCGCTTCAGCAGTGAAACGTTTTGCATAAATGTATTTTTCTTCTGCTGTTTTTTGTGCGGTTTCACCGCTTTGAATCATATCGATACGAACGCCGTCTACATTACTTATTTTTTCCTTTACTCTTTTTAAGGTGTCTTTTGCGTCTTTTGATAAAAGCTGTAAGGTTTCTATTGGATTATTACGAATGATGGCTTTTTCGCCTTTAAATAAAAGGACAGTGCCAAAGCGATGTAATAGCTGAATAATTTTTGGCGCTAATAGTAATAAGGTTATTAATAAAATACTGAATATTACGAACAAGATACTTTTTGCGGCATATTCAAGCATGACGGGTAAAAACTTGAAAAAAGCAATTGCTCCGCCAATAACCAATGCCCAGAAGAATATACTGGAAATTGTCTTTTTGGCTTCTGGTGTTTGCATCTGAGCAGGCAGATGGTCTCCTAATACTTGAAAAATTGGTAGCTGTGATTTTATTTCAGCTGGAATATTAATGTACTGTTCTTTCTTTTCCATTGGTTTATATCTTATGAGATTGACCTTTCTATAATTGCTAAGGTTGTTTGTATATCATTGACGACTTCATTGACAGCGGCGTTTCCAATTGATATCTTTTGCTCTATCTCTTTTAGTTTTGGCTCATATTTATCATTAATCTGCGCTAGGGTAATTTGTTTCTTTTTCAAATCATCCTGAAGCTTTGCAATGCTATCGGTCAATGTTTTTATTTCATTATTTAAGGTTGTCTTTTCAAATTCACGGTCTTGTTCTGCTTTATGCTTTTCCGATTCTTTTTGCTGTGTTTCTTTGGCTATGGTTTCTTTCAGTTTGTTAGCATAATTAGTGCCAGTTGTTTTCAGCTTGTCCTTTGTTAACGTATTATCAACAAACTTAAGCGAAGTATAGGCTGCTTTCAGTGTTGTTTCGTCTACTTTTCCCATTGCAGCTGCAGCATTCCATACCTCAAAAAAGTCTAATCCTTGTTCATTGAGTCGTTCCAGTATTCCGAGCACCTTCAGTTTCATTTGTTTAATATCGGTGGAACCGTCATTGGCTGTAATGGGTATGGCTGGAGGCTGCTGGTTTGAAACTGTTTTTATTTCGGGGGCTGTTGAATAATCTTTTATTTCTTTAGCGGGTGGATTTTTTTGGATATCGGGAGACGGGTTTTTGAGCTGAGTCTCTTCCTGATCTGTAAAAATTAGCTTTTTAAGACTATCCAATATACTATAGCTTTTATTGTTTCCTTGATCAGTCATAATTTTTGTTAGTTAAGTCTAGTAAAAATAATAAAAAATGGTAATCTTGATTCATATTACTACATTTTTAAAACATTTATTTTATATCATGATTGCCCTGTCGGGTAATCTGAAATTTAATTGTAATCTATTTAATGATAAGGGACAGGCTAGGAGGGATATAAATCAATCTATATATTGAGTTTGGCATAAAAAAAACTCGGAAAGCTAATTTCCGAGTTTTCTTGATGATAGAAAATAATAATTTGAAGCGATTATTTTATCTGCCAAAATCATCTTGAACACGAACAATATCGTCTTCGTTTGAAGGATTTTCGATATCGGTATGTTGCCATATTTCAGCTAATATACCGTAACCATCTAATCCGATTAATCGGTGGCGCTGACCTTGACGAAGTTTGATGACACTACCTGCTGTTAGCGTTTGTACAACTGATTCGTCATCTGTATCCGATACCATAACGCCCACAGTTCCGTGAATTACTTTCCAAATTTCGGCACGACGGTGATGATACTGCCATGATAATCTTTTTTCGGGAGCTACAACGAGAATTTTTGGACTTAATTTGCCAGAAATTTTTAGATCTTTTACATCTAATCCGTCGAAATACTCATCGGCAAATTTTTGTGCTTGATCTTCGTTGATTACAAAGAAACCTCCCCAGGGTCTTGTCTGATCTGATTTATCAATTTCAAATCCTTTTTCTTTTAACGCTTTATCTAATTCCTCAAATAGCGTTGATTTATCAGTTACCATAAATATGTGTCTTAGTAAGAATGTACGGTTATTTTAGTGCTAAATATAAATAAAATCTTTTAAATAAAAAGTGCATAAACGTTTTAGCGATATTTTTTTTGTTCACAATTTATCTATTGTTTTTATTTCTAGTTACGTTTGGTTTCATCTGAATCGGATATTTATTAGAAGTTGCATACGTCCTATTTGAAGTGTGCTATGATTATATCCTCTCAAAATATTTGATTAGTTTTGTAATCCTATATTAAAATTATCAGTATGTCAGAAATTAAAATAGATCGTGAAAATACGTCTTTTATGCAAGCTGTTGCTTTTGTTAATCAGACAAATCAACATGTTTTTCTTACAGGAAAAGCAGGGACCGGAAAAACGACATTTCTGAAATATATACGTGATCATAGTTATAAAAAAATGGCGATCACTGCGCCAACTGGTGTTGCTGCTATGAATGCGGGAGGAACAACCCTACATTCACTTTTTTGGTTGCCTTTCGGAACTTTTATAGAAGATCACGAGCTAAAATGGGATGAACAGGATGGACATATTTATAATAAAAGCCGCTTATTCAGTACTATTAAACTAACTAAACAGCGTCGGACGATTCTTCAAGAATTGGAATTATTGGTTATTGATGAGGTATCGATGGTTCGGGCTGATACATTAGATGCTATTAATGTTATTCTGCAATCTGTGCGTCGTGATATGCGACCATTTGGAGGTTTACAATTACTTTTTATTGGCGATCTTTATCAATTACCACCTGTAGTGCGTGATCATGAGTGGCAGGTTTTGCGAAATCACTACAGCTCTGTGTTCTTTTTTAATGCCAAGGTTCTTCGTGACAATCCACCGATTTTATTAGAATTAGATAAGATTTATAGACAGCAGGATGAAGGTTTTATTTCCATTTTAAACGCAATTCGAAATAATAACTGTGATACCGAAATGCTGAAAGAATTGAATACCTACTATAAGCCAGATTTTGAGCCAAAGGAAGGAGAGCAATTTATTACGCTTACTTCACATAATCGAAATGCGGATGATATTAATGGAAAAGCATTGGCTAATCTGTCTGGTAAGATGCTGAATTTAAAGGCCGTTGTTAAAGATGATTTTTCTCAAGGATCTTATCCCGCAGAAGAGATTCTTTCTTTGAAAATTGGTGCCCAAGTGATGTTTATACGTAATGATACGGGTGAGGATCGGAAATATTATAACGGTAAGATTGGTACTGTAAAGGATATAAATTTGCAAGCTGGAACTGTTGTTGTTAAATTCCCCGATGGGAGTGAGGATGTGACGGCTAAGCGAGAAACTTGGGAAAATATCAAATACAACTATGATAAAGGGCAGGATCAGATCAAAGAAGAAGTATTGGGGACATTTTCACAATTTCCGTTGCGGTTAGCTTGGGCGATTACTATTCACAAGAGCCAGGGTCTGACATTTGATAAAGCAATTATAGATGCGGGCACTTCATTTGCCGCAGGGCAGGTTTATGTTGCATTGAGTAGATTGACAAGTTTAAAGGGGTTGGTACTGAAATCCATTATACCGACCTATGCGATTAGAACAGACAGTCAGGTGGTAGATTTTGCATTGCGCTCTTCTTTTCAAACGGATATTAAAGAAATATTGGAACAGTGTCAAAGGTCTTATTTGGCACAAAACCTAATTCAATGTTTTCGCTGGGATTATCTAACGACTTCATGTCAAGAGCAAGTTGTTGCACTGGCCGATCGTAATATTGATAATAAAGTGGAGGCAGAGGCTTTTTGGTCTACCATGCAATCAAATTTGCTCACACAGGAAAAGGTCGCACATAAATTTATTACGCAATTATATGAGCTTTTGAAAAAAACAGATCAAGATGTGGATTACGCTTTGATCTGTGATCGTACGACTTCAGCTGTCAATTGGTTTTTACCGAAGATGGATCATAATCTTGTTGGTGCGTTGGAAGAGCATATTAAGGAATGGCAGATTAAGAAACGAACAAAAAAATACATTGATGAGGCTAAAGAATTGTTGTTGGATTTTAAGCGTAAGCGTGAACAACTTCAGCAGTGTTTGATTATCGCAGATGCATTATCTAAAAAAGATAATTTTCAAGAAGCTTTGGAACAGGTGCAGGAGCAGTCAAAGACAAAAGAAAAAGAAGATTTAGTCGTGCAAAGTGAGGAGGGAGAGAGCTCTAAAAAGCTGGATACAAAGCAGGTGACTCTTGAACTCTACAAGGATGGTGCTACGATTGAGGAGATCGCAGTGAAAAGAGGTATGGTAGCGGGAACAATTTATGGACATCTTATTCATTTTGTAGGTACAGAAGTGGAGGCCACAGAATTGATTGAACAGGATAAGCTGGATCTTATTATTAATACCATAAAAGCACATCCAGGTAAATCTTCCTCAGAATTAAAGATGATGCTGGGAGCGAGCATAGACTATCCGCATATTAAAATCGGACAAAAAGTTTTAGAAAATCCAGTTCATGATTAAGATGTTTCAAAATATGTGTATGTTTGTAAATGTTAGCTATAAATAGCCATGGGAAAGTCTAATAAAAACCCAAATAAGTGGATGGTTTTTATCTCATTGCCTCTGCAAATGGGAGTCACCATTTATTTGATGTATATGTTAGGCACATGGTTAGATGAGAAATACCATTTTTCTAATGGTCTTGCCATGAAAATATGCACATTTATCGGTATTTTCGCCTCACTTTATCATTTTATACGAGAAGCTAATCGATTGAACAGGGATGAATAATTACATTAAATTTATTGCAATACTTCTAATTTTTACTGCTATCCTCTTTGGGACGCACTATTTTGCACTACCATCTTTTGGGATTGCTGATTTTAAAAGTTTAACTGGTTTTGAATTGTATAGTTTATATGCATTTGAATCTGTTGCATCATTAGTTGTATTAATTATTATCCTGATCTCCGATTCCGTAATGCCTAAAAATATAGGTTTCATTTTTTTGGGCTTAATTACGTTAAAAGCAGCATTAAGTTATGTTTTTTTTAGAGGAGGATTGAATCATTCATCCGATGATATATTCGAATATAATTTTTTAATCGTATTTTTTCTATACTTGTTTTTTGACGTATTAGTTGCTTTTAAGGTCATTAATAAAGAAGTGGAATCAGTCAATAAGTAGTTTTAATAAAAAGTTCAAATTAATCGCAAAAAATGACAAATAATATTGTATTTTTGCGCAAAAATAAAAAACAGAACATGGGGAGCGTTAAGAAAGCATTTCTTTTTTTTGCAGTAATTTTATTTGCTGTTAGTCCATTTTTAGTAAAGGCATCTGAGTCTCATACAGCTGAGATTTCAACTCACGCAGAAGAGCCAAAAACTCAGCGGGAGGAAATAGATGAGTATATTGATCACCACTTACAAGACGATCATTATTTCTCTTTGTATACAGATAAAAAAGAAGGTAAGACTTATGGATTTCCTTTGCCAGTGATTATCATTGACGGAGGTGTTAAAGTTTTCATGTCCTCAGAATTTGATTTTGGTAAAAATACCGTTGAAAAAGATGGACAGTTTTATAAATTATACCATGGTAAAATCTACAAAACGGATGCTACCGGTACACTTAATTATGATGAACACCACCACCCAACAAATGCTAAGGCATTAGATCTTTCAATTACTAAAAATGTTGTGGGTTTAATTTTAGCAACTGTTTTGTTATTCTGGGGATTTATTGGTCTAGCAAAAACATACAAAAAGGGAGCGAATAATTTACCTAAGGGTGCAGGTCGCGTGTTAGAACCTTTAGTTTTATATGTACGGGATGAGATGGCGGTTCCAAATATTGGACATCGTTATAGAGAATTTATGCCGTACTTATTGTCTGTTTTCTTCTTAATTCTAGTTTTAAATCTATTAGGTTTAACTCCACTGGGATTCAATGTTACGGGTAATATTTCAGTAACGATATGTTTAGCAATCTTTACATTTTTATTTGTGAATATTAAAGCAAATAAGGACTACTGGAAGCATATTTTCTGGATGCCAGGAGTACCGGTTCCTTTTAAATTTGTTTTAGCACCAATTGAAGTATTAGGAATGTTTACAAAACCATTCTCTCTAATGGTTCGTTTATTTGCCAATATTACAGCTGGACACACCGTTATTATGGGATTGATTGCAATTGTTTATGTATTGCAACAACAATTAACATTGGGGGGTAGTATCGGCGTGTCTATGCTATTGACAACTTTCCTGATGGTAATTGAAATATTAGTAGCATTTTTACAAGCGTTTATCTTCACGATGTTGTCATCGCTATTTATTGGAATGGCTGTTGAAGAGCACAACGAAGCACATCACTAAGAAATTTTTTGTTTAATTATATTTAAATCATTTATTATGTACAATTTAATTGGAGCGGGTTTAATCGTTATCGGAGCAGGATTAGGTCTAGGTAAAATCGGTGGTTCAGCAATGGAAGCTATCGCACGTCAACCAGAAGCAGCATCTAAAATCCAAACTGCGATGATCATTATCGGAGCCTTATTAGAAGGTTTAGCTTTCGGTGCGTTATTATTAGGTAAATAATCACCCAATGAATTTAAAAGTATTATTTATGACGGTTGGTCATAAATAATACTTTCAATTAGACGAAATACAAAAAATATTATCATACATCAATGGAAAAATTAATAGAACAGTTTTCATTTGGTTTGTTTTTCTGGCAAGTCATCATCTTATTAATCATTATCTTTTTATTAGGTAAATTTGCTTGGAAACCTATCATCGCTGCTTTAGCAGAACGTGAACAAGGTATCTCTGATGCTTTGGAATCTGCTGAAAAAGCTAAATTAGAGATGGCGCGCTTAACCAATGAAAACGAATCCTTACTAAAGGAAGCTCGTGTAGAACGTGATCTAATCTTGAAAGAGGCTAAAGAAATGAAAGATAAGATTGTTGCTGAAGCAAAAAATGTAGCCCATACTGAAGGTGCTAAGATGATAGCTCAGGCATCAATTGAAATCAATGAGCAAAAAAACAAAGCAATGGCAGAAGTAAAGAATCAAGTTTCTACTTTGGCATTGGATATTGCTCGTAAAGTATTAAGCAAAGAATTTGAAGACCAAAATAAGCAAGAAACGTTAATTGCAGATTTGCTTAAAGACGTGAAAGTAAACTAATCGGTCATTCAAATTTTATCATTAAAGAAGTATGTCAGTATTTAAAGTAGCATCAAGATATGCGAAATCATTAATTGATTTGGCAAAAGAACAAGGTAGTTTGGACGCTATCAAAACGGATATGGATCAATTCATCGAAGTTTTGAAAGCTAATCCTGAGCTACGTGCAGTATTGTCTAATCCAATTATTAAATTGGACAAGAAAGTAAATATCTTAGAGGCATTATTTAAAGATAAAATCAATCCTGCTATTTTATCATTCTTCAAGATCATGATTGAAAAAGGTCGTGCTGAAGTGATCGAGGCTGCTGCTCATGAATTTGTTCGCGAGTACAATGAAGTAAAAGGAATTGTAAAAGCTACAGTGATATCTGCAGCACCACTTTCTGATACTAATTTATCAGAATTAAAAGCAACAATTGCTAATCAAGTTAATGCGCAGGTTTTGATTACAAATAAAGTTGATCAGTCTTTGATCGGTGGGTTTGTAATCACGATTGGTGACAAACAATATGATGCAAGTATTGCAGGTAAATTAAATAGATTAGAAAGATATTTTGAAGGTCAACGCGTTTAGTGTTGATTTTAGCATTTAACAAAATCAAGAACCCCTTATAATAATAACAATGATAGAGGTAAGACCAGATGAGGTTTCGGCAGTTTTAAGAGAACAATTGTCGGGCTTTAAATCAGAAGCCGAACTAGAGGAAGTTGGTACCGTACTTAGTATTGGTGACGGTATTGCTCGTATTTACGGCTTAACTAAAGTTCAGTCCGGTGAATTGGTTGAATTTGATAACGGATTACAAGGTATCGTATTAAACTTAGAAGAAGACAACGTTGGTGTTGTACTTTTAGGTCCTTCAGACATCGTGAAAGAAGGTGATACTATTAAACGTACTAATCGTATTGCATCTATTAAAGTAGGTGAAGGTATGTGCGGACGTGTTGTAAATACATTAGGTCAGCCAATCGATGGTAAAGGACCTATTACAGGTGAGACATACGAAATGCCAATCGAGCGTAAAGCTCCAGGTGTATTGTTCCGTCAGCCGGTAACGGAGCCATTACAAACAGGTATCAAAGCGATCGATGCAATGATTCCAGTAGGTCGTGGACAACGTGAGCTTGTAATTGGTGACCGTCAGACAGGTAAGACTGCAGTATGTATCGATACAATCTTAAACCAAAAGGAATTTTATGATGCTGGTCAACCAGTATTCTGTATTTATGTTGCTATTGGTCAAAAGAACTCTACAGTTGCGAATATCGTTCGTACTTTAGAGGAACGTGGTGCTATGGCTTATACAGTTGTTGTTGCGGCTTCTGCTGCTGATCCAGCTCCATTACAATTTTACGCGCCAATGGCGGGTGCTGCTATCGGAGAATTCTTCCGTGATACAGGTCGTCCAGCATTGATCGTATATGATGATTTATCAAAACAAGCGGTAGCTTACCGTGAGGTTTCTTTATTATTGAAAAGACCTCCAGGACGTGAAGCATACCCAGGTGACGTTTTCTACTTACATAGCCGTTTATTAGAAAGAGCTGCGAAAATCAATGCTTCTGATGAGATTGCTAGAAATATGAATGATCTTCCTGAGTCTATCAAACACTTGGTAAAAGGTGGTGGTTCATTGACTGCTCTTCCAATTATTGAGACTCAAGCGGGTGACGTTTCTGCTTATATTCCTACAAACGTAATTTCAATTACTGATGGTCAGATTTTCTTGGAGTCTAACTTGTTTAACGCAGGTATCCGTCCAGCGATCAACGTAGGTATTTCTGTATCTCGTGTAGGGGGTAATGCTCAAATCAAGCCGATGAAGAAGGTAGCTGGTACATTAAAATTAGATCAAGCACAATACCGTGAGCTAGAAGCTTTCGCGAAATTTGGTTCTGATTTAGATGCAGCAACTAAAGGAGTTTTAGACAAAGGTATCCGTAACGTTGAGATTTTGAAACAAGCTCAATACTCTCCGGTTTCTGTTGAAAAACAAGTAGCAATTATTTATGCAGGTACTAAAGGTTTATTCCGTTCTGTTCCAGTAAATAAAGTGAGAGAATTTGAAGAAGAATACTTAACGTTGTTAGAGCAACGTCATCCAGAGGTTTTAAATGCTTTTAAAGCAGGTAAATTCTCAGATGAGTTAACTTCAGTATTAGAAACAGTAGCTAAAGATTTAGCATCAAAATATTAATTAGATATGAGTATAGAGTATTGAGTATAGCGAGTTATACTCAATACACAGTACTCAATACTCAAATCTCAAATTAAATATGGCAAATTTAAAAGAAGTAAGAATCCGTATCGCATCGGTAACATCAACACAGCAGATTACTAAAGCGATGAAAATGGTATCTGCAGCGAAATTAAAACGTGCTACTAATGCAATTGTTCAATTGCGTCCGTATGCGAATAAACTTCGTGAAATTTTGGCAGATGTATCTGCAAGTGTAGAAGGAAGTAATTCTCCTTATACGGTGGATCGTGAACCAAATAAAGTGTTGATTATTGTTGTTTCTTCTAATAGAGGTTTGGCTGGTGCTTTTAATGCGAATGCAATCAAAACTGCAAATAATTTAGTTGCTGAAAAGTATGCTGATCAATTACGTAAAGGTGATGTAAGTATCATTACTGTAGGTAAGAAAGGATATGATTTCTATGCTAAAAAGCCTGCTTATAATATTATTGCCAATCATAGTGATTTATTCGGTGCTTTAAATTTTGAGAATACTTCAAAAATCACTGAATTTGTAATGGAACAATTCAAAGAAGGTAACTTTGACCGTGTAGAAGTGGTGTATAACCAATTCAGAAATGCAGCGGTACAAATCTTGACTTCGGAGCAAATTTTACCATTACTTCCTACGGAAGATACCCTTTCTACTAAGGAAAAAACTGCTGAGGTTGATTATATTATCGAACCTTCGAAAGAGAAGATTATTGAGGAATTAATTCCTAAAGCTATTAAAATTCAATTGTATAAAGCTATTTTGGATTCTCATGCTTCTGAGCATGGTGCCCGTATGACTGCAATGGACAAAGCAACTGATAATGCTGGAGATTTGTTAAAAGCATTAAAGCTTTCGTACAACCAAGCACGTCAAGCTGCTATTACAACAGAATTAACAGAGATTGTTTCTGGTGCAGCGGCATTATCAAACGGATAATTAAGAGTAATATCAATATAAAAAAAGGCGATGAATTTATTTTCATCGCCTTTTTTATGCTTTACCTGATCATTTTTTCCCGCTCGTCATAAAGCCCGACTAACAAACTATTTCCTTTATTATCTACTCTAATCCCGCCAAACTTTGCTTGTTCATATTTTTTTGCATGCCCTTCTTGAAAAAAGAAGGATTCGGCACCTATATTTAAACTATGTCTATTAGACATCGTGTATTTGATCAAGAGTTCGTCTTTCTTTAGCGGTGTCGTATTGTTTTGCAAGCGAATCCCACTTGCTATACCTTTAGTATTTAATTTGACAACAACGTATCCACGTGGAGGTGCTTCAGAAGGCGTTATGCTGTCTGCTATACTATATCTTAAGCGCATGTAATCGCCTTGCATAAGTGATCTTGGATCGACAGGTGCTAACTCCAAAAGAATCAGTTTACCCTCTTTTAGAATTTTTTCCTTCTGCATGATCGTAAAAGTAAAATAAGCAATAATGGCCAATAAGTTCACTGCTATGATCCAGTTTTTATACTTTTTCATTGTTGATTTTGTTTGAATTTATAACAAAGTAAATGGCTAAAAATAACAATCCGGAAATGATTAAAATTAATGACTTTACCAATAATGAAAAGTTTAGATTATAGTAAAAATGCCATAAGGAAAGGAGTAGGGAAATAAGACCAATTGACAGACCAATCCTATATTGATAATTAAAGCAAATTAAGATGAGTAGTATTGAACATGCGATACCGGGATTAATAACTGTTGAACCTAGCATCAGTATGAGAAGCGCATATGTAGGAAAAAGTACTTTGGATGTTGTGATCTCAAATTTACTTGTGATTTTATAAACCACCCATAAAATTGCAAATGCATATAGTACCGATAATATATATAATGCGAATGAGGTGTTATTTACTTGCTCGTTGTAAGTCTCATAATGTGATAGTATAATGAATGCTGTCGTGGCTACTGTTGCAAGAATAAGCCCTAAGCGCAATGGATTATAGATTGTACGGATTAAATTTCGTTTGGATAGTACAGCTGCTTCATGTGATAAAAAATAGATCAATGCAATTATGAGAATAGCATTGATCAATGTAATGAATAATACATTTTGATCATTGTGATTGATTAAAGCTATTATGGAATAAATGATGCAAAGTATATTTAACAAGGATAATAGATAGCGTTGTACAATTAATAGTGTACATAAGCTGATGATAAAACAGAGTATAAAAATGTAATTTAAATCATGGATATTTAAACCATATATGAGCATCCATCCTCCCACAATATAAAATGCAATACTTGCAGTATCAATGATAATGGCGTTATATTTTTTAATGCAGTATAGAGATAGAATAAGAAAGATGGAACCGCAAATGATTAAATTCAACTTATCGTTTAAGATGTTTAGTAAAAATAAGGCTCCTAAAAAACTTAAAACACTTAATATAACTCCAAGTATGGATAGTATTTTTATAGTCAGATTTGATCTGTTTTCCTCCAAATGTTGATACGCTGCCATTGTATCATTTATATTGATTTGAAAATTGGGCTCGTTGCCTTTGCTCAAAAGTTCTATTTTATTTAGTATTTCTTGTTTATTTTTCATTGGTCCATTTTCTTTGAAGATTTAACAATAATTTTATAATGGCTGTCACCGTTATTATCACAAAAAGACTGATGATAATCAAGACAAATTCATCTTCAAAGATTCTAATAAGCAGACAATTAGTGATAATTAAAATACTGAAAGCTATGGTTCCAATGAAAAATGTACTTTTTGTCTGTAAGGCATAATAGATACAGTAAGAGTAGCATGCTAGCGTACCAATAATTAATAATAATCCGTTTAGGAGTCTTGAGTCAAATATGAGGTAACACAAACCGATTGTTGCAATTGAAGTTACGATAAGCGTAAACGTATTTCTAAACCATAGTGGTATCTGGATTTTCCGATAATGATTTAGAGATAATAAGGCCGTTAACGCACTACCATTGATAAAGAATAGTAGTGTAGACATACTAACTGGGTCAAAACTATTTAGAACTTGATCGTTGAATAGGAAAATGGTTGTATTAATAAGAAGAATATGGAGAAGCAAAAGTGGATAAAATCGTGTTGCGATTACCCAAATCGTGATAAATATCGTCCAGGCAAGAAAAAAGTCATAGGCATTAGCTCCTGTTTGGTATATCTGTCCAAATACCGCAAATAATACACCGACTAACATGGAAGCAGCGGTCAATAATGTATTTTTATATACTTCATTTATTTTTAATAGAAGTGCACAAAGTACAGTTGCAGCTAGTAGAAGAAGTATAACTCCGATTTTAATGAATTTGTTTAAATCTGCCCAATTGAATGCAAAGAAAAATATAATGCCAGAGACAACAAACCCGATTCCTAATACAAGTAAGAATAAATCTAAGAATCGCTTCCAGTCTCTGGTATTTACGTACACATTTTCTTCTAAAAGATTTTCTATCTGTTCTCTTGAAAGATTACTATGCTTACTTGTAATCGATATGTCTTCACGATTTAGTTTTTCCATTACTAAATCTAACGAAAAATTGTGATAATTTTCTGGAATAGAATAGATCTGAAAAAGATTGAAGGTGGGAGATACTTCGGAATCTGATAGGCTATATGATGTTTTCCACAGGAGTTATTAACATTATGTTAATAACTCCTGTGGAAAACACTGTTTTAATTCTGAGGGCTAGCAGTAAATCTTAGTTTTTTTTAAAAAATTACCGTGTGTTTTCTACCAACGGATGAGGGCTGATCCCCATGTAAATCCTGCGCCAAAAGCAGCTAAACAAATAAGATCTCCTTCTTTAATTTTTCCAGCTTCCCATGCTTCACATAATGCAATTGGAACTGATGCCGCGGTTGTATTTCCATATTTTTGAATGTTATTAAATACTTGATGGTCATTTAGCTTCAATGTCTTCTGGATGAATTGCGAAATTCTAAGATTTGCTTGGTGGGGTACTAAAAGGGTAATATCTTGTGTTGTTAAATTATTTTTGGTTAGTGCTTCTCCTATTACCTCTGGAAATTTTACTACTGCTTTTTTAAATACTGCCTGACCGTCCATGACTGGAAATGCTGTTCCATTTTCTAGCATTTCTGCTGTCATTAACATTCCGCCAAGCTCTTGTTCCGGCCATTTTGGTTTTTCATCTAACCAGATCCCACCAGATGCACCAGGGTAATACATCGCTAACTTTTCAGCATCAGCACCGTCAGAATGTAAATGAGTACTTAGAATACCTTTACCTGCTTCAGTTGTAGGTTGAAGAACAACCGCTCCGGCGCCATCTCCAAAGATTACGGACACACTTCTTCCGCGTGTTGAGTAATCAAGGGCAAAAGAATGTTTTTCAGAGCCAACGACAAGAATATTTTTGTACATCCCCGTTTTGATAAATTGGTCAGCGACAGATAATGCATAAATAAAACCTGAACATTGGTTTCGGATATCTAAAGCACCTACTTCTTTCATACCCATTTCCCGCTGTAGAAGTACGCCACAACCAGGGAAATAATAATCAGGTGAAAGCGTAGCAAAAATAATAAAATCAATTTCTTCGGCAGTCGTATTTGCGCGTTCAATCGCTATTTTTGATGCTTCAACAGCCATAGTGGTAGTTGTTTCACCAATTCTATCTGCATAACGACGCTCTTTAATACCTGTTCTTTCCTGAATCCATTCATCACTTGTATCCATGAAACGGGTTAAGTCTTGATTGGTGTAAACATTTTTTGGTACGTAGTATCCTATACCTGCAATTTTGGATTGAAACATATGATTGTATTTATGTTAAGTTCAAATTAAGTAAAATTACGTAATTTTTGAAAATTAAAGTACTTTTGTAGTATGAGTACAGAAACTGCACAAGAAACCTATTCCTTATCCGAAATTTTAGCTTCAGTTAAAGATTCCAACCGACTGATTTTGTGGAATGACGATATCAATACTTTTGACCATGTTATTTTTTGTATGATGCATCATTTGCAATATTCGGAACCTGAGTCTGAAAGAATTGCTTTTAAAGTGCATAATGATGGTAAATGTGCAGTCTTGGAGGGATCTTTGACCGAGATGGAGGTCTATAGAAAAATTCTAAAAGCAGAAGGTCTTACTGTATCTGTCGAGTAGATTTTTATTTCCGAGATAGGTCATTTTATTGAGTAATAAAGTGGTTACGAGTCGTTTTAGTTCAACAAAAAAATACATTTTTGTAGTATTACAGCTTATAACTTTATTATGTTCTCTAAAAATCAGACCCATTTCTTTACTTTTCTTATTACGTTTTTATTCTTTCCGATAATAGCTTTCGCTCAATCTGGTAAAATATCTGCTACTCTTATTGATGAAAAAACTGGAACTCCAGTCAATTTTGCTAGTGCATCATTACTGACGGGTAGTGCTCAAGCTTATTTAAAGGGTACCCAATCTGATGAAAATGGCGTAGTCATTTTTCAAGATGTTCCAAATGGTACTTTTACGTTACGTGTTACTTATGTTGGCTATTCCGACTTCGTGAAAACAAATATTGTCGTATCAAATTCTTCCAATCTTAATCTCGGTAAATTAGTTTTAAAACCTTCTGGTGAATTGCTTAGTGAAGTTGTAATTGAAGGAAGAGCACCGGCGATGCAGATTGGAATCGATCGTAAGATTTTTAATGTTGGAGAAAGTTTGGTGAGTGCAGGTGGTACAGCCACCGATTTATTAGCAAATGTGCCAACTTTACAAGTCGATCAGGATGGGACGGTTAGTTTAAGAGGATCTAATGTTAAGATTTTGATTGATGGTAAAGAATCTGCAATGGCAGGTAATGATGTGACGGCCTTATTACAGAGTTTACCAGCTAATTCAATTGATAAAGTCGAAATTATCACCAATCCTTCTTCCAAATATGACGCTGAAGGACAGACTGGAATTGTGAACATTGTCTTGAAAAAAAATATCCGTACGGGATTGAATGGTGCTGTTAATACATCCGCAGGTTCTTATGATAACTATATGGCTGGATTGACGCTTAATTACAGAGATAAGAAGTTCAACTATTTTGGAAGTTATAATTTTAACCGTCGTAATATGGTGGGAAGTGGGAAGGTTGATAACACTTTTTTAGATAATAACAGCCGTATCTATAATGAATCTGAGTCTTCCCGTAAAGGAAACGGACATAATATTAAGGCAGGAGTTGACTATAATATAACGGATCGTACTACTTTGGGGCTTTCTGGTAATATGAGTATACGTAATAGTGATCGTTCTGAAGATTTGAATTACCAATATTCTAATCAACCAAAATTAGGAAATTCTAGTTTCCGTAATTCACGTCAATTTGAAGATGATTTGGGATATGATTTGAATTTTGATTTTAGACATCAATTTAAACGATCGGGAGAAGAATTGACGGCTAATGCAAGTTATGGAAATGATAAGGAAGATGGAACAAATGATTTTGTACAAGTGTTTAGTGGTCCTAAAGCTGATGATGGGCGTAAAAATGTGACTTCTGAAAATGGAAAGGTGATTAATCTACAAGCTGATTATGTATTGCCATTTTCTGAGACGAGTAAGTTTGAAGCTGGATATCGAACACAGATCAGAAAATCTTTTGATACACAGTTTTCTGAAGTTTTAGTTGATAGCCTTGGGCTTTATTTGCCCGATTATAAAATCAGTAATGATTTTGACTTTACGAGTTCTATTCATGCTTTATATGTTAATTATCAGAATAAATTAAGCAAAAGAATTGGTTATCAATTGGGGTTACGTGGCGAGCAATTTGAATTAAAATCGACTTACTTTTCAAAAGATCCAGAAGTACTTGTCAAAGAAGAAAAAGCTAATCAAAATTTCTTTCGTCTATATCCGACTGTATTCTTGACGTATGATCTTGATGACAGCGGTGATAAATTACAGTTGAGTTATTCTAGAAGAGTACAACGCGCTCGGGGCTGGCAAATCAATCCATTTCCAGATGTGACTGATGATATGAACCGACGTCAGGGTAACCCAAATCTAAAACCAGAAGATGTGCATGCTTTTGAGTTGAGTTATGCGAAAAGTTATGGTAAAGTAAATTTGGTCAGTTCAGCATATTTTAATCATACCAGTGAAGTGATTCAACCTTACGTGTTCTTTGTAGATTCGAATAGTGTGACTTATAGTAAATGGGAGAATTTAACAAGCCGTACTTTATCTGGTTTTGAATTTATTGCCAAAGTCAATGCAACAAAAGATTTTGATTTTACATTCAATCTGAACTTGATAAATATCAATTATAAAGCGAATGAGCTGTACCAGTTGCCAAGTAGGAAGGGATTTTCTTATAATTCTAATTTAACCATGAATTATAGAATGACACCAACATTTTCTGCACAGGTTAGGGGCGAATATAATTCTTCTCGTGTAATGGCTCAAGGAAAGATGAATGCGATGAAAGGTATAGATGTAGCTTTGAAAAAAGATGTCTTTAATAAGAAAGCTTCTGTTATGTTGAATGTACGTGACGTATTCAATTCTAGAAAAATGGAAGGGTATACGGAAACGCCGCAGTTGATTTCTAATTTTGAAAGACGCTGGATGAAAAGAATGGTTACTTTGTCAGTTTCGTATCGATTCGGAGGGCAGGATTTAACTAAGTCTAAGAAAAGGGAGACTAATACAAATGAAATATCCGGAGAAGAATATTAAGATATATTCTTGATTCCGATGATTTTTTTTTAAATTTAATCCATATAAATACTAGATATGAAATTAAGAACAATCGTTTTAGCAGCTACTATGCTCGCGGGTACTGCAAGTGTTGGTACTGCTGTCGCTCAACAGAAGAAAGAAGTCCCTGCATATAAGGTTTTGGATCTCCCTAAGGTAGATTTGAAAAATTTTAAAAAAAATAAACAAGGTGCATATGTCATTTTTGATGGTACTTCTTTAACAGGATGGCGTGGTTATGATAAAGCTGTATTGCCTAAAAAATGGATCATTGATGATGGTGCTATAAAATTTGACAGCAAGGCAAATGTTGGAAATAATGAAGGTGGAGATTTAATTTTTGCTCATGATTTCAAAAACTTTGAATTGGAACTGGAATGGAAAGTTGCTAAAGGAGCGAACTCCGGTATTTTCTTTTTAGCAAAGGAAATTGAAGGACAACCAATTTATATTTCCAGTCCTGAATGTCAAGTGCTGGATAATGAAAATCATCCTGACGCGAAGATGGGGGTTGATGGAAATCGTAAATCAACGTCGTTATATGATATGATCCCTGCGAAGCCTCAAAATGCTAAGCCTTATGGTGAATGGAATAAAGTGAAAATTGTTGTTAATAAGGGTAAAGTTGAACAGTGGCAGAATGACGTCAAAGTTGTTGAATACACACTATGGGATCAATCATGGATTGATCTATTACAAAAAAGTAAATTTAGTGAAGAAAAATGGCCTTTGGCTTACGAATTATTGAAGAATGTCGGTGGCAAAACTAAATCAGGCGTTATCGGATTTCAGGATCATGGTGATGACGTATGGTTCAAAAATATTACGGTGAAAAAATTGTAATTACCATAAAGCATAAAAAAAGCGAGCTTGATTTTCAAGCTCGCTTTTTTTATGCTTTATGATTCTGTTATTTCCTTCCTTTATTTTATAGAATGGACTGTAATTCTTTTAAATTACTGATCATATGGATTACATCTTGTGGTCTTTCACCTTGATTAGGATTAAAGAATATGGCATCCATGCCTACATTCATTGCTCCTCGAACATCTGCATCAATATTATCACCGATCATGATGGAATTGTCAATTTTTGCGTCGGCTTTATCTAATGCGAAATTGAATATTCTGGGATCAGGTTTATTGACCCCAACCACTTCGGAAATAAAGATATTTTTAAAATATTTATTGAGATCACTTTTATCAAGCTTTACTTCGCAAGCTTCTTTGAATCCATTTGAAATCAAATGTAAGTTGTAATTTTTATACAGATATTGAAGCGTTTCATGTGCATGTGGAAATAAATTGGTTTTCTGTGGGCACATGCGTAAATATTCTATTTCAAAACTAGAGGGAAATAGGGAAGGATCTACACCAAGTTGTGTAAATGTATCTGCAAAGCGGGCACGGCGTAATTCTGTTTTATCAATTTTACCATGATGATACAGATTCCATACGCGATGATTATTGACCGTATAGGTTTGGATAAATTGGGCAGAGCTTTCTTGCTGAAATAGCTGATCAAATTTGTAATGATAATATAGTTCGTCCAATGTCTCTTCTGCATTTTTATCAAAATCCCAAATGGTATGATCTAAATCGAAGAATATATCTTTTTTTTCTTGTTGAAACATAGTACAAATATAGCGTAATATGGACTAATGTAAGAAATAGGGGCTGTTCGATTTTCCTCTTAGTGTCATAAAGTCCAACACATTTTTTTATACCTCTGTTTATCGTTATTTTTGTTCTGTTGCAATATATCGTATGAAAAAAGCACTTGTTTTATTTTATTTTCTTGTTTTTTATGCCACCTCCCAATTGATCTGGTGGGGTGTTATGCTTGCTCGGTTTCAACCACAAAGGAAATCGATGATTATCGGTGAAGGTATATTTTTTTTACTGATCTTTCTTTGGGGCGCTTTACGTTTAAAAAAGCTTTTTGTTCGTGAACAAAAATTACAACAACAGCAACAAAACTTTTTATTGGCCATAACTCATGAATTAAAATCTCCACTAGCTTCGGTCAAATTATATATTCAAACAATTTTGAAAAGGGATTTGGATAAGGAACAGCAACAAGTTTTTTTAAGGAATTCTTTGAAGGATATTGAGCGACTGGATGATTTGGTTGAAAATGTATTAATCACTACTAAGCTTGAAAGCCGCAATTATAATCTTCCGAAGGAAAAGTTTAATCTCACCGAATTAGTAGAACAAATTGTGGACCGCCTTCAAAAGAATGCTTGTAGAACGCAAGTGTTGAAACCTAATTTGGATTCGGATGTTATGATCTACGCTGATAAGTTTGCAATAAGTAATGTCGTGACTAATTTGATCGAGAATGCAATAAAATACTCTCCACCATGTGCAAATGTTGTGGTTAAATTAACAAATGAAGAGCATGGAATAATTTTTTCTGTTGCTGATCATGGAATTGGTATCAGTGATGTGGAGAAAAAACTTATCTTTAATAAATTTTATCGTGTGGGAAGTGAAGCGACACGTAAAACTAAAGGTACCGGTTTGGGGTTGTATATAGTGAAGACGGTCTTGCAAAAGCATAACGCGTCTATTAAGGTAAAAGATAACACTCCTTCGGGGAGTATTTTTGAAGTAACATTTGATAAAAATGCAAAGTAAACAACGCATACTGCTCGTAGAAGATGAAGAACACTTGTTAGAGGCTATCAAGTTAAATTTGGAGTTAGAAGGTTACCGTGTAACAACAGCTACAGACGGTAAAAAGGCTTTGAAAATATTCAAGGAAGAACGTTTTAATTTGATCATTCTGGATGTCATGATTCCTGAGATTGATGGATTCCAGGTTGCCGAGACTATTCGACTACAAAATACGGAAGTTCCTATTATGTTTTTAACTGCTAAAAACAGTAGTGAAGATCGTATCACTGGTCTTAAAAAAGGTGCAGATGATTATTTAATCAAACCTTTCAATTTGGAAGAACTTATCCTTAGGGTAGGTAATTTGGTGCGAAGAAGTTTAAAACCTGATGATCTGAAAGAATTAAACTCCTATCAAATTGGTGATAAAACAATTTATTTTAATTCATATGAATTGCATCATGCAGATGGTACTATTACTTCTTTAACAAAGAAAGAAACCATGTTGTTGAAGCTATTGATTGAACGCCGAAATGAAGCTGTTTCTCGCGAACAAATATTGGAAACAGTATGGAATTATGATGTTTATCCTTCAACTCGTACGATTGATAATTTCATCTTGACTTTCCGTAAATATTTTGAACCTGATCAAAAACACCCAATTTATTTCCATTCTATTCGTGGTGTTGGATATAAATTCACGGATAATAATGCATAACGTTTTATGATGACATTTAAGGCTCGTGTAGCTGTTATTATCATTGCATTATTGTTAATTGGATATGGCATCTATGCTGGACATTATCAAACTTCGATCCTGATTGCAGGTGGTGTTTGTTATCTGGTGTGGAGTCATTTGCGCGAGAGCTCAGTAGCTATGGCTAGTGATTCATTTCATAAGCAGGACTATGCTAAGGCAAAAGTTTTACTGGCTGAAGTGAAAAATCCTGATCGCTTGAGGAAAGGACGTCGTAATATTTATGAATATATGATGGGTACGATTTCACTTCATGAGGATCGCATTGATGAAGCTGAATACCATTTCCAATTAGCATCAAGATTACCGTGGAAAAAAGATAATGAAAAAGGGATGGTCTTAATCAATTTATCGAATATCAGTTTAAGAAAAGAAGAGTATGAACGTGCTCAAGCTTATATTGATGTGGCGAAGAAATTGAATTTAACAGAACGTCAAGCCAGTATAATTGGCAAAATACAAAACGAAATTTCAAAACATATATAGTGATTACTACTTTACAAAACGATTTATTGATTAGAGCTGCACTTTCGCAGCAAACAGAACGCCCGCCTGTATGGATGATGCGTCAAGCTGGAAGATTTATGCCTGAGTACTGGGCAATAAAAAATAAATATTCCTTTTTGGAAATGTGCAAAACTCCGGAGATTGCTGCAGATGTTACCATGTTGCCAGTTGACTTACTAGGTATAGATGCCGCAATTTTGTTTTCTGACATTTTGGTTACAGCAGAAGCAATGGGTGGAGATTTAAGTTTTGAACAAGGAGTAGGTCCGCGTTTCGCTAATCCAGTGCGTTCTTTTGCTGATGCAGATAAATTAGCTACTGATTGTCTGCCTAAATTGGAATATGTAGCTGATGCTATTAAAGTAATTCAACAGCGTTTGAATGGTAGTATTCCTTTAATTGGTTTTGCAGGTGCACCATTTACAATTTTAAGTTATTTAGTTGAAGGAGCTTCTTCAAAAGATTTTAAGTTGACCAAATTGATGTTGAATAATGAACCAAAATTGGCTCATACTATTCTTCAAAAGATAGCTGATGTAACCGTCGAGTATTTAAACATGCAAATTGCTGCTGGTGTTAATGCTGTTCAGTTATTTGATAGCTGGGCTTTAGCTTTATCTTGGAATGATTACAAAGAGTTTGCTCATTATTATAATAATCAAATCATCTCTCGTTTGAATCGAAAAGATGTTCCAGTAATTTCTTTCTGTAAAGGATCTTCTGTGTTTGCCCCAATAATGGCAGAAGCAAAACCGGATGTGATATCTGTCGATTGGAATGCAGATTTAAAAAATATCAAACAATCGTTACCTGCGGGAATTGCTGTTCAAGGTAATTTGGATCCATTTGTATTGTATGCTGATAAAAAAGTAATCAAAGATAAGATCCTTCAATTATTTGAACGTATGCGTGGTGAAAATGGATTTATTTTCAACTTAGGACATGGTATTATGCCTGATATCCCTTTTGACAATGTGAAATACGCAATTGAAGTTGTTAAAGAATTTAAATATTAACAAGTATCAGTTTAATAAACAAAACAAGGAACAAATATTTGTTCCTTGTTTTGTTTGTAGTAAATAAGTTCTTCTCAATAACTCAATATTCAATTATCTTTGTATTCATACTTTTAGGATTATGATTTATCTTTACGCTAAAGCGATACATATCATATTTGTCATTTGTTGGATGGCGGGATTATTTTATATGCCCCGACTATTCATCTATCATACAGAGGCAAAAGATCAATCTAAAGAGGCATATACCGTTTTACATAAGCAGTTTTCAATCATGGAGAACCGATTGTGGTGGGTAATAACTACTCCTGCCATGTACATTACAGTTTTTTCGGCTTTAGTAATGCTGTATGTTAATCCATCATTATTACAAATGGGGTGGATGCATGTCAAGTTGCTATTTGTGGTAGCTATGATTGCTTACCATTTTATCAGTCAACGGATGATGTTTAATCTTAGAGATGAAAAATCAACGCTTAGTTCCTCAAAACTTAGAATGTGGAATGAAGTATCTACTGTACTGTTATTTTCCATTGTCTTTACCGTTGTTTTAAAATCTGCATTGAACTGGATCTATGGCGTTGTCGGTCTGCTATCACTGGCGATTTTATTAATGATATTAATCAAAGCTTATAAAAAATATAGAACTTCAAGAGAAGGCAAATAATGGTTTTTTAATTTCTAAAAAATCGGGATCATTCCAAACTAATTATTACTATTAAATTCGGTTATCTAGACTAGCAGATGTTGATCTGATCTTTGCGGGATAACTATTGACAATAAATAATAGTGTACATTTGCAGTAAATAAAACATTTTATGTCATTTGAGTCTTTAGGTTTATCACACAATATTATTAGTTCTGTCAAGCAATTAGGTTATCTGAAACCTTTTCCTATTCAAGAACAAGCTATTCCAGTTATCTTATCGGGTAAAGATCTGATGGGTATTGCGCAAACAGGCTCTGGGAAAACTGCATGTTTTGTGATGCCTATATTAGAGAAGTTACAAATTGATGTTGTTAAAAGAGATCGAAATATTGAAGTACTTGTACTTGTTCCTACCCGAGAATTAGCCATTCAGATTGATGAAGTTTTTAGAGCCTTTACTGGTAATCTAAAGCGAGAGATAAAAACTATGGCGGTATATGGTGGTGTATCTATTAATCCACAAATGAAAGGTATGCTTGGGGTAGAAGTTTTAACAGCAACTCCAGGCCGCTTATTGGACTTAATTAAGAACAAGGCGCTGAGCATTAGTCATATTCAACATTTGGTTATTGATGAGGCTGATAAGTTATTTCAAATGGGTTTTGAAGATGAGCTCAGAGAACTTTTGGCTTTAATGCCTAAGAAGAAACAAATTACCTTGTTTTCTGCGACATTAAATGATAAAATAACTGAAATAAATAATCTTCTTTCAATCAAGCCTGTTGTTGTAGAGATTGAAAGTGAAGAAGCCAATATTGATCAGATCGAACAGATCGCTTACCATGTAACTGCGGAGACTAAAGGTCCATTTTTGCGTTATCTTATCAAAGAGCAAAAGATGAACCAAGTACTTGTATTTGTATCTTCTACACGTACGGCAGATAAATTGGTGGAGAAATTATTGAAAAATAAAATTAGAGCAATTTCTATCCACGGTCAGAAATCGCAAAGTAATAGAAAGGATCATCTCGATTATTTTAAAAAAGGAGATGCACAGGTTTTGGTAGCTACAGATCTGATCGGCCGTGGTATTCATATCGATTCTCTACCAGTCGTTATTAATTTTGAATTACCTCGTTCTCCGTTAGATTATGTTCATCGTATAGGAAGAACTGGTCGTGCAAATAATTTAGGAACTGCTATTACCTTATTAACAGATGAGGAGTTGCATCATTTTTCTGTTATTCAGAGGAAAATGGGCAAAAAGGTCGATATTAAACCAACAGATGAAGTAAATCTGCACGGTTATTAATTTAATTTATTAGCCCGCTTTTTTAGCGGGCTATTTGTTTAATGTGCAATTTCTGTGAAGACAAACTTGACACTATCATAGTTGATTGCAACATCTGGAGAGTAACTGGGAATATCCAGGAATCTTACTATCGCTCCATTTCCTAATCGTAGCGTTTTTCCATCCTGCAGTAGTGCAAATGGTGTTCTTTTTTTTACTCCTCCACTATGTGGCATATAAAAATAGTCTCCAATTAATGTGTCTCCCTTTATAGTTCCTCTAATTTCTCCGGAGTCTTTACCGCTATTACCATATTGGATCGTATAGTGCCCGTAAAAATGGTTTTCATTTTTAGTAAGCTGAAGGTATGCTGTATCTCTTTTTGAAACTGCCCGATAATGTTTAGCAGGAAAATTGACCGCACTAGGCTGGCAACTTAAAGTGAATAATATTGTTATTAGGTAACAATATGTTTTTGTGGAGTGAAAAATGCTCGGAAAAAAGGCTAGCATAGATTAAATCTGTTTTTTTGATAATCAAGGTTACTTATGCTTTATCGGAAATATAACATGAAACGGAATCTTGTATTTCTTCAATGAGTTCTTTATCCATGTACTTATATTCATCAGGTATTTCTAGTATTACGATTTCTATATTACTACATTCATTTGGGAATTGCTGCATGAGTTTCTCTTTGTGATGATTTTCCATTACAAATACGATATCTGCCCAGTTTAGATGTTTGGCATTCACTTTAATTCTTGCATTATTTTCTGTGCCAGCAGATTTAACATGAACAGTTTTATGTTTTTTATAAATTGTTTCTGCTGTTAAGCTCCTCCAGCGGTTGCGGCTGCAAATAAATAATATGTTTAGCATGATTATAGGTGAATTTTATGGAAAGGGGAAGATGATAGATTATAGATCAGCATGCTATTGATAATATTTTTTTCTTATTTAAATCAAAACTGTCTTAATCAGTTTTGGTTCTTCTTGTAAAAATACGCCATATTTTGGTCCAAAGTCTTTGATATAGGGTTGGGCATTATGGGCATCAAGACCTGCTTGATCTTTCCAAATTTCATAAAATGTGAATACATTCGGGTCTTCTATGCCTTGATGTAAATTATACAGTTCGGCAGCTGGTTCAAGTCGTGTTAAACGAACCATTTCCTGCAGTGTCTTTTTTACTTGGTCGCGATATGCTTCTTTTGTTCTTAGTACAACAGTAAGGTAAATTTTCATTTATAATTATTAATGGATTAGATTTTATTATGCTTGTTTTATTGTATCCAACTGGATTTAGGGATATAACATTTTTCTAAAGTATGATTTTTCAATGAAATTTCATTCATCAATGTTTTCAATACGATCAATAAGCTCTTAAAATTGGTCTTTATGAAGTCATTACTTTATTGTATCTGAGGAATTGATGTATTAAGGTTTATTTCTACCTATAGATGAGATTAGTAATCGTGCGATATTATTTATAATGATTGTACCTGAATTGTTATCTAAATTTTAAATGTTGTTGTTGTATTTTTTTGAAATAATGTATAATATTACATTTAATCTTCCGATAGTCTTTAATACTATTTACAATGAATAAACATTATTTAATAAAGTTCTACAATGTTTTTAAGGAAGGTTTTTAGAAAAATAAATTATGAAGAAATTAAAATTTTTAGTAGCTGTCCTTTTGATGGCAGGATCTAGCCTTACTGGATTCGACAGTGTTGCTCAAACATTGAAAAAGAAAGATATTGGCTTGCAATTGTATTCTGTTCGAAGTTTGATTAAAAATGATGCAGATTACTTTCCTGTATTGAAAAAATTGTCGGCGATGGGATATACGGCAGTTGAAGCCGCAGGATTTAGCGACGGGAAATTTTATAATAACTCTCCACAGGATTTTAAGAGTAAAGTTGAGAAGGCTGGAATGAAAGTTGTCTCATCCCATGCCACTAGAAATCTTTCTAATGAAGAATTAGCTTCTGGAGATTTTTCAAAAGCACTGGAATGGTGGAGTAAAGCGATAGAGGCACATAAGGCGGCTGGTATGCAATATATTGTTACTCCATGGATGGAAGTTCCAAAAACAATTAAAGATCTAGACACGCAATGTAAATATCTAAATGAGGTTGGTAAATTGTGCCGTCAAAATGGTCTTAAGTATGGCTATCACAATCATGCTCATGAGTTTCAGAAAGTGGAAGATAAAGTTATCATGTTGGACTATATGATTGAACATACAAATCCGCAAGATGTATTTTTTGAAATGGATGTGTATTGGACAGTGATTGGTAGATCTAGCCCTGTAGATTATTTTAATAAATATCCAGGAAGATTTACTGCTCTTCATATCAAAGATCGCCGTGAAATTGGTCAAAGTGGTATGGTTGGATTTGATGCAATCTTTAAGAATGCTAAAACTGCAGGAGTGAAGCATATATTTGTTGAACTTGAAGAGGTTTCTGTTGATCTGGAAAAAGGCTTGAAAGAAAGTATCGATTATCTTTTAGCGGCACCATATGTGCAAGCTAGCTACGCTAAATAGTATATCAGGTCTACTGAATTATAAAAAAGAAAAGCACGGGTCATTTTGACTCGTGCTTTTCTTTTTTAATTTATTCGCCTGGTAATGTATTTCTTATTATTCAGCGATGCAAAGATATTTTATTTCCATGTATTCATCCAATCCATGTTTGGATCCTTCTCTACCGACTCCTGATTCTTTAACTCCTCCAAATGGCGCCGCGGCATTTGAAATTAATCCGGTATTAATACCGACCATTCCTGCTTCTAATTGTTCGGCAACACGAAAACAGCGGCTGATGTTTTGACTGTAGAAGTATGAGGCTAGACCAAATGGTGTGTCATTGGCTAATTGAATAACGGACTCTTCTGTGGTGAATTTAAATAGGGCGCATATGGGGCCAAAGGTTTCTTCCTGTGCTATAAGTGCATCATGAGACAAATCTGTAAGTACAGTAGGTTCAAAGAAAAGACCTGTTAAGGGGTTGCCTCCTGTTGTTATTTTTGCGCCATGTTTTAGGGCATCTGAAATGTGCTGTTTTACCTTTTCTAAACCTTTTTCATTAATTAGTGGGCCGACTTGTACGTTGTTCTCCAGTCCATTACCTACTTTCAATTCCTTCACTGCCGCTGTAAGTTTTTCAGCAAAAGCATGATATACTGTTTCCTGAATATAGAATCTATTAATGGATACACAGGTCTGACCTGAATTACGAAACTTACCTGCAATTGCGCCTTTTACTGCGGCATCTATATCTGCATCATCAAAAACAATGAATGGCGCATTGCCCCCTAATTCCATAGATACTTTTTTGATATTAGAGGCGGCTTGAATTGTTAATGTTTTTCCTACTTCAGTTGAACCTGTAAATGAGAGTTTTCGTATGGTTGTGTTGGTCGCTAGCTCTTTGCCAAAACCAGAACTGTCTTTACTTGTTACAACATTAAATACACCTTTAGGAATACCTGCTTCTTCGGCTAATTTTGCCAATGCAATTGCTGAGAATGGGGTTTGTGAAGCGGGCTTTAAAATAATAGTACATCCTGCCGCTAGCGCCGGTGCTACTTTACGTGTTACCATCGCTAAAGGAAAATTCCAGGGTGTAATGGCAGCTACAACACCTATGCCTTGCTTTATGGTCATCATTCGATTTCCATTTTGAGCAATTGGTATTGTTTCTCCATAAGCACGTTTTCCTTCTTCGGCAAACCATTCGACAAAAGAATTACCATAGTCAACTTCAGTTAAGGATTCCTTTAGCGGTTTTCCACTTTCTAGCGTTATAATTTCAGCTAGATCGACTTTATTTTTTAGGATTAATTCGTACCATTTTCTAACAAGGTTGCAACGGTCCACTGCAGCTGTTTTACGCCAGGTCACCCAAGCTTTTTCTGCTGCGGTAATTGCTTTTTTACATGAAGCGACTTCTAAATCTGGAACGGTGTCTATAATATTTCCTGTGGCAGGATTGATAACATCGAATGTCTTTGTGTGGGAAATGAATTTTCCATTTATATATGCTTGATTAAGCAATAAGGGATTTTTCATAGCTTTTATATTTATGAGATGAATTTTTTGCGGTTGTGTTCTGTTGGTATTTCGCATTGATCTATTTTACCAAACCAGCGATACCTATTTTTCGCGATATAATCATAACAACTGTCTCGCCAGGAAGTTGGTATCAACCTGAAAATAGCAAGAATTTTAAAGGGATATCCTAAATCCATTGCAATATATAATGCCGCAGTACTTTTTACTAAAACCTTTTGATTTCTAACGTATACAATGGAGTCCGTATTTGACGGCAGACCGCTGATAAAATCCTGTGCAATTTTCGACTGCAGGGAAGCAAATCTAAACTGATCTTTTTTGTCTTTCTTGATGATAAAATTGACTGTCTTGTTGCAGAAATTGCAGACCCCGTCAAATAAAATAAGCTGTTTAATTTCTGCTTTCATCAATTGAAATTATAAATAAAAAGGGAGAACTTCCGAACTCCCTTTTACAAGTATGATTAAAGATTCTTCATAATGGTATGTCCCATTCGATCTCTTTTAGTTTTTAAATATTGCTCGTTATAAGGATTTGATTTGATTTCTATAGCAACATTATCCACAATTTCTAATCCATAACCTACTAATCCAGCTCTTTTTGCAGGATTGTTAGACATTAAACGCATTTTTGTTACTCCTAGATTGCGTAAGATTTGTGCTCCGATTCCATAATCGCGTAAATCGGCTTTGAAACCTAATTGTGTATTGGCATCAACAGTATCAACTCCTTTTTCTTGCAGTTTATAGGCTTGTAATTTATTAACAAGGCCTATTCCACGACCTTCTTGATTCATATACACAATAACCCCTTTACCTTCTTTTTGGATCATTTCCATTGCTTTGTGTAACTGTGGACCACAGTCACAACGGCATGAGCCAAAGATGTCACCTGTAAGACAAGAGCTATGTACGCGTACTAGAATTGGTTCATCTTCTGTCCATTCCCCTTTATAAAGCGCGAGATGATGTTCTCCTGTATCTTTTTGGGTGTAAGCTTTCAATTTGAAATCACCAAATGCTGTTGGCATATCCACTTGAACTTCTTCGACGATAAGTGAATCATGTTTAAGACGATATTCAATTAGGTCTTCAATACTTACAATTTTTAAATCAAAGCGCTTTGCTACTTCCATTAATTCCGGAAGTCTAGCCATTTCACCATCTTCTTTTAAAATTTCGACCAATACACCTGCAGGTTCGAAACCAGCAAGGCGAGCTAGATCTACAGTAGCTTCTGTGTGTCCTGTACGACGTAAAACACCACCATCTTTTGCAATTAGTGGAAAAATATGTCCTGGACGGCCAAGCTCAACAGGGTCAATATTAGGATCAATAAGTGCTTTGATCGTTTTTGAACGATCTGATGCCGAAATTCCTGTTGTACAACCGTAACCTTGTAAGTCAACTGAAACAGTGAAGTTAGTCTCATAAACAGCGGTATTTTTACCTACCATTAATTCTAAATTCAATTCATCACAACGCTCTTTTGTTAAAGGTGCGCAGACTAACCCTCTTCCGTGAGTTGCCATGAAGTTGATCACTTCCGGTGTTGCATTTCTGGCTGCAGTAACAAAATCACCTTCATTTTCGCGGTCTTCATCATCCACTACGATGATCACTTTGCCAGCTTTTATATCTTCGATTGCTTCTTCAATCGTGTTTAATTTGAAATCCATTGATATCTTAAATGTATTTATACAAAGGTAGTGTAGTATTCTCTTTTAATTATAATGTGCAAGTCAAAATGAGCTTATTATTGCAATTTTGCCTTCTTTTTACCAATCTTACTTTTAATCCAATTCAATCCAGCTTCAGCTTTTATTTTGTACTGATCAATATCAAATAAGGCCGAGTCAGTGGTTGATTTATACGTTAAAAATCCAGCTAATGGCGATAATATGATAATGGCCATCCACATCCCTAAAATAGGTGAAATTGCACCATCCTTTGCTGATTTCTCTGCTACGGTAGAAATAATGTGGTAAATAAGAAAGAATATAATAGCCATGATAACAGGTAGACCAAGCCCACCTTTACGAATAATCGCTCCTAAAGGCGCACCAATAGCAAATAATAAAAGACATGAGACAGCTAATGTAAATTTCCGATGAAACTCAATACGGTACCGGATGTCTTTGCCATTTAAATCTTTGTAATCAGGCAATTTGTTACTCAAATCGTCTTTCATGTAGTTTAACTGACTCAACGCATTTCCTGTAATTTGTGCACGCTGTTCGGGAAGAACAAGATCTTCTAATAAATTATTAAACGGTTTTACCGAAGCAGGTTTTATCTTTTTGCCCCCTTCTTGGGTATTAAAATATGGAGAATATAGATTAAAACGATTATCTACAGTAAGCGAGAGAGAGTGCTTAAGACTGTCTAATTTCATTTTATTAGAATCGGTATACACTTTTAACTGTTTTAAGTTTAACATGGCGTGATGGCTCTTAAACAAATTTTCATCTGTTCGCTGCATCTTATTCCATTCCATATCAAATTTTTGCTCAGTTTCTTTAAATTTAAATCTCGTGAACTGCTGACGGGGATCGTAGCTTTTAGAACTTTTTACGCGTGCATCTTCATAGCGAATACCGTCTTTAAGTTTTAAGATCATATAGCTATTATCAGGAGAATTATAAATAAATCCTTCTTTAGCGATTAAAACCGTATTGCCAGCATTTCCACCTTGATTATCGTAAATCATCAAATCGTACAGGATTGTACCATTTTCATTTTTACCTTTTGCTCGTATTGAATAACCTGGAATAGTATTATTGAAGATACCAGGTTTTATTAAAAAATCAGCTTTTTTATTACGGACATCATATAATAATGACCCCATCTTTAAATTTACGATAGGTAAAATGTAATCCGAAAAGAGAAATGAGCTTAAACTGAAAAAACCTACTAAAATGAATAAAGGAGTCATGGCTCTTCTGAGTGAAACTCCTGCTGCTTTGATGGCGACTAGTTCGTAACTCTCTCCAAGATTACCAAAAGTCATAATGGATGACAATAGCATAGAAAGCGGCATAGCCATAGAGATCTGAACCGCACATTGATAGCCGATTAGTTTCAGTATGACATACCATTCAAAACCTTTACCTATTAAATCATCTATGTATTTAAATAAGAAAAGCATTAAAAGCACAAACATCACGATACAAAAAGTGACGAAAAATGGCTTTATAAAGGATTTAAGAATAAGTAAATAAATCTTTTTCATCCGATCATATGTTCCTTTCTAAAGCTATGTTTTTTTTGAAGCTTTAGAGATCTATTTAATAGACCTTATTAAGATGCAAAGATATACTTTTTTATCCTCCAATTACACTTTGGAGATACTCAATTGAATTATTCCAGATCATTTTGCGATTTTCTACATCTTCTTCTTTTGCAAAATCAGTAATGCGGAGTGCTACATCATTTGTTAATTCGTCCTGATCAATTTCTAGTTCAAAGTAATAAGGCTCGTCCTCAAGCCATTTATAGCGGATTAGTTTGTTTTCTTTAACATTTACAATTTTGGCTTTTTGACCTTCATCATCCCAAATAAATTCATAAATAGATTCGCGGTAATTTACATCATCGGCAAACCATTGTGATAAGGCATTTGGCTCCTGTAAATAGGGGAATAAAATCCTAGGTGAAGAATTTACTATATATTCTAAGTTCAATTTTATTTTTTCAGCCATATTATATGAATATTTATTTTTTATTTACTTAAAAAAATCTATATTTGCATTCCCAAAAACGGCGGGGTAGCTCAGATGGTTAGAGCGCAGGATTCATAACCCTGAGGTCGGCAGTTCGATTCTGCTCCCCGCTACAAAACTCTAACATACTTTCTAACTGTGCATTGGTTATACTTATATATATTATTGTAATAATACATATTTATTTTGTCTTTGCAATTATTTTACAAAAAACTTTTCGATTTTAAAAATTAAAAATATTGCATGCATAAGCTGCTGATATTTTATGTTCTCACTTTTGTTTTTTTTATGATTACTATTTGTTTCATTATAAAGTAATTGCGTTTTTTTTGTACGCTAAGGCGCTAAAACAGTGAAAAAAAATAAAAAAAAGCTTTTTATTTGAAGGGTTATTGCTATATTTGCATACCGAAAAACGGCGGGGTAGCTCAGATGGTTAGAGCGCAGGATTCATAACCCTGAGGTCGGCAGTTCGATCCTGCTCCCCGCTACTTAAAGGAGACACTATATATTAGTTGTCTCCTTTTTTTATGCCATAAACTTAGCGATATGATGTCTACTTCATTATTGTTACTGAAAAAATGCTATCATTTCAAAACAGTTTAAATTGGGAATGACTTGAGGTGCAATATAGCAGGAAGTATCATTTGTACAATGATCTTGCGAGCATTAATAGTATATTTCCGGATCCTATTCTAGTTTCATGCTCTTTACCACTTTTAGTTCAGTCTTTAGTTAATTTTACTTGATCTAGAAATTTAATAATAACTTTTAGAAATTTTTCAGGATATGCGAAATGAATGTTGTGATCCACATTTTCAAAAGCAATATGTTTGATGAAATTGGAATGCATTTCAGCAAGCATTTTGTTTTCTGCATAAACAGGCATAGGATCGTGAACTGAAATGGCATCTAGTATAAGTACCGGAATATTTACGTGTTTAAATATTTCAAATGGAGCTACTTTAATTATGGACGATGCATAGTTACTGACATTAGGGTTGCCAAATATTGCTTCTGACATCTGTAGACTGTCTCGCATATGATAGTATTCTTGTTGTCCGCGATAGGTGATCCATTTTTGATCTAGCGGTTTCAAAAAACTTAAGATTTCAAATTGATCTGATTTATTACTGTCGTCATAAAGGCTTTTGTAAGCATCAAAGTGGTTATCATAAAAGCCGAAATACTTTTCTTCTATTTCAGCGGGGAGATTGACTTCTTGTAATTTTCGTTCTAATTCTCTTTGATTCAACTTGAAGTAGCTGGTATTAAAGGATACTGATCCGCCATCTTCCAGTATTAAACCTGCGACATATGTAGGAAACAGTTTATAAAAATTTGTCGCTAGGTAGCCTCCACGGGAAAATCCTCCTATAACAGCACGTTGAATTTCTAAAGTGTCCATTAATGATTTGATGTCAATACAGAGATCATCGAATGAAGCATCAAATGGTGGCAGAGGAGTTTTTCCTGCATTATATTGATCTATTGAAATGATACGGTAACCAATTTTGACAAGGTGTAATGCAAAAGGAGCAAATTCGTAAGCATTACTTAGACTGCCATGGAGCCATATTAGTACCTTAGTTTTATTTTGATTGTCGCCCCATTGGAGATAGGATAAATTTACATTTTTAGTTTCGGTAGTCCTGCGATGTTTTTGCTCATAAGTACTGAACTGTTTTGTAGCAGATTCATAATGACGTTTAAGTTGATTTTTATCTATTTCTTGAGCAAGCGAGGCTGTGCATGATAAGCAACCGATAAGTAAAATGAAATGGGAAAGTACATGAATTGATTTATGGTACTTTGTGGGTACCCTTGTAATTTTTGATTTTAAGAAGTTTAACATACAGGAATCAAAGCTAATTTTGACTGTTAAAGATAGTGTATAATCAGCTCGTAAAAAAATAAGTGCAAGTTCTTATCCTTATACTTACATAAATTTTCGAAGTAATTTCATTACCCATTCTTTTTTTGTATAAGGAGGATAGATAAGTTGCGACATGTTGAATGCTGATTGAAAAGCTACTGACCTTTCATGTGAAAATGTTTTAAAGCCAAAAATACCATGACAGCTTCCTATTCCGCTACCATTTACTCCTCCAAAAGGAAGATTTGGGTTAGATACATGGATGACAACATCATTTATACACGCGCCACCAGAACTCGTGCTTTTTAACAAGCGTTTTACGGTAAGTTTATTTTTACTGAAAATGTATAGGGCCAAAGGTTTACTCTTGCTATTGATGATATTTAATGGCATCTCTAAATTGTCATAGGGAATAATGGGGAGTATTGGACCAAAGATTTCTTCCTGCATAATTTTGCTGTCTAGCGGTACATGAGATAGGAGGGTAGGATAAATGGTCAGTTCGGGCCACAGTACTTCTCCTCCCCAAGCTATGGAAGCCCCGTTGTCTACAGCATCAGTGATCAATCCCATTAATCTTTCGGCATGTTGTCGATTGATGATCTTACTATATTGTGCCCTATCCAGTTGCTGTTGGTCATTAAAAAACTGACGGGTAACAGCTTCTTTGTACTGCTGTATAAACTCTTCAAGTTTGGATCTTTGTATAAATACGTGATCAGGTGCTATACAGGTCTGACCTGCATTGATGAGCTTGCCCCAAGCAATTTTTGAAGCAGCATCTTTTATATCGGCAGTTTCGTCAATGATGACTGGTGATTTTCCTCCTAATTCGAGTGTAACGGAACTTAGATTTTTGGAAGCAGCCTGCATAACAGCTTTACCTACCGTAGTACTTCCTGTAAAGAATATGTGATCAAAAGGAAGCTGGAGTAGGAATTCTGAAATAGCACGATCTCCTTCGAAGCAAGCTATGTCCTCTGCTTGAAAAGTATTTTTAATTAATTGCGTGATGACATTACTCGTTGCAGAGCTGATTTCTGAAGGTTTTAATATGATGCAGTTTCCAGCTGCAATCGCAGATATTAATGGACTCATAATCAGTTGAAATGGATAGTTCCAAGGTGCAATGATTAGACATACGCCCCTTGGTTGCTGATATATGCGATTTGTTGCCAATATACTTGTCAATGTCCTGCGGACCCTTTTTGGCTTCATCCATTGTTTTAAATTCTTGATAGCAAAATCAATTTCACTGAGTGCGAAAAATACTTCTGTAAGGGCGGACTCAAATTTACTTTTTCTTAAATCAGTTTGTAATGCATCGTAGATCTGTTCTTCAAATTCTTCAATTGCAGTTCTTAATTGACGTAATTTTACTATACGTTGTTTTGCTGTACTCCATTGGAGTACAGCTTTATTTTTTTGCTGAAGTTCAAAAACGGTTTGGATATGATCTGTCATTAGTCAAGTATATTTGTAAGCTATGCTTCTAAAGTTATTTTTATTGTGGCAATTGCTGTATCCATTCTCGGATCAATGCAACACCTTCTTTATGAATGATGGTACGCGCGAGTTCTGGCATTGCTGTTCCAGGTTCTACACTATTCATGCGATGTAGTAGAATAGACTGGGTTGGATTTCCCGGAATGATATCAAAATCTAATCCTCCGGCTCCTCCACCAGCTGAAACGGGTGCTTTTTTTATGCCTAAATGATTTGGATTATTTTCTTCATAATCCAAAAATAAACCAGTATTAAATGCATCGCCACCTTTCGTATGGCAATGTGCACAATTAATATCTAAATATGCACGTGCCCGCTTCTCTAAACTGTAATGTTTACTATCTGTCCATACCGGTAACTGTGCTACTTTTGAAATTTCGGGCAAGCCAACGAGTATACCCTCTAAAGTCCATTTTGTTAGCTGGTTGTTCATTTGATCTTTAGGTATAAAGTTCAGATTTCTTGCTTTTGGACCGATTGGTGTTAATGTACCGTTGTTAGTATGACACCTTTTGCAATCATTTGTATTTGGAACCATATAATTAGTGACATGTTTATTCCCATTTTCATCAAGTAAAGTAATCGGTACTTTAGCTCCTGTAATATGTCTAATCGCATCGGTCTGTTCTTTATTCCAAAGGTAATTCATGACTATCCATTTTTTATTTTTGGGATCCTTCACTAATAACCGGGTTTCAATCATGATCTTTTGGTGCGCTTCATTAGTATAAGCAAAATTTTTGATAATAATGCTCGAATCTGGAAATTCTAAGGAACCACTAGCCCTATAGTTGATCTGCTTTGCGTGCGGAAGCACAATAAATCGATCTTTTATAGCATAATCTGTAAATAAGGGTGTACTTAAATCATATCTGGTAACGCCTTTTACTGGTTCTAAATTTTTAAGGTTTCCTTTAAAAAATCCGTAATCTGAAAGTTTTTCCTTAAATGTAAACCCTTCAGTACTATTATCGGATTTTGCTTTATTAGTGTTATTACATCCTTGATGCATGAGCAAAATTAAGAATGTGCTGAGCAAGATGCTTATGGTTAAAAGGTAAGACTTTTGCATGATCATTTACATTGAAATGGTGCACTATCCGTATTTGGTTTCCAGTTTTCCGGCTTTGCAACATTTTGGAAGTCAGCGTTTACAAATAGATTTTCTTCAGGTTGATTGATACAGATCGAATCTGGGTTTAATGCTGTTCCTTTTGTTAATACATTACTACTGAAACCGTCATATACGATTAATGGAATTCTTTTAAATTTGCGATTAGGGTCCAATTTATTTAGTTGTTCTTGAGTTGCAACTAATACTTGTCCAATTCGATGTTCGAATGCGGGTTTTGGAAATTCTGGTCCCATTTCAAGTTTATTGCTGTGTATTTTAATGTTTTTGGAAATAGGAGAATAGTTGGCATTAATTTTTTCTGCAGCTTTGTCATCTGTTGCAAAGCCTGATGCAATTGTAATTGCTGCGGTATTGTTTCCAGTAATTTTATTGTCGTAGATTTCAATATCTGAAGCTGCCAGGATGATAATACCACTTCCGGGCGAAGCATTTCCTACTCCCCAAGAGGTACCAAAACTTCCGCTTTTAGCAAAATTTCTAAAATTGTTGTCATAAATGTTGTTGTTATAAACTTTTACTTTACCACCCCTTTTCGATAAGTCTGGCAAATCAAAAATTAGAAATCCTGCTGTATTGTTATAAAATTCATTATTATATACTTCTGCATTTGACGTATTTTCAATTTCACATCCGGCTACATTTTTGGCTGCTTTACAATTGCGAACAATTGCTCCGTCTGTTTGGCCTACATAGATTCCTGCATCTGAAGAACCTTCTGTATAGCAATTTTCAACAAGGACATTTTTGCAGAGCACAGGATAAATCGCATAGCCTCCACTTGTCGAATCTGCCTGACTCCATAGTGCATGTAAATTTGCAACTTTCACATCACTACTATTGCTGATTTTTAACAAATCACCTTTAGAGTCACGAATGGTCATGTTCTCGATGGTAAATCCTTTGACATCGGTAATTCGGATACCTTCTCCGCCTTGCGTTTGACTGGAAAAATTGAGGACCGTTTTATCATGGCCTTCTCCATGAATTAAAATATGTTTGACCTGTACGATACTTAAATTGTCAAATTTGTAATTACCTGCCTGAAGTAAAATACTTGTACTGTCTTTTATTGATAAGAATGCCTCTTCAATCTTTGCTTCTTCGCCAGGTTTAAAAGTCAAGATATTAGCATAGTTGTCCTGCTGTTCTTTTGTTCCTTTACAGGAGCTTATCATTCCTACTATCATCAATAGTAAGGTAAGCTTTAGATAAAATGGTTGTTTCATAATGGTTATGGTTTATTAGTTTAAAGGTTAGGGTTGGTTATAATATATTATAAGCGTAGGTGACATAATAAACTGCTCCAATTCTGGGATTTGCGATTCCAGTTGAATAGTATTTATTGGTTATGTTAGTTGCACCGAGACGAATTCCGGAGCGTGCTTTGATCAACTTATAGCTTATCTGTGCATCTATTACTGCAGAACTTGGTACTTCTCCCGAAGCTAATCCTCCCGATACGACATAATGATATCCGGGTTTGTACCGTAAACTGGTATTGAATGACCAAACTTGTTTTTTACCAAAGCCACTGTTTCCAAATTCCATATTGATATGATAATTTGGTGTATTAAAATTATTGATCTGACTATCATTTTTGTTTTTCAGGTAGTCGGAGTAGTAATTAATTTTACCCAAAAAGTTATATCCCATGTCAACACTTAGACTGGCGGCATAACCATAGGTATTTACTGTCTCGCCTCCATTAAAAGCAATGTTATACTGTATGTAAGTGCTGTGATCTTTTAAGGCGTTAACATCATCAGTCCCTGGAGTGTTTGCTACATTGGCATAGCCAATGAAATTCTTCCAAGTAGAGAAATATCCTAGGATATCAATCATAAATCTATTGCCCAATAAGGCAGCATAACCCAATTCAAATGCATTTACAGATTGTGGTTTGATATCGTCATACTGAAATTTTTTAAGTACACCTGGATCACCTGTTTCTTGAAATTTGAGTACACTTTCATAGACATATGGTGGATATTTGTCAAATTGATAATTATCGTTTAATAATAATGATGAACCACCTGACGAATAGCTGTTGTATCCATTTAAAGTATTTTGTAGAGCTTGTATATTTGAAGGAAAGCTATAGGCATTCTGGTAGGAGAAGCGAATGAAATTTTGATTCATTGCTTCGAAAACTAGAGACGCCCGCGATGTAACTTTTGGTGAGGAGAACAGCGTATTTTTATCATATCTAAAAGAGGCTGCAATGTTTAGTCGTTCTTCGGCCACCTTCTTCGCCATTTGTACATAGGCGCTATATTCATTTACATTGATGGGTTTATCTTTATCAGGAAATAGGGTGTTTTTACTGTTTAAATTATATAAACGCCAATTGACTCCGGCAATAACAGTCATAAATTTGATTTGATTACTGAAGTTGTATTGGGCTTCGGTATTGTATAATTTACTGCGATCAAGAAAGAGTGTACCACCCTCTGAAATAGGTGTACTTGTGATACTATCTCTAAGTCGATTGAATAGCGGAGTGCCTAACTCTGCTCGTCCCTGATCTGCAAATGCTCGCGCAGCTAAGTGTGCATCATTGAGTGCTGTTCCTCCGGCAAGTGAATTGATCAGTTGGTATGTGTACTCAGGATACCAACCACCAGCTTCTCCATCATAGCTTGTTTTCCAAGACTCATTAATGTATTGCGCTGTAGGTCCTGCTACTAGTGTACGGCCAGAATTTTCTTGGGTAGTATAGGTTCGGACAAACCAGTTGTCGCTTTTTAATTCCAATCTGTATTGTCCTACTTTGAAACCTTTTAGTTGATATCGGGTATCATTGGTATAAACGATATTTCCAGTACCGAATGTTCCAGAGGCTATGGCTTCAATTTTTTGACTTATCTTATAACGAAATTCTCCATTTATTTTAAAAAGTTTGGCGGTATTGTCTAAGTATCCATATTCTGGATATCCGGTACGAGCGACGTAGTTGGGTTTGTTCAGTAGTGGTTCTATAATAGGAGCTAGATCCGGATTTCCGGCAAGTGCTGCCTGTAGAAAGGGAGAAATATCGGTGGAGGTAGAGCCTCCGTAAAAATTTACGCCATTGTAGTTGGGATCCGTTAGGCTGGTTCCTGGTCCATTTTTATTGCTAGCATCATTGGCGACCCAATCTTTAGCCTGAGTATATTGTGTATTTATTTTGAAGGCGATTTTATCATTTATTTTTTTGGCGAAACGAATTGTCCAATCGTAATAGGGGGAAGGTGATACAGGGTCATTTTTTTTCTTGTTATTGATGTGATTGACGCCTTGTGTGATCAATACGCTAACTCCTTGGTATTTGAATGGATCTTTACCTGTCATAACCATGGTTCCATTTAATCCCCTTGAACCATATAATGCAGATGATGCTCCTGAAAGAAGTTCAATATTATCCACATCGAGCTGGGTTAGACCAATTGCAGAGCCGAGCGGGAAATTTAGCCCAGGTGCCTGGTTGTCCATACCATCTACGATTTGGGTGAAATTAGTATTACCGCTTGTATTGAAACCTCTAGTTGTTACACTGGTAAAGCCAAGACTAGAGACAGTTACGTCTACTCCCTTTAGTCCTTGCATCATATCCATGTAATTGATTTGCGGGGAGTTAACGACATCTTTGGCACTGATCTGTTCGATGGTAACTGGAGATGACAGTTTATTTTGTACTGTTCTGCTTGCCGAGACGACGACTTCTTGGCCAAGAATCTGGGCTGGTTTTAAAAGGAGTTCTAATGGTGTTGAAAAACTTTCTACGATGAATTCTTGAGGTTCATAACCTATTGAGGAAATCAATAATGTGATCGGAAGTGATTTAGAGGTTTTCAATTGAAACCTACCCCGATCGTCACTATACGTGCCATCGGTGCCATTTTTAACGCGAATCGAGATCGCGTATGCGGCTTCATTGGTGGTGCTGTTTTTAATGCTTCCTTTAATAAGGCTCTGCGCGAGGACTGTGCCTGACATACAGAGATAAAGGATCAGATTGAGTAAAAGGACCTTTTTCATATTTATAATTGGTTAGTTTTAGCAACAACATTAAAAAATATCAAAAATAGCTTTTACCCTTTCTCTAGTTTCTATCGAATACTACATTGCGGCTACTTTTTAATTCCTTTAAAAATCAAAGACACTAAAAATTTGGTGTCTTGCAGACTTTGCGAATAATCAATTTCAGGCTCTTGTTTTAGTATAGCCTGTTGCTCTACGCTGTGTTTTAGTGCATTAGAAAAATTGATCAGTACGGAAGCTGTATTTTTCGGATCTTTTAATTCCAATTCTCCCTCTTTAACTGCTTCTTCCAATAGCTGTGTGAGAAATGCTTTTTCTCGAATCATCAAGGCATCATATAGCTCGAAGAATCGCGGAAGTAATTTACCCATTGATTCTACTGAAACGCGATTCATGTTCAATACATTTTTATAATAATTGAATCGTGATTCGAGATAAAATGCAGTTCTATTTTCAATTCCTACTTTTTGAATCGTAGCACTTTGTAGCGAATGAATATAGTTTTCGCCTTCTTCTAGTGCTACCTCGATGAATATATCTTCTTTGCTTTTATAGTAATAGTATAATGATGTTTTATTGAGGCCAACAGCTTTGGCAATGTCTTCAAGGGTTGTTTTGTCCAAACCGAATTTCGCAAAACATTCCATTGCTGATTTACCAATTTTTTTCTTTACTTCTTCTTTCTTACTCATATTGCTTAGACTAAAGTTATAAATACAAATTCAATTTTCCAAACATTTTATTAAAAAGTTTGAAAATTTGAAAATAACTTGTTTTAATTTTTTAAACTTAATAAAATTAAGGTATTAATAGTTTTTTATTGATCATCATCTTTATTTTTTCTTTATCAAAATAGATAAGATGATGGTTAATTAGGATTAGTACACATGATTATCAATAATAAGGAGTGAAAGAAAGAGGGAATGTTATTTTTGAATCCATATCATTAAAATATACCATATTTTCTTTAAGATCTATAGATTTAAGCTACTTGGTTATTTGTTGAAGTTCATCAGGACCCAAGGTAAGATGTTTTGAATAATAAAATACGGGGGCCATAGCCCCCGTAATTCTTCTATGCTTAATTAGGGTTAAGCATCTTTTTGCTGAAATTGTGCTTCAACGTATTTTTTAAAGTTATTGAGGATGGCCTGCCACCCCGAGTGTTGTTGTTCTTCGGAATGTGAGGTTTCGCTATCAAAACTCTGAACGATTGTTACCACGTTTTTGTTTTCAAAAAATGTAGTACTTACCTTTCGGTTGTCTCCAAGCGTATATGCTATGTGCCTAAGAGGCCTCACTTCATCATATTGTCCTTCAAAATTAAAATCAAAACTTTTATCCTTTGCGGCCATGTGAAAACTGAATCGACCTCCATTTCGCAAATCATTGGTTGCGCTTGTTGTTTCCCAATCATCGCTTGCAGCATTCCAGTGAATAATATGCTCTGGTTTGCTAAATAGTTTCCAGACATATTCTAAGGGGGCATTTATATCGGCACTGACTGTAATTGTTGACATAATTTGTAATTTATAAGGAATTAGTATAAAGGTAATTAATATTTTTATCAGGTTGAAATTTCCTGTTAATTATCATCAAAAGCTAGACTTTTCCAATTTTCTTTTTTCAGATATTTAATCATGATTAAAAATATAATCCACGCTATAATGGTAATCACCCAAATTATAATTTCGTATTCATGAATAACGATATGTAAGTAACCTACTAATGCTAAAAGTCCTAATATAAACAGGTTGATGATTGTTCTACTTTTTCCGTTTTCTATAGATTGTGAAAAGGGAAAAGATTTGACTAGGAATAACATAACAAGAACACTTTCAATACCTCCTATGGCTGTTGCTAGCAGAATGTCATTGATCACATGTGCGCCAAAAAGGGGAACACAAATGATTAGAAAAATTAAATTGAAGGGAACAAAATATTTTAAGAATGCTGATTTTAAAACTCCTGACATTAATTCTCCTGTTTGTTGAATAGGGGCTGCGTAATAGATCCATGCCGCTTTGTATTTTTCACTTTTAGTGATTAGCTGGAAAACAGTTAATACTGTAAAAAGCGATAGATAGAAAATCATAATATAAAGTCCTGATGTATTCACACGGTCAATTTGTTCAGCCAATGTATTATTTTTCCCCTGCAGAAATAGAAAGATGAAGTAGATCGGTAAGTAAGCCATTGTGGGATACAGTTGCATTTTAAACTCTCTAGACCGTGAAGTTATTAACCAAATGATTGAAAACCCAGCTTTTTCCAATGGTGTACTTGTGAATATTTTTTCTATTTTTTTATAAAACGAAACTTTCCCCTCTTGTGATAGTTCTTCTTTTTTAACTGGGCTGTCTCCGATAGCTAACTGTGCTATTTTATTATTAAAATCTTTCGAAAATAATTGTGATGACCCTAAAATGGCCACAATAAGTAAAATGATGCTAAGAGAAGCAAAAATAAGTGTCAAACCACTGAAATCTTTAACTAGCATGGCTTGAAAAGATGCGATCCATGTTCCTGGAGAAATCCATAGTAATTTTAGATGATAAATACTGTTTTCTCCTTCTGTAAAACTTTGCATTACTCTAGGACCAATTTGATAACCTAGAAAAATAAAAATGGAAAAGAATATCTGGATGTAACTGATTGTATCTTTAAATTTTTGAATAGACAGAAAACGTAGACATAAGGAATAGAAAATATTGACAAAGAAAACCGCAATTAAAGCTGCTATTATAATTTGAACAAGAAACATCGATGCTGCAAAAATATTCCAACTGACAAATACATAGATTAATGCCGGTAATGTTATGGGCAGTAATTGCGTAGAAATCTTTATTAGCATGTATAATATCCTTGAAAAAGCAACTGTTTTATCATTCACTGGTCTTGGTAAAATAATATATTGGTCCTTGTTATCAAGAAGAATTGTTGAGAAGTCTGTTATCAGCGATAATGATAATATGGATAATATAAACGTTAAGAATAATGATGTTGCTAAGAATTTATCGGGGATGATAATAACAAATGATAAGAACATGAGCCCCATAAGGGAGAAAATAAAAAATTGAAACCAGGTTGAATTTTTAGCTGGTTTCTTATTTTGATTCTTCGTGAACGAGGCTAAAGGACGACGATCATCTATTGTTAATTTTGTTTCAATTATTATCCTTAATTGGGCAACATCGATACCTATGCTTGTCCATAATTTGCTGAAAAGCAAAATGAATTTTAATGTTAATTTCTGCATATTATTTTATCGAATTGCTGAAATAATATGTGATGCATCTATGTTTCCATCTTCTTTTCCTGTGAGTTTTGAGAAAATTTGTTCCAACGTATCCGATTGGTTCGTTTTTAATTGCTCGAAACTTCCATCAGCTATAATATTACCTTCTGAGATTAACATAATGCGATCGGATACTTTTTCGACAACGTCCATCATGTGCGAGCAGTAAAATATTGTTTTGCCTTCTTTAGCCAAAAGGGAAATCAATTCTTTTACAATAATAACAGCATTAGCATCTAATCCGGATAATGGTTCATCTAAAATTATAATTTGGGGATTATGTATTATACCTGAAATTAATAATACTTTTTGGCGCATACCTTTAGAAAATGTATCCATCCTGTTATTTAAATTTTCTTCAAGACCAAATGCTTTAAGTAATTGTTGTGCCCTTTGTTGAATTAATGTATCTTCCATACCATACAGTTTACCTACAAAATCAAGGTATTCCATAGGCGTCAATACATCATATAATTCTGCATTTTCTGGTACATAACCGATTTGACTTTTTACGGTAAGCGGATCTTCTTTAATATCTATATCATTAATAAAAACTTCTCCTTCAAAATCATTGATCAGACCAGTAAGTATTTTAACTGTAGTCGATTTACCGGCACCATTGGGTCCAATATAACCGATTACTTGACCGGGATAAATATCAAGATTTATGCCCTTTAATATTTCTTTTGATCCGTATGATTTTCTAAGATTTGAAATTCGGATAATTGGTTTGCTCACATCCATAAAATAAATTATTCTGAGCTAAAGATATAAAATTTGAAAGGGTAATGATACTAATTTATGGAGAAAGAAATATTTGATTAAAAAGGTTTAAGAATTTAAGATTTGGATATCGTATTATAGAGAATATTTAACGATATCCATTTCTAAAATGAATCTGTGGTATATTCATTTGTATATGTTTCTAGAAATTTACGCTAGGTTCATTAATCATAATTAATGGGATAGCCTTCCTCATCTAAATCATCGCGTAAATCTTCCGGTGTTTCGGCTAGTTTCTTATCTATTGGCTTCAATTTTACTTCTCCTTCTATCCGCATTCCACCTTCTTCGAGATCGTCTTCGATGAGTTCGTCTAAATCTGCATATTCATCTCCAACGTAGGGGTTTGAATTGTCGTAAGTAGAATCGTCATCTGCAGCCCCTTCGGCGACAGTATCATAATCACTTGGGTGATCGTAATCAGGGTCGCTATCTTCCACATCTAATGAAAATGATTGTTTATCTGGATCGTAAGCTAATTGGTCGGCGTTTGAATTTTGAACTTCATCTTCATTCGCGATTTTCTTTTTAGACATTTTAAATTCTCCTTTCTATATATAGAGAAAACAAAAGAACACTAGAAAAGTTTAAAATTACGACTCGATTTTGATATCATATTCGCTAAGTAGGCCCGGCAGACTTAGGAGTGAAAACTTTGCTTTTTTTAATTTGTTTTTATTCGGTGATAGCATCAGATTTTGTGCATCTCGAAAATCGACCTGCTCCAAATTGGTCTGATCAAATATTGCTTGATTTAGATCACAATTTTGGAAAGATGATCCTGTTAGATCTGCTTCAGAAAAATCTACTTCCCGTAATTGGCAACTTCTAAAGGTTGTTTTTTTTAGCTTCAATTGATAAAATGAAGCATGATCGATATTGCAGTTTTCAAAAGTAAAAGATAAACCGAAGCGGTTGCATTGCTGAAATTGTAAGCCTAATAGTTTACAGTTTTTAAATAGGACTTGTTGGAATGTTGTTCCGGATAATTCGGCTAATGAGAAATTACAATCTATAAATGTACAATTTGCAAAAATGCTATTGTTTAATTTATTGTTTGAAAAGTCGCAGTTTTCGAAACGGCAATTATCGTATTCAGCTTGTTCAAAGTTATTTTTTCTATAATCGATGAAAGTTATTTTTTCTCCTTCGTAATATGCTGCGGTCATTTACAAAAATAGAAATTTTAAATTATGAATATGTTATAAATAGTCCTCTTTATTTATTTTTATCAGTTTATAAGATGCTACAGAACTATGAGTATAATGGGTTCATGATGAACAGGAATTCGAATTGATTTTGCAATAAAACAATATGCATTGGCCTTAGTATGTAATTCTGTGGCAAGTGTCATCAATTCTGGATTTCTGATCCAGACGGTTGGTTGGAGTGTAACTTTTGTAAATTGGCCAGCCCCAGATTTCTCTTCTGTTAGAATACCTATCGGTTGATCTTCATATCGTACTACTTGTATACCTGATTCGGCACAAAAGTGTAAATACCAAAGCATATGACACGTTGATAGTGAACTTAGGAATAAATCTTCTGGGTTATGTTTTGTTGGATCACCTAAAAAAGCAGGATCTGAAGATCCTGCAATTATTGCTTTGTGCGGTATGCTGATTTCAAAATCACGTTTATAGTCTTTATAGGAAGCGGTGTCTTTTCCAGTATTTCCCGTCCAGATTACTTTTTGCTTGTATTGATGTTCTTTTGCCATATTAAACTACCTAGAAAGCTGAATTGATCATTCAGCTTTCTAAAATTAATATAATAATTTTCTATTCCGGGGTATTATTATCAACATTGATCATCCAATTAATGCCAAATTGATCTGTTAACATGCCAAAATATGCTCCCCAGAATGTTTGAGTCATTTTCATAGACTGTATTCCATTGACTGAAAGTACATCATAGAGCCGATCTGCTTCTTCTTTATCTGTACTGTTAATTGATAGTGTAATATTCGTTCCTTTTATATAATTTCCACAATTACCATCAATACTATCGCTACCCATTAAAATACTATCTCCGTGTATGGGTAATGAAACATGCATGATTTTATCTTTCTGTTCTGGTGATAGCGGTGTTTGTCCCTCAGCTGTAGGCATCTCACCAAATTTACCTATGTACTGGAATTCTTTCTTGAAAACATTTTTATAGAAGTTAAATGCCTCCTCGCAGTTGCCTTCAAATGTTAAATAAGGATTGATTGTTGTCATGGTATTTTTATTTACTCCGTTTCTAGTTTTGTTTTTAACCTTTCTAAGCCTGTCGCTAAATCACCGCCTAACATTTTATCAAAATCCATACAGAGCAGCATGAGATTCATCGGGTAGCTCATGTGTCCATCAAATCCCCAGATTACTCTTGTTGCAGTTGGAGATATTGAATCTGTGATCATGTACGCCTTATCTTTGGATTCAAATGGTTTAATAAATCGAATTTCAAAATCAATTCTTTTGCCTTCTTCGATTTTAACAATTTCCTGCTCCCCTTTTCCTACACTATCTGCTTTACTGTCCCAAGCTGAAATAAATCCAACAGTTCCATCTGTACCTTGATATGTTTTTGTCATTAAAGGATCCATCATTGCCCATTTACTGAAGTTATTTTGATTGCGTAGGTATTTGATATAATCAAATACTTCTTGTTTTGGTTTGTTAATGGTAATTTCTCTTTTAACAGCGTAATCTTTTTTAAGAAATAGAGCTGTTATTAAAAGTACTGCCACTATGAGAAGCAATACAATAACTATTTTCTTTAGAATTTTCATATTGTTAGTTTTGGTAGTTTATAACATCGCTTCTTTGGGAAATTTATCTGCAATTAAATTTAGATTTATACCGTGTTCAAGATATGCTTTGCAACCATCGAGTACTGTTGTAAATCCTCCGGTAGAATCTATTAATACCTGCAATAATTCATCTCCTACTTGCTGGAAACCTTTTTGATGGATTGTGACATACGTACGATCTGGAGACAGTGATTTAAATTTGAACTCTACTAAAGTTTCGGGTGGCCCCCATAGTACTGTAATTTTTTCATTGGTGATGATATCCTGTACTGTAGCAGTACTTTTTACATCATACATTTCCCATTCCCAAATAACTGTTTTTCCTATTTCTAGTTTTCCGGAGCTTTTGGTAAACCAAAAATGTACAGTAAGTGCAGGATCTATAAATGCTTGAAACACCTGTTCAACAGGTTTTCTAATTAACATTTGAGCTTCTACAGATATTTGGTTTTTCATAACGGGTATTACTGAATCTGTTTTAAATAATTAATAATACTGATAACATCCTGTTTTCCTAAACCTGCATCATGTGCTTTTTGATACGTTTCCAGTAGTACTGTATTCATTGGGGTGTTAACACCTTCTTTTTTTGCGAGGTTTAGATCTTTTAACATGAAGTCCAATGCAAATGCGGGTGGATAATCTTGCTGTAATAGGAGTGGAGTTTTTACTTTAGTGGCTCCACTTCCACAGGCACTTTCATTGATTATTTCTAACATGTCTTCTGTTTTAATTCCACTTTTTTCAGCAAATAAAACTGTTTCGGCAAGGCCCTGATAGATGATAGAGAGAAAATAATTTATAGCCAGTTTAGCAGAAATGCCACTTCCTACCGGTCCAACATGCTTTACTGCCTTGCCTAATTTATTTAAATAGGGTAATACTTCTTGCAGGTCTTTTTCTTCTCCACCAGCCATGATAATCAATGTTCCTTCTTTAGCAGGCACAGTACTCCCTGCTACAGGTGCATCCATAAACCGAGCTTGCTTTTCTTGAATTTTTTGTGCTATCGTTAAAGTAAGGTCTTTGGAAATCGTACTCATATCGATAAATATCTTTCCTGATATATCTTCAAGATGAAATATATCTTCATAAAGATCTATTATTGCCGCATCGTTCGAAACCATGGTGAAGATAATATCACAGTTTTTGACTAATTCGACGGCACTGATATAAACTTCTGAAAGATCTGTGAATGGTTCTGATTTACTTGGGGTTCGATTGAAGACGGAAAGGGGAAATCCTGCATTTTCTAGATTTTTTGCCATTGGAAATCCCATGTTTCCCAATCCGATCCAACCTATATTTTTATGATGCATATGTATTAAGTTTATAACAGGTATAACAACTATTTTTTAAGATGGTTTTTACTTTTAGAGGTGATTATTTGTTTGATAAGCGTGATTACAAGAAAAGGTTATTTACGGCTTCGTTAACGGAAGAGTTTTGTAAATAACCTTTTTTATAAATGAATTGAATAGGCTTCGAAATAATCATCTTTAATGATAACTACTTGTTTTCGTATTCGTAAATTTTAAGATATAATTCCTCGACCTTTTTTCTTGCCCACGGTGTTTTTCTTAAAAAAGCTAGCGATGATTTAATACTGGGGTTTTCGTTGAAACAGCGAATATTGATCCGTTCACCTAATCCTTCCCAACCTTCAAAATAAGCAATTAGATATTCTAGTATTGTATCCAGTCTTTTTCCGTGAAGTGGGTTATTTTTTTGTTCCATTGTTTGTGTGTTTTTTAAAATTTAGATCTTGAAAGTCGAAACTAAAATCTGTCTGTGGTGATACCGGGTTCATTGTAAAACCAGCTATTTCTTTGTCTTGAATAGTGAAGTGTACAAATGCATCTGCATACATCAAGCGATTGTACCATTTGACAACATACGTGCTGTCTTGATAATAGTAAAGTTCACCAGTGAGTTGGGGAGAACGTTTTGAAGCGAACGTTAATCGTCCATTTTCAGCTTTAATTGATACTTCTCCAAGCCAGTTGTCAAGATATTTACCTGGTATTGTTTGCCGGTATTTGTCCTGAATGTTTTTATTCTCTTCTACGATTTGCCACGTTTTCTTTGTTATGAGATCAGCTTCAGCATTGTTTTTTGCGATTGAAGTTTGATAGGTGGTAATCCAGTGTTGATCGTTAATACCTAAATAAAAATCTTTTATCGTATTACTGATGGCACTGAATGCTGCACCTTCTTGCTGATTGGTGAGCACTACGATTCCCAGTTTTAATTGTGGAAGCATAACAATTTGCGTGACAATTCCCTCTAATCCCCCCGTGTGGGATACTTCTAATTTACCCGCCATATCTGTCAGACGAAAGCCAAGGCCATAAGCTCTGAATAACGAGTTGTAAGGAGGAACAGTACTGACAGGCATGATTGTCTGTGGTGTGATCAATTCTTTTAATTGCTTCTTGGAAATCAGCTGATGTCCATTATTCTCAGCATTGTTGAGGTGAAAAATCATCCATTTATTGAGATCGTCCACATTGGAGTATATGCCTCCGGCTGCATCCAAAATGGTATTGGTATAGCGCGTACTGACATGATTTATACCATCTAGGGGTACATGTGGAGCGATCACATCTTGGCGATCTTGCAGCATGTTCCAGTTTGGTGCAGAATGATTCATAGCCAAAGGTTTAAATATCCTTTCCTGGATAAATGTCTGCCAACTTTGGCCTGATACTTTTTCTAAAACTTTTCCAGCTATAATATATAGCAGATTATCATAATCATATTTTGTGCGAAAATCAGATGTAGGTTTTAGATACTGGATGTTATGGATAATGTCATCGGGAGTAAAGTCATGTCCATCGGGCCATATCATTAAATCTCCGGCACCTAGTCCCAAACCACTTCTGTGAGTTAGCAGATCACGAATCGTGAAGTTTTTAGTTACGTAATCATTATACATCTTGAATTCCGGGAGGTATTTTTGTACCTGGTCATCCCAGTTTAATTTACCTTCATCTACTAAAATAGCCAGGGCAGTGGTTGTAAAGGCCTTTGAATTGGAGGCAATTCCAAAGTTCGTTGAAGCATGGACTTTATTCATTCTATTTAAGTCGGCAATACCATATCCTTTGGCGAATATTACCTGGTTATCTTTTACGATACCCACGGCTATTCCCGGTACATTAAAAGTTGATAATGTTTTCTGGACAATGGAGTCTACGACACTTTCTTGTATATGCTGTGCAAATAAAGAAGTGCTGCTAAAAAATAGAAGAGCTATACAAGCTATTTTTTTCATTCATTTGTGAGATTATATTCAAATATCTAAATAAAACAGCAATTGTATAGTCTTAATATAAGAAATACAGTAATTTTTAAGGGATGTATTAAGTACTTTTTGCTCCTCTGGTCAATTTTTCAACCGTGTCCCATTGTTCCTCTGAAACGGCATCGAGTCCATTAAATTCTCCAGCACCTTTTAACCATTCTCCGCCATCGATTGTGATCACATCACCATTGATGTATGCTGAATAGTCGGAAACGAGGTATGCCGCTAAATTGGCTAATTCTTGTAAGTTACCAGTTCTTCCAAGAGGTATCCTGTTGACAGGGTTGAGGGTGTCACTTAGGTTACTTGGAAAGAGGCGGTCGAACGCGCCTGTTGTATGAAAAGGGCCGGGAGCAATTGCATTTAATCGAATTCCTTTGCGTCCCCACTCAACTGCTAACGATCTTGTCATCGCTAATACTCCAGATTTAGCACAAGCAGAGGGTACGACATATCCTGAACCGGTACTTGCGTAGGTCGTTACGATATTGAGTACTGTTTTATCTTTATCCTTGTTTGCAATCCAAATTTTTCCAAGTGCCAGTGTGCAGTTTATGGTACCTTGAAGTACAATTCCTAAAACAGATTCAAATGCACGGTGACTTAATCTTTCTGTCGGCGAGATGAAATTTCCGGCGGCGTTATTCACTAAAATATCAATTGAGCCAAGCTGTTTAATACCAAAATTAATGACTTGCTCTACTTGGTCATAATCGCGAACATCACAAGCAATTGCTATACATTTACCATTAGTTTCCTTACTAAGCTCTGCTGCGGTTTGTTGAATAACATCGTCTTTTCGGCTCGTGATGATGCATTGTGCCCCTAATTGTAAAAAGTATCGGGTCATAGCTTTACCAAGACCTGTTCCACCTCCGGTAATCAATATGTTTTTTCCCATTAGTGCATCTTCACGAAGCATTCCTTGTGTTGTACTCATGTGATATTATTTAGTGTTTGTAATCAATTATATCATCCAATTTACAAAAAAATAATCTTCCTTTTCGAGTTATTTATGATATGCTTTTTAATGTCTTTGATAAACTTTGTTCCTGGTGGTTGGAAATACGGGAGGGGGAGTAAGTTATTTAAAGAACAAAAGGCCTGTCTCATTGAGACAAGCCTTTTGTGATTATATGTTTACGACGCATGAGCTAACTCATGTTTTCTTGCATTTATGCTCCTAATTGAACACGTTTGAATGCAGTAACAGTTAAGCCTTTAGAAACTGAATCTAAGAATTGAGCAATAGATTTAGAGTTATCTTTCACGAATTCTTGGTTCAACAAAGTAGTTTCTTTGAAGAATTTGTTCAATTTACCAGCAGCGATTTTTTCTGCCATTTCAGCAGGTTTTCCTTCAGCCATGATTTGTTCTTTAGCGATAGCAATTTCACGCTCGATTGTATGCGCATCAACACCATCTTTATCAATAGCAATAGGGTTCATTGCAGCGATTTGCATAGCTACATCTTTACCAGCTTCTTCAACACCATCAACATTTGCAGATAAACCAACTAACACACCTAGACGGTAGTTTGCGTGGATATAAGCAACAACTTTCTCAGCAGAAACAGTTTCGTATTTAGAAACGTCAATTTTCTCACCGATTTTACCAGTTTGATCGATTAATAAATCAGCAATTTTAGTACCGCCAATTTCTAATGCTTTTAGGTCTTCTAAAGTAGCAGGTTTGTTTGCTAAAGCAACTTCAGCAACTGACTCAGCGAAAGCTACGAAATCAGCATTTTTAGCTACGAAATCAGTTTCACAGTTAACTTCAACTACGATACCTGATTTGCCATCAGCTGTAGCTTTAGCAATGATAACACCTTCGTTAGAATCGCGGTCTTGACGGCTAGCAGCAACTTTAGCTCCTTTTTTACGTAAGTAATCAACAGCAGCTTCGAAATCACCGTTTGCTTCAACTAACGCTTTTTTACAATCCATCATACCTGCGCCTGTTTGTTGACGCAACTTGTTTACATCTGATGCAGAAATTTGTACTGACATGATATATTCTTTTTAAATTTTTGACTTATTATTTTCTTGACAATATTAGCATAACTATTGTTAAGCTAATATAAAGTTTATCATTTCTTATTCGAGAAATGATAAACCAAAAAACCGGACAGATAGGTTAGTCCAAGAAAAGAATTCTTTTCCAGAAACCAACGCTACGCTATCCGGTTTGGAATAAAAAATATTATTCTCCGTCTTTCGCTTTACGAGGACGTTTAGCTTCTGAAGCTTCAGTAGTATCAACTTTAGCCTTAGCTGCAGCTGCTTCTTTTTCTGCTTCGTCTTCTTTATCACGTTTGCGCTCGTCCAAACCTTCTTGGATTGCTTGACCAATGATACCAGCGATTAAGCTAATAGATTTACTAGCATCATCATTTGCAGGGATTGGGAAATCAATGTTTGAAGGGTCAGAGTTTGTATCAACCATTGCAAAAGTAGGGATGCTCAATTTGATTGCTTCAGTAACAGCGATGTGTTCTTTTTTCACATCGATGATGAATAAAGCAGCCGGTAAACGGTTCAAATCAGCGATACCTCCTAATAGAGACTCTAATTTGATACGCTCACGTTGAATCATCAACTTCTCTTTTTTAGATAATACATCGTATGTACCATCTTTTTGCATTTTGTCAATAGTAGACATTTTCTTGATGGACTTACGAACTGTTGTGAAGTTTGTAAGCATACCACCTAACCATCTTTCTGTAACGAAAGGCATGTTAACTGCTTTCGCTTGTTGAGCGATGATTTCTTTTGCTTGTTTTTTCGTTGCTACGAATAAAACCTTACGACCTGATTTTACGATTTGTTTGATAGCTGAAGCAGCTTCTTCCAATTTCGTAAGCGTTTTGTTCAAGTCAATGATGTGGATACCGTTACGTTCCATGAAAATGTACTTAGCCATTTTCGGATCCCATTTACGTGTAAGGTGACCAAAGTGCACACCTGCATCCAATAAGTCTTGATAAGTTGTTCTTGCCATTTTTTGATCCTCCTTTGATTAACGTTTACTGAATTGGAATCTCTTACGAGCTTTCTTGCGTCCTGGTTTCTTACGCTCAACCATACGGTCATCACGTGTAACTAAACCTTTAGCACGTAAAGCTGGTTTAACTTCTGGGTCTAATTCAACTAATGCTTTCGCAATAGCTAAACGTACAGCCTCAGCTTGTCCTTTTACACCACCTCCATTAACGTTCACTTTCGCATCAAAATTCCCTGCTTGACCTGCTACTTCTAATGATTGAGTAACAATGTATTGCAAAGGCAATGTTGGGAAATATTCTTTGTAGTCTTTACCATTGATTGTAAGGACTCCGCTACCAGCAGTTAAGTAAATGCGGGCAACAGCAGTTTTTCTTCTTCCTGAAGTATTAGTTGTTGACATGTCGATTCTCCTTAAAATTTAACTGGTTTTGGATTTTGAGCCTCTTGTTTGTGCTCAGTTCCAGCATAAACATAAAGGTTTTTAAACAATTGACGACCTAAACGGTTTTTAGGAAGCATACCACGAACAGCTTTTTCAATAACGCGCTCAGGGTGTTTTGCCAATAATTCTTTTGGAGTGATGAAACGTTGACCACCCGGGTATCCCGTGTAGCGAACGTAAGTTTTGTCACCCAATTTATTACCTGTCAATCTAATTTTTTCTGCATTGATAACGATAACATTATCTCCGCAATCTACGTGAGGGGTAAACGATGGCTTGTGCTTTCCGCGAATTACTTTCGCAATTTCGCTTGCCAAGCGCCCCAAAATCTCGCCTTCAGCATCAACAACGATCCATTCTTTGTTGATGGTGTTCTTGTTGGCAGAGACAGTTTTGTAACTTAACGTATTCACTTGCTTTTAATTAAATAATTAATAAAATTTTATTCACTTCTTTTCCCTGTGTCTCAAGGGTCTGCAAAGGTACTTTTAATTTCTTGATTACGAAAATCTATTTTACTTTATTTTAGACAGTTTCATTTTAATCTGAAGCACTTAAGATTAATTTAAATGCCAGGTAATGTCATAATCATCAAAAAATAACCTATTGAAATGCAATAGCACTATTTAACAGTTGTCCATTATTAGTATATTGCAACATATTAATACAGTAATTGTTGAACGAGAAGGATTATTTATGTTTAAGAAATATTTGAAATACGCGCTATTGGTAACATTGTTAACTACGGTTGGACAAAGGATTTCAGCACAGGAGAGCAAGCAAGAAAAACCTTATTCGCAACAATTAAAAAATATTGAAGTTTTTTTGAGGAACGGTGATTTCAAGCAGGCCATGGATTCTTTGGATGCCATTACTACGCGATATCCTAATGCTGATGATGCTTATTTTACTAAAGCCGTTTTATTTGGACAGATGCGTAATGCTGATCGTGCTTTGGAGGAAGTAAATAAAGCTTTGGAAATTAATCCTAAAAATGAATATTTAAGTTTCAATATCGATGTTAATAAAGGAAAAGGTGATCTCCCTAGTGCGATCCGTTCATTGGATCTGCTGATGACAAAGGAGAAGGTCAATATTGCTGCCTTGAATCGTGAGAAGATTATGTTGTTGTTTAACAGTGACAAAAAAGATGAGGCTTTTGCTTTATATAAAGATGTTAGAGAGCGAACGGGAGCTACCGATACGCTTGACGTTATAGGTGCTACTCTGCTCTTGTCAAAAGATGATTTTCCTGCTGTAATCCAGGTTCTTGAACCTTGGGCAATTAAAAAATCTCCTTTGGCACAGGTGTACAGTCAATTGGCACAGGCTTATCGCGGAATTAAAGATCCTAAAAAAGCTATTGCAATATTAAATACCGGTGTTGCGAATGCGAAAGACGATTACTTATTTTTAGATCTGGCTGATGAGTACCGTTTGTCTGGAAAGGCTAAGCTTTCTTATGATTACTTAAAACAAGCCTTTTTATCTAAAAGTGTTGATTTCTCAGAAAAAAACAGAATTATCTTATCCTTATTAGCTCCCAATAGTGGATTTTCATTCGACCAGGCACAAGAATTAGCTAATATATTGGTTGATGTACATCCTCGCGTAGCAGAAAGTCATGTGGCTAAGGGGCAGGTGAATTGGATGCGTAATGATTTGGTTGGGGCACAGTCTTCCTTTTCTATTGCAGTAGGTATTAATCCTTATCAAATTGATGCATGGCGTATGCTCATGAATGTTGATTTGGCGTTGGAGCAATATGATCAAGCGATAGAACATGGCGGTGAAGCTTTACACAATATTCCCAATAATCCTGTTATTTTGTATTTCAGTTCAATCGCATATACCTTGAAAGGAAATTATGAACTAGCTAGAAATTTGATGGAGGCAGCCTTGAATAATGGTCAAAATGAGAATGCCATTTTTCAATCAAATATTTATAGTGGTCTGGGCGATATTTATCATTCGCTTAAAATGGAAGCTGCTTCAGATGTTGCCTATAGAGAAGCGATTAACTTAGATAGTACAAATGTAAGTGCGATGAACAATTTAGCTTATTATTTAGCGTTAAGAAATCAGGATTTAGATGATGCGGCTCATTTTGCAGAGACAGCAAATAAGTTACGACCTAATGATGCGACATTGGAAGATACTTATGCATGGGTTTTATTTCAACAGGGTAAATATGCTGATGCATTGCTTTGGATTGAAAAGGCAATAAAAAATTCAAAATCGCCTTCAACAGTCCTATTGGAGCATTATGGTGATATTTTGATTAAAAATAAAAAAATAACCGAAGCGATGAAGCAATGGAAAAGTGCTTTGGCTATGGGGGGATCTACTGAAACGAATATGGAGAAGTTGAGAGAGAAAATAAATAAGAAATCGTATGTGGAATAAATCTGTTGTTACACTTTTATTGCTTGTTGTATTGGCATCCTGCAGTACTAAGAAAAAAATGAGTAAAGTAGAGAGTAAGCCTGAGGTAGTTGAGACGATCAGTAAGGAAGATTCTAAAAATGCGGTAGTTCAGAAATTTTTGTTGTCAAATCTGGACTTTACTACGTTCTCTGGCAAAGCTAAAAGCAAAATAGATTTAGGAAAGTCATCATACGATGTGACAGCTAATATAAGGATTGAAAAAGATAAAAGAATCTGGATTTCTATTACGGCATTGTTGGGTATAGAAATAGGCCGGGTTTTGATTACTCCAGATAGTGTTCAGATATTAAATAAATTTCAGGGGGAATATATAGCAAAACCCTTTAGTTACTTGTATCAATATGCAAGTGAGGATTTAACTTTTTCAAATGTTCAAGATTTGTTTTTAGCCAATTTTTCAACGAATCTGTTAAATACAACCGACTTTGAGGTTGATCAAACGAGTGTACCAATTCAGTTGCGTGGTCAAAAGAATGCATTGACTTACTTATATTTAGTTAATCAACAGAATAGGTTAGATTCCTTTCGTTTGGAGCAGCCTGAAAAAGGACAGAAATTGGAGGCTAGTTATGCAGATTATTCAAATGGAGGTGGGCAATTGTTTCCGATGGGTCTAGAATTACTGATTTCAGGAGGTGATATGAATATTAAAGCAAACTTCAATTACAGCAGAATTTCATTTAATGAAGCTATTGAAATGCCTTTTACTATCTCCAATAAATACAAAGTAATTAATTAATGTTAGTACGATAATCCTTAAGATTTATTACTTTCGCATTTGAGACTATATTTAATTGAACATATTATATTCAGACTCAACTGCTAGTAAAAGATTACTATAGATGAATTTAAAGAAAATAACACTAAGTCTAACTGCGTTTTTTTTGATGCTGGGAATCGGTTTTTCGCAGACTCGTGCAGAGCTTGAAAAAAAACGTGAAAAAATAAATCGTGAAATAGCGGAATTGCAAAAAACGCTTAAAGAAACGACTACAGAAAAGATTTTGACTCAGAAGCAGGTCAGTGCTTTAAGTAGTCAGATTAATCTTCGTGAAGAGAAAATTACAACGATAAGTTCTGAATTAAGCTTGATTAATCGCCAGATTAATACGAATACCAGCGCTGTAGATAAATTGAAAGCAGAGTTGGAGAAAATGCGTAATGATTATGAAAAGATGATTATGTTCGCTTTTCGTAACCGCAATGCCTATAATAAGTTGATGTTTATTTTTGCTTCAAAGGATTTTAATCAAGGTTTTCGTCGTGTAAAATATTTGCAGCAATTCAATGATTCTCGAAAATTGAAAGCAAGTGAGATTGAAGGAACTAAAAAGCAGATTGAGCAAAAAATAGCACAGTTACAGGCTGATCGTAATAAGCATAAGCAGTTATTGAATGAGCAAGAGCAAGAGAAGAAAACTATTGCACAACAACGTGCTGTGTTCTCTAATGAATTGAGTTCTTTAATTACGACTGAACGAGGTGTAAAACGCGATATTACGCAGAAGCAAAAAGAAGAGCGTAAGTTAAGATCTGCAATTCAGGCTATCATTAAAAGAGAAATTGAAGCAGAGCGTAGAAGACAAGAAGCTGCTCGTAGAGCTGCGGAAGCTGCTGCAGCAAGGAGCGCGAAGAAAAATGACACTAAAGTAGACGATAATAAGGAATCATCCAAATCTACGGCTCGTAAATCAGATTCAGAAGTGTTGCGTGCAACTCCGGAAGCGGCTCGACTTTCAGCTGATTTTAGATCTAACCGTGGACGACTGCCATGGCCTGTTTCCAATGCTAAGATATTACAAAGTTTTGGTACGGATAGGACGGGTCGGAACGTCTCTGTTAGTCATGAATCATTAAAATTACAAACTTCTAGTGGCGCAACAGTTAAGGCTGTATTTTCTGGAACTGTAACAAGTACGTTAACTTTAAATGGATTGAAGGTGATTATTATTTCACATGGTGAATTCTTCTCGGTGTATAGTAATTTAGCTAGTTTTAGTGTGTCTAAAGGACAGAAAGTGTCAGCAGGTCAGGCTATTGGAACAGTAGCTAATGATCCGGATTTAGACGCGCCAGTTTTAGATTTCCAGGTTTGGCAAGGACAAATCCCGATGAATCCGCAATCATGGTTAGCGAATTAAAAAAATATAGAAATAAAAATTATTATGTACATTTGTTTTTAGGGTATAAGTGTATATACTTAAAGTGAATATTGAAAAACAGTAAATTATAAGTTATGTTGACATCAGGGTTATTAATAATGGGTATTGGAGGTCAGGAATTAATTATAATCGTTGTAATATTATTATTATTATTTGGCGGTAAAAAGATTCCTGAATTGATGCGTGGATTAGGTAAAGGTGTAAAAGAATTCAAAGACGGACAGAAAGAGGATTCTACAGATGATACTAAAGAGAAAACAACTGATAATAAGTAATTTATGTTGTTTTTGAGGAATAAGATTTTACACCAGTAAAATCTTATTTCATTTTGTACAGTTTCCAGTATTGTTAATGAGGGTATGTAGTAAAAATACATGCTTTGTAATAAGGACTACTTAGGTTCTATTTATCAACCATAATTAAAAAAGATGATTGAAAGCAAGAAGACTCTATTGACGATAGGCTTAGCATTTACGACATGTTGTTTGTTTGCACAAGAAAAGTCTATTGAAGAGATGAGAAATTCTACTCAAGCAATCATGTTAGCGAGTATAGATCGTGAAAATGCATCTATTCTGCAGCAGCTTGATAGTATCAAATTTGTAAATGCCGGTGAAAAAGAAGTAGAAGGAATTTTATTTGATATCGAAGATGTAACTGTCGTTCGAAAACTAAATTCCTTAGAACGTGAAGTCCCTCTAGACTATAACCAACATGTTCGAAAATATATTGATCTTTATAATTCTAAGAATTATGCAGGGCATATGTCCCGCATGTTAGGATTGGCGCAGTATTATTTTCCGCTTTATGAACGTATTCTTGCTGAAGTAGGAGTTCCAAAAGAAATTAAATACCTCTCCATTATAGAGTCTGCGTTAAATCCACATGATGTTTCTCGCGTTGGTGCCACAGGGCCTTGGCAATTTATGTATGGGACAGCAAAGATCTATAATTTAACAATGGACAATTATGTTGATGAACGTAAAGATCCAATTGCTTCAAGCTATGCTGCCGCAAAATATATGAAGGAAGCGTATGCTGAATTTGGGGATTGGTTGTTGGCGATAGCTTCTTATAATTGTGGAAAAGGTGGTGTGAAACGAGCTATTTTAAGATCTGGCAAAATTCAACCTTCATTTTGGGAAGTTGCTCCTTTTCTGCCAAAAGAGACCAGAAATTATATTCCTGCATATATCGCTATGACTTATACTTTAGGATATGCACAAGATCATGGTATTGAAGCTAAGGATGGAGACATTGCCTTAAATACGCAGGTATTAGAGATTGATAAATTCATTTCGATAGCTGAGGTTGCTAAAGCGATAAACGTTTCTGAGGAGAGTTTAAAAGTGTTAAATCCAGCATATAAAAAAGGTATCGTTAATGGCTCTGATGAAATACATCGTCGTTTGATCATTCCTGCTTTAGCAGCTGATATGAATAAGGATCAACTTTATCTTGCTTTAAATACAACAGTTGAAACTCCTAGTCAAGTAGTGGCTTTAGCGAGTGATGATGTGCGTGTGAGTAATAAGCGAAGCGCTCAAACAAGTACACATCGTGTTAGAAGAGGTGAAACTTTAGCTGTTATAGCGAAGAAATATGATGTGAGTGTCCAAAATTTAAAAGTTTGGAATAATGTAAAGGGATCTTCTGTAAAGACTGGTGCTTCATTAATTGTTAGCAGTAGTGGTGTCAATACGCGTTTAGCTCAGAAAACAAGTGCTGAAACTCAGAGAAAGTCGAATTTTGCTTTTTATACTGTAAAAAAAGGTGATACGCTATCAGAGATCGCAAATAATAAAGGGGTGTCATTATCTAAGTTGAAGGCTGATAATAATTTATCACATTCGAGGTTAAAGCCTGGTATGAAATTGAAGATTAATCGGGGATAAATTTCGACCTAAGTTTCTGTAAAAATAAAGCGTCCAACTCTATAAAAAGTTGGACGCTTATTTTTTATAGCTTTATGATGTTATACCAGCCATGCAGCATCATCTTCTGCTTCATAGCCTAGTAAATTAACTTCCACATGTTCTTTTAATATCGTTGATAATTTTAGTCCATAATAATCGCTTACAATGGGGAATTTTGGATGACTTCTATCAATAAGAACTGCAGTTCTCATCTTTTTAATAGGGACATTCAAAAATACGCCTAAACCATATGCAAGCGTTCTTCCGCTATTCAGTACATCATCAACTAGTATTAACGTTTTATTTTTAACATTTTCGATGGGTTGATCTGTTTCAGCTTTTAGGGAACGGCTTGTTTTGCTCATCGTCACTTTAAGTAACTCAATATCTTTATCCGATATTTCCTCTAGAATCTTTTTCAGTCTCTGTGCAAAAACATAACCTCTATCAGCAATACCGACCAATACAAGCGTATTTTCTTCAAAATTATCTTCTAAAATCTGATAAGCGATACGTATCGATTTTTGTTTAATCTGTTCTTTATCTAATATGAGCGTTTTCTTTGACGACATAGTGGTACTAAATTTATATACGTGTAAAAGTACTAAATTCTTTGCAAAAAAAAGTCCGAATGTCATGACATTCGGACTCTTGAAAATATTATTTAGAAAAATTTATTAATTAAATTTTTCAGATTTCTCAGCATTTATAATTTCGGCTGTAAGCGATTTGTTGTCATCAGGTAGTCTACCACCATCATAGTAATAACGTCTCCAATATGCCTCTCCTAAATTACTTATCATTACACCTTTGCTCGAAGAAGCATGTGCGAATTTGTTATCACCAATATAAACTCCAACATGTGTAATGCTTTTACTTCGGATTTTAAAGAATACTAAATCTCCTGCTTTTAGATCATCTTTCTTAACAGGTTTAATTTGAGAGTATTGGTTACGGCTGTTATATCCTAATGTTGTATTGAATACTTTTTCGTATAATTCAAATGAGAATTTAGAACAATCGATTCCTCTTTTGGAGTCACCTCCTAATCGGTAGGGAGTTCCTAACCATTCATAAACAAACTGATATAATTTTGTATTTGTAGTTGCTGAAACCGCAACACCCATTATTTGGGAGAAGTATTCTTTAGCTAGATTGTCCGGGTCTGATTCCGGTTTAGATTGGGTTTTGGTTGATTGTGCCTGCGACACTAGACATAAGCCTATAAATAGCATTGTTGCTAATATTTTCTTTGTTTTCATTAAATCGCTTTTTTGTACAACTTTAAACTTATTCTTTTTTGTTGTTGGATGTTAACTATTTTGGACATCACTGTTGCGAATATAATACAACTCATCTTACTTTGCAAAAAAAATGACATGTATTTAACGAATTTTTAACGTTTTTAACACTTTATTTATTGAGATGCAATTTAACTCCGATGGGTAAATTGTAAACTTTAAACTACAGTGATGATAAATGATACGTGCCTAGATTTGTTGTAGTAATGTGTTATTCATATATAAGAAGGTGTTTTATTAAATTTATATCAAAAAAATGAGATTTTATTTTGATAGTTGATAAATAATGCATTATATTTACGAAAGTAAAACAACAGCAATGAAAAATTCTATAATTATTACATCGATTATTATTACCACCGGGATAAAACTTAGGAGGAGGTAGTTTCGTTGTATAGAAATGTAGACAAGATATTTCATAAACGCCTTCCTCTCAGAGTGAAGGCGTTTTTTTTATGCTTAAAACAAACAAACAAACAAACAAACAAACAGTATATATTATGAAGATTTTAAAATTTGGAGGAACGTCGGTGGGCTCTGCAGCTAGTATCAAAGCAGTACTTAGCATTGTGAAGAAATCGTACAACTCTGGAGAGCAACCGTTGGTCGTCTTGTCTGCCATGTCAGGAGTTACTAATTTACTTTGTAAAATGGCTATTGATGCTTCTGAAGGCAAGTCTTTCCAAGAAGATTTAGCTTTGATAGAAACTAAGCATTTCGATGTTATTAAGGCATTAATAGTCGTGCGACACCAAAATCCTGTTTTTACTAAACTCAAATTGTTTTTCAACGAGATCGAAGAATTATTGCAGGGCATCTATGCATTAAGAGAGTTAAGTGAGCAAAGTAAAGATTTGATTGTAAGTTATGGTGAACGTTGCTCTACCTTCATGGTATCTAAAATTTCGGAACAGGATTTAGAAGCATCTTTATTTGTTGATGCATCTCATTATATTAAAACAGATTCTCATTTTGGACATGCTCATGTTAACGATCAGTTGACAGAACAACTTGTTAAGTCATTGTATTTAACAAACAATGATAAACTTATGTTCGTCACTGGATTTATAGCTTCTAATGAGAACGGACGTATGACAACCTTAGGTAGGGGAGGATCAGATTATACTGCCGCTATTTTTGGTTCTATTTTGAATGCTACTGCAATCGAGATATGGACAGATGTTAATGGTATGCTGACTGCGGATCCACGGATTGTAAAAAAAGCATTTTCATTGCCTGTTCTTTCTTATACAGAAGCTATGGAGCTGTCTTATTTCGGTGCTAAGGTCATCTATCCTCCAACGATGATTCCTGCTTTTCTAAAGAAGATACCTATTGTGATCCGTAATACGTTTGAGCCAGATTTCGCAGGTACTTTTATTCAGTTTGAAAGTGGAAAAACAACTTTACCAATTAAAGGTATTTCTTCGATAGGTGAAATATCTGTTATTAACCTAAGCGGTTCAGGAATGATCGGTAAATCTGGATTTAGTGGCAGGTTGTTTACTTTATTAGCGAGAGAGCAGATTAATGTGGTCTTAATCACCCAATCTTCTTCCGAACATAGTATCACTTTTGCGGTCAATCCAGAAGATGCATTACGTGCTAAGAGTTTGATTGAAAATGAATTTGAACTGGAAATACAGGCTAATAAATTAATCAATCCGGAAATTGAAAATGACCTGTCTGTATTGGCTATTGTTGGCGAGAATATGAAGAAAACTCCTGGTATGTCAGGAAGATTATTTTCTTCATTGGGCCGAAATGGAATTAATGTGCGTGCAATTGCACAAGGATCTTCGGAATATAATATATCTGTTATTATTTCGAAGAATGATTTATCAAAAGCCCTGAATGCTGTTCACGATGCTTTTTTTGCTGAACTTAAGAAGACACTTTATGTTTTTAATCTGGGAACTGGAAATATTGGTTCCACTTTATTCAAGCAATTGGAGAGTCAATACGATTTCTTGCTTAGTAAAAATGATCTTGAGATCAAGGTGGTTGGTATTTCAAACAGCAAGAAAATGTTGTTTAATCTAGATGGTATTGATTTGGCAAATTGGGACAGTGAACTTTTGGAACAGGGTGAGGATGCGGATTTAGCGGTATTCGTGGAACGTATGAAAGGTTTCAATCTTCCTAATTGTGTATTTATAGATAATACTGCTAGTCGATTGCCTTCTAGTTATTATGAGGGTATTTTCCAATCTAATATTTCAATTGTTACATGTAATAAAATTGCTAATTCAGGAAAATACGAACAATACAAAACATTGCGGGAGACGGCTCATAAGCATGGTGTTGATTTCTTCTATGAGACAAACGTTGGTGCCGGTCTTCCGATTGTGCGTGTTTTGAAAGACCTGATGTTAAGTGGTGACCGTATTGTTAAAATCGAAGCGATACTTTCGGGAACAATCTCTTATATCTTTAATAATTTTAAAGATGAGGCATCTTTTTATGATGTGGTAAAACAAGCGCAGGCTCTAGGTTATACTGAGCCGGATCCTCGTGATGATCTAGGAGGAGTTGATTTTATGCGTAAAATGTTGATTTTAGCACGTGATGCAGGTTATCCAATTGAAGCTGAGGATGTCAATTTAGGCGCAATATTACCTGAATCATGCTTGAAAGCAGATTCAGTCGAGTCTTTCTATGAAGAGCTTAAAAGCGAGAACAGTTATTTTGAAGCACTAAAAGAAAAGGCTCGTCTTGAAAATAAAGTGATCCGTTATATTGGAAAATTAGAAGATGGAATTGTTTCTATTTCTGTACAGATTGTAGACGACAAGCATCCTTTTTATGCACTGTCTGGAAGTGATAATATTATCTCATTCACGACAGAACGTTATAAGGAAAGACCACTGGTGGTCAAAGGTCCTGGTGCCGGAGCTGAAGTAACAGCTGCAGGAGTATTTGCGGATTTAGTAAATGTTGGCGCATAATCAAAAGTTTCACTAGACCTGTTATTGCATTGGATAACAGTAATAAATATTAAATATGAAAACTTCTCTATCGAAGAAAAAGATAAATCTGGATAATATGTTGGATCACATTCATGTTTTCGCTCCGGCGACAGTCGCGAATATGATTTGTGGTTTTGATATTTTGGGCTTTGCTTTAGAAGAACCAGGAGATGAAGTAATCATGCGAAAAACGAGTGTACCAGGAGTTGTGATCACTAAAATCACAGGTGATGATGGACGTCTTCCGATGGATGCCGACAAAAATACGGTGTCCGCTTGTGTACAGTTTCTATTGCAGCATCTGGAGTTAGAAGATCGAGTGGGAGTCGAAATTGAATTACATAAGCATATGCCTATTGGATCAGGTTTGGGATCAAGTGCTGCGAGTACTGTGGCAGGTCTATTTGCTATTAATAAAATGCTGGGCGATCCCCTTTCTAAAGAAGAACTATTACCTTTTTGTGTGGAAGGCGAACGATTAGCATGTGGACATGGTCATGCTGATAATGTTGCTCCTTCTTTATTTGGCGGTATTACCTTGATTAGAGGACATGACCCTCTGGATCTCATTCCTTTGCCTGTACCGGAAGAATTAGTTGCTGCTGTGGTATTTCCACAGGTTGATGTTCCTACCCGTGACGCACGCCAATTGATTAAAGAAAAGGTGTTGTTAAAAGATGCCGTAATTCAATGGGGGAATATTGCAGGACTTGTAGCAGGGCTCTTTAAAAATGATTATGATCTCATATCGCGAAGTATGCAGGATGTATTGATCGAACCGACTCGGGCCATTTTGATTCCTCAGTTTTATGAAATGAAGCAAATTGCATTAGAAAATGGTGCATTGAGTTTTGGCATTTCTGGTTCAGGTCCTTCTGTTGTGGCAATCACAAGGGATAAGGCTATGGCGAAGCAGATCGTTGAACAGATCAAGGCTCATCTAGCTGAATCAGAGATTGAAAGTTATGGATATGTATCGGGTGTTAATGTTGATGGACCTAAAGTATTAAATTAAGATTATTATGAAATTTTACAGTACCAATAATAAAGCATTACGTGTTTCTTTTAAAGATGCAGTTTTTAATTCACTACCTGCAGATAAAGGACTTTATATGCCTCTGGAGATTCCACAATTGGATCCCTATTTTATCAAAAATATACAACAATATTCGCTTCAAGAAATTGCATTTACAATAGCTCAAGCTTTTATTGAAGATGATATCCCTGCTGATGTGCTTAGAAATATTATAGCCGATGCTATTAATTTTGATGCTCCTGTTAAGTTTTTGAGTTCTGATACTGCGGTATTAGAATTATTTCATGGGCCTTCTTATGCCTTTAAAGATTTTGGTGCGCGCTTTATGAGTCGTGTTATGGCGTTTTTTTCGGGTGCAGATGATAAGTTATTGGATGTACTGGTTGCGACATCTGGAGATACGGGCGGAGCAGTTGCTTTGGGTTTCTTGGGTGTTGCAGGTACACGTGTTACCATTTTGTATCCAAAAGGTAAAGTATCTGATATTCAGGAGTTACAATTAACTACTAATGGCCAAAATATAAGAGCCATTGAAATTGATGGAACTTTTGATGATTGTCAAGCATTGGTTAAACGAGCTTTCAATGATCCGGAGCTTAATGAACAACTGAGATTAACATCGGCTAATTCCATTAATATTGCACGTCTGATCCCGCAGACATTTTATTATTTCTATGCTTATGCACAATTGAAAGCGCAAGGCTCGGACAGAGTAGTGTTTACGGTGCCAAGTGGTAATTTTGGTAATATCGGTGCCGGCTTATTGGCTTTCAAAATGGGACTTCCTGTAGAGCAGTTTGTTGCGGCTACAAATGCAAATGATACTGTTCCACGTTTTATTAAATCTGGAAAATATGAACCCAAGCCATCTGTACAAACTTTAGCAAATGCGATGGATGTCGGGGATCCGAGTAACTGGGTTCGTATTCAAGATTTATTTGATTATAATCTTGATAATTTAAAAGGCATGATTACCACATACACGTATACAGATAAGGAAACTCGGGCAGCGATGGAACAGTTGCACCATACTTATCATTATGTGGCTTGTCCGCATACGGCTATTGCTTGGTTGGGATCACAGGCTTACCGTGGTGAACATCCAGGTTCTTATGGATCTGTATTTTTATCTACAGCACACCCTTGTAAATTTCCGGATGCTATTTCGGAGCAGGTATTCAGTAAAATTAAATTGCCTTTAGGCGTTGAGCAATTACACAATAAAGATAAGGTTGTAGAAGCTTTTCCTGTTGATTATGCTGTTTTTAAAAATTACTTAATCACGCATAAATAGTTGAATAGGCTCATTTAAATGGGCCTATTTAATTTATATTCTTTTCTTGAAGAGTTTTAGATAAACATCGAGATTTAAACTTATGATAAATTTAGGTGGCAAGATGTTTCAAATAAGTTGAAAACCTGTACTTTTGTTCCGATGAAAAATATTATTCTGAATAAAGGAAAAGATAAGGCAGCTTGGCAACTTCATCCTTGGGTCTTTTCTGGTGCAATAAAGCGTATAGATGGTGCACCCGATAACGGGGATGTTGTTACTGTTTTTAATGCAGAAAATGAGTTTATTGCTTTCGGACTTTTTCACGATTCATCTCGTGTAGCTGTTCGTTTATTAGAATGGCATCCTGATCAACAGATCAACGAACAATGGTGGCGCAAGCGTATTCAAAAGGCTGTTGAAGCACGCCGTCATTTATTGATTGAAGGAAAGAATGATACTGCAAGGTTGATTTTTGCTGAGGCAGATTTTGTTCCTGGATTGATTGTGGATAAGTATGCTGATTATATCTCAATACAAGTGCATGCTGCAGGAGTTGAGAGAATCAAGGATGTGGTTATTGATGAGCTGAATAAATTATTAAGTCCTAAGGGAATTTATGAGCGTTCAGATCTTAAATCACGAGAGCATGAGGGATTGCCGGATACAAATGGTTTACTTTTTGGAGAACTTCCACCTGAGTTTGTTGAGATTATTGAAAATGGTATTCGTTATCAGGTGAATATTATAGATGGTCAAAAATCAGGCTTTTATTGTGATCAAAGAGAGAATAGAGCTTTAACAGCTCAATATGTGAAGGGTAAAAAGGTGCTGGATTGCTTTTGTTATTCTGGCGGTTTTACTTTAAATGCTTTCCATGAAGGTGCGGCAAGCGTTACTTCTGTGGACAGTTCCGCTTTAGCAATTGAAACGTTGAGACGTAACATTCTGTTAAATGGATATAGTGAAGAAGCACATGTTGCTATCCAATCTGATGTGAATAAGCAATTGAAAGTATTTGCTGAAGAGCAGCAAAAATTTGATGTCATTGTATTAGATCCACCAAAGTATGCTCCTTCAAGATCTTCGTTAGAACGTGCTTCACGTGCGTATAAGGATCTGAATAGGAGAGGGTTACTGCTTTTGGAATCGGGAGGTTTATTGGCCACTTTTTCATGTTCTTCTGCTATGGACATTGATACTTTTAAGCAAGTATTAGCATGGGCAGCATTGGATGCCGGCAAAGAAATACAATTTATTAGACAATTTCATCAACCAGATGACCATCCGGTAAGAGCATCATTCCCAGAAGGGGAATATTTAAAAGGATTATTAGTAAGAGTTATTTAAAAAAATAAAAGAGGTTTCTAAATGTGGGGAACCTCTTTTTTACGTTATGGAAGTACAAAATAATAAGATTAGGCCCGAGTTTTCTATTTTACTCGCAGTTAGTTTCGCTCATTTATTAAATGATATGATTCAGGGTGTTATTCCGTCAGTTTATCCTTTATTAAAAGAAGAACATCATTTGAGCTTTTCTCAGATTGGAATTATAACGCTTGTATATCAGATCGCGGCATCTATTTTTCAACCTGTTGTAGGTTCGTTTACAGATAAGCGACCAATGCCTTATTCGCAGATTATCGGTATGACTTTTTCGATTTCGGGCATGGCACTTTTTGCTTATGCGCCAAGTTATGCTTTGATTTTGTGTGCTGTATTTTTGGTTGGGATAGGTTCTTCGATATTTCATCCTGAATCTTCCCGAGTTGCTTATATGGCATCTGGCGGAAAGCGAAGTATGGCACAATCTATTTTTCAGATCGGAGGTAATGCAGGTACTGCTCTGGCTCCAATTATCGTCGCCTATCTTGTTTTACCGAAAGGACAATCATCTATTGCCTGGTTTTGTGTGATTGGAATCATAGGGCAGATTGTTTCTTATTATATTGGCAGTTGGTATAGTGAAAAGCTTAAAAATAGAGCTAAAAATGCAAGTGCTGGTATGCGTATACCGGATCTATCGGAAGCTCGTGTGGTGCTAACAGTTGTTGTCCTGATGCTATTAATTATCTCGAAGTACTTTTACATTGCTAGTATTACTAATTATTTTCAGTTTTATACCATGGAGAAGTTTGGTTTAACGGAAATTCAAGCGCAAGTGTATCTATTTTACTTCTTAATTGCTGTTGCGGCGGGCACATTGTTAGGTGGAATTTTTGGTGACCGTTTCGGAAGAAAGTATGTGATTTGGTTTTCAGTTTTGGGAGTCGCGCCTTTTTCTTTACTATTGCCCTATGCAGATTATACCATGACTGGTGTATTAGTGGTTATTATAGGTTTAATCTTATCATCGGCATTCCCAGCTATCATTGTTTATGCACAGGAGCTGTTGCCTAAAAAATTAGGTATGGTTTCTGGCTTATTCTATGGCTTCGCATTTGGTATGGGTGGTTTGGGATCAGCGTTATTAGGCTGGCAGGCGGACCATACATCGATTGAGTTTATTTATCATGTATGTTCTTATCTACCGCTTATTGGCGTCGTTGCATATTTCTTGCCGAATCTACAAAAAACACCTTATAAAGATGTTATGTAAATCTTCTTTGCTTTACATAAAATAAATAAAGCGCTCATAGAGCGCTTTATTTATTTTATAACATCGAGCCATCCTTTTGCCATTAAACTGGCTCCAGCTAACGAAGTGTGAACTCCATCTGTTGTCCAATAAGAGCCTGAGGCCTTTTGTTCGGCATTATCAAATATTGATTGATATGGAATTAATGAAGCATTAAATTCTTTTGAGATATCAACACAAGCTTGTTGGTAACCTGCGAAGTCGGGAAACCAGTCCTCTGTAACATGTTGTACATTTTTAACGCCGAATGGCTCTCCTATAATCAGCTTTACGTTCGGTAATTTTGATAGCGTCTGCTGTAATAAAGTCTGGTATTGTTTCTTAAACTGTTCTGGTGTATTTGTTGCACCACTATCCTTTGTTCTCCAAAAATCGTTTACACCGATCAGAATACTTAGAATAGTGGGTTGAATATCGATGGTATCTTCTTGCCATCTATTTTGCAAATCTGGTATTCGATTTCCACTGATACCGCGATTGTATATCTTGAGATTTTTATCGGCATATTTTTCTAACAGCACCGCGGCGGCGAGATTTGCATAACCAGAACCTAACGCCCAGTTGTCATTTGCATTTTTATTTTTTCTATCCCGACCATTATCCGTGATTGAGTCTCCTTGAAATAAGATTACATCGTCTTTGCTTATACTTATTCTTTTTGATTTATTTAGGTTGTCCAGGCTTTCAGCCTGAGCAGAAAATAAATTGGCGTTAGTTAATAAACTAGCGCCAATAATACTTTTTGTAATAAATGATCTGCGATTCGTTTTCATATTTAGTTATACGTTGATAGACTAAATATAAAAAAACTAAGTATATTTTTCTATACCATCAAGGATAATTTTACAAGCTTTTTCAATTTCATCGTTTGTGATGGTCAAAGGAGGAGCTACACGCAATGCTGTTTCACAATGTAAATACCAATCAATCATGATTCCTTGTTGTGCGCAATAATTACTCACATTATAAACCTGGTCAAAAGTTTCAAGCTGTAGACACATCATCAATCCTTTTCCTCTAATTTCTATAATTTTAGGATGTTGTAATAGTGTTCTGAATAGTTGTTCTTTCTCAGCAACTTGTTCTACCAATTGATTTTCTCTGATGACTTCTAAAGATGCTTTTGCGGCCGCACAACTAACAGGATGTCCGCCAAAAGTCGTGATATGACCGAGCATTGGATTGTCTTTGATTACATCCATCACTTGCTTCGATGCAACGAATGCTCCTAAAGGCATACCGCCACCAATACCTTTGGCAAGCATGAGAATATCAGGTACGATATCATAATGTTCGAATGCAAATAACTTTCCAGTTCTACCAAAACCTGTTTGAATCTCATCAAAGACTAGCAATGTTCCTGTTTCATTACAACGTTTACGTAGAGCCTGCATATATGAAATATCAGGAACACGTACTCCAGCTTCTCCTTGTATAGCTTCAATAATTACAGCTGCAGTCTTTTCTGTGATCAGCGATAAGTCATCACTATTATTGAATGTTATGAATTCTATTTCGGGAAGTAATGGTGCGTATGCAGTATGATATTCTTCATTTCCGATAAGGCTTAATGCTCCCTGTGTACTGCCGTGATATGCTTTTTTCGCTGCTATAATCTGTCTTCTTCCAGTAAAGCGCTTTGCTACCTTCATACTTCCTTCGACGGCCTCTGCGCCTGAATTGGTAAAATAGACTGATTCAAATTGTTTTGGAAGTACAGCTAATAAGTCAGTTGCAAATTCAACTTGTGGAGCTTGTACAAATTCACCATATACAGTAACATGTAAGTATTTTTCAAGCTGATCTTTGATTGCCTGGATAACTTTTGGATTTCTATGCCCAATATTACTGACATTGAATCCTGAAACCAAATCCATATATTCTTCACCATTTGGTCCATATAAATAGACTCCTTCTGCTTTTGCTATTTCAATCATCCTTGGTGAATTTGATGTTTGAGCTGTATTTAGCAGAAAAAGTTCCCGATTATTTAGCATCTTATTAATTGTTTAAAAAAAAGAAGAAGTCTTTTGGACTTCTTCTTATATGCGTATTAATTATTGTTTTTTCGATTATTGAGCGATTTAATCAAGTATTCTCGAAACTCCTGTTCGACTTGAAAAAATTGAGAGGAGCGTGAAGTTCCAATAACTTTGGAAAATTTTTCACGATAATTTTTCTTGATCTCTAGTTCTTTTGCATCATAAGCGATAACATCGCGAGAATTTCCACGGAGATTATTTCTCGAAGGACTATTTCCTGTTTTAGCTTTTTTAACATTCCACATTTCCTTTGAATATTCATTGTAAATAGGAAAAAAATCTTGAGCTTCTTTTCGTGATAGATTTAATTCTCTTGTAATAAAAGCAATTTTTTCATTTTCAATGATTTGAAAACGTTCATTGTCCTGTGCATAAGTGGTTGATAAACCTACAATACAGAAACAAAATATGATAATTATATTCTTAATCTTTGACATCATTATAACGTGTATTTAAGATAATCCTCAATATCTTTGTCCTTAATTTTACCATTTGTTCCTACTATGTCTTCATCATCGATATATTTTGCAACATATAATAAATCATCACTATTTCCTGTTTGTGCTAGGTAATTAATGATTTCCTGGTCTGACACATGTGTAAGATTCTTCTGTTCTTGAGTGCTATTTTGGAATCCAAAATAACTTCCAATACCCAAAATGGCTACTAGAGATGCTGCTACAGCATATTTATTCCAAGGAATTTTCCTTTTAATAGAATGAATAGGAACTTCAGCTGGAAGATCTGATGGTAAGCCTGTATGAATCGATTTAGTAATTTTAGCCGTTAATGATTCAAAATATTTATTAGGAGCTTCAAAACCATCTGTAGTAACTTCTTGTTTTAAATTGTCCGTAATTATTTTTGCGGCTATCTGCTCGTTAAATTCATTGAAATATAAAGATGGGGTTTCAAATCCATCTTGAGTCACTTTAGATTTTAAATTATCTTCCGTTACTTTTAGTAATATATTATTTTGTAAAGACGAAAAGTAACCATCTGGATGACTAAAGCCATCGGTTTTAATCTGATCTTTTAGCTTTTCTTCAGCTACTTTGCCTAAGATATTTTGTTGAAGTTTTTCAAAATAGCCAACGGGTACATCTCGGATTTCTTTTGGTGATGATTCCAATTTGACTTGAGCATTCAAAGATTCATTTAAATCTTTGAAGTAATCTTTGGGCACGTCAAAAGGATTTACACGCAGTGAATCGGGTAGATTATTAGCTTCCATTCCCTCATGATATGTGTTATTTTCCTTCATTATAAATCATTAGAGTGCCTAAATCAAAAAAGGTTTAATCGTTGTTATGAAAAAAAGCTTCTATTTTTTTTACAGCTAAATGATATGATGCTTTCAAGGCACCAACACTTGTTCCTAGTACTTCTGAGATTTCATCATATTTCATATCATCAAAGTATTTCATGTTAAAAACAAGTTTTTGTTTTTCTGGAAGTGTTAATAAAGCCTGTTGTAATTTCATTTGTGCTTTATCACCACTAAAGTAACTACCACTTGATAAAGAGTCTGCTAAATAAGCAGAACTATCGTCATCCAACGATACGTTCTGCTTAAGTTTTTTCTTATTCAAGAATGTAATACATTCATTGGTCGCAATGCGGTACAGCCAAGTGTATAATTGGGAATCCTCACGGAAGTTCGCCAAATTTCGCCATACTTTAATGAATATGTCTTGGACAACATCATCTGCATCATCATGATCAATGACCATTCTTCTCACATGCCAATATATTTTTTGCTGATATTTGGTCAGCAGCTGATTAAATGCTTCTTCGCGCGTACTTTCGTTAGCAAATTTTGAAATAATTAAAGCATCTTCCATATATTGACGTTGTGATGTTTGTTTTTTTATTTTCTGTTAATAACACGTTGTGCTGCCGCAACAATTGCTGCCGCATTCAAACCATATTTTTCCATTAATTGAGCAGGAGTACCTGATTCGCCGAAGCTATCATCTACTGCTACAAATTCTTGGGGAGTTGGTAAGTTTTTAGCTAAAACTTGAGCTACACTATCTCCCAAACCGCCTAAACGGTTGTGTTCTTCTGCAGTTACTACACATTTTGTTTTAGTAACTGATTTTAAAATAGCTTCTTCGTCTAAAGGTTTAATGGTGTGGATGTTGATGATTTCAGCATCAATGCCCAATGCTGCTAATTGCTCACCAGCTTGGATAGCTTCCCATACCAAATGACCTGTTGCGATAATTGTTACATCAGTTCCTTCGTTTAATGTTACTGCTTTTCCAATTATAAATTCTTGGTCAGCCGGAGTGAAGTTAGGAACTACTGGACGTCCAAAACGTAAGTAAACAGGACCTTCAAATTTTGCTGCTGCAATTGTTGCAGCTTTAGTTTGATTGAAATCACAAGGATTGATAACTGTCATTCCAGGTAACATTTTCATCAAACCAATATCTTCTAAGATTTGGTGTGTAGCACCATCTTCACCTAATGTTAATCCGGCGTGTGAAGCAGCAATCTTAACATTTTTGTCAGAATAGGCGATAGATTGGCGAATTTGATCGTAAACACGACCGGTTGAGAAGTTGGCAAATGTTCCTGTAAAAGGAATTTTACCACCAATTGTCAAACCAGCTGCGATTCCCATCATGTTTGCTTCAGCAATACCAATTTGGAAGAAACGCTCTGGAAATTCATTTATAAAATCGTTCATTTTTAATGAACCGATTAAATCAGCACATAAAGCAACAACATTTTCGTCTTGTTTACCTGCTTCTAATAATCCAGCACCAAATCCTGAACGGGTATCTTTTGATTCTGTGAAAGTATATTTTTTCATTTTTTACTAGTATGGAGTAGTTAGTATAGAATAGCTCGTACTTAGATTTCTTCAAATGACGTTTGTGGGTCAATTTCTAAATACTAATGTTTTAAATACTAATATCTAATATAATTAATAATCGCCCAAAGTTTCTGTTAACTGACCTAAAGCCGAAGCTAATTGATCATTATTTGGAGCAACACCGTGCCATTTGTGAGATCCCATCATGAAATCAACACCATTCCCCATTTCAGTATGTAATAATATAATTACTGGTTTACCTTTACCTGTATGAGATTTTGCTTCTTCAAGTCCAGCAACTACGGAGGTCATATCATTACCTTTTGCTACTTCTAATACATCCCATCCAAAAGCTTCCCATTTAGCGCGAAGATCACCTAATGAAAGAACTTGATCTGTAGAACCATCAATTTGAGCACGGTTATAATCAACCGCTGCAATCAGATTGTCTACTTTATTATGAGGAGCATACATTGCTGCTTCCCAAACTTGACCTTCTTGCAATTCACCATCACCCATTAAAACATAGACTAAATTTGTGTCTTTGTTTAATTTTTTAGCTTGAGCAGCACCAATTGCAGCAGAAAGTCCTTGGCCTAGTGAACCAGATGCAATACGAATTCCAGGAAGACCTTCGTGTGTAGTCGGGTGTCCTTGAAGACGAGAATTGATTTTTCTGAAAGTAGCTAATTCGCTTACTTCAAAGTATCCTGCTCGTGCAAGTGTACTGTAGAAAACTGGCGAAATGTGACCATTTGATAAGAAAAATAAATCTTCACCGATGCCATCCATATCGAAAGATGGATTACGTTTCATTGCATTGAAATAAAGAGCAACTAAGTAGTCCGTACAACCTAATGATCCACCTGGGTGGCCAGATTGGCAAGCATGTACCATACGTACGATGTCACGTCTTACTTGTGATGCAATTTGTTCTAGTTTATTGATATCTGCACTCATTTTAATATATTGATTTCACAATTAGCCGTAAAGTTAGTCATTTTTAATAGAGTAGGGGTTATAAATTGTAAATTTTAGGGACAAAATAACGATTCAAAATTGTCTTCTAGTTTGTTCTATTTAGAAGAGGTATTTTTTCATTATCTCATCAGTCATAAATAGTGAAGTTATCCAAGTATGTATGTGTGTTATAATAGGTATTAGCTTGATTGTATGGTGGCTATAGGAGTAAGAATTATATCGAATGTAGATTTTACGGATAAAAATATCACGTTTATAAATAAAAATGCAAAAAAAAGCCGTTCATAATAGAACGGCTTTTTACTTTAGATAACTGTATCTTTTACATCGATTCAGCTACAACTTCTTCGACTTCAGGAACCATACGTTTTAGTAAGCCTTCGATCCCAGATTTTAAGGTGATACTTGATGACGGACAGCCACTGCAAGATCCGCGTAACTCAACAGTTACAACGCCATCACTGAATGATTTATAAGCGATAGCACCACCATCTTGTTCAACGGCAGGACGTACATAGTCATGTAATACCTGTTGAATTTTAATTTCAATATCAGAACCTTCAAAAGCTACGTCTTCGGTATGTTCAATAGGTTTTACTGCAAGTTCAGATTCTACTGCACCTTTTATAAAGTCTTTTAATAATGCTTCAATATCAGTCCACTCAGCATCTTCACTCTTGGTTACTGTAACAAAGTTGCTTGCGAAAAATACGCCGTTTACAAAATTAAATTTGAATAATTCTTTTGCAAAAGCTGATTCTTGTGCTTTATCCTTATCCGCATAATCCAAGCTGCCGTTGATCAATAACTTATTGACCAAAAATTTCATCGTCGATGGATTCGGAGTGGATTCAGTATATACGTTAATTGTTGCCATATTAATCTTTGTCTATTTCGAATGACAAATATAAGTTAAAAATCAGGTGATGTTAGTCATTAAAGCGTAAAAGCTTATAGACTTACACCTGTGTAACTAGAAGGGCTTATTGATTTTAATTCAGCCTTAACTTTATCTGTAACATTTAAATTGTCCACAAACTCAGCAATTGTTTCTTCCGTTACATGTGTGTTTGTACGTGTTAAATCTTTTAAAGCTTCGTATGGTTTAGGATAGCCCTCTCTTCTTAATACTGTTTGAATTGCCTCTGCAACAACTGCCCAGTTATTATTTAGATCTGCTTGCAATGCCTGCTCATTTAATATCAATTTTCGTAAACCTCTTAAAGTAGATTTGATTGCAATTAGTGTATGCGCAAAAGGAACACCGATATTACGCAATACTGTTGAATCTGTTAAATCCCTTTGTAAACGAGAAATAGGTAATTTTGCTGCTAAGTGTTCAAATAATGCATTTGCAATTCCTAAATTTCCTTCTGCATTTTCAAAATCAATCGGATTTACTTTATGTGGCATTGCTGAGGATCCTATTTGACCAGCAGTAATTTTTTGTTTGAAATATTCCATTGACACATAAGTCCAGATGTCGCGGCACAAATCAATTAATATCGTATTAATGCGTTTGAAAGCATCACAGCTTGCTGCAAAATTGTCGTAATGTTCAATTTGAGTGGTTGTTTGCGAACGGCTCAAACCAAGTGATTCATTGACAAATTTATTTCCAAAGGCTACCCAGTCTGTCTGTGGGTATGCAACATGATGTGCGTTGAAATTACCAGTTGCTCCACCAAATTTTGCAGAATAAGGCACCGCTTTTAATTGATCAAATTGGCGTTGGATACGTTCCACGAAAACTTTGATTTCTTTTCCTAAACGTGTTGGGGAGGCAGGTTGGCCGTGTGTCCGTGCTAACATGGATACATTGGACCAATCACTAGATAATGTTGTTAATTCTTGGATCAACTCTTCTATCGCTGGTGTATAGACAGCTGCGATCGCATCTTTCCATGAGTAGGGAATAGCCGTGTTGTTTATATCTTGAGAGGTTAAGCCAAAATGAATAAATTCTAAAGAGTCATGTAGGCCAAGTTTTTCAAATTGATCCTTTAAAAAGTATTCAACTGCTTTGACATCATGGTTCGTTACTTTTTCAGTATTCTTTATCCAAATAGCATCTTCTTCAGTAAAGTTTCTATATAGATCACGTAATTTTTCATTCAAAGAGCCGTCAAAATGACTTAATTGTTCAATTCCTGATTGAGAAAGAGCGATGAAATATTCAACTTCTACTAAAACCCGATATTTAATTAAGGCAAATTCTGAAAAATAAGCGCCCAATTCTTGCGTTGCGTTATGATAGCGACCGTCTACTGGAGATACGGCGGTAAGTGATGATAAGGCCATAATACATTTTTGTTTGTGCAAAGGTAAAAAAATGAGTGGAGCTTATCAATTTAAATGCGAGGTATATAACAAAAAAAGCCCCAACATGTGGGGCTTTTAATATTTTTAAAATCAGTTCCCTGAAATTAGTGAGCAGCTTTTGCTGAATCAATAGCAACTTTAGCTGAATCAACTACAGTTTTAGCTGAATCAATAGCTGTGTTAGCTGAATCGATAACTGTGTTAGCTGAATCGATAGCAGTTGAATCAGAAGCAGTTTCTGATTTGTTTGCAGTACCATTACAAGAAGCGAAAGCTACAGTTAAAGCTAATCCTAAGAAAGCGAATTTGAATGAATTTTTCATTTTGATTTTATTAAATTTTATTAAAATTTCTTTATTTAAAGGTTTATACCTTAAAATTGAAAAGGTAACCCGTTTATTTTATTTTTTTTTAAAAGAAAGCTTACATCGTTAAAATGCAAGCTTTTATGTCTTCGGACAGTACTAAAATTATTTTTTAGTAACAGCAGAATCAACTTTCGCAGCAGCAGAATCAACTTTTGCAGCAGCAGAGTCAACTTTGTTAGCTGCAGAATCTAAAACAGTAGCAGCAGAATCAACTAAAGCAGCAGCTGAGTCAGCAGTAGCATTAGTTTTAGTTTCAGCACCACCACAAGAAGCGAAAGCTACAGTTAAAGCTAATCCTAAGAAAGCGAATTTGAATGAATTTTTCATTTTTCTAAATTAATGGAAACAAAATTGTTATTTAAACATTAATACTTAGAAAGTTAAAAGGTAACCTGAAAAAAATATTATTTTTTTAAAATTATGTAATATATTGTAAATCAACCTTTTATTTTTAATTATTATTTACTCTTTTTCGATGTTATAGAACATTCTGTTTTAAATAATGTATATTGAAAGGACAAATTGTAGACAACTGTTACTAAAAGAATGATGCTATGTTTGATAAAATGAAAAATATACTAGATCTGCTAAAAGCTGTTGATTTAGAACAATTGCAAAAGATTTCTCAAAAAATTGACTTGGGTCAGGTATTGAATGCTGTTTCGAAAATGGATGATAATCAATTGAAGGGTGCTATGAAATTACTGACGGCAACAAGCAAGAAAAAGGAGTTGCCTCCGATTAATGGAGATTTTTATCATATTGAAGAAAAATTGTCGACAGCTGATAAGATTAGGCAATTGAAAGTTCGTGATTTTATGGAGAAGGAGATCAGTCCTATTGTTAATAACTATTGGTTACGGGATGAGTTTCCTTTTGAAATTATTGAAAAGTTTGCAGCTTTAAATATATGCGGATATACTTATGATGGATATGGCTGTGCTGGAGGAAGTTCTTTGATGGAGGGGGTTATTGCAGCAGAGATTGCCAGGGTCGATGCTTCAATTGCGACATTTTTTGGGGTACAGAGTGGATTGGCAATGGGGTCAATATATATTTGTGGATCTGATGAGCAAAAGCAGGAATGGTTACCACGTATGCAGCAAATGAAGGTGATCGGAGCTTTTGGACTGACCGAACCTGAAGTTGGATCCGGAGCTGCGGGTGGATTGACTTGTACTTGTAAAAAAACTGAATCTGGCTGGGTTTTGAATGGACAAAAGAAATGGATAGGAAATAGTACTTTTTCAGATATTACGATAATTTGGGCTAGAGATCTGGATGATGGACAAGTGAAGGGTTTTATCGTGCGGAAGGAAAATCCAGGTTTTGCTGTCGAAAAAATAAAAGGAAAGATGGCTTTGCGAATCGTTCAGAATGGTTTGATTACATTGACGGATTGTGTCGTTCCTGAATCGGACCGATTGCAGCATGCTAATAGTTTCAAAGATACAGCTAAAGTGTTGCAGATGACACGTGCTGGAGTTGCCTGGATGGCGGTAGGTTGTGCACGAGGAGCTTATGAAAATGCACTTGATTATACCAGAAAGCGAGAGCAATTTGGAAAACCTATTGCATCTTTTCAGTTGATTCAAAATCATTTGGTTGAAATGCTATCTAATTTAACGGCTATGCAGACGTTGGTTTATCGTTTATCTGAAATGCAGGATAACGGCGATTTAAAAGATGAGCACGCATCACTTGCAAAAGTTTTTTGCTCATTAAGAACCCGTGATATTGTATCTAAAGCTAGAGAGGTGATGGGGGGAAATGGAATTTTACTTGAATATAATGTTGCTCGATTTTTAGCAGATGCGGAAGCTATTTACTCATATGAGGGTACTAAAGAAATTAATTCATTGATTGTAGGACGTAGCATTACTGGTTTTAGTGCTTTTGTATAATAATTGAGAGTTATGTTTAACTGTGAATTCTTTTACCGTAGATTATATTCAAAATTGGATTATTTAATTAACCGATGATCTTTAGCTTAGCTGTGGGTTATTTTATCCTATTTTCTTTGAGATTTCCGGTGCGACAATAAAAAAGGATCAAAATAATAAATTTTGATCCTTTTTTATGCTTAATTGAATTTTATCCTAGGGCCACATCCAAAGTCATCATTAAAATGAAGCCTCCTATAAATCCGATTGTTGCGATGTCTGAATTTTTATTTTGTTGCGCTTCAGGTATAACTTCTTCTACGACTACAAAGATCATGGCTCCGGCCGCAAATGCTAGTGCATAAGGAAGTATGGGTGTAAAAGTAACTACTGCCATTGCCCCCAAAACACCGGCAATTGGTTCTACAATTGCTGATGCTTGTCCATAGAAAAAACTTTTTCGTCTGCTCATTCCCATTCTTCTTAGTGGCATTGCGACTGCTATACCTTCAGGGAAATTTTGTAAACCTATTCCAATCGCCAAGATGACAGCCCCAGCAATTGTCGCTTCTGGAATCCCTGCAGCAACACTCCCGAAAAGAACACCTACGGCAAGTCCTTCGGGGATATTATGAAGTGTAATGGCTAAAATCATTAAAGTTGTTTTTTGCCATGGAGTCTTTACTCCTTCCACTTTTTTAAAATTGATATGTAGGTGAGGTAAAACTTTGTCTATACTAAATAAGAATGCCGCGCCAATTAAAAATCCGACTACAGCTGGGATGACTTGTGCAAAACCAGTGCCTTCGCTCATGTCGATGGCGGGTATGAGGAGACTCCAGACACTTGCGGCTACCATTACCCCACCCGTGAAACCTAACATGCCGTCCATGACATTTTTATTCATTTTTTTAAATAGGAATACAAATGAAGCGCCCAAAGCAGTGACTAGCCATGTGAATAATGTTGCGTACAGAGCGGCTAAAATAGGGTCGATGCTTTCTAGGTATGTGATAACTGATTTAATCATAATTGTGATATTATTTCATTAATTTATTCATCTTTGAAATATGCTCATATTTTTTACGGTATCCACACTTAATATTTCAGGATTGCATGGATCATCGACCATGTAATGGGCCAGTGTGTTTTTATATATGATTCGTTAGAAGTTAAGCAAGTCTAATCTTAGATGGTGTGCAACAAAAGTAATAAGTTAGATTGAACTAACAAATATATTTCTAACATTTTTGTTAGTGTATGCTAATAATTTTTAGTTTGTCTGTTTCTGTTTGAATAGTCGTCTGTTATCTTTAGTGCTGATCTGTATTTAAGAATTGAGTGGGAAATAGTCAGTCTTGTGCGATAACTTGGTTTTATGCTTTATTATTTACAGGATGGGCTGGAAAATTTAACCAGCCCATCTTATACAGCTTTCTATTAAGGGTTAAAGAATGGGTGGAAATTCTCATTCTAAATTGTTTGTTACGATTAATTTTCCTTAAGCATTTGCTTTTTCTTCTTTACTCGCTTCTTGTTTTTTAAAAATAGCATTTAATAGAATTGCTATAGCACCATCACCTGTTACATTACAGGCTGTTCCGAAGCTATCCATTGCGATGTATAAAGCAATCATTAAAGCTTGATTCTCGACGTTGAAACCGAGCATACTACCGATTATACCTATTGCTGCCATAATTGCTCCGCCAGGTACTCCTGGTGCTGCTATCATTGTTACCCCTAACATGCAGATAAATCCCATCATTTGTACAAAGTCTATTGGTATACCTTGCATCATCATAAGTGCAAGTACACATGCAACGATTTTCAGCGTACTTCCTGCAAGATGTATTGTTGCACATAATGGGATGCTGAAATTAGCGATGTCTTCATCAACACCAAGTTTTTTTGCTTGTTTTAGTGTTACAGGAATCGTTGCCGCAGAAGACTGTGTCCCTAAGGCGGTGAAATAAGCGGGCAACATACCCATTAATAATTTGAATGGATTTTGTTTAGAGGCTATCCCTGCAATGATAAATTGAATTACAAGCAAAAGAATATGGATGACGAAAATAATTCCTATGATTTTGATGAAGACATGCAGTATGGTGAATACTTTACCTGTGTACGTCATATCGTAGAAGATACCTAAAATGAAAAAGGGCAATAATGGGATGATCATTTTTTCGATGATAAAACTAATTACCTTTTCAAAATCGATAAATACCTTTTCTAATGTGGAATTTTCTAATTTTGACAAGCCAATACCGATACAGAATGCAAGCACTAAGGCGGACATGACGTCGAAGAGGGGTGGGAACTCAATTTTGAAATAGGGACTCAGTGTTTTGGTTGTTTCGGTAATTAGGTCTGTGTTGATCTGGTTTTGAAGTAAAGCTGGAAATATACTCATGCTGACCGTGTACGAAAAAAGTCCAGCAAATAAGGTAGAACCGTAGGCGATCAATACAGTTGTCAATAATAATTTTCCTGCAGTCTTTCCTAGTTGAGCAATTGATGGAATGATTAATCCAACGATAATTAGTGGAATCAAAAATTTTAAGAATTGATCAAAAAGAAAATTATATGTGGTTAAGATTCTTCCTAATGACTCAGGGAGATAGAGGCCGAGTAAAATACCAGATATGATGGCGACGATTACTTTAAAGAGAAGATTCTCAGTAATTTTTTTCATTAGATTTGTTTTATTATATGATGTGTTATCCTTATGATAATACGTTTATTTCATTTATAAAATAATTTATCATCTCCATTAATTAAAAAAGAAGTCAATAGATAATCCATTTTGTTCTTTGCATTGAAGAAAGTATATATTTAATTATCTGGAATGATTCATATTCTTGACATCTGTATGTGTGGAGTTTAATCTGTTGAGAAACGAAATTGTCATCAATAAAGTTGATTTTGATACGTTATTGCTCCATTAATCTGTTCTAAAAAATTTCGACCCGATAAAAAAATATATTACGAAAATAGGAATTAATAACCGATTTATTTTGAAGAGTCCTCGTATTGAAGCATTTGTATGGTACAGTCTCCAGTTGCTTTGTTTGGGGTATTGTTTTGTGGTGTAGCTTGTTAATGTCTTTTTAATGGTGTTGTTTGTTATTAAATTAAAATGGATTGCTTATCATATTTTATTGTTCAGGGACTATTTTTTTATAATGTAATGTTTCGGTAATGTGAATATAGGTTTTTAATGAAATCAACATTGTCTGTCATAGTGTGATTTTTTTGAAAACAAAGCTGTGATCACACTAATGGACTGTGATGTTGTGCTACTTGATGTTTATAATGAGGTTGGGTTTCTCATTCTTTGATTAGTCTTCAATTGCTTCAATGCCCTCTTGTTCGAGTTTTTTGAGATGTGATTTCATTGCTTCTAGTTGCTCTGAGGAGTGAGCTTGCCAATCTTTTATTTCTCCGACAACACGTAAAAAATATGCTGTTCGGTAGGATTTCGTCGGATTGCCGGGGAATTTTTTATTCGTGAGATTGGGGTCATCTTCGATAGGACCAGACGGATCTACTAAATAAATCCTTTCAGGTGCATCGCCCTGTGCTAATTCAGCTCCCCATATTGCGGCATCTAAAGTTCCAGTTAAATATACATATTTAGCATGTTTTCGTTTGCCATAATTAGAAGGATGGCCAGGCTCAATCAGGTCTCCTAGTTTAAGATCAGTTTTAGTGCCATGATAAAACTGTTCTAAGGGTTTATTCTTGTCCATGATTTACTGATAGTTATCCAAAATATTTATGTTTATACAAGATCGTGTTTTTTTTGTGTATATCAATTGCTTTTCATTGATAAATATCTAATTATAGCCAGATATTCAGTTCTTTTTTTTGCCTATTCTATTTGTTGAGATGCTTTTTAATGTTGAGGTTTAAAGATGCTTATGCATCTTTATGCGCCAATGATAATATCGGCAAAGATTGCATCTGTAGCTTTGATAAGATCCTGAGGATTCATTTCAATCTGTAGTCCTTTTTTACCGGCACTAATGACAATTTTGTTTTCCAAGGAAGCGAGTTCTTCTATGTATGTTGGAAATATTTTTTTCATTCCTATAGGAGAGCATCCCCCTCGAATATATCCGGTTATTTGCTGCAAATCTTTCATAGGAAGCATTTCACATTTTTTATTACCTGATATAATTGCTAGTTTTTTCAAATCTACCTGTGCATTTCCTGGTATGACAGCAACAATGTAAGGATCTTTTTGTCCGGTGAGCACGAGGGTTTTGTAGATTATTTCTTCGCGAATTCCCAACGCCTCAGCAACATCGGTAGCGCTCTGGTGTTCACCCACTACTTCGTAAGTTCTTAAATTATAAGTAAAGCTTAAGTTGTCCAGGATGCGGGCAGCATTAGTTTTTGTTATTTCTTTCATAAATCTGTATTCTTAATAATCTCTTCAGTACGCTGATGAATGATTTGGTGTAGATGAATGTAATGATGATTTTATTAAAAAGCAATATGAAATTCTATGATGTTTAATTAAATATGTTACTTCAGGATTTTGTTCTATATGAAGTGTGTTTCTAATAATTGCAAGAACGATGTTCTTACCTATAGGACAACCTATAGGGCTGGTAAGGGTTTTAATGTGTCTGTCCTGTGTATAGAAGGTGCATGGACAGGTTGTTTGTTGTGTGTGCTAAGGGTCGGCCTATAATTCAGATTGTGGGTTTCTAGTCTCGTTCTTGTTTTGTTCTTGTGCGAAGCTAGGTTATTTCTTGTGTGCTTGTAGGGTGATTGTATAGTCGTTGTTGTGTGTTTGCAGGTTTTGCTTAGGTTTATCATTGTGTGATGCTGGGCTCGGATGGGATTTCATAAGAAGAATTAATGTCTTTGCTTGTTTTATTATTTATGGCTATTTTCTATATAAAAATTGTAAATAATATATAGTAGTTTCGTTGAGATGGTGATGCTTCAATATTAACAAAAGGAATTATTCATTTTTATTGAATAATTCCTTTTGTGAGTATTGCAGATAGTTTCCTTATGCTGTGATCCAATTACTTTTATAAAGAATAATATCTGTAATTTATAATCGATTTTATTAGATTTTAATTTAGTTGTTGTTTTTTAAAAGGCATATACTAAGGCAAGTGAAAATTGTCCGGCATTTTTTGTTGGAGATAGATCTTGTTTTACAAACATCTGTGCTTCACTGTTATCAAATCTAACTTCAGGGATAAAAGTAAAGCCATGATGTTTGAAGTTTGCTGTTAACGTAGTGGAAAAGATTTCATTACTGGTAACTTCAGCTACGGGCATATTTTTAGTTTTATAATATTCACCACGGATTCCTATACCAATATTTTCATTTATATTCACTTTTGGGTATAATGCTACTCCCGAATAGCCACCTTCTCCTTTTCTGCTGTAGTCGGTCGCATTTGCACCTAATGAAAATAATGGAGAGAATGAATAATTTCCTACAAAATCGATTAAAGTTCCTGAGCTATAATTGCTGGCGCCGCCTTGTGAAGATCCTGTCAGAAAATTAAGGAAAAAGCTTGATTTGTCATTTGGTGCAACTGATAATTGTGATCCAAAGTGTGATACACCGTTTAAATCTTGGTAGACATTCCAATCATTAAAGATTCCGACCATAAGCCCTACTTTTTCAGAAAAAGCATATTGTGCTTTTAGTCCTGCATCCTGGAAAGGTCCTGCGCCAAAAAGATATGAGGTTGAGTAGTGGAAATTGAATGATGGACAGATGACTTCATAGCCTACAAAAGTCCCCATAAAACCTGCTGTTAAACTTAATTTTTCTGTCAGTGCATAGGAGATGTAGAGGTTTTGAATGTGGAAGCTATTTTTGTCGTCCCCATTTTGACCGTCTCCATTAATTATGGAGCGGTACTGTCCTCTCGGCCCAAATGATAATTCACCTACAAAAGATGCTTTTCCAGTTTTTTTCTTCAGAGCAAGATCAACCATTCCAATGGATACTGAATTATTGTCTTCAGTAAAATAGGTGTTTATATTCGGTTGTTTTTGGAAATCATATTTCCAATATGTATCCACTGATCCAGATATTTCTAGATCTAATAAATCATACTTTTTTGTTTGTGCATATATTTTGCTGCTTACTATTATTAAAATTAGTGTTGTTAAGATGATTTTTTTCATTTTTTCATGTTTTTAAATGTTTGTTTTTATTTTTTAGCATTCAAAAGCACTTAAACATCTAGTTTTTTTAAGATTTGATGTAAATATTGTTGTTTTTCCTCTTGTTTTATTGTTTTGTTAGCATTTAATCTAGTTGTTTTTGTGTTTTTAGGTTGATTTATTTAGGATCCTGATGTAAATATATGATTTTATTTAATATTTTATTGATTTTTTAATTAATTGAGCTTATATTTGATTGAAATCAAATTTATAATAGTTATTTTTGATTGTTTTTTACTGATAAACACATTTTGTTATGAAATTATTAAACTTAAATCTAGAAATATTATGAAAAAATTCATTCCGCTTATTATTTTGGTTTGTTTAGCGATTATTGGCTTAGTTACACCCTCATTAGAAGTCAGTAATGTTGCAGGTGTGGAGATCAACACCGGAGATACGGCTTGGTTACTCGCTTCCTCGGCATTGGTTTTGATTATGACTCCAGGTTTGGCATTCTTTTATGGTGGAATGGTGAGCAAGAAGAATGTTATCTCCACGATGATGCAAAGTTTCATCTGTATGTGTATTATTTCTGTCCTTTGGGTTATTTTCGGTTTCAGCTTAGCTTTTGGCGATGATATTGGGGGTATTATTGGAGATCCTCGCACGTTCTATATGATGAAAGGGATGTTGGGGAATGTGAGTTGGTCAGCTCTTCCTACTATTCCACTGGTATTATTCGCCATGTTTCAGCTCAAATTTGCAATTATTACTCCTGCTCTTATAACAGGAGCTTTTGCAGAGCGTGTTCGCTTTAATTCATTTATGGTATTTATTATCTTGTTCAGTATTTTTATCTATATGCCACTGGCTCATGCCACTTGGCATCCTGAAGGTATCTTGGCCAAATTCGGTGTTTTAGATTTTGCAGGTGGTACAGTTGTTCATATGTCGGCAGGATGGGCTGCTTTGGCATCAGCTATCTATCTAAAAGGCCGTAAAAAGCCTACGCATTCGCCAGCTCGGATTAGTTACGTGATTTTAGGAACTGCTCTTTTATGGTTCGGATGGTTTGGATTTAATGCAGGTTCTGCAGGTGGAGCTAATAGTCTTGCCGCTTATGCTTTTGCAACCACAACTACTGCATCAGCTGTAGCTTCAATTGCCTGGATATTTGTTGACCTAATCCGAGGTAAAAAACCATCTGCTATGGGAGCTTGTATTGGAGCTGTTGTTGGATTAGTTGCTATAACACCGGCAGCAGGATTTGTGACGATATCACATTCTATTGTTATTGGGCTTGTAGCGGCTTTAGTTAGTAATTTAGTTGTATTCTTACGTAGTAAAACCAGTATTGACGATACGTTAGATGTATTTCCTTGTCACGGTGTAGGCGGTATGGTCGGTATGGTGCTTACTGGGGTTTTTGCAAATAGTAGTGTCAACAGTGTTGTTACGACGAATGGTTTATATTTTGGTGAGACAGGTCTATTTGTAGCACATATTGTTGCTTTGATTGCAGTTTCTGTTTTTGCATTCTTTGGATCTTTCCTTTTGATCAAATTGACGGATTTAATTACACCACTTCGTGTTCATGAGGTCGAGGAGGAGCTTGGTTTAGATATTACTCAACACGACGAGGAATTGTAGAATTGATATTCATACTACCAATATTAACCCTTGATAAGGTGTGGCTTTTGCTGCACCTTACTTGTTTTATGGTACTTCTTGCACTAGTTTTTATAAATATATGATTCGTAAAGTCCAGTTTATTAGGGTACTTGTCCTCAACTTCTTTTATTGGTTCTTTTGCTATTATTATCTCGGTCTTAACCCGTTTTTGTAATTTAAATAAAGAAATTATTCTTTTATTCGCTTCAGTAAGCATTTAGTCATATTCAGTTACAAAATATGATGGTTGGGACTGAATATCTTGTTTATAGTATTTCATAAAAACGATCTTTGTTAAAAGAAGAAAGAAATGGGCATCTTTGTAAGGACAAAGAGATTTTTAAACTATGTGGTTTTTATTTTTTTATTCTTGAAGAAACTATTAATGAGTTTGATACCCGGATAGATAAAAAAAATCTATTTGATTACTATTTGTCATATTGCAAATTTATATCTGATAGAAAAAAGCTTGTTGAACTATATAAAGATGGCCAGAATCGTGATGGCAAATATTGAATTAGATTTTATTTAAAGATGGAAAGAATCAAATATATTTCTGATAAAACAAAGCGATTATTACCGACTCGTTTTAAACGAATGTTCTTGGTGATTTTTGCATTTGTTTTGCATTATTTGGTTTCATATATCTTAGATCCTTATTCTGAATTTTGGCAAGATTATTTTGGAAGGAGCTTTTCTGAACTTTTAACGGAATGGGGGATATCATTTTTATTTTGCTTTTTAATTTCTGAAGCAAGTATACTTATACATAGGAAATTAAATCTGCGGGTTCCTTGGCCACAAAATAAGTCTAAAAGACTTTTTCTTGAGATTACGCTTAATTTTTCGGCTGTTATGATTCTTATTTTGATGAATATGGTCTGTTTCGCGATTTTAGATCCTCAATCTGCGAAGGTAGAATCCGTTCCATCTATTGAAGAAATAAAAGGTATGTTACAGTGGATTGTGGTTAGTTTGGTCATTTCTTTTATGATTATTTCTATCAATACCATGAGTTATCTGATTAATAATTGGATTGAAACAGCTACGGAAATGTCCGAACATAAGATAAAGGCAGCGGAATTGAGGCACGCATCAGTAGAAGCAGAGCTAAATGCATTGAAGATGCAATTGGATCCTCACTTTATTTTTAATAATTTGAGTGTGCTTTCTGAGTTAATTCTTGAAGATCAGCAGCTTGGTTTTGAGTATTCTGAAAATTTTGCTAAGGTATATCGTTTTTTATTGGTCAATAGTAAAAAAAATATGATCACGCTTGATGAGGAGATTAAATTTTTAAATGCTTATATATTTTTAATTGAACACCGTGTTGGCAGCGGCGTTAATTTTACAATTAACATTAACGACCATAGTCGTGGTATGTATATCCCATCACTAACTTTGCAGTTGCTTATTGAAAATGCAATTAAACATAATACCACAAGAAAGAAGCGACCTTTAATGATTACTATTTCCAATGATGAAGTAGGTCGAGTTGTGATTGAAAATACGTTATCACCCATGGACAATCCTGAGATTGTCTCGACGGGTATTGGGCTTAATAATATAATCAGTCGTTTTCAGCTCTTAGGAGAGAAGGTGCCAGAAGTTATAAAGGATCAGCATATTTTTAGGGTTTGTATTCAATTAGTAGCATATGATAGAGAAAATAGTAATAGTTGAAGATGAAAAATTAAATGCCGATCGTCTTAAACGTTTAATTGGGGATATTTATCCAAATGCTCAGATCGTAGCTGTTTTGGATAGTGTTACTGATACGGTAGACTGGTTTCGAAATCAAGAAATTCCAGATGTAGTTTTAATGGATATCCGACTTTCTGATGGAATCAGTTTTGATATTTTTGAAAAAGTGACGATCGATTGTCCTATTATTTTCACTACGGCGTATGATGAGTATGCTGTACAGGCATTTAAATATAATAGTGTCGACTATATCTTGAAGCCTGTTGAAAAAGAGGAATTATCAACTGCATTGCGAAAGGTTGAGGGTTTAGGATCAATGGTGAATAACCAAATATCTATTGATAAATTACTTCATTATGTAAAACCTAAAGATTATCGGTCCCGCTTCTTAGTTCCCTTTCGTGATGGTTATCAAACTATATTAGTTAATGAAGTGAATTGTATTTATGTCGATTTGAAATTGACAAAAGCACGCCTTAAGAGTGGAAAAGATGTTGTTCTTAATCAAAGTATGGATGATCTAGAGAAGCAATTAGACCCAAGAATTTTTTTTAGGGCAAATCGTCAGTTCATTATTCAGATTGATGCTGTAAGTCAATTGGTTCATTATTTCAATCGTAAATTGAAAGTTGTTCTGTTTAATTCCGAATTTGATATTATTGTCAGTAGAGAAAAATCGGTTTTATTAAAAGAATGGTTAGATTCTTGATTTTTTAGGCATGTTTGCATGGTGTTAAAATTATAAAGCATATCCTAACTTTTTTTGTTAGAGAAATATGTGTTGACCGTGATCAATACTTTTCATAACGGTCATCCTATATTAACTTTTATTGTTAATACAGGAGGCAAACTTAGTGGCATAAAAACCGAGTCGACGGCCTGATTTTATTTTTAAATGATTGGTTATTAGGTTTGTTTTGATGGCTCTGTCGTACAGTGTGTTAACGCTAATAAATGTTGTTTATTTTATTTTTCGTACCTTTGTACCGTCATATGACACGGATGCATCGGTTTGTTCCGTTATTTTATAGCTCTTTTTTGAGCTGTTTCTGAGTTGTTCGCGATATACTTGTTATAGTATTTTAGAGGTGTTTATTAATGTCTCGTCTTTTAAAAGATTCATTTCTTTTTCATGATTGCTCTTCATCGAACTAAGAGTAAAGTGTGTTAAATATCAAGTTGATTGAACAAGAAGGAGTTCTTCGGTCGAACTAACTCAACTTTAGAAATTGTTTTTTATGTTATTAAAAATAACATGAAGGTGCTTTCTATTGAATATACCATCTGTGCCATGACAATTCGTTTCATACCAAAAAATTAAAAATGGATAAAAACAGAAAAGTTAAAATAAAAGTCGAGGACTTAACAATTGTGTTCGGTAAACAAAAGAAATTGGCACTGAAATTACTGAATGAAGGTTACCCAAAGAAAGAAATACTAGAAAAGACCGGCTGTACAATCGGTATCAATAAAGCTAATTTTGAAATTTACGAAGGAGAGTTTTTTGTCATTATGGGACTTTCTGGAAGTGGTAAATCTACTTTACTACGTTGCCTGAACCGATTGAATGAACCTACAATGGGTAAAGTCTTTATCAATAATGATGATATCACAAGTAAAAATAATAAAGAGCTTCTGGAAGTACGTAGAACTGAAATGAGTATGGTGTTTCAGAAATTTGGATTATTACCACATCATACTGTTTTGACTAATGCCGCTTTTGGTTTAGAAATTAGAGGCGAAGATAAAGCATCTCGCGAGGCGAAAGCTCAAAAAGCGCTTGACATAGTTGGTCTTAATGGTTTTGAACAGCAGTTCCCAATTCAGCTGTCAGGGGGTATGCAGCAGCGAGTTGGGTTGGCGCGTGCTTTGGCCAATGATCCGGAAGTCATGTTGATGGATGAGGCTTTTTCAGCATTAGATCCCTTGATCAAAACCGAGATGCAGGATCAGCTATTGGAGCTTCAGGATACCTTGCAAAAAACGATTGTTTTCATTACTCATGATTTGGATGAAGCTATTAAGCTTGGAGATCGTATCGTGATTATGAAAGATGGAATTATTGAGCAGATTGGTACAGCTGAAGATATTCTAACGAATCCAGCGAGTGATTATGTAAAAGCTTTTGTGGACAAGGTGGATAGAAAATCGATTATCACAGCAGGATCATTGATGACCGAGAAACCGACATTGGTTAGGTTCAAAAAAGATGGTCCTGAAGGGGCACTTCGGAAAATGAGAACAACGGGACTTGAAATACTCCCTGTAGTGGATATTCATGATACCTTCTTGGGGTTTGTCAATATCAATGAAGTTATTCAAGCTGCCAAGCGGAAAGATCCTACTGTAGAATCTATTATTCATATGAATGTTCCTTCGGTATCTAAGGATGTTACTGTTGAAGAAATGTTACCGTTGATTTCGGAAACAAGATCGCCAATTGCAGTGGTCAATGATCAAAATAGATTGTTAGGTATTGTGACGCAAACTTCACTTATTATCGAAGCAACAAAGTTTAACGAAGAGGAAATTAACGAATTAAAAGAAAAAGCAAATAATCAGTAACAATGAGTAAAATAATAGATATAGGTCAATACATTGAAGTTGCAATTAATTGGCTTACAGAAAATTTTAAGCCTTTATTTGATTTTATAAAACATACGGGTAATTCATCCATTATTGGATTAGAGTGGATATTTTTAGCAGTCCCTTTTTTTGTGGTGATCGGACTTTTTACAGGTCTGGCATGGTGGAAGTCAGGTAAAGGCGTTGCGCTAATAACCTTGTTAGGCTTGACACTTATTTACATGATGGGTTTTTGGAAGGAGACGATGGAGACTTTATCATTGGTTTTAGTTGCAACGGCGACAGCTTTGATACTTTCTGTCCCCTTGGGTATTTGGGCGGCAAAAAATAAACTAGCTGCGAAGATTATTCGCCCTATGTTAGACTTGATGCAGACGATGCCTGCTTTTGTTTATCTGATACCGGCAGTGTTGTTTTTTAGTATCGGTAAGGTTCCTGGCGCATTTGCGACTATTATTTTTGCGATGCCACCAGCTGTCCGTTTGACGACTCTGGGTATCGATGCAGTTCCAAAAGATATTGTAGAGGCTGCACGTGCCTTTGGAGCGACTAATCGACAGATTTTGTTTAAGGTTGAGCTACCACTGGCTATGAAAACTATTCTTGCGGGTATAAATCAGACCATATTATTGTCACTTTCTATGGTCGTGATTGCCGGAATGATTGCTGCGGGTGGTTTAGGAGAGAAAGTGCTTGAAGGAATTAATAACCTAGATATAGGACTTGGATTTGAAAGTGGCTTATCTGTTGTGATCTTAGCTATTATCTTGGATAGGATAACGCAGGGTTTTGTACAGAATAAAAAATAATATGAAGAACATTAAAATAGCTTTAATCTGTTGCGTTATCATATTTCTTAGCGCTTGTCAACCAGATGGTAATAAAAAATATATCAATGTAGGTATGGTCGATGGTTGGGCCGAAGGGGTCGCTATGACCTATGTTGCTAAAGCAGTTTTGGAGGAGATGGATTATCATCTGGTCATCCAACGTGCTACACCAGATATGATCTTAGCTTCTATGAATAATGGTGATACGGATCTCTATATGGATGTTTGGCTTCCTTTAACTCATGGTTCTAAAATTGCAAAATTTCCCAATCTTGTTGATATCGGTACGAGTTATGCGCACGCGAAAAATGGTTTAGTTGTACCCGATTATGTTCCAATTAATTCTATTGAAGAGTTAAAAGTGCACGAAGATCAATTTAAGCATCAGATTATGGGGATTGAAAAAGGAGCTGGTATAACAGCTGCGGTAGATCAAACGATAAAAGACTATGATTTAAATTATCGTCAGATAAATTCATCTACAGTGGCGATGATTACTGAATTGCAAAATGCGATTAAGGAAAAACGCTGGATCGTTGTCGCAGCTTGGCAACCACACTGGATGTTTGGTAAGATGAAATTAAAATTTCTGGAAGATCCTCGAGAATCTTTAGGAACTGCAGAGCAGATCAAGATTTTTACTCGAAAGGAATTTCCTGCTGACCAACCCGAATTGACCCGCTTCTTTTCTCAGATTCATTTTGATGTAGCCACCATGTCTAACTTGCTGATGAAAATGCAGGAAAGTAAGGATAAAGAAGCTACAGCGAAACAATGGGTAGCAGATAATAGATCTTTAGTAGCTTCGTGGTTGAAATAATTGGTTTTGTTTAATTTTCTGTATTCAGTTACAGCATCTGTTGTAACCAATTAGAAAAAAGGAAGAATCTATTTATAGATTCTTCCTTTTTTTATTTTAAAAGTGGTAAGCAATACTACCTAAGATATTTCTCGGCATTTGCGGATTAACCGTTGTCCAACCTTTAAAGTAAGTTTGGTTAGTCAGATTATTTGCCTTAATAGCAAACTCCATATGTTTGTAACTGTAAGAAAGACTACCATTAAGTAAAGTATACGAAGGAAGTACAAAAGTTCCTGTCGGGATACTATTTGTAATGATATTTTCACTAGCATGATTGATTCCAAGACCAACACCTACACCTTTTAACGTTCCTTGTTGCAAAGTGTAATTGGCCCAGATATTGGCTAGGTGTTTTGGTCCAGCTTCGGTTGGGCGAAGGTTGTTCACATTAGCGGCCGCTTTTGTTGTTTTACTATCATTGAAGCTATAGCTTAAGATCATATTTAATCCTTGAATAGGGGCGGCAGTTAAGTCGAAATCAAGACCACGGCTTAGGCGTGTACCATCCTGTACACTGATATTGTAGCTTTTACCATCAATTTCTACTGTTTCAGGACGGATCATATTATCAACACTGATATCGTAGTAGCTGGCAGTAAGGCCAATTTTATCTTCAAGTAGATTAAATTTTACTCCTGCTTCCCACTGTGATGCTTGTTGCGGTTTGAAATCGCCGGATACACTGGGGTGAGGCTGTACTACTGGTGAAACATTTTTAAAGCCATTCTGATAGTTAGCAAAGAATGAAACTTGATCTTTTATGGCTTCATACACGAGACCTACGCGTGGTGAGAAGGCTGTTTGGTTGAATTTTCCAGTAGTGGTATCTTTATCAATGTTGTACGTTCCTTTATTATTAAAGTAATCCATGCGCAGGGCAAGGTTTAAATGTAATTGTGAAGTTACATCTAAGACATTGGAAACATATGCTCCAAATACCTGTGTGCGGCTACGGTTGTTGGTCTGTGCGCCGTTGGAAGCAGCAATTGCCGCATCGATGAAAGCTGCGTTAAATTTATAGTAATCTGGATCATCGTATGACGTATTGATTTGATCTGTCTGTACATAAGGAGAGTTGTGCGTTTCCGATTTTTGGGAAAGGAGATCCAGTCCTATAAGTAATCTATTGCGCATACCGCCGATGTGGAAATCTCCAATAAAATTCTGTTGTGCATTGATGCTATTGGCTACATAATTTTGCAGTGCCGCATATCGGTTGATCAATGTGTCATTTGCATTTTGCAAGTACATGATATACTGGAAGTAACCATCAGATTTACGTCTATTATAACTAACAGTTGTATTGGATGTCCATTGCTCGTTGATGCGGTAATTTACATTTCCACGTAAGTTGGTACTTGGGTTTTTAAAAGTAACATCATTGTTGGTATACGACTTGTTAAAGTCAAATTGCAATTCATCAGGAGTTCTTGCAAACAATTGACGGGAACGATTGAGAAATACCATCATTGGATTGGTCGCTTTGCTCTGATAAATTTCAGCATCCAATTGGATGTCTAATTTGTCATTCGGTCTGTATAATAATGAAGGAGCAACAAAAATTGATTTGTTAAATCCTGCATCCTGAAAAGTTCCTGTATGCGAATATGCTGTGTTGACACGGCCTAAAAGTTTTTTATTAGCTGTTAGAGGTCCGTAGACATCTGCTGTTACACGGTGCTGTGCATAACTGCCAAAGATATAATTGACCCGTCCACCTATGGTATCCAGCGGTTTTTTAGTGACATTATTTATCAATCCACCAAAACCAACAGCAGCGCCACCATATAAGGAGCCAGAAGGTCCTTTGATAACCTCAATGGTTTCTAAGTTGGCCGGATCTGGACTTGTGCTAGCAATACTCACTACGCCATTGACCATCGCGGCTTGTGTGGTGAATCCTCGTAATGTGTAATAAGAGACTCCATCTCCAGGACGTCCAGTGGATGACCATAATTTGTCTATGCCAGAGACGTTTGCCAATGCGTCATCATAATTTGTATTTACCTGGCTTTTAAGTAACTCTTTGGTAACGACAGCATAAGATTGTGAGTTTTCCATATTACGAAGTGGCATTTTGGAAACGTATAAACTCTGTTTTCGAGTATACTTATTCTTGCTTGCTCCGTTTATTACAATTTCGTCTAAAGTGGACTGGTCTTCGGTGAGATAGATATTGGAAATGATATTTCTTTTTTCTTCTATCTGGATGTCGCGGATTTGATATTGGACTCCTATAGCTGAGATGTGGATTTGTGCAGGACCTGGTTTCAAGGATTTGAGGAGATAAGAACCATTGGCTTTCGTTGAAACACTGATGTCCTGAGGAAGCAGTTTGACCGTGATACCTTCTACAGGCTTTCCATCGGCGGAGAATATTTTCCCATATATTTCCGTTTTTTGTTGTGCTTGAGCTTGGAGAGAGCATGGAAGCAACAACATAAGGTAGATGATAAATTTATTCATAGTGTTTATTGATTTTATTTAGATTAATTATAAACAGTGCAAATATATTATTCATGTTACACTTTTCAAAACTATATTTTCAATCCTTTAAAAAGAAGTTTGATGTTGATTTTGAACACTATCTGTGTCGCTTCGGGGATAAATGCTCTTGTACTGGTAATAGATTGTTTTTACTATTCTTGAACAATTTCAAATAGACCAATTATTCTATTTTTGTGGTTTATCTCCTTGGAAAAAGGGTTTTTTTTCAAGAAAATAAAAAATAGGATGTTATTGACTAACCTAAAAATGATATTAGGTTGTACTGCAATTTAGAATTACATTTGATGGCGCTTTAACTAAAAAATAGAATTTACTAATGGTCCATCGCTATCGTGCTACTTTAATTTGTAGACACAGATCAGACTCTATTTTTTAGTTAAATACGGCATTAGAAGAATTGAAATGTCAATCAGTTATCAATTCGCTTGTAATGAAGTTGTGTCAGTCCAGTCTCAAACTGTTTTGTTGAAATAAGTGTTAATTTTTGCTCCGGTCTTCCATCTTTAAAAAGTTTTACTCCGTCACCTACTAGTATTGGTAAAATTGAAATGACAAATTCGTCAATTAAATTTTCTTTTAAAAGCTCATTAACAATTTCTGCACCACCATCAATGAAAATATTTTTGCCGGTTTCACTTTTCAATTTTAAAATAAGGTCTTTTAAATCTTCGGTGTAGAATGTGATATTACCTGCATCTGGTCTAGCAGTTCTGGTTATAATATATGTCTTTTTATCAGCATGATGAAATTCTGGAACATGGGCAATGATCCAGTCATATGTTTTTCTGCCAAGAACTACTGTATCTACTGATTTTATAAATGAAGCATAACCATAGTCTTCTCCTTCTTTTTCTACTATTGATAAAAAATCAAGGTTATCATTTGGTTTGGCAATATAACCATCCAAGCTTGTTGCAATATATAAGATTACTTTTCTATCCATATTTATTTTTAGTGATTATTTTTTGTAAGATTATATTCTCCTTTATAAAAGAAACAGATGGTAATTCAAGTTGTAGATGATCCTGTATCAGTTTTTATCGGTCACCGGGGACAGCTAGGTGACTATTAGCTTCGACAGTACCGACCTGTAAAAGAATATTCATTATTAATTGTGCCTAATTTAATCAAAAAAGACCGTTTTGATTGGGTTTTTCTTTATAAAGTTTAACGTTGTAGCATCGGGAAATATACGTTCTTCTTCATTTTCAATGCCATTGCAAATCTCATAAGCTATTTCTTCAGGTTCTGATTTATGCGATTTCGTTTCTTCTTTTGTCATTTGCGTATTGACATACCCCATATAGGCACCGATAACTTTGATTCCTAAAGCTTCGAGTTCTTCACGTATTGTTTCTGTCAAAATATGAGCTGCAGCTTTGGAGGCACAATAGGTACCTAATCTTTTTTTTTTGATATTATTCTCTGTAGAGAAAGATTATGATCATCTTGCACTATGGGATAGGACTGTAGATGGATACTGAAAATACTGTAGGTTAATAATTTTCTGAAAGCGAACGAATAGTTATAAGTTAATATTAGGTGGCTTATAAGCCACAATTTCCAGGGTTTAATTTGTACAGGAACATGGTTTATTTAATTTTGTGACTTTATCGCTTTACATGATATCTTTGTACAAGATAAACTTTATTGTTTCTTGATGATGGAAATTTGTATTATTGGATCTTCAATTAGCTTTTTGTAAAATTTTAAATATAAATTATAGATGAAAAAAATAGTAGCCATTATTTTCCTTTTTGTTACTGTGTTTGTTGTGTCCTGTTCAAAGGAAGATAACAATATGGGAGAGTCTAACAGTGTAACTGGGCGCTGGGTTCTCCAAGAGATGATCGAATTAAATACGATGAAGGAAGTTCCTTATACAGATGGTATTGAATATACATTTAAAGCAGACGAAACGTTTACAGGTATTAGTGTAGATATTGATTTTGATGGTAGTGATGTTGTTACTAAAAAGATTGCGATTTCTGGTACATATGTGCTTTCTGATAATGGTCAGAAAATAACAATAAGGCAGAATGGGGGGCAGACACTGGTATTTGATATTTATGATCTTAGCTCAAAAAAGATGATACTGAGAGGTAAATTTCAAAACTTTCAGGTTGAGTCTACGTTTAGTAAAAAATAGATAATTCGAAATTTCTTAATTAAATGCCCCCTCTTTTATTAAAAGGAGGGGGCGTTTGACTTTAAATCTAATAATGCTCCTACTCCTTTCTCTACGAAAAGCTTTAGCTACGTGCTGTTGATACCTGTATAAAGAACCTTCACATATACAAGCTTATAAAAGATAAACAAGAAATTACCCTATTTCGTGAAATAAAATTCAAGATTTGTGCTATTTTACTAGTGCTTTTTTACAGTAAATTTGTTGGGTTAAAAACAATAAGTTTTTAAATTCGCTATTTATGATGTTGAGACTGGTTATTTTTGTACTGTCAATCTGGTTTTTTCCTTTTCAATCATTAGGATCTACCTCACTTGCTACAGTACGGAATCGTGCTAATTCATCTACATTTCAAAGAAGATTTGATCCTGCTGATCAGGTTGTCGAAAACGGCGATTCCCATTTGTCGGATAAAAGAAGTTCACTTTTTCAACAGATGTATTTTTGGGATATCGATTTAGATCTTGATAAAGATTTCAAATTGGACACATTATTCGCAATTTACGATTTAACGGTTCATTTGTTATATCCTAATCAAACAGCATATCTGGATTCCTATACATCCTATGCTGATCTACCGGTTCAATCTCGTAAATTTCTCCTTTTCGAGCAGATAAAGATTCCTCTTTAATCTCCCTTTCACTCACTTACATTGTAAGTGTTAGAGTCAGGTATATCCTGTCTGCTACTCACATGAAACAATTCTATATTATCTAAGATTAAACACTATTATGCACGAGCTTAGTATTGTAAAAGATATCTTCGATACTCTGGAGGGCCATTATGGTGCCAAGGTTGAAGATATTCAAAAGATTCAAGTAACTGCGGGTCTGCTTTCAAATGTGCAGCCTGTCTTAATTCAAAATGCCTTTGATGCTTTTATTTTAGATAATAATGGCTATATGGATATGGAACTTGAGGTTGTCGTCAACGAGATCATGGCTTACTGTGAACATTGTCAAAAAAATTTTCCGGTGCTTTATCATCGTTTTGTATGCACCTGTGGTCAACCTTCGTCCACAATCGTTCAGGGAAATGAATTATATATATCAAAAGTAATTTTTAAACAAGAAAAATAAGAAACTATGTCAACTAACACATCTAGTCCAAAAAGTGCTGGAAACCGCGTCGGTTCTGTACAGTGTGATAACACCACATTACATTTATTAAAAGCCAATGATTATGTTGCAAATGCTATCCGTGAACGTTTAAAAGACGTTTGTGTGATCAATGTTTGTTCATCTCCTGGTTCAGGTAAAACAACTTTAATGCAAGAAACAGGTAAGCTACTTGCAAATGATCTTAATATTTCTGTATTAGTGGGTGATCCTGAAACGGAGCGCGACGCGATTAGAATGCGTGATGTAGGTATCAACGCGCTGCAGATCGTAACTGGTGGTATGTGTCATATCGAAGCGCAGATGATTTTGCAGGCACTTGATCATATTGATATTACAGGTACAGATCTTTTATTTATTGAGAATGTGGGAAATTTACTATGTCCTTCTGCTTTTGATTTAGGTGAAGATTATCGTGTTACATTATTAGCAACCACTGAGGGTGATGATAAACCTAAAAAGTATCCGCGTATGTTCTTAACGAGTGAGCTGATGCTAGTTTCAAAATCTGATTTATTGCCGTATGTGCCATTTTCAGTAGATGCTGTAACTAAAGATGCCCGTGAAGTAAATCCGAATATTGAAGTGATTACTATCAGTACATTGAAAAATGAGGGTATTGAAGAGTGGTGCACCTGGTTGAAAGAAAAGGTTAAGCAAAAAAAAGAGTCTAGACTTCAAACTGAAGTAAAATAAGAACTATGCAAGCAGAGTCTGTATATATTGATGCTGTACTTCCACAGGGGGAGTTTGCTCAGGATACTGTAGCGCGACTTCAACTCGAATGGTTTGAAGTGAATAAAAAGAGATTGACAAGGGCTACAACGACTGGGCAAACTTTAGTGATGGAGCTGGAAAAAGGTCGTGAATGGTGCTCTGGAGATGGTCTGTTCCATGAAGGAAAATTGATTGCTACTATTGCAATTAAACCGACATTGACTATTTGTTTTAGTCCCGTTAATACAGTGCAGGCAGCTGACTTCTCTTATTATTTGGGGAATAGGCATTTACCATTGTTTATGGAGACCGATCGCGCAATGTATCGTGTTCCTTATGATGGTCGTTTATATGAACAGCTGCTTGCAAAATTTCAATCTCAGGTACAGTTGGAAGATGGGATATTACTGTCAGAAAATCTAGTAAAGCGGTTGGTGAAAAAATCAAGAAATGAAAATGAGTTATAAATTATTTTGCTTAGTAGCTTTTTTATCTATAGCCACTTTTAGTGGGTGTAGTCATGCTGCTAAGAATGATCTGTCGAAATCCATTAGCGCAACCGATAGCCGTGGGAAAGTGATCAAGTTGAAAGATGTTGCCAAACGGGTTGTCGTTTTATTTCCTTCGCTGCTTGATGAGGTGTATATGCTTCAAGCCGGTGATCAGGTTGTTGGTATTCCACAACAGGTATATCAAATGGAAGATACTTATGCTTTTTTATCAAAACTTGATTCGAGGATTGCTGCCAAAACATTGCCAACACCAACTTATGGAGGGCAGTCCAGTAATGTCGAGAGTATTATTGCTTTACAACCTGATTTGGTGATTACCTTCAATACCGATCAAGATAATATAGAACAATTAGAAGGTCTTGATATCCCTGTTTTTACCTGTTCCTCGGCAGATGACAAAAGTATAATGGCGGAATTGCTGGGGATGGGAACGCTTGTTGGAAAACAAGAAAGAGCACAGGAAATTGTTGATTATGTTGATGGGGAGCTCGATCGTATGCAAGTTCCATCGATTGAAAATGCGAAGTCTGTTTATTATGCTTGGTCAAAAGGCCGTATCATGTCTACTTCTGGAAAAGGAAGTCTTATTGATATGGCGATTCGTCTTTCTGGAGCTGAAAATGCATGTCCTCTACCTATGGAAGCTCCAAATATCAGTGCAGAAACGATGTATAAGTGGAATCCGGATTTAATAATCTTGTGGAACTCTAAGTTGTCGGATGTTTATGATTTGAAAGAGTTAGCAGATCTTCCTGCTGTGAAAAACAAACAGGTTTTTGTCATGTCACCATCGTTCCCTTTTGATCCACATACCGTTAAGTTTTTATTGTTTGCCAAACAAGTTCGTCATTGGAGCTTTCCAAGCTATTCGGAAGAGCAATTGAAAAAAGAAATGCAGGAAGCTTTTGAGGTCATGTACGGTAAAAAGGGTTTACTATAATCATGAAAAATATAAAAATCATCGTCCTGTTGATCTTATTTCCACTGTCGCTTTTTGTGTTGTCGCTTACTATTGGTTCTACACAACATGTCGGTCTGGTTGAATTGTTTCAGCGGATGTGTTTGCAATTAGGGTTGATACAAGATCAACATCTGCTTTCGGATGCAAGTTTAAATACCATCTTATGGCAGGTGAGATTGCCCCGGGTACTGTTAACTTTTATGGTCGGTGCAGCTTTGGCTTCGTCAGGAGGAGTTCTACAAGCTATTTTTCGTAATCCAATTGTAGATCCGTTTACATTAGGTATCTCTTCGGGATCTGCTTTTGGAGCAGCACTGGCTATGTTGTTTCCGATTATGTCTGTTAATCTCTCTGCTTTTATTTTTGGAGTTTGTGCAGTGGGGCTGACTTATTTGGTTTCTTACTCTGGTGCAAGGACTTCTATTGTAGGGATGGTATTGGCTGGGATGGTGATTTCTGGGGTTTTTACTGCTCTTTTAACTTTATTGCAGTATTTAAGTGATCCTTATAAACTTCAAGCTATTGTTCAATGGACAATGGGCAACCTACATACTGCTTCTTGGTCTAAGGTGTATAGCGCTATGGGACCAATTTCAGTTGGTTTATTTGTGATCGTGCTCTATCGATGGAAGCTGAATCTACTGTCTCTCGGTGATCAGGAAGCTTTAGCCATCGGTGTCAATCCCAGGATCATTAAATTGATTCTAATTGGAGTTGCGACGATGATTACGGCATCTGCAGTAGCTGCGGTAGGGGTGATCAGTCTGTTTGGGTTGATTATTCCACATATTAGCCGAATGATATTTGGACCTAATAATAATATTTCGGTGTGGGCTAATATCAGCATCGGCGGTAGTTTTCTACTTTTAATCGATGATTTTTCTCGTGCTGTGATGCCTTTCGAAATTCCGATCGGTGTGTTTACTATGATTGTGGGAGCGCCCTTATTTATTTACTTGATGCGTCGAAACGCGATGAACTGGAACTCATGATAGCTACGATTTCAACAAAACAATTATCTTTCTCTTATGGAAATGATATCGTATTGCGTGATGTGAACGTCTCTTTTCCAAAAGGAAAATTGTCGATCATCCTAGGCCGTAATGGCAGTGGGAAATCAACGTTGTTTAATGTGATCGCAGGCTTAGAAAAACGCTACGATGGTCAAGTGACTATTGGCGATGTAGAACGTAGAAAGATTAAGATCGGTAGTAGTAGTCAGTTACGTTTGGGTTTTCTCAATCAATTTCATCAGATGACTTTTCCCTATAAAGTGTTTGATGTGGTTTTGACTGGAAGGGCTTCTTTTTCACGATTCTCACCAAGTAAAGAAGATCATGAAGCTGTACAGGCGATTTTAAAAAAGTTTGATCTGGAACATCTTAGTGATAAGCCTTATACCGAATTGTCTGGAGGAGAAAGACAGTTGATCTTATTATGCCGTGTACTGGTGCAGCAGCCTGATGTACTCATGTTGGATGAACCTACTAATCACTTGGATCTAAATTATCAAATGGCTGTTTTGCGAACAGCGAAAGAGCTGGTTAAGGAGGGGACGACAGTTTTATGTGTTATGCACGATCCTAATCTGGCTTATATGTTTGGTGACCAATTTTATCTAATGCGTGATCAAAGTGTTCTTGATATTAATGGTCTGGAGCGCGAAGAAGTGAGAAATTTGTTGGAAGAAACATATGAATTGCCTTTGTTGAGTATAGAGAAGCAAGGAAAATGGATGTTTATTCCAATGCTTAATGAAAATCAATAATGAAAAATATTTCGATATATCATGTTGGATCAGAAGATGTGGTAGAAGTTCTGCCTTACGTTCTGGATTTCAGAAGAAAACTATTTCCGATGTTGGATCCGAATCAGGTGCCTAAAGATCTAAAAGCGTTTGAACAGGTTTATTTACAGAACCGTGCTGGTACTTTTCTACAGGCAAGAACCGCGGATGGCATATTAATCGGGGTGATCGGTATGCTTAATTATGATTACCGGTTTCCTCACTTGGACATTGATGCTAAGAAGACCGTTGAAGTAGCCCGCTTATTTGTGGATCCCAAATATCGTAGGACTGGACTGGGGACAGAGCTGTTTCAAAGTTTACTCGTGGTGGCGCAGGAAAAACAGATTGAAAGACTTTATTTACATACTCATCCATTTTTGGAGGGTGCATATGAATTTTGGTTGCAGCAGGGGTTTCAATTGATAGAATACCGTGATGAATCTGGATTTCTCACTATACACATGGAACTGATGGTTAATGAATCGAAAAGTGTTGTGGTATTGGAGGACATTTTGGAGCAGGAAAAACACTCCACAATATGAGCTTGCAAGCTCTATAAAATAAAGACTATGCATTTATGCATAACAGATAATTGAACAAACAATAGATAATTGTATTCCAATGAAATATAATATAAAGACCTTGGCTTTTGCAATAGCCTTAGGTACTGTTTCCCCAGTGGCTGTACATGCGCAGAATAGTACACCAATTTTTGGAAAAACTTATGATGAGGTTGGAGATATCGTCTCTGGCGTAACATTGACAATAAACAGTTCAAAGCAGGTGACAACTTCCAACGAGTCAGGGGAATTTACTTTTTCTGAAGCAATTAATTTTCCAATTGTCATCCATGCTTCTGCAATTGGTTATATTGATCAAAAAATAACACTTTCGGCGAGTAACTGGAATGTGAAAAAAGGATTATCTCTTGTCTTGATTAAAGATAATAGAACTTTGGATGAGGTATTGATCACAGGGAGACGTAACAAATCTTATCTCACCAATGATCTGGAATTGGGGGGTAAGTTTTCTGGGAAATTAAAGAATCTACCACAATCTGTTTCTGTTTTAAGCCGGGAGTTTATCGAAGATAAGCAAGCTTTTACGACAGGTGCATTGTTTCAGGATCTGGCAGGAGTAACGGAAGCATCTTCTTATGATGATGTGGTTATCCGTGGTTTTAAAAGTGGATATGAAACCGGTGTGCGTTTGGTCAATGGTTTACGTTCGGGCTATGGTTATGGTAATAGTTACTACAATACACCATTGACATTGAACCTGGAAAGTCTTGAAGTCTTGAAAGGTCCAGGAGCTTCTTTGTTTGGTGATGTGGTGCCAGGTGGTACGGTTAATATGACCACAAAGAAACCTTTGGACACTTTTAAGGGGAATATCGGTTTTGCATCTGGAAGTTTTCAGACTATGCGTACAACACTGGATCTGGGAGGGCCTTTGGATAGCGCTAAGCGTGTTTTGTACCGTTTCAATGCGGGTTATGAGGATACGAAAACTTTCCGTGATGTCAATCGTCAAAAAAGAATTCTTGTTGCACCATCTTTTACTTTTAAACCAGCAGTCGGTACGCAGGTGGATGTTGATGTGGTTTATAACCAATTTAATGGTTATCTCGATCGTGGGATGGGAATTAAAGCAAATGATTTTTATGCTTTACCTCGATCATTTACGTTAAGCCAACCTTCCGATTTTTATAATTCGAAGACATTTTCACTGAGCGGTAGGTTGTCCCAACAGCTTACGGAGAATTTAAGCTTTCACTTGAGCTATATGAAATCTGTGTATGAAGAAGATGTCAATGAACATCGGACGTTGAATACATTTGCTGATGCTCCTAAAAATACGATCATGAATATGCGTTTTTTTGATCGTCATGGTAAAGATTATACGGATAATGTCGTTGGTTATTTTAAATGGGACCATTATGGTGCTGTGGTAGATCATCACATCGTAGCGGGAGTTGATTTTGCGGAGTACAGAGGTGATAAGGAAAATCAGTTGCGGGAAGCTAGACAAAAGACGGTGAACGGACAGGTTGTACCTCTGACATTTGATTTGAACAATCCAACTTATACGACACATGATCTAACTTCTTACGTATGGCGAGAGCATGTAGCTTATCCATTTTTAAGTCCTTATAAAACTACAGGAAAATACATACAAGATCAGATGTCGATTGCTGATAAACTTAAAGTTATCGTAGGATTACGTCACGAGCATTATGCTTCCGAGACTATCGACGGGCAGAAGCGTTATCATGCTACACAAAATGCCTGGCTACCTAGAGCGGGATTAACGTACGAATTGAATAAGCAGATCAACTATTTTGCGAGCTATTCTCAGGGTTTCGTCCCGGTAGGTGCAAGTTTTATTCAGAATTACCAAGATTATGGTGCAGATAAACCTTTTATTCCGGAACGCAGTTTTCAATTGGAAACTGGCTTTAAAACTGGTTTTTTTAAAGATCAGTTGCAGATGGACCTTTCCTTATTCCGTATAGAACGTCAAAATATGATGATCGCAACTGGTGTGATATTAGATTCTGGATTTTCTGAATATCGTCAATCTGGAAAAGCCATTTCTGAGGGTATTGAACTGGATCTTCGTGGGCAGTTGACCAAAGAATTTCAGATTATGGCAAACTACACTTATAATCATACTGATGTGAAGGCATCATCGATCGCTTCTGAGGTTGGACAATCATTACCGGGAGCTCCTAAAAATATGGCAAGTGCTTGGTTAAAATATGTGTTTTCACAACATGCTTTGAAAGGCCTTGGTTTTGGTGCAGGGGCTTATTATGTGGATAGCCGTCGTATGGATAATAGTATTGGTAAAGATAGTGATGGTCAAGCGATGTGGGGTTACTGGCCTTCTTATACTACCGTGAATGCTGCGGTATATTACCATATCGGTGCATTGAAGATGGCTGTTAATGTCAATAATGTGTTTGATAAGTATTACTTTTTGGGTGGCTTTGATTATACACGTGCATTTCCTGGAGCACCGCGCAACGTGATGGTTTCATTAGGTTATGCTTTTTAATGAAAAAAAGAGCTAAATCTTAGTTTAAGATATAATATAGACTATTTTATTCAAGATTTGTGCTATTTAAAACTTGTTTTAGTTGGTACTTTTGTCTTGGAAATTTAGATGAAAATGAAAGTAATGTTTCGGAATATATTGACACTTTTTGTAATGCTGTTTGCTTTGGTTACGGCCAAAGGGAATACGCATTTACATCAGAAGGTTAGTGTTTCGAAACAGGTAAAGTTTTTATCAACAGATTATTCATCATTTGAGTTACCTGAAATCAGTTCCAATGTCCATCATTTGACGCTGTTTTCAGGTATGCTCGATGCATGGGAGTGTAACGATCCGCAAGAACTCAATGAGCCGGATCAATTGCTTTATTTTACTATTATTCCGGTTTGGCTATCGGCAATGGGGGTAATGTATGATAGGAAGCAGGATTTTAGTTTCCCAACTGAACACATAGGAGTAATCCTCAATCCGCGATACATACTATTCAAGTGTATCAAAATTCCAATTTAATTTTAATATAATTTCTTCTTCTGCCAAAAGTTATGCAGGCCGGTAAGGTTGTGCCATAAACTTTCGGACGTTATCTGCATGTTTTTTTGTTTGTTATAAACATCAAAAGATTTCGTTGTGGATCAAACAATAGTAATATAATTCTTACATATAAGTTAATATAAAATAGTAATTAGATGCATTTATTACCTAGAGAGACTGAGAAGCTGTTGCTTCATGTAGCTGGTGAACTCGCAAAAAAGCGTATGGCCAGAGGTGTCAAATTAAATTATCCGGAGTCTATTGCGTATATCAGCAGTGAACTTATGGAAGGTGCACGAGATGGTCGGACTGTTGCAGAACTGATGCAGTATGGGGCGACTTTGTTGACCCGTGAAGATGTGATGCAGGGTGTGCCTGAGATGATTCACGATATACAGATCGAGGCAACTTTTCCTGACGGTACCAAATTGGTAACCGTACATAATCCTATTCGTTAATTTAATAAGAACATTGAAAATATGATTCCTGGAGAATATTTCATTCAAGATGGCGATATCATCTGTAATGAAGGTAGAGAAGTAACAACATTGACAGTTGTCAATACGGGAGATAGACCGATTCAGGTGGGCTCTCATTATCATTTTTTTGAGGTCAATAAAATGATGGAATTTGATCGCGCATTAGCCTTTGGGAAGCGCTTAAATATTATCGCGAGTACTGCTGTTCGTTTTGAACCTGGGGAGTCCAAGATTGTAGAATTGGTTCCTTATGCTGGAGCGAGAAGAGTATATGGTCACAACGATCTGGTGAATGGCGATACTGAAACAGAGGTAGGAAAAATGAACGCTTTGAAAAAAGCAGATGCAAATGGCTTTAAAAATAAAAAATCATGAGCTTAAAGGTTAGTAGATTAAATTACGCGGCGATATTTGGACCTACAGGGGGAGATAAAGTTCGCTTAGGAGATACAGAAATCATCATTGAAGTTGAAAAAGATTATGCATACTATGGTGATGAGGCAAAGTTTGGAGGCGGTAAAACTATTCGTGATGGTATGTGTCAGTCTTCGGTGCATACGCGTGATGAAGGTACATTGGATTTAGTGATCACAGATGCGATTATCATTGATCACTGGGGTATTGTAAAAGGTGATATCGGGATCAAAGATGGAAAAATTGTTGGTGTAGGTCGTGCGGGTAATCCCGATACGATGGATAATATCACACCAAATATGATTATTGGTGCTTCGACCGAAGTTCATGGTGGAGCTGGATTTATTGTTACTCCAGGAGGTATTGATACGCATATTCACTACATCAGCCCTACACAGACGGAAACTGCTTTATACAGTGGTATTACGACTATGATCGGTGGTGGTACTGGTCCTGCTGATGGTACGAATGCGACAACAGTAACACCAGGGAAATGGAATATCCGTAAAATGATGCAGGCTGTTGAAGCTTTGCCTATGAACTTTGGTTTTTTCGGTAAAGGTAATGTGGGGACAGAACAACCCATCGTGGAGCAGATCGAAGCGGGTGTACTGGGAGTCAAAATTCATGAGGATTGGGGAGCTACTCCTGCGACAATTGACCGCGCGCTTTCCGTAGCTGACAAGTACGATGTACAGGTCGCTATTCATACAGATACGCTGAATGAAGCTGGATTTTTAGAAGATACTATGGCTGCGATCAATGGTCGCGTCATTCATACCTTCCATACTGAAGGTGCTGGTGGTGGTCACGCACCGGATATCATTAAATCGGCGATGTACCCGAACGTATTGCCTGCGTCTACAAACCCTACTCGTCCGTTTACGAAAAATACGATTGACGAACATTTGGATATGTTGATGGTCTGTCACCATTTAAGTAAAGATATTCCTGAAGATGTTGCTTTTGCGGATTCTCGTATTCGTCCTGAAACGATTGCTGCGGAAGATATTCTACAAGATCGAGGTGTTTTCAGTATCATGAGTTCTGATTCTCAAGCAATGGGCCGTGTGGGTGAGGTGATTCTCAGAACATGGCAAACTGCGGATAAGATGAAGAAACAGACTGGTGCACTTCCGGAAGATGAGGGTACAGGAAATGATAATTTCAGAGCTAGACGTTATGTCGCTAAATATACGATCAATCCTGCTATCGCGCATGGTATTTCTAAATACGTTGGTTCAATTGAACAAGGTAAAATAGCGGATATGGTGATCTGGCGTCCTGCTTTATTTGGAGCGAAGCCTGAAATGATCATTAAAGGTGGAATGATCATCGCTTCAAAAATGGGAGATGCAAATGCGTCTATCCCTACGCCTCAACCAATTATCTTGCGTACGATGTATGGAGGTTATGGTAAAGCACTGACTGAAACTTGCTTCAACTTTGTTTCTAAAATTTCAATTGAAAAAGGAATCAAAGAGGAATATGGACTGAATAAAACATTACTACCTGTGGAAAACTGTCGTAATATATCCAAAAAGGATATGATTCACAATGATGCTACTCCAGAAATCATCGTGAATCCAGAAAACTATGAAGTGAGTGTAGATGGTGAAGTGATTAAATGTGAACCAATTGATAAGGTTGCTTTGGGACAATTGTATTTCTTGTTTTAACATGATCGCTAATTTTTATGGTGTGGCACTAGGTCACACCATAAATTGTGAATAAATAATAATGAAAAATTTGAAACTATTTTTAGCAAGCTGTTTAGCAATAGCATGCTTTTCGATACAATCTTCCTACGCACAAAAAGGTGGTGTTATGCTTTATGGTTCATTTAATTACCATGAAACTGAAGCAGGTCATCAGCTAAGTGCGGCACCACTGGGGGTCGGTTATTTTTTTAATGATAATATGAATGTGGGGCTGAACTATGGTTTCAATACTTCGAAAAATAAGGCATTGGATTTTACTGATCATTTTCATGAGGTCGGACCATTTTACAGCAATACTTGGCCTTTAGGTAAACATTTTAATTTAATTGGTCAGGTTGAGGCTCATTATATATGGGGAAATGAGCATGTTGTCAATGCTGCAGATGTGATGACTGACGGTAGCTATAACGGCTATTTGCTAAGAGCTTATCCTTTGGTGGGTATTAGCTTGGGTAAAGGTTGGGCATTAAAAGCAAAGGTTGCAGAGCTTTCTTATAAGAAAAAACACAGTAAAGATGCTTCTATCGCAAATGATCATGAAATTATCACTGGAATCAATGGTTCTACGGTAGGCCTAGGGATATCAAAAAATCTATTTATTAAGGGGTAATAATGATTATTACAGAAATCACAAGGAATATCAAAAGAGAGCAGGTTAATAAACGGTGTGATTTGCTTTTTATTGAGTGGTACGAATCTACCAAGCGTATTCAACGATTACGTACGGAAGAAGGAATGGATATCGCTCTAAAATTATTGGGAAAAACTTCTCAATTGCATAATGGGGATATTTTGTATGAGGATGCTGACAAAATTGTTGTGATAGCTATTCGTAGTTGTGATGTGATCTGTATTGAACCATTGAATTTTTTGGAGATTGCTTTTATTAGTTGTGAAATAGGAAATAAGCATTTGCCTCTATTTATTGAGGGGAACGAATTGCTGATTCCTTTTGAGCGAACGATGCAAACCTGGCTGGATAAGCAGGGGATTCCCTACACGCTTGCTTCTCGTCAGTTGCTTAGTCAGTTGAATGCTAATGTCGATGCAAATTATCATCGTCAGCTCAAATTTTCAACAAAGGGTATCCCATTAATTATTAATGCATAAAAAATATGGAAAATAAATTTCTAGGCAAGCTTCTTCATTTGTCAGATCCGACCTTACCGATTGGTGGATTTACTCATTCGAATGGATTGGAAACATATGTTCAAAAGGAGATCGTGCATAATAAAGCTACTGCTGAGTCGTACGTGAGACACAATTTGTGGTATAACTTGAAGTATAATGATGCAGCTTTGATGCGCCTTGCTTATGATGCTACCCGAAATCTTGATATCGATCTGTTGCGGTCTTTGGATGAGGAATGTACGGCATTGAAGAGTCCGAAGGAAATCCGTGAAGCAAGTAAGAAACTGGGTGTGCGCTTGTATAAGATTTTTTCACGGTATCAAGAGCAACCGATATTGATTTCCTGGGGTGAATTGATTAAACAGAAAAAGGTGGATAGTCATTATTGTTTGGTGTACGGTATGTTGGCAGCACTTTTGGATATTCCAATTCGTGAGGCTCTGCATGGTTACTATTATAATGCTGCAATCACGATGGTGACCAATGCGGTAAAATTGGTGCCTCTTGGGCAGTTGGATGGGCAGGATATCTTATTTTATCTGCACGATGATCTGATGACTTTATGTGATGAGACTCTGGAGGTGGATCGTGATCTGATCGGTCTATGTAATGTTGGATTTGATATCCGCTGTATGCAGCATGAACGGTTGTACACACGGGTTTACATTTCTTAATTAAATACGAACAAATGGAAAATAGAAAATATGTTAAGATTGGTGTGGGTGGTCCGGTTGGATCTGGAAAAACTGCACTGTTGGAGTGTTTATGTAAACGTTTGAAACATGAATTGAATCTAGCGGTTATTACCAATGATATTTATACGAAGGAGGATGCGGAATACATGGCTAAAAACAGTACGTTGTCTCCTGATCGTATTATTGGAGTAGAGACAGGTGGCTGTCCGCATACGGCTATCCGTGAGGATGCGAGCATGAATCTAGAGGCTGTGGAAGAACTTGCTGAACGCTTTCCAGATCTTGAATTGATCTTGATTGAGAGTGGCGGTGATAATTTGACTTCAACTTATAGTCCTGATCTCGCGGATATTACCATTTTTGTGATCGATGTGGGTGAGGGGGAAAAGATGCCCCGTAAAGGTGGACCGGCGATTACCCGATCAGATTTATTGTTGATCAATAAAATGGATCTAGCTCCTTATGTTGGTGCTAGTCTGGAGGTGATGGAGCATGATGCTCGGAAAATGCGAAAAGGGGCACCGTTTTTATTTTCGAATTTGAAGACAGGAACGGGATTGGATGAAATCATTGGATGGATCAAAAAATATGCATTGCTGCATGATGTAGCTGAACCTAATTTATTGCGTTAATATGATCTGTTCTTTAAATATCAACGTTGCCCATCGTGAAGGAAAGTCTTATCTCAAGGATGCTTATGTCACACAGCCTTTTCGTATTGTTCCAGTAGGACAATACAGGAGGGATAAAGGGGCATACTTGATGATTATGAGCTCATCACCGGGGTTATTGGATGGTGATGATCATCGTATCCAAATTACGATAGATCCTGGTGCTAAATTGCAATTGCAGACTCAAGCGTATCAGCGTCTTTTTCATATGAAAGGTAAATCGGTACAAAAAACGGAAGTGACGCTCGGCGAAGGTGCGGTGTTTTCTTTTGTTCCGCACCCTATTGTTCCTCAAAATTCTTCTCATTTTCTCAGCCATAATATTATCCACATGCAAAAGAACTGTCACCTCATCTTGAGTGATATTGTGACTTGTGGACGGAAACTGTCGGGAGAGGTTTTTGAGTATAATCATTTTCAGAATCTGACTCAATGTTATGTGGATGGTCGATTGATATTGAAAGATAATGTGCTGCTGCAACCCGACAAAATGCCGATACAGGATATCGGGATATTGGAGGGTTTTACCCATCAGGGAACATTTATTTATCTCAATACTGCTGGGAAAGCTGTTGGGGACTGGATTGAAAAATTCCATCAACAGTATGAACATGTCACGGATATCGAATTTGGAATCAGTGCGCTTCAGCATGATGGGTTTATGATCCGAATATTGGGTTATGGTGCCGAGCAGTTGTTTACTATTTTTCAGGAGATCCAGCAGGAACTGTGGGATGCTGAACTCCTTATTTAATCATTTTAATGGGACTATATTTTAGTCTTATCTTATCAATTTATCTCAAAATGAGGGATCAAGTTTTAGCTTATATAAAAGCTTTTTTTAGAGGTTTCGGACAGATCATGTTGCAAGGTAATGCTTGGACAGGCATATTATTTATTGGTGCTATTTTATATGACTCGACATTAATGGGCTTTGCGGGTATATTGGCTAATGTTGTAGGGGTTGCAACGGCTAAAATACTGAAATACGATGAAGAGCATATCAGTAATGGTTTATTTGGTTTTAATGCTTCTTTGTTTGGTGTTGCCCTGGTTTTTTATTTTGAGGCGAACATCTGGATCTGGTTGACATTGATTCTTGGTTCCATGTTGACCACACTTATGATGGGCTTTGCGCTCAAAAGAAATTTACCTGCTTTTACTTTTCCTTTCATAGCTGTTACCTGGATTTCACTGTATATCCTGAGTATCCCACAGCTTGCAATGCCTACTGTATCGCAACATTTTGTGGATATCCAAGAAATGGATGATTTCTTGATCGAGGGACATGCTTTCGGGCAAGTGATCTTTCAAGGAAGCCTGATTGCGGGATTGATCTTTTTCCTTGGAGTATTTATGAGCAATCCGATGGCTGCACTTTATGCTTTCGCCGCGGTGATCATCAGCATTTACCTATCTCATTATGGTCATGAATCGGAAACTATGATCAGCAACGGAACGTTTAGTTTCAATGCTGTACTCTGTGGCATTGCTTTAAGTGGTACTCGTGTACGGGATGGATTATATGTTCTTATTGCTGTCGTGATTGCTACTTATTGTGATCATGTGCTTGTGCACTATGGTTGGACGACATTGACTTTTCCGTTTGTAGTGGCTATGTGGGCTATGGAACCTGTTAAACGTCTGGATAAATGGATTGTGGGGCGGTTTGAAGAAACTTTTAAAAGCAGATTGTCTTAAAACACTAAAACTGATCTGCTATACAAACTACTGATCAATGGTCAAGTGGCCATTGATCAGTTTGTACAGGTATATAATAGAACAGTGGTCATAAAAAAACTATATAATCAATGAAAAATACTCTTTATAAAATATTATCCTTACTCTTCCTTGTTATCAGTCCATTTTTATTACTTCATGCTCAGATTAGTCCTCCTGGATTGGGAAAAGCAAAAACGGCCTCCTGGTCTGCCATTGGTCTTAAGAGGCAACTGGATAGTACTGGTACGAAAGAAGCTTTGACTTACCTCGGCCTAGGAACCAAAAGTACACCTGATGATTCAAACCCTTTTCATAAACAAGCTATTTTTGTCCTCAATCACGAGGTATATCACAAGTTTGCTAAGAACCAGCAATATAGTTATGCTTTGAGCTATCGTCGTCAAAATGTATATGATGCAGATGCTCCTTATCATGGTGAAGGGGTAGAGCAGGAGTTTCGCTTGTATGGCCGCTATGCTTATACTTTCAGATTCGGTGAGCGCTGGAAATGGAAAAATACAGTCAGACAGGAATTTCGTAAATTTTTTACTGCGGATTTTAATAAAGCAGAGGAGAATTTTCAATTGCGGACAAGGCTCAAAACACAGATGAATCTGAAACTCTCTAATAAAAATAAACAGGAACTTGCGTTCAGTGCTGAAGGCCTGTTTGCAGTAAGTAAAATGTATGAGCCGAAAGATGAATGGTCAAAATTTGCTTATAAGGAAGCGCGTTTGGCTTTATATTACATGACGGATATTCCGAATACTCCCTTGCACCTTGATGTAGGCTATATGAGCGATTTAATTAAAGGCTATAGTCAAGCGGACTTTGGTGTTCATTATCTTGCTGTTGATCTGATTTGGAATCTGCCTTATAAAAAGAAGCATTAATCGGAAAGAAATTTGTGTTTGCGATAATCACTGGGTGAATAACCGGTGACTTTCTTGAATAAACGTGTAAAGTAGGATGGGGACTTATATTTCATTTCGAATGCAATTCCCGCAATATCTCTTGTAGCGTCCTGTAATAAAATTTGACTATGTAGTATACTGATTTCATTGATCCACTGTTTAGGAGGCTTATTGGTTGCTTCCTTCACACATTTGTTGAGGTAGTTTTCGGATATATGCAATAAGTTGGCATAGAATAAAACATTCTTGTGATCAGTGTGAAATTTTTGTACGAATTCTCTAAATCGAAATGCAATATCCAATTGTCTACTCATCGGTGCTTTTACTTCGTAATCTGTTTTAATTATTTTTAAAAGTACACATTGTAGCATCGATACACAGATCTCCATAACCTTTCCTTCGGTAAAAAGCTCTTCTTCCAAGAGTTCAAGCATTTTTTGAATCCATACCGAGACATGCTCTGACAGGGGGGTAAAGGGATGTGAATTGAAAAATCGGATATCATTGATACCTAATTCAATGTCGGTAACAATTTCGTTTTCATAAACGACAAAAAAACCTTCGGCATCATCTGAAATCGCCAATGTAGCTGTAATATTTCCCTGCTTGACATTAATCACTTGATTTTCAGCTAGAGTGTATGCTCCTGATTCCAGATGTTGTGTTAAAGTTCCTTTGGTAACAAAGATTAGGAAATTGAAGGTAGTACGGTAAGGAATGACAGGCATGAGAATACTTCGTAGGTAATTTTCGATTCGGTATACCTGTATTTTGCTTTCATTGAATAGATTATGATCTGTTACATCAGGCAAAAAAAGCTTTTTGTATTCGTAATTGTTGATAATCTTAATCGACGATTTCATAGTGCTATTTCTCTAAAAAACCTTTTCATGTGATGTTGATGAAAGAGATTGTGTATGTACAAATATACGATTTAGCGACCTAATTTACAGTGTAATCCTATCGATAAAATTTGTTTTTAACTGGAATTTTTCGTCATAATATCACATAAAAAAAGCTCCGATTTGGAGCTTTTCTATGTTTAGTTTTAATCTTTTATTGTTATTATTTTTTTTGGAAGCGCATCATCGCAATATCGCCCATAATCAGAGTCAATGTATTTCCATTGACGTCGAAGGAAGTGATTTTCTCCAGCGTGCTGAAGTATACACTTTCTCCTGAACCTTCGCAGGCCATTTTAGTAGATGCTAGTGGACCAAAACTAATGTGGTTGTTTTCGGTTTTGAAAGTTCCATTGTAATTATTGCAACTACTATTTCCAGATACTTTTTTTGCTGTCAAATCAAAGCTGATCGTAGGCTTTTTATTTGGATATAGACCTTCAAATGCAATACGTGGTCCAGATACATAATCTAATTCCCATGTACCTGCTAGTGCTTGCTCACCTTTTTCTGCTTTGATAAGCGTAAATTTAGCTAATGTTTTTCCACCTTTTTTTAAACTCAATACTTCTCCTTCTATTGTGTAGGTATCTACTGCTATAATGTTTTTTGACAGCGCCTGTTCTATCTCGAACTCAGGACAAGCCATCATCGTGGAAATACCTTGTTCAAATTTAATTTTGTTTTTTCCTGTGATATTTACTGCTCCACCTAAAGTATTACAACCTGCATTCGCAGCATATCTATCGTCTTCAAATTGTAAGAAGGGGACACGGCCGTTTACTTGCGCTGGTACTGTTTTTCCATCAACTTCGATCAGTTGCCACTTGTTTCCTTTTAGTTGCATAGTTTCGGTAGTCGAATGCTCTTTGTTCGTATTTTTTTTGAAAACTGAACAACTGCTTAATCCTACGATCAGCGTTGCCATGATTAAAATCTGATTAAATTTCATCTTTTATCTTTTTTTGATATGATTGTTTAACAATAATTAGAACGTTTGGTTTGAGTGAATGCTACATTTTATACAAAAAAAGAGGAAACCTATTCGGGTTTCCTCTTTTAATCAGCACTATAGAATTGCTGTTATTTTTTATTTTGTTGTGCTTGACGCATCGCTTCTTCCATTCTTGATTGGAATGACGATTTCTTTTGCACCTTTGGATTCTTTTTATTGTCTTCTAATTTCGCTAAGATCTTATCATCATTAACCATTGAACGGATGATCAACTGTGTTAAGAATGTTAGGATTGCACTTAAGAAGTAATAATAGTTTAATCCTGCAGGGAAACTATTCAAGACGAAAAAGAAAATTAAAGGCATAATGTAACCAATGTATTTCATTTGTCCTGTAGCTCCTGAAGTCGCATTGTTGTACCAAGTGGTCAATAATGTTGTTAAAGTCATTAATACGCACATCAATGATACGTGATTCACTCCGAAAATCGGTGCGAATGAGAATAAGGTATCGTATGTTGACATATCTTTCATAAACAAGAAGCTTTCACCTCTCAGCTCGAATAAATTCGGGAAGAAGTAGAAGAAAGCAATTGTAAATGGCATTTGTAATACCAATGGAAGACAACCTCCCAATGGGTTTACTCCAGCTGTTTTATACAATTTCATCTGTTCTTGCTGTAACAATACTGCATTGTCTTCACCTACTTTAGCTTTGATTTCATCTAATTGCGGTTTCAAAACACGCATTTTAGCCATTGATAGGTAAGATTTGTATGTCAATGGTGATAATACCAGTTTTAACAATAATGTCAGAACAAGGATAACTATACCATAACTCAAATGGAAATTGTCTAAGAAATCAAATACAGGTACTGTAATAAATTGGTTAATCCAACGCATTGGTCCCCATCCCATATTAATGATTTTATGAAAATCATGACCTTCTGCTTTAAGGGTTTTGTATTGATTAGGTCCAAAAAAGAAGTTTAATGAATAACTGTTGTCTTTTTGAGTTGCATAATCAAGACGTGCTGTAGCTGCATAAAGTTTAACAACATCGGATTCGATTGTTGTTTTTACATTTACATCTGCTGTAGTGAATCCTGTTTTGCTTGAAAGAATGTTTGAGAAATAGTGTTGCTTGAATGCAATCCATTCTACTTTTTCTTTTAGCTCTTTTTCTTCATCTTTTGCTTCTGACAAATGGTCTACATTACCTGCTTCTTTATAATAGATGGTAGATTTTTGACGTTCAGAATCAATGTTTTGTTCTTTCTGTAGTAAAATCGTTTCCCAATCTAAAGCAATTGTTTTTTGATCGATCTTGTTTTGAATACCTTTTGTGTTGATATCAAGACCTAGATTGAAACCATTACCTTTGATGGTATATACGTATTCAATATACTGATCAGCTCCATAAGCTAATTGTAATTTAATTGATTTTGAATCTTCGCCTGTTATCTTTACATCAGCATCTTCAGAAGTAAAGAACAAATCGTTGGTATTGATATTTTCACCAGCGACATTAAATTTCAATCCAAATCTATTGTGGTCACCTTCAAACAATACTAATGGTTTTCCATTAAAATTTGTTTCACCTTTTAGTTGTACAGATTTTACACGACCGCCTTTAGAGCTTATTTTAGCAATGATTTTATCATTTTCTACTGTAATGATTTTTTCTGTTCCAAATTTTGCGGATCCAAAAGGAAGTTTTAATGCTGCAGAATCAAGAGGCTTGGCCTCTTGTGTTGCTCCTAGTTGTGTATTCGCTTTTGTCGAGTCTGTTAAAGGTGCTAAACCTTTTTTAACACGTGCTAACGAATCTTGTAGAACTTGTTCTTTTTTTATTTCTACGTCGGACGGTTTCATTAAGTAAAATGAACCGGCTATAATTCCGAACATCAGAAGTAAACCAATAAGGGTATTTCTATCCATTTTTTTAAATTAAACTTACTTAATTGTTTCCTGCTTTTGTATCTTATTTTTCTTATTCGACAAAGCAGCGGCTACAAAGCTAACAAAAAGTGGGTGAGGATTTGCAACAGTTGACTTTAATTCTGGATGAAATTGTCCTGCTACGAAAAAAGGATGGTTTTTCAACTCTACAATTTCTACTAATCCTGAAGTTGGGTTGATCCCTGAAGTAATCATTCCAGCTGCTTCATATTGCTCTAAATAAGCATTATTGAACTCATAACGGTGACGGTGACGTTCGGAGATTCTCGTTTTTCCGTATATATTGAATGCTTTTGTACCTTTTTTGATATCACAATCGTATGCACCTAATCGCATTGTACCGCCCATGTTAGTGATGTTTTTTTGATCTTCCATTAAGTTGATCACTGGATGTGGTGTATCTGGATTCATTTCCGTGCTATTTGCATCTTTTAATCCCAATACATTACGGCCAAATTCAATTACTGAACACTGCATGCCTAAACAAATTCCAAAGAAAGGAATATTGTTTTCACGTATATATTTAATAGCGGCTAGCTTACCGTCTAATCCACGTTCACCAAAACCAGGAGCAACAAGTACGCCATCCATTTCGCTCAACTTGTCTTGGACATTTTGATCATTTACACTTTCCGCGGCAATATATTGTAATTTTACTTTACATTCGTTGGCAGCACCGGCGTGGATAAAACTTTCGACTATAGATTTATATGCATCTGGTAATTCAACATATTTACCCACTAATCCGATATTTACTTCATTAGTAGGATTTTTTAATTTTCCTAAAAATGCTTTCCAGCTATCTAAATCTGGTTCATTCTTATTTGAAAGTTTCAATTTAGCAAGAACAGTCTTGTCCAATTGTTCTTTCAACATATTTAAAGGAACGTCATAAATAGTAGGAGCATCAATCGATTCTACAACAGCATTAATATTGACATTACAAAATAATGCTAATTTTTTGCGAATTTCTTGCGTCAATTTATGTTCTGTACGACAAACTAAAATATCAGGTTGGATACCGTATTCTAACAATGTTTTAACAGAATGTTGTGTTGGTTTTGTTTTTAATTCACCAGCTGCTGCTAAGTAAGGTACTAATGTTAAGTGAATTACGACAGAGTCATGAGTGCCTAATTCCCATCTTAACTGACGAACTGCTTCGATGAAAGGTAAAGATTCGATATCACCTACTGTACCACCTAATTCTGTGATGACAATATCATATTTTCCTGTTTCACCTAATAAACGCATACGGTTTTTGATCTCATCTGTGATATGAGGAATAACTTGAACTGTTTTTCCTAAATATTCACCTGCGCGTTCTTTTTGAATAACAGATTGATAAATACGACCTGTCGTCACGTTATTAGCTTGTGAAGTAGGTACGTTTAAGAAACGTTCGTAATAGCCTAAATCAAGGTCTGTTTCAGCACCATCTTCCGTTACGTAACACTCACCATGCTCATATGGATTTAATGTTCCTGGATCAATGTTAATGTAAGGGTCAAATTTTTGAATCGTAACCTTGTAGCCACGTGCTTGGAGAAGTTTAGCAAGAGAGGATGCAATAATACCCTTCCCTAACGACGAAGTAACGCCGCCCGTAACAAAAATATATTTAGTCATATCAATAATGGATTTCAAAATATAAGGCCTAAAATGGCCTAAATATCTGCTTTATGTACGGGATACAAAGATAAGAATATTTGTGGAAGACGACGTTTTTTTTTGTCTTTAATTTTAAAACGCTAATTTTTTGACATGACGGTTGCATGAGGTTTAATCTTTGCTAATTCAATTTAGATCTAAACTTCATGAAAAAATCTTCAAAGTATTTTTTTGATAAATGTGCTGTTATAAATGTACCTGCTATAACTAAACTGTAGAAAATCAGAAAACTTAGGTAGGGATCAAGTGTTAGTAAATGTTTTTTCCCTAAATGAATAACGGCAAAGATCACGATCATATGATACATGTAAATTCCATAGGAGATTTTGCCTCCGTAGTCTAAAAAAGTATTGTTGAAAAATGATTTAGAATTTAATCTGATACCGATAAACAGAATGAGATTGAGAAAGAGTGCATTTAGGATGATGTATGAAAAGATCCAATGATCAAAAATATTTGATCCAATAAATGCTATACATGTATTTCGGAAGAATAAGAATGAAAATAATAAGGCTAATAAAAAGCAATTGACCACTGCATATTTTTTGTACCAAGCCTGTAAGTTTATATTGGTGTGGTATAGGAAATAAGCTCCAAGTGCACCAATTGCCATTGATTCGAAAGCAAAAGTTTTGATAAGATGCACAACAAGTACGTCTGTAATGATGTTGTTAAAACATAGTATCAGTAAAAGAATTTTGAGTAGAAGTATACCTATAATAAGAGCAAACTTGTTGTCTATCCATTTAAATAGGGGTGCCCAAATGATGTAAAACCATTCTTCAACGCCGATAGACCATAGGGGTTCGAGTAGATGTGAGCCATAGGTAAAGGTGACGATACTGGGTAAAAATAAAACAAATAACAACCAGACCTGTCCCATGGTATAGGGGAATGAATAGTTAATATGTAAGACCTGAAATAGAAAAGGGAAGATAACTATGCCTATGGCGACTAATAAGAAATATAAAGGCCAGATGCGAATGACTCTTTTCAGATAGAAATTTTTAATGGATATTGTCTTTTTCTGATCTTGTTCTTTCAGTAACAAATAACTGATGAGGAAACCACTTAAGACAAAGAAAAATTTGACAGAAGTAGTTCCATTTTGAAAAAAACTAAAATGTTCATAGGTGATGAAATCATTTTTTGTCCGAATGACTTCTCCATGGTGAAATAGAACGAGGAGTGCGGCAAAAAAACGGAACGCATTTAGATTTGGAAAAAAAGATATGTTCTTATACATTGTTGCTGTAAAAATAGCAATATTAGTTTATGTTTCTGCGTTATTTTGTTTCTACAAATTATTGTTATAGCGTTATACCAGTTGTGTGAATAGCATTTTTTGAATTGATGCAGACGTTCAGATAAGCTATGGTAGAGTTACTGGTTATAAAGATCAAAATTACCTCTATTATCTAAGGATACTTGAATTTTTTTTGACTGTTTTTCCTTGATCTTCATACTATAACTTTGTTTGTCTTTATTTAGATCCAAAGTGACCTCATAATCTTTCAAAGCGGGTAGTAGGTATTGATTATATAATGAAAGTTTCGTTAATTGATCGCTATATCGACGATTTTCCTTTTTAAACAATTGTTGTAAATAATGAATATTCCAAGCTAATTTAGTGACGGCATAACTATTTGGAAGTGTTGCTTCCTGCTTTTGTGCTTGTTCTACAAATTGTATATATCCCCATCTTTCTGGATAATGCATATTAATTAAACCGATCGGTGACCATACCCAATTGTCTTCAGCTAAGGGCTTATTATTTTCTTTTTTTCTACTGTAATGATTATTTGTGATATCATGTTGCCATTGTACACGTGAAAAATTACATAACCAGTAATCATTTGCTTTAGGCATTGATGATTTACCGAAAGCATATAATGATTGATGTGGAATTGCAAATTCAACAGACCAGTATGTATCTATATCCTGGGGATTATTAAGGGTGCCATTGATATGTACTGCAGATTTTAGATTTTTAACATCCCAATGTGTAATGGCCTGACCCCCGAATCGATATGGTTTTGGTAACATAAGATCGAAAATGGTATGTAATGGATTGACCTCTATTTCGTAATATTCTGCTTGATATAAATTGGGTTTTAAAAATATTTCAAAGTCATTGTTTAGATAAACAATTTCATCGTGCTTGTAGATATCTGCCCAAATATGAGGTTCATACAGTTTTGCGTACACATATAGGTAGGTGGAATCCCAAAGCATTTTTACTTCGGTTTTATACAAAGGTTTTTTGTGCTCGCCACCTTGAATATCTTCAAAATTATTAATTGTTTTTGCTTTTGTCCAGCTAATTTCATCGTCCTTACCGTCAATTATTAACGGTTCACTGATTTTAAGTACCGGATATGTTTTTGGAATGGACTGTAGTGCTAAAAAATCTTGAATTGAATTTTGGGCATAGCTGTTCAGGAAACAGCACAGGAATACGAGGGTAAAAATAGACTTGTTCATATAATACTTTTCAGGTCATAAGATAAACTAAAAAGATTTAGCATGGAAGAAGTTTTTGACTTGTAAAGAAAATGTTGCTATATTGGGGATTTATGGCAATAAAAAAAGGCATCGAAACTGAATTCAATGCCTTTTTTTATACTTGTGTAGTCGTAATTAGATTCTTTTAGACTTAATACGAGCAGCTTTACCAGTAAGACCACGTAAATAAAATAATTTAGCGCGACGTACTTTACCGTAGCTGTTTACTACAATTTTTTCAATGTTTGGCGAATTTATAGGGAAGATACGTTCCACACCAATGCCATTTGAAATTTTGCGTACAGTGAAAGTTGAATTAACACCTTCGCTGTTCAATTGGATAACCACACCTTGGTAAATTTGGATACGCTCTTTATTTCCCTCGCGAATTTTATAATGAACGCTTATGGTGTCTCCTGCTTTAAATGCGGGAACTTCATTTCTGATTACCGCTTGTTCTTCTACAAATTTTACTAAATCCATGATTATGAGTAATTAAATACGATTATTAGCCTGTAAAAATCGGAATGCAATATTACAGCTTTTTTTTTACTTTAAGAAATACTTTTTTCAAAAAATATTGAGCTGCCTTAGTTTGTTGCAAAGATAGAAAAACACTTTTAATATTTAGACCCTTGGTCACGATATATTTTAAAAAGTTTTACACATCGAGGTTAGGATGTGAATTTAAATGCTATCGAATTGAATGCTGATATTTTATTTCTCAATAAATCAGGCTTTTATTTAATAATGTTAAAATTATATTTGACAGATTGAAAAAACGCTGTATATTTGCATCACAGTAAACAAAAGGGGATACCTTTTCGGGGTGTAGCGTAGCCCGGTATCGCGCCACATTTGGGATGTGGAGGTCGTAGGTTCGAATCCTGCCACCCCGACCAAGAAAATAAAAGCTCTAACGAAAGTTAGGGCTTTTTTGTTTACATGCACATTCAAATCGCAGGATCTTTTGGAATAAGCTTATGACCAACAGGCTTAAAGTATTCTAGCCTCCCGATCAATATACTTCAAACCTTAAGAAAATGACCACTTCGGTTACTCATTTTCTATACTAATCTTTGATTTTTGAAATATGCTCAACAATTAACATTCGTTTTTGTGCTGTTTGTCACAAAGTGATCTCTTTCCCTCGATCTGTCTTCTTGGCTCCATTATTGTGTCAATTCAGTTGCCGATAGCAATCAAAGAAATTGGAAATCGCGGAAACGAGATGGTGATGATCTATAAATTGACTTTTAGGATTCAATTTTTTCCATGACGATTTACTCAATATGGTTGGAATTATTTAGTTTTGGCTTGTTAGCTAAGGAAGATTACACTATTGCCTCCTCGGCAAAGGAACGTTTGGAAAAACTCAGAAATACGGACGAATAATGATATTGAAAAAAATAATTGGCTTCAAATACCTGTTTACCGGGATGATTTCCGCTCTGGTGGTTACGGGTTATGGGCAGGAAGTAGAGAAGCAACTAAATGCAGAGCAAGTGCAAACGATGGATTCCATTGATGTCGTACGCGACTACCGACCTGTTCTGGCCGATGCCGTAAAGGTTCGCAGGAGCCCAGATATGAGTCATATCAATCGGGAGGCCATTGAGACGGAGCTACGTCAAATAGCCACAGCTACCTATTTTGCAAATAAGACGTTCAAACAAGCTTATTACACTATATTGCTTAAACAGCATCCAAACGCTTCACGCAGCAATATTGATAGTTACCGTATCAGCTATCTGGCTTACCAGGCACGTGAATATCCAAGAGCGGCCTCTATTTTGGAGTCGCTGGAAGCTTCGGATGCCTTTTATCAGGGTTCGATCATAACTTTGGGTCATATTGCACTGGAAACCGGCGATAAGCAACGCGCACGAAATGCATTTGTCAAAGCGATGAGACTAGATTTCGACCCCCAATTGAAAGCAGATGCGCAATTTAACTATGCCAAAATCTTGTATGCAATGGACTCCACCCAAGCCGCTCAGCAAGTTCTGGAAAAATATATTGCTCAAGAATATGGGGGGCGTGAACTAGGCGCTCAAGCACAGGAAAGTGCGGAAATATTATCGGCTCAAATCCTGTTGGGGACGAGTAACTTCCATACTGGAGTAAGTCTGTTGGAGTCGTTGAAAGATAGAGGGCGGGAAGTCGATGCTACTTATCAAAAAGCAACTTACTATCGCGGATTGGAGTTTTATAACGAGCGCGCTTTCGAAAATAGCATATCGACATTCATGAGATCTGAAAAATTTCCGATCGATGCAAAAATGGCCGCGCTGGCTACTTATTGGAAAGCGGAAGCGATGTATGAAGTGCGCAAATATGGGGAGGCGGTAGAAAACTTCTCCCGGTTCTTACGGTTGCCTGTTGCAAAAAATACCGACGTATATAATTATGCAAATTATGGGCTGGCTTATGCGGCGTTCAGAAATAACAGTTTTAGTATGTCGGCCGATTATTTTGAGCGCTTTTTGGCTGTCGAGGGAAGTTCGTTAGATGAAAATATACGTCATGACGTAATCGCACGTTTGGGCGATTCGTATTTGTCTATGCGCAATTACGACCGTGCCAACCAATATTATGATCAGCTTATCAACAGTAAAACTTCCAATCAGGACTATGCGTTGTTCCAACGAGGTGTTATCTTTGGATTGCAGGGAGACCATGAAACCAAGCTAAAGATCCTGCAGTCTGTTTTGAAACAATTTCCGGCTTCGAATTATGCAGATGACGCCGCCTTTGAGATCCCCTATACCTATTTCACTACGGGAGATTATGATCGCGCTATCGATGGTCTGCAACGGATGATCGAAAAGTACCCGCGCAGCAGCTATGTGCCCCGCGCATTGATGACCATAGGGCTCGTGCAGTATAATAAAGATGATTCAGAAGCGGCGAAAGCCACTTTCAAAAGTGTTGTGGAGAAATATTCCAAAACCAATGAGGCACAGCAAGCGATGCGTTTTATTGAAAACATCTACCTAGACCAAGGGGATGCTACGAGCTATATTCATTACGCAATCGGCACCAATGTCAGTAACCTGAGCCCTGCGGAGCAAGATAATATGGCTTTTCAAGCAGCCCAATCTCTGTTTGCCAAGCAGCAATACGCAGCTTCGGTGGAAGCCATCAATGCGTATTTTGATAAATTTCCTAAACCCAAACAAGAAAAATATGCCCGTTACATCCGCGGGGTGAGTTCGTACCGCACTGGGCATCCAAAGGAAGCACTGCACGATCTGAATATCATCCTTAACGACTGGACAAGCAAGTATACGGAAAACACCTTGCTGACAGTGGCTGCCCTATATCTTGATCTAAAAGAATACAACGAGGCGATTGTGCACCTCAAAAAATTAGAACTCAATTCAGAGTATAAAAAGAACTATGGTTACGCAATAAGTAACCTGATGATGTGTTATTTCGAACTCGGCGACATGGAGCAGGTGGCCAAGTATGCGAAGTTGATAAAAGATTACGATGGCGCATCGCAGGAGGAAATTGCTAAAGCTCATTTATACAGTGGAAGGGTATTGCTACAACAGAAGAACATCGTGTCTGCCATGAAGGAACTCAATCTGGCTGCTCTGAAGAGCCAAAAGTCGGTTGGAGCAGAAGCGCGATACCGTGTTGGGCAACTGCAGTATGATAACAAGGAATACGACAAAGCCATTGAAACTGCCTTTGAGGTGATTAATAGTGAGGAAGAAAATGCATACTGGGAAGCCAAGAGTTTCCTATTGCTTGCTGATAGCTATGCGCGTAAAGGCAATACTTTGCAGGCGAAGAGTACGTTGGAAAGTGTAATTGAAAATTATGAAGAAAAAGATGATATCATCCCGTCAGCAAAAGAACGTTTACAGAAATTGAACAATAAGTAACCATCACTTGTGAAACTAAAGAAAAATTCATTTCATTTCATTTTTAAAGGTAGACGTAACAAGTATAGTTATGTTTCCCAAAGGACCAATAGCAGTAGGACTGAAAATAGTGTCCGGTGTGAATAGCATTCAGGTGCCGAGTTATTTTTATATCCTGACATAACAGAAGAGAGTCAAATTGAAAGTGCGATGAGGACTTATAAAGTGAATAGCAAGTGAACAGTAGGTTTACAAATGCCACTGTATAGCAACATCACTGTTTTTTTAGCTTCATTTTGGCAAGAAAACAAAAATAGAAACAAAAATAAACAAGGTATTAAAGTTATCTTTTTCATATAGCTAAGTTAGCCTATTTTTATAACATTGCTATCCAATTACGCTTACCTTCATTAAATGTGTGATCAGTTCATGATAAGGCTTAATTATGTTAAATCTTTCGATGGATTCAAAACCAGAATCTTGACCAAGATTATAGCTATAACATCATTTAATACATAGGCAAAAATATATTCATCAGAAATATCAATAATTTAAAAATCAGTATTATTTAAAATGCACAACGGGTTATTACTAAATTTCTATACCAAGTAAAAGTATGAAGTGTTTCGTTCAAGTCATAAGACATCGCCACATCATATGCCCGCTTAGGATAGCTGTATGCCTTATAACCAATATTGATAATGGGATTTAACATACTAAGTATGCGACCTAACAATTTTGAAGCGTGTTCTACTCAGCAGTTACTCAGGTGTAGGTGCTCATTTTTTAACGCGACGAAGAGAACGCAAATAATTTCCTGTTTTCGTTAAGACAAACACAACAGAACCTGCTTTCCCGGAAACAGTCTTCTTAACGCCATTTTTGATGATTGCCATAATTACCTGATTAGTTTACAGATAATCAAGATAAACATTAAAAGGGGAACATCCTAATACCAAATTTTAGCTAATAGCAATTTTTAATCAATTTTTAGACAGTAATCAGTCAATATTGATACAGTCTACACTGAGTAATCACTGAGCAAGCACTGAACAAACACTGAACAAATAATGTTAAAAAGTATAATTTGTTAATCATCTGATCTTCGTTTGCTGCACCTAAAAATTAAAGAGAGGACCTACGTTTGTGTAAATACCAAAATAGGTTATGATTTCTGCTTGCTGGACTATCGGGGTTATGGTAAGAGTGGGGGAACAGTGACCAATCAGGAACAATTATACGACGATGTATAATTGATGTATGACACTTTAAAAGCCAAATATAGTGAAAACAGAATAGTGGTAATAGGGCAATCCATTGGGTCTGGAGCGGCATCATTCCTTAGTGCTCACAACCAGCCGAAAATGGTAATTTTACAAGCTCCTTATTATTCAATAGCGGATTGGATACATCAGTTGGTACCAGTTCTTAAAATTGTAAATAACTCATTTAAGTTGGAAATTTATAGCTATTTGAAGAAAATAACCTACCAGTTAGTTCTGATACACGGAGATGCTGATGATGCTGTATATTATGGTTTTTCAAAGAAATTATCAAGATTTATAAAACCAACAGATCGGTTTATCACCCTTCCTGGCGAAGGACATAATGATTTTACCAAAAATGAAACATATTTGACGTGGATAAAGAGACTGCTCAAGTAACTATTCGATAGATTATCCATCTTTTCTCCCCATAAGCTTAAAGTAACAATATGGAATCCATCAAAAAGATTAATGTAGCCCTACAGAAATCTTATGTGGCTATTTGTGACATTAAAAGAACCATATTTAGTATGTCATCAATCTACCTGTTGTGAAATGAAAATGGGTGATTCTCTATAAAAACATGCTTCTACTTTCGTTGATTAGCCCTTTTTAACAAATTGCTTTTAATTTTTTATTGTCAGTCAGGATAGTGCAGGATGCTTAAGCTATATCGGATTTTTATATTTGAGGTAGCTAAAAAAAGCAACCCTTATACTTTTGATTATAAACAACTTATAGGTGCCTTTTGTCCTGGTTCCTAATATCTTTAATAGAATATAGAATGAAAAACTTTAATAAAAAAGGAGGTTTAGGTATGGGAGAAGAATCGTACTAAGAACGAGCTTGAATAAAAAACCGATAGTGTTCTAGCACCATCGGTATGCATTTAAGGCCTTATTTTAAATTAATAGAGAGCGTCTAAACTCTTAATCTTAAAACCATCAAACCTTGCAAAGTTATGCAATATGATCAATTTAACAAAAAAATAACTGAGAATTTTACAGTCCAAAATTTATGTAGAACACAGACTGAAAAATTTTCAAATCCGCTACTAGGACGTTCTAGTCTTTTGAAAGCATCATTATTATTGTCTGGAATATTTTATATTCAACTGTCTCAGATTCAAGCTTCAGTGGTGAGTTCTTCGGCTCCTGTCTTTGATTTGGAGGAAAATCATGGAATGCTTTTTAATAGTAATTCAGCTAGAATTACCCGTAGCAATATCCAAGAGCAAATTACTGTTAGCGGTATCGTACGTGATGCAAAGGGACTTCCTATCTCGGGTGTTACTATACAGGTCAAAGGTACAGATGTTGCCACATCTACTGCTGAGGACGGGCGCTATGTCATAACTTTAAAGAAAGGCCAAAGTTTGTCTTTTCGGAATATAGGTTATTCTAGCCAAGAAATTGTGATTACAAAAGCAGGTGAGCAGCACGTTACACTAATCAGTATGTCACAAGACATCGATGAAGTTGTGGTGGTGGGATATGGTAGTCAACAGAAAAAGGATGTTACTGGATCTATCGCATCGGTATCGATGAATAATGTTCGGGGGCAAGCTATTGCTAGTCCTGATCAAGCCTTAACGGGCCAGATTTCAGGTGTTCAGGTAAGTACCTCCAATGGAACACCAGGAGGTGGTCCCAGGATTCGTATACGTGGAATTGGTGCTATCGGAGCAGGAGGATCGCCATTATATGTTATTGATGGATTTCCGGTTCCGTCTTCTTCAAGCGAACGCTCAAATCCTTTGACGGCAATAAACCCCAGTGATATCGAATCTATGACTGTATTAAAAGATGCATCTGCAACAGCGATTTATGGATCGAGAGGTTCTAATGGTGTTATCTTGATCAATACGAAAAAGGGTACAGTTGGAAAATTGAAGATCAATGTTGCGGCGAGTTCAGGTATTCAGGAAGTACCAAAAAAAGGTCGTCCCAATATGATGAATGCTATGGAATTTGCTCAGTTTCGTAAAGAGGCAATCGAAGATAAAATCCGATATGAGGAAGGTAGAGAGCCTACATTAAATGATATTCCAGAGGAATATCGTAATCCTGAAGCTTTAGGGGCTGGTGTAGATTGGTATGATGCAGTGACCCGAATTGCGCCAATGTCTGATATTAATGTGAGTTTTAGTGGTGGAAATGAACAGGTGCGCTCTTTTGTTTCCGCAGGTTATCTGAATCAATCTGGGGTGATGTTGAATACTGGTTTTGAAAGGTTTTCTGTCCGAGGCAATGTGGATGCCAATATCTCTAATAAATTAAAATTGGGGATGAATATTGCACCTACACTATCTTATCTCAAAGGAGGTGTTAGTGGGCAGGGTAGGGATGAGTTTTTCGAAATTTCCACCCCCGTTTCTACGATCTATAATGCAGATGGTACTTATAATCCATATATCGTTTCGCCGGGTACTTTTGGAAACCCAAATCCGGTTATGTTCTTGAATGAACGTGTCGATAAAAGTAGTAAAATGAAGGTGTTGATGAGTGCCTATGCGGAGTATAGCATTCTTCCTAAACTAAAATTTAAGACAACTTTTAACGTTGATTATCAGGATGAAAGTGGTGAATACTTTCGACCTTCAACTCTAGCAAACCAAAATGCTCCAGGACCGTCGATTCCCAGTGGAAATTATACACGTGGTCAATATATCAATTGGGCAAATGAGAATACATTAACCTATGATTACAGTTCGGATAATGGTCATGCAATAAGTGCGCTGGCGGGTTACTCCATTCAGTCCCAAAAAGATAAGTCGGCAGGGTTCAATGGGTCGCAATTCCCGGATGATGATATTCAGACCTTAAATGCAGCGGCTAGGATCACAGGTGGTACGGGCATTGAAGATTGGGCATTAATCTCTTACTTGGCCCGTGTAAATTACACTTTTAAAGATAGATACATCCTGACCGCATCTTTCCGTTCGGATGGTTCTTCGAGATTTGGTAAAGATAATCGATGGGGGTCGTTTCCGTCTGTTGCACTAGGCTGGCGGCTGTCAGAAGAAAAATTCTTAAAAGATGCGACTTGGGTTGATGAATTGAAACTTAGAGCATCATACGGTAGAAGTGGTAATTTCAATATTTCTAATTATGCGCCATTAAGTAGTATTGGAACGGGTAATTATGTCTTTGGTGGTAGTTTGGCACCAGGTCGTATTATGAACAGCTTAGGTAATAGTTTCTTAGGTTGGGAAAAGATGAAAGAGTTAAATATAGGTTTAGATTTTGCGACTTTAAATAACCGTCTGACAATTGCAGCAAACTATTACAAGCGTAATACCTTAGACTTATTGTTAAATACGCCGATTCCCCAGTCCTCTGGTTTTTCTTCTGTAACAGAAAACCGAGGGGATGTTGAAAATACCGGCTTTGAATTTTCTGTTAGTTCCATCAATATTACCAATGATAACTTTAAATGGAATACTGATTTCAACATTTCCTTCAATAGGAATAAAGTGATTGCTTTAGGAAGAAGCACTGATCCGATTTTCTCTGGGGCAAGTTCGGAAGGAAACTTTACTAATGTTACCCGAATCGGACAGCCTGTTGGTATGATCATCGGCTATGTGGTTGATGGAATTTATCAAAATCAAGCTGACCTAGAGAAATATGCTTCATTTCCAGGGGCTATTCCAGGAAATCTACGGATGCGGGATGTGAATGGCGATGGAGAGATTACACCGAACGATGATTTTGACGTCATAGGCAATCCGTATCCTGATTTTACGTGGGGTATGACCAATACATTTTCTTATAAAAATTTCGACCTGCGTGTGCTGATGGTCGGATCAATGGGACAAGAGATGTTGCATGCCACGCGTTTTTACACGGATAATATTGATGGGGTTTTTAATGTACGTAAAGAGGTCGCAGATCGTTGGAGGTCTGAAGCAAATCCTGGTAGTGGATTAGTTCCGACGACAAATGGTACAGGTAGAGGACGTGTTATGTATCGCGATACGCATTCCTTGTTTATAGAGAAAACGGATTATGTATGGATCCGTAATATCAATTTCGGTTATACATTTCCTAAAAGTATAAAGGGAGTGATCAAGGACATTCGAGTCTATGGAAATATTCAAAATCCTTTCTTGATTACGGGGTATGATGGTAATCCAGAAGGGACCAACATTAATAGAGGTGATATTAGTCCATTGGTGCAAGGACTTGACTACTCTGCTTATCCAGTTCCAAGAATCTATACACTCGGATTAAATTTCAATTTTTAAGTCTACTGTTATGAACATAAAATATATTTTATTGAGTTTGGGACTACTTATCCTTTCCTCATGTAATCACCTATTAGATGTTAAACCATATACATTTTCCAGCGGTGATAATTATTATGAAAATGAAGGACAAGTCCTTCGCGCTGTGAACGGGGTCTATGGCCGCTTACAAGGTTTGTATACCAGTGATTTTTGGGCGATGACTGAAATGGTTGCTGATAATACCAACTATCAATATGATGAAACCGATAGAGGGGCGCAACAAAGGGAAGAGATCGATGAATTTTTGATAACCTCTTCAAATAATTATATCAATACTGTATGGGCAACATTATACAGTGTTATACAAGAGTCTAATGTTATCCTTAGCCGAATTGATCAGGTTTCTTTTGCCGACGAAGGTTTGAAAAAGCGATATATAGGTGAAGTGAAGTTTTTACAGGCTTTCACCTACTTTCATTTGGTACGCTTATTCGGAGAAATTCCATTACACACGAAGGAAGTTGCGAATCCAACGGATGCTTTTACCAAAGGTAAGGCATCGGTCGAAGAAGTATACGGTGTAATTATACAACATGCTAAGGATGCAGTTGCAAATCTACCAAATAGCTATGATAAGAATAATGCCGGACGGATTACTAAAGGGGCTGCTTTGACGCTGTTGGGTGAGGTATACTTAACAAGAAAGCAATTTGCTGAAGCAGCTTCTACTTTTCAGGAGGTTACGCAATTGGGCTATGCTTTATTGCCTGATTATGCCAACTGTTTCAACCCGAATAATAAAAATAATGAGGAGTCTGTCTTTGAAGTGCAATATGATCAATCTGTTGAAGGTGAGAATAGTAATTTTATTTATATGTTCGGACCCCGAAATGGCAAGTTGAAGTTAGTGGGGTATTCTGGAAATCTTGGTGGATCTAATATTCCAACGCCAAGTATATATAACCTATATGAAGCGGGGGATTTGCGGAAGGATAAATCAATAGCCTTGTTCGATGATCCTTCAAATGCGTCCTATCAAGAGGCAATCGCTTTTGGTGGAAAAATGCCCTTCATCAAGAAATTTTATCATGCACCTTATATTGAAGATGGACGGTCCAATGAGAATTGGCCAGTATACCGATATGGGTATGTCTTATTGATGTTGGCAGAGGCGCAAAATGAGTCTGGGGTTGGAAATCCTTATCTAAACTTAAACTTGGTACGTAAACGAGCAGGATTGGAACCTTTATCAGGTTTGACCAAGGAAGGTTTACGGGATGCTATTGCAAAGGAACAGCGTGTCGAGGTTGCTTTTGAGAGCCATAGATGGTACCAGTTGTTACGTATGGGAAAAGCGGAAGAAGTCTTAAATGCTCACGGAGTGGAAGAGAAAAAACGTCTTTCGCGCTTAAGTTCGGCTTCCTATAATGTGCAGCCCTTTAAGTTATTGTTTCCTATTCCACAGCGTGAAGTGCTAACCAATGGGATTTCACAAAACACGGGGTATTAATCCATGATCTAAATCAAAACAATATATCAGCTTAACAAATAACAATGAGAAAAATTAATAACATGCAGCTCGTGTTGTTTGCCATTTTCCTGCTCATTTTGGCGGGGGCATGTCGTGAACAAATTAAAGATGAAGGTACTAAGGATGAGAATCCGAAGACTAAGAAAATTGTTTTACCTGAGGGTTTTGCAGTAGATCATATCTATAGCCCGTCGGATAATAAACAGGGATCATGGGTCGCGATGACCTTTGATGATAAAGGGAGGATGATTACCTCGGATCAGTATGGAGCATTGTTCCGTATCGAATTGCCACCTATAGGTTCAGATAGTACGATGAAACCTAAGATTGAAAAGTTAGATTTTCCATTAGATAATCCGGCTGATACTAGTTCGACGAAAGTAGGAATTGGATTTGCTCAAGGTTTGTTATGGGCCCATAACAGTCTATATGTGGTGGTGAACCATAATCCGGATGAGCAGCTTTCGAAAGGTAGTGGTTTGTACCGTTTACAGGATACAAATCAGGATGATAAGCTGGATAAGATTACACAATTATTGGCCTTAAATGGTGAGGGTGAACATGGACCGCATAGTGTTGTGCTTGGACCTGATTCGGCGATATATTTAATTGCGGGTAATCATACTGATTTGCCCAAGATGGATGCCTATCGTTTACCCTCAAACTGGCATCACGATAATTTGTTACCTCATATCGTAGATCCACAGGGTCATGCCACCGATCGTAAAGAACCGGGGGGCTGGATTGCTAAAACTGATCCTGAAGGTAAACACTGGGAGATGATTAGTGGTGGGTATCGAAATCCGTTTGATATTACTTTTAATGATGATGGCGAAATGTTTACCTACGATTCGGATATGGAATGGGATTTTGGGATGCCTTGGTATCGCCCAACAAGGATCTGTCATGTAACAAGTGGTGCTGAGTACGGATGGAGGACTGGTAATGCCAAGTGGGATCCGAGTTACCCCGATAACCTACCTGGTACGCTGAATATCGGACAGGGCTCGCCAACGAATCTTCTCTATGCAAGCAAAGCGAAATTTCCGGATAAGTATAGAAATAGTCTTCTGGCATTTGACTGGAGCTTTGGTATTATCTATTCTGTTCAGTTAACACCAAAAGGAGCGACTTATGAGGCAAAAGCGGAAGAATTTATATCGGGATCTCCACTTGCATTGACATCTGGAGAGATTGGGCCTGATGGTGCTTTATACTTTTTGACAGGGGGGAGAAAGTTGGAGTCTGATCTTTATCGCGTGTATTATAAGGGACATGCTGATATTGAGCCTAAGAAAACGAAAAATGAAATTCCTAAGGGGATTGCCTTGCGTCGCGAGATTGAACAATTTCATAAACCATCTGCACCAGGCACTGCTGAGAAAGTGTGGAAATACCTTGGTGATCCAGATCGTTTTATTCGTTATGCAGCACGCATTGCAGTGGAGCATCAACCCGTGGATACATGGAAGCATCTTGTTTTTCAGGAAAAAAATGTACTCCGTCTCACCGAAGCGATGTTGGCTCTGGCCAGAAATGGAGATCAATCTTTACAAGCAGAAATGTTTAATAAGCTGGCAACTATTGACATTAGGAAGCTTCCGCAACAGATGCTTTTAAATCTCTTGCGTGTTTATGAGGTCAGTATAGCTCGAATGGGGACACCTGTTGAATCGCAACGTATTCTACTTTCGGAGCGATTAGCGGGTTTATATCCTTCGAAGATAAACCTTGTTAATCGTGAACTGGGAAAAGTATTGGTAGCTATTGGCGATGCGAGTGTTGTACCTAAGACTGTACCATTACTATACTCAGCAAAGGATGATTCGACCAATACCAGTTTTATGAGTTCTTCCAATCTTATTTTGCGTAATCCACAGTATGGTCTGGATATCGCTGACATGTTGGCCAATATTCCTCCTGCGCAACAGATATTTTTAGCAACGATGTTGAGTTCTGCACATACGGGTTGGACCCCAGAATTGCATGATGAATATTTCAAGTGGTTCTATAAAGGTTTTGGTTACAAAGGAGGCAATAGCTACATCGGATTTATTGATAAAGCCCGAAAAATTGCACTGAGTCATGTAAATAAGGATAAATTGGCCTATTACAGTAAGATTTCTGGTGATTCATTGGTTAATCAATCGGGTAATAGACTAGCCGAAAAAGTTCAGAATGCCAAAGGGCCAGGAAGAGATTGGAAGATCGATACAGCGCTCAAATATATTAATGGTCATACTGAGATACGTGATTTCAAACGAGGGGGTGAGCTTTTTGTTGCCTTGCGCTGTGCTTCTTGCCATACTATGAAAGGTTCGGGTGGTTCGGTTGGACCTGATCTTACTCAACTGGGAACACGTTTCTCTCCTAAAGATATGTTGGAAGCGATGATTGAACCTAGCAAAGTGATTTCTGATCAATATGAATCTAAAGTTTTTCATCTGAAAGATGGAACTAAGCAAATGGGACGACTGATGGGTGAAAGTGAAAAGAGTTATACCATTTCGCAAAATCCTTATGCACCGCAGTTAACGAAGGAAATTGCAAAAAAAGATGTTCAGGACATCAAAGTCTCCGAAGTATCCATTATGCCTCCAGGGACTTTAAATGTCTTGAATCCTGAGGAACTACGGGATCTAATGGCATACCTCATGTCGGGAGGAAATGAGAATAATGACGTTTATAAAAAGAAAAATAAATAAAAGTGGATTTTTCAAAGAAAGATTGGTTGGAAAAAGTGTCGCACGTGGCACAGGTCGGTGGTATCGAGACTTCGGTTTTGGATAATGGAAGGGGACGTGGTACCCGTATTGCCTGGATAAATACAGGTACGGGATTGCGTTTTAAAGTTGTTATAGATCGAGCTATGGATATTGCGGATGCTTATTTCAACCAATTTAATTTGAGCTGGATCAGTAAGTTGGGGGTAACTGCACCGCAACCTTTTTCGGATAAGGGAGCAGATTGGTTACGCACTTTTGGTGGTGGATTGTTGGTTACTTGTGGACTTACTCATGTTGGTGGTCCTGAAGCGGATGTTTTTGGAAGTCGAGGACTACATGATCAGATTAGTAATATTCCCGCAGAAATTATTCATATAAAACAACCGGATTTGTTAAATGGAGATCTTGAAATATCGATCACTGGGAGGATACTACAGGGACATCCTCTTGGACATTATATTGAGTTGATTCGGACAATCCGATGTTACCTCGGGGATCCTACAATACATATTGAAGATGTGGTCCAAAATGTTGGTAATATGGATGCACCACACCTGTTGCTCTACCACTTTAACTTTGGTTGGCCTCTTGTGGATGCGGGTACTGAATTACTTTGGAATGGAAAATGGCTGCCACGGGAATCAGGTGAATCCAATAAAATATTTAAAGCAGGCTATGATTTTAAAACCTGTCAAGAACCACGTGAAGATCATCGGGGAGCAGGAGAAGAAGCGGTGTTTATATCTCCTAAAAGCGATCAGAAAGGAAATAGCCATTGTGGGCTGTTTAATGAAAAGCTGGGTTTTGCGGTTGCGCTAACTTTTAAGAAAGAACAGCTTCCTTGGTTGACCAATTGGCAACACTGGGGCCCTGGGGAATATGTGACTGGATTAGAACCGGGTACAAATCCACCGTTGGGGCAAAAGATGATGCGTGAACGTAAAGAACTGATTTTTCTTAAACCTCAGGAAAAAAAAGTATACCAGCTTTCTTTGAGCATATTAGATACACTTGAAGAAATTCAGGTCTTTAAAGATAACATGTAGATTATAAACATAAATACGATGGAATGGAAAATATAGAAAAAGCTTTTGAACAAGGTAAAGGGATTTTTAGATTGGCGCCAAACTGGGTGCCTAGGTCATTTTGTGTACCTGGAAGAAGGATAAAACTTCATCCAGACGATTATTATGTATTGGGTGGTGAACGTGGCGGTATCGATGAGCGGTGGCTGTCTTCTACTACTCCTGCGAAAAATGGTCCTTTGACGGGTGAATTTGAAGGTCTTAGTTTCGTGGTGTATGAACATGATGGTGAGATTAAACAACTTTTGTTGTCGGATTGCGTTTCTTATCTCAAAGAAAGATTGATTGGAAATCGTATCTGGTCTGATTACCAAAGCTGGCCTATGTATTCCAAATTCTTTGATAACATGGGGCCACTACCTCACCATATTCACCATAACGATGAGAAAGCGGCTTTGATTGGGCAAGCGGGCAAACCTGAAGCGTACTATTTTCCTCCACAGCTAAATAACCATGGAGGCGATTTTCCTTATACTTTTATGGGTATAGCGCCCGGAACCTCAAAAGCACAGATCAAAGAATGCCTGGAAAATTTCAGTAAAGGAGATAATAAGATCACAAATTACTCGCAAGCCTACCGTTTAGAACCGGGAACCGGCTGGGATGTCCCTCCTGGATTATTGCATGCTCCAGGTAGTATGTGTACATATGAACCACAAAAAGCTTCCGATGTTTTTGCGATGTATCAATCCTTGGTCAATGAGGCGATCATTCCTGAAGAATTGTTATGGAAGGGAGTGCCTGATGATAAACATGGTGATTATAATGCATTAATGGATATTATTGATTGGGATTTGAATGTGGATCCTAATATGATGCAGAACCGATTTATGTACCCTAAACCGGTCAAGGCAATTGCTGAGATGGAGCAATCTGGTTATAGTGAGAAATGGATATGCTATAAATCGACAGCATTTAGCGCAAAAGAATTGACCGTTTTTCCTGGTCAAACTGTTACGATCACTGATGGTGCGGCTTATGGATTGATTATGATGCAGGGTTACGGAAAGTTAAATGATTGGACTTTAGAAACACCGGCTCTGATCCGCTATGGGCAGTTGACCTACGACGAATATTTTGTTTCAGAATCGGCTGCGATGAAAGGTGTCATCATTAAAAATGATTCGAAAACAGATCCGATCGTCATGTTGAAACATTTTGGACCTGATAATCCGGATTTGATAATGAAGTCTTAATTACTAAAGATAAAAAACGTACAGATGAGCAAGAACAATTTTCCAAAATTGCACAATGCGACCTGGCCAGGTATTGTAGGCAAGGGCGATCATGAACCTATTATTTCTTTGGATGAGCTTTTAGAAAAAACAGCTCATGCTAATGTTGATGGTGTCAAATTTGACGGTATTGATTTAGGTCTTTTCAGTGCACATGTTAAACTAGATCCTACAGATGAAAATGTAAATTGGTTAGTAGATAAAGTGGGGCGTTATGATTTAGAAATCGGTACTTTAGTGGCACCCATCTGGTCGCCAGATGGTGGTTCTGCAATGGGTACTCAAGCAGATCGAGATCGCTTTGTAGCTGTTGTGCAAAAGGCAAGTGAGTTTGGTTATAAACTAAGAAAACAAGGTATTCGAACTAATAACGTGATCCGGATCGACTCGGCTACAAGCGTAGGTGAATGGGCTAAAAATCCTCTTGAAAATACCAAAATAATTGCGGAAACATTTAGACGTGCATGTGACGTAGCAGCTACGTATGGAGAACGACTTGCTGCGGAAGGGGAAATCTGCTGGGGTGGCATGCAAAGTTGGAGAACGATGCTGGAAATGCTGGAGATGGTGGATAGGGATAATATGGGGTTTCAGGCAGATATGTCTCATACTTTTTTATATCTACTGGGGTATAATGAACCTAAGGACCGGATTCTTAAAACTGATTTTCAATGGGAAGATAGAGCCGAGCTGGAACGTGGTCTTCAATTCTTGACAGATAAGCTTCGTCCATGGACGATAGATTTTCATGTTGCTCAGAATGATGGAACCGTATTTGGCTCGGGTTCGCATGATAAAACGGGAAGACATTGTTTGCCGACTGATCCGAATGGTAAGCTAGATATTGTAAAGGATGCTGGATATTGGTTGCGCGATGAGAATGGTAACCCAAACAAAGTTTTCGACCACATTTGTTGGGATGGCTGTATGTTTCCAAATGAAGTGATGCATAAACAAGAGACCTGGAATTCAATTCTGGAAACCATGATTAAAGTGCGAAATGCACATGGATGGTCGGTGTAAAAGGTTATAGACTAATTGTTATGAAGAAAAAAGAACTTAGAATAGGATTGATCGGTTGTGGATTTATGGGAAGAACTCATTCCAATGGGTACAAGCGGGTTGGTGATTTCTTTCCTGATTTAGCATACAAACCTATTTTGAAAGCGGTTTGTTCTAGAAGTGAGGATAAGGTTATCGCTTTTGCTGAGCAATGGGGTTATGAATCTTATGAAACGGATTGGAAAAAATTAATCAGTCGTGATGATATTGATGCGGTTGATATTTGTACTCCGAATAATATGCACATGGAAATAGCTGTAGCTGCGGCAGCGGCAGGAAAAATGGTTTTATGTGAAAAACCTTTGTCTAGAAATCTTGAGGAAGGGGCGCAGATGGTCAAGGCTGTGGAAACAAGTCAAGTTAAGAATACGGTATGGTACAATTACCGCAGGCTGCCAGCTGTTACTCTAGCTAAACAGCTAGTGGAAAGTGGAAAGTTGGGTAAGATTTTTCATTATCGGACGAACTTTTTGCAGGACTGGACTATAAATGAAAATTTACCACAGGGAGGCCGAGCTTTTTGGCGTATGGATGCCGAAGCTGCAGGTTCTGGTGTGACAGGAGATCTTTTAGCGCACTGTATTGATTTGGCCATGTGGCTTAATGGTGGTATTAAAGATGTTTCTGCAATGACAGAAATTTTTGTGAAGCAACGTCTACGTGAGGAGACTGGGAAAATGGAAGATGTCAAAATTGATGACGCTTGTATATTTCACTGTCATTTTGATAATGGTTCCTTGGGATTATTTGAATCTACCCGCTATGCTCGAGGACATAAGGCGCTCTTTACATTTGAAATTAATGGTGAGAAAGGCTCATTACGTTGGGATCTGCATGATCTTAATAAATTGGAATATTTTAATAATGCGGATGAGTCAATCGTTAAAGGTTGGCGCTCGATTCATGTGACAGACGGTGATCAACCTTATATGGATAAATGGTGGGTGCCTGGTTTATCCATCGGTTATGAGCATTCTTTTGTGCATCAAGTAGCAGATTTTCTTAAAAGCATTGCGACTGGTGAAGAATGTCATCCTACTTTTCGAGATGCTTATGAAACACAGAAGGTTTGTGAGGCAGTTTTGTTGTCTGCTAAAAATAAATGTTGGGCGGATACGGATGTCGACTGGAACAATTAATTTAAAATAAACTATAGCTTATAACGATGAATAAGATGATAAAATATGGTTATCTGACTGTTACAGCTTCTTTCTTGATGCTGGCCTGCAATGCCGGAAATACGAAACATGATCAGGGGCAGCATACCGTTCTTGATAGTTCAGTACAAGAAGGGTTTGTCGCAATGCTTGATTCTAATACATTGAAAGGATGGGAGGGAGACAGTAGCTATTGGCGTATGGAGAGTGGTATATTGATTGGTGAAATTAAAGCTGATGCAGAACCTTTAAAGAATAATACTTTTTTAATCTGGAAAGGTGGTGAACCGGGGGATTTTGTACTAAAATCCCAATTCCGAATTTCTGCTGATGGCAATAGTGGTATCAATTATCGTAGTGAACGTTTTACGGAATTACCCTATGCACTGAAGGGGTATCAGGCTGATATTGATGGTCAACATCATTATACAGGTCAGAATTATGAGGAACGTAATCGTACTACGCTAGCTTATCGTGGACAGCAAACAGAGATACCGAATCCAACTGCAGGTGAATCTGGCGCTTCGAAAGGAAATGCCTGGAGTACCCTGATCGTGCGAGATACTTTGGCGACTGCTAAAGAATTGGCGGATGCGGTTAAAGTGGGCGATTGGAATGAAATTGAAATTGTTGCAAAGGGCAATAAGTTATCCCATTATATCAATGGAAAATTGATTTCTGAAGTTGTGGATAATGATGAGTTGCATCGGAAGCAAAAAGGGTTGATCGGTGTACAGGTTCATGTGGGACCACCGATGAAAATCGAATATAAGGATATGAAAATTAAAATGTTGGACTAAATTATCATAATCATTTTAAATAATTTTTTTAAAAAATGATTATATGGTCATTATGATCTGTGTTATATGCCGCATATTTAAATAGATTTTATGCATAACAATCTTTTGGTTAATTTACCTTAATTGCCAATGGATTTGAAATTAGGTTTAAGAACAAAAAGCGCAACTTCACGTTGTGCTTTTTGTTTATTTGTGTTTCTCATTTTTTAGGTTCTTCTCATAGGCCATTGAAATAGGACTAGCTCTCTTTATCTCTTAATACGAAGTGTTTTTGTCGAATTTTAGTTCAGTTATAAAAAGTTGGAAAGACCTTATAAATTTTACTAGTTTTGTTTCGTAAATTCTGAATCTCGTTTACTTTCTCCATTCAAATGAAGAGATCATACCCGGAAAGTATTTCATTAGTTTAGTAGATGTTCTATTTGAATGAATTCGGATAATGAAGTTCTCTTGTAATGGGGGAGTATTTCATATCTATTTTAATAAAGCAGGAAAGTACCTAAATAGAAAATTGTACTAGATTTAATATCCAAATTAACCATCAAAAATTAATGGCCAATACGTTATCTGTATATGTAAAGAATATCCTATATCGGCTTAGTAATGTAGGGGTTGACCCTGAAATGTCTTATGTTGAATCTCAGTATACTAAGCTGATCAATATCTTAAATTGGATAGGAATGTGCTGTATGCTTAGTTATGCTATTGTTAATTTCGGTAATGAACGTTATTTTCTTTCTTTTCTAAATTTATTGAATGTTTGCGATGCGACAACAGTGCTTATATTAAATAAGTATCGAAAGTATCTGAGTGCACGACTAGTAATGGTGATCTCAAGATTAATTATCTATACTGTGGCTGGATTGTATTTTCATAACGGTGGCGAATACTTTCTGGTGGCATTGCTGATCACGACCAGCTTGATGATTGATAACAAATGGATCAGGTTTTCTTTATGTTTTTTAATTTTTATAGCATGTGGGGCCGTGATTTTATTTCCTCAACCACCTTTACTGGGATCTCCCGTTCCTCCAGAACAGGCTTATACTAATATGATTGTAGGGATTCTATTGATAGTCGGTGTGGTGAGTTTCTTTAAAAGTATCCAGGGTACCTATCAGCAAGAAATTGAAAAACAGCGTCAAGCCTTATTTTCTTTAAATAAGGATAAAGAAAAGATGTTTTCAATTTTGGCACATGATATTCGCAGTCCTATGGTAACACTTGAAAATTTACTGCAGATGTTTCATGAGGATTTGCTGACGCATAATGAAAGAATCGAAACTATCGGTCTTTTGAAAGATCAAGTCTCCCAATTGGGCTCGGTTATGGACAATTTATTACGATGGAGTGTGCGGGGGATGCAGGGAATTCAAACTATAAAAGTTACTTTTTTACTTCGGCCTTTAGTGCTGGAATTATTCCATTTTTTTGATTTCCTTGTACGACAAAAACAACTTACGGTTGATATAAATATTCCTGAGTCCATGAGTCTTTTTGCTGATTATGATCAGACGGCTGTTATCTTAAGAAACTTATTGAGCAATGCGATCAAATTTAGTGAGGTTTGCGGACGTGTAAAGGTTTTTGCCGATGTTAAAGGCAACATGATTGATATTTTTATTAAAGATGAGGGAATGGGAATGGATGACCGCCGAATAAATATGTTGTTTACCTCCTCTCAGTTATCTACAAAAGGGACGATAGGAGAAAGGGGGTTTGGTCTTGGGTTAATTCTTTGTGCTGAATTTATCCGATTGAATGAAGGAACTATTCGGGTAGAAAGTAAGTTGAATAAAGGTTCAGTATTTGCCGTTTCATTACCTAAAAATAGTTAGTAGTCCTTTTTTAATGGGGTATCAATATATTAAATAGAGACTTATTGACATATAAAACCACTTCAAGCGATAATTTCATTTTCCATTTTTTGAATAACTGGGGTTTATTAACTTGCATTTTTTCTCTCTTGTGAGAATAAATGTATAAATTTATTATTTAAGGAATCTAGTTATATGAAAATCTTCAATATGGAAAAAAGGTTTTTAAGGTTAATTGAGTATTTATTCGTTTGAGATATGAAAATAAAATTTTTAGTATTTGAACTTTTTTTTAAAAAGTTTTTTTTAATCATTAAAACAAAATAACTAAATCTAATGTAAATAGTCAGTGTAGATCTACAAGTAATGATCTTCCAATTTATATTTAACATTTAAAAACACACGAATTATGGAGAAAAGTATTGTTCAAAAGGTTTTAAAATTCTGGTATTTACCTTTAATTGCTGGCATATTGTATATTATAGTGGGTGTCTATGCAGCGGCTGCACCTTTTAGCTCTTTTCTGGCTTTGAGTATATTTTTAAGTGTCGGGATTTTGATCAGTGGCGTATTTGAATTGTTTTATGCATTATCGAACCGTAAGAACAGTGATAATTGGGGTTGGCATTTGGTTGGTGGTATGCTGAATTTGTTTATTGGTGTATTGCTTATTGCCAATACGGGATTGACAGCATTGATGTTATCGGTATTTATTGGAGTTTGGTTATTATTTAGATCTATTGCTACGATAGCTAATGCATTTGAGATAAAACGTGCTGGAATTGGTAATTGGGGCTGGATCTTGTTTACCGGTATCTTGGGAGTTTTGTTTTCATTCTTGTTGCTTTGGAACCCCTTAATAGCAGGTATTACCATTGGTATCTGGATGGGGATAGGATTAATAACGGTAGGGGTCATGCATGTGGTATTAAGCCTTATTGGTCGAAGATTAAAGAAAATCAATGAAAATCTGGATAATAGAGACAATCGCTATAGCGAAATAAATTAGATTTTGGAATAAAAAGCGCAACACCCTTTGCGCTTTTTAATTAAGTCAATTGTCGATAAATTCTACTTAGTATAACAGATATATGATAAGTGTTGTATATGTTCTTGATTTTTACTGTAAAATAGAGTCCTGCTCATTTGAACTCACTTTTACGTCCGGTTCGGGCTTATAAAAATGTTTTTTTAGTTTCCAAATAGGTAAATAAGTGAACAGAACGGATAATATACCCGCAAGGACACCATCTAGAATTGCCATTGCTAGCGGATCTAATTTGTAATATTTTGATAAGCTGAACTGTGCAAAGAGTAAGAAACTTAAAATCAAAAGACCCGTTACTACGGCGTGTAGAATACCTAACCTAGCCATAAACTTATTTTTATTCAATTCGTCAGCAATACGGTATTCAATGGCACCTTGATCTGCGGCCACTGCTACTCTTTTGATGATATCGACTGTTAGAATCAGCGGTAGAAATATGGCCATAGGCAACGTTAGACGTGCAAGACTTTGCGGTCCTTCAAAAAAATGTGTAAATCCAATTTCCTGAAAACTAGCATAAGCCACGAGGGTATTGAACAGGATGTTGGGAACAACATAATAGATCATACGTTTTCTTAAAAAGCGGCTAAGCGTTGTTTTCGCTATTTTTTTAGGACGAGGGGTGGGAAATTTAAATTTCATAAAGGCTCGTTTAATAATTGCGTCGCTTGATCTTTAATTGCAATAGCTTGATCTTTAGTTAGAAAATCGGCATTAGACATCAATATGAAATCCATTTGGTTCTTAAAAGTGCTTACAATCAGTGTGTTCGGGTTGAGCCAAGGAAACGCAACTGTAGGACTATATAGTGTTTCAAGTTCAAAATTTTTGAAGTTATCTGGTATATTGAGTTTACCCATATTGGACAGGGTTATATCATGACCACCTGGAGCTGATCGCAGTATGGCTATCATTTTCTGGACAATGGGGTGCATTTGTTCGCCTACCCAAAGAAGTTCTCTTACGTTCATTTTGTTTATTTTATGCAGGAGGTCTTGTTTGATTCTTTTTGCATTTTCTAATAGACTTCCTGATTTCAACGTGAGTTCGACTGTAGGTGCAAATGCAAATACATGGTCTTCTTTGATTTCTGGTATAAAGTGACGGATATCAACAGGGCTAATTACTTTGCCCTTGGCACTCTTCCCTTGTATTTGTTGAAATGCCTGCATAAAGACGGCGCAAATAAAAGTATGTACCGAGATACCATTCGTTTTACATTTTTTAATGATTTGATTGGTAGTTTGCAGATCTAATTTCCAGTGTAGGGCATAATTGGCGTCCGAAGCCTTTTTTTTGCTGCATCGTTTTATTAGAAAAAATAATCGCGCCAACCCTAAATAGAATTCTGCTTTGAATTTTTTGTTTTTACTGCTGTATTCCACAGGCAGGAATTCATGGATAGACTGGTAGGGCTTGTACGTTTCTAATGATAACGATGGGTCATCCAGTAAACAAAGAAACTCGCGCATTAAGTTGGCGATTGTTGTGCCATCACAGATGCAGTGGGGCATGACCCAAAGAATCTCGGATACGCAGTCGCTTTTGAGCCAAACTAGTTGTGCTAATGGTTTGTTTTTTTCTACAAATAAACGATACCATTCTTTTTCCGATTCGGTAAGCCAATCCTGATCCGTTTTTCGTTCAATGATACGAAGTGGGATGGAGTCAATATTTTTCTGTTCAACAAAGAGTGGTTGCTTCTCGTTGCTATTATCTATTGTTGCTCTTAGTAATGCATGCTTTTTTTGTATTTTAACTAAGGCGGTATGTATCTGTGCTTCTGATAATTCTCCTTTGATTTTTGCTGTAAAAACAGCATTTAAAGGTGTAGTAGAGTCCACATACATGATCCTCTCTACCATCAATAATTTTCTCTTTATCATGCTGTTATCAAAGAATCTAGTTGTAATTGGATCGTTTGGTTTATTTCATCGCGTATAGCGAATGCCTCTGCATGTGGTAAATATCCTTCGCTTGCAACAAAGGAAAAATCCATTTCGTCTCTAAAGGTGGATGTTACAAGTGTAGTCGTATTTCCCAATGGACCGATGACAGTTGGACTGAAAATAGTGTCCAATGTAAAGGAATCATACTCATGTGGAATTTGAATGCGACCTAAATTTGAAAACATACAATCATTCGATGATTTTCCATTCTTTAATAACTTGGTGAAATTATCTAAAGCATCATGCGCTGATTCCATAACCATCATGGTGATGTAGGGATTGAGCTTAGTGGTTTTGCGGTCTACGCTTTCTTGCATGAAATGTAGATTGTCTTCGAAACTTATCTTTTTATTCGAGGATAATACTATCATGAGTCCAAATGCAAAAAGATGATCGTCCTTTATCTGTGGGGCAAATCTTCTAATATCCACAGGACAGGAGACTTTGTTGAAAGCTGCCTTTCCTCTTACTTTTGAAAATGCTTGCAGTAAGATTGCGCATAGGAATGTATTGACCGTAAAACCATGTGATTTGCAATGGGTGATGATTTGTCTGCTTAATTCTTGGTCAAATTTCCAGTGAATCAGGTAGTCTTCTTTACGTTCGACTGTTCTTTTGCCAATAGGAATAAATTTAATAGCAGTAGCGGCCAAACGGCCGATGAACTTGGCTTTGAACTGTTGTTTACGACTAGCAAGTAAGTTTTGAGGAACGACGTCCTGAATACCAAATATGGGCTTCTCTATACCAATATCCACAGTAGGGTTGTCCAGTACGGCTAGAAATTCGCGCAACAAGGACATAGCAGAACCACCATCACATATACAGTGGTGAAAAACCAACAGCATATCGGAAACTTCTTGTCCTTTTATCCAGATGAATCTTATCAGGGGCAGTTTATGACCATCAAATGATGTATTCCATTCTTTTTTTGATTCATGTAACCAATCATCATCTGTTTTTCTGGTTATTACGCGTATTGGTATTGGAATTTTCTTTTGGGGTACTTCAAACCAAGGTATTTGTTTTTGATCATGACTAATAAGTGCTTTTAGCCAAGGATGTTTTTCTTGAATTCTAAATAAAGCATGTTGAATGGCTGCTTCGTCAAACGATCCTTTTAGTCTAAATGGAATAACCGCATTGAAGGGTTCTGTTCCATCACCCAAAAGCATACGCTCTCCAAATAACAATTTTCTTTTCATACCTTATACTGTCGCTAATGTTGCTTGTTCTTTTTCTGCAAAATTTTCTAACAATGCTACCGCTTTGTCATTCCCGCCAGCAGCGGTAAAGGTGTTTAACACTTCTTTGGCAGCATTTCTGTATTTAGGATTTTCCAATAATTCAAAAACGGTTTCACGTAGTGCTTCTACTCGTAATCGTTTGTATCGGATACTGATACCACAACCTGCTTGTTCAATTAATTTTGCGATATGAAAATGATCATAGGCAATCGGAGTAATTAACATCGGCAATCCATTGCGGAAAGTATCATTAACCGTATTGAAACCACCATGACAGATAACCATATCCATGTGTGGCATTAATGCTGATTGGGGTACAAAACTGCTTATAATAAAATTGGAAGGCCATTCGTCAAAAATTTCGGGTGGAGTAGCTGCTACAATAGTGACAGGTTGATCGGCAAAGGCTGCAATGATTTTTTCAAAGAAGGCTTTTCGAATATCGACCAACAGGGTACCTAATGATACAAATATTTTTGGTGTGGTAGATGCATTTAACTTTTCCCAATTAAAAGGTGCATCGTTGGGACGTCCTTTTACTGGACCGACAAATTTCATGTGCGGTGGAACGGTATCAAAACCGGCAAAAGCCTGTGAGGTAAATACCATATTTAATTTATGCGAATGAATAAAAATTCCTTCATCATAAATGCCCACTTCTTTTTGGAGTCCTTTGATCAGATTTTGCTGCCATTCGAATATTTTGGGTGCGCTCTTTTCGGTATCACCCATTACATCCGGAGGGACAGGAGTAGTCGTAACGCAAGGAATATTGTGTTTATGCGCAAAAAGTGCTCCTCCAAAAGTAATACAGTCATTGATGATGACATCAGGTTGCCAGTTTTGCGTTAGACGTGTTAATCCTGGCATCATCATTTTGGCAAATGGAACATACGTTTCTTCTAATGCTAGCTTCATGACTTCAGGACCTGAACAGGCTGGGCCGTCATCCTGTCTTTTTAGAATACGTTTAATTTCATCCTGATGCGGAATAAGTTCTTCTTCAGGATAATAATAAGATCCTCCTTCTGGAATATGTTTGCTGTCCAATGGGGTAATACCAAACCATTTGACTTCGTGGCCACGGGCAATAAGACTTGCTCCTACGCTCAATGTCGGGCTGATATGTCCAAAAAACGGAGGGATAACAAATAAAAATTTAGATTTTACCATGGATTTAGCTGTTATGGTCGTGATTGTTTGTTCTAATAAGTCTGCAGCTGTGGAAGTGCCACCAGCATCAATAAATGATTGACCAACGGATTGAGCAGCTTTGCGATAACTTGGATCATCCAAGATGGTGTAAACGGCATCTTTTAAGTGATGCGATTTAAATCTGTTAAAATTTAAACGTTCACCAGCACCTGTACGTACGACACGACCAGCTACATGCGATTGGTCGTATGCAATCGGGATAACAACTAGTGGTAAGCCATGAATTAATGTTTCGGAAACTGTATTGTGACCACCATGACAAACAACAGCATCTAAATGTGGTAATAGCTCCAATTGCGGTACTTGCTCATAGACGATGAAATTATCTGGCCATTGGTCAAAAAGCTCAGGATCTGATACGACTACTGCCGTAATTTGTTCGTCTTGGAATGCATCAATTACTTTTTGAAAAAATGCTTTTTTATGGTCATGATCGAAAGTTGTACCAATACTGACCAAGATCTTTCTATTGGTATCTTTATGAAATGTATCCCAATCAAATTGACTTGATGTTCGGCGTGTTGTCAAAACAGGACCCGTAAATTGATAATTTGAAGTTAGTTCCATTTCACCAAAGAAATCTTTGGATGTCAAAACAAGCGTCATTAAATCAGAACAGGCCAATGAATGCGCGTCAAGAATTCCTAATTCTTGCTGTAATGCCACGATTTGATTGACTTCCCATTCGTGAACTTTTGGAAGTTCATTCATGATCTTAATAGCTGCTGGAGCTGTAACAGTAGTACAATATGGGATTCCAAGTGTTTTTGCCGCAATTGGACCTGCAAATAATTGCTGGTCTGAAATGATCAAATCTGGTTGGAATGCTTTTAATAAGGTAATGATACCGTTATAGCAGTGTCTATTTAGGGGGATGAGAACGTCTTCGTATAAAAACTTGATACTATCGATACCATAAACGACCTTTCGGGAAATGATGTCCAGGTATTGTTCACTTGCCTGTTTTTCATCATCCGTTTGATCATATTGAATGAGTAGTAGTTGTCCGCCTTCTGGAAGCTTGGAAATCAGGTTTTTATCGAGGCTGATCCATGCAACTTCATGCCCTCTATGCAGTAATTCGGCACCGATACTTAAGGTTGGATTGACATGGCCTGTTAAAGGTGGAACAACGAATACATATTTAGCCATAATTTTTGATAAAGATGTTGGTGAAAAAATGAACGATGGTTTCTGCTATACGAGTAGGTTCTTGTATAGGAATGTTATGATCACCCGGTATTAACTTAAGTGATGCATGATTGATCTGCTCTTTTAGCCATTCGCCAGTTGGTCTGCAATTTGAATCAGCTCCATACAGCAATAGGGACGGCATGGGCAATTGCGCATGACGAATGTCTTCTAGAAAATGCTTCTCCGTGACCATATCTGTTTTGATACTGGTTTGTTGAAACAAGAATTCATATTGACGATGGTTTTTTTCCATCTGTCTTTTACCCATTTTGACTTTGGTCGTATCGGTAAAGTTAGCGACGTAGTGTTCCAGAAATTCCTTACTGTACTCTTCGATGATATCACGTGCTTTCTCATCTTGTGGATCAGGAGCTTCCATGATAACGAGTTTCTGTATGCGACTTGGGCTGAGTATAGCGGTTTTTAAGGCAATAAGACCTCCAAAGCTATAACCAACTAGGAATACTTGCTCGAGCTGCAGATGATCCATCAGGTCTAACAGGTCCGTCGCCATATGATCCAGATCATAGCCGGTCAAAACACGTTCGCTCATTCCATGACTTTTCAAGTCATACATCACCACGTGAAAGTGCTGCGCCAAGATTGGCGCAATATTAAAATAATAAACAGAAAGATTGCTAAACATACCGTGGATCAATACCACGGTTTGCTTAGCAACTTTGTTTAGCTCTTGTATATGAACTTTTTTGTTGTTTATGTCAATTATTGGCATTCGTAGATATAGTTGATAATCATGCGGAGGTCAAGGTTGATCAATTGATCTAGATCCATAGAAGATAACCATCCTGTAAAATCGATTTGATCGCCAAAATATGTTTTGATTTTCTCTGAAAATGATACAATCTCAATACTGTCCATTTCCAGATCTTTTGTAAAAGAGCTTTCAGGAGTGATATCCATTTCTTCTACAAATTCTTCACCTATTACTTCTGTAATAAAACCTTTTAAAAGTGTGAATAACTCTTCGTGGTTCATTTTTAATGTTGGGTTTACAGTGTCCATCCGATAATATAATTATTATGTTTTATAGTTTTAATTTCAATATTGTTGATCCACAGGTGATCGTCAAGAATTTTTTCGACAGCATATGCTTTGGGATTTCCCTGTAGTCCTTTACCGATGAATTTTCCATAGGCTTCTTTGGCTACCCAAAAGCGGGTCGTCCACTCTGCTTGATTTCTCTCTTTTAATAATTGGAGCTCAGCATCGGTAAATACCAGTGGATAGAATCCAGCGCTACGTTCTTCTATAATCTCCATATCAATACCTACTGGTCTATCATAGCGTGCAATAGCAACGGCGTCTTTTCCTTTGTGGGCTAATGAAACGTGGATGTTATCCGTAGCCTCACCAATAAGATAGGGTTTACCTGCTTCATCAGTACTTATTTCAAAAGTAATGGGGTAGTGTGCATCTCCTTTTTGTTTGAGTAAAAGGTGACGAACAGCATCTTTTACTGCTACTCGACTAACCATCCAGGTTTTTCGTTTATTGGGCATCAACTTCGCGTGGTGTTGTTTCTCTGTTTGGTTGAAATAACGCTTAACTACAAAATCCCAAGATGCAACTCGAGAGTAAGCTTGGTGGAAATAGAATACTTCAGGAGTTATTTGCTCAGATAAACGGTTATGCGAAGGGGACATGGAAACGTTCCATAAGGCGTCATCAATTTCCAGTCTTCGGTTTTGCCATCCACTGATCGCACACCATACTTTTCCATCTCGCTTGAGTATGATTTCTCCAATAGCAAATTCTGCATTTAACTCCGTCAGCATACAGGTACATTCAAACATACCTTCTTGGTCAAGCATCTCTTCGAAGAATTCAATTTCTCTGATTTTAACAGGAAAAGCGATCCGATCTTGCGTTAAAGTGAGCTGTAACCACAAACCAAATAACTGGCCTGCATTGTCCAATAATGATCCTTTCCCCCCATTACCTTTAATCATACCAATGATACCTTTGGTTCCAACGGCCATAATTTCTGTGATACCCTGATAGGCTTGTCCATGAAACATATGATTTTCATAGATTTCTTCAGGTGTTCTATGGATTGGTAACAAATCTCCAATAGATAAATTGAATGCAGGTACTGGTATTGCTGAAGTTTTTAAAAGGACCTCGGCATTAGCAAAATTTTCAATATCTAGATAAGCATGATGTGATGCTCGCCATTCACCTTTTATGGTTTTCTCAAATGTCTTTGCCACATTCATCCATTGGAATACATTCACATGCTTAATTTTATGTACTTGTGTTCCTGGTATTTCAGCCTGTGCTGTTTCCGCTAGTAGCTCAAAGATCATCGTCATCGGAATGACCGGTTCCATATCTGAAACAGGTGTCCAACCAGCAGGCTGTCTAAGCAAACTATGATCGATTAAATACGGATCGCTGTCTAAACTGACTTGTAAAAGTTTAGTGAAACTTGTACTTGCTAGTGCATGAACGACACTTACGCTTGAAGGTGAGTGCGCTGTATCTGCAGTTAGGGGAGCAGTGGTATGGTTCAATAAATTGTTCTCAGAACGCTGTTGGAAAAGAGCCAATACTTCTTCTTGCATACTGATCATATCTGCTATGTTTTCCTGAAAGGCTTGGACAAGCGGATGACTAACTTTGCTAGTTGTAGCACGTAGTGGTGCTGCTGTTCCAAATGATTTGGCTAAGGACTTAACTTCGTTAAAGTTCCGGATAATCGGTAAACCCAGTTGAAGTTTTATGCTGTTTGCTGTTGACTTTGTTGTTGTGGTTGCGTGCAAATCTAGAAAATCTAGTGCAACGGTCTTACCTTCAACAAAAAGAGCACTGATGACACGTTGTAACTGGGCCAGTGCTGAACGAGTAGGACCGCTTGACGTAATTGTACTGAATGGTTTACCTTTTAATGTGTCATCAATAAAACCGATTAACCCGCCGGCACCGACCTGAATAAAGAAGCGTGCGCCCTCTTCATAGAGTTTTTCAGTCAGTTCTCGAAAACGAACCGGTTGTACAAGATGCTCGGCACTTAATTTTCTGATTGCATTTTGATCCTTTGGATAGGGTGCTAAGGTTGTTGCTGACCATAAGGGAATTTTTGTCTCTTGGAAACGAACCTGATCCATACCCGCCAAGATCACATCAAGCTTGTCGGCCACAAATGGTGTATGAAAACCTGACTGGAAGGGCAATATCTGGTGAAATATTTGATTCGATTTCAATATAGGTACCAAAGTATCTAGAGCAGTGTTGCTCCCGCAAAGGATGACCTGGTGTGGGCAGTTATCATTCGAAATATAGAGATTAGGTATCTGCTCAATAATGGGTGATATCTGTTCAATACCCGTACCGATCGCAATAAATTTTGAATCTTTTAATTCAAAAGTTGATGGATGGAGTACATTGATCAAGGCTGTTACAGAGCTCGCTTCTGCCAATTCGGATGAGTAGCCCGCAAGCCATTCGCCCAAACTATGTCCAGCATTCATATCAGGGTATATGCCCAATTTTTTTAAAGCGCTATCCAGTATGCTACACTTATTAAAAATAGCTAATGCTTCTGTTAATAATCCCTCACCCTCAGTTTCGATGGGTGCTGTCAATCCAAAATAACGGCTCACAGTATCTACTTCGCCTTTTGCAAGGCCATCTAAGCCTGGGAATACGAAGGCAATTTTGCCACCATTTTTTAGTAGAGGTGTTGCGGTATACCAAATATCCTGTTTGCTGCGCCACGGGTTGCCTTTAGAGACAATCTTCACTGCTTTTTGTATTCGTTCTGGAGTCGGGTCGAAGATTGCAATCCGATGGTCACCTTCACCGACTGTATGCTCGTTGTTTTGCAAAGCTATAAGAAGTTCCTCTTGACTGTTTCTCGCAAGAAGCAGAACTGGATCTTTTTTCGGCATATCATAGCCTTCAAGCACGACATGCGCGTTGATACCACCAAATCCAAAAGCATTGACAGCCGCTATTTTAGGCAAACCAGTCTGAGACCAGTTTTTAGCATCCTGTACAGGAGCAAATCGGGTGAGCTGCATGTCTGCGCTTGGATCTTCGCAGTACAGTGTCGGTGGTAAAATGTCATGATGAAGCGCTAAACAGGTTTTGATCAATCCTGCTATACCTGCAGCAGGCATGGCGTGACCTATGTTTGATTTTACAGAGCCAATACCAGCGCTTTGAGCATCGTCATCCTTTCCGAAAAATTGCGCTAAAGTCTGCAGTTCTGTTTTATCTCCAAGGGGTGTTCCTGTACCATGTGCCTCTAAATATCCGATTTGTTTCTTATCGAGATTGGCATTACTCCAAGCTTGTTGAAGAGCTTTTAACTGACCTTTGACAGATGGACTCATGACGCTAGTGCCACTACCATCACTACTCACACCTACACCTTTTATGACAGCATATATTTTATCTTGATCCTGAATCGCATCTTCTAATCGTTTTAAAACAACAAAACCGCAACCTTCACCGATCAATAACCCATCGGCATCTTTACTGAAAGGTCTGATTTTTTCTTGTCTGGATAAGGCGCCTAGTTGTGTGAAAATACTCCAAAAGGCTGCATTTTGACCTGTATGTACACCACCGGCGACAACCATATTGCATCGTCCTCGGTGGAGTTCCTGTACCGCATGGTCAACAGCAATTAGCGCACTGGCACAAGCAGCATCGACTGTAAATGCAACACCACCTAAATTGAAGCGGTTGGCAACTAGAGAAGCGACCAAATTGGGAATTAATCCCATAGCTGTATCGGCACTAAAGCGTCCTTTACGTTCCTGAAAAGCTTGTTTGACTTTTTCTAGGTCTGCTGAAGATACTTCTGGCAGTAGCTCTTGTAGTAAAGAAGAAATCTGTTCACCGGTACGTACGATCTCAATAGCACGAGTCGCACCTGGGCCAGCATAGTTTCCTTTACCAATGATGATACCGGTTTTCTCAAGTGATACCTGTTTACGGAATACACCCGCATCTTCCAACGCTTTTTGTACGAGATCGAGTGTTAATAGGTGGTCAGGCTCAGTACCTTCCACTGCTAACGGTAAAATACCGAAGGCAGTTGGATCAAAAGTATAGTCTGGGATAAAACCACCTCGCTTACAATAAAAGCGATCTATTGCATTGCTGTTTTTACTAAAATGAACGGGATCGATCCGGTCTTCTGGAGCTTCTTGCGTCGCATCAACTTTATTGACAATATTTTGCCAAAAAGTAGCTGCATCTTTTGCTCCGGGGAAGACACATGATAGTCCAACTATCGCAACATCTGTATTTGTCATAATTATTCTATACCGATGTTTACCAATTGTTTCCCGACATAATCAACACCTGATTTTCCGTGCCGAAATTTATTTCATTCAGAAAAACTTCTTTTCCTTCTTCCAAAGAAATTAATGAAATACCGCGACGTTCATACTCTGTTTCTAAAGATTGCGAAACCATGCCAGCACCTTTCCATGGACCCCAGTTGATTGAAATCACTTTACCAGCGATGCGTTGGTTCAATGCCTGTGCATAATCATCCATGACACTGTTAGCTGCAGCATAATCGGTTTGACCTTTGTTACCGTAAACGGAGGCAATACTTGAAAATAGTACGACAAATTGACAATCAGAGCGTAACTGCTCTGCTAGTACACGTAATGGTTTTACTTTTGTATCAAAAACACGGCTGAATGAGCTTGCTGTCTTCTGTCTGAAAAGTTTATCTTCTAATAAACCGGCACCATGAATGACCCCGTCTATTTTCCCATATTCCGTATAGATACTATTTAATAAAGCGCTTAGTCCTAGTTCGTCGCAAAGATCAAGGGATTGATAAACGACCGTGCTTCCAAGACGCTCCATATGACGGATAGTACGTAGGATTTGATTGTTTTTGAAAATTCGTACAGTCTCCTTTTCGATTTGAGCAGGAGAAGTGAATCTTGCAGTTTGAATTAGATAGCTTCTAATTTCCTCCTTGGTTGTCATATTTTCCATTTCCCTTAGTTCAACTGATCCCATTCGTGGATCGGCCGAACGGCCAATAAGGATATACGTACAAGGGTGTGCTTCGGCCATGTGTTTCACAAGTTCGGAAGTAATACCCTGTCCACCACCGAGTACCAATACGATAGATTTTGAATCCAGTTGGATTTGTGCTTTGTCAAGATTATTCGGGAATGGTGAAGGTGTCAAATCCATGCGGTGTCGCTGCTCATCCTTATAGATGACCTCCGCTTGCTTTTCTGTTGTTAGGATTTCTTTTAGCGCTATCTCTGCAATTTGTTCAGTCCCTAGCGGTGTACTTAAATTAATCAATCGACAAGTCGTGTGATCAAATTCTCTCGCTAAACTTTTGAATAAACCAGCGTAACCCTGATAATGTCTCAATACATTGACATCTTTAACTTCACCAAGATGTGATGAAGTGTCTGAAATTAAATATACCCACTTCGCTTTATCAAAATCAAGTTTCTGAATTAACGAAATATAATCAATGATGGTATGCTTGACCGTAGATGTGAAAAGGTGTAACATGATGAGTCCGTCAAAATCAGCCAGTTCGGCATTGATGTCCACCAATTCTACATGTGCCCCATATTTCTCCAGATTACTTTTTATTGCTGCTACTTGCGTACTATTATCTTGTGTAATGGCAAAACGTTTTCCTTTTATAAGATCCATGTTTTGTGTTAATGGTAAGTCTGCTGGAGCTAATCCAAGACTTAGACGTGACAAGCTGCTTGGTACAGGCTCATCTTGACTGATGTCCTTAATCCAAGTTGCTAAACCATTCAACGTTTTGATTGCTGCGAGTTTTTCCATTAAATCGTCTGCTTGTTCCATATCGTCTCCAAAACCAATTTTGGTTTTGAGATCGCTGATGATCTCCATACGTTTAATGGAATCGATACTTAAGTCGGCCTCCAGATCTAAGTCAAGCCCGAGCATCTCTTTTGGATATCCTGTCTTTTCACTTACAATATCTAAAATTGCTGTTTGGAGCTGTTGAAGGCTCAGCTGATCCAGGACTTGAGTTTTTAAATCTATGGTCTCATTAGGTGCTGTTTCGATTTCGGATGTCGCTGCTGTACCTGTGTATTCTTTTAGCCAAGAAACTAAACCGCTTAAGGTTTTGATCGCTGCTAATTGTTCCATTATGGTATCTTCATTGCTATGATCATCAGAAAATAGATTAAGTTCGGTACGGAGTGTTCCGATGATCTCAACTCTTTTGATCGAGTCGATACTTAGATCTGCTTCAAGATCCATTTCCATACCGAGCATTTCCTGCGGATAACCAGTTTTTTCACTGACTACCTGTAATAATATAGTTTTGATGTCTTTAGCTGGAGCTGTTTTTACTTGATTTACTATTGTTAATTGCTGTATGATGGGTGCAGCAGGAAGTGTTGCCGAACGGTCGATGATTGTGTTAGGTATGGCAGGAGTATGGGGCGGCATCGGATTTATGCCCGGATTTTGTCCTAAAAAAGTGAGCATCACATCGCGTTGTGCCTGTATAAGCATCTTCATACTGTTCAGATATTCTTGCAACATGCGTTCGGTAGCAAGTTGACTATCAGACGAAGAGGCCGGTTGATTGGCAGAGTTGTTCATTTGTAAAGGAGTTAATATTGGTAATGCACCATTGGTTGGCAATGTTCCCGTTGTTGGTAGGGCAGATTGGCCATTTACACGCCAAATAGCAGGATTTTTTTTGTAAATTTCGGGTTGATCGATTTGAATAAAAGTTGTGTCGCGACCTTCAAAAAGTTGACTTATTTTAAAGTTGCGGCCTGTACCGAGATATTGTGCGAGCATACCTAGCAGATGGGTCAATTTATTCCGACTGCTGTCTTCGACATGAAGTGTTACCTCGTCTTTATCTAAACAGGATTTTGTTAAACCTGTTAGTACTTTTCCAGGACCGACTTGGATGAATATACGTGCGCCATCAGCATACATCGCTTGAATTTCTTCGACAAATCGGACAGGTTCTACTAAATGATCCGTTAATCTGGTTTTGATCTCCGTACTATTTGTTGGAAATAAGGTAGCAGAGGTGTTAGACCAAACAGGAATTTCCATATCATTAAAAGCTGCATCTTTTAGGACGCTGTGATATAGTTCTTTTGATTTAGCAACTAGTGGACTATGAAAAGCACAAGCAACCTCTATTTTTTTTGCAGAAATCCGTTCCTGTTTTAATAGTTCCATTAGTTTGTTGATACCAATAGTGCTTCCTGCTACCACACATTGTGATGGAGCGTTGAAATTAACGAGATAGCAATTATCTACCTGGTCAACAATAGGTTTTAGACGGCCTGTTCCAGCATTCACAGCTAACATCGTACCTGGATCGCCATTTTCTACTGCGTCTAAAATAGACTGAGCTCGTTTCAAACTTAATTCAACTAATTTTTCTTCATCAAATACACCGGCAAAACATAAAGCAGGTAGTTCACCGTAACTATGACCAGCAAGCATATCGGGCACGATGCCTAATGACTTCAGGAATTTTGCAATGGCAAGATCTATAATACCTAAAAGGGGTTGTGCTAAACGGGTATCTTTAATGGTTTCCTTTTGTTGCTTTAAATCATTATCATTGAAGGTAGCTGACGGAAAGACGACTTGTTCTAGTTCCGGATGATCGGCCAATAATTGGCGCATTTCTGGAAATACCACGAATAAATCGCGCGCCATATTGATGCGCTGACTACCTTGTCCGGGGAAGAGGAAGGCAACTTTACCAGGTTTATTATTGACGATGTACGTGTCTTTACTTTCAATACCTGAGAGTACCAACTCAATTTTCATCATTAAATCTTCTGCATTATCCGCAACAATGCTTAATTGAATCGGATCAGTCGAGCCTGTGGCTAAACTATAAGCAATATTTTTTAGTGGAAGTTCATCGTTGGTATCTAATATAGATTTGATCTGTTTTAATTGGATTTTGGCTTCTTCATAGGATTTTCCTCGAAAGACAAAAAGCTCTGATGGCCAGGCTTGTAAAGTAGCGTTCTTATCTGCGGTAGGATGGTTAGCGATTACGGTGTGAAAATTTGTACCACCAAAACCAAAGGCACTAATACCCGCATAGCGGTTCTTTTCATTCCATAATCCACTTTCAGCATAAAATGCAAATGGGCTCGTTTGCGCATTATAATATGCATTTGGCTGTTTGAGGTGTAGGGTGGGAGGTTTTACGCCATGGTATACGGCTAAGGAAGCCTTGATCAGGCCTGCTAAACCAGCCGCACATTTTGTATGTCCGATTTGAGTTTTCACAGATCCCAAATGTGTCTGACCGGGCAGTGCTCCCGATTTGCTGAAAAGATTGGTGAGGGCACTTAGTTCAGTTTTATCACCGACTACGGTTCCTGTACCATGTGCTTCTACTAAACCGACACGTGCGGGACTAATACCTGCTTGTGAGTACGCACGCTCTAGCGCACGTACTTGACCAATTTTTCTTGGCGCAGTAAGACCTAATGCTTTACCGTCACTCGATCCACCTACACCTTTAATCACAGAATAGATACGATCACCATCACGAAGAGCATCTTCGTATCGTTTTAAGACTAAGATAGCAACACCTTCACCTAATGCAATACCATCGGCATCACTGTCAAATGTTGCACAGCGGCCTTTACGTGAAAGTGCGTGTGTACTTGAAAACATGAGGTAATCGTTGATGCCGTTATGTAAATCGGCACCACCTGCTAACACAACGTCTGATTTTCCTAAAATCAGTTCTTGACAAGCCAGATCAACTGCTGCCAATGAGGATGCGCAAGCTGCGTCAACAGTGAAATTGCGACCACCAAGATCAAGGCGGTTTGTAATTCGACCTGCGATTACATTGGCTAAAATACCTGGGAAAGAATCTTCAGTTGTATGTGGAAATGCTGTTTTTACTTCTTCATGCAGTTCTCCAAAAACTTGCTTATAGTATCCTCTAAAACTATAACTATTGGCGAGATCATTACCGCCTTCGGCACCAATGATAACTGAAATGTTTTCTCTGTCAATGCTTTTGTCCGCATATCCAGCATTATCCATAGCACGTTTTGCAACAAGCAGTGTTAATAACTGAGTAGGTTCAATAGCGGCTAGCGATTGCGGTGGAATTCCAAATGCTAAGGGATCGAAATCAATTTTAGGAATGAAACCGCCCCATTTCGAATGCGAAACATCAGGACCATCTACATCCGGGTGATAATAAAGATCTTTATTCCAGCGCTCATCTGGTACTTCAGTAACACTGTCTTTTCCTAAAATGATATTACGCCAATATTCTTCCAGGTTTTTTGCACCCGGGAATATACATTCCATACCGATAACAGCAACATCCAACGGTTTTTCCAGTGATGCAGGTTCTTCAGGTAAAACGGCTTGTTCAATATGAACAAAATTAGCTGCACTCACATTTTCATGAAGTTCAGTAAGTGTAAGCGCTTGGTTCTGCATAGTCGCAACTTGTCCGATCATATACATACCCAAGTCTAATTGATCATCTTTCGCTATAGTGACAAGCTTGTCCCCCTGACGTTCTATACCTTTAGCTGCAATTCTTAAGCGGCCTACATTTAATTTTTCAAGTTGTTCCCACACTTGTTTTTTATCGAGCCCTGCGGCTAGCAATTTTGCTTTTTCGGTATTGAAATGGGTAGCAAAAGCCGTATTAAGACAGCGGGTTTCATGTCCAGGAGCCGTTTCTAATAGAACCGTATCTTTTGCATGAAGGGCTTGATTCTGAAACTCCTGTTGGATTGCCCCCGTGCTTACTGCTTCTCGTGTATAGAGGTAAGCAGTCCCCATAAGGACTCCTATCTTTACACCTCTAGCTGCTAGTGGGGCAGCCATAATCGAGACAAAAGCAGTAGAAAAAGAATCATGGATACCACCTGCAAAAAATACACTGATGTTTTCAGGATGATCTTCCTTTAAAAGACGTTCAATCTGTTTTTCCCAAAGCACCATACTGGATAGAGGACCTACGTGTCCACCACACTCCCGACCTTCAAAGATGAAGTTTTTAGCCCCTTCTTTTAAGAAGATATCTAAAAGTGCTGGCGAAGGCACGTGAAGGAAAGTTTTTATGCCGGCTTTTTCAAAAACTTTTGCTTGTGCAGGTCTTCCACCAGCAATTAATACCACTGGAGGTTTTGCTGCTAGTATATGGGCAGCTTGTTCATCTCTTAACTCTTGAGGAGCAAAACCTAAAATACCAACCCCCCAAGGCTTTTCAGCAGCGCGGGTTTTAGTTTCCATGATCAAAGCTTTTGCTTGCTCTCCTTTTAGTAGGGATAGTGCGACAAAAGATAATGCTCCTGCTTCAGAAACAGCACTGGCAAAAGCTGGAACATCACTGACACGCGTCATAGGACCCTGTGCAATTGGGTAACGTAGACCAAGTTCTTTGGCCATAATATTATCCTTGCTGATGACATTTAACGTCTTTGCCTGTTTCAAATGGCCATACATAGCCTCCTTGAATCCAAAGATCAATTTCTTTAAAGTTTTGAAATCTTCATATAGATCTATGGCCAGTGAAATATCTTGTCCCATTGGTATATAGCTATGGGTAGGATCAAGGTCTTTGAAATATTGCTTCAGATTTTCGGCATTAATTTCCTCTGGTAAAGCAGGGGAGTTTGGTCTAACCAACACCCTATGATTTGCAATAATCTTAGTTTCTGTGCCATTTAGTTTTGAACAAAGCTCTTTTAAGCTTTTAGGTATACTACTTTCAGGAAATAGTGCCAACTGGCTATCCAATACAATACCAGCAGCACCTAAAGCCATTGCTGCAGCTGCAGTATGAACACCAATACCACCTTGAACCCATATTGGTAGAGTTTTAATTTCTTTGATTATACGTTGAAATAAGACAAAAGTTGATTCGTAACCAACAAGGCCAGCAGCTTCGTTGCCTTTTACGATGATTCCTGCCGCACCTAATTGTTCGGCAGATTTTGCCTCTTCTAAGCTACTTACCTGGTAAAAAACGGATAGATCTGAAGCTGGTTTAGTCACGGTCACAGATGGAAGAATAATATATTGTACTTTTCCAGGAATCTGAAGTGATGTAAAACTTTCGTCTGGAAAGTAAATACCACAGGCAGGTATATCTAGCTGATCAAGTTGTTGCACAGCCTCTTGAGCTGTTGTTAACTGATGTCCTAAACTTAAGAATGGAATTGCACCTGCCTGATGTAATTTATACATAAGGTTGATGTCAGGCTTTTCAAAAGGGGTTAATCCAAATATGGTTAAATTTCTCATTACATTGATGATGTTGAAATGGTAGCAGGTGATTCCATAACAAAACGCGAAAACCTTTTCGGCGGAATAGGCTGCTATAGCTGATTAAAAGTAATTATTTTTTGTTACATTTTTAATAATAAAGCTAATTTGATAATGATTTTTTAACAAAAAAGTATTAATTACTTGATTATGATTAACTAAAAATATATAATTTGATTACAATTATGTTTTATTGGCTTATTAATACTTTTTAATCGATATAAAAGCTTTTATTCATACTATTTTAGTAATATTTGGAGAGTGTTAAATCTAAAAGTAGAATTTTATCCTAATTTTCACTTTATTAAGTGAAATAATTTGCAATAAAAAGTATTTTTTTTTAGATACTTAGGCTAGCAATGAACTATTTATCACGTAAGATTAATGGTTGTAAGGGGCTCATGCCATTATTTGATTCTCTTTATTTAACGATTTGGTTGTGTTAAGATTTTTGATGTAAAATGGTTTTGCACAGATTTTTATTTCTGGATTTTTGAAATCATAGATTTATTTCAATCGGATCAATATTCCTTTTCGTTTTATAATATTCTTGTAGTCCCATTGTATTTTTATTGATTTTTCTAGCCAGCGTTTTAAATCGATTTTATCAATATGAGAAATGGAATTATAGTAAATCGATGCATCTTTAAATTTAGCACCTATAAACTTTAATTTTTCTTCTTCAAAATCTGAACCACTCCAAAACATCAGTCTTATTCCAGCTTTTTGTCTGCTGTATCCTACAATGGGATTTTTTTCTATAAACCATACGGGATGTGCATGCCATATTTTACTTACAGCATCTGGTAAATGTTGGGAAATTTCCTCAGCTAGCATATCACATATGGCTTGGTCTTCTTGATTCAGTTGACTATTGTAGATTCTAATATCGGGATCCATATTTTATATGAATAATTATATGTGTTTGATAATTCTTGGTCTTTCGGACTGAATTTACAATAATTTTCACTGGTTTCTACTTTGCAAATGACAAGAAAAATAGTATTTGGTTATTTATGATCCAATTGTTCTTAATGCTTTTTTGATGATATATTTTGTTTCTTTTGTACCACTTTCTTTTTCCCAGCGCTCACAAAGTGAGCGCACGAAATCTGCTTTTGTCTTACTGGCATCGTTGAGCCAGTTGCCAACACTGTCCTGTACATAACGATCTGGATCGGATCTAAGTGGTTCCAAAATTTCTAATGCTAGCTCAGGTTTGTTTTTGAGTAGATCAATATGCTGGCACCATACACCGCGTGGTCTTGTAGCCTCGCTGCTAAATCTTCTTACATTTTTGTTTTCATGCGAAGTCCAGTTGGAAAGGATGCTGATGCTGGAAAATAAATTGTCTTTAATTTTATGTCTTACCGCCATCCAGCTGATCTCTCTTACTCCGAAATGTGTGTCTGCAGCAAATGGCTTAATCTGTTCTAGCGTCTGCTCAATGCTCAATTCATGATTTCTGCCAATTGTGTATGTTGCCCAACAGCGAGCCATATCGGCCTGATGTTGGGATAATATTTTTAGAAATTGCTGATCTCCATTTTTGAATGACTGCTCAAAGAGCGCTGTTCCGATAGCTTCATTGATCGTTTTGACTGTTTGTGTTTTTAGCTGATCAATAGCTACTAAAACTGGTTTTAGATATGCTATGCGTTTATGTTGCTTTAATATGTGTACCAGTAAAGATCGTTGATCAATTGCTAACCATTCAACCAGATTTGCTGTTTCGACTTCTCCACAATTTAATTGCTTTAAAATAGCTGGAGATAGATCTTTAGTTGATCTTGCTCCTTTTCTTTTTACCTCGATCATAATTGGTCGATAAGGTCTTGAATATTTACTCTGTTCATATAATTGCTATCAACAAATTGATAGGTTATGTTATAATTTGTATCAATGATGTATACTGCTGGTATTGGTAATTCGTTATGATCATTTTTATTATATTTTGACAGTTTAATCCCTAACTTTTCATAGGTGGTGACGGCGTAGTTTGGTAGCTCAAATGAAATGCCGAGTTGTTTGGCTAGTGTATTATCCTGATCCGTCAAAATATCATAATGGAGCATGTGGTTCACTTCTAATTCTTTGTTATAACTTTCCGATTGTGGAGCTATAGCAACTAACGAAATGTTTTTTTCTTTAAAAAATTCTATATGGTCCTGTAATGCCTTTAATTCTACATTGCAATAGGGACACCAGCTACCACGAAAAAAAGCTACAATTACTTTGCCTTTTTTTAGTAATTCATTTAAGTGGATGATTTGATTACTGGTATTCTTTAGGCTGAAATTGGGGAATTTATTACCGACCTGTGTGCTATTTTCTTCAATTTTACTGCTCTTTAATTCTTGAATAGATTGACTAAAAACTTCGATAATGTCAGCCGGCAACTGTGCGACTAAGTTTTTATTAATTTCATCTATTTTCTTTGCTAAGTTTGTCATGCGATATGATTTGTTTTTGCAAATATTTAAAAGTAAATTCATAATGACAATACCGCATATTATTATCCCTATGGGATAAAAAAGTCAATTTTATGAAATCAAAGGTGCAAGCTATATCTGAAAAAATATGTCCATTGGAATTTGCGGTGAATACGATAAGTGGTAAATGGAAAATTCCGATTATCTGGCGGATCAATGAAGGTGAAAAGCGTCCTAGTGAAATGTTGAGGGGAATAGTTAAGGTGGATCGCCGCGTGTTAAATCAACAATTAAAGGAGCTTGAAGAAGATGGTATTTTAAGTAAAAAAAGCTTTAATGAGTTACCTCCTCGTGTTGAATATACGCTTACACCTCTCGGTGAAAAACTGGTGGAGGTACTATGGAAATTAAATGCTTGGGGAGAATTACTGTTGCAGGAAAAATCGGATTTTAAGTGATAGGTTCACTAATAATGAACTGATGAAGCGTCGCTTCACGATATGGAGGAACAATTTTAACCATGATTGAAGCCATTTCCCTGTAGGGAAATGGAAAGCTTACTTTGTCGATTCCTTTCGTGGCAGTGCAAAATCACTGTTCTGGTTTGCAATAACAGCTACCTCTCTTTCCGGAAATTGGATCTTCATCCAATTCTGGAGCTTGATAAATTCTTCTTCGCTTAGTTTTTTATCTGCTATATAAATTAAAGAAATGGTATTGATAGCGCTATCCGCAGTGATTATTTTATTCTGTACACCTATGCTGTAGCTCGTTATCTGCGGAAATAAGATTTTGATATTCTCTTGTAAATTTGGCGTATTGATCTGGTATTTGTTCAATTCGGCATTTAATTGTTTTATTCTAATATCTTTTTCAGAAAGATTCTGCTCTTTTTTGTTGATTTCGTTTAAAATATCTGCTTTAAGATCATTGTTGTCTTGACGGATGACTAGTTCTGTATTTTTAATTCCATAATCTTCCATTTCTCTTTTTATTCTGTCGACCTCTTCTTTGCTGAATTTTTTGATTAAGAATGCTAATTCTAATTTTTTAGGATTAGCATTATAGTTCGTTCTTTCAAAAACGACTGTATATCCTTTGTCTGTAAACGCTGTCTGAATAAATTTATTGACTTTTTGTGAATATTGTTTTTGTTCTAACAATGTATATGCGAAGTAGACACTAGGAATAATAAGTACGAGAATAATCAGTGAAATGACACGTGTTATTTTCTTTTCACGGTTTGCATCTACAAAGTTAACCTTTGGATAGTTGAGGTATTTGACAATGATAAAAGTAGAAAGGCATATGAAAAAACAGTTGATCATATAGAGATACAATGCTCCCGCGAAATAAGAAAGATTGCCAATTGCTAGCCCATAGCCTGCAGTACATAAAGGAGGCATTAATGCTGTTGCTATAGCAACTCCAGGTATTGGATTTCCTTTTTCGACACGGGTGATGGCAATAACACCAACTAGACCACCGAAGAAGGCAATTAGTACATCGTATATATTAGGTGAGGTGCGTGCCAAGAGTTCGGATTGTGCATCTTTGAAAGGGCTTAATGTGAAATATAAAAAAGAAACCAATAAACTTACAAAAGTTGCAATAAGAAGATTTTTTAAGGATTTTTTTAATAGGGGAAAGTCGTAAACTCCTAATGCGAATCCGGCCCCTACTATTGGACTCATCAAAGGTGAAATGAGCATAGCTCCTATAATTACTGCCGTAGAGTTTACGTTCAAACCTACTGAGGCAATGACTATGGCGCAAGCTAATATCCAAAGATTAGCTCCTCGAAATGAAATATTATTTACGACATTTTCTAAGACATTTTCCTTTTTGTCTTCGCCAGTGTGTAAATTGAAAAACCGTATGAATTTGGACTTTGCCATAACTTCTTTATTTTACTCAATAACAGTATTTGTTGAAAATCGTTTGATAATTGTTAGGATATTCTTATTTATATCCTTGATGTGTTTTTTTTCTAAATATTATGATGTGACCAACTAACAATTTTGTAAGTTCTTTTATTCAGCGATAAGCTTTCATAGGTTTGTCTAAAATATGTATTATGAAGTTATCAAAAAATATTGTCGGTTTTCATCATTATTCTTTAAAGGCTCCTCAATTTGATGAAACAGTAACGTTCTATGAACAATTGGGATTTGTAATTGTGCACTCTTGGTCATTACCCGATTTTAACCTTGAGAAATGTGTCATGATGTGGCATGAGCGGATCAATGTATATGTTGAAATATGCGATGGTGATGCCGATATGCCTGCTCAGGGAAGAAAGAGAAGGTTAGGGGAGGAAATGGTCGAAAATTCTATTCTCCATATCTGTTTTGTTGTGAAGGACGCGGCTAAAGCAAGGGTGGACGCGTTAAAAGCTGGAGCTATAGACCTGAGCAATGGAGTGCTTGCTATTCAGTTGAAAAATAAATCTAAATCTGTCGGTGTTCATAATAGTTTGGTTTATAGTCCAAATGGTGAGGTTATAGAATTTTTAGAACAGGTGAGTTTCTAGTTTTCACCGATAGCCCCTAAGGCGGTTAATAAGGCTACAATTTTCCTTCCTTTTTCGGTTAGGATGTAAAGCGATTTGACTTTATCTTTTTTGTTATCTATAATTTGATCTTCGACCAATTCTTTCAGTTGCTTGGTGAGTATCCGGTCGGAAATATCTGGAAGTATGGATTTAAAACTTGCGTAATATAAATCTTCTTCATGGAGAGCAAATAGTAAAGATAATTTCCATCTACCACTGATTTGAGCGAGTGCTTTATGGGCTTTGCAAAACTCTAATAGCGATTTTTCATTTATAGAATTTGTTGAATTTTCTTTACGCATAGTTGATATTGATCGATGAGAAGGACAAGTTATGGATAAATTATTCATTTTTCCTTAACGGAAATTCTTTTGATGCGTTTATGCCCATAGAAAAAGATGTTTTTCCTTTATGCCCATTTTAATTAGTAAATCTGACTATTGATTTTTCTTTAAAAATTATTAGATTACGCGTTATATACGTTTAAAATTTTTGATATGGATACGCTTAATTCAAGTCTTCTTACAGCAGGTTTAATCACTTTAAAAGATAATAAACTCTTGTTGGCCTATAGTAATAATAAAAAAGCATGGTATTTGCCTGGCGGTAAGGTCGATCGTGGAGAGAGTTCGTTAACGTCTTTAAAGCGGGAGATTAGAGAAGAATTGATGATTGACCTGAACGATGATAGATTGGATTTTTATTGTCATATAACTGCTCCTGCATATGGCGAAAATCCTGTGGTTATTATGGAGCAGGATTGTTTTATATATGATCTTAGAGAAGAAATTAATCCTAGCAATGAAATCGGGGCGGTCCAGTATTTTTCGAGAGCATCATATATGAAAGAGCAGTTTCAAGTGATTGGTGTTTTAATGGTTTTTGATAAACTTGAAGCAGACAAGCTAATAGAGATCTGATACTTTACCTTTATTTTCCTGCTATTCACCGAGTTTTTTATATTGTTGATCTAAATGTAATAAAAAGAGCGTGTTCCTTGTCTTAATTTTGAGTCAGAAAGTTAAAAGAAATACTTTTTAAGAATGGGGTATTTAACTGACTAACTGATAACTCAAGAAAACTAAATTTATAAAATAAAGACATTATGAAAACGCTAGTAAAAACATTCACTGTAGCAGTATTGGTTGCAATCAGTACACTTACAATGGCTTCGGGAAATCCTGAAAAGACAATCAATTTGTCAACTGCAAATTTTGCAATCGATCATTATATAGATGTAATGACTGAAGGGCAGTCACTAGGTTTAGAGCAGTTATTTACTGCTGATTATAATCAGAAAGTCCAGGGTAAAATTGCAAGAACAAATAGCCGTTCGGAAGTTATCAGTTTTTTGAAAAAACAAAAAGGAGAAAAATTAAATTGTAAAACGACAACTTTGATCTTAGAACAGTCTGCACATTATATGGTAGCGAAAGTTACTATGCAATTTGAAAATTTTACTAAAACAGATTTGGTTACTTTAGTTAATGACGGCGGAGCCTGGAAAGTTTCAAAATCTATTAATTGTTATCAATAGAAAATGTTTAATTAAGTATCATATGTTTATGTTAGTCCTGTCGAAAGATAGGACTTTTTTGTTTTCCGATAATAGTTGATTCTTTTACTGATATTATGAAGGCATTTGTTTTCTTGTTATTAAGAATTCAGGTTAATTATTATTTAGATAATGTTAAGCTACCTTTTATGAGTTCTAGATTAAATTGACCAATTGTTGTATTTTTAAGCATGGCACTAAGGTGATTTCTTACCTTTTTGAAATCGTTGTGCAGTGGACATGGGTTTTTCTCGGAACAATAATCTAATCCCATGCCACATCCGATAAAGATCTGCTCGCCGTCTACAGCTAAGACGATGTCGGCAATTGGTTTTTTTAACCCTGCAGGATCAATGTAAAATCCGCCGTTAGGTCCTTTCGAAGATTGTATTACACCTACTCTGCTGAGATTCTGAAGGATCTTACCTAGAAAGGGTTCTGGTAGCTTTACTTTTTCAGCAATCTCTTTAATACCTACTTTTCTACCCTCATGAGAACTTTGAGCGATGTAAAAGACTGCACGCATGGCATATTCACAGGTTTTAGAAAAAACACCCATTTTTAAATTATATTTTCTATTAATTGTAATCTTATGTGCAAAGATACTGTTCTAATTGATATTTATAACATTTTGCACGCGTTGGACATGATCATGCTTGTGTATAGAAAGTCTTATGATACTGTTTTTATTTGCTGTAAGATTATGCATGATGGCACCTTCTAAGCCAATGAGATCTCCTTTTTCCATGTTATGTATAACTCCTGCTACATTTAAAATTATGGAACCGTCTTGGATATGTATGACAATGGGAAATGGGCTTTTGTGGTCGGTCATAATTACTCCTTCTGCTAGACATATTCGAATCTCTTTGGTCGATGATGTTTCCAATAAGACTGTTACTGATGGTTTTTCTTCTTTATATGACACTTCTTTATAGAGTGATACCGGAGTGTTTTGTTTGTTCATTTCCATGTCAGTTTTTTTTGATTAGTACAAATATAGTTATAAAAGATGTTTAACTCTTTTAATTATGACTATATTTGTTTGTCGATATAATTTTAAAAATAACCCTTTATCAATTTGTGTATTAGGAATATGGAAAAGAAAGATATAACTTCATTAGCAGATATTCAATTACTTGTTGATACGTTTTACGGCAGGGTACGTGAGGATGCTCTCATTGGTCCCATCTTCAATAATCTACTGGCTGGCCGCTGGGATGATCATTTGAAAAAAATGTATAGTTTTTGGCAAACTATCTTGTTGGAAAAGCATACTTACTTTGGAAGTCCATTTCCGCCACATGCTGCTATGGCTCTTACTAATGCGCATTTTGATGCTTGGCTAAAGCTTTGGTATAGTACGGTCCATGAATTTTTTGAAGGAGAGAAAGCTGATGAAGCTATTCATAGAGGAGAGAAAATGGCAACTATGTTTTTATCTAAAATCACTTATTTTAATAATTTAAAGTCCAAACCTCTTACTTAATATCTTCATATTGCTTTTTAGTGAATAGCCTATTTATATGTGTAAAAAATAAGAAGATACATCCCCGGAAATTTATATGGATATTCTTCATGGTATCTGATAAACGTTATCTTTAGTTTTGATGGTGTTAATAAAGCTTTAAGGCTTGTATTTTTATTGTTCTTGATACCTCAGTAATCTTATTTCGAGAGAAATTAAACTTATTTTGGAGTTAAATTTCATATATTTATGTGTATATTTTGGTATGATAATAGAAGTTTTTAAGACTTATTTGTGCTGAAATCAATGATAAAAATACAAGATATTAAGTGCTGTTAAGGATTTCTAATTGTTATTTTAATGACAACATATAGAATATTCGCTTAAATTACAAGTGCATGAATAATGAAATAGAGAATAAACTTCGGGATAAAAATACAAAGCCAACAAGTATGCGGATATTAGTATACGATTTTTTAGCCTCTCAACATATTGCTTTATCCTTATCTGAAATGGAGGCCCACTTCTATCCAGCAGACCGTATAACCCTATACCGTACACTCAAAACTTTTGAAGAAAAAGGTATTGTGCATAGTATACAGGAAAATAATACGAGCAAATATATCCTCTGTCATGATGATTGTAATGAGGAAACACATAAAGACTGGCATCTTCATTTTTATTGTAAGATCTGTAAGCATACCACTTGCCGGACAGATATTAATTTTTCTGCGCCCAATAATAATTCGGTTCGAATTGATGAGGTTCGACTTTTTGCTAAAGGTATTTGCGAAAATTGTATGAATGAAACTATGCAATAGTATTGCATAGCATGAGCGCTTATCTTTGATATTATTAATTAAGTTAAAGAATCTTATACAATGACTGTACAACATAAACACAAGTACGACGAAGCTGGTGCGCAGCTTTGCTGCACACAGACAACAAAAATATATAATCAGGCTGGTGCTCAGGAACTCATCGGTCATCAGGGTAAATGTGAAGGACATAATCATAATGGAGATGGTCAAGCTCAACATACTGATGATGATGGACACGATCACGCTCATGTAGAAGGTAGCCCTTTAAAGCTGTTTACTCCTGCGATTATATCTTTTGTTCTTTTGATGCTTGCTATTGCTTTGGATAACTGGGTATTACAGAGTTGGTTTCAAGGGTGGGTGAGGTCTGTATGGTATGTAATAGCATACATTCCGGTAGGTTTTCCGGTCATTAAGGATGCAATAGTCAGTATACGGAAAGGTGATGTTTTTTCCGAATTCTTTTTAATGGCTATAGCTACTATTGGTGCGTTCGCTATCGGAGAATATCCTGAGGGTGTGGCGGTCATGTTATTTTATGCTGTTGGGGAAGTTTTTCAAACTTTAGCTGTATCAAGGGCTAAAGGGAATATCAAAGCACTTTTGGATCAACGTCCAGATGAGGTGACTGTTCTAATCAATAATCAACCCCAGATCATAAAAGCAGAAAATGTGGAAATAGGCTCAATCATTCAGCTAAAACCAGGTGAAAAACTGGGTTTGGACGGTGAATTGTTATCTGATGTCGCATCTTTCAATACGGCCGCTTTAACTGGGGAGAGTAAACCTGATAGTAAATCTAAAGGAGAGACGGTTCTTGCTGGAATGATTAATTTGAATACGGTTAGTTTGATTAAAGTAACAACTGCTTATACAGATAGTAAATTAAGTAAGATCCTAGAGCTGGTACAGAATGCAACTGCTCAAAAAGCACCAACTGAATTATTCATCCGTAAATTTGCTAAAGTATACACGCCAATAGTAGTTTTTCTGGCGATCGGTATTTGTTTATTGCCTGCGCTGTTTGTGCAAGATTATGTATTTAGCGATTGGCTGTATCGGGCATTGGTATTTTTAGTTATATCTTGTCCTTGTGCTCTGGTAATCTCTATTCCTTTGGGTTATTTTGGAGGAATTGGCGCTGCAAGCCGTAATGGAATTTTGTTTAAAGGAAGTAATTTCTTGGATACACTAGCAAATATTCAGCATGTGGTCATGGATAAAACTGGAACGATGACTGAAGGTGTCTTTCAGGTGCAAGAGGTTAATTTTGACACTAATTTTGATCAAGCTGAAATATTAAAGATGGTGAATGCTTTGGAGAGTAACAGTACTCATCCTGTAGCTACAGCTATTCATCAATATGTAGGTGAGGTTGATCATAATATTCGCTTAGATCAAGTGGAAGAAATAGGCGGGCATGGATTGCAGGCTACAGTGGATGGAAAGCAATTATTGGTCGGCAACTTTAAGTTAATGGATAAGTTTAATATCCGTTATGATGTTGATCCCGCTACGATTGTGTATACTTTGATCGCTGTTGCATATGGCGGTAAGTTTGTCGGATATATTACTATTGCGGATAGCATTAAGACTGATGCATTAGAAACCATTCAGCAATTACACAAACTGAATGTAAAAGCAACTATGCTAAGTGGTGATAAAAGTACAGTGGTTCGATATGTGGCTGATCAGCTGGGGATCGATCAGGCGTATGGAGATTTATTGCCGGAAGATAAAGTCAATAAACTTAAAGAAATCAAAGCACAAAATCAACGCGTTGCCTTTGTTGGTGATGGTGTAAATGATGCTCCTGTTGTGGCTCTAAGTGATGTAGGTATTGCAATGGGAGGTCTAGGTAGCGATGCGACCATCGAAACTGCTGATGTGGTTATACAGGACGATAAACCGTCCAAGATACCAGTTGCAATTCGGATCGGAAAGCAAACTAAGCGCGTCGTATGGCAAAATATTACCTTAGCTTTTGTGGTCAAGGGAGTTGTATTGATTTTGGGTGCAGGGGGAATAGCAACAATGTGGGAAGCAGTTTTTGCTGACGTCGGTGTATCTTTGATTGCTATACTGAATGCTGTAAGAATTCAGAAAATGAAGTTTTAAATTTGTTGAAAGTGCTCGTAATTTTATGTAAAGCGAGCACTTTTTGTGTATTTTAGTTCTTACGTTGTTCTCCTACAATTTATCCTTGATACTTTTTATAACTGCTTTGTAATACTTGATTTTGTTTTCATCATCAACGATCTCTACTCTAACGTCATTGGCCGCTAAAAGCTGTATTTTGTCTGCTGAATCTTTTACATATTTCTTAGGAATATAGTAATAAATCTGATTTTTGATAAAGGTATTCTTCTTGTAAAACTTGTTTCTTGCTCGATAGGTTAAAAGCCACCATAGGTCGATCTCAACAAAATCTAAAGAGAGACCGAAAATGTGTAGATCATTTGTGAAGAAAAGATCAACCCATGATTGTAAAACCATTTGTCTGCCTGTTTGTAATCTTCTAATAAGGGATGTTTTATACACTTTTGTGCTAGGGGCATAATTTGGTCCATTGACAACATACTCACGCATTTTTTGTAGTTGTCCGCAATAATGTTCATAGCCAAGGTTAATAGAAAAGGGATTATTGCAATCTCCGTGAATATGCCAGTAGTTTTTGTTTAAAGATTGATATTGTCTAAATACACTATAGGTCGTTTCATTCACTAAACTTGTTTTTATTTTCGGATGTATGCCTTCTAGACTGAAATCATAATTGGTTGTCATGATATTTTGAATAGGTAATGTTCTGATCAACTCATGGATTTCATTTTGTTGTATGGCAGAAACGGCATCTGCAATGAAAGTTTTAAGCTCTTTTTCATCCACATGCTTTTGTTTTATGGCATTCAGGAATATCTCTTCGTAAAGCATAGGGAATGGTTTTTGACCATTTTCTAAGGATTGAACATGGTATTTTTTTTTAATGCTCATTAACAGATCATTCCAACTTGTTCCCTTGTTGATATTGTTGATGTCATTGCCAATAAGCAGTGCTATATGAGTCATAGTTTTTAAGGGTCTTGATAATCGCTTGGTTACTGCATTTTATTAAATCTAATATCGTTATTTTCTTCTAATCTATATTTAGCGACGCATATTTTATTGCATTGTAAGATTTTCATCCAAGATGGTATTTGCCTATGCATTGAGCGTGTTCTAAATTTTTTAATTTGAGCCATATGAGGAATGTACGATGGGTTAATTGTGGTATTTTTACTGTATTTAATGCAGCAATAATTTAATGTGAAATTTTATATTTCCTATATCTGTCCAATATGGTCAGTTTAATTTTAGATTTTTAATCGGTCATTTTTATATAACCATTATTACGTTTTTAAAACTTATTGATGATCGGATTACAAGAAATCTTAATCTGTAAATACTATTTGCTATTAACAACTATTTCGTAAGGTAGCTGGCGTCATTTATTTAATTTGTGATTTATAAATCAATAATATAGTTTTATGTATTAATATTAAGTTTGATTTATTAGTTGTTTAGTATTCTAATTTTTTATTTATTCCAATTTTACTCATATCGAAAAGCTACTTAATAAAATTATGAAGATCGATCTCTCGTTGTTCCTTTTAAAGACCATTTTTGTCATTTAAAAGTCTCAATAAAACTATTTCTGATTTTTAAGGTCAAAAGGTCAATTTATATTTTAATATTTGTACTACTTACGAAACGTAATAAATATTATGGCGGCATGCAAATGCCTTCAATATCTTATAATATTCGAAACGGCATAGTGATTCATCGTTTTCACAAATGGTGTTAATGTGCTTTTATTTCTTATTTAATCTTTCAATTATTTTTCAATGATTAGAGAAAAAGCAATCAGGTTGGCAATTCAGGTCACTTTTATATTATTCATTTCGGTTTTTTCCGGTTGTAGTGATTTTGAATATAGTCCAAATCAGATTTTTAGTAAAAATTCATATCGCGATCTCAACGCAATCAATTTAAAAAAGTTGGGGGATGGTCAGCAAGATGATACTGTCCGGTTTATAATAACAGGAGATACGCAGCGGTCACATAATGAAACAGTAAATTTTTATAAGAAAGTAAATACGATGACAGGGATTGATTTTGTGATTGTGGCTGGTGATATAACTGAGTTTGGTAATCTTAAAGAAATGCAATGGGTTGCCGAAAACCTTACTAAGCTGAATAGACCATTTCTTGCGGTTATTGGCAACCATGATCTTACTTCACGTGGCAGAGATGCATTTCAGCATATGTATGGAAAGCTCAATTATTCTTTTGTATATGGGGGAGTTAAATTTATCTGTCATGATACGAACAGTAGGGAGTATAATTTTAATGGTCAGGTACCTAATATACCCTGGCTTAAAAAGGAGCTAGAGCCACAGCCTCATGTAGAGAGTTATGTGGCTATTTCTCATGTTCCACCTACCTCTCCAGATTTTGATCAAAATCTGGAATACGATTATGCTTCAGCATTTAGCAACGCCGGAGGTTTTCTCACATCCTTTCATGCTCATAATCATGTTTTTGAGGAGTTTACTGTTGGAAACTTTGAAACACCTTTTGTGGTCACGAGTGCAATTGGAAAAAATGAATTTTTATTAGTCGAAATTGTAAATAATAAACTGAGCTTTGAACAAATATCTTTTTAAATTAAGCATACTAGTCCTTTTTTTTATTGGCACAGTCAACCCGAGTAATGCGCAGAAAAAGAACTTTTTAATCCCAGATGCGGTAATTATTCAATATGCTGGAAGCATTGGTTATATAAGTGTTGGCGCAGGATATGATATTTTTAAAAATGAGAGAGGTAATATTGATTTTAATTATGGTTATGTACCTGTTTCTAAGGGAGGAGAGCTACATTCGATAACCGCAAAATTTGCTTACAAGCCTTTTGAAATAAAGTTAAATAATTGGGGGAAATTGTATCCGCTCAATCCAGGTGTATTTCTCAGTTATACTTTTCATGATGATTTATCATTTAAATTTAATTCATCGGAATATCCATCTGGTTATTATTATTGGTCTCCTGCTTTGAGACCTCACATCTCATTATCTAATGAAATTGAACTCAATATGAATAAAATATGGAAGGAAATCGGAATAGAAAAGATTGGAATTTATACTGAATTCAATTCAAATGACTATTATATTATTAATTATTTTCAGAATATAAAAGCACTTTCTCTTGCTGATGTTTTTCAGCTTGGGGTAGGTATACGATTTAAGTTTTAATCTTTTAAACTAAAAAAGGATTGTTTCTGAATATTTTAGTAGGTGTTTTCAGTCGTTTTTATGTTTGTGTCGCTATTAGATTATAAAATCTCAGATACTTTTTTTAAGTTTAATTCATGAAGAAAGTAATTTTGGTTTTGGGTGCGCCAAATGATGAAAGTGGAAATCTGAGTCAAATTGCAACTGACAGACTTAATTGTGTATTTGAACTCTGCAGGTATAATGATTCCTGCCAGATTTTATGTTCAGGCGGATTTGGAGGTTTTAATCCTACAGATCTTCCACATGCAACATACAGCAAAGCATATCTCGTTTCAAAAGGAATCCCAAATCATTTTTTTTTACGTTTTGCCCTTTCGGCGCATTCAGTTGATGATATTAGGAAGGCTTTACCAATACTGGAGGAAGAAAGACCAGATCTAGTGATGTTAGTCACTTCAGATTTTCACATGGAGCGTATAAAAATTCTATGGGATATTATAGCACCTAAGCGATTTCCGATTATTTTTATCCCTGCCGTTTCAAGCTTGGATACACAGCAATTAGTGATGCTTGAGGAACATGAAAGGAACGCTATTAAGGCTTTAGAGAAAAATAATTTTAAAATATATTAGTCTAAAATTAAGGGATTAAGCCATGTCTATTTTTATGGGAAATTTATAGCCCCAGTTCATTTAATATTTGTCGATAATTATTAATAAAAAGCTTGGTCAATTTAAACTGTTCTGTTTCTTCATAGTGCGTTAATTCAAGTCCGCTATCTGTTACTTTATATATTTCTGAATCGGGATAGGATAATAAAATAGGGGAATGTGTTGCAATAATAAATTGAGAGTTTTGATCGACCAATTCTTTTATCCGAATCATCATATTGAGTTGACTGTCAAATGAAAGTGCTGATTCTGGTTCGTCAAAAATATAAAACCCTTTTCCTGATAATCTATTATGCATCAATGCTAAGAAGCTTTCTCCATGTGAACATTGATGTAATGATTGACCATATGCTTCTTCTAATTTCGCTTGATCGCCTTCGTAAAGGTTATCTATTTCACTGGCAACATTAAAAAAACTCTCCGCTCTTAAGAAATAACCGTCTCTAAAGCGGTATGGACCTCTGATCAGTTTAATATCCTCATAAAGGTTCGAATGTGATTCTTTCGTTGAAAAGTTAAAATTTAAGCTTCCACCTTCGGCATTAAATCCTGACTTAATCGCAATTGATTCGATAAAAGTAGATTTTCCTGATCCGTTGTCTCCTACGATAAAAGTGACTGGGCTACGGAAAGTAAGCTTATCTAAACTATGGATGGATGGAATGTTGTATGGGTAAGATATACGATCCACATGTGGCTTAGTATTTTCAACACTTTTTAGGTATAACATATTAATCAATCATATAAAAACAAATATTAAGTTAGTGCTAATGCGACTTAATCTCTTTTCCCTTTGATATAAGCATAGACTGCTTGTGCATGACCATGTCCGAGCTGATAATCTTCTTTTAACCAATTGATAATTTGATTAGCTTTTATTTCAGCTTTAATTTTATTGTTTTCTATAAATCCTTTTTGGGCTGCTAAGTCTATAAATGCTTCGGGACTTACTCCGGTTTTTTCTTCAATATTCTTTAGGTATGTGTGAAAAGACATGTTATTAAATTTAATTTTCGGTTTCTAATTACTGGTACATTTATCAACTAGCTTTTTTATATTTTGCTGTTGGATCTGCATGATATCGCAGCTAAAATTATACCACAATTTTGCCTTTTTTTTTATAATAAGCATTGATTTTCTATCGGAGATTAATGATACTTTATTTTTTTATGCAGGAAGTATCGTTTGCACAGGTGTACTAATAGGGGATGAGAATCTAGGAGTAGTATCCTCTTTTATGAATCGAAATAGTATAATATATTTTCTAAAGCTTACATAAAATAAAGTAGGGTGAATTAATACGCTTGTAATATGTGGTATATACTTGTTTTGAGAAAATATTGAAAAAAAAGAAAATCTTCCAATCCACTCATAAAAAGTTGTCGTATATAAATTCATAAACTAAAAAATTATACACTAAAAACGAATATGTTATGGAAAAAATGTCATCTCAAAAAGAGTGTTTAGTAGAAGAAAACGAACATCTCGATAAAAAAGACCTTCGGAGAAGGGATTTCTTAAAATTTACCGGTGCAGGCGTGGCAAGTCTTGCCCTACTTGGGGTTACTGGTTGTAAAAAAGACCGCCATGATGAAGATATGGGGGCAGATGGTTTTTATTTTGGCAGTGGTGACATCGCTATTTTAAATTATGCCTACGCACTTGAGCAACTTGAAGCGGCTTTTTATATTCAGGTTGTAAATAGTCCATACTCTGGTATATCAGATTTGGAAAAGACTTACTTAACAGATATCAGAGATCATGAGGTTGCGCATCGCGAATTCTTTAAAAAAGCTTTAGGTGGGAAAGCTATTTCAAATTTAGAATTTAATCTTTCCGGTATTAACTTTTCAAGTAGAGAAAGTGTGCTAAGCACCGCCAAAACATTTGAAGATCTGGGTGTCTCTGCCTATAATGGTGCTGGATGGCTGATCAAAGATGTCAACTATCTTGCCTTAGCAGGTAAAATTGTATCTGTTGAAGCTAGACATGCTGCATTGATCAGAGATTTGATCGATAACGGAAGTTTTGCGAATATGGAAGTTATTGATTCAAATGGTTTAGATGTTGCTAAAAGTCCCACAATGGTGCTTCAGGCGGCTTCCCCATTTATCAAATCTAAAATTGATGTAAAGGATTTACCTACTTATTAACCTTCTAAATCTTATTGTTATGAATTTATTAAATGTTTTTGACGAAATAAATAATGTTGATCCAGAATTCACTGATCGCATTAGTCCACGCAGAGAAGTTATTCGAAATATGACTTCTTTTGGAAAAAAGGTTACTTTGGCCGCATTACCCTTCCTTATAAGTGATCTTTTTAAGAAAGCTTATGGCGCGACAGCTCCTACAGATGTTAATGGTGTGTTGAATTATGCGTTAACGTTGGAATATCTTGAAGCGGAATATTATACTAAAGGGGTTGCTGCCCCCAATCTAATTCCTTCAGGTAGACCTTTGGGAGCTATTACAACCATTCGTGATCATGAAAATGCGCATGTTAAATTTCTTAAGCAGGTATTAGGAGATAAAGCAGTTTCTAAACCTACTTTTGATTTTACAGCTGGAGGTACCTTTGGAAATGTTTTTAGTGATTATGATACATTCTTAGCTCTTGCTCAAGCTTTTGAAGATACTGGTGTCCGTGCATATAAGGGACAGGCAGGTATTTTGCTCGGAAATAAAGTTGTATTAACCGCCGCTTTACAGATACATTCGGTAGAGGCTCGTCATGCTTCGCATATACGTCAGATGCGTAGAGCAAGAGGGGGTGCTGCTGCAAATCAAAAACCTTGGATAACAGGTGCAAATGATAGTGGAATTGGAGCTGTTGTAGATCCTGTTTATATGGGGGAAGATAATAAAGTTCAAGCAAATGTTGATATTACAACCTTGAAAGGTGTTACAGGTAATTTATCTTTGGCTGCGGCTACTCAATCTTTTGATGAGCCTTTAGGAGCTGAGGCTGTTCTTAATATTGCAAGTCTGTTTATTAAAAATTAGTGTATAATGCTTTGAAGTGAGGCTCCTTGTTTGTTATGAACAGGGAGCTTTTTTTTGATACTATTTTTCAGTGCTCTGCAGTGAGAAACTTAACATATATGAGGTTTAATGTATTGGTTATGGTTTTTTCTGGTGCCGCTTTTTTTGTCTTGTATAAATTAATAAAAATTGTATTTTTCAATTTGATTCTTAAAACATTTTATTCTAATTATTTGTTTAACTATAAAAACATTACAAATCAGATAAATGCTATTTTGTACCGGATGTTGCTTATTATGTAGCTCTCGAACCAGTTAGGATATTTAACAAAAAATATCTGATAAAAACTTAGTTAAGCTAGAAGGATGTGTCTTTAAATAGTTTATTTCATAGGTTCACTAAATAAGTATTTGTAAGAATTCTTTTAAAAGATGTGTTTTTGATTTGATTAAGCTTAATACATTTTGTTTTATTAAATGACTATGCAATTTTTACCTGTTAATCAGAACCTATTACTCCAATTGCAAATTAGAGGTTACAATATATTAGCCTCTGCGCAAGGTATTGATCATGAAAATCCAAGTTACTATCCAATCCAAGTTTCTGATGTATGGGATTATCTCGTTCGCCTGGACTATACTTCTGGAATTGGGGAACCAGCACTAATTGTTATCGAAGATGCCCTTAGGAATATCAAAGAGCAACATTTTGATGGGGCTGTTTTTGTTGATTTTGAAGTTGACTAGACTAAGAAAAAAGAAATCATTAATTTAAAATGGTATTAAATTAATGATTTCAAATACTGCATGTTTCAAAATGATATTTGAATACGCAGGTTTTAGTAGCTGAATTTTTTTATTCTTCTATAAGAACATGCCACCTGAAATTTCGATTCGCTGTGCATTGATCCATCTTGCGTCATCTGTGCACATGAAAGCAACTACACCTCCGATGTCGTCTGGAAGTCCTACTCTTCCCAGTGCTGTTTGTGAAGCAATTGCTTCGTTAATTTGTTCGTTGTCTCGTACTAAACCATTTCCGAAATCAGTTTCAATTGCTCCTGGTGCAATTATATTGGATCTAATACCTCTTACTCCTAATTCTTTTGCCTGATATTTAGTTAAAGTTTCCATTGCTCCCTTCATTGCCGCATATGCCGCATAGCCGGGGGTAGCGAAACGAGCTAAGCCTGACGATACATTGATAATAGCACCGCCGTCACGTAGCAGTGGCAAAGCTTTTTGCGTTAGAAAGAAGGCTCCCTTAAAATGAATGTTTACCAAGTTGTCAAATTGTTCTTCAGTCGTTTCTGCAAAAGAAGCATGGATACCGATACCTGCGTTATTGATTAGAAAGTCAAACTTATCGGTATTAAATACCGATACAAGTGTCGATTGGATATCAGTGAAAAAGCTGTCAAAGGTTTTGCTGTCCGCAACGTTAAGTTGTAAAGCCACAGCATTTACACCTAAGTTTTTAAGTTCTAGAACGGTGTTTTCTGCTTCAATTTTTTGTGACTGATAGGTTAAGATGATATCAATTCCTTTTGATGCGATTTTGAGTGCAGTATTTTTTCCTAGTCCACGGCTACCACCGGTTACAAGTGCAATTTTATTTTTTGTTTCCATTTGTTCCTTTTTTATTGAAAACAAAGTTAAATGACAAATGTTGATTAAAATGGTGACAGTTTAAGTATTATATCGCTATCTTATTAACTTCGGATGATAATGATTGGAAATAATCTACCCGATATTGCTTTGGAGTTTTTCCTGAAAAACGCTTAAAGAATTTGGTGAAGTTGGAGGGGTCATAGGTTAATGTGCGCGCAATTTCGGCAATTGACATATCGCTATTTTGTAAGAGTGATTTTGATTTTTCTGTTAATCTATTTTCCATGAAATAGCAAGGTGAGTACCCTGTTGCGGATTTGATTGTATTGCTGAGGTGAATAGGGTGAATGTAAAGCAAAGCTGCAAAATCTCTAATCTCAAACATTTGATCCTTTTTGCCCGATAATATATCTGTCAGATGGTTATCTACTTCTCGTAAAAAATCAGCAGTTATTTCATGTTGACGGTTTAAAAACTTTTTTGGAATTTTCATTTCTTCGAAAATGTAATTTTAATAAAAGTATCCCTTATTTTCTGTTTTAAAATAATAAAAGTATTATTGAGCTCGATTGTAAACTTTGCTAATCTAAATGTAGCAATAAAAAATTATTTTTTTTATTGCTGTATATTTGTAATTACTTAAATCTTTTTAAGATAGCGTCAAATTTATTGACTTTTCACGTTGTTGTTAATGGTCTTAAATGAGTTGTGAAAAGTAGAAATAATTAGAAAATTATTATATTGATCTGCTTACTGAGGTGGACTATAGGATTACATATCAAACTTAAAATTTCCATCAGTAACTTGTTTCTCTCGAAAAATGAAAAATTAAACTAGTTAATGAAAAATGAATATTAATTTAAGTGATTATAAGCTAGAGCGGATAGCCCCATCTCAATGGCAAGATTATAAGTTAATCAGACTTGAGGCTTTAAAGACAAATCCCGAATTATTTGGTAGTTCATATGCAAAAGAAGTTTTGTATAGTCAGGATGATTGGATTGCTTTATTGGAAAATGATGCACGGGCAATTTTTGCTTTATATCATTTAGATTTATTGATCGGTTTAAGTGGTGTAGTGCTGAACAGAGATAATCAATCTGAGGCCATTTTAATTTCTTCGTTCATCAAAGAGGCTTATCGTGGCAGGGGACTTTCTCAATTATTCTTTCAAGCCCGAATTGAATGGGCTAGGCAAAAGGAGTGTGCTCAGGTTATTGTATCACATCGGGCGGGTAATGAGGCTTCAAAAGCTGCGAATCAGCGATGTGGTTTTGTGTATACTTATTCAAAAGAATCACGATGGCCGGATGGTTTATTGGCTGAGGAATTAATGTATTGCTTGTCGCTATAAATGTAAATGATCGATAATAGTGATTTGTGATCTTTGGATTGGTTTATGATTTTTAGGTTTATATTTCATCTCCAAGTTTTGAAAATTTGTTTCTGTACTCTATTGGGGTTAAGCCTGTTATTTTTTTGAAAATATCTCTAAACGCTTTTGTATCGGTATAACCTACGTTAAACATGACTTCGGAGACATTCTTTCGTGAGGCTTCAAAATGATTTTTTGCAGCTTCTATGCGTACGCGTTGCATATATTCGATAGGTGTATTGTTTGTAGCATCTTTAAATCTTCTTTCAAACGTTCTACGACCAATATTGATGAGTTTTGCTAAATCTTCTACAGTAATCTTTTCTTCGTAATTTTTTTCTATATAATCCTGTACTTTTTGGATATCAGTGTGGTTATGGTTTCTTTGACCTCTAAAAATTGCAAATTGAGACTGGTTATCTCTTCCGATATCCAATGCAAAATATTTTGATATCATCACAGCAGTTTCTCGATCTGAATATTTTTCGACCAGATACAGTATTAAATTCCATAAACTGTTTGCACCGCCACTACTATAGATATTCTCGTGTTCGGTGATCACAGCTCCATCTTCGATCTCGACTGCAGGGTATCTTTGTTTAAACTCGTTTATGTATGCCCAGTGGGTGGAACACTTTTTTCCATCTAATAATCCTGTTTCTGCTAGTAAAAAAGCTCCTACACATAAGCTTGCAAGGCTTGTTCCTTTTAAATGAAGTTTTCTGAAATAGGGTAAAGCCTCTTCATTTGCTTTTATCCCTTTATCCATATCTCCAAATGTTGGAGGGATAATGAGGAGGTCTGTTTTAGTAACTTCAGATAATAAGCGATTTGTTTTTATGGTATACTCTCCGTTATTTGCGGTGATATATTCATTTAAGCCAACATATTCAACATTGAAAATGGGTCTCTTGCCAAAGAAGGTAAGAAATTCATTAGCGGTTTGAAAAGTACGAAATGCGGGTGTAATACCTTCTATTGTACCATGTTGTGGAACGAAAATGGAAATTTGCATATCTCTTAATTTAGTTAGATAAATGTACAAATAGTTTTTGTCGTTATCCACCCCTATAGTTGTCGTTTTTACAACATGTGACATTTTGAAATGATCTCCATCTTTGTATAAGCATTATAAACATAAAGAAAAGAGGAATGATACAATCAACAAAAATTAACGTTACAGCAATAGTAAATGCTCCCATCGAGACCGTATGGGACGCTTGGAATACACCTAGTGATATCATGCAATGGAATAGTGCAGATCCAAATTGGCACTGTCCTGCTAGTGAAAATGATGTCCGGGTAAATGGAAAATTTAAAAATAGAATGGAAGCTAAAGATGGTAGTTTTGGCTTTGATTTTGAAGGTACTTATGATAAGGTCGAATTGTTTAAGGAGTTGGCTTACAGCATGAATGATGGAAGAAAGGTGCGTACCGTATTTACGGAAAAGGATGGTAAAACAACTCTTTCGACAGTTTTTGATGCGGAGAGCGAAAATGAGTTTGAAGTTCAAAAACAAGGATGGCAAGCCATCTTGAATAGTTTTGTAAAATATGTAGAATCAAAAAAATATTAATTCCTAAAATTTAATGTCATGAAAAAGAATACAGTTTCCTTACATCGCATTATTCAGGCCAGTCCTGAAAAAGTGTTTCGTGCTTTTGCTGATCCAATAGCACATGCCACCTGGTTACCTCCTTATGGTTTTATATGTACAGTGCAACAAATGGATTTTAAAGTAGGCGGTAACTTTAAAATGACTTTTATAAATTTCAGCACTGGCAATGGGCACTCTTTTGGTGGAGAATATTTAGAAATTTTACCGAATGAATCAATTAAATATAGTGATCGTTTTGATGATCCTAATCTTCCGGGAGAAATGATAACGACAGTTTCACTGAATAAGGTGTCCTGTGGTACTGAACTTCAAATTGTGCAAGAAAATATTCCAGATGTAATACCTGTTGAAATGTGCTATTTAGGTTGGCAGGAATCATTAGATAAAATGAAGAGATTGGTTGAACCTGAAATACCTGATGCATAATTAATAGCAATATGTTATTTCAGAGAACCGATAAAATGATGAATGGTGTTTTTATTACATTTTCAGGAAATTGTAAGAAAGCACTTCAATTTTACCAAAATTGTTTTGGTGGTAAGTTGTATTTTGAAGAATTTAAAAATGAGATGAATAACTATCTGGAGTCACCTATAATTATTGGATCATTAATTTCTGATATGATTGTAATTCATGGTTCAGATTTGGTACATAATGAAGGTCGTCAGATCGGAAATTATTTATCTATATTTCTGCATTGTAATGATGCGGGAGATCGCAAATTATTAATTCATAAATTGAAAGTTAATAGAAAGATTACTTATACTCCAGATGAAATCAAACAAAGCTTGATTGAAATAACGGATGCATTTGATGTACGTTGGATATTGGCTATTTAGAAGATAGCTTCTAATTTATTCGTATTATAAAAATGAAAAAAGGCTAACTTAAAATTTAAGGTAGCCTTTTTTTATTGAGTAGTGTTTTCAATTTTTTGGAAAATAATTGAAATTATATGGTTTGTAGGCATGTTAATTTATTCATACAAATTTTGATAGAAATGCATCTGTCATGAAAGAGTAAGAAATAATAATATCTATCAATGTTATTGCAATTAAGTTGCGATAGTTATTACCTTTAATACACCATCTCACAAAAGTAATTGTTGAATGGTGTATTAAAGGTTTATTATGAAAGAAAATAGAATTTATGATGTCATCATTATTGGAGGTAGCTATGCTGGTCTTTCTGCTGCCATGGCATTAGGGCGTTCTTTGCGAGATGTGTTGGTAATTGATAGTGGAATTCCGTGCAATCGACAGACGCCACACTCTCATAATTTCTTGACACAAGATGGTAAGACACCCTTGGAGATTGCTACCATAGCAAAGCAACAGGTTGAGCAATATGAAAGCATTATTTTTGAAAATGGTGTCGTGACAGATGGTAGGTTTGCGTCAGAAGGTTTTGAGATCTGTACTGAAGAAGGGAATATTTATATCGGTAGGAAACTTATTTTTGCAACTGGAGTTAAGGATATTTTTCCTGATATAAAGGGGTTTTCTGCATGCTGGGGGATTTCAGTTATTCATTGCCCTTACTGTCACGGTTATGAATTTAAACATCAAAAAACCGGTATTATTGGAAAAGGGGATAAGGCAATCCATCTATCTTCACTAGTTCATAATCTCACTGATCAATTACAGGTTTTGACAAGAGGTGACGCAAATTTTGAAGAAGAACAAAAAGATAAATTAGCTAAAAATCAAATTGGTATAATTGAAACTGAAATTGTAGAAATTGTCCACAAAGACGGATATGTTAAGCAATTGGTGTTTGATGATGGTCGAACAGAAAGTTTTGATGCGGTGTATGCTCCAGTTCCCTTTGTACAGCATTTAGACCTGCCGGTGAATTTGGGATGTGAGCTTACTGAGGCTGGGCATATCAAAGTTGATAATTTTCAGAAAACCAATATTCCAGGTGTCTTTGCCTGTGGTGACTCCACCACAATGATGCGCTCCGTAGCAAGTGCTGTTAGTACTGGAAATACAGCTGGAGCGATGGTCAATATGGAATTAACACAGGAAGAGTTTTGATGATGAATCTTAAAGGACGATTTTCTTTAACCAAATAATTGGGTGTAAACTATTTGATTCTATTATTTGTTTATAATAATAAAACTATGTCTAGATTGTTCGTCATTACTTCTATTATATTTCTCACTTTTGTTGCATGCCAACCAAATACCTCTCATCAGAGGCCAACTGTGGAAGACAAGTCTCAGGATACCGAATTGCATCGGCAGTCCGGAATTACCTTTTTAGAGGGAGGTCTTATTCATAAAATGGAGAAAAAATCAGGTATTACAGATACTATTTTTATATCTGTCCATAAACCGGATTCCGCTCATATTATACTTGAAAGTCCAACCAATACGGCAAATATCCGTATTGGTCAGCTTTTTTCTCCAGATGGGAGTGCTGATGGTCCATTCGGAAAAGTCCTCGAATATCGATTTAAAGATACAGGCCAATATTATATTACGGTTAGTGAGAATCTTATGGTTGGTGATCATTATAACGGAGCTTATCAGGTGCGAATTATAAATGGTCTGTCAAAATAATATTGATCAATTATTATAACGCGCGGTAATTTTATAATTTGTTAGTCCCAATAAAAAATCGAGACTAACATGTATCATTAAATGATGTGATCAGGTTTTGTTTAGAACGACCAGTTGCAAGATTTTGCGGCAAAGAAGAATACTGCTAACCAAACTAAACCTTTAAAAAGGAAAAAGAGAAAAGCGCCTAGCCCTAAACGTTTTACCCATTTTGTTTTATCATTTTTTTGCTCCATTCATAAATATAAACAATAATGCTGTGTTTTAGTTTACATTTACAATTGGGGAAAATACGTTTCCAAAATTGTAGAAAGTTTGATTTGCCTTCTCTGTCGCAAGTGTATAGCTCTCAGGATCTTCAGCATGTTTATTTAAGACAGTAGTGAATCCTGCCCACATTTCACGGCTGTTTTCACCATACCCTTCAAAAAACGAAGTGCCTTTAGTGATTCCATATTTATTCAGCATCTGCACAATGTATGGCCCCCCCATAATGGATCCCTCAAGAACATAAAGTGAGCTTAGGGCTTCTAACACATTGTTAACTAGAGGAGCATTAGCTTCTGGAAGATTTTCTACACTTCCGCCCAATGCTTCGATATCTTTTTTTATATAAGAAGAATTGCGACGATCTGCTAGATCTGGTAAAATATCCGAAGTTACAAAAGGCGCAATACGATCTTCGACGGCACGGAAATAGGCGTAAAAGCCTTTTAGGACTTTTGCATAATCAGCATCTGAACGAATACTTTTTAATTGACGTACGATAGTTCCCTCAACGTTTTGATGGGCAGCATGTGTTTGCTCTTTGATATGTTGACTAAGCATTTTTCTAGTATTTAGTTATATTATTCTATACAAATATTCGTATTTATTTTAAAACCTTTATGCTGTATAATGATTTATCATCTATGAAAAACGATCTGAATTAAATTGTACATAATTTTTTTAGTTCTTTAATTGGAATTTTGTTTTAAACAGCAGATTCTCACCTATTGTTTCTGGCCAAAAGACGAAGGGAGGATTATCTTTAATATTATCAATACCCTTTTCCAGCTTAGCGTCTGTAATAGAAACAATGTCTTGCAGTGTAGATGCTAGCCAAGGCTCTTTCGGATTACCTATATGTAGGTCTGTTTTTGGGGTGGCTAGGGAAATATCGACAGACATTCCATCAAAATAGTCCGACCAACCATCAGCATTACGAATCAGGAAGGATGCAAGATAAATGTCGAAAGCATCAATTTTAAGAGAGAAAAATCCTACTGGCTTTCCAAAAGTTTTCTGGCCAATAAGTCTCACAGGAAAGTAAGGTTTAAAACTACTAATAAGAAGTTCACTAGCTGATGCGGTCCGTCCGGATACAATAAATGATAAGTGTTGTAATGTGTTGAATACTCCTTTCTTGGCGAAATAATGTGTATTGGCTTTTTCACTATAGTCTACATCGGCCAAAGTTGCGGAACGGCCTTTATATTGTACAGGATTTCCATTTGCGTCTAAATAGGGTTGTTTACCTAAAAGGGTAGCCTTGCCATTTTGGACATTCGGATGAAATTGTTCACTGAACATGATTTTCCCATCCAGTTTTTTAGGTACAATCAAATTGGCTAAATATTCTGCTGTCTCTACATATCCGCCGCCATTGTGACGCAGATCTAAAATCAGATGAGTCACCTGTTTGTTGGAGAGTTCTGTAAAAAGTCTGTTCAGTTCTGTTCGAACAATAGCGAGTTCGGGAAAGGAAGCGATATAAAGATAGGCTATTTGTTTATTGCCTGAAGTCCAATAGGACAGGTGTGTCGCGTATTTGTATTGGTGCTCTGTATTTGCCACATGTCCGTTACCTTTTTTTGTGTTTCTACTGCGCTCCAGATAAGAGTATTTTGGTTTTCCTGCAATTGCAGACCATTCATATGGTTTGCCATTATGGGCCAATGAGTATTGACTTATTGCGAAAAGCTCACGTTCATAAGCAGTCTGTTCGGGACTAATGCTTCCAAACTTCTTACGAGGAGTAAAATCTGTATAGGAGGGAAGTGATTCCTGCCATCGGTATAATTGTTGAGCATACAAAAAAATTGAATCGAGAATCAGTTCTTTTTTTGTTCCCTCTATAGGATTTATTATTTCATCTGTTTGCATTGTTTTTTTATTCCTGTTCTGACAGGCTGAGCTAAGCAATAGCAAAAAAAGCATCGAAATACTTTTAAATGATTGAGCCATATTCAATTAAAATTTGTCCTTTATATTTGTGGCTACTGAGCGACATTTGAGCCGATAGTTTAAAATTAATTCATTTAAACTTTTTTATTCGAGTTAAAAGCCTAATTTTGTCCCAATTTATTTAATATTGATGCTTCCACATCTTTGGATGCTCAAAGATCCCAAAGGCGACCTCCTTTGGGATTTTTTTGTTACGGCAATATTGGTCTTTCAGTTTTTATCGATTCACTTGATAAGCTTGATAGAAAGATAATGATATTTTCCTGCTCTTTACTGCTGAGTCTTAAATTCTGTATATGTGGTGATAATATGCCATTAATCTGCTGACCAGTCTTTTGAGTCATTCCTTGGCTTAGTAAGTTGACTAATTCACTCAAAGTAGCAATAGTACCATTGTGCATATATGGTGCAGTATTTGTGACGTTTCTTAATCCAGGTGTGCGAAACTTACCTTTGTCACTTTCTAATTTAGAAGACTCAAATCGTCCGTTGTCCAATGCACCTTTGTTCGTTACTGCATAGCCGAGATTATGAAAATCTAAGTCTGTAAAATACGGGCCGTTGTGACAATTGATACACTTTCCTTTCGTACGAAATAGATGCAACCCTTCCAATTGTTGGTCATTTAACGCCTGATAATCACCTTGGACAAACCTATCAAATGCAGTTTCTCCACTGCTAATGGATTTGGAATAAGCAGCTATTGCATCTAGCAAACCCTCTATGGTCATATTCTTATTATTATAAGCCGATTCATACAGACTTACATAACCAGCTCTGGTTTGCAGTTTGGCTGGTAGTGTGGCGGTATTTCCGCCCATTTCAATTGGCGAATTGATAGCTTCTGCAATTTGTTCACGGTAGGTTTTCGCACGCCCATCGTGAAAGAGTTTCCCTTCCAAATACCAGACATTTTCCATGGATGGTGTGTTACGGTGATGTAAAGCTATACCATCCGCTGTTGTTTTCTGATCGATCCAGTATGTGTCCGGATTATGGCACGAAGCACAGGTCTTTAGACCATTACCTGTACGGGGATCAAAAAACAGGGCTTTGCCTAGCGCAATAAGCTCAACCTTATCTTTTGAAGGATTATCGGACAATGCTGCTAGTTCTCGTACTTCAATGTTTTTATACCATTCTGCTACTGGCCACTGTGCGCTACTTTTACTGTATTTTTCTCGTAGCGTTTCTTCTGGGTTAGGTACAATTGTCGGATCTTCCGGCGATGACTTCCCCTTACTGCAGCTGCATAACGACACGGTTATCAAAGCAACCAGAATTACCTGTTTTGGCCAGTAAATTTTTAATAGCACGATGCGAAGTCTTTTGACAAATAAGTTTAATTTACAGCAATGGAATAATTACTTTCAGTCAAGATCTTGCCGGATTTGTCCATTATCTTGAGGACGGTAATTTTGTTTCCAAGCACTGTTGTTGGTATTGGGAGGCTCACGGTCAGATTTGTAACATCAACTATTGCATTAGTTATTTTATAAGAATTGTTAAGGTTATCAACAGCTACAAAATGATCAAAATCGCTTTTGAAATAAAGTTCATAAAGTATTTTGCTGACTAATGGTACAACCAGGTTTTGTCCTTTTGTGGCATTATAAGCAACATTAGATTTTATTAAGGCACTAAGTCCAGGTAGTAATACTTCGAACGGATCGCTAAGTACTGAGAAGCGACCCGAAACTAATTTCACCTGGTAGCTACTACCTGCTTTAAGGTTGTCTGGCGCTGTAAATTTAGCTATAAAGTAAGTTAGCGCTGTATTTAAAGATAGTAGAGTTTCTTTTCCATCTTTGTCGATTAAATAACCTTTTGTTTGTGTTTCATTGGGTATGATATTTTCTCCCACGAAGGTAAAGGTCCCTTTTTCTGGTTCGTTTAGATAATAGGTATTTATAGGGTCATTCAATTTAGCTTGTACTTGCGGTTGGTTGACTTGAAAGGATAATGTATAGTTTTTGCTGGAACCATCCTGCGCTCTAACGGTATAGATAATGGGTTTTTCTAATTGCAATTCTATTGATGTGCCTGAAGCAGGTGTAATAGTGGCCATTTCTGAGACTTTTATGGTTGGTGTAATGCTTTCTGGTTGGTCCACCAGCGGTGGCCAGTATAGGATAATCCGATCTTCTACTATACTTGCTGATAAGGTATTGCCTGAAGCATCTCTGATGCTAAATGATTCGATGTCTTTATAAGGTAAATCGGGGGTTTCTTTCTTGCAAGACCAACATGTCATAGTCAGTATAAAAATAGCCAACAATTGGAATGAACGTATTTGTTTTTTCGATAATGAAAGTAGCATGATTTTTTTGATTAAAAAGATCCGCAACCCATCCACAGGTTACGGAATCTTCTATAGATAATTATTGTTGTTTAAAGCGCTTTATACTCGATATTAGCATCAGCTTTTACCTGTAGTTGACCTGCAACAACTCGTTGCCCTACGTTACTGAAGTTATTGAGTTTTACGGCATATAAGGCACCTGAAGCGTTACCAACCAATACAGTCAGTGGTTGAATGGCTACATTCTCATGGGAACCTAGATCGTACTCATACCATGTGCCACTACCTAATGATGTTACTAGTGTAGCAGTACTCCAGTCCGATGCAGAAACAGCGGAGATGTCCGTCGTTACTGTTCTAATTTCGAAACCTGCATTTGCTTTGATCGAGCCATTAACATGACTGAAGAATGCCACTTGTCCACTGCTGATTAGACTTTGAGAACCTGTTGTAAAATCTACATAAACAGCAGGCCAGTTGGCAGCGTTTGATGGGCTCCACCATTGACCAACTACTGTTAAGCTGGTGTTTGCTTTTGCTTGAGTAAGCGCCAAAGGAGCTGTTACCTGTTCTGTTTTTGGGGCCGCTGCCCATACTGCTGCCGATAGCACTGTCACGGCCATTGCCGATTGTAAGATTGTTTTAATGTTTAATTTCATGTTGACCTCCTGTTTTTTATTTATTTAATGTTGATGCCACCTTGGCATATGTGGATGCATGTTTATGACTCCGTTATCGTACTGGTGTATAGTTGCGTTTTCACAACGTCAGGCCAGTCTTTGAACTGGAATTTGATTTGGACATTTTCGAAACTCCCTGTTGGAAGGTTTGCTGGTAGCGAAACCTGCATCTCGGTACGTGTATGGGATTTGATGGTGAGCGGATAATCTTTGCCGTTGAGTGTCATAATAACCTCTGTAGGATCGAGGATTACTTTGTTTAAGTTAGCTTTGATAGTCCAATCCGTGTTTTTAGCCAATGTTAATCCTAATAAGGTGAAAGTTACATCTGGTTGTCTATAGGTAATCTTGAGTGGATTGGCTAATATAATGGTATGATTAAGATTGGTCACTTCGACATCATATGTGCCCGCAATGATATCCGAAGGAATAAGATTTTCCCGCTCGGTTCCGGTATAAGTTAATTGATATCCAAGACTTGAAGCTTTTAAACTATTAGGCGTTGGCATCTGAACACGTTGCTTCGTCTCTTGGTTAATGAGTACTATACTGACCAGTGAAGAGTTTGTATGCATAAAAGTCCCATTTATCGCAGGAAGTTTCGTTCCTGGTCCTTGCGTAAGCGCAATGGAAGATGTTGATGCAAAAGTCGCTTCAAAAGATGATGTACTTTGTAATTCGATCTTTAGCTTGTAGGTACGGGTTGTTCCTGTTGCAGATTTTACGGTGTATGTCTTATCTTTTTCATCAGTTTTAACAGGCAAGATCTCCTCCGTGATTTTGGCTCCAGATGATACCTGAATTGTAGGATCAATTACCAATAATCCATAATAATAGGGTAAGTAAACCGTGATGGTATTCTCGTTATTGTCTATGGCACCATAAATAACATCGTCATTCGGGAGGTTGGTCACCTTATATTCTAGTATTTTGTCGCTAGGAAGTAAAGGCAGATCTTCAGTTTTTGTACAGTTACTAAACAGTAACCCTAGGAATAGTATGCTTATAAAAGTGTATACTCTTTTCATTTTATTTAAATATTGACTATCGTGTTTTATGGATATTATTATTTAATTCCTGATTTCAAATTTGGTGCTTCCTGCTTTCGCGAGTACATATTGAAAAGTGAAGAATGGTGTAGGTGAAGTTCTATACCAGTCCTTTGGATTTAGGAGGTCTTTGTAGATACTCTGTATTTTGATCTTCGCATAGTTGCCATTTGCTGTGCGCACTACCAAGGTATGTTCTTCAATTGGATAACAAACATGCTTTTTGTTTTCGGCTCCACCACCTTTGATGTCGCCACCAAAATCATATAGGTACCATCCCAAGCCTTCGCCAAAAGTTCCTGAATCATCTGTTCCATAGGCCTTTTCTCCTCTACGGAATTCAGCATCGGAAGGAATATCTACAACATCTTCAAATTTTTTCTTGACTAGATAAATTCCACCTTTACCAGGTCCACCTACCCCATATCCATTTGAACTATTATTGCAATTGATAAAACTCCTGTATATGTCTGCGAAAGAAATATCCCAACGTGCTGTCAGCCTATAATCTGGCGTAATAGCCTTATTCTGTTCTAAACTATAATATATAGGTGATTGCTTAGTTGTGGGTAAGGTTCCGGTTGGTAAGTCCTCTCCAAAGTTCTTTACTGAAATTAAGCGATTGAACATTCCTTCTGAAATATCTGGATTCGGTTCAGGTTCTATTTTAGGATCGCTTTTACTGCAGGCGCCTAGCAATGTTAAAAAAACAAAGATTGCAACGAATTTTAAAAGGGTATTAGTTTTTGTTATTTTCATTTTAGTGCTATATATTGTAATACTATAATTTCAATTATTCCCGTGGTTATATGATCAGGTTATTTGACCGCTATCTTTATTTATATTAATTCTAAATAATAGTAAAGGTAATGAGTTTAGCTTTTCCATTGTATATTAAAAATGATATTTAATCTATGCTTTTTGCTTTTTAGAGTTTAGCTTTTAAGCTTATTTGTTAGTTGTAATAATCAATAAATATTCCCTATTAAATAGCTATTAATTAGAAGTTTGATATTTTTTAAGGATAATTACTAGCCTGTGGATTATTAAGAAATTTGGAATCATTTACTCATTAATACACTATGGTATAATTGCGTTTTTATTTTTATGATATGATCAGCATCTATGAAAATTACTTTACTATAAATATTATTTGATAAAATTTATGGCAGAATATACTATTAACGGATAATTAGTTTTCATTTTTTAGAGCGTGTTTGTGTTTAAATTTTTGGTACCATCATCTTGTACATAGTATTTGAATGTATAATAAGGAGCTGGCCAGTTCATATTTGTAACGGCAGATGGATTGCCTTTGTAGGCATTGATAAGTTGTAACTTAGCATATTTTCCATCAGGAAGTCGAATGACATATGTTCTGTTAGGTAGCGCTTGCATAATGTGATTGTTCAGGCTATAACGAAACCACCCATCTGAACCTTCTGAAGATGCCCATCCGATTTTGTTAATTTCACTTTTATTAAACTCGTCATCCGAAGGAGCTACGGTGATACTTTGGTAGGGTTGTTTGAGTAAAATGACTGCGGTATTGTTAGCCTCTCCTTGATATCCTGGGTTATATTGATATTGCGAATTGTTGACAAAAACTTCGGAATTATAAGGGCCAGTAAAAGCTAAGTCCCAATCTTTGGTTTTTAACCATTGCGCCGAATCTGCTTTTGTCTTAATCCAAATTTGTTTCTGATCCTTGAAACGAAATAAGAAAGTATAAAAGTTGCGTTTTTCTTTACCTTCTGTTCCATCTCCCATAGAAGCATCGGTATCACCTGGAAGATCTTTAATGACGATACTCTTGCCATCTTCAAGTACAATATTGTACTCCTTATCCTTGCCACAAGAAGCAATAAGGAGTACGATAATTGTATAGAAAATACAGCGACCTATTTTACTAAAAGAAATCAATATGCTGCATTCAGCTATTATTAGTTTTATTGTATTCATTTTGTAGCAATTTTAATTATAATTCATCTTGAAATGAGGATTATCTACTATTAAAAAATTAGGTTCTGTTATCCTATGCCTACATGGAATGTGATCGGTGAAAACTTATTCTTTGATCCAACGATAACTTAGTCCACCCATAATTATGCGACCTGGTTGTCCCAATAAATACCGGCTAGTAAAATTAAACAGGTTGTCTCCAATGAGACGAAAAGTAAGTTTTCCTTTCATAAGACTTTTTTCAACAGTCATATTTAAAAGAGTGTGGTATGGAATGAAGATATCATTCTTGTCTATGAATTGGTTTCCATTATATTCTTGAAATGGCGTATCTCCTCTGAAATTAATTCTTGCATTGATATTCATATCCCAAGGTTTATATTCATATTGTGTTTTAAAATTGATCATGTGTCGTGATCTATCTTCAATACCCCAATAATCTGATTTTTTACTTTGGCGATACTCTCCTGTTTGCGGATTATTGATTTGATTGTAAGGAAAGTTTCCGCTTGCTATACTGTCTAAGACACTTAAATCTTTTGCGATCAAATATTGATAGCCTACAGAAAACTGTAAAACTTTGTTTGCTTGATAAGTAATTGAAGTTTCGAAACCTTTGTTCATCGCCTTCGGCAGATTGCGGTAACTGTAGATCTGAGCAACATTCGTCCCATTCCCGACACTGACCGTATTGATCTGATTATTGATGCGATGATAAAATACGGAAATATCAGCTTGAATTTTTTGACTAGCATTCCATGTTAAACCAATATTATTGGAGAGACTAGTTTCCGCCTTCAGATTCCCTGCGACTAAATTCAACATATAACTGTTTTTATAGCTCAATTCACCAGACGCATCCATTGCAGCAATAACATCTGCGACGCGCTCTGTACCAACTACCATATAGTTTGCTGCCGGATTGTAGAATACTTGATAACGCATTTTGTAATCAGGAGCTTTAAACCCTGCTCCAAAACCTGCTTTGGCAACAAGAGTTGAATTAATATGATATTGCAAGCCAAGACTTGGGCTAAGATGACCATTATAGACATTCGTTTGGTCATAGCGTAATCCCAATGTGGTCAGTATCCTATCAACAGGTTTCCATTCGGTCTGTAAGTATAAAAAACCTGTATTTAACGATCTTTTTGCATCCAGTTTTTGATTATCCATTACCTCTAGACTTCCACCGATACCAGCCGTAAATTTTAGTTTTGTAATAGGACTATAAGCAAACTGTTGTTCTATGCGATGTACATCTTGACCAAATTCTTCAGCGCCGGCGAATACTCCTTGTCGCAGCCACTCTGCAGCCATTTCTGAATGAAATCTTGAATAATAGTAGCGAGACATACTCCTAATCCCTGACTCAAAGTTATGGTCATAACTCGCGGATATGTTGACATCTTGATCTTTCTGGGTATTTTTCAATATGGCCTGTTCAGACCAGGCATTGATCATCTTTGATACTCGGCCAGCATACCTTGCCGTAATACCCATTGTTCCATTTTTGCTGATACGATAACGTGTGCGTCCTTGAAAACTGTAATTGGTATATGGGGGATAAGTGGTACTATTTGACTCCAGATAGTTTTTGTCAGTATTAAATCCATCAGTGCGGTAGTAGTTTCCGGATAAAACAATACTTCCACGTTGATTGTCAAAAGGTGTTTCAGCTTCTAAAGTTGCATCTACCGTGTTTAATGTGCCATATAGAAATGAACTGTGTAGCTGTGGCGTCACTGCACCATGTCGCGTAATGATATTAATAGCACCTCCTAAAGCATCACTGCCATAAAGACACGATGAAGCTCCTTTTATAATTTCTATACGTTCTATATTTGTAACTGAAATTCTTGATAGATCAAAATTCCCACTGTTTCTCCCCAACATGGGTTGTCCATCTACTAATACCATCACATAGTTGCTACTAAAACCTTGGATCTGTACCCCGACAGCTCTTGATCCTCCGGCAATGTCATTGACTATGGCAATACCTGTTTGTTCTTTCAATACTTCATCCAGTCGGCGACTCCCCATCAATTCGATTTCACGTTTGGTAATAATCTTAACAGGCATAGCCGCATTTTCGGGTTTAACAAGATTGTCTACCGCTTCCAGTTTACGATTTACTTGTACTTCATCAATATGACGGTTATCAATCTCTAGTATAATATTCAGCTGCTGTTTTTTATCTTCTAGATCAATGGTCTGTTGAAATTTCTTATAACCAAGAGCTTGGACTTCTAAATCATAACTACCTGCATAAAGCTGATTAAAATAGAAATGGCCAGAAGTATCTGTCTTTACAGCCTTTTTATCAGGATATAAATAAACCGTAACGTTTGGGATCGCTTTGTTAGATTCGTTTTTTACGATGCCACTAATCTGTAATTTATCTTGGGCATGAGTTACTATTAAGTTGCATGCACAAAATATCAGGAGAGAACTAGTTCGTATTAAGGAGCTTTTTGTAAACACTAGGTTATTTTTAATCAATCTAAATAATATTACAAAAAAAGGCAATAGAATTGAACTTTTCTATATGAAAACTGACATTAATTCTATTTAATTCGATTTGAATATATCCTTTTATAACTTTTAAATTGATGTATTTGATTGATTTATAGGTGTGTTTAGCCTTTTTTTATCTAAAACACAAACAAAAGGTTAATTTAAATTAATTTGTATTTAGACTGATTATTGATTTGTTTTGTGTTGAAAAGCGTTAGATAAGTTTTCCTGTCATGATGCTTTTAACTTGAATTAAAGAAAAAAGAATGAGTAGATTTTGCCTTATTATAATAATCCATTGTTGTATGTATATTGCTTTTGGTGTTCATGCACAGCAACGGATTATTACATTGAACAGTTCCATTACTGAGACAATATTTGGATTAGGTGTGGGGAATCGTGTTGTTGCTACCGACGTGACCAGTGTCTCACCTATGGCTGCCGCAGCTTTGCCCCGTGTAAGTAAAAATCGTTCAGTTTCAGCAGAGGGACTACTTTCGTTTGAACCAAATATCATCTTAGCAAATGAAGGGGAAGTTCCTGCAGCAATCATTCGACAAGTACGCGCAGCTGGTGTAAAATATATAGCCTTAAAACCCAACTATACAATTCCAGGCGCTTTAAATTATATACAGCAAGTGGCGGATGCCATTAGTCAACCTGAGCTCGGAAAAGGAGTGGTATCCCAAACAAAGTTAAGTCTGAACCGTATTACTGAAGTGGTTAAAAGTGAAAATAAGGGTAAAGTTCCTCCAAAAGTTCTTTTTATTTATGCACGTGGTACGGGCACTATGAGTGTCGCCGGTAAGGGAAGTAGTTTAGATGCAATCATCCATTTAGCTGGAGGAAAGAATGCTATTCAAGAGTTTTCTGATTTTAAACCTTATACAACGGAAGCGCTGGTACAGGCCAATCCAGATATAATATTGCTATTCGATTTTGGGGCTAGTAGTTTGGGGGGGGAGGATGCAATTTTAAAATTACCCGGTATGAGGATTACAAATGCAGGTAAAAATAAACGTATTCTCGCGATGAATGCTTCTTTATTAGTCAATTTTAGTAATCGGCTACCTGACGCAATTCTGGAATTGCACCGAGGTTTTGTAAGAATAATGGATTCAAAGTAATCGATGTGTATAAAAGACAGAAGCTAATTTTGCTGGCACTTGTATCAATTTTAATTGTTGTGTGTATAATTTCCTTGGGATTAGGGGCTTATTTTATTCCTCCTAAAGATATTTTTTCGTTGCTAATGCAAAAGATGTATTTGGGATCAGCAACAGCTATTAATAGCATGCATGAGAATGTCATTTTTGAAATTCGGTTACCACGGTTATTACTAGGCGTACTGGTAGGGGCAGCATTGGGTATCTCTGGAGCAGCTATCCAGGGAATATTTCGTAATCCATTAGCAGAACCGGGACTCATCGGTATATCTTCTGGCGCATCGTTATTTGCAGTTATGATTATCGCTTTTGAAACATTGGTTTTCACCTCACTTTCAGCTTGGATCGGTTATTATGTGTTAGCTTTTGGAGCGTTTGCAGGTGCAGGTTTAACAGCATTTTTGGTTTATCGTATAGCTAGTAAAAATGGTAAGCCATCCGTAACAACGATGTTATTGGCTGGAATTGCGATTAATGCTTTTGCAGGAGCACTTACGGGCTTGATGACCTATGTCTCGACCGAGCAGCAATTAAGGACCATTACATTTTGGTTGCTTGGTAGTCTGGGTGGAGCTACTTGGGACAATTTGTTGGCAGTTGCTCCGTTTATAATTATTCCCTTAATCTGTTTACCTTTTTTTGGAAAATCATTAAATGCATTCGCTCTCGGTGAAATGCAGGCCGATTTATTAGGTGTACAAACCGACCGTATCAAAAGATGGGTTGTAGTCCTTTCAACTTTAGCTGTAGGAGCTTCTGTAGCAGTTTCAGGCATTATCGGTTTTGTGGGCTTGATTGTTCCTCATATTATTCGTCTTATAGGTGGGGCAGATCATCGATTTGTTTTACCTGGATCGTTGCTGTTTGGCGCTTTGGTGCTGACGCTAGCAGATGTTATAGCTCGGGTTTCGGTTGCTCCAATAGAGCTTCCAATTGGCGTGATCACCGCCCTATTGGGAACTCCTTTGTTTTTATATATTTTGATAAAGGAAAAATAATTAGTTCAAATATAGGGTCTGTTATGTTACGTGTAGAGAAACTTAATTACGAAATCAAGGGAAGAAAACTCCTGAAAGATGTTACTTTTCAAGTACGGAAGGGAGAGGTATTGGCTGTGTTAGGTGCCAATGGCGCAGGAAAATCTACTTTGATGGGATTACTCTGCGGAGAAAAGAAACCCTGCTCAGGGAGCATTCACTTAAATGGAAAGCTACTGTCGGATTATACTCCACATATTTTGTCACAATGTAGAGCTTTATTGAGTCAGCAACAGCAAATGACTTTAAGTTTTAAAGTCGATGAAATTGTATTAATGGGTCGTTATCCACATTATAAAAATATACCTCAAGCGCATGATCTCGAAGTTGTAGCCGAAACAATGAAACTTTGTGGTGTAGCATCATTTGCAGACCGTGATTTTCTAAGTTTATCAGGTGGTGAACAGCAACGTGTCCATCTAGCTCGGGTCTTAGCGCAGATATGGGATAATCCAGATGCACTCTTGCTTTTAGATGAGCCTATTTCAGCATTGGATTTACATTATCAGCAGAAAGTTTTAGGTATTGCCAAAGCATTGGCGCGTAAAGGGCTCATGGTTATCTTGATCGTACATGATGTTAATTTTGCAGCTACATATGCCAATCGCATTATGATGCTCAAAAATGGCAGAAAGCTATTTGATGGTACGCCAGTGGAGGTTTTAAATAAGAAAGAAATCTATACTATTTTTTCAGTGGAATCAAATGTGACGATGAATCCAAGAACATTGAAACCTTATGTTCAACTTGAAGAAATGTATGTTGAATTTGATAGTTATTTAGAAAGATTATAAATAATTTTAATATTCCAGCTTATTTCATTAATTTTAACTGCGCAAAGCTTATTTTAAACTGTAATCATGTTAGTGAAAAGTAAAATAATAGAGTTGGAAGATTGGCTTTTTGAGGAAGAAATCCCTGACGGTTATGTGCCAGAAAAACCACTGGTTGAAAATAAAACCATTATTGAAATGGGGCCTGTGCATATGGAGAATTTTCAACTTTCAACTTCTGGTCTTTTTATACTGCATTCTAAAATGAACTTTGATAGACCTGTACAGATCCTCACTGAAATAGAAGGAGAAACGATTACAAGTCAATTTATATTTTTTAAACCAAAAGATGCAAAAATGCCCTATGGCATGAGTAGACATAATATTCGTTACATTCCTTCGGTTCGAACTACCCATCAAGTAGAACCTGGTATTGAATATATTTATTTTATAGCAGTTATATCTAAAGAATATTACCTCAATTTAATTAAGAGAGATTCATTGCTCCATCAACAGTTTGTGCATGAGATCGAGAAAGGGCAATATACTTCATTTTCTGAAGAAGATCTTGTTGCTACTTACGAAATGCAACATACCATTTCTGAATTAATTGAATCCAAGAAAAAAGGAGAAATAAGAAGATTACATACCGAGTCTCGGATTGTTGAATTGCTGATGTACCAATTTGAACAGTACAATGAACAAAAAGGAAATACCGATTCTTTGTTTCATGAGGAAGATATTCAACGGCTTGAAATGGCACGGCATATCCTAGAGCAACGTATCGCAAATCCACCGACCCAAAAAGAACTGGCTGCAGAAGTGTTAACCAGTGAAAGTAAACTGCGTAAAGATTTTAAAGAATATTTCTCAGTTACTATTCATGATTATCTAACACGTGTACGTATGGAAAAAGCTAAAAATTATTTGTTAGCGGATAAAAAGACAGTATATGAAGTAGCATTGTTGACGGGGTATGGACATCAAAATAACTTCAGTAGCGCATTTAAAAAATATTACGGTATTTCTCCCGGAGAATTAAAAATGTAAGCACTTTTCAGCTAGACTTTCTTGTACCCATGTGATGAGCTGATTTATATCTTATAAAGATTTTATTGAGTCATAATAGAGGGTTTCTAGAGGGTTCGTAGAAGTAAAGCTCTATATATCCTCTATTTTATCTCTATGTAATATCTGTATAATTACTTCACTAGTCTTAGTTAAATAGGAGTATATCTTAATGCGTGTCTAACAATATTAAAATCAGAGCCAGAAGAATGATTTTGGTATTCAAGAAGGATTACTTTTGATAAGAGACTAAATTTTTAGGTGTATACTTGATGCAGAGATTAAGAATAATACTATAAAGCCTCTTGATTTTTTCAAGAGGCTTTATATTTTACTAGAATTTCCTGTTTTGGAAACCTTTTTTAGAAAAGAAAGTTATAAGAAACTTCTTTTTATTGATTCAAAAACTCGGCAACAAAAGCATCAAATGCTTGTGGGTTTTCTGCCTGTACCCAATGTCCTGCATTAGGGATTGTTTTTATTATGGCTTTTGGAAACTGGGTTTCGATATTTGCTTTGTCTTCGGGCAGGATGTATCGTGACTTTTCACCAGCCAAAAATAAAGTAGGTCCTTTAAATATACCTGATTTGACACCTACTGTGATAAAAGAAGTGTATTTACCTTTCAGAACGTCTAGATTGAAACGCCACCCTAGACTTCGGTCTTCTTTGATATACACGTTCTTTAATAAAAACTGGACAACTCCTGGTTCCTTAATATAGTGCTCAAGTGCTATCTGTACATCTTTACGATTTTCGATAGTTTCAATATTAACGGCACTTAGTGCATTGAATATATCTTCATGATGCGGAGGGTAGGATTTAGGGGCAATATCAGCTACAATCAATTTAGCTACTTTTTCAGGATGATCTATAGCAAATTGCATGGCAACTTTACCACCTAATGAATGTCCAATAAGATCAATTTGATCCGCTTCAATAGATGCGATATAGGCAGATAGATCATCAACCATAACTTCGATAGACATCTCTTCACTATGAAAACTGCGCCCATGATTACGAAGGTCCAAAAGATGCACTTGTCTTTTTTCTCCAAAATTGCGACCAAATGTTCCCCAATTATCGGACATGCCAAATAAGCCGTGTATAACTACTAACGGGATACCCGCGTTTTCTGCTCCATATATCTTGCTGTACTGTAGTTCTTCCAATGTATATTCTGTTTTAATGAGTCTTTTGTTATTGATTCAAAATTACAAAAAATAAATTTTATAGGCTTAAATGTAAAACGAATAACTAAAGCGCATGAATAGATCTATCTGCAAAAGATTAAATGTAGCTTTGTAATAATAATTTTGTTAGAACGTACAGAAATTAGATATAGAGCATAAATGATAGCAGCATTTTTTCGTGATTTTGGAATTTTTTCGGAAGAGGAGATTGCACAAGTTCTTCAACTTTTTACGATCAGAAAGTTGAGTAAAGGAGAATATTTTGCTCGTGAGCATGAAAAAAGTAATGAAGTGGCATTTATTCGATCTGGAATCTTTCGCTCCTTTTATACAACTCCAAATGGTGACGATATTACTTATTGTTTTCGATTTCCAAATGATCTTATGGCGGCCTATTCTTCTTTTATAACTGGTGGTCCTAGTGTGGAAGCCATACAGGCTATTGTGCCGACAGAATTATATGTGATTCAGAAAAATAAACTTGATCAATTGGTTCTTGAGAAGCCGATATGGACTATGTTTCTTAAGATAATAGCAGAACAGCAATATCTAGAATTGGAAAAACGGGTTTTTCAATTGCAGAAGGAAACTGCCGCCCAACGTTATGCATCGTTGCTCAAAAATCAACCAGAATTTATCTTGCAAATCCCATTACATTATCTCGCTTCCTACCTAGGTATTACGCAACGACATTTGAGTCGTATACGAAAAGAGATTACTTCTTAGTCACTAATATGATATTGATTTATCAATGTGACCTTAATGAATAAAAAGTAATCATTAAGGTTTAGATGGGTACAATAATTATTTTTAGAGAAATGTTATAGCTATTTCTTGTCTTGTATCTTTGAATATAGATTGCCTCTTAAAATATGTTAAAGGGCCAGATTTATAGTGATAATATCTGACTCCTTTTGCTTTATTATAAATTCATCTTTAAACCTGCCGATGCATAGGGAGATGCTCTGAAATAATACTCTTTATCTTGAAACATACTTTTCAATGTTCTATCTGTGATCTGAGCTGGTCGCCACAGATTCATACCAACGGTTAGCGGTATTGATATCTTTTCTCCTATTTTTATTTCTGGGCGAAAACCCGCAATCATATATAAATGTGAAAACATTTTATCTTTTCCTTCTTGTCGTAGTAGAGCTGTCTGGCCATTCATTTCTGCGATAAGATTTAACCGGAAATTTTTCGTCAAATCATATCCTACCGCCATTTCTAAGCCCTGCATAAGAGCTATCTTTACTGCAAATTTTCCCTCAGTTTTCCAGTTGAGATAAAGGGCAGGAAAGACCATTGGGAAACCAAAAGAATTGTTGACCATAATGCCACCCCCTAAATCCAAATTTGGTTTTAAGTGACGAATGAAAACAGTTCCGACATTGCCAAGTACATTTTTGAATCCTGCTTGTGAAAAATCAGTATTAGACATAAAAATACCTCCACCGATAGTCGCCAGTATAGACCACCGGTCGTTCAAAGGTCTCAAATGAGTTAGATTCATCCCAATATTTAATATTTCATCTACGACTAAGGGCGCTGTAAAGTTTTTATTGTCAAGCTTTGCATAAGCACCATTCGCACTTATAGCCCAGAGTGTGGGACGTTTATTTTCGTTCAATTTTAAAGATAGAGGAATCGTAATGTTAGCTTGGTGAACCATAGCAGCACCTTGGCTATCACCTACTTTTTCACTTTTTCCGTTCTCTGATTTTCGGTAGTCCGATTTTCCAATATATTCGGTTTTCATTTCTATTTGTACTTGTGCATCCACAAATTGGCAGGAAATAACCATTATAAATGCGAAAAGCACTGTTTTTTTAATTTCAAAATTTCTGATCATATGAAGTATCTAATTTTTATTAAGACAATTGGTAGGTACTTTACCCTTTATTTTTATTTCCAACGGCGATGTGTCCACAACCACCAACTAGGATCTTTTTGTATGCTTTTTTCCAGCATGGACGCAAATTGTTTAGTTATCAATCCTTCTGAAGTTGCTGCTGCATGATCACATATCGGTTTAATATCAAGTTCCCACACTTGTTTATTTAAGGGGTGTAAGGAAACATATCCTACATAGGTATCTAACTGTCTTGCTAGTTTTTCGGCGCCTGAAAACATGAAGGTAGGTTGCTGTAAAAACTCAACAGCAATTCCATTGTCATGTCCAGGAAATTGATCTGCAATAAAAAATGTAATGGAAGGAGTTTGTTTTTCCCGTAAAAGTATCCTTAATGCATGTTGAGCAGGCAACAGGCGCATACCATGTTTGGTCCTTTTTTTATAACTTAAATAATTTAAAAATCTGTTTTTTAAAGGTTTATATAGCGCTTGTGTAGGTATGTTTGTAAATTGTGGTATTTTCGTTATCAGCTCCCAATTTCCGTAATGACCTAATAACAGTATAGCTTGACTTCGTTGTTTTTGGAGCCTATTGATCGTTTCAAGGGCTGATTCTGATAAATGTAATTTTACCGGACGAGGATGAAAATTTTCCCATATAATACGGGCAAGATTTTGGTAGAAATTATGACGATGTATGTTAATTTCCTGATAGGACAAGTGAGGGAAGGCGCGAGCGAGATTTTGTACGCATACGCTTAGCCGATATTTACAAATCTTTCCAATGAAATAACCTAACATATTGATTGTTTTTAATGTTCCGAGAAATTTTAATACTATGCCGTAATTTGTGGAAGAACTAAATCCTGTTATTTCAGTACTTCAACAGGTATCTCTTTTATATCTGACAACCGGATGCTCCCTTACCCTTATTAATTTTTGAAAAAAGAAGAGGTCGGAGATTAATATAATACTAACCAGAAAATTAATCTTTATAGTCAGAACTGTTCTTATGTCACAATTACCTTTTAGACATATGTCCTGTAGAGGTTAAGTTTTCAGCGATATTTTTGTATAAAAAAAATATGCAAAAGAATATCTTAATTATTGGAGGTAAAGGATTGGTCGGGAAGACTATTTATCGGATACTTAAATCCAGAAATCCTGATGCTGACCTCTTCGTGGGAAGTCGGAAAGCTACTGTGGAAAATAATGAACTAACGATTGATGTCAACCAACCAGATACTTTTCAGTCTATTTTAGATAAAAAAATAGATATTATTGTGTTGAGTGTAAATGATAACGAAGACCATGTTTTACATTTTGCGGTTAAACACCATTTGGATTATATTGATATTACAAAACCCACTCCAGCATTGATGAAAGCCTACCACTCGCTCTTAGGTCATGATATCAATAGCCGAATTGTATTTGCATCGGGTTGGATGGGAGGAATAATTGCTGGTTTGATCAAGGCGAATGTAAACAGCATGACTGATATTGAAAAAGTTGATGTAGCCGTTTACTACTCTGTTAAAGATCTTGCAGGAGAAAGTTCAGCTCATTTTATGGCAGAAAATGTTTCCAAACCTTTTGTCCGATACCAGAACAATCAGCCCGTACAGATTAAACATTTTTTGGATACCGATTATTTTAATTTTGGGTTCGGAATCGGCCGTCGGCAAGTTTATAATTTCGACTTACCGGATTTGTATATCCTTAATAAAGTTGAAAAAATCTCAGATGTCTCTGTCAAGATGACCTATAATTCTAAATTTATAACCTGGTTATTAGGGACGATGCAACAATTTGGAATTTTTAATAGCCTGTCTCTTAATACTAGGAAGAAAGTTTTCGGATCGAGTGGAAATGGAGATTTAGCAGTCTTCGAAATTACTTTATCAACTACTGATGGGAAATTTAAGAAAATTAGTGTGCTCAGTGAAAAAGGGCAGGCTGAATTGACTGCCTTATCAACAGTTATACATATTGAATCTCTTTGCAAAAATGTTTTTAATAATCGTATCTATTTTGCGCATGAATTGCATACAAAACAGGACTTGCAGCAACAATTAGTGGAATATAAAACCATCAATGTAAAAATATATTAGTGGATGTGGCTAAAATGTAGTGTTTACAAATTTAATGACGCTAATGAAAAATATAGTAATTATCAATGGACATCCTAATAAAGATGCGCTAAACTTTGCTCTTGTAAAAGCCTATATTGAAGGAGCCGAACAATCAGGAGCCGAAATAAAAGAGATTACAATAGCAGATATGGAGTTTAATCCTAATCTCCAATATGGTTATCACAAACGTCTGGACCTAGAACCAGATTTAATCAAAGCTTGGGAAATGATTTTGTGGGCAGATCATCTTGTATGGGTACATCCGGTATGGTGGGGCGGATTGCCTGCCTTAATGAAGGGATTTATAGACCGTTTGTTTTTACCGGGTATGGCTTTTAAGTATCGACCTGACTCGATATTTTGGGATCGACTGTTGAAAGGTAAGACTGGGCATATCATTACGACGTTGGATCAGCCGGGCTGGTATTACCGTCTTATCTATGGAAGACCAAGTATCAATCAATTGAAAAAATCAACACTACAGTTTTGTGGTGTTACTCCAATAAAGGTAAGCTACATCGGTATTGTAAAAACAGCTGATGAAAATTTGCGGAAAAAGTGGATCGAAAAGGTTAAGAGGTGGGGAAAAGATAATCTGTAGAATTAATAATTTTTAAAAAGTGCCATATAAGTTTTAAAAATAACAAAGAAGCAGGTCTATTAAACTTGCTCCTTTGTTATACTTGTCTATGTTAATTATTGATTCCAGCCACCACCTAGTGATCGGTATAAATCGACAACAGCAGCAAGTTCTGCCTTCTTAACTTGTGCAAGTTCCAATTCACTTTGTAGCATATTGCTTTGAGCTGTGATGACTTCCAAGTAAGTTGCCATTCCGGTTTCGAAAAGCACATCGGCATGTTGAATAGCTTTCTTCAATCGATTAGTTCTTTGTAAAATGATGCGTTGTTTTTCTTTTAATTTCTCTATTGAAATTAAAGCATCAGATACTTCACCAACTGCTGTGATCACTGTTTGTTTAAATCGGATAACATTTTTTTCTTGATCAATTTGTGCGATTTCGTATTGTGTTTTTAGTTCACGACGTTGAAATATAGGCTGGGTAATACTTCCTGCTACGGCACCAAATAGGGAAGCTGGTATGTTGAACCAATTGCTGCTTTTGAAAGCATTGATTCCAGCTTCGGCACTGATAACTAAGGAAGGATACATCCTAGCTTTAGCATATTGTTGATAGGCTTTGGAACTGGTAACAGCAAGTTCTGCTTGCTTAACATCAGGTCTACGGCTCAATAAATCGGCAGGTACACCCGCAGACCAATGGTCAGGAAGTTGAATATTTGCCAGTTTTTCTTTGATTTTAATCTCCTGCGGTAGTCTACCACTCAACGTCTGAATGGCATTCTCTTGTAAATGGATCTGCTGTTCAAAATCTGGAATAAGACTGGCTGCTGCTAGACGTTGTGCATCCACCTGCTCTACAGCTAACATACTGATGTCACCAACTTCGTATTGTTGTTGGACAATGCGTAAGGTACTGTCGCTAAGACGTAGATTTTGCTGTGCAATCTCATGTAGCTGATAAAGCATAAGCAATTGGTAATATCCCTGTGCTACTTGAGAAATCAGTTGTGTCTGTACAGCTTTTTTTGCTTCTTCGGTCTGTAAATAAGAAGCTAATGCTGCGGTATTTTGACTCTTGATCTTTCCCCATAGATCGGCTTCCCACGATAGTCCTAACGATGCTGTATAATCTTCAACATGATTTTGACCTAGAAATTGTCCTAGACTCAACCCATTCATACTGTTATTGGATGGATTAGTACTGTTTGCCTTTATCTGCAATTGCAAATTTGGCAAATAGTTAGCTTTAGCTTGTTTTAACATCAGCTGCGATGACTCGATGTTTTTGATGGCGAGTTGCATGTCTACATTTTGATGGATGGCACTATCAATCAGAACTTGTAAAATAGGGTCTTGAAAGAAGTCTCGCCATGGAATGGAACCGATGCTCGTTTCTTTTGCTCCTTCTTCTTGATCACGAAACTGTGTAGGAAGGGGAGGAGCAAGATCCTTGTTGCTGATCAGTTTATCGGTTTTACAAGACCATACAACAAGGGGTAATATGAAAGCCATCAGTATGTTTACTTTTATATTCATGTATTTCAATTTTGTCATTGTTTCACTAAACATTAGTATGTGCGGGTACTCTAACCACTTCTGATTGGTCAAATTCTTGTTTTTCCGTAGGCTTTGGACTTACTTTCTCTTTTATATATTGGAAGAAAATAAAAAGTACCGGAATGATGAATAGGCCAAGTACAACTCCACTGAGCATACCGCCTGCAGCGGCAATACTAATAGAGTGATTTCCTTGCGCTGAAGGACCAACTGCCGTCATCATTGGGATCATTCCTACGATAAAAGCGAGAGAGGTCATAATGATAGGCCTCAGACGTAATTTTGCAGCTTTTAGAGCAGCACTTGCAATCGAAAGTCCTCGTTTACGTCCCTGAATAGCAAATTCAACGATAAGAATGGCGTTTTTGGCTAATAAGCCGATCAGCATAACCAAGGCAACTTGAACATAAATATTATTGGATATATCTGTTAGACTAATCGCAGCAAATACGCCGAAGATTCCTGTTGGAATAGATAGGATAACTGCTAATGGAATGATATAACTTTCATATTGCGCAGCAAGCAGGAAGTAAACAAATATCAAACACAAGATGAAAATAAGAGTAGACTGTCCACCCGAAACAATTTCCTCTTTTGTCATACCTGAGAATTCATAAGTATATCCTGTAGGGAGGTGCTGTTGTGCTACCTCTTCTACCGCACGAATAGCATCTCCTGAACTGTATCCAGGTTTTGGAATCGCATTGATACCAATAGAATTGAATAGGTTATAGCGTGATGCGGTCTCCGGACCATATACACGTGTCATGGTAACCAGCGTATTGATAGGAACCATATCTCCCTGACGATTTTTAACGAAAATCCCGTCCATAGAAGAGGGCTCGGTACGGTCTTGTACGTCAGCCTGAACCATGACGCGGTAATACTTGCCGAATCGGTTAAAGTCCGAAGCCTGCGAGCTTCCGAAGTATGCCTGCATGGTCTGCAAAATACTTTTGGTACTTACACCGAGCTGTTCAGCCTTGATGTCATCAACCTGCAGTTCGTACTGCGGATAGTCGGCTTTGAATGTGGTAAAGGCCATCATAATTTCAGGACGTTGCATCAGTTCTCCAATGAACTGTTGTCCTACAGTACTAAATTTACCCAGTTGGCCACCAGTTCGATCTTGTAAAACCATATCAAGTCCATCAACGTTACTAAATCCAGGAACAGTAGGGAAAGTAAAGACGAAAAAATTGGCACCTTTAATTTTAGATAATTTCTGGTTAACATCAGCCATAATAGCATTGATATCTTTTATAGCTCCCCGTTCTTTATGTGATTTAAGTAAGATAAAAGCCACACCAGCAGATGGGCTAGTTGACTGTGTCAAAATATTGAAGCCGGCTAAAACATTCAATGTTTTTGTAAAATCGGCATGTTGCAACTGTTGTTCTGCTTCGGCTAATGCGCTTGATGTACGGTCTAAAGATGCTCCTGCTGGCATTGAAAGAGATATTGCAATAAAACCCTGGTCTTCCGAAGGAATAAAACCAGTTGGAGTCTTGCGAATCATGACAACAGTAAGCAGTAATATCACGCCCAAAGCACCAAATGCAATCCATTTGTAACGAATTAAGAAACGCAGACTACCTATATAGTTTTTAGTTAATCGATCAAAACCGACATTAAATCCAGCAAAAAAGCGTTCTTTAAAGTTGAGTTGCTTTTTATCAGATTGGTTATGATGCGTAGGCTTTAAAAAAAGTGCACAGAGTGCCGGGCTCAAAGTCAACGCATTGATAGCTGAAATAACAATAGCAATGGCCAATGTAAAAGCAAACTGCCGATAAAATACGCCTGTTGATCCCTCCATAAATCCGATTGGAAGGAATACCGCCGACATAACTAATGTAATGGAAATAATGGCTCCTGTGATTTCACTCATGGCCGATGTTGTGGCTAGTTTTGGAGACAGATGTTCATTCTCCATCTTAGCATGTACAGCTTCGACGACGACAATAGCATCATCGACCACAATACCGATGGCGAGGACAAGTGCAAATAGTGTCAGCAAGTTGATCGAGAAACCAAATAACTGCATGAAGAAGAAGGTTCCGACGATCGCTACAGGAACTGCTATGGCAGGAATCAATGTTGATCTAAAATCTTGTAAGAATAGGAATACGACTAAAAATACCAGTATAAAAGCTTCTATTAAAGTATGTTTAACTTGGTCGATGGATTGATCCAAAGCATCTTTCGTATTATAAAGCACTAAGTATTTGACCCCTTTTGGAAAACTTAATGAAGCTTTTTCCATAAACTCCTGGATCGCAATCTGAATTTCATTGGCATTGGAACCTGCCAATTGCATTACACCGATATTAAGTCCAGGTTTACCATTGATTCGAGTGTGGCTAGCATAGGTATAAGAACCCAATTCAACACGGGCAACATCCTTAAGTCTTAAAACCGAACCGTCTGTATTAGAACGGATAATAATGTTTTCGTAATCGCTTGGCTGGTTAAGTTTTCCTTTGTATTTGATAACAAATTCGAAAGCCTCTTTACTGCTTTCTCCGAATTTTCCTGGAGCTGCTTCAACGTTTTTATCCTGAATGGCCGCCATGACTTCCTCTGGTGTCAGTTTGTAAGTCGCCATCTGATTAGGCTTGAGCCATACACGCATCGAATAATCTTTACTTCCACCAAAAGGCAATGCTTGTCCTACTCCGGGTATCCGTTTAAGTTCTGGAATGATATTGATCTGCGCATAATTGGTGATAAAGGTTTGATCGTATTTACTCTCATCTTCCGTATATAGATCTAATACCATGATCAAACTGTTTTGCTGTTTTGCCGTTGTGATCCCTGCCTGTACAACTTCGCTTGGAAGTTGGCTAGTGGCTTGGGAAACACGGTTTTGAACATTGACCGCTGCTTGATCGGGATCGGTTCCCAATTTGAAATAAACGGTAATCATGAGCGATCCATCATTACTAGCTGTGGAACTCATGTAACTCATATTTTCCACTCCATTGATGGACTCTTCAAGAGAGGGGGCTACAGCACGGAGTACCGTTTCGGCATTTGCTCCGGGATAAAGTGCCGTAACTTGCACCGCTGGTGGAGCAATATCGGGAAACTGTTGCAAAGGAAGTTTTAGGATCCCGATGATCCCCAATATGACGAGCAGAATGGAGATAACTGTAGCAAGTACGGGTCTTTCTATAAATTTTTTAAACATTTTGTTTATCGTATTATGTTTTAGTTGATGCTGTCTTTAGGTAGTGCTTGTGGGGTGATCACTTGACCATCTTGAAGCAAATCAATTCCCTTATATACGATACGGTCTCCTTCTTTAAGGCCGTTACTAACGAGGTAATTGGATCCGCTTTTGCCGATGACTGTGATAGGCTGTTGCACTACTTTGTTTTCTTTGTTAACAGTATAAACGAAAATTTTATCCTGCATCTCGAGGGTTGCCATTTGTGGTACCAATAGCGTATTGTCATATTTTTTCTGCAATCGTACACGTCCCGTATTTCCATTTCTTAAAACACCTTCGGGATTCTTGAAAGTAGCACGTAAAGTAATGGCTCCGGTGTTTTTGTCAAATTGACCGTCCACCATATCGATCTTACCAGTTTGATCATATATACTTTGATCAGATAGCACTAAGTTAATCGGAGGAAGATTGTTTAATTTTTGTTGTAAATTGCTTCCTGCTGTGTTGTTTTTGAATGCAATGAAATCATTCTCGCCTAGAGAAAAATATACATGTAGATCCTGTACATCAGACAGAGCCGTTAATGGTTGTGCATCAGATGGGCTAACCAAACTTCCTTGTTTTTTTTGCAATCTTCCGATAAAGCCATCAGATGTGGCACGGATCAACGTATATCCAACATTTATTTTAGCGGATTCAATTGCTGAAATGGCAAGTTGAACATTTGCTTCTGCTGCATTTCGGGCGCTGATTGCTGTTTTGAGTTGGAAATCTGTCAATACCTTATTATTGACTAACCGTGTCTTTTTCTCTACTTCTAAAGATGCATTTTCTAATGCTGCACGGGCAGATAGTAAATTAGCTTTCGCTTGATTAAGTTGCTCTTGATAAGGACGATCATTAATTTTGAAGAGTGCCTGACCTTTCTTAACTTTTGCTCCTTCATCGACAAAAATACGGTCCAAAATACCTTCTACTTGAGGTCTGATTTCAATGTTGGCCGATGCTTCGATGCTAGCAGGATATTCCTGATAGACTGTTTCCTCACCGTTTGATATGGTCATTACCGGTAAGTTAGCAGGGGGAGGAGGTGCTGGTTTGCTTGTTCCTGTGGTACAGCTGTACAGGAAAATTGCAGGTAAAAAATAAAGCGACTTTACTACATTAAGTTGTTTAACACTGTTAAGTGATAAGACGTAAATTCTCTTAAAATCTAGTAATAGATGTGTTTTCATGTTATATTAAAAATTGAGGTATGGTATATTTAACGCTGTTAAATCCTTTAACGTTGTATTATTTAAGGTAAAAAAAACTAATCAGTAAGCGAACGTGTAATTCCGTAAATCGCGTCTTTTAAAACTTGTTGGTTGGTAATATCTCCATTACCTTGATTCACCAGATTTATCGATATTAATCCATGTATAATAGACCAGTATGTAAAGTACTTTCTGCAGATCAGTTCTTCCGAAGGATTTTTTTCTTTCATAATTTCTCGGATAACGTCACTGATCATCTTCCCGTGTGATTCAGCACATTTATATGTTTTTTCAAAACCACAGCAGGCAGTTCCGACACCAAACATTAATTGATAAAGTTCACGTTCCTCGAATGCAAAATCCCAATAGCTAAACCACATAGTTTCCAATTGTTTTTCCAGATTTGTTTCTGTAGATTTTGCTTCTTTTACTTTTTGGGCAAGGAGCCTGTAACCTTGGTTAGCAAGTTCTGTTAAGATAGCATCTTTGTTTGCAAAATATTCATAAATCATGGGTGCCGTATATTCAATGATATCGGCGATCTTACGCATGCTCAATGCTTGCCAGCCCTCTTCTTTTACAATCTGAAGAGAGGCGCCAAGAATATTGCTTCTATTTTCGTCTTTAAGACGTTGTATGCGATCTTTACTAGCCATGCCTTATAAGCATAAATGATTTAACAGTGTTAAGACAAAATTCTGATTTTTACTTTTTATTTGTGACATATCAAAGTCATTAAATAAAAAAGAGTAATAAAACATGAGTCATGTAAAATAAACCTGTTTTTTGTCATCATTTGATTTTATGAGAAAGAACATATAAATTAGTGAAAATATATTTTTTAAAATTCATAGATCTGATAGATAGATGTTTACAAAATATGCTTAAATAAAACAAAGCCATACCTTTTCAGATTGGCTTTGTTTTAAGAAAATTAGGAATCACTTATTTGTTCCACCATAATTTATTCGTAATCACATCATCGCCCTGTTGTGCAAGCGAAGCCTGATAGTTGACTTTATTGGTGCTTTGCTCTTTAATCGGGTAAACCAGACGACTAGGGATAGCATCTCCGATTTCAGGATTGAAAGTATAGGTAATAGGCTTTCCATCTACAGTACCACTCCATACCACATCTCCCTTTTTAATTAAGAATAAAGGATAACCGGTACGTCTCACTTCAGACCATGATTCAACGCTTTGATTGAATAAAGCTAAATATTTTTGTGATAGTACGCGTTCTTTATTAGCTGCAGGCAGCTTGTCTAAGTAAGCAGTAATGTCGGATGCAGCCACCCCCCATTTCTCTAGGGATGCACGTGTACCATTGATATATTGAGTTTGATCCCAATTGTTGTTCTCGGATAATAAGAAGGCAACTTCTGCATACTCCAATAATACCTCAGCATAATCTGCTGCATTGATGATATCTCCAGGTAAAGAAATCTTTTCTAGGGGAAATAAATTGCCGGCAGCTAAAGGTAATCCATATGGCTGGCCAAAATAGCTACCATTTTCAGTCGTTGGTTTTGCATATTTAGTTAGTCTAGGATCTACGATTGTAAATGGACCTCTTTTCCCTTGTAAAGCTTCTACGATGACATTAGAAAGCGCAAAATCTTTTCTATTTGCCGTAACTGTGGCACGGTATAATGGTGCTTCATTTGGTGAAGTTTTTGAATACTTAAATGTCGCATTGTCACTATTGGAGGTGAATACGCCTTTTTTTATAGCATCATTAATATGAGTGTTTGCTAAGTTGGCATCTTTTGTTTTGATGCGTGTCGCTAAACGTAAACGAAGAGAATTCGCAAATTTAGCCCATTTTCCATTATCACCTTTATAAATAACATCAGACGTACCAAAAGTTTTATCCCCTTGGTATTTGATTAAAGTATCTGCAGCCTGTTGTAATTCAGTGAGGATATCCTTGTAAATCTTTTCTTGACTAGCATATTTTGGAGTCAAGTTATCCGGATTCTGTTGCAAAGCCTGAAAATCTGGATCAGCGTTACCAAAGGATTGATACGGAATATTACCAAACACATCAGTTAATGAGTGGAAAGCATAAGATTTTAAAATGCGCGCAATGGCAATTTGATTGACATTGCTACCTGCTGTTCCTGCCGAAGCAGTTGCTTTCGTTTTTTCATCTGAATTGAGGTTAATAATTTCATTCAGGTTATTTAGTGATTTATAAGTTGCTGTCCAATAATTATCTGAGTAATTTGTTGGTATTTGATAGCGAGACTGATCGGTGTAAATATTTTGTGCAAAGTATTGCGAAAATAATTGTGCCCCTCTTAAGCTGATATCTTCGCTGCGCAGCGCATTCACTAATTGTTTTTCGGCCGTCACTAGTAATGTCGGTGTTGTTACAAAAGTGGGACGATTGGGATCGGTATTGATCTCTGCAAATTTAGACTTCGAACATGAAGATGCAACAATTGAAATACCGATTACTGAAGTATATAATATATTAATTATTTTCATTTTTTTAGAATTTAAGATTCAAATTGAAACCATAAGTGACAGGCAAAGGAATATTTCCTCCTTCAATGCCTTGGACATTACCGCCACTAGAAGTAAACTCGGGATCAATGTATTTACTTTTGGTATAAATATTCCAAAGATTACGGCCATAGACATTTACACCAATATTTTTAATGACTTTGGTATTGGTCAATTTGAAATTATAACCTAACGTAACTTCTCTTAATTTAACAAATGTAGCGTCAAAAATTGAAAATGTAGTCGGACCATTGTATTCATTACGTGCCCATTGTTGAGCGGTGATATTAGTTGTGTTTTGTTGAATATTAGTTACATCGTACGTCCCATCGCTATTGAATGCAACGTCACCTTTAACTCCATCAAGTACAATTCCTGTTTCACGAATATTATTAGCGGCTGTTTTATCCAGAATACCAGAATACATACCTACCTTATAGGTTTGTGAGAAGAATTTACCTCCAACACGACCGGACACTAGAAAACCTAAATTGAAGTTTTTGTAATGAAAGCTATTTTGAAAACCAAAAGTAAAGTCAGGAAGAATTGATCCTAATGGTACTAATTGTGAGGTCTTCATGTAGGTGCCATCTGCTTGAATGACACGTTGTCCATCGGAAGCATAAACAAAATCATAACCCAAAAATTGACCGTAAGATTGTCCCTCTCTTGCCACTAATTGGACTAAGGAATTGCTTAAATTTAGCGTATTGACTTGGTCGTCTAGTTTAACAACTTTGTTTTTATTTTTTGCCCAGTTTATTGTTGCATCCCAACTAAAGTTTTCTGTTTTGATCGGAGTACCATTAAGAACAATTTCGATACCTTTATTATTCATCTTACCTGCATTAAGCCATTTGGCTTCATATCCAAAAGACGAAGATACTGGAACTGGGAAAATTTGATTTCTTGTCGTGTTGTTGTAATACGTAACATCCAAACCTAGACGGTTCTTGAATAACTGAAAGTTGATACCCGTTTCCCATGATCCTGTCCGTTCAGGAACAAGTTGATCGTTTGGTTTTATTGCTGGTGCTGTATAAGAAGGGGAACCTTCAAAAGATTGTTCTGCCTCATACAATTTTGCAAGTTGATATGGTTCCGTATCATTACCTACATCCGACCAACCCAATCGAACTTTACCAAAACTTAACCATGGCAAATTTTTAAATGGTTCTAGATTACTAAAAACAAAACTTCCCGCCAAAGATGGATAAATATAGGACCAATTTGAAGAAGGAAGCGTTGAGGACCAGTCATTACGAATTGTAGCATCTAAATAAAATAAATCATTATATCCAAAAGAGGCACTTCCAAAAACTGAAGCGATGCGTTTGTGATATTTGAAATTATCTATTTTAACAGAATTTGCATTTTTTAAATTATAGTAATTAGGTAGAATTAATCCCCCTTGGGTTATAGCATAGTTATTTTGCCAGCTTTTGTCTCGGATATTTCCACCAGCAAATGCCACAAGTGAAAATTTATCCCAGTTCTTTTTAGCAGTCGCTATAAACTCATAATTATACTCATTGAGTTTATTGTTTGTTTCTTCATATTGCGATGTGCTTCGCGAGTATACGGCAATACGGTCCTGTGCTTGCAATGAATAGATATCACCATGTACCTTTGCACCCACGGTTAACCAGCTATTCACATTGTATTCAGCTCCGATATTTCCATAGAAACGATCTCTACTGTCTTCTATGTAAGATTCATATGCTGACCAGTACGGATTGTCTATAAAACGAGTTGCTTCAGCAGCAGGTGTATTTTGCCAGCCTGTACGGTTCCAAGCTAATGGTGTTCCATCTGCACGTTTGTAGTTTTCAAGTATTTTATAGTCGACTTGTACTGCACCCCACTGGAAAGCTTCAAGAATAATATTTCTATTGGAAGCACCAGTCCATGGGCGGCCTACAGAAGAGTTACGGATGTAATTAAAATTGGAGGTTATTTTGACTTTTCCCAATTGTGTGCCACCAGAAAAATTAAATGCATTTCGTGTCAAACTTGAATTCGGGGTGGTACCTTCTACATTTTTATTGGTGTATGAAAAGCGGTAATTGGTGCTACCACTGTTACCTGCAATGGCAAAATTGTTGGTATTAGCTATTCCAGTTCTGAAAAAATAGCTAACATCATTTTTTGGATAAAGCCAAGGTGTTGGATTCAGATAATTCGCGTCATCTTCAGGGTTGAGGTTATACCATTGTAACACCGGTGTTCCATCTAGTTTTGGACCCCAGCTTTCGTCGGAAGCATAATCTACAATTTTGTAGTCTTTTCCATTGATGTTCTGTGTTTGAAAATTGGTCGAATAACCCTGGCCGTAAAGATGTTGTCTTTTGGGCAATCGGGTAATATTCTCAAAGTCAATACCAGTATTAAGAGATATTTCGACCTTTTCACCCTTTGATGCACGTTTTGTGGTGATCATAATAACACCGTTTGCTGCTCTCGATCCATATAGTGCTGCTGCTGTCGCCCCTTTTAATACAGAGATATTTTCAATATCATCTGGATTAAGATCCTGAATCATGTTACCTATATCTTTTCCCGCGCTACCATTGATTGTAGAACTTGAATTAAAGTCTGTATTGTCAATAGGCGTACCATCAACTACGTAGAGAGGCTGGTTATTGTTTGAGATTGAATTGATGCCGCGGAGCAAGACGGAAGATGAACCGCCCATATTTCCACCTGAAGTTGTAACTTGAAGACCAGCAACCTTTCCTGATAATGCACTTAACGCATTGGTAGGGCGAGTTTGTAACTCAGTTCCTTTTACTTCTTGTACAGCATATCCCAAAGATCTTTTCTCTCTTGATATACCTAATGCAGTTACAACAACTTCGTTAAGCTGTGAACTAGTAGGTGATAACTGTATCGTATTTAAGCCTGAAATATTTGCTTGAATCGTTTTAGTTTCAAATCCAATGTATTGTATTTGTAGTGTAACCGTATTTTCGTTTGACGGAAATTCAAATAAACCATTTACATCAGTTTGAACCTGCTTTTTACTTGAAATATCAGTAATAGTAGCACCTTGAATGGCAGTATTGTGCTCATCAACTACTTTTCCTTTTATGGTAGATTGTGCGTACAGTGTGCTTGAGCTAAGGCAAAGCGCTGCTGCGACGACAAAATTTATTGTATGTTTTGTCATGTTAATAAAATGTAATATATGAAGTTAGGGAGTCTTTTGTTATAGGAGATAATTGTATATCATTAAGCTAAAGTACCTCCTAGAAGCATTCGTTTTATGTACATACAGGTAGTGTGTTTTTTCATTATTTTTTGTTAATGATGCAAATATATAAAATCCACCTGATAAGTAGTCTTTGTTTTTGTATTTTTTGTTAAAAAAATGTTAAAATGTGCTCTTGTTGCATTTAAATGCTACTTTGATAAAATTGGTTGGATTTAAGTATGTCATCTTTTTCATCATTATTTATGATTTATAAAAAAAGTCGATATCTCAAGATATCGACTTTTCCAAATGTTTTTTTATACTCAGTTTATCTATTTTATCTTGCACCTGGAGGACAATGCTGTTTTAAATAATTTGTAAACAGAGTTTTCAGATGTTGAGAAGTTCCTTCTCCTTCATTGATGGAATGACTTCGATTTGGATAAGACATGAACTGAAATTGCACATTGTTTTTAACGAGCTCATTGATGAGCACTTCTGCATTTTGGTAATGTACATTATCATCTCCAGTGCCATGAATGTACAAAAGATTACCTTTGATATTTTTGGCATATTTTAGTGGTGAACCGTTCTGGAAATCTTCTAAATTTTCCTGCGGTAAACCCATATATCTTTCTTGATAAACATTATCATACAATAATTGATCGGCAACAGCAGCAATAGCTATTCCTGTCTTATAGATTTCGGGATATTGTCCCAATAGATTTAAAGTACTGGAACCTCCTCCGCTCCAGCCCCATACTGCGATACGCGAACTATCTACAAAAGACCATTTAAGTATTTCTTTTGCTCCCAATGCCTGATCTCTGATATTGAGCTGTCCGATTTTGCGGTAGATACTTTTACGCCATTCAGTACCTTTGGGCGCAGGTGCACCTCTATTTTCCAATGAAATGTAGATGTAACCGTCTTTAGACATATTGCCACTATATAAGCTGTTCATACCAGCTCTAAAATTGTCCAATACAGTTTGTGAAGCAGGTTCGCCGTACACCATGAAAACTACGGGATACTTCTTGTTGGGATTGAAATTCGAAGGTTTGACCATCCAGCCATCTAAACTAACACCATCTGCTGTTGTTACTTTGAAAAATTCAGTTATCCCATCTTCAGGTTTTTTACTTATTGTATCTCTGAAATCGATTAAAGTTTTGTGGGTTGGTAATTCAATTAAAGCATTGCTCTTGGCTGTTTTGTTGTTACTAAAATTGAAGATCGCGATTTGCCCATTTTTGGCAATATCATATTCACAAGTTCCTGAAAATGCTTCCGGTGTAAGTCTTTTTGGAGCTCCACCTTTGGTTGATACCGAATAAAGATATTTTTGTGTTGCATTATTTGGTGAAGCACTGAAATAAATGATTTCTCTTTTTGCATCGAACAATTCAATATCGATGACATCATAGTCTGCATGCGTGATTAATTTCTCATTGCCTTGAAGATCGATTTGATAGATCTTACGCCAACCTTCTTTTTCTGAAACCCAAATGAAAGCTTTGCCATTTTGAATCCAGTCCCATCCGGTTGGATCGTTATTGTTCCAACGTGATTTAATATCTATCCATGAATCATTTTTTTCATTATGGATATTTTTAGCGTTATTAGTAGCAACATCTATTAAATAAATTTTACTTTCGTTTTGTTTTCTATTAAGTTGCTGTAAGATGACTTGTTTGCTGTCTAGACTCCACTCCATCCTTGGAATGTAGTGCTGAATAGCATCTCCAGGAACTTGTATCTGTGTCGTCGCATCTGTAGCTAATTGGTAAGTCCATATGGTGCATGCGCTAGGTGCTTGACCCACTTTTGGATATTCAATAGGTATTGTATAAGAGTAGATACTATCGGTATTATTGATCATTAAGAAATTACGAATAGCGCGTGCGTCGAGTTTCCAGTAGGCAATAGCATTTCCATCTGGAGACCACCTAAAACCATCTTTGCATCCAAATTCTTCTTCATAGACCCAATCAAATGTTCCATTTATAATACGATCAGTACCATCTGTCGTAATTTGTTTTATTGCCCCTGTTGCAAGATCTTCAACATAAATATTATGATTGGATTTAACCACATATGCTACTTTGGTACCCTGTGGATTAAATTTAGCAAACATCAGTTGAGACACGGGGAAAGATGCGCCAAGTTGAGTCAACTGGTTTGTTTTCTTGTCAAAGACCCAATAGTCGCCTCTCGTTTCCTCACGCCAGACTCTTTTGCTATTGGTGTACAATAAAATACGTTCTTTATTATTCGAAATGGAAAAATGACTTATCTCTAATGCATTAGTTTTACCTGTAGGTACAAGCAATTTATTTGCTAGAAATAGCGTGCGTTGAGCACTTTTGGGATTGATGAGTTCAATACCCTTTTCAGAGAATTCATAATATTGTCCATCATCTTCTGCCCAAAATCGCTGTGCCAATAGCAAATTTGGAAAGTAGCATACTATTAGTAATAGTATTATAATACGTATATTTTTCATGTATATTTTTACTTAGGTGCTTCTAATCTGTTCCTTGATCTTTGAGATCATAGATCTCATTGAGTTCACGTTCTAGATATTTTCCTAAACGATGATATCCAGAATCTTTAATAACATAGTTATCTTCGATTCGTATACCACCAAAGTCAAGGTGCTTATTGAGCAGATCATAATTAATAAATTCGTGATGCAAATTTTGCTGTGCCCACATTTGAGTGAGTTCAGGTATGATATAGATACCGGGTTCTACTGTCACTACGTTACCTGCCTCTAATTTTTTTCCTAATCGTAAGGATTTTATACCGAAGGTTTTGGTGTCTTTTGGCTCGTCTGCGGTGTATCCCACATATTGTTCGCCAAGATCTTCCATATCGTGTACATCTAGTCCTAGCATATGACCCAAACCACATTGGAAGAATAAAGCATGTGCATGTGCCGCAACAGCATCTTGCGCATTTCCTTTCATGAAACCAATTTGGATTAATCCTTCAGCAAGTGCTTCGCAGGCTTTTAAATGGATGTTTTTAAAAGCAACTCCTGGCTTTAATGCTGCTTCAGCAGTTTTAAAAGCATTTAAAACAACAGCATATAATTCTTCTTGTAGCGGGTTAAATCTTTTTCCTACAGGAAATGAACGTGTTAAATCTGATGCATATCCTAGCGCAGTTTCAACACCAGAGTCATTTAGCAATATATCACCAGCTTTTATTTTATGATATTGGATATGATTGTGTAATATCTCCCCATGTTTGGTCACAATGGGAGGGTATGAAAATGACATTTGTCTATTTTGTGCAAGATGTTGAATAGCATTACTGATTTCATACTCATGCATACCCGGCCTTGTCATTTTGATTGCTAGACGATGCATATCCACAGCTACGTCCACCGCTTTTTCTAATTCTGCGATCTCTTCTGTTGCTTTTATATTGCGCTGTGTTACGACGGCTTGGATCATTTCGACAGATGGTTTGATCTGGTCAATGGATAAGCCTAATACATGTTGAAGTAATAACTTGTTGTGTGCTTGATAAGGTGGTAGGTAACGTACCTGATTACTATTTTTAAGCACTTTTTCCAAATACGGCTGGAGTTCATGAAAAGGTCGAATTGCTGCGATTCCTACCCATTGCGCTTTTTCTCTTAAAGTCTGTTGTTGACCCATCCATACAATATCATCAATGGTCATTTCATCACCAAATAAAAGAGTTTCTCCGGCATCGATATCGACAACAGTCGCTAATTTCGGACTCTTGATCCCGAAATAATATAAAAAACTACTGTCTTGACGGAAAGGATAGGTATTGTGTTCAAAATTGATAGGATTTTCAATGTTTCCTAAAAAAAGGAGAACACCTGATGAAAATTTAGAGCTTAGTTCTCTTCTTCTGTGGACGTATATTTCTTTTTCAAACATGATGGAATGCTTTTTAATAAAGTATAAATTTATGAAAATAGACTTGAACAAAAACATGTAAGACACCTATTTTTCTGATTGTGCTATTTTACGGTTGTTAAATGTTAAAAATCGGTTGGTATGTTAACCTATCGTTGCTTTAATTTTATCCTTTTAAACTTAATACTGCTTTCATTTTTCTTTAATATGTAGATCATTACTTTGCGCCAAATCGCTTAGCATGATGAAACCATACTCATTAAACTTATTTAAGAAAAGTACCCAAATGACACTCTGTGTAGCACTTCTATATGCTGTGCAGACAGAAGTGGTTTGGGCAAACAAAATTGCTTCTGTTTTACCTGTTGGAACAGCAATAGATCAAGAACTCATTAAAGGAGTGATTCGTGATCAGCAAGGTAATCCTGTAGACGGGGGAACCATCATAAACGAAGCCAATAAACAAAGTACAAGAACAGAATTTAATGGGAATTTTTCTATTAAGGGAAAGGTTGGAGATCGACTTCGGATTTCTTCGTTGGGGTATAAGACCCAATTTGTAGAGATCAGAAACGCTACTCTAGAGATAACCTTGGAAAAAGATGCATCAAAATTAGATGAAGTAGTTGTAACAGCTATTGGTATCAAGCAACAGAAAAAACAAATTGGATATGCAACACAAGAGGTGAAGGTCGATGTCTTAAAAGAGTCGAAAACCATGAACATCGGGACAGCGCTAACAGGGCAGGTATCAGGTTTGATTGTAAATAATCCTACGGGGATCTTCCAAGCACCCTCTTTTCAATTGCGTGGAAAACCCCCATTGATCGTGGTTGATGGTATTCCTGTGGAAACAGATTTTTTTGATATACCAAGTCAAAATATTGAGAACATCAATGTGTTGAAAGGTACAGCTGCTTCATCACTTTACGGTTTACGAGGTAAGGATGGGGCCATATTAATTACTACAAAAAGTGCTAAAAATGAAGGCTTAGAGTTTTCTTTTGGTACCACCAACATGTTTTCTGCAGGATTTACCGTTTTTCCTGAATCACAAAAGGAATTTGGAAGTGGATCAAATGGGAAATACGAATTTTGGGATGGAGCAGACGGGGGTATTTCTGATGGTGATATGGCTTGGGGTCCAAAGCTAAATGCAGGACTTAAAGTACCGCAATGGAATAGTCCGATCCGAGATAAGGTTACAGGTGAAGTGACACCATGGTGGGGCGACGTAAAAGGTACAAAATACGACGATAAATCACGCTATGAAAGAATACCAACAGATTGGGTGTCACACGATAACTTGGAAGACTTCTTAGGAACAGGATTGATTACAGAAAATAATGCTACGGTATCTTACCGCTCTGAAAAAGTAAGCATATTTGGTTCTGGAAAATATGCCTTTCAAAAAGGGCAGGTGCCGAATACAAAATTGACGACCGGAGGTCTGAATTTAAACACATCTTTTCGTTTTAGACCGGAAGTGCAGTTGGATTTGAATCTTTCTTATAATAAAGTTAAATCACCTAATTATCCTCGGTATAACTATGGTCCCAAAAATCATATGTATACCATTTTATTGTGGATGGGTAATGATGTCAATGGCAAAGAGCTTAACGAACATCATTATATTCCTGGTCAAGAAGGATATCGTCAAGCAAATTATAATTATGCATGGTATAATAATCCTTATTTCGCAGCGTACGAACTTAATCAAATATATGACCAGGACGTGTTGCAAGGTCAGACAGCATTAACTTGGAAAGTAGCACCCGATTTTACAATAAAAGGTCGTGCTTCTGCCAGACAAAAAAATGTTTTTCAGGATATGCAAAGCCCTAAGTCTTATATGAACTATGGTGATTCAAGAAATGGAGATTATAAAAACTGGGATAGTAATCAGTTAAATTTTGATGCTGATGTTTTGGCAACTTACAATAAGGAGTTCTCAGATCAATTTGGGCTTACCGTCAATGCGGGTGCTTCAACTTTTAAAAAAACATACCGTCAGTTATATCAAACGACCGATGGATTAGTAGTACCTTTTATATACAGCTTAGGGAATACGCAAGGACCTGTTAAAGCAGAAAGTGCATTTAGTGAAAAAATAGTCAGAAGTGCGTATGCCACTGTAAATTTTAATTTATTTAAATCAACATATCTTAATTTATCAGGACGTAATGACTGGTCATCTACCTTCTCAAAAGAAAACCAATCCTTTTTCTATCCTTCTGTATCACTAAGTTCCGTCGTGTCGGACTACTTTAAACTACCTGAGCAAATTGATTTTATTAAACTATATAGTTCTTGGGCATCAGTTTCATCCGATTTAGATCCGTATAGCATTTTAGCGACTTATAAAAAAGATGTAACTTATGGTTCTACACCTTCAGTGACTTATCCTGCAGGAATTGTGAATCCTAATATCTTACCACAGCAATCTAATTCTTTAGAAATAGGTGCCGCATTTGCATTATTTAAAAATAGATTATCAGCAGATGTAACATATTATGAGGTTATTGATAAAAACCAAATCATTGATTTAAGTATTTCTGCAGCTTCAGCTTTCACATCCCGTAAAGTTAATGCAAACAAGTTTCGCACTAAAGGTTTAGAGATCTCTTTAACCGGTAATATTATAAAACAACAAGAGTTCTCATGGACCTCAACAGTTAATTGGTCGAGAGCAGTAAAGAGACTGGAAGAGATTTATAAAGACCAGGTTAAAATGGGTAACTTAAAAATTGGTGATCGTGCCGATAGCTACTATGCAACAGTCTGGGAGAAATCAGCTGATGGACAATTGGTCCTTAATGCCAATACAGGTATGCCAATTCGTAATCCGTTTCCCCAGTATCTAGGATACTTTCAACCCGATTGGCAATTTGGTTTTGCGAACAGATTTAAGGTTAAAGATTTTACGGTCAATATAGATATCGACGGATCAATTGGAGGGGTTATGAATTCGACTACTATTGAAAAGATGTGGTGGGGAGGAAAACACCCTTCTTCAGTATTGTACAGACAAGAAGAATATGATGCTGGAAAACCTATTTATGTACCTGAAGGTGTTGTTGTAACCGGCGGTGAGCTGACTAGAGATGTTAATGGTAATATTACCTCTGATACACGTACCTATGCTCAAAATAGCAGAGCAGTAGATTGGCAGGCATGGAGTCAAAATTACCCTTATCAAGCTCGTGTCTCAGAAGCCGAAAACAAACTATTTGCCAATGTATTTGATCGTTCATTTGTCAAACTACGTCGCGTATCGATTAGCTATGATGTTAATAAACTATTTAAATTAAAGCATCTGAAAACATTAGACGCGTCTGTATTTGGTTACAACTTAGCCATGTGGAAAAAAGTACCATACCTAGATCCAGATTTTGGAGTGGGGAATGACGGTAATCTGCAAGATCCATCTACACGATATATTGGTTTATCTCTTGATTTTAAATTTTAAACAATTCTATAAGATGAAACTTGTTTTCAAACATATAATACTAGGGTTTGGTCTGCTTACTGTAATAGGATTGCAGTCATGTAAAAAATTGACAGATGTCAATATTAATCCAAATGAAGCATCTACAACACATCCGCAGGCGCTATTGACAAAAGTTGAATGGGATGCCTTTAGGACTTGGCATGGAACTTCGCCTTTATATGCATTAAAAATGATTGTGCAAACAGATGGTGAAAATGCCAACCAAATTTATAACTGGCAACGTGGTAGTTTTGAGCAGTATAGTTTTTTGCGTAATATCACTAAAATGACTGAGGAGGCAGAAAAGATCAGTGATAATAATTATCAAGCTTTAGCCAAATTTTTTAGGGCATATTATTTTTATAACTTAACCTTGACTTTTGGCGATATTCCATACGCTGAAGCTGCAAAAGGAGAAAGTTCTGAAATGTTTCTGCCGAAGTATGACACACAAAAAGAAGTTTTTGTTGGAATCTTAAAGGAGTTAGAAGAAGCAAATACTTTATTGAAATCAAATACCAATCCGATTAATGGAGATATTATTTATGGGGGAAATTCTGATAAGTGGCGAAAGCTGATCAATTCATTTCGATTAAAAGTATTACTTACTTTATCCCGTAAAAGTGCAGACTTTCCTATAGATATTAAATCAGAGTTTGCAAAGATTTATAAAGGAGAGACTTTGATCGCTGATGCCACAGGATCAGAGGACGGACAATTAATCTTTTTAAATCAAGAAGGTAATCGCTATCCCGAATTTAATTCAAGTGGTTATGGATCGGGTATGTATATGGACTCCACTTTTATTCAACGATTGCAGGATCATAAAGATCCACGTTTATTTGTTTTGGCCACACAAACACGTTTAGGAAAAGAGGCGGGTAAGGCACTTGATGATTTTAGTTCATATGAAGGCGGGGATCCTATCGTACCTTATGCAGAAGTCAATGAAAAAGCTGTAAAAGGGAAACTATCGAAGGTGCACGAACGCTTTTACAAAGATCCAACTGCCGAACCATTGGTTCTGATAGGCTATTCAGAACTACAATTTATAATAGCGGAGGCAATAGTAAGAGGATGGATTACAGGAAATGAGAAAGATTGTTATGTGAATGGTATTAAGGCATCTTTTAAATTTTATGAGAATTATGCTAAAAATTTAAATACCTACGTTGATGCATCACGTTTAGAAAGTTATTTGTCACAAAAAATGGTTAATTTGGATAACGCAAAAACTTCGGAAGAAAAACTGGAACGTATCCTTATGCAAAAATATTTACGCTCTTTTCATCAAGGAGGCTATACAGCATATTTTGATCATTTAAGAACGGGTTATCCAAGTTTGCTTAAAGCCGATAACGTAAAAATTGCTTACCGTTGGATGTATCCTCAAGACGAATACAATAATAATACGGTAAAAGTCTCTGAAGCGATTAAACGTCAATTTGCAGGCAATGATAATATAAACTTACAGACCTGGTGGTTGAAATAATGGAATCTAGAAGACAATTTATAAAAAAAGCGTCAGCATTAGCTGGCGCTACAGCAGTCGTTAATTGGTTACCTGAATCAATTCAACGCGCATTAGCTATTGAAGCACCGTTGGGATCGACCTATATGGACGCAGAGCATATTGTCTTTTTAATGCAAGAGAACCGCTCATTTGATCATTGCTTTGGTACACTCAAAGGGGTGCGCGGTTTTAATGACCCTCGAGCACTAAAACTACCTAACGGTCTTCCTGTTTGGATACAAGGAAATAAAAAAGGAGAATATTTTGCACCTTTTCATTTAGATATTGTTAATAGTAAATCCACTTGGATGGGTTCTTTGCCACATGGTTGGCGAGATATGGTAGCCGCGCGTAATGATGGCCGGATGGATAATTGGCTGGAAGCAAAAAGTTCAGGTATTAAAGATTATAAAGCTATGCCGCTTACGATGGGCTATTATAATCGGGCAGATTTACCTTTCTATTATGCATTTGCCGATGCTTTTACTGTCTGTGATCAACATTTTTGCTCTTCTCTGACAGGGACAAGCGCTAATCGCTCCTATTTTTGGACAGGAACAGTGCGCGAAAATCCACGTGACCCTGAATCAACCGCCCATGTGGATAATGGCCAAATCAATTACAAAGATGTAAGTTGGAAATCTTATCCAGAACGGTTAGAAGAATCTGGAGTATCTTGGAAGGTATATCAAAACGAACTGAGTATTCCTGTCGGATTTGAAGGTGAGGAAGAAGACTGGTTGGCCAACTTTACAGATAATAATCTGGAATTTCACAAACAATACGGTGTCCGCTATCACCCTGCGCACCGTACCTGGATGGAATACAAATTGAAACAGCTAGAAAAAGATGTAATCGGTTTAAAAGACTCAGTCGAAGAATCTAAGTTAAAAAAGCAAATTGAAGATCTAAAACAAGATTTACAGCGCTTTTCAAAACAGAATTTCGAAAAGTTATCCGATCTACATCAGGCCATTCATAAAAAAGCTTTTGTAACTAATATTGGTGATCCTGATTATCATCGGGTAGAAAAATTGGTTTACGAAGATAGCCAGGGTAAGCAGGAAGTTGATGTACCTGCTGGAGATGTGTTTTATCAATTTCGTAAAGATGTTAAAGAGAAGAACTTACCTACAGTGTCGTGGTTGGTAGCCCCATGTCGTTTTTCTGACCATCCTGGGTCGCCTTGGTATGGAGCTTGGTATGTTTCGGAAGCATTAGATATTTTGACAAAGGATCCTGAGGTCTGGAAAAAAACAATCTTTATATTGACGTATGATGAAAATGATGGATATTTCGATCATATTTCTCCATTTGTCCCACCTTTGGAAGGTAATAAAGATTCCGGAAAGACTGCTGTAGGTATCCATACGGCAGATGAATATGTTACTAAAGAACAGGAGCGGAGAAGAACAGGGAAAACCGATTCGGAACTGGAAAGCCCGATAGGATTAGGGTTTCGAGTTCCATTAGTGATTGCTTCACCTTGGTCTAAAGGCGGATGGGTAAATTCGGAAGTTTTCGATCATACCTCTTGTTTACAGTTCTTGGAACAATTTCTACTCCAGAAAACAGGAAAAGATATCAAAGAAACAAATATTTCCTCATGGAGAAGATTGGTATGTGGAGATTTAAATTCTGTATTTCGTAAAGTAACAGATACTTCCCTTGATTCTTTAGTTCCTGTTAATCGGGATCAGTATGTGGAGCGTATTTATAGTGCACGTGCAAAGAAATTACCAACAGAATTTGTACAGATCGCACCTTCAGAATTGGATCAAATTCGTAAAAAAGGTTTACCAACATCAATAAAAGCTATACAGGAGAAAGGTATAAAACCAGCATGTGCATTGCCATATGCATTGGAAGTCAATGCAGAGTTGGAACATAATAGTTTTGAAATTACTTTTGAAACTAAAGTTCCTGTTAAATCGAAGAAAAAAATTGGAGTTCCTTTTCAGGTTAGATCCCAAATGGCTTATGGAAAAGTAGGTGCAGGTCAGGTTTGGAATTTTGCGGTTAAAGAAAATGAACCTTTGAGGTATGCTTGGCATATGGATCAATTAAAGGGAGATAGTATCGAAATGGAGCTACATGGTCCTAACGGCTTTTTCAGAATGTTCAAGTTGCATAAAGAAAAGCCACATGCCATCATCGTTAAACAATATCACAAAAAAAACACCATAGCATTGGAACTGAAAAAGATTAATAAAGGACACAGTTATTTGATTAAAGATCGAAATTATGGTTGCTTTGAGCCTTTTTCGCTAGATCAATCTTTTTCAGGTACCAAAATACTTGACTTCAGCAAAAGCCATGGATGGTATGATCTTGAGGTAACTTGTAAAGAAGATCCAGAATTTTGTTTTGTATTTGCTGGACATATTGAAAATGGGATGCCAAGTAAGACTGATCCTTTAATGGGAGATGTAATTAATCATTCTTAGGTCGACCAATATATAATGTAGATCGTTGTTTTTTTTAAGATTCATAAAAAAAGCGCACTACATAGGTGCGCTTTTTTATCTGGCGATAAGATGACGAAATTCAAACAGCTTATGGATTAAATACCAGCATCATGTACAGAGCAAATAGAGCCAAATGAATGATACCTAAAATAGGAGTAGTTCTTTTCCCTAAAAAGCTGATCAAGCTTAGTAAGAGTGTCATCGTAAATAAAACAGTCTCTGTACCAGTTAATCCAAATAGAACTAATTTTCCTTTTAGTAATCCTACTAGCAGTACAGCGGGAACCGTTAAACCTACAGTCGAGACAAAAGCGCCATGACATAAGTTGATACTTCTTTGAAATTCGTTATTACGAGCTGCTTTAACCGCTGTAATAGACTCCGGGGTAAATACAATGATAGCAATAAGAATACCACCCAATGCTATTGGAAGTTTTGCGGTAGCAATACCATAATCAACCACCACTGCCATTTGATGTGATAGCAATACTATTGGTAGAATCATTAAAATAAGAAGGGCTGAACGAATCCATATTTCCTTTTTATCCTGAGATTTTGGGGCATCTTTATTAACAGAATTTTGTATCTGGCTAGGATATTGGATTTCAAGATTTCCTTTTGCCGGCTGTATGTATAAGTGACTATATCCTTTTAATTGATAGTAAAGAAATGCGATGTATACAAGTATAATTAAAGTTGAAATGAATATCGCTTGTAAAGTCGTAAATGCGCCATTGCCTGCTCCTTGAATAAAATTAGGAAGTAATAATGAAGTTGCTCCAAGTATTACAATCATTGAAAAATAAGACAGTGTTCCCTGAGCATTATATTCTTGTTCTTTATATTTGGCACTTCCAAGTAAAATGCAAAGTCCTACCACAAGATTCATGATAATCATCATGACAGAAAAGATTGAATCCTTTCCGATTGTTGGAGATTCTGCAGGACCAAGCATAACTGCAGCAATCAAAACCACTTCGATCGTAACGATTGAAAGTGTAAGGATAAGTGTTCCAAAAGGTTCACCTAACTTATGTGCAAGCTCGTCCGCTTCTTTTACAACACCGAATGAAGCGGTTAAAATTGTAGCCAAAAGAATAATAAATATGGTGATTGCCGATACAGGAGAAAATGTTGTTTTAAAAATCTGTTGGTCAAATACCATTAAACCGATGACAATAATCCAGATGGTGATTAATCGGATTATTGTTTTTGTACTCAGTATTGTTTTCATATTGTTTACATATATAAATTGCTGATACAAATATCTTTACTAAAAGTGGTATTAATTTTAACATTTGATAAAAACTATATGTAACGTAATTTTTTTGTTTTAGCGATAGATGCACGATTTCTAGCTCACGACGAGTATTTCTTATTATATTCAAGCCTGTATTCGTAATTTTTTTGTGTTGATTCGGAGTTACTAGATTCAATAATTGATATTTTTAGTATATTCGTTTTGATAACTATAATAAAAAATCTAAATCTTTGTTACAATTCTTTAAAAAATGTTAAGAAATCATTTAAAATATAGTGTTCTCTTTTGTTTATTGGGAGCAAGTGTAAGTTCATGTCAAACGGCAGATCAAAAAAAAGAACCCGAAGTAGAACATAATCCTGCAAAACAAGTCGTACCTGAAAGAGCTAAAGATTTGATCGGTCGTTGGGATTTGAATGTGGATAAAGATGGAAAAGTAGTACCATCTTGGATTGAAGTAAAACTATCTGGATTTAACACATTGGTAGGAAGTTATGTTGGTGACAGTGGCAGTGCTCGCCCTGTTTCTCATGTAAAGCTTGAGGATGGAAAATTTTCATTTGCTATTCCGCCACAATGGGAAGGTGGAGAAGGTGATTTTGTGATTGCAGGTGAATTGACGGCTACGGGTATTAAAGGGACCGTGACGACTAATAAAGGTGTTAGCTATAACTTTACAGGTGAAAAAGCACCTTATTTAAATCGTACAGGAACTGTTCAATGGGGAGAGGCTATTGAGCTTTTTAATGGTAAAGATTTGACAGGTTGGAAAACGATTGGTGGCGAGAATAACTGGTCGGTAAAAGAGGGTATCTTGACGAATGCAAAGGCGGGTGCTAATTTGGTAACAGATCAAAAATTTGAAGATTTTAAATTAGAAGCAGAATTTCGATATACAACCGGTGGTAATTCTGGTATTTATTTAAGAGGAAGATACGAATTGCAAATTGAAGACAGTCCAAAGGATCAACATCCAGGAAGTCTCTATTTTGGCGGTATCTATGGCTTTCTAGCTCCAAATGAAATGGCTACATTAGGACCAGATCAATGGCAGAAGTATGAAATTACATTGGTTGGAAGATTGGTGACTATTGTCGCAAATGGTAAGACGATTATTAATAATCAAGAAATACCAGGAATAACAGGTGGTGCGTTAGATAGTAAAGAAGGTGAACCAGGACCTATATATTTACAAGGAGATCATGCTCCGGTTGAATTTAGAAAAATAAAGATCACACCAGCTAAGAAATAATAACAATACAAATAAAAAAGCCTCTTTCTACTGCAGTGCCCCCAAAAAGTTAGACACTTTCTGGGGGCATTTTTATGAATAAGAAAAACAAGCA
>NZ_JBHUPE010000013.1:0-59575 GCF_042686355.1 Sphingobacterium anhuiense
GTTCTTTAGTTCTTTTTTCATAATAAGCTGAGTTAGATGTCAACTTATTTCAGGACGGGACAAATTTTATAAAAAAGGCGTTTACTATGTAAGCGCCTTTTTTACGTGCAATAATTAGTAATAATTATGCCTTTTTAAGATGACCTAATACATCTCCATTATCTTTGATCATTTTTATATCTAACGATTTCTTATCACCGTTCACATCTATTATTGTACGTTCTCCAACCTTTGGACCGCCACCGATGAAGATCGTATAATTATGATCTTTATCAGGCGGATAATACCCATATTTGTGTGTATGTCCTGTAATCATCGCATCAATTTTATACTTCTGAAATAATGGATGAAAGCTTGAGCGGTTATGTAATGTTCCGTGCCAGTCATCAGAGTGAAAAATAGGAATGTGGCTGACAACAACGGTATGCTGAGAGGCCTTTCTTTCTTTCGATTGCAAAACTTTCTCTAACCAAATAGCCTGTTCTTTACGGTAATTGTCATAATCTACAGTTCCTCCATACACCTCATGTGTATCTGGTTTATCCTCCCCACTGTCTAATAGAATCCAATAAATAGGGCCCAATTTGAAGGATTGATAGAATTTATTTTCAGGATAGCCAAATAATTTTTTGAAAAGACGAGAAAATGAACCCCTTGTTTCGTGATTACCGCGATTCATGATAAAAGGCCTGCTGGTTTCAAAAAATGAAAAGGGTTGAAGCAGTTTTTCTGTTATATCTTTTTGGTTTGTAACATAATGAAAAGAATCGCCATTTAGAATAGAAAAATCATATGCTTCTATATTATGACTTGGAACTAGATCCTTATACGTATCTTTCGCTTCGTGTACATCATTATATATCAAACATCTAATTTCGTCCTGATCTTTTTCAGCTAATTTGGTAGAAAAAATGTTGGTTTTAATTTCCTCTCCGTAAACAATCTTATAAGCTTCAAATTTAAGAACTTCTTTAGCTACTATTCTATATTTAAAGACTCTAGGCGCTTCCTGTATAGTAAATTTAAATAAGTCAGTATTAGCCTCTAACATACCATCTTCGCTTTGATATATCTTGTCAATTACCTGATTGTTGTCGTCCAAGATCTCCAACCATGCAAATGCAGGTTTGCTTAAAATGGAAAAGATACTTATACTCTTATTGATTTGATTTTGCAAATATGCTGGTACGATAAAATCAAATTTTTCGTTGTCACTAAGTTCTTTTTTTTCCTCAGCCAAACCGATGCTTGGTAATGTTATGCCCGCTAAGGTTAAGGCCTCTATAAATTTTCTTCTATTGATACTCATGAACTATTATTGGGCATTAATTTCAACATATACAGGTCTATGATCACTTGCATAAGTTTCAGATAAAACGTGATGATTTTTAAATTTAAACTGACTTCCTTTATTTATCATGATAAAATCAATTTCACGATCAGGATTTACTTCAGGTATTGTAAATCCATTTTTGATTTGACTGCGTGTAAATATTTGCTCTAAATTACGGATTGGTTGTTCTGCAGGTGTTGCATTTAGATCACCAACTAGAATAACAAGGTTTTTATCATTCTTAAATTTGTCAATGATAAAAGCCGTTTGTGCAAGCCTATTTTCATTTTTCAAATCAAGGTGCGTATTAGCAAACTTGACTACTTTTCCTTTTATATTTATATGGATTATGCCTAAACTTCTCTTTTCACTTTCAATTGGTGATGGAAGTTCGAAACGTTCACTTTTAACAATCGGGTATTTCGAAAGGATCACAGTCCCATACTCACCCGCATCTAGATTAATTCCTTTAGAAAAGAAGTAGTGCATACCTGTGAGTTGAGCTAATTTCTTTGCCTGATCAATATTTTGGGATCGATCTAAGTTAACATCAATTTCTTGTAGACCAACTAGATCTGCATTTGTTTTTTTGATAATGGATGCGATCGTATCTAGATTGATAACGTCGGCATTTTCACTAGGAGGGTTAGCATGATGGATATTGTATGTTAATATCTTTAATTGTTGTGCCGAAAGTAGAAGCGAGCTGCAACATAAAATTGAAAGAATAAAATAAGAAAGAATATACTTTTTCATTAGCATAGGTTTTAGTAAATAAATATAGCCATTCTTTTGGAATGGCTATATTAAAAATCTATATGTAACGAAAAAATTAACCTTCTTCTAAAACGAGATTTGGATCTACGCCAGCAACTTCAGCTCTGATTTTTGCTTCTAGTTCATCCGCCAAATCCGGGTTGTCAAGTAATAATGATTTTACAGCATCACGACCTTGTCCCAATTTTGTCTCTCCATAGCTAAACCATGAACCAGCTTTCTTAATAATATTGTATTCAACACCTAAGTCGATGATTTCACCAACTTTTGAAATACCCTCTCCGAACATGATATCAAATTCGGCGATTCGGAATGGAGGAGCTACTTTATTCTTAACAATTTTTACTTTTATGCGGTTACCAGATACTTCATCAGAATCTTTGATCTGAGAAGTACGACGGATATCAAGACGTACAGATGCATAGAATTTTAATGCATTACCACCTGTCGTTGTTTCAGGGTTACCAAACATAACACCGATTTTTTCACGGAGCTGGTTGATGAAAATACAACAGCAGTTTGTTTTGGAAATTGTACCTGTTAATTTACGTAAAGCTTGAGACATTAAACGTGCTTGAAGTCCCATTTTGGAATCCCCCATCTCACCTTCAATTTCTGCTTTAGGTACTAAAGCAGCGACGGAGTCAATAACAATAATATCAATAGCTCCAGAGCGGATCAGATTATCGGCAATTTCTAAAGCCTGTTCGCCATTATCGGGTTGTGCAATTAATAAGTTCTCAACATCAACACCTAATTTCTGCGCGTAGTATTTGTCAAAAGCATGTTCAGCATCAATAAAAGCAGCTATACCGCCTGATTTTTGAGCCTCAGCAATGATATGCGTTGCAAGGGTTGTTTTACCAGAAGACTCAGGACCGTAAATCTCAATGATACGACCTTTAGGAACGCCTCCGATACCTAATGCGATATCAAGACCTAAAGAACCTGTAGAGATTGATTCAATGGGATCAACAGTAGTATCTCCTAATTTCATAATGGCGCCTTTGCCATATGATTTCTCTAATTTATCTAATGTAAGCTGTAATGCTTTTAATTTATCTGGGTTGCTCATATTCTTAGTATTGTTAAGTCAAAAGTAAGGAATAGTTTTTAATTTGCAAAATATTTTTACTAAAAAAATTAGTTTACTGTTTTTAACTAACTTTTTCTTTGATTTCTTTCACTTGGTGCGTTTTTTCAAAATATTTACACATGTAAGTAATGGCACATTTGTCACATTGAGGTTTTCGGGCTAAGCAAATGTAGCGACCATGTAATATAAGCCAATGATGTGCAATAGCAATAGTTTCAACAGGCAGATATTTGACCAGTTGTTTTTCCACAGCAAGTGGAGTTGTAGCTTTACTCGTGAGACCAAGCCGGTTACTAACGCGAAATACATGTGTATCAACAGCCATTGCAGGTTGATTGTAAACCACTGAAGAGATGACATTTGCCGTTTTCCTGCCGACACCGGGTAGTTTTATCAAATCTTCTATTTTTTCAGGAACTGTAGAATCAAATACATCAACCAGCATTTTGGCCATTCCAACCAAATGTTTCGCTTTATTATTCGGATAGCTCACTGAACGGATATACGTGAATATTTCCTCAGCACTACTATTCGCCAAAGTTTCGACAGTTGGAAATTGTTGGAAAAGTTTAGGGGTCACCAGATTGATTCGTTTATCTGTGCATTGTGCAGACAATATTACAGCGACCAATAATTCATAAGGATTACTATAATTTAATTCTGTTTGTGCATCTGGGCTATTTTTAGAAAAATATTCTACAAAAGCTTTATATCTATCTTTTTTCAACATATCTATCAAAGATAGTTAAGTTTTTAAAATATAGAAAAGGCTTAATCTCCCGACTAAGCCTTTTTGTTGACTACAGATTTTGAGTAATTCAAAATTCTATCAATACAGGAATCACTTGGATTCATCATGATTTTTGGTAGCTGAAGTTTTAATTGTTGTTCCACATCCTCATCAGAGATTTTTACTTCTGTTTCGATGTTTTTAACTTCATTTTCTGTTGTAAAGTTTTCGACCATACGCAATCTTTGTTTTTACTGTTAAATTTATTAGTAAAACGTAAAACAAGATGCAAATATTATATCAATATTTTATTTTTTCTTTTTAATGAGATATTCATTTGCTTTTTGCACAGCCATGTAAGCATTAACTATACCGCCTGAAATAGAAATATCAGCTAATTTGACTGTCTTATAAGAACCATCTTCCAGTTTAATTCGAACCGAATCATCTAACTTTGTAACAGAATTCATGATAATCTCTTTTGTCTCAAGAGCTGATAGCTGCGGGTAGTAAGAGCGTAACATACCAGCAAGACCGGCAACTACAGGTGCAGCCATACTTGTACCCTGTTCTTCTTTGTATTCAGAGTGTGGAGCAGTTGAATTGATATATAATCCTGGAGCAAATACATCCACCGAAGCTTTACCATAGTTTGAAAAACTTGCCAGCAGCTCATCATCTTTCCGAGGCCCTGTCGCACCAACAGTAATCCATGCATCTGCAACGCCTGTTATAGCACCTAAGCTATCTGTATAAAATTTATTCGGATAATTAGGTGAAATATCATTATCCTCACTGTCGTTACCTGCAGCATGAACAAGTAAAACATCTTTTGACATAGCATATTTCACTGCCTCATCTACCGTATTTTTATTATAAGCGTATCCTTTTCCAAAACTCATATTAATAACCTTAGCGCCATTATCAACAGCATAGCGGATGCCATTTGCGACATCTTTGTCACGCTCATCTCCATCTGGCACTAGGCGAACTGAAAGTATTTTTACATCGTTAGCGACCCCTTTAATGCCAATATTATTTTTACGATCAGCTGCAATGATACCGGCTACGTGTGTTCCGTGAAGTGCATCAGGACCTGTAACATCCGAGTTTCCGTAATGATATTCACGTGCATCATCGTAGTTATCACCAACAATAGAACGTGAATCATATTCTTTATTAAGATGATAGGCGACTTGATTTCCGAAGTAATTTGCACCTTCAGTTAAATCATCATAAAACTTTTCAAATCCGCCAGCTTTCTCAATTTCTTCTTTCGCAATTCTAATCGCAATCTTTTGACGGTTGCCCGGAGGATTGAGACTATCTAGATCTGCTGTTGTTATCGCAGACTTATCCTTATTGATGCTTTTGACAAGATTATCTATGTTCTCTTTCAATGCTACATAATTTAGTGCACCATATTTTGCTTCATCCAATTTCTCATTATAGGCATCGACCATTTTTAAATAAGCATTGTAAGCACGTTTTTCTTGGTCGGTCATAACGGTCGAAGCCGTTACTCCATCATATTTTGGAGCATGTTTACGGATCAGTCTTGTTAATTCCAAATTATCAAAATGCACGTTTTCACCAGTTGCGTTACCAATGAAATTCCAGCCATATTTATCATTAATGAACCCATTTTTGTCGTTATCAACTCCATTCGAGATACTGTCTTTCGGATTAATCCAGACTATGTTTTTTAAATCCTCATGATTGACATCAACACCACCATCCAGAACGGCTACAATAATGGGTGTAGATTTTTTACCTTTTAGTAAACTCTCGTAAGTTCTTTCTGTACTTATACCCAGTACACCATCTTTTTCATAATCCAGATTAAACCAGTTTTCAGGTAGACTTTTATTCTCCTGAGCGTAGCCCAAAATGGGAGTTAATCCAATAGCAAATACATACAGTAATCTTTTTAAATTCATCTTTTGATATTTTGATGTGGTTACGATCTGCAAATATAATGCTAGTATAATGCTTAAAATGTTAATTTTTACTAAATAATACTGATACATCCGTATTTTTACCTTTACATAATTCTGAATTCTTTGGTTAATTCAGTCTTTTGATCATTACGAAAATTAGAAATATGATTATTTTAAGCGCTATAATAGGAACAGCACGAGCAGAGCAATATACTTCAGAACAATTAAATACAAAAGGTATCCAAGCTCCCTTAGCTGTGATTAAACCATATAAGAGAGACATTCACAACGATCAAGTGATCGATGATTATTATTGGATGAATGATTTCTTTAAGGAGGGGCCTGACGCTGAATTGGTAATTGATTATTTAAAAAAAGAAAATGATTATACGAATGCTGTGCTAAAGCCAACGGAAAAATTGCAGGAGCAATTGTTTCAGGAAATGAAAGCACGGATTAGAGAAAAAGATGAATCTGTTCCTTATCTTAAAAATGGATATTATTACTATACCCGTACAGAAGATGGAAAGCAGTATTTTAAGTTTTGTAGAAAAAAGGATGAGCTTAATGCGAGCGAAGAGATTCTGCTCGATATTGATGCCATGGCAGCAGGTTATGCGTATTACTCCGCTACAGGGTTTTCGGTAAGCCCCGATAACAACTTAATGTCTTTTGGTGTCGATACCGTATCACGAAGAGAATATACCATTTTCATTAAAAATCTACTTACGGGTGAAATCTATAAAGACGAAATACCAAAAACATCAGGAAACTCTACTTGGGCGAAGGATAATAAAACGCTTTACTATACGGCAAAAAATCCAGTTACATTATTAAGTGAAAAAATTAATAGACATACATTAGGAACCCTTTTAGATGATGATGTAACTGTTTATGAAGAAATTGATAATACCAATTACATCGGTGTCGGAAAATCAAAGAATGGTGAATACATATTTATTGAATCAGAAGGAACGCTTTCATCAGAAGTTTTTTATCTGAAATCTGATGACCCAGCTGGAAATTTTCAGGTGTTTCAACCAAGAATGAAAAATGTGCTGTACCATGTTACAGCTTTGGAAGATCGCTTTCTCATTGTAACAAATGACGAAGCAAAAAATTTCAAGGTTATGCAGTGTCAGCTTGGTATGACTAGTAGAGAACATTGGAGAGCATTTATTCCACATCGAGAAGATGTATTAGTAAGTGAGGTAGATGAATTCAAAGACTTTTTGGTCGTTACCGAAAGGAAAAATGGATTGTCTCAAATAGCTATACACAACTTACAAAATGAAGAACAGTATTATCTTGATTTTGGAGAAGTAGCTTATACAGTTTATCCCAGTACTAATGTTGAATACGATACACAAAAATTACGTTTCGGCTATACCTCGCTTGTAACACCTTTATCGACTTATGAGTACGATATGGTGACTAGGAAAAAAATCTTATTGAAGCAACAAGAGGTTGTTGGGGGCTATGATACGCATGCATATAGCACGGAACGAATTTTTGCAAAAGCAAGTGATGGTACTGCTATTCCCATTTCTCTTGTCTATAAAAATGGTATTAAGAAAGAAGGTTCGGCACCTTTGCTATTATATGCATATGGTTCGTATGGATACGCGATAGATCCTACATTTAATAGTGCTCGATTGAGTTTGTTAGATCGCGGTTTTGTATATGCAATAGCACATATCCGAGGAGGTGAGGAGATGGGGAGACAATGGTATGAAGAAGGTAAAATGATGAATAAGATCAATACATTTACAGATTTTATTTCTTGTGGTCATTATTTAATTGATCAGAAATTTACAAGCTTGGGACACCTTTATGCACAAGGAGGAAGTGCAGGTGGACTTTTGATGGGAGCGATAGCTAATATGGAACCAAATCTATGGAATGGTATAATTGCACAAGTTCCTTTTGTGGATGTCGTTAATACGATGTTGGACGAAGGCATTCCATTAACAACCAATGAATATGACGAATGGGGAAATCCTAATGAAAAGGAAGCTTACTATTATATGAAGAGCTATTCCCCATATGAAAATATAGAAGGAAAGGAATATCCAAATATATTAGTCACAACAGGATTGCACGATAGTCAGGTTCAATATTTTGAGCCGGCGAAGTGGGTGGCGAAATTAAGAAAGATGAAAACTGATAATCATGTGTTACTGCTTAAAACGGATATGGAGTACGGTCATGGTGGGGCATCCGGCCGATTTGACTATCTCAAAGATATTGCTTTAAACTATGCGTTTCTATTTGCTTTAGAGCAAATAGAGAAGTAAATCATAAATAAAAAAAGCGCTCGTAAGGCGCTTCTTTTATTTATGATTTAAACTATCGATTTTTTCATCATGTTCAATTTGTCTAGAATCAATTTGATGTTGTTGATAATTATCCATCGCAACCTTGCTCGCCTTTTGCGAAACATATATTGCGAGAACAGCAATTACTGTGATGAGTGCAATTCCCCAAGCATATTTTTGTTTATCTTGTTTAACTAACCAATACATAAAAATAAAGTAAGGGATACCGAAAATGCAATAAAAAATGATACTAGGAGTGTCCATATGCTGTTGTGTACTAATGGTGAACTTTATAAGATCACCGATGAAGCACAAAATTATCTAATTTTAATGAGAATACTAAAAGTTTCTATTTCTTTATTTTTTTTAGTATTGATAGCAAGTTATTAATGATTCTAGACATTTGTTACCAGATTGGTTTTTTTATTCATCAGTTATTCATTGCAATAAAATGATTTAAGTGTTTGATTTATAGCTTGTAAGTGAAGTGTTTTTAAGTTTTTGTTGTTTTTTGTCATTTTATAAAAAATGCGTACTATTATTGCAGAAAAGAAAAAAATTATTTTATACATTTGCAACGTCCTTTAAGAAGACGATAACTAGAAATGAAGAATAACTGTACATTAAAATTCTCTTTGCTACATGCTTTTAAAAAGTTTGTAGGTAAGAGGTATTGTTCTTTTGTTTTTAGGCAGATTCCAGTTCTTCGCTTTCGACGACCCATACTACCTCGGGCTTGATATGAGGTAGTGATCTTTCTTTTCAGTAATATCATCAGGTCCGATGATGGCGCTCCACGATTTTATTAATTGTTTTTTCATAACAAAACGCAATTTCGGTTGTTAGTTTTATTATTTGGGTCGTAAGTCAATGACTATTTCAGAATTTTTAATTATTCCCGCAAAACCTGAGCATGTTGCATATGCTGAGCAGATTTGCAATGAAATGTTCGAGTCTGCAAAAGCTCGAGGTACTGGTATTGCACGTCGCAAGCCAGAATATGTTGCTAATAAAATGATTGAGGGTAAAGCCGTTATTGCTTTACACAAAGATGGAAGATGGGCTGGGTTTGTCTATATTGAAACCTGGGGGCATGGTGATTATGTTGCCAATTCTGGTTTAATTGTCAATCCTGAATTTCGTAAAGTAGGTTTAGCCAAAGCAATTAAAAAAAGAGTCTTCGATTTATCTCGCGAAAAGTATCCACATGCAAAGATTTTTGGTTTAACGACAGGTTTGGCGGTTATGAAAATTAATTCAGAACTAGGTTATGAACCCGTGACCTATTCCGAGCTCACACAAGATGAAGAATTTTGGAAAGGATGCCAAAGTTGTGTCAATTACGATATCCTATTAAGTAAGGATCGGAAGAACTGTATGTGTACAGCTATGCTTTGGGACCCTGTTGATAAGGAACGCGAATTGAAAGAAAAAATTCAGCGAAAAGCAGAAGCAAAAGAAAGATTAGAGCGTATTACGCAGAAACAATCGTTGTTGAAACGTATAGAAGCAAAATTATGGAAATCAGCAAAGAAGTTTGTTGCAGCTAATTTCCATAAGAGTAAAAAAGTAGTTAAGGAGTTTTAAGTTTTTTATATTTTTGTTTAAGTCTCATTCCGAGGTTTATCAATGAATTAATCCAAAAAGATGAAAAAAGTAGTTTTAGCATTCAGTGGTGGGTTAGATACATCATTTTGTTGTATTTATCTAACACAAGATTTAGGTTTAGAAGTTCACTCAGTAGTAGTTAACACTGGAGGTTTTTCCGATGAGGAATTAAAGCAGATTGAAGAGCGAGCTTATGCTTTAGGCGTAAAGTCGCATACAGCTATTGATGAAACAGAAGACTATTACCGCGAAACTATTAAATATTTGATTTTTGGTAATGTATTGAAAAATGCAACTTATCCATTATCAGTATCCGCTGAGCGAGTTTGTCAAGCGACTGCTATTGCCAATTATGCTAAGAAAATTGGAGCAGAATGTGTAGCGCATGGATCTACAGGTGCGGGCAATGATCAGGTACGTTTTGATATGATTTTTCATACCTTAATTCCAGGAGTGGAAATTATTACGCCAATCCGTGATTTGCAATTATCACGCGAGGATGAAATAGAATATTTAAATAAACACGGTGTTGAATATTCAGCTGAGAAAGCTAAATACTCGATTAATAAAGGTCTTTGGGGGACTTCAGTAGGAGGAGCAGAGACATTAACATCCAATCAGTATTTACCAGAATCAGCTTGGCCAACACCAGTAACTTCTACAGAACCTCAACAGATTACGATTGATTTTGTCAAAGGTGAACCAACAGCATTGAATGGAAAAGCATTAGATGCGGTACGTGTAATTCAAGAATTACAAGCATTGGCACAACCTTATGGTATCGGTCGTGATATCCACGTAGGAGATACAATTATTGGTATTAAAGGCCGTGTAGGATTTGAGGCAGCTGCATCCGTTATTTTGATAAAAGCACACCATGCTTTAGAAAAACATACTTTGACTAAATGGCAATTATCTTGGAAGGATCAGATTGCAGGGTTTTATGGCAATTATATGCACGAAGGACAAATGCACGACCCTGTAATGCGTGATATTGAGGCATTTTTACAATCTACTCAGGAAACTGTAACAGGAAAAGTGATTATCGAGTTACACCCTTACCGCTTTGTCGTTATTGGTATCGAATCGGAATATGATTTAATGTCTAATAAATTTGGAACATACGGTGAAATGAACGCTGGATATACAGGTGACGATGTAAAAGGATTCTCTAAAATATTTGGCAATCAAACCATTATTTGGCATAAAGTTAACGGAAAGTAAGCATTATTGTAATTCGTTTAATTCGAATTCGACACTTATTTCTTTGTTAAAATACAATGGATCCCATGCTCACCATTTGAGATAGGGATCCATTTTTTACATACATTGGACCGATAGATGTGTCACTGGATATCTTAAATTAGTAGTCCATCCATCGCCTAGTAGTACAATTAAATCTAAATACTAAAAAATGATAAAAGTAGGAATAGTAGGATCAGCAGGGTACACTGGAGGAGAATTATTACGCGTGTTGATTTATCATCCGGAAGTTGAAATTGTATTTGCCAATAGTGCCTCCAATGCAGGTAATAAAATCTATGAAGTACACAATGATCTATTTGGTGATACGGAATTAACATTCTCTTCAGATTTTCATTCAGATATAGATGTATTATTCTTATGTGTAGGTCACGGAGATGCTCGTAAGTTTTTGGATGAAAATCATCCAATTGATCCTTCAGTGAAGATAATTGATCTATCACAAGATTACCGTTTGAAAGCGAATACGGCGTACAACGGTAAGAATTTTGTATATGGTTTACCTGAACTGAATAGAGATAAAATTAAAACAGCTCACTATATTGCAAACCCGGGTTGCTTTGCAACAAATATTCAATTGGCTCTTTTGCCATTGGCAGATAAAGGTTTATTGCCTAACCAGATTCACGTGAATGCAACGACAGGATCTACAGGAGCAGGACAGAAACCAGGCGCGACTACACACTTCTCGTGGCGCAATAATAATCTATCAGCTTATAAATCTTTTGAACACCAGCACTTGCAGGAAATATCGGAATCTTTAGCACAATTGCAGGATGGATTCCTTCCTCAGTCAGATCAATCCTTACTAGAAAGAGCTGCCGAGAGAATCAATTTTGTTCCACAACGAGGTGATTTTGCAAGAGGGATATTTTCAGTTATATACGTCGATTCAGATTTATCTGAAGAACAGGCTTATGAACTTTACGAAGCTTATTATGAAGGACATCCCTTTACCCATGTGAGTCTTAAAAATATTGATTTAAAACAAGTTGTCAATACAAATAAAAGTATTATTCATCTAGAAAAACACGGTAACAAATTATTAATCTTGAATGCAACAGATAATTTGTTGAAAGGTGCATCAGGACAAGCCGTACAAAATATGAATTTAATGTTTGGTCTAGATGAAAGAGCAGGGTTAAATTTGAAGAGTGTAGGGTTTTAACCATAACATAGCATTATAAAAAAGGCTTCAAGATTATTCTTGAAGCCTTTTTTATAATGCTATTAGCTTTTATTGCGCTAATAATTTGATATCTCTTTCTACAGAAACATTGTCACCAGTGATGGCATTACCATCTTTATCCACTAATGTCAATTTTACTTTCACATCCCCTAAAGGTAAGCCCTTGATTTCATATGGGCCCCATTTATCCAATGTGAACTGTTTCCCATTCACATCCGCTAATACTTTATTCCCGTCTGCGGCTAAAGTTGTGTTAACCAAGAAAAAGTCTAACAATAATACTTTCGTATCTTCACCCTTATATTCACCTTTTGGACGGCTATAGAATAATGATGGAGCTGTAACTGCAGCGTCTTGAACTACTTTTCCATCCTTGTCAATCTTAAATTTAACCAATTTCGAGGCCTCATTTGTCTTAATAGATTCATGGTAGGAGCGAGATAAGAATGACATCAGATAATGCTCCGAATTCAGCGCTAAAGTTACCGTGTTTTCTGGTTTATATAGAGCTGCATAAGGTTTATTGTCTAGTATAAAGTGAATGTGTTGACCATCATGAGAATTTGCCATATGATGCTCATGAGCAGTTTGTTCAGTAAGTTTAAAATTACTAACAGCATACTTTACAGTTACTTTTGCCGAATCCGCCCCAACCTTTTCAGATGTAATGGAGGCAATTTTCAAGTCAGCACCAGGAAATGCTTTCGAGTCCGAGACTGGTGTTACCGTTATTTCAGTAACTGTATCAGTAGAAACAATAGAATCCTGTCCCGTTGTTGTTTTAGTTGCAGTATTTTGACAAGAAGCTAATGTTCCCGTGATAGCCAAAAGAGCAGCAACAGACTTTAAGATATTTTTTTTCATAATTATTATTGATTGATCATTCAATAAATATAAACAGATTATTTATGAAAAAGTTCACGATTACCCGAAAACTAAATCCAATGCCGCGAAAATATGTTGTTTAGCAGTAATTAAATCTTCATTTGTATGTGCATGCGAGATAAAGCCAACCTCATAACCAGAAGGGCCAAAGTATATACCACGATTCAGCAATTCACGATGCATCAATTTATATAATTCCATCGAATTTGGATCAATTTCGCTCGCTTTCAAAATCGCCTCTTGATCTGTAAAAGCAAACCAGAAGATCGAAGCAATCGTAAAGATTTTTACTTCATAATTCTTTTCTTCAATATAGTTTCGTATTTCAGAAACGAATAACTCCGTTTTTGCATTCAGGTTTTTATAGAAATCGGGCTGTGTTAAGACTTTACATGTGGCGATTCCGGCAGCCATTGCAACTGGATTACCTGATAATGTTCCTGCTTGGTAAACAGAACCATCAGGAGAAATACAACTCATCAATTCTTTAGATGCACCGTAAGCTCCAACAGGCATACCACCTCCGATAATTTTTCCATAGGTAATGATATCAGGTTGCACATCATAATAAGCCGCAGCACCTTCAAAACCTAAGCGGAAACCAGTGATCACCTCATCAAAGATAAGTAAGGCTCCATTTTGTGTTGTTATCTCTCTTAAATAATGAATGTATTCTTTGGTTTGGAGTAAAAGACCATTATTGGCAGGAACCCCTTCAATAATAACAGCAGCAATCTGATCTTTAAATTGATCGAAAACCGCAGTTAACGCCTCTTTATCATTTAATGCAATGACAATGGTTTCATCAGCAAATGCTTTAGGAACACCAGCAGAAGAAGTTTCACCAAAAGTAACCAATCCAGATCCCGCCTTTACCAAAAGAGAATCCGAATGTCCATGATAGCAACCCTCAAACTTAACAATCTTATCACGTTTCGTGTACCCTCTAGCCAAGCGGATAGCCGACATGACAGCTTCAGTTCCTGAGCTTACAAAACGGATTTTTTCAATAAATCGATTGTTAGAAATAATCAATTCAGCCAGCTCATTTTCGAGAGCAGTAGGTGCTCCAAAACTTAAGCCTTTGCTTAATTGTGCCGTTACTGCCTCACGAATCTGATCGTTGTTATGACCTAAAATAAGTGGACCCCAAGAACAACAAAAATCGATAAACTCATTTTCATCCGCATCCCAGATATGAGCTTTATCTCCTCTTTCAATAAATAAAGGGGTGCCATAAACAGATTTAAAGGCACGTACAGGTGAATTTACGCCACCAGGAAAATATTGTTTCGCTTTTTCAAAAAGTTGTGCCGACTTCTCCCTAGAAATATCAGCAGTTTTCGTGCGAGCGCTATTTTGTTGTGTCATATTGATAATAATTTACTGGACAAAAGTATCCAATTATTTACTAAAATCTCTCATTTCAGTGTAAGGAATAGCATAATATAAAACACCATCTAGGTGCTATCACGAAGAGGACTTAGCTATAACAGATGAAGCCCAAGGATAATCCTTAGGCTTCATCTGTTATTTAATAAGTTGTTTATTTAATCCAACCTTTTTCTATAGCTTCTTTAGCATGGTATGTTAAGATTGCAGTAGCACCTGCACGACGGAAACTCATTAGAGTTTCCAATATAGCGGATTCTTGTAACCAACCATTACCAATAGCAGCTTTGATCATAGCATATTCGCCGGAGACATTGTACGCAGCAATAGGCAAATCAAAATTATCATGTAATGATTTAATGATGTCCAAATAAGGTAGACCCGGTTTTACCATTAAAAAATCAGCACCTTCTTCCAGATCTAATTGCGCTTCGATTAATGCTTCTCTGCTGTTAGCATAACTCATTTGATAACTCTTTTTGTCACCTTTTTTAGGTGCAGAACCTAAAGCATCACGAAAAGGACCATAGAATGAAGAAGCATATTTTGCCGTGTAGGACATCAATGACACATTGGTGAAACCATTTTCATCTAGAATATTACGGATAAAACCAATACGGCCATCCATCATATCCGAAGGAGCAATAATATCCGCACCAGCATGCGCATGTGCTAAAGCCATTTTACCCAGAACAACTAAAGTCTCATCATTTAGGATTTCTCCATTCTCTACAATACCATCATGTCCATCCGAACTATAAGGGTCCATAGCAACATCAGTAATGACACAAGCTTCAGGGAAATTTTTCTTGACCTCTTCGATTGCTTGAAGATATAGCGTACCTTTTCTGTAACTTTCAGTTGCGAATTTATCTTTCAAAGATTCTTCGACAGCAGGAAATAAATCAAATGAATTTAATCCAAGTTTTAAACAGCTTTCAATTTCACGCAATAAGTTGTCAATCGAATAACGAAAGATACCTGGCATAGATGAAATTTCAGTTTTTTGATTTTGACCTTCTACAATAAAGAGTGGAAAGATCAAATTAGCGGTACTTAAGCGGTTTTCTTGAATCATGTCGCGAATCACAGCAGATTTACGATTTCTTCTCGGACGTTGTAACATGTTATATGTATTAAAAAAGATTGGAAGAATGTTAAATCCTTCCAATCGTATTATGATTTATAGTCTAATCCAAAAATGGCCTCAGCTAAGCCAATTTCATCTGGTGAATAAGGCAGCGTATAGGAAAGACCCATTTCGTCAAAAATAGCAGCCGTAGAGCGTCCAATACAGATCACCTGTTGCTCAGGTTCAATTAAGTTATTCACAAAATAGGCCTCAGCATTGCTCGGGCTTGTAAATATTAAGACCTCAGCACTTGTTGCATTGACATTATCCTCAAGTACAGTTTCATATACAGGCATATTGATCACCTTGGTTTCTGGACTAAGCGCTTTCTGAATTGTTTCCAAAGAACCTTTTGCTCGAGGAATTAAAACCGTACCACCATTTGCCAGTGCAGCAAAGTTAGCCCCGATTTCTTCCATGTTAATTCCGGACTGCTCGCCTGAAAAATCAGCAACACGGTCAAATTTGCGCAAAGTCTCCTCAGATCCACGTCCAACTACTGCAATTTTAGTCTTTTTACTTAGTCGTGGCTCCAAGCTAAAGAAATGTTCAATTCCATTTTTACTGCCGAAGAAAATCCAGTCCACATGCTTTAAAATAAACGGATCCAATTTATTTATTATTGGAAATATTTTGATTAAAGAGCGTGCATCAGCTTGAATATTATGCTTCGCAAAGAAGCGGGATAAATAAGAATGTTCATCCAGATCCCGGCTTATAAAGACAGATTTTGGTAATACCCGATCTTTCGCATACTTAGAGAAAATTATTTCAGGTAATAGTGCCGGGTCAGTTCCTTTCACATAAAAACGGTCAGGAAAATCATCACTGGTATCTGCGATAGAAGTCCATGCTTCGTAAGTATCACCCACTTTACGGCAATAAGCACCAAGAGGGGCATGACAGCCAGCGTCAAATAGATTCAATACTTTACGTTCAACGGCGATGGTCTTCTGTACCTCCTCATTATTAATTGGCTGAAGAGCTTGAAATAATTCTGTGTCAATTTCTCGGATCTGAATAGCCAGTACACCTTGAGCAGGAGCAGGAACTAATTCAACAGGAGGAATTTCCTCAATATGGAAATCCGAGATGTCCATATCGATTCTCGAAATACCCGCCTTTGCTAACATGATGGCATCATACTGCTCATCACGTAGTTTCTGCATACGGGTCTGTAAATTACCCCGTAAATCTGTAAATTCAAGATCAGGTCTTATAGAAGAAAGTTGTGCTTTACGTCTGTTAGATGATGTACCCACAGTGGCATTATGTTTTAAAGAAAGACGTTTCTTAATGTCGACACAATCTTTATGAATAATTAATAGTTCTGCAGGGTTTTCACGTTCAGATACTGCGGCAATGATTAATCCAGGAGGATTCACAGTAGGTAAATCTTTATGAGAGTGAACAGCTAGATCAATGGTTCCCAAAAGTAATTCTTCTTCCAATTCTTTGGTAAAAAAACCTTTTCCTTCGAGTTTATCTAAACGGAGATGTTGAATGATATCACCTTGAGTTTTGATGATTTTTAATTCAGATTCAATGCCAATTTCAGCCAGCCGATCTTTGATGAAGTTTGCTTGCCATAACGCAAGTGCACTTCCACGAGTACCAATGATAAGTTTTCTATTCACAATCTATATACTTTACCTTATTTTAATAATTAAGATAGGCAAAAATAAATAAATAGTATTGATTTGTTGACACGTTACTGTCAGAATAAATCCAAATGCAGTGTGAAAAAGAGTTTTAGGTCGCTCTTAATTAATTAACACCATTTTCGTTTACTTTGACTAAAATCTCTTTAGCCATTACCATAGGAACTTTGATGTATTTTTTTTCCATGTAATTAATAATCTTTTCCAATACATCACGTGCTTCCGGATCTAAGGCCTGAACCTCCGACGCAAAAACTTCATTTAATGCAAAAGATTTGATTTCCTTAATTTTTTGTGGAACCTGACGCATTGCAACTTCAACACGTCGTTGTTTAATGATAGGTAAAAATTCCTGAATATTGTCTGAAATAATCTTTTCAGCATTAGACAGTTCACTATAACGTTCTTCAATATTTTTATTGGCAATCGCTTGTAGGGAACTAACTTCGATATAATGTACAGCATTATTGGCTAATACTTCAGCATCAATATCATTTGGAATGGCAAGGTCGATAATGATTTTCTTATCCATTTCTCCATTTAATAAAGATTGGTATAGGGTATTATCAATGATGGCTGTTGTAGCACCTGTACAGGTAATGAGAATATCAAATCCACCTTTGTAGTTGATCAATTCCGATAAAGGATAGGCTTCAGCATTGAGTTCAGTAGCTAATTTCTGCGCATTTTCAACAGTACGGTTAAAAATTACAAAATTGCTCGATTGTTTTTTCTGAAAATACTTTGCTAAATTTTGATTGGTTTCCCCAGATCCGATAATCAGAATTCTTGGGTTCTCAACAGATTTGATTTCTTTTAATTTGCGGTATGCTAAAGAAACAACAGAAATTGGGTTTCTGGATATTTTAGTGTGAGTGTAGACCTCTTTTGCCGTTTTTACCAATCGGTCCATTAGCATGCGTAGGAAGTCACCGGTAAATCCAGCCTCTCGACATCTTTCGTATGCCCGACGGACCTGTGCTAAGATCTCCTTCTCACCAACAACCAAACTTTCAAGAGAACATGACATACGAAGAAGATGATTTAATGCATCCATACCCTCATATTTGTTCACCTGACCTAAATAACATTGCAATCTTTCCTGAGGGACACAGAAATTGAGTTTCTCCATAAATTGTGCAATGAATTCATTTGTTAAGTCATGAGCACCATAAAACACAAATTCAACACGGTTACAAGTTCCAATATAGAATACTTCAGGAATATCCATGTTATGTTTTAGATTCATTAGTCTACTTTCTAACTCCTCATTACAAATAACTAGATTACCTAAATCTTTAAGTTCTACGTGTTTATGTGTGAATGCTAATACCTTAAGATTCTTCAAAGCAATACCCTCGATTAATTTTAACTCTGCAAATGTAGTTTAAAAGCTTTTGCTATATGTCAAAAATCTGTCAAACAGATGAATTTAGAATGATTACAAATAGTGTTAAATTAATGTTAAATTGGTGATTTGCATGGTCTTGTGAATCAATTGAATAAAATTATGTGAGCTGTATTATTATTTTTCATTTACGAATGTGAACGATATCAAAATAAATAACTTATAAACTTTAAGAATTGAAAAATCCAAAGATAGATGCTGCAAATATTTTTATTTATACCCTAATAACTGAGTGATGATATTTTGGTGAATTGTTTTTGTTCTAACGAACCATATAAAAGATAATAAGAATTCTGATAGTAAACTTAGCCGTATATTTTCTTGGAAAAGTGAAAAATATGATTTTATTCCTAGATTCTCTCTTGCAATTTTTAAAATAGTTTACAAAACCATCCATACAGCATTAAAATGTTTGACCATTAAATCGTAGCCTCAAAATTGTAATTAACTAAATCTGCTGCTAAAAACGTTTTAGTAATGAATACATGGTGGATTATATCAAAAATGACTAAAACGCTGATTATAAAACATAAAGATATTCATGTTGTTTTTAATTATGTTACACATAAAGGAAATGGTAAAAAATGCAATCGATTGCTCATTTTACGCAAACGGTTTCGTTCGTTAGTGATATGGAATAACAATATTATTATTATATTATTGTTACATACTAACAATTATTAACTGCCAAAACGGAAGCATTTTTTATTATTAACCGATTTTTTAGAAATCATAATTTTACCAATTTTTTAATTTTAAAAAACCAAATGAAATCGAATGAAAAGAATATCTAAATTTATTAATTCATAAAAATTTAGCAAAAGTTAAGAAGTCTCTATTGCAATTGGCTTTCTGACTATAAATATTAACGCACTTACGTTATTTAATTAATAGTGTCAACTTGTTATTTATAGGCGATTTTATTTATAGTTATTTATTTTTAGGTAAAAAGCAACTGCTTTTCATCTTGGCTTTTCTATGCATTTTATCATGATGAGTCCATTTTGAGTGTGATTCACGCTGAATATTTTTATTAAAACTTAAATCTAATTAAATAATGGTTAAAAATTACACAAGCGTTTCTTTTGCTTTGTTTTTAGCTGTTGTTGGAACACAGTCACTTCATGCTAACCAAAAAATCTTAAAATTACCAACAATTAAGGATGGTCTTTTAAGGGATACCGTTAAGGGGGAGTCTTCCAGCAATAATTTTGAAACAGATACGATTGGCCAGATGATGAAGGCCATGCAGAAATTTAAAACGATCCGGGATACCATTAATATCCGATCGGTCATTCCTGTCCCTAACCTTTCATTACAACAGATCGTCAAAGGAAATCTTCTTGGTGTCTATGTTCAAGAACCAAATGGTGAGCCAGGTACGGAGCAGAGTATGATTGTACAGGGTGCTTCTGGTGTCCTGTTTTCTAAAAGGGATGTCTATGCTTTGCAACCTGCCATATATCTCAATGGGGTCCCCATGGTACAAGAAAACCCCTTTGCATTTGACGTACAAAAATACGATTACAACCGCATCGGTCCTGCTACTAATTTATTTTCGCAAATTGATATTAGTAATATTGAATCCATTGCAGTTATTAAGGATCCTTTTGAACTTGCTAAATTGGGTCCAAATGCAGTAAATGGGGCTATTTATGTCACGACTAAAAAAGCAAAGTCAGGCTTAAGAGAAATTAGCTTAAATTCTTATTTTGGATATGTTACTGCACCCAAAGTGTATACTGTAAATGGTGTTTATGAGAATAATTTTCGAAAACCATTTTACGAAAAATATGGCAATCAAGAGCGGTATGATAATTATGCCAGCTATTTAAGAGATTCAACTAATACAGCTTATTTTGGTCCCTCAAACTGGAATGACAAATATTATAAAAATACCCCGACCTACTCTGCTGATTTAGGGATTACAGGAGGAAACGATCGTGCCAGTTTCCGATTTTTTGGTTCGGGAACCAAAAATGCAGGTAATGCCGATGAGACCAACTTGAATCGATACAACATATCTTTTGGTATCAATATGGCTCCCTTCAGTTGGTTAACGATGTCGAGTAATGTCAATACTTCACGTTTAGATCGAACCCGTAATAAAAGCTTAAGAGATCGATTTGCAGAAACGCGTTACATTCCAGATTTATCAAGTCCTTTATCACCAAATGCTGATGTGTTTGGCGCTTTTTTGGAAGAAAATAAGAAAAATGTTGATAATAATAGAGTAACGACTCTAAATGGTAACGTGACATTAACAGCACATGTCAATAAGTTACAGATCCAGTCAAGTTTAATGTTTGACTATAATGAAGGATCCCGTGATTTCTTTACACCATCAACGCTTATGGATGGTGTGAGCTACATCTCCAATTATTTTGGCTATAGCCAACGAATGATCCTCAATAATTCCGCATCATATAAATTTGATTTTGCAGAACATCATGAGTTAAATTTAGAAGTCGGTCAGACCTATCAGGGCGATACCTTTAAGTACAACTATGCGAGAGCCTACAATGGTCCCAATGATTACGTCAAATTGAGTTTTGTAGAAGGAGATAAAAGCAAATCAGAATATTTGAATTCTCCAGACTTCTATGTGTTTCGCTACATAGACAAAGAAGTCCATAACATGATGTCTTTTTACGGGTCTGCACAGTATAAATATAAAAATTTATTATCTGTCAATGCGATTGTACGTAGAGATGGTTCTTCCAATGGGCAACCCGATAGCAGGTGGGTTACTACACCTTCCTTTAATGTAAATTACAGTTTGAAAGAACAGTTCTTAAAAGACAATACATTTTTCAATGCATTGAATTTATCCGGAGGTTGGGGCAGAACAGTTCGTACTTTCTTGGACGATCGATATGCAGCGGGACCGCAATACCGCTCAGAAAGTGGCTGGTTTGAAGAACCGACGATTCCGGGTTATGGGCCTGTAATGGGAATCAATAGACCTTACGAGAGTGGTTTTATCGGTTATGGAATCAAAATGCCTGTAGCCGAAAGAACCAATCTGACACTTGACGGTACATTTTTAAACAACAGATTGAATGCCGCGATTTCAGCATATAACCGTAATGATAAAGATCAATTGATCGGTGTCCCTGTAGCGCAGGAAACAGGATATAGTGTAAATTATAAAACTGGTTTAGAGGTTAATAATAAAGGGTTGGAATTGATGTTGAACGGTGCACTTGTTGAAAATAAAAATGGATTCAATTGGAACTCAGCTATCAATGTCAATTATAATAAAAACAAAGTTACTGCACTTCCGGACGGCCATCAAGAGTTGATTATTGGAGATAACAAATTAGAGGTAGGGAAATCGGTAGGAAGTTACTGGGTATATTCCAATACAGGTATCTATAATACAGATGCCGATGTTCCTGCTGACTTAACTTTTAATGGTATTCCTGTCAAAGGAGGTGATCCCATCTGGAAAGACTACAACAGTGATAATCGTATCGATAACAAAGATAAAGTATTAACGGGAGATCGTATCCCGAGTTTTGTTGGAGGCTGGAACAACACCTTTTCTTATAAAAACTTTGATCTTAATTTCAACTTTATTTTTGCTGCAGGCCATAAAGCACTTAATCAGTACGAAGCAACAAGATATGGCTTTATCAACCGTGAAGCAGGCAATGATATCAACTCTATCAAAGAAGTTTCTTCTTGGCAGAAAATTGAGAATGAAAAAGAGTATCCAATCTATAACCCATGGAGTGATATCAATCCATATCGCGTAGATCAAGATTTGTTTTTAGACAATGCCTCTTATTTAAAATTAAGATCGGTTACTATTGGATATGACCTCAGCAAGGCTAAATTCTTTAATGCCTCAAAAGCAGGTATCCGCAGATTTTATGTCTATGCAACAGGTATGAATCTATTAACTGTAACCAATTTTACTGGAGTAGATCCCGAATTGATCAACTTCAATGGATATTATGATGGTGCAAATCTCTCTATTCCAAAAACTTTTGTATTAGGATTTAAACTGGATTTGTAAAAATAATTAGAGATGAACATGAACAGTATAAAGAACAGAAAAGTAGTAGGGCGTAAACTTGCAGTCGGTATTTTGACGGCAGTGATTGGCTTAAGTACTTTTTCTTGTAATAAAGTAGATAATGTTTCTTCAACTCGATTGTCGACAGAAGAAACCAATTGGAAGTCATTTGAAGATGCAAAAGCCAATTTGATGTCCGTATATGGATTGATGCGTTCGGCAACGGTAGCCGATAATGGCCATTGGGTGATGGGAGATTTGAGACAGGGAGATTTTACGATTAATAATCGAGCAGATCTAAAAGCAGTTGTCAATGGACAATTAAATGCATCGTATCCAGTGATCAATCGTATCACTAATTGGCGAAGATTTTATGCTGCGGTCAATGCCGCCAGTCTTTTTATTGAAAGATCAAATGAAATCGTCGGATTAGATCCACGTTATACCAAATTAAATAATGATGTAGATGTTGCACAGGCAAGGATACTGCGTGCCTTTGCTTATTTTTATATGGCTAGAATCTGGGGAGATATCCCTTTGTTAACATCTTCACACGATGGTGATTTCGTACAATTGCCAAGAACCTCCCAGCAAAAGGTTTTAGGCTTCGCAACGGCAGAATTATTAGCAGCGGCTAAAGTGGTTCCTTTCCGTTATGGCGGAACTGATCCAATTTTCCCGGGACTTTATTATGGTGAAGGATGGTCTTCTTGGAATGGTAACGTATTTACCCGCTTATCAGCGTATATTATTTTAGCACATATTGCAGCTTGGCAGGGAAATTACACGGATGCGGCGAACTATGCCAAATTTGTATTGGACAATCAGTCGTCTCAATATTACGTCGATGGAGCCAATCCGTTGGATTATATTGATATGAACGCGTTAACCGAGAATCAAAATAATATGAGCCCATTTGCTTATAAAAGAGCAACAGTAATGGTCGGTTTTCCTTTTGAGTCTGGTAATGGTTTGGCAACAGCCAATGGTCATATTGAACAATTAACCTTGGCAGCTCCCTTTATTCCCAAAAATCGTCCGGAAATGTTTGTATCTAAAGATACAATTATTAAAGTCTTTAATAATCCTTTCGATTTGCGTTTTAGCAAAGATTTAGTTACTGGATTATATAGGACAAATTACTTCTATAATTTCGAATCCGAAATGCCGATTTTTAATAAAATCAAAGTACTTTCTCCTTCTAATACCTCAGGCAATTTTATGTTATTCAGCTCTTCAATGGTCTTCAGTAGAATGGAAGAGATTACTTTGTTAAGAGCAGAAGCATTAGCAGTTTTGGGCGATACAGAAGGAGCATATACTGCTTTAAATAGATCTTGTGCATTGCGAGGAATTAATTATACCACAATCAATTCTCCGGATATCTTTAAAGCGATTTTTGAAGAACGTAGAAAAGAGTTAATGGGCGAAGGATGGAGATGGTATGATCAAATAAGATACAACCGTATCAAGAAATCAAACGCAATTTATGCAACAAAAGACGGAACTAGCATGACCTTCAAACAATTTGAAGATGCAGGCGGTATTTACTGGCCAATTTCTCAGGATGTCATCAATGCAAATCCATCTATTATTCAGAATCCATATTGGCAATAGTAATTTCAACACGTAAACGTATGAAGATTTTAAATAATAATATTTCTGTATTGGCCCTTATCGGAATTGTTTCCTTGTGGCTATGCTCATGTAATAAAAGTGAATCCCCTTATTACAATTATGAAAATAAAGTGCAAACCTATAATGGAACTGCGCTGGAATATCTAAAAGCACAACCTGACGGTACTTTTGATTCGCTATTATTGGTTTTAAAAAGATTTCCAAATTTGGAAGATTCGCTGACCAATCAAGAGGTGACGTTGTTTGCACCAGTAAATAAGAATTTTGAATCGGCAGTTAAGTATTTGAATATCCAACGTAAGATGTATGGGTTATCTAATGTTTATTTAGCAGATGCCAACCAAGCAGAGCTGGATACCATGATCTGTAAATACATCGTGCGAGGTAAAAAAACTACAGATGCTTATCTGGAAGATTTAGATGGTGTTTTGGTTAAATCTATTGTATTTGATTATCCAATGCATGTCAGATATGCTAAGATGAGTTCTTCAGGATTTGTTGAAGGTGGAGCGAGCATCTTGAATTTTAGTGAAACTTTTGGCTCAACCTTTAAGAAAGACTGGGTAACTACTAAAGCCAATACAGTAAATATCCGAACAAATAATGCGACAATCAATATTCTTGATCCGATTCACAATTTTGGATTTGATGAATTTACGCGCAGATTATTTTTAAATGAAGAAAAATGATGAAAAAAATTCTAAATATATTCAAAATTGGTTTACCGGTAGTGGTAGTTGGGTTGTTTTTTTCAGCTTGTAAAAAGAATTTACCTGACGAAAGGCTATCAATTGCTAATGATTCGAAATATGTAACCACGTTATTTCAACCTGTGCTTGGTCGGAATACCTTATTTACCAATATTTTTCAATACGGAAATTCCAGCCGTCCATTAGATTTTAAAATTGTGAATATGCGTAAGTTCAATGGCGATCCTGCGCCCGAATTAACACAATTATATCCGGTAACGGTATGGAAACAAATTTATGATGGTACGGAGAAATCTTTAGCTGAAATTGAAGCAAAAAGGACTATTGAAAATCATCCATTATTTGAAATCAGACCCCATGCTGGAGATTTTGTTATGTGGTCTGCAGCCAATTCCAATATGGTCAGCGCACAGCCAGATTCAGGGTATGTGTTCGATGTCGAAATGTCCAATTCCGGTGGTCGTAAGTACTTTCAAAATATGCGCCTTATGCCCTTTAGAGAACGCCCGTATGAACCTTCCAATTTAGATCCGATTACTGGGCAGGCAACAAGTGTTTCAGTTAGTCCATCCGGTGTCTTTATAATGGGTGAACGTGGACAGTACATGAACAGCTTTTTCGATGTTCAGGTTTTGTTCAGAAAGACTGGAAATGGAAATAGCTTGACGTTCAAATTTGCAGACTCTTTATCCAATCCGATCGATCCGAATAAATTTGATGAAACCAACTGGGCAGGTTTAGTCCATGGTTTCAATATGACAAAGGATGCGACTAAGGTACGTTATGATGTTGCTTATCCGATTCCGTTAAGCGCTTACCCAACTCCATATACGACATTAAGTGGAGAACAAGCTCGTGTTTCATTTAAGTTTAGTCGAATTGGTTTTGGTAATATACTTGAAAAGAACTACCTCAACTTTAATTTTAACATTTTTGAAAAGGGTGACTGGGAGCTGACCTTTTGGTTTCGACGAGATAAACCAAAATTTGATAATGATTAATGAATCAATATAAACTTAAATTAAACACATTTCAAATGAAGCATATATATACGCTAGTTATATTGTTGTTTTTTGGAACGCAGCAAGTTGCTTTTGCACAACAGCAGATAAAAGTAACTGGGGTCGTAATCGACGGCGCCTCGAGTTCTCAAGAAGCAATTTCCGGTGTGAGTATCAGTACCGGAGGTAAGGCAATAGGAAGTACGGACAGATCGGGTAAATTTACGATTACAGTTCCCAATAATGCTTCCATCATTTTTAGATCAATTGGCCATAAGTCAGTAACTGTAAAAGTTGACAATAAAACATATTTATCCGTAACAATGTCACCTACAAGTGAGATGTTAGGGGAGGTTAAAGTTACGAGCGGTTATCAGCAGAAAACAAGAGCTACGAATACCGGCTCTATTGTTACCATTTCCGGTAAAGATATACAGGGGCAGCCTGCAGGTGATGTGATGTCATTGTTGCAAGGTCGTGTCGCGGGTTTAAATATTCAAAATAATACAGGTGCACCAGGATTTAGAGGGAGCGTGACGATTCGTGGTATTTCCAATATCAATGTCTCTGGAAGTGGAGACGCGGCATTCTTGACACCAACTTCTCCTTTATATGTCATCGATGGGGTACCGGTAGACGATAATGCAAATTTTTCTTACGGTTTCCAACAAGCAGGACCTGGTGTATCACCAGCATCACAAATTCCACCGGAAGATATTGAAGATATACAGGTACTTAAAGATGCCGCCGCAACATCCTTATACGGATCACGTGGTGCATATGGTGTTATTTTAATTACAACGAAGAGAGGTAATTCAAAAGTTCCGGTAGTGCGCTATAATGGAGCAGCATTTATGTCGGCAGTCCCACAATTAAAAGCTGTTATCGGTGGTAAAGATGAGCGTTTGTTAAGAATTGCCCAAATTATGCGATTTGATACCTCTTGGAATCATGCCTTAGATCTGGTTAATCAGACACCATTTCTATCAGACAGTTTAAATCCTTATTATAATAATTCGACCGATTGGCAATCTTATTTTTATAAACCAACTTACAATCAGACGCACAACTTAAATGTTTCGGGAGGTGATGTAAAGTTTAACTATAAGGTTGCGATGGGTATTTACGATGAAAAAGGTATTCAGGAAAATACAGGCTACTCGCGTTATAACTTGAATATGAATATGATTTATAATCCGACTTATAAATTCAAATTGTTAGCACAATTGAACAACTCTATACAGAATCAGCGTATGGGAAGCGGAAATGGATTGATGAATTCAGGTATTGCAGACGGAGGTAATTCCTCTTCATTATTGCCGGCACCTTCCTTATATTCATCAGTTAATTCGGTTTTAGGAGCATTGAACACGGATGATGATAATAAAGTTTTGACCACATCAGCCATTGTCAATGTTGCCTACGATTTCTTTAAGAATTTTAAAGTAGAGACCACGTTAAATTATACCGGAACATCCAGTACAAAAGATAACTTCTCACCAGCCGCATTAAATGCAAATCAGGCACAGTATTACACTTATAATGATAGAGCAACTACATTGTATAATCGTAACCAGATGTCCTATGTGTTTTCATTGAAAGAAGATGGAGAAGACGCGCATAACTTTAACCTTTTCGCCTTTAACGAGATAAGATCATCATTCTTTAAAGCAGATGCGATGCTGAACGATCGGGTGGTCAATGATCAGTTGAGAGGACCGATTGTAAAACAGACAAGTTATTTAAGCTCCAAAGGTGGTACAATCGGCTATACAGATACACGGGCAGTAGCATTTTCTGGAAACTTTGCATACGATTATAAGCAGAAATATGTGATCAATTTCTCTTACCGTGCCGACGGTCTGTCGACCAATGGTCCAGATGCAGGTTATGTTAAAAATCCTGCGATTTCTGCAAAATGGAATTTTGAAAAAGAAAATTTCATGAAAGATAAAGAATGGTTAGATTATGGATCCTTCCGTCTGAGTTATGGATCAAATATTACGCCTAATGGAAGTATTTATCAATCTTATGGAAAATACTACGGCGGTGACAATTATAATAATCAGAAAACTGTTGTCACAGATTTAAAATTTTTACCAAATCGATCGTTGGAACCTACCCGCGCGACTACTTTAAATGCTGGTTTTGACATTTCTGTATTCAACAATAGGTTAACCTTAAATATTGATAGCTACTACAAGCAAAATGATAATGTTTTTAGAGAGAAAGCGATTTCTTCTTCTAACTCATTCGAGAATATTGCATCAACAGAAATCAGCAATGTGAATTATGGTTGGGAGTTTCAAGCAACAGCTCGTCCATTAAGTGCAACAAGCCCGTTCAAATGGACGATGTCAGGTTCATTTGCAATCAATCGTGAAGTATTGGCCGCATTGCCAGATGGTTTACGCGAAATGATTTATTATGATCCAGGAAACCAACAGGACATCTATTACAGATTAGGTATCAATTCTTTGTCTAACTATCTATTCAATACAAAAGGTGTTTATAGTACCAATGCTCAAGTCCCTGTAGATCCAGCAACTGGTCTTCCTTATCGGGTAGGTAGCAATGATATCTTGAACTATTTCAAAGCCGGAGATCCTATTTTTACCGATTTGGATGGTAACTATGTATTAGACAATTATGATCGCGTAATTGCTGGTAATTCGCAACCACAGATTACAGGAGGTTTTACTTCGCTATTACAGTACAAAAGCTGGAGTTTTGAAGTCAATACATCATTCACGCTGAAACGTGATATTATGAATAACACCTTGGCGAGTCAGTTCGGTGCATTTACAGATCCTGCTATACAATATGATCCTTGGAAATTAGTTGCGTTGCCGCCCATTTCACAATTGGATTATTGGAAAGCAATTGGCGATCAGGCAACATACGGTAACCCATTGGATTTTGTACGGGCACGTCGCCTGAATCCTTTTAGAGGTAATCAGACTTTGTTTCAAGAAGATGGATCTTATTTCAAATTGAATGCAGTGAAAGTGTATTATAACTTTGATCAGAATTGGTCAAGAAGATATGGAATGAACCGTGTAAGTATTAATGGCACAGTTTCCAATTTGTTTTATATCACCCGCTATTCAGGAGCTAATCCGGAAAATGTAAGTGCATTAGGTAAAGATTCTGGAGGTAATTATCCATTGCCTAAGCAATTTGCTTTAGGATTGAATATTGAGTTTTAATTGTTGATATCATGAAAATAAAAAAATTAGCATATATACTTGGCGTTACGGCACTTGTGTTATCCACATCAAGCTGTGAGAAATTTTTGAACGTTACCCCCATTGATGCTTTGTCCGGAAATAATTTTTGGGAAACCAAAAAAGATGTAGAAGGGTATACCAATGGGATTTACCTAAGATTAAAAAACAAAATAGGCAATACAGCATTACTGCCAAGTTTGGAAATTAGAGGTAATTGGATTGGCTCGTTGAGTGGTCCTGCAACTTATCTGAATTTAATTTATAATAACTTGAAAGGGATTATAAGTGGAGGAGATAGTTTTGATGGCGTTATTAGGGAGAATATGAGCTGGAAAGGCTGGTATGATGTAATTGCTGCCAGCAATATTCTTCATGACGAAGTTGGAAAAATGCCTGATGCAATCATAACGGCATCAGAGAAAAAGAGATATCAAGCAGAAGCAGTTTTTACGCGCAATCTGAGTTACATGTATATCTGTAAAATGTTTGGCGATGCCATTTATTATACAGAAGCCTATAATAGTAAACCGTTGCCACGTTTACCACAACTTGAAGTCCTGAAAAAGTGTATTGCAGATATGAGCGCTGCAAAGGATGATCTTCCTGTTAAATATCCTGAAGCATCATTATTAGGTCTTAGACCGACGCGAGCCTCTGCAGTGGCGTTATTGATGCATCTGAATATGTGGGCTGCTGCTTGGGATACAGCAGATAAATCGGTATACTATAAAGCTGTCACCGCTTTAGGAGAAGAGTTAAAAACGTATACAGACTACCGTCTCTTACCTATTACTGTTGAGAATACGAAACGTATTTTTAAAGGTCGTTCACCTGAAAACTTGTTCAGTATCTTGCAGGATTATAATTATGGTGAGACCTTTTCAGATTATGCCAATTATTCATATTTCTTTTCTCATTATCCTTATCGTGGTACTGTGACAACGACAACCAGCCGAATGGCCTACCAAGGAAATTATCTTGAAAAGCTATATCCAGCCGGAATTTCTGATCAAAGACGCACACTTTGGTTTGATAATGTAAGTGAGAACTCTCTAACTTTTCAGTTTAAAAAATTTATCAATACTTACGCTAGAGGCTCTGGTTCAGGAGTAACGATGGTCAGTGATGACAGCGCTATTATTTTTAGATTGTCCGATGCAATTTTATTAGTTGCAGAAGCACATGCTGAACTTGGTCAGGAAACAGAAGCTAAAGCATTTTTGAACCAGATCAGATTAAATGCTGGTGCTACCGAGATCACCACAGGAGGTGAGACTCTAAAAGACGATATTTTTAAAGAAAGATGCCGTGAGCTCATCGGCGAAGGACAGTATTATTTTGATTTAGTGAGAACAAAGCGTGTTGTCAATTCAGAATTTGCCAATGCACCCATGAGTGTAGGTAATTTTAATAATGGTGCATGGACCTGGCCGTTGATTATCACTGCAGAAGAGCGTAGTGCTAACCCAGGTTTAATCGGAAATAATTTTTGGAATTAATCATTATGAACTTAAACAATAGAATCTTTTATATGATCATAGCACTAGTTGTGCTATTTTCTACCAGCTGTAAGAAATATTATTATGATTCGGGTGTTCACGATCCAAAATTTGAAGGATCTACATTAGCTTATATGAAAGCAAAACAGCCTTTTTTTGATTCAACACTTACGATCATCAGTTTAGCGGGATTGGATGAGGTTTTGGATAAAGAAAATGTAACTTTTTTTGCTCCTCCTAGTGGCTCTGTAAACAAAGCAATTATACAGCTCAATAGATCTCTGAGATTTGAAGGACGCGATACCGTATCAAAACTTAATCAGATTAAGCCCGCAGTATGGAAAAATACACTTTTACAGTATATATTCAAAAGCTCTTCCTTGATGAAAGATTATCCCCAGCGTGATACCCTTTCATATATTGCTTTTCCTGGTCAAAATTATACAAGTTATTCTGGACGTATTATGAACATAGGTGTTATCTATAATAATGCTGGCGGAGTGCAATATGCGGGATATCGTCAGTTATTTTTAGCATACATTCCCGATTTGTCAAATCCACAGGTTGCTTTGCAGAATAATCCTGTTGCCACTTCAGATATTCAGACCAATAATGGGGTATTGCATGTGTTAACACGTGTCAAACATACATTCGGTTTCAATACTGCAAAGTTTATAGATGAGGCTATTGCGGCGGGTATTGCACCGGCAACACCATAATTAATTATTTCAATTTAATAAATGATTTGAAAGATGTTACGTAACATAAAATATAGAACAAGATTGCTTGTTGTGGTAATGGGACTTGCCTTTGTGGTAGGGGCCTGTTCAAAGAGCAAGGGATTAGCAGACGATCCATATGCAGGGGGAAAAGAGGTGTTGGATATCGGTTTTGTTTCCAAGACTACAGATCCTGACATTGTGGAAGCAGGAAGTACTTTAGATTTGAAGGTTAGGGGTTTAATGAAGTATAAGGATGCCTTTAAGCTATTTGTCAATGAGATAGAGGCTGAAGTGTTGAATTATACAGATACAACAATTCAGTTTGTGGTGCCATTGACAGCAAGTACTGGAAGTGTTTGGATTACAGCAAACGATCAGTCCTTTTTTGGACCGATTGTCAAGATTGGAGGAAAAGTTTCACTTGATCCGACCTTCAAAGTGATCAATGGTGCATCTACTATTGGAGAAGGTTTTGGGTCAGGCATATTTAGTACCACACAGTTACCGAATGGTAATATTTGGTTAACTGGATATTTTAATAATTTCGAACAACAGGGAACCGAAAAAGCTCCTAATGGAGGAATTGTGCAAATTGGCCCTGAAGGGAATTATACCACATCTGGTGTTAGTTTCGGTATAGGTGTGGAAGGTGGTTTAAAAGCTATTACATCAATAAACCGGATCAGTTCTGGTGCGCAAAATGGGAAATTTATTATTGCAGGTAGTTTTAATGCTTATAATAGCCGGAAAGAAAATCGTAGGACCATTGGAAACATCACAAGATTAAATGCTAATGGCTCTTTAGATACGGTCACAACAACTGAGATTGTTAATCCAAAACCTGAAATAACCTGGAAAGATGTTGATACAATTCCGGCCTTCAATGGTGGTGTATTGGGTTTTATTAGAAAGACATTCGTTTTTGGTGAAAAAGTATACGCTATAGGAAGTTTCACATCTTATGTTCGTATGTTTCTTCCTAATTCAAGTTATGATGAGAAGGTTTATGATATGACTCGGATGTCACAATTAGTACGCATGAATATGGATGGGTCTATGGACTCAACATTTCATTTCAATCGAGAGGCACGACAAAGTCCTGTAGGAGCTAATGGAGGTATTGCTGATGCGATTATGCAAGCTGATGGTAAGTTGATTCTGGTCGGCAATTTTACAACATTTAATAATGAGCCGGCAAACCGTATCGTGAGATTAAATTTGGATGGTTCTGTTGACAAGTCGTTCCAATCTGGTGCTGCGGCTAATGGGGATATTTATTCCATTCGTTATAATGCAAATACGACTAAAATAATCGTTACCGGTAATTTTACGACCTACAATGGAAAGCCCTCATCAACGCTTGCGGTATTAAATGCTGATGGGTCAGTCGATGATACATTTAAAGGTGAATTGATCAGTGGGGGCGGGGCTACTTTTGCGGCGCAATTGAATAGCGGTAAGATCCTCGTGACTGGTAGCTTTAATAAATATGGAAGCTATCTCCGTCAAGGATTTATGATTTTGGAACCAGATGGAAAACTGGCGGTAAGTTATAATAATACAGGTGGTTTTCAGGGAAGAGTGTATGATATGATCGAAACAGAAAATGCAAAAGAATCAAAAGTAATTCTGGTCGGTGAGATCAGCAGGTTCAATGCAGCGATTTTTCGCAATATCCTAAGAATTAATATTTCTAAATAAGTCCCAATTTATTTAAATATGAAAAGAGAAATAAAATCAAAGATAGGCATGAAAATGTTGGGTGTTGCAGCTTTTATCGCTACAATCTTAGTCAGTTCTTCTTGTAATAAGGATTTTGTAAATAAACTTCCAGATTCTTTTAAAAATGATACCCTTGGAGTAAGCGATGGTTCAAGAAGAGTCTTATATCTTATTTTAGATGGAGTAAAAGGATCTGTGGTAGAAAGCTTGGGACCTAAAAATATCAGTTTGATTACTAAAAGATCAATGTATAGTTACGATGGTTTAGCCGATTTTCAGCGTAACAATTTGACAGATGCAGGGGCCTGGACAACTATGTTAACAGGAGTAGATTACACGAAGCATCAAGTACAGGCTGATGATTTTAGTGGATTTGATAATCAGAAGACACCTACTATTTTCAGTCGTTTGAAGGTTGAGAAAAACAATTTGCGTACCGTATCCTTTGCTTCAGCTACCGGCTTAAACAATGCCTTGGCTAAAGATGCAACGGAAAAGAAAGATCTAACAAACGATGCTGCAGTCAAAGATGCAGTTATTTCGGAACTATCGACGCAAGATCCTTCGTTATTGGTAGCTCAGTTTAAAGGAGCTAAAGAAGCTGCAGGCAGTGATTATTCAGAAAACAATGCAGCTTATACAGCAGCCATTGGCAAGCTGGATGATTATATTGGAGAAATTATGACAGCATTACAGGCTAGAAAAACATATAATGGTGAGAATTGGCTGGTGATCATCGCTTCGAATAAGGGTGGAGGAGTATCAGGAGGCGAACCAGGGTCAAATATTTATGATGATGAATCACGTAATACATTTGTTTCTTTTTATAATCCAAAATTTACTGCTGCCAATTATGCCAAGCCTAATGTAGAGGCATTGCCTTATGCCGGAGTCGGCCCTCGGTTCGCCTCGAATAACGGTAGTACAAACGGACTTGCAAATTTAAACAGTAATACCTCGATTGGAAATTTTGGAGTTTCTGGAGCATATACATTAATGTTTAAAATTCGTAATGATGATGATGGAGATTATTATCCGATGTTTGTAGGTAAAAGAAATCCTGGAAGTACAGACGTAGGACCAGCAGGCTGGAGCTTTTTAATGGGAGGAGGCGAATTTCAAGTAGATTGGACAGGTAGTCCTCGCCCTGGGGGAGGTATTAACCATGCAGATGGCGTATGGCATACAATGGGATTTACGATTTACCATAGTGGTAATAGTCGTAGACTCAATCTTTTTTCGGACGGTGTATTGAGAAGTACTTCTGATATTACAAATAGAAATGCAGATAATAATTTTCCATTAAGAATAGGTACAGATGCCAGATTTAATACAAATATATTAGTTAAAGATCTAGTTATTTTAAATACCGCACTATCAGATGATGAAATGATCAAGTATATGCGGAAAGAATTTGGATCCGACAATCCATATTTTGAAAATGCAATTGGTTTTTGGCCAGGTAATGAATCGTCTGGAAATAAGATGTATGATCATTCAGGAAAAGGAAATCATTTTGATTTCAGTTCGACTATCCAATTTGCAAACTTTATGGATATTTCTCCAAATATATCACCCAACATATCACAGTCCGCGTTTGTCGCAGTACCTAATAATGTAGATATTCCGGTCATGATTTATAATTGGATGAATATTTCAGTTCCAAAAACCTGGGGATTAATGGGTAAATTTTATAATCCTACTATAAACTTACCAAAAGACTAAATTATGAAACTTAAACAATTCGCAGCATTATTTAGTATAACGATGTTGTTAGCCGTAACATCGTGTTCTAAGTATGGTTATAATATTCCGGATGGTTATCCGGATGATTCAAAAAATGAAGCAGAAGGTGTCATTGATACCAATATGAAGCTTATAGACAAATCGATGTATGCTAAAGCTAAGGTATTTCCTGGTTTAGTAGACATTGAAGAACCTCGTGTAGTAGATGCAAAGTTTACCTTGGATCTGAATTTTACAAAGCAGACATCGCTTAATCTAAAGATTTCAGTGGCACCTGAACCGCAGTTCAGTACCGGATACTACGCGGCTCCGGGAGAATTGATCAAGATTGTGGTTCCACAAGGAATTGAAGGACTTTCCGTGCAGATTGGCGGACATACTGATAATTTAACAGGAAAATCACCACTTTTACGAGCTCCGATTATTTATATGCGTCAGCAATTGTATCCAGGTAATAATTTTGTCCGTAATCTATTTGGAGGTACGATCTATATCCGTCCAGATCGAGCATATCCGAACCCAGTGGAGTTTAGTATTACTAATGCCTGTGTTTCTCCGGATTTTGTTTTAGGGGAGATTAATAATAACCAATGGATAGAAAAAGTAAAAGCTTCAAAGGTCCCATGGTTAGAGTTAAGAACTAAACGTGTTGTGTTTTTAGTTCCTAGAGATCGCGTTATTAAATCTTTTACATCTGCAGAACCTTTTATTGATCCGACAGCTGTAATGACCAGATGGAATGATGTGTTTGAACTGGATTATAACGGTTGGATGGGATTATCGGATAATGCCGAAGATGAAAGGGATCGTAGTCCGCAAGGACCCTGGAGAGGAGTGTTGGATATTCAATTAACAGTCGGTTATGGACATAGTGGTTTCCCTTTTGTTGGTTACAACGATTCCGAATGGTTTGGTGGTATGACGAGTCTTAAGTCTATCAGTACAAGTGAAGGCATGTGGGGATCTTATCACGAGTTTGGTCATAACTGTCAGCAAGGAAGTATATGGAGCTGGAGTACACTTGGTGAAACAACAAACAACTTATTTAATTTTAAAGTAGCAAACCGTATTGGTGCTAGTTATAGTGTGTTGCATCCAGCCGTTAACAGTGGTTTTCCAGAAGCAGTTGCCTACGCAAACCTGCAAGGGCTTAAAAATTTTGATACTGATGCTGCGATGGATGATCCGTTTAAACGAATGACACCTTTTGTGCAGATATTTGAAATATACGGTTATGGAGCGATGACTCATCTATATAAAGAAGCCCGTAAAGCTACACGTTATAATCCAAACGATATCACTAAACATAATTGGGTACTTGAAAAGCTTTCCGAATATACACAGACAAATTTGTCGCCATTTTTTGATGCATGGGGCATTACTTATAGTCCACAGTTAGCAGATCGTCTTAAAGAAAAATATCAACGACTAGCGAAAAAAATATGGACTTATAACCCGTTAACAAAAACAGGAGGTGAAGAACTTATTCCTACTAAAGTGGACTATAACAGATCTGAATGGAGTATTGCTGGATTTTCTACTGAAGAACCAGCAGAAGGTGGCAATCCTGATGGTTTAGCTAGAGCTGTTTTAGATGGAAATATTAATACATTTTGGCATACCAAATGGAATGGAGAATCACCTCCTCCTCCACATCATATAATATTAGATATGAATAAAAATCTCAAGGTATCGGGTTTTTATTTTTATGCCAGACAGAACTCTCCAAATGGTAGATCTAAAAAAGTGGAGATACTTGTTTCCTTAGATAATAAAACTTGGACGAATGTAGGAACGTATGATTTACAAAATATAATTGCCAGACAAGAGGTTTTATTACCTAAAATTTATGATGCTAGATATCTGAGATTTAATTTTAATGAACCAACAAACTATGCAGGAGGAGTTCATGCGACAATGGCAGAGATAGGAACTTTTTATGATGAAAAATATGAAAAATAAGATATTAATCCTACTAGGAATTGTGCTGAACATTGGGGTAATGTCCAGCTGTAAAAAATACGATAACCCTCCCCCTGTATTTGAAGATATTAAAGACTTTAATGGCTTGCAACGGAAGATCATTGTGATCAGTATTGACGGTTTAGCTGGCGAAGAGTTACAAAAGGCAATTCCAACAAATTTGGCCACTTTACAGAAACATTCCAAGTATTCGTATAATACATTAGCAACATCATCTAATGCCGCGGGCTGGGTTTCCATGTTAACGGGAACAGGTTTCTCAAAACATAAAGTGAGTGCTGATAATTTTGAAAGAACGGATGAAGGACATGATGAAGATCATACCGATCCGGTTAATTTTAGAAATGTTTTGGATTATGTTACCCAATACAAATCAGTGACCACAGCGATGGTCACCACATGGGAAGAATTGAGAGATTACACCCGCAATGCAGACTATGCGCCGAAAGTAAATTCAGACCTTGCGGTCAAAGATAGTACTGTTAGTCTATTGAGTAGGGTCAATAGTCTAGGAACCATTATAGTTAACTTACGTGATGTGCAGAAAGCAGGTGAAGACGGTGGTTATACGGTTAATAATGCTAAGTTTAAAGCGGCAATCGCAAAATCGGATGAATACATCGGAAATATTGTCGAAGCCATTAAAGCCAGAAAGAATTATGAGAAAGAAGATTGGTTGATTGTTGTGACGACCAATCATGGAGGCAGTAATACCGATGCAAAAAATGGATTTACAATCGTCAGTCAGCCAAATTTACAGGAGTATGAATTGAAAAAATCAGGATTCAACCCTTCGCTCTTTCAAGGAACCACTGCGAGAGCGACTGTTGATCAAGATAACGGGCTGTATGATGGGGGTACAACTAAAGATTTTACCGTACAGATGGATGTTAAGTTTAATTTAACAACTCAGTGGCCAGGTTTTTTATCGAAGGGCAGTGATTTAAGAGGACAAAGTATGACGGGATGGCTATGGTTACAAAGCGGAAACAGTTGGGGTGTTGTATTTGGAGGAACTCAAAATGGAGGAAGTGGTAAAACCCAAATTTCTAGTACTAGTAATGTTGCTGATGGTAAATGGCACACCTTGACAATGGTCGTAAAAACTACGGGATCTCCTAATCCAACTGCACGTACAGTAACTATTTACACAGATGGTGTAGAGAATAGCTCAGGTAGCATATTGGCAAATAGGAGTTTAACGGTAGCAGATGCTTTAAGAGTTGGCCATAAATATGTTGATAATACCGGTAATAATCTAAGTCTGTATACGGCTAATTTGTCTTATTATAATGTAGCACTTGAGGCCAATACAATAAAAGATGCGGTTGGCCTAAAAGATATTACAAAACATCCAAACTACGCAAGCCTAATTGGATTTTGGCCAATGGATGAAGGTTCTGAAGGAACTTATTTCAACAAAGCTCCAGGAGGTTATAATATGTCCTTATCAGGAGATTATAAATGGACGTATTTAGAAGATGATTATGCTCCAGGTACGGAACCAGTGCCTATTACCGCTAAAATCTCTATCCCGACAGCAACAAGTGACATTGCCGCCCTTTGTTTATACTGGATGAATATCGAAATTCTAGCGGATTTCAATTACGATGGAAAACCATATCTGAATAATTTTGAATTGGAATTCCTGAAAAATTAGATGTTTGATCCAATTATTAAGAATAGGCTATAGCTATAGAATAGCTGAGGTTCATGTCTGGAAACCCCAAAACGAGATTAAAAACCTTGTTTTGGAGTTTCTTTTGCTCTATTTTCAAATGTTGTAGCATATGGTTTTAGGGAATGATATTTTTAATAAAAATAAATATCAAAACTCATCAGGCAGATGATTATTTTTGCGCCATATTAATTTGGATATTATGATTATCATCAGAAAAAGCTTAGCCTTATCAGGTTTGATTCTCTGCCTCTTAGCAGGGATGTTGCCGATGTTGAAGGTACCGATTAAAGGAAATTGGAACCTCTATCAAACAGATACTGCATTGTTTTTTATTACCTATATGATTATAGGAATAACAGCCCTACTTTTCTTTGTAAGGCAATTAACAGGATATCGCTTGATGACCCGGGTAGCAGCAGTTTGGTACCTGATCAGTATTTCTGCTGTATTTTTTAAGATCAATAACTATTTCGGATGGGGATTTGCAGATCGACTATTATCCAAATCAATACATATGCGTTGGGGGTGGATTGTCTATTTAGTCGGTATTGCACTTTTATTACTGAGTGTGAAAAAAGTAAAGCAGATTGAAGAATAAAAAATAAGCTTGGAAATTTTCCAAGCTTATTTTTTATTCGGACGATGTGAAATAAAATGAGACTTCAGTTTATCTAAGCCTAAATCCTCTTCTTCTTTATCCAGTTCATATATCCATACTTTTTCGCCAAGGATATCGTTGATCTCCTTTGGATTCGTTAAATCGACAGGACGTACACGCTGTTCTTTTACAATTGGATTTTGGATCGCTTGCAAACTGTTGGCATGTCTGATAATCTGAAAACGGAATGTTGGCCATTTACCCACAGTAGCAAAATTCCCAGAGTAGAATTGAACAGAATCATGTTTACTGATTTTTTCAGCAAATATGCCTTTAGCCTTGTTGACATTGGTATCAGCAATGCTAACCAGTAATTCATAAGAAGTCTGATTCACGAGATGTAATTTCGCTAATCCATCTTTATGATCACCAGAAATTGCCAGTAAGATACCCTTCTCAATAAATTTTGAAGGTATTTCTTCAGCTTGTTCATTAAGCTCGTCATCATCACGGCGCATATTTCCATGCACTAAAGTCAATTTACTTGCCTGTACCGGTATTTCAAATCCAGTATCATCTGTTACACCGATGAGGTCATTGGATTGAAAGGAGGTGATATGTCCCTCGATTGGTTCATCTACAAACCGTACTAAATCGCCTATTTTGAAACCCATGTTATTTTAAAATTTTAGTATCAATAATTCTTAATAATTTTTCTAAATCTGTTTCATCATTATAAAGATGAAATCCGATTCTTATACCATTACCACGTGGAAAGCATTTGATATTGTTTTCCATTAATATATTAAAGTGCCCTTGATCAATCTGCAAATTAAAGATTGTACTTGTTTCAGCTCTGTTAATAGCCACTGCGGTTAATATTTTCCGTTTACTCAATTCCTGTTTGGCAAGCTTTACTAATTGTTGCGTATAAGCAGCTGTGTGTTCCAATCCGAGTTCGGACAAAAACTCCAGACCCTTTTGTAATGTTCCGTGAGATAAAGTATCTAGATGTCCAGGCTCGAAATAAAGTTGATCGATACCTTTTCCTGCCCACATTTTGTCAATTTCGACGTTTTGTGTGGCCAAGTTTGGAAACAAGATCTGTTTTCCATAATCACTAACAAGAAGGAAGCCGTTGCCATAACCACCTAAAAGCCATTTATAACCACTGGCACCAACAACATCAAATCCCGACTGGGAGAAGTCAAAAACTTCAGTTCCCAAAAATTGAGTACCATCACCAATTATAAGCAATTCCGGAAATTTCTCTTTCAATTGTTTAATAAATTCGAGATTGATTTTGATACCAGAAATGTATTGCACGATACTAAATATAAAAACAGTCGGTTCGTGTTTTTTAATAGCATGGGTAATATGCTCTTCCAACTTTTCATCAACAGGGGTTGTCACATGTTCAAAACCCCTAGAAATAACAGGAAAATTAACAGAAGGATAGTCTCCTTCAAACAATAAAATTTTTGAATCCTTTGGCAAGCGGTCCAACAAAGCATTGAATCCTGTTGAAAAATTAGCGGTGTTATAAACATTGTGAATAGCAGTTGTGAAGAACTTTCCGATACTCTTTTTTACCGCGAGATTAAATTCACCCTGTTTTTCACGCAGATCTGTTGCTGTTGAAAAAAAATCAGCATCTCTTTTCAGACGCCATTCTTTAGATGAGATGGGAATTAAGCCGGAACCTGGTGTAGTTAAATAAGAAACGTCATCAGGGATATCAAAGTAAGATTTATAAGGTGTTTGCATTTTGTTCTTTTAATATAGACAGATATTCTTGTTGCGAAATACTTGTACCGCCCATAGAAGCCAAATGTGGCGTATGGAATTGACAATCTACAAATTTCAAGTTGAAATGAGTAATTAAATAGATGAGAGCCGCTTTTGAAGCATTAGATACGGTGGAAAACATACTTTCACCACAAAACACCTGATTGATATAAATACCATATAGACCACCGACTAATTTTTCATTCTCCCACACTTCTATGGAATGCGCATAATTGATCCGATGTAGTTCCTGATAAGCATCGATCATATCAGAAGTAATCCAGGTTCCGTCTTGATCTTTACGTTCAATCTTAGCACAGCTGTGGATGACTTCGGTGAAAGCCTTGTCGACAGTAATCGAAAATTTATCAGTTTTTAAGATTTGAAGCATACTTTTGCTGATTTTTAAATGCTCTGGAAAGATGACAAACCGTTCATGTGGAGCATACCAAAGTATAGAAGAATCTTCGCTAAACCAAGGAAATATCCCATTCTCGTAGGCTAATATCAGTCTATCCGCACTCAAATCACCACCAACTGCCAGTAAACCATCTTCATCAGCAAGTTCAGGATGTGGAAAGCTAATACTATCAGGATCTAAGTTGAAAACCATTTTTAAAAATAGACAAAAAAACCAGATTGTTTAATCTGGTTGTCTCGTTTCTTTACTAATTTCTTCAAATATTTTATCCATATGCTCTACATATTCATTGGTGTCATCCAAGAAGAAATCCAGTTGTGGAACAATCCGAACTTGATTTTTAATTTTAGAGCCTAATTTGTAGCGAATTTCTGTTGTTTTAGTGCGGATTGCTTTTAAATCCTCAGGAGCTGTTTTGGTATTTAAAAAACTTAAATAAACTCTTGCTATAGCTAAGTCCGGTGTTACACGTACACGCGTAACCGTAATAAATGCCCCAGGAGCCCAACTATTACCTTCGCGTTGCAGTAATTCAGCTAAGTCTTGCTGTAATACACCTGCAAAACGTTGTTGTCTTTTGCTTTCTGTTCCCATCGTTTTAGTTTTTGTTTCGTGAAAATTCACCCTATTATAGGTACAAAGATAAATATAAAAAAGAATAAAGGCATATCTTGGAGGGATATGCCTGTATAATTTTGGTTTATAATTAGTTAGGGTTCAATTTCTTAAAGTTTAGAGACGTTATGGTCTATCATAGTTTGGTTTTTTTACGGTTTTAAAAGTAAGTGTTTGCTAACTTTAAAACGTATATTTTTATATTTCACTCTCCCTTATGATACAAACATATAAAAATTAAATTGTTGTCACAATGGGTGAATTAAAAACAAAGTAATCGCTCACTCACTATCGCTGTTTACTGAGTTTTAACAAACATTTAACATAAAAATATTTTTATTTAATATAAAATCATACCCACATTACTGTAAAACAATCGATCGAATTCGATCAATTGTCACATCGATCCATAGTATGAGCTGAACTTCAATTGTTTTATTTGTTTTCAAATGGTATTTTTGTCAAGTATATAAATAGCGTACTAAAAAAATGAAAATCTGGCAAAAAAATATAGATGTTGATTCATTTGTCGAATCTTTTACTGTAGGTAATGATCGAGTGATGGATTTGCAGTTAGCAGCCGCTGATGTTTTGGGATCTTTGGCCCATACTCGTATGCTGAATAGTATCAACTTGATGACCGATGAAGACCTTACTATTGTACAGCAGGAACTGAAAAATATTTATCAAGAAATTAGTGCCGGAGAATTTGAAATAGAGGACTCTGTTGAAGACGTACACTCACAAGTAGAGATGTTATTAACCCAGCGGATTGGAGAAGCAGGAAAGAAAATTCATTCCGGACGCTCAAGAAATGATCAGGTACTCGTAGATTTGAAGCTGTATTTCAGAACCGAAATCCAAAACATGGTCGGTAATACACAGATTTTCTTTCAGCAACTGATTAAATTAAGTGAACAATATAAAGACATCCTGATTCCAGGTTATACACATTTGCAGATCGCTATGCCATCCTCATTTGGATTGTGGTTTGGAGCATATGCAGAAAGTTTAGTCGATGATTTGGAATTGATGAAAGCAGCATGGAAAGTATGTAATAAAAATCCTTTAGGATCTGCTGCTGGCTACGGATCTTCTTTTCCTTTAAACCGGACAATGACAACAAATCTATTGGGATTTGATGATTTAAATTATAATGTAGTCTATGCACAAATGGGTAGAGGTAAGACAGAACGTATCTTAGCACAGGCGATGAGTTCCATCGCGGCTACTTTAGCAAAATTTGCCATGGATGTCACCCTATACATCAATCAAAATTTTGGTTTCATTTCATTCCCTGCACATTTAACAACAGGATCTAGTATTATGCCACATAAGAAGAACCCTGATGTTTTTGAATTGATCCGTTCACGTTGCAACAAAATTCAAGCATTACCCAATGAGATCGCATTGATGACAACCAATCTTCCTTCTGGATATCACCGTGATTTACAATTGCTAAAAGAAAACCTTTTCCCAGCATTTAAGTCATTGAATGATTGCTTAGAAATTGCAACGTTTATGCTAGAACATATTTCAGTGAAAAAAGATGTTTTAGATGATCCAAAATACGATTATCTATTCTCAGTTGAAGTTGTCAATAATGAAGTTCTAAAAGGTGTTCCTTTCCGTGAAGCCTATAAAAATATTGGTATAGCGATTGATGCAGGAGAATTCCAGCCATCAAAAGAAGTGAATCATACCCATGAAGGAAGTATCGGTAATTTAGGTAATGATCAGATACAACGTATGTTTAAAGAAGTAATTGCCGCATTTGGATTTGACAAAGTGGAAAATGCTTTGAGTCAGTTGGTGAAATCGTAACCAATTAGTCGGTTAGAAAGTTAGTGTAAAAAGTAATCTGACTTTCTAACCATTTAACTTTCTAACCAATTCATGCTATTTTTCAAGAGAGAATTTAAAATGAGTTTCCGATATAAATTCTTCTCCCGCTTTTAAAACTGTGGAAGGAAAGTCCGGTTGATTGGGACTATCCGGAAAATGTTGTGTTTCTAAACAGAAACCTGCATAGGGCAGATAAACATTTCCAGATTTACCGGTGTCATTTCCCGTCATCCAGTTGCCTGTATACAATTGTACCCCTGGTTCAGTAGTAAAAACATCTAAGCGTATACCCGATTTCGGAGCGTATGCCGTAGCACAAGCTGTTGAAATAGGGCTGTTGTTGACAAAACAATGATCATATCCTTTGGCAGCAATCAGCTGTTCGTCGTTAGCAGTAATATCCTGCGCAATGGATTTAAATTCTTTAAAGTTGAAAGGTGTTCCTTCTACCAGAACTTTTGCAATCGGAATTTGGTTCTCATCGACAGCAAGGTAAGCATCTGAGTTTATTTTTAACTGATGACTTAGAATATCTCCAGATCCCTCTCCATTTAGATTGAAATAAGTATGATTGGTCAAATTGATCACGGTATCCTTATCGCTGTCTGCTCTGTATTTGATAATGATTTCATTGTCATTTGTTAACGTATATGTAACCGAAACATTCAAATTTCCAGGAAATCCTTCTTCGCCATCTTTAGAAACGAGGTAAAATTCAGCCTGTGATTCATAACTGACACGACGATCCCATATTTTTTTATGAAAACCCTCAGGTCCACCGTGTAAACAATTGATGCCATTATTTATAGGAAGCTGATACTCATTACCATTTAACTCAAACCTTCCATTTGCGATACGATTTGCAAATCTTCCTGCTGTGACACCGTGATATTGTTCATCAGCGCGATAGTAAAGACCAATATTGCTAAAACCCAAAGCAACATCAGTAAGTTTTCCTTTGTTGTCAGGGACAAGGATACTGACTATTCGAGCACCATAATCACTAAGAGCAACCTGCATCCCGCGCGTATTTTTTAAAATAATAAGGTGCGTGTTCTTCTCGTTAACAGTGCTGGTAAAATTATGGATAGACGGCAAATGATAGTTACTCATGATGATGGTTGTTTTGATTCCTTGTTAAAGATAAAGATTATAAACTTTTTAAAAAACGATTCTTGCTATTTATAAAAAATCAATTTCGAAAATGCCACAGCACTTAGAAAATCAAAAAATGTATATTTGCAATATGTCTGTAAATACAAGTATGAATTGGAAACAATTACTATCCGCTAAACGCTGGGGTTATGAACATCGTGTCAGTGATAGTCATTTAATAGCACGTTCAGAATTTCAACGTGATTATGATAGATTGATTTTTTCTTCACCATTTAGAAGATTGCAGAATAAAACACAGGTATTCCCTTTGCCAGGAGCGGTATTTGTTCACAATAGACTTACCCATAGTCTAGAAGTAGCTAGCGTCGGAAGATCATTGGGACGTTTGTTTTACACAAAGATGAAAGACGCAGATTCAGAGATTGATGAATTATATCCCTATCTACAAGAAGTCGGCAATATGGTATCTGCCGCATGTCTCTCTCATGATCTGGGTAATCCGGCATTTGGACATTCCGGAGAAGCTGCCATTTCGACTTACTTTACAGAGGGTGATGGTCGTAAATATCAAGAACAGGTAACGAAAGAAGAATGGGCAGATCTGACACATTTCGAAGGTAATGCCAATGCATTGCGAATACTAACACATCCTTTCAACGGAAAAGATGATAAAGGATTTGCTTTAACATATACCTCTTTAGCATCAATTGTTAAATATCCATGTGCCGCGATTGATGGTCATATCAAGAAAAATCACCACCGTAAAAAATATGGATACTTTGCATCGGAAAGAGAAACCTTTGAAACGATAGCTGCAGAGTTAGGACTGTTGGAAGACCCAACAAATCCTAAGGGGTATTTACGGCATCCATTAGTCTATCTCGTAGAGGCCGCAGATGATATTTGCTATAATATTATCGATTTAGAAGATGCACATCATTTAAAAATTTTATCTTATCCCGAAGTTGAAGATTTACTATTACCGCTATGTGGCGGAGAAGATCTAAGAGCCCGTTTGGATTCTCTTTACGATACCGCCAGCCGAGTAGCACTGTTACGAGCAAAAGCAATCAATACGTTGACAAAAGCATGTGTTGACGTTTTTTATAATGAGCAGGAGCAATTTTTGAAAGGTACTTTTCCATCTGCACTGATGGATGCTTTAGACGCTGATATCGTAGCACATCTCAAAAGAATTAATAAAATATCAGTAGCGAAGATTTATAACGCCCCTACGGTTGTGCAGATTGAGGTAGCTGGCTATAAAGTGATGAACGCGCTCTTGGCCGAGTTTGTTCCAGCTTATCTAAAAAAGAATAAAAATAGTTATGATGAAAAATTAGTAGCATTAATTCCACATCAATTTTATACAGATCAAGAAGATTCTTATTCTAAAATAAGATCCGTTTTGGATTTTGTTTCAGGAATGACAGATGTCTATGCCATCGATCTATATCGCAAGATAACAGGTATGATTATTCCTTCAATAGATTAAGCTTAAGAATATACAATATTAAAAATTTCGGGATTGTGAAAAGGCACCTTTTCGCGATCGTGTATTTTATCTAAATAAAAAATATGAAAGTCGTTATTGCCGAAAAACCATCCGTTGCACGAGATTTGGCCCGAGTTATGGGTGCAAAAGAAACCAATGATGGTTACATTTCAGGAAATGGATATGCTTTCACCTATGCTTTTGGGCATTTGGTTCAACTGTGTACACCACAAGCTTACGGATTTCATAATTGGTCAATCGCAAATTTGCCCATTATTCCCACAGAATTTAAACTGGAATCAAAAAAGCTAAAACGTGATGGCAAGCAAATTGATGATGCCGGTGCACTAAAGCAATTGAATACGATTAAGTATTTGTTAGATAAAGCAGAAGAAGTAATCGTCGCAACCGATGCTGGACGAGAAGGAGAGTTGATTTTTCGAAATATTTACTACTACCTGGGAGCAAAAGTTCCTTTTAAACGCTTGTGGATATCCTCGCAAACGGACAAAGCAATTAAAGAAGGATTTGCAAATCTCAAAGAAGGAACAGAATACGACAGTTTATATATGTCAGCACGTTCCCGTTCAGAATCCGATTGGTTAATCGGAATCAATGCCACACAGGCTATCACCTTGGCCGCTGGTAATAGAGGTTTGTTATCACTTGGTCGAGTGCAAACCCCGACATTGGCGATGATTTGTTCTCGATATTTAGAAAACAAAGATTTCAAACCCCAGACTTTCTATAAAATTCAGGCCGGTTTTGAAAAAGAGAATATCAAATTCAAAGCTACCTCCGAAAAAATAGATAAAAAGGATGTTGCAGAAGAAGCTATTGCAAAGATTACCGTTGGGTCAGAAGCCACAGTAACTAAAGTTGAAGCAAAAGAAACAAAAGAACAGCCGCCTTTATTATTTGATTTGACTTCCCTACAACAGGATGCTAATAAGAAATACGGATATTCTGCCGATCAGACCTTAAATATAGCACAGACACTTTATGAGAAAAAAGTCATTACCTATCCCCGTACTGGGTCCCGGTATATTGGAGAAGATGTATTCGAACAGATTGAAGAATTATTTCAACATTTAGCCGATACAGCAGAAGAAGGTATAGCGACGATTTCACGCAATCTCATTGGAGCAAAACTCAATAAAAGATCTGTAGATGAGAAGAAGGTAACCGATCACCACGCACTGTTAGTGACAGATGAAAAGCCGGGAGCTTTACTGCAGGAACAGCGCAATATCTACAATATGATTGCTAAACGTATGGTAGAAAGTTTTTCCGATGTCTGTTTAAAAGATATTACCACGGTCGTGATAAATGCAGGAGGTGTCGAGTTAATTGCAAAAGGAACAGTTATTAAGCAATATGGGTGGCGTCTATCAGCAGATCAGGTTGAACTGCCTGATGAAGATAAAAATACCGAAGATCAAGATAATGAAAATGCTCAATTACCTAAATTGACAGCAGAAGAGTTATTGGAAATCTTATCGTTAGAACTATCAGAAAGATTTACCAAGGCAAAGCCGATACACACAGAAGCATCATTGTTAAAAGCAATGGAAACGTCGGGAAAAGAAATCGATGATGATGAAATGCGTCAGGCTATGAAAGACTGTGGATTGGGAACTCCTGCTACGCGGGCAGCAACAATTGAAACATTGTTTCAAAGAGATTATATTAAACGCGATAAAAAGAAACTCATTCCCACAGATAAAGGGCTGACCGTATATAATCTAGTAAAAGACCGTTCAATAGCAAAAGTAACGCTAACGGGTAAATGGGAACAGAAACTGGAAGAAATGCGGGCCAATAAAGTTTCGTATGAAGTCTTTATGAAGCATATTAAAGACTACACAGAACGCATTACAAAAGAACTTTTGCAATTAAGAATTTCTATTGCCCATGAAGAAATTAAACCGTTGCAGAAAGGAAAGATAAAATGTCCGAAATGTGCAGCTGGACAAATTCAGTTATTTGATAAAGTCGCACAATGTGACCATTATGCAAGAGGGTGTGATTTCAAAATATGGCGCACCCTGAATGGCGTTATGCTGGAAGAAAAAGAGATGAAGAACCTGCTTGAAAAAGGAAAGACATCAACTTTAAAAGGTGTGAAGACAAAAGAAGGAAATACAGTAGATGCCGTCTTGACATTTGAAAATTTTAAAGTAGGAGTAGCGTAAATCGCTTATCTCAATAAAAAAGGGTATTTCCACAAGAGATACCCTTTTTTATGTACACGAGATTAGAACAAACAATATTAGTTAGTCAAATTTAACCGTTTTAAAAAACGCATCAAATTTTGGTTCATTCTGGGTATAAGTTCCTGGGGTGGCGGTGAAATTTACAATATATCCAGTCCCATTTTTATAGAAGAAATATTGCTTAGAAACGTAAGATCTGAATTTTATAATAGAACTTGTTATGAAACATAAGTATTCCGTTGAATTGATTTTTGTTCTATTAACTTTCATGGCAAAACCGCTTACTCTTTTATAATCTTTTTCGGCGAGATCTGCGGCATCTTTAATGCTATTGGATTTGATCGCAGTTATGGAAATTGAATTTTCAATTTCTTCTTTCTCCATTTCAGAATATAATTTTGGCATTCCCCAAGCTATAATCATGTAATTCGAAGTAGAAGAAGGAGTTTCTTTGTAAACTGACCAATCTTCAGGAATTTCTGCTTCAAAACCAAATTCTTTATTTTTGTAAATTTCTTGACCGAGAGCCACATTGCAAATAAAATATAAAAGTAGTGCTGATACTAACTGGGCTAGTTTCATTTTTTAATTTAGATTTAGGTAATGAGTTGTCGATTAATTTTAATTGGCACATATGTATCCTGAATTTCGATACGATGGTTTATGTAAGAAAGATAATTATTTTAATTTATATTAAAGGATCTGAATTTTTATTTTGTGATGACTTTACTTTTTATAAAACGTGTACCTTTGTGCCCTATATGTCAACATCACTATACAATCCATTTAAAACATTTAAGTTTGATAACCAAACCTGTTTCTTGACAGGGAAGGAGCTTTCATCTGTGGACGAACAAATTCAGGTTTTTCCAGTATGGATGATGCGTGCCTTTGATTTAGAAGAAAAACCTTTTAAGATGTTAGACGAGTCTCTCGTCACCTATAAAAGTCTAAAACTTCCTTGTTCTGTAGAAGCCGCATTGGTAATTGAAAAAATGGAATCTGAAGTAGAACGTGCATTTGCAATAGGTTTTGATGCTGTAAGCGAATTACCGCAGATCACACTATTTCAGTGGATGTCTAAAATACTGTATGGTGTTGTATTTAATGAAATTCAGACCGGTATTCGCCAACAGACCCTAACAGGCGAAGAAATGAATTTCTCTCAGGTGCTCGTTCAGAAGTTCAAAAACTTGCATGCGATGTTGCAGTCCTTACTGCAGCCCATGGAATTTGAAGGAACCAATCCATTTTCAATTTTTATCAGTAAAGTAGATAACCCTGCGGAAACCTTTAATTATCGCGATGAAATCAATACTCTCATTTTTTCTTTGAGAATGAATGACTTTGGAATTGTTGCTTGTTTACAAGATAATGCAACGAATAATATCTACCATGAAGATGTTTTAAAAATGGTAGAAGGAAAAACACTGCACCCTGTTCAATTTGAAGAAATAGCAGCACGTTATTTTTATTCTGTATACCTCTTCAACCGTCTTCCAGAATATACCTATCTAAATACCCCAAAAATGATATATGTCGAACCGATGCCTTTGGCAGATATGTCCATGAAGCCCATTTTTGATCACTGGCAGATAAAGGTTTACGGTCAGGTATTGGAGAATTTCTGGAAACCTTGGGGTTTCATTTTATTTGAGATTATTAAGGATCCGGATAGTCCGATGAGTTTCATAACGGATCATAGCGGAAATTTCGTTCCACGTGAAGCAATTGAGCTACCACTTGGATAAATAAAAAAAGCCCTTAAATATTATTTAAGGGCTTTTTTCTTTTTCTGTACAGGAGAGCTTCTTTTCTTTGCATCTGCAAGATCGATCTCTTTTTTCTTTTTGTTTACGATCAAGATAAGACCAAAGGGACCTAGTATAGGAACGCACATACCCAATATGGATAGTATAACAAAGCCCCCGGTTACATCTTTGAGCCTAAATAATCTGAATAATGCGATGGCCATTAATACAAAATGGATAATAGTCACCAATTGAACCAACGCTAATTTACTTGCATCCATATTTTATCTTAATAATAAAGGCAAATGTAACGAGATTCATTTGAAATAGGGAATCTATACAAATAAGATCCTATAAGATCCCTTCCATGATCGTAAATGCCTCGTCAATTTCGTTCATCTGAATATTCAGATGCGGTCTAAAACGAATCGTCCTTTCTCCACAGCCCAGTAAAATCAGTCTATGTGCAAAAGCGTCCTTAATAAACTTGTCTCTTTCCTGCTCATTGGGAAAATCAAAAGCGATAAACAATCCTTTTCCTCTTATATTGCTTATCTGTGTATGCTTACTTGCTAAAGCTTCCAGTTTTTGAATAAAATGTTCACTCTTCTTAGGGATCTGTTCAATTAATTTTTCCTGCTCTATCACTTCTAAAATAAGTTTAAAGCGCATCATATCGGTAAAATCACCTCCAAAAGTCGAATTGATACGGGACGATTCTTTAAAAACATGTTTTTCTACTCGGTCAAACTTTTCTTTGTTGGCAAGCAAACCACAGACCTGAGTCTTCTTTCCAAATGCGATTAAATCGGGAACAACTCCAATCGTTTGATAGGCCCACATCGATCCTGTTAAACCAATTCCAGTTTGTACCTCATCAAAAATCAATAAAATATCATGCTCATCACAGATATCGCGCAGAGCCTGTAGAAATTCTTTTCTGAAGTGATTGTCTCCCCCTTCTGCCTGAATTGGTTCTATAATAATACAGGCGATATCATTCGGATGATTGTCAAGTGCATTTCTGATTTCTCGAATGGCTGTTTTTTCTTTTTCAATAACTGCGTTTAAAACAACTTCCGTGATCGGGAATGTTAGTTTTGGATTGCTGATGCGCGGCCAGTTAAATTTAGGGAAATACATATGTTTTCTAGGATCCTTCGTATTGGTCAACGAAAGTGTATAACCAGATCTCCCATGAAATGCCTCTTTGAAATGAATGACCTGAGAAGCTTCCTTTTCAATTCCTGAAGCAAAATTTAATCGTGTCTTCCAGTCAAAAGCAGCTTTTAAAGTGTTTTCCACGGCTAAAGTTCCTCCTGCAATAAAAAAACAATACTGCAGTTCATTTGGTAGCGCTACGCGTTCGAAGACTTGCATAAAATCAGCAAATTCTTTGGGATAAATATCCGATAAAGCAGGTTTGTTAATCGCCATTTTACCTAAAAAATCTTGATGCTTTAGGAGATAGGGATGGTTATAACCAATAGCAACAGATGCAAACATGCTGAATAAATCCAGATAAGCATCTCCATTTTGATCGACTAGATAAGAGCCATGTGATTTTTCTATATCCATCACAATTGGAAAACCATCTGCGAGCAAATGTTTAGATAATATTTCGTGAACTGTACTCATGTCGTTATCATTTAAAGGTTAAAAGTTATTCCTTGTGCCAAAGGAAGTTCGGTGCTATAATTAATGGTATTGGTTTGTCTCCGCATGTAGGCTTTCCAGGCATCCGAACCAGATTCGCGTCCACCACCAGTTTCTTTTTCACCTCCAAAAGCTCCGCCGATCTCTGCCCCCGATGTTCCGATGTTGATATTCGCAATTCCACAATCTGACCCTTGTGCACTGAGGAATAATTCCGCCTCGCGCAGATTATTAGTCATAATAGCCGAAGACAGCCCTTGTTTCACATCATTTTGGATAGCGATTGCTTCCATGACATCACCTTGATATTTTATTAAATAAAGAATTGGAGCAAAAGTCTCCTGTTGAACTATATCATAATGGTTTTCCACTTCAGCAATCGCAGGTTTCACGTAACAACCACTTTCAAATCCCTTTCCAGTGAGTAAACCACCGGTGACAATCAGCTTACCCCCTTGTTTCTCAATTTCAGATAGGGCATCTAAATAATGTGCGACTGCCTTTTGATCGATCAGTGGACCTACATGATTTTCTGGAAGTAGAGGATCTCCGATCTGTAATTGAGCATAAGCTTTTATCAATGATGCTTTCACTTGTTCATACACACTTTCATGAATGATTAATCGACGCGTTGAAGTACAGCGCTGACCAGCCGTACCTACAGCGCCAAATACAGCACCAATCGTTGTCATCTTCAGGTCCGCATCCGGTGTAATAATGATCGCATTATTTCCGCCAAGTTCTAAAATAGACCTGCCAAGGCGAGCAGCAACATGTTGCGCGACTGTTTTTCCCATTGCAGTTGAGCCTGTAGCAGATATTAAAGGAATATTAGTATCATTTACTAACCATTCACCCACAGTCTTTTCTCCAATTATCAAATTAGAGATACCTTCTGGTAATTCTTTCTGTTTTAATATATCCGCCAAAATCTGTTGACAAGCTATGGCACATAAAGGAGTTTTTTCACTCGGTTTCCAGATCACAACATCTCCACATACCAATGCTAGTGCTGTATTCCATGCCCAAACAGCCACAGGAAAGTTGAATGCAGAAATAACACCAACAACTCCTAAAGGATGATATTGATCGTACATACGATGGGAGGGACGTTCCGAATGAATTGTTGAACCATAAAGCTGACGGGATAAACCGACTGCAAAATCACAGATATCAATCATTTCTTGCACCTCGCCCATGCCTTCCTGTAGTGATTTTCCCATTTCATAAGAAACAAGCTTTCCGAGAGTAGGTTTTAATGACCTTAATTTATCCCCAAATAACCGAATCACTTCACCTCTTTGCGGAGCAGGAACAAGTCGCCAGATCGCATATGCTTTTTTCGCCTGAACGCAGATATCTTTATAATCATTATGGGAAGAGCAAGTCACTGTAGCAATTACCTGACCATCAACGGGAGAACTGGAAGTAATATCCGCACCAGTTGCAAACCAATTTTGTCCCGTAGAAGAACCCAGATTGGTCGCTAGAATGCCCAATTCTTTTAATTCTTGTTTTATCATAATGGTTTATATTATTCGTTTATATTTTAAATATAATGAATTATATTCTAAATATTGGCTATATTTAGATATTAAATTATGACAGATATGAATTCAACATGTGATTATTTTAATATAGATGCGCTATTGTCTGATGAAAATAAGCTCATCCGACAATCCATTCGTGATTTTGTCACTACGGAAATAAAGCCAGTTATAGACCATGCCGCTCAACATCATGAGGATATTCCCAATCTGATGTTAAAATTAGGAGCTCTTGGAGCTTTGGGGCCTTATATACCAGTAGAATATGGTGGTGCAGGATTAGATCATATCGCTTATGGTATTATTATGCAAGAGCTGGAAGCAGGAGACTCCGCCATCCGATCAGCAGCCTCTGTACAGTCATCATTAGTGATGTATCCCATTTTTACATTTGGAAGTGAAGAACAAAAAAAACAATACCTTCCCAAGCTGGCCTCAGGAGAATATATCGGTAGTTTCGGTTTAACAGAACCGAACCATGGTTCAGACCCAGCAGCCATGGAAACCCGTTTGTTAAAAAAAGACGGCCAATATATCCTTAATGGAGCAAAGATGTGGATTACAAATGCCCCGATATGTGATATAGCAATAGTGTGGGCACGAGATGAACAAGATAAAATAAGAGGATGCATAGTAGAGCGAGGTATGGATGGCTTCTCCACTCCCGAAACACTAAATAAATGGTCACTACGTGCTTCTAAAACCGGAGAGCTGATTTTTCAAAACGTAGCAATTCCCGCGGAAAATATTCTTCCAGAAGTAAATTCGCTCCGTGGACCTTTTTCATGCTTGAACTCCGCGCGGTATGGCATATCTTGGGGAGCAATCGGAGCTGCAATAGACTGTTACCAAACGGCAGTCAAATATGCATTAGAACGAGAACAGTTTGGGAAACCGATCGCATCCTATCAATTACAACAAAAGAAATTAGCAGAATTCCTCACAGAGATCACAAAAGCTCAATTATTGTCGTGGCGATTAGGCGTGCTGAAAAATGAAGGAAAAGCAACCCCAGCACAGATTTCAATGGCAAAACGTAATAATGTGCACATGGCATTAGAAATCGCGAGGGAATCAAGACAGATATTAGGGGCCATGGGAATTGTGGGAGATTTTCCGATGATGCGTCACATGATGAACTTAGAGTCTGTGATAACCTACGAAGGAACCCATGATATTCACCTGCTGATAACAGGTAACGATATTACAGGAATTAGCTCCTTTTAATTTGCTAGACGACTTGAGGTATTGACCCACAATTTCCTTTGAAATATAAACATGAAGGGAAATCTGAAGCCATCTATATCTCAGCTTTCATCTGCAATAAGAAGGACAGCTAAAAGAAACATTAAGAATGTTTAATTAGGCTTTGAAACAAATTAAAATAAGCCCTTACCATTTTATCCCAGCTGTAATGTCCTAAAGAATATGCTTGAAATTCTTCGTTTCTGTTCTTGAGAAGCGAAGGATGTTCAAGCGTATTTTTAATTTCAGAAATCCAATAATTGTCCTGCTCAGGAGGTAGAAGAACTCCATTCTTCTGATGAATGATCGCATCACTGATCCCTTCAATATCCGAAGCAAATACAGTCGCCCCACAGATACTAGCTTCCAGGCAAACCAAACCAAAACCCTCCATATCGCCAGCGACTTTGATGTTAGGCATAATGAATAATCCCGCGTGGCGTAACAAGCATTGCAAATCAGTCGTAGGAATTTTTCCGATATGCTGTAACCGATCTTTGAAATTAGGATCCCGTAAATAATGACGTATAGCTTTTTGATCGGATGGAAATCCTAAGAACAACATCGTTAGATGCCGTAGAGAAGATGGGAGAGCATAAAGCAATTTCTCTTTCCTTGTTGCGGTTGGAGAAAAAGGACCTATTAAGATCAGCTTATAATCTGATGGAAGTTGAGGTAGCACATGTTTAATAAACCAGGAAATGCCTTTTCGTTTCACAGGTCTGCCTAGGGCGATGATGAGATGCTCGGCCTTTGTAGCAATTCCATATTTCTCTAAGACAGTTTCAATAGCCATAGTGTTATCCAAGACAAGACTATGGTCTACACCATTTTGAATTACTTCAATCTTATCGGGATGAATACCACGATTGATGGAAGCCTCCCTTGTAGCAGTACTTACAGCTATTATTTTGTCAAATTTGTTGAATTGAGGGATAATTTTACGTTGAAAATAGGCTAAAGGAAAAACCACATCAAGGCCGTGAACAGTAACCACCCGTTTTAACTGTTCATAACCCTTATGTCTTAAAGACAAAGCCGCAATCAGACCATCATTAAAATGAATAACCTTTATATTAGGATGTAATAAGAGCAACGCTAGAATCCGCTTATTTAAAAGGTAAAAAAATTTGATAATAGATTCATCCCCCTGATAAACTATTTTATGTACAGTTGTATAGGGAGCCAATCCGTTAATAAGCTCAAAGCTTTGTTTTTCCATCCCTCCAATAGCGGGCGGAAATTTATGACTTACACAAAGAATTTCCATATTAGGATCGTATCCCCCCTTTTTTAATTCCGAAATAAGCTAAAAAACCAAATGCAATCCAAAAAACTTGTCTAGAACGTCTTATTAAAGCGATGATCAGCCAGATTTGAACCGTATAGATACCAGCACTGGTCAGTAAAATTTTATTCCCTAATTCCTCCACCCCAATTTGAGCAGGAATAAAAGCGCCAAAGCTTTTGATAATAATAATACCCATGTCCATAAATTGACTCAGGATAATCGGAATCGTAATACCTGAAAAGTATAGGATGAGGAAAAGTTCCAAAGCACCAACAGTCCAGTGTAAGAAAAAATAAAAATATGCACGATAACATTTGCACGGCTGATTTTGATGAAAAGTTAGTACCGCATTTAGGATCATCTGAATACGTATACTTAGTTTTCGGAGTGCTTTCCAGGATAGCGTAGAAGCCACTTGTAGTTCTTTGGATTTCTTGAGAATAATAAAAATAATTAGTGGAATACAAAAAAATGTAATCACTAATATCCACAGTACCGCTAGCAGTTGTTTAGGAATATTTTGATTAAAAGAGCTCATTAAAAACCAAAGACCAGAAATTCCAAATAATGAAAATTGCGTGATAATGGTCAAAAACCGCGATATTAAAACTGAATTTAAAATCTCTTGTTCAGATGTACCCGTCGGTTTCAGCAGGACTGTTTTTATATAATCGCCCCCAATAATGCTAGTGGGATTAAATAGCCCTATTGTTTCCCCGATATGTCGGATGCAGAATAGCTGCCATAAGGAAGTCCGTTTCGGTTTTTCGATGAAGCAATTTTGCCATCCCGCTGTAGCCAATACATAGGCTAAACCCGTAATGACTATAATCCAGAGGAGATTCCACCCTATATTAGTAACTTCTTTTAGTACTGCCTTAAGATCAATGTGACTGATAAAGACAAGCAATGAAGAGAGTACGACAAGACTAAGTGTAATTTTGAAAATGTTTTTACGCATTAACCAACCTGAAATTTAATGATTGAATCTTTAGCGGTTCTGTTCATTTGTTCTAAGTCTTCAAAATAGGTGTTAGCTAAAGAGCTCCAGTCTATTGATTTGCTGAATTGCAATCCCGCATGTCCAATCTCCTTTCTTAATCTATTATCCTGTAGTAAGTGTATAATGCGATTAACAAAAGCTGCCGCATCCTGCGGTTTACATTTAAAGCCTGTTACACTTTCTGTTATTAAATCTGCAGAACCTCCGCCATCTGCAATAATGCAAGGTAACGCTGATGCCATGGCTTCGATAACGACATTACCATAAGTCTCGGAATGTGAAGGAAAGACAAATAAGGTTGAAGAAGCATACAACTTAGCAAGGTCATGATGATTCAATTTGCCCAAAAAGATCGCTTCAGGCATCTGCTGTCGACAAGAGTCCATCGCAGAACCGTCTCCAGCGACTATAAAATTGAAAAGAATGTTCTGTTGCTTTAATAAGCTGTAGATCGCGATCAGGGTTTTTAAATTCTTCTCCCAAACCAGTCTACTGGCAAATAATATCGTCGGATGCCTGTTTCCTGTTATTTCTTGCAGCCAATTGTGATCTTTTTTGTCTGGAGAAAATAGACTGTTGTCAATTCCACGTTTCCAGATCTGCATCAAGCTTGGGTTAATGCCCATTTTTGTAAGTTCGCAAACGATGCTATTTGTTGGAATATAGATTTTATCACAGTTATTATAGAATTTATTCTGTGTCTGGATAATTCTTTTCTTTGTAGGGCCAACCAAAAAAGTAAAATGCTTGAGATAGTAGTCAATATAGCTGACAAAGTGTGTATGGTAGATGCTGATGACCGGTATCTGATTTTTTAATGCATATCGCTGTCCGTAGAAACCTAAAAGAGAAGGTGTCGCAATATGAATAATATCGGGATTAAAATCCTGGAGTTTCTTTTTTAAGCGTTGATCTGCTAGAGCTGGAATCGCCATACTGTAGTTCTGTTGTATCGGAATGCTTAAAGATGGTATTTTCAAGCACTCGAAATCTTGTACTTGATCTGGCCCTGTTCCATATATGAACAAAAATTCAAACCGTTTTTTATCGATGCGGTCGACAAGTTGAAAAATTGTTCGTGAAGCTCCGTCAAAGTCAGGAATCATTATCTCCGCAAAAAAAGCAACTCTTATCATCATGAATCATTTTTTCAAAGTAAGGAGCTCTATGTTTCCTTATGAATAAGGACATGTGAATAAATGATGTTTTTTACATTATCCCGGTATTATGGAAATATGAATATAATATTGTTCTTACTTTTTTGAGGAGAGCAGAGTTAAGATGAATCAGTATTACGATTCCTTCAACCTATGTTTAAATGAATGTATAGTGATGGTTTAATGAAAATTCCTCTTAATAGAAGTTTATGGTAGACATCTTGGATAATCATCCTATTCATACAACCATTAATAGGAGGGAGTTTTTATTCGATGTTCATAAGCAATTTTTGATGTTGAAGAGGATAACATGTGAGGCATATTGTTAGAAACATACCATTGTTAGCAGGGTGATATCATGTTATAAGCAACTGGGTGTCTTGTTCTAGTATAATAGAGATATAACAGGGATATAAGAAGGGGTTTATAGGGGGTTAGTAGGGGTAAAGCCCTATTAACCCCCTATAAAATCCCAGTAATCTCTATGTTAATCCTAGTTTAAGTAATAATCAGGTCCCTATCAGTTCCCGATCAGGTTATAATATGCCTTATTCCGGACTATTCCAATGAGGATAGCTTGGCTATATTAAGACAACAACTTCTCTGCCCCACTTTTGTAGTATGTACTATATAGTATAAAGTAAAGATGCCGGCCCTGCGGGCAGCATGAATAGGCATGAAATACCTTATCAGCTATATTAATAGTATATATAGTGTCGATGATCCGCTGTGCCAATACTCCGGAAAAATATATTTTCTTGCGGAACCATTCCGTAAAATAATACTGTATCCATAAAAGAAAGTCCCAGGACGAACAGTCCTCCTGCTACCCTTTTTTACAGTTTAAAGCCAGGATTGTCCGTTTCTCAGCCCCGAGAACAGATCATAGGTAAATTTATCCACCACGTTATAAGCCCTTTACCCGTTCACGGAAAACTATTTCCCAAAAAGATTAGGAAGTGAATATAAAAAGTCGCTATCTTTGCACCACTCCGCAAGGGAGGAACGGCTGATCCGAAAGGGGAGGCACTGAAAAAAGAAGGGTTTAATTCAGGTTAAACGCAGAAACAGCAGGAAAACAAAAAAATAAATTTTCACATTTATTTTGGAGAAACCAAAAAGATTTCTACCTTTGCAGTCCCA
>NZ_JBHUPE010000014.1:0-87799 GCF_042686355.1 Sphingobacterium anhuiense
AAATATAATATCCCTACCGGGAAAAACCATGCAGGAGTAGGGGATTATATAGGATTAGATGGTATATCCACAAAATCCTATGGAGTTATGTGGGATGATGAAGTAAAGCCAAATTATTTTATACCTATTGCTTGGGGAAGCTATCATTTAGAAACTAAAAAACAATCTGTAAATGTTGATACATTGCATTATAAAAACTCAAATTCAATTCTTAGACCTGGTACGATAATTAAATTTCCATATGAAATGAAAAGCCCTAATGGTCGTTTCAGCATGGTTTTTCAAGCGGATGGAAATATATACATAGCTGATAACGTAAAGAGTAAGATTTTATGGGATTCAGGATCTTTTAGACAATTTGGAACTAGCAGAAATTATCAGCTGAGCTTTCAACTTGATGGTAACCTAATATTAACAGCGACCCCCACCCTGCAAAAACCGGGAGTAATGGTGTGGTCAACAGACCATCTTCACGTTAGACAAGATGATAAAAATTATAATAATGTGAAGTATGGATTTTATGTACTGCAAGATGATGGAAATTTTGTCCTATACTATCCATTCGATTTCAATACCAATAAAATGCGGATTATAGCAAGTACAAGTACACATAATGGGCCATCTCCCCATTTTACTAAAATAAAATAATATACGCTATAAAGTAAATAGATTATATCCCAAATTTTCTAATTTGGGATATATTTAAAATCATTGACTTCCTGAAAGATAAAAAAATAAGATGCTTTGCTTACTTAAACATTGCTTTGTTAATATTGCAAAAAATCACACATCTTTGTATTAAAATATGTGATTTAGGCATGCACTGTGCCTTTGAACTATTGCTATATTTTTAGAAACTTATCCATAAGTACAATAATAGATAGTTCGTTTCAGATAATGTAGTTAGAATCTGATTATAAACTTAATAATCCTTAGAAGATCGAAGGATATATCGGTACAAATAAACATTAACTAGAAATACCTTCTACAGACTAAATTCAGGAAGAAAGTCCATATGTAATTCCGGTGAATTTATTTCTTCAGAAAAAAATGAAAAGCTAATCTATATTTGTTTGAAAAAGGTAAAATGATGCAGCATGATTTTCTATAGATAGTCTAACTATAATTCATAAAAAAACGGATGCTGGTTTGAACCAACATCCGTTTCTTATAAATATTTTGGTCAGAATTAGTGACCTTGAGTACCATCTACGCCGTGAGAGTGACCATGAGATAGCTCTTCTTCTGTCGCAGGACGTACATTTAAAATTTCAATTTCGAAATGTAAGGATTTACCAGCCATTGGGTGGTTTAAGTCAGCAACTACAACCTCTGGAGTTACTTCTACAACTACTGCACGAAATTGGTTACCTTGGTTATCTTGTAAAGGGATAACTTCACCTACTGGAGGTAAACCAGTTTCTTTAAACATATCTGCTGGTAATTGGGCAACAGCACGCTCGTCTTTTTCGCCATAAGCATCTTCTGCAGATAATTCAAATGCAGTAGTGTCACCAACATTTAAGCCAGCGATGTTTTCTTCAAATTTAGGAAGCATCATGCCTACACCATATAAGAAGTCTAAAGGATTTTCTGTTGTTGTTTCTTCTACGAATACTTTTTCGCCGTTTTCGATTGTGTGAAGTTTGTAAGTTAACGCTACTACGTCATTAGTTACTATTGCCATTTGTTTTGATTTTTGGGATATCTCCCGTTATTATTCTATTATTTTTATAAGTTCTGCAATTGTATTCTGTGGCAGACTGCATGTTTTATTTCGACAAAGGTATGCTTTTGAATTTAAACCCTGTCTATTTAATAACAATGGCAGACTGCTTTTTGTTCCACCCAATACAATTTTATTCGGAATGTAATAATGATCTAGCTCCTTACGAAATGCATGTGCATCATCTCCAGTTAGCGCAATCTCATTGCAACCATACAATTCTTCTAACAATAATATTGCCCAATTTGAATATGCAGAACCATATGTCTTGATTTGTGGGAATACATTGGCAAATAACTGATCTGAAATTGCTATATATTTCTCATTATCAGCAAGTAGGCCTATTTTTTTTAATTGATGACAAATTGCTGATGTAGATGACGGAATGACATTATCCATGACTTCACTTTTTCGTGCAATTAATTTTTCTGCGCTCGATGCACTGTAGTAAAACGTTTTTTCGTAGCTATCGTAAAATAATTCGATTGTTTTATCGAGTAATGAAGTTGCTATTTGTAACCATTTTTCTTCAAAAGTAGCTTCATAAAGTGCTGTAAATGCAGTGATCGTAAAAGCGTAATCATCTAAAAAACCGGGGATACTGCGGTTTGAATCTTTTGGCTGATGTAACATACTGAAATCGTCGGCAATCAATTCACTCTTCAGAAATTCAGCATTACGTAAAGCCAGCTCTAAGTATTCCTTTTTATCAAAGATTCGGTATGCATCAATCAGCCCATTTAGCAGTAACGCATTCCATGTCGCCAGTTGTTTGTGGTCAAGTCCAGGATGAATACGATTTTTTCTGTAGTCATTTAGTTTCTTCTTTATTGACTCTAGATAAATTTCCCATTCTTCTGTATTGTAACCAGCTTCTTTAGCCATTTTATCGGCATCGATATCACAAATCAATATATTAGTTTTTTCTTCTTCCCAGTTACCTTCAACAGTAATGTTGTAATAAGCGATAAATAAATCAGCATCTTCACCTAGTACCGTTTTAATCTCAGCTATATCGAATGTGTAGAATTTTCCCTCGACGCCTTCACTATCGGCATCTAAAGCTGCATAAAAGCCATTGTTCGGAGCTAACATCTCGCGTTGCGCCCATGCAATTGTCTCCTCAACGACACGTTTATATAAAGGATGGGGTTGCTGTTGATAAGCTTCTGCATATAGGGAAATGAGTTGGCCATTGTCGTACAGCATTTTTTCAAAATGTGGGACATGCCATTCACTATCGACTGAATAGCGCGCAAAGCCACCTCCGATGTGGTCGTAGATACCTCCAGAAGCAATTTTTTGGAGCGTAAAATGAACATGGCTTAGTGTTTCAGTATCCTGCGCTAAAACAGCGTAACGCAATAAGAATAACCAGTTGTTAGGAAGCGGAAATTTTGGACTGCGATGATAACCACCGTCTCTTGGATCAAATAATTCTTTCCAAGGTTTTATAATATCGTTTAAATCGTCAAACTTATATTGCTCCGGTATTGCATTAATAGGTAATCGCTCGCTCTGTTGAATGCCTTTTGTCAATTTGTCAGCATATTCCATTGCTACAGCAGGTTGTTCTTCCCACATGCGGGCAATCTGAATTAAAACGTTCTGCCAATCATGAGCTTTGAAATAAGTACCACCGTAGATGGGTCTACCGTCAGGTAAACAGATGCAGTTTAATGGCCATCCACCAGCATTTGTCATCAGCTGTACTGCAGTCATATAGACCTGATCAATATCTGGACGCTCTTCTCTATCTATTTTGATCGGAACATAAAACTTGTTCATGGTCTGTGAGATCACATCATTTTCAAAGCTTTCGCGTTCCATCACATGACACCAGTGACAGGCAGAGTAGCCGATACTGATGATGATCAATTTATTTTCTTCCTGTGCTTTCTTTAATGCTTCTTCCCCCCATGGCATCCAGTGAACCGGATTGAGCGCATGTTGTTTCAAATAAGGAGAATTTTCAAATTGCAATTGATTTGCCATAACCCGAAGGTACAAAAATGAATTATACTATGGTATTTAAAAGCGTAGCAGTATTGGATGTTAGGGTATTAAAATCAAAACCTTCATCAAGAATGAGATGTACAACTTGCGATGTTGATAAAGGGACAGATTCATTACTCACATATTCAATAAAATCTGATAAACCAGGGTTGTGACCAAATATAAACAGGGTATGTATGTGAGGTGGAACTTGGTTGATTAGTTTTAGAATGTCCAAATAAGTAGCCTCATACAGCTGATCTTCTTTAATTAAAGCAATCTGAGGATATTTAATTGCTTTAATAAATATCTCTGCTGTTTGATATGCTCTAATTGCAGAAGATGAAATACAGAGCGTAGTAGAATCTGCTTGCATCTGTAGAGCAAGCTGATGAGAAACACGTTGTGCTCTTTCTATGCCTTTATCTAATAATATACGGTCAAAATCTTTCTTAGAAAATGACTGTTCAGCCTTGGCATGACGGACGATATAGAGATTTTTAGACATATTCTGAAGTTATCCATATAAATATAAATAAAATCGATTTATTTATTTCAAAGAATAGGAAAGTTTAACACTAAATTAATGAAATCAATACTTCAAATAGATTGTTGGTAAATTATGAAGTATATCGATAAGAGATTATTAGTATACCTCTAGGTATCCTAGAGGTATACTATAAAGAATAACTTTCGACGCCAGCTAAAGAATCTTTTAAAATTTATTCATGATCTCGACAACATTGAAAACATCATCTTCACTGTGTCCAAAAGATATCGGCAGGCTCAGAATTGTTCTATGTATTTCTTCTGATAGAGGATATTCATTTTCTTTTAATATTCCGGACATTGCCTTTTGTTTGTATGGAGGTATCGGATAATGTACTTCTGTCTTGATGTCGTTGTCCAAGAGATAATTTCGAAGTTTTTCTCTTTCAGGGTGTCTTATCGCGAAGATATGAAATACATCATCAAAACCTTTTTGGATAATTGGTAGGATAAAATCGCTTTTAAGTTCATTAAGATAAATAGAAGCAAGTTTTCTTTTATGCGCAGTGATGGCATCTAGGTGCTTTAATTTAATAGAAAGAAAGGCCGCTTGTAGCTCATCTAATCTTGAATTATATCCAATTTCATCATTAACGTATTTTGTTGACGATCCATAATTTCGCAAGGTACGTATTGCCTGGGCACCAACTTCGCTATTTGTTGTTACAGCTCCCGCATCACCCAATGCTCCAAGATTTTTAGTCGGGTAAAAGCTAAATGCTCCAAAATCACCGAAACTACCTGCCATTTTTCCTTGGTAGCATGCTGCATGTGCCTGTGCACAATCTTCAATTACACAAAGATGAAACCTTTTCGCGATATTCATTATCTGTCCCATATCGCACATCTTTCCATAAAGATGCACCACTAGGATCGCTCTGGTTTTTAAAGTAATGGCGGCTTCTATTCTAACAGGATCTATATTATAAGTTTTAATATCTGGCTCTACTAAAATTGGTTTTAACCCACAGTGCAAAATTGCAAGTATGGACGCAATGTAGGTGTTTGATGGTACAATTACTTCATCTCCAGGTTCAAATTTAAGTTGCTTAAAAGCTAGCACCATAGCATCCAATCCGGAGGCTACACCTATACAATTTTTCACACCACAATATTTGGCAAAATTAGACTCAAATTGTGTCACTTCTCTACCTAAAATGTACCATCCACTCTTTAGTGTTTGTTGAAAAACTTGATTATATTCCTTGAAAAACACTTCATTTGACTTCTTTAAATCTTCGTATGCTATCATTTGGTATAAGGTTCATATATATAATCTTGTGCATCAAAATATTCGGAGGCTAGTACCATGAGGATAGCATCAGATGTAAAATTATACATCTGATGCCAATCTTTGGGTTCTAAGATCAGGCAGTTATGAGGTACATTTAGTAAAAAAGTGTCTTCTTTATTGCCATCATGATTATATATCTCACAACTTCCCTGAAGACAAATAGCAGCCTGTCGCGTATTATGATGTCTATGTCCTCCACGTATAGCATCATTTACCCCATAAATATAAAAGATGCGTTTTACATCAAACGGTACTATCTTTTCGATAACTGTTAGATTACCTCTGCTATCTGTAAATGTTTTTAAATCGATTTGAAAGGCCATTTTCTAAAAAAATAAGAGCTGTGATAAAATTGCCTAAACTGTCCTGTTATGTATAGTAAAAGCATGCGTCTAGGTGATTTTCCTATCCGTTCTATTTTTTGAACCTCATGAAAGTGATATTTCAGATTGAGTTTTGCTAGTTCCTTATCGGCCAACTTCAATGCTTTTACATAGGGTTGATATATGAAATGTAAGTCATTAGATGATAAATTGTATCCATTGGTTGGAATAAAAGAATTTGCTTCTGCATACTTGAAACCATGATAGTGATAGAAGACTACTGGAAAGAATGAAGATGATGCCAGGTCTTTGCCATAAAGTTGTTGATCGCGAAATGCAAAATCGTATTGTTGAATATTCCAGGGTGCCACTCCTCCACCTAGGGCTTTCAACTCATGTATTCCTGTAAATCGTGTCATCCAATCATCTAAATATTTTTGATCACCAAATTTACCATCTTCTACTCTACAATAACACCATTCTAAACACGCATTACGCCACCAATCAAGTACACGCATACCCTCCTCTGTATTTTTGAAACAGATGAATTGTACACAATAAATACCACTTGTAACGGATTGATCGTGACGTGGGGTATATCGATGTTCTGTTATCAATACAGAACGCTCTTCCATTTCCTGAATTAATATTGCTGGATCTGAGAAGAATAAAAGATCGGCATCCAAGTAAGTGCAGGATGATAATTGATATTCGTTTATGGAATATCTGATTACAGATGGAGTACATGTCCAGCAATATTCATTTTCCATACGAGTAGGTTTAATACTCAAAAGATGCTCATCTTCAAATTCAGAAAGAGAAATTATTGTTGCGTATCTTAAGTTAAGATTACATAAAGTATCATAGCAGAGTTCATCAAAGGCAAAAATGTAGAGATGAAAGTCGTTACAGTGTTTTTCCAGAGACCGGTACATCGCCAGTCCTCGAGACAGATATCGCGAATTGAATAAAGTGCAATAGTTGATCATAATGTATATTTTAGTAAAAACCCTTTGTCGTACCCAGCTAATTGACCGTCTATATACATATCGGCTTCCCCGACAACATAGGATGAAAAATCTGCTAGGATGGTATACTCATTAAAATGTTTAAGAAATAGCTCTTCGTTAAAAAACCAAGAGGGGTAAGATGCTTCGTAGATTTCTGGAGGTACTCTCTGAATAGTTAATCGATCATCACCTTCGTGGATAAAGGCTGTTCGATCAAATATTAGATATGGGATTTGAAGCTTAGCTAAATTGATTAAAAATTGATGGGGATCTTTTAAATATTGTACCACACTGGATAATAAGATAACATCAGGACGAATTACCTCGACACTTTCTGCAATTGTATGAAAGAACTTGAGTTGCTCATTTTCAAACTCACATTTTCCAATATCGACATAAGAAGATTGTTCGACAATATGCCAACGGAGTTTATTTAGAGGCTTCAAAAAGTCCCGAACCTGAAAATATGTACTTCCTAAAGATCCTCCGAAATCTAATATATTTAGAGTGTTGCTTTTTTGGATAGCGATGTGTAATAAGCTAGATATCAAAGCAAAGGGATGTTCTTTTTTATCAAAAAGTACTGAGTCCCGCTCATACACAGCCTCTCCATCTCTAATTTTTGCTAAAGAATACTGAGTTTTTTTCAAAATGTTTTTTTGATCATAACCTGCAGTAGCTTGTTGAGCTAATTCCCATGAACTATATGTGCCAAACCACCCGTATAATGATGGTTTTGAAACTTTTTTATTCTTTTTTTTCCAAAGAAAATTTTTCATAATATAACCCATTAATAATTGTAATGCACAAAAAATATTTGGCACAAATAGCTATAAAATTGACACTATCAACTAGTTCTAATTTTAAAAAATAAGAAAATCCTACGTTATAAGAATAAAAATTAATAACCTACTTCAGTATATGGCGACGAAGTAAAAAGGTATGTGGAAAAGACATTTAATGTAATTTCCAAAAGTGTAGTACACTTAGATTAAATTGGCAGCATAACAAATATAAAAGATATTGAAATCATAAAATAAATTTCTTAAATCAAATATCCATCTCCTTTAAAAATGAGTCTAACCCCTTACAAAATTTGTATTATTATGGAGAAAAAAATAATTTGTTGTAAAAAGTGTAAGACATATTAAAATAACAATGGTTTATTTGCAACAAAAATAATACATTTATTTATCATTCTCTAAAAAAAATAATAGTTTTATTCAGCTTTTCATAAAATAAGTCTTATTAGGTTGTAAGCAGTTTCGACTAAGTGAATTATATTTGTCAAAAATGATAATTGTTGCCTTCATATAAGTGAATAAATTCATATTCTGAATTTATTCACTTTGGAAAAGGAAATTTTCATTTTATAGCAATTGATTGAATTATAAAATATAAGATTAATGAAGGTATTATTTGATTATCAAATTTTTGTTGCACAAAAATTTGGAGGTATTTCTCGATATTTTGCTGAATTGATGAATGGAGTCGATAAGTTTGAGGATATGTCATATAGTTTAAATGTGTTTGGTAATATCAATCATTATTTATCTGAAAAACATATAGGAGCTTTCAATTTTGTTGAAAAAATCAAGAAGTATGAACGAAAGACTCATAAAATAATTAAGAAAAATCAGCTTGTAACATTAAACAGTCTTCAAGATCCCTCCATTGATGTTTTTCACCCTACATATTATGATCCTTATTTTATTCAGGTTCTAAAGAAGCCACTTGTTATTACGATTCATGATATGATTTATGAAAATTACCCTGATATTTTTTCATCGGATTCTCCAATTGCACACCATAAGCGCTTGCATATTGAGAAAGCAGATAAAATAATTGCTGTTTCTGAGAAAACAAAAAGTGACATTCTGAAATACTACAACTTGAATGATGATAAAATTGAAGTAGTCTATCATGGCATCAATTTAAATCAATCACTAGTTTATGAAGATATTCGAAACCTGCCGGAATCATATATACTATATGTCGGTAACCGATACGGATATAAGAATTTTAGTTTGCTGGTTCAAGCTTTTTCTAAATTATCGAAGCAGTTTCCTGAGCTCAAACTTGTATTGGCCGGTAGTAGCTTGGCAATTTCTGAACAGGAACATTTATATAGAAATCATATAACAGATAAAGTCATTCAAGTAGCAGCGACTGATGAACAGTTAAATCTATTATATAAAAGAGCTTTATTTTTTGTTTATCCATCTCTTTATGAGGGGTTTGGATTACCTATTTTGGAAGCTTTTAAAAATGAATGCCCTGTATTATTAAGTAATGCAAGTTGTTTTCCAGAGATTGCAGGAGATGCAGCGGCTTATTTTGAAGTGGAATCCTTAGATTCTTTTGTTAGCGAAATGAAAAGTCTGCTAGAATCTAAATTATTACGTGAAAGCTTAATAAAAAAAGGGAAAGAAAAATTAATTAATTACAGTATGCATTCATGTATTGAAAAAACAATTAAAATCTATAAAAGCTTAGGTTAAAATAACTGTTATTATCGGTTTTCTTTGATAGACCAAGTGTATATAGAAATTTTAATAAATACTTTACTGAAATTTCTTAACTCCGAATGCTTTAAGAATTTTAAATCCTTTTGATGATTGGATTCTCTCTAATTTTTTTTCAGCCGCAGTTGTTCTAGTGAAATCTTCCAATATAAAAGAAAAATTTTCTTTGAGAAAACGATCACGTTCTGCATTAATTTTATCGTGATTCTCAGGTCTAGCTGTAATACCCGTAAGATCAAAGTTGGTTATGATTTCATTAATATGTTTGGTACTGACATTCTCTTTGACAATTACTTTAGTGAAAAATGCCCAATCAGCAACTATTGGATAAGATGTATCATATAATCCATATCTTGTAAATAAATCTTTTTTTATGAATGAGCATGGGTGACCTATAGTTTCATAAAGGAATTGGCTAAAGGTTAATTTACTTGGGTAGTGTTGAACTCTTGAACTATCTTTATCCTCATAGATCAGGGATCCATAAATAATTTCTTCGCCATCTAGTTGCGATATAATATTATTAATCACTTCGGAGTTGTTAAGGTAATCTCCACTGTTGAGGAATAATAAATATTCGCCTTTTGCCAGTTGAATACCTTTGTTCATTGCGTCATAGATTCCACTATCTTTTTCAGAAATTTTAATATCAATAAATGCAGAATTGTTTATTAAATCTTGACTCCCATCTGATGAATTTCCATCAATAACTAAATATTCAAAATTTTTATTTGACTGATTATCAATTGATTTTAGTGTTTTTTTTAAACCATCTTTATTATTTAAATTTATTGTTATTATCGATAGCTTGGTGTTTTGATTCGTCATATTCAATTTATTCTGCCCCTAAATTACAAATTTTACAAATTAATTATTCAATTCTTTTTTTTACTAATCCCATATCATGGCTCTATATTTTCAGTAAGATAGGTTTAAAAAGAAATAAAAGTTATAATTTCGTTTCATTATATTGGTAATAACATAATACTTGTTTATTTTAAGATTTTTTAAAATTGATATTTTAAATTGACTGGCGCACTACTTCTTACTAAATGAGTTTTTCAGAGTTTGATAATTAATGTATTATGTAATTTAACGAATAAGGATTTGATATATGAGTGCTAATAAAGTTGATGTTTCTGTTGTTATTCCAATCTATAATTGTGAATCTTTTCTTGAGGAGGCTATAAAGAGTGTTTTAAATCAGAATATCAAATGTATTGAATTAATTTTGGTAAATGACGGGAGTACTGATCGGTCAGCGTTAATTTGTGAGAAATATGTAGTCGAGCATGCTCATATCCATTACTTTTACCAGAGTAATTCTGGGGTATCGGTAGCTAGAAATAAGGGGCTACTAGAAGCAACCGGTTCATATGTTTTTTTTCTGGATGCAGACGATACAATGGAGAATACATTTTTAAAAAATTCATTTGATATTGCTATAAGTAGTCAAAGTGATATCGTTGTCGTTGGAGCACATAGTTGCTCTCGTTTCCCCAATATTATGGCTTTACCTACTTGGGGGATGCTTTTAAAACGGGAATTTTTGCAACAATATCCTGAAGTTAGATTTCCTGTTGGTATACAACCATGTGAGGACGGTTTATTTTCACATCAATTACTTGCATTAACAACCCAAATTAGCTTAAGTCCAAATAGTTCCTATTACTATCGTCAACATGATGATCAAAATCATAATATCATCAATCAAAATAGCGATAAAGTTTTAGATCAGATTCCAATTTGGTTCAATATTTTAAAGAATTTTTATACAAAATATAATCTTCATAAATCACATGCCCTTCATTTGGCACTTTTTATAGAACATGAACCTTTCGAACTTAGGTATTTAAAGATGTCTCTAAATAATTCTCAAAGAGAAAGACTTTTTGGACTTATTCGTGTTTTTATGAATGATAAGGTACTTCCATTTTTAACTGAAAACGATAAAAAAAAGTTAAGCTTTTTATTTAGGTATTTCTTGTCAGCAAACACATATCAAGACTTTGAAGAATTTTATAGAAAATGTGAAGATAAAAAAATAAGAAAAATTAAGCTGAAATTGTTTTTGCTGAAATTCTTTCCATTTTCGAAAAAGAAAACATTAAGGCTTCAAAGCAAAATAGGAGCAAAGAATAATTAATTATGAAAATATTGTTGGTTCAGCATCTTTATTTTATTAACGGAAGTGGGGGAACAGAAAAGATCTGTTCTTTTCTTGCTAACAGTTTTGTTAATAATGGGCATCAGGTTGAAATTGCAACAAATGAGAATATCTCAGGAAAGGCGATATTCAAGTTACACTCACTAGTTAAAGTAACAAACATCTATAGCCCCGATCTAATACAAAAAAATCAAATTCCTATATCAAATTATAGTGGAAGTAATCCTTTTAATTGGCTTATTCATAAAATTCGTAAAAAATATGCCAAGGCTTATAATTCTATTTTAAAAATGAGCATGAAAGGCGAACAAAATCTATTTGTTTATAATTTGGAACGTCGTGCAAAAGCCTGGAAAACTTATATTGATGAAGTAAAGCCTGATGTAATTATTACTATGTCAATAGGCTCTTTATTGGAGATTACTTATAATAATGAAATAACTGTTCCAATTATTGATTCTGTCAATGGTAGACCAGATTATGATTATACAAATATTTTTGGAGGTAGAAAACCATTCGAAGTCAAATTATTAAAAAATTCATTTCAGAATCTTGCTGGAGTCCAATTACTATTTGCAGGTTATTCTGATTACTTACCAGATTGTTTTGTCGGCAAAGTTGCCGTAATTCCTAATCCTGTCCCCAGAATTAAGGAGTTTGTTAATCATTTTATTTCAAAAGATCGATACAAGGTTATTCACATTGCTCGTTTAGATATGGCATGTAAACAACAACATCTCGCTATTGAAAGTTTTGCAAAATTAGCGCCTCAGTATATAAATTGGGATTTTGAATTGTGGGGAGTAGGATCAGATATGCAACGTTTACAAAAACAGATTACTGATTTAAATATGGAGGATAGAATTTTCTTGAAAGGATTTACTGAGGATCCAATTCAAAAATTGAAAGAAGCTGATATATTTATATTTCCTAGTAAGTATGAAGGATTTGGGCTAGCTCTTGCCGAGGCAATGTCCGCAGGTCTTCCTGCAATTGGTTTTAAGAGCTGTTCTGGAGTTAATGAAATAATAAAACATAATGAAACAGGTTTTTTGGTAAATGATAATATAGAATTGTGTGTGTGTTTAGAAAAGTTGATGGTCAGTCCAGCGCTACGTGATCAGTTGGGAAAGAATGCTAAAATAAGTATAGAGGACTTTAGTGAAGAAAGTATAAGTGAAAAATGGCAAAAATTTGTTCAAGAGATTGTATATTCGTCCGCTGTTACGAAAAATATTAGAATATGACAGCCAAAAATAATATATAGAATATTACTAATGCTATTTATTGAGTTTTACGACGGTTCATTTTTTAATTGATCGCAATACCATTAAAATTTTTAATATTATAGGTTTCTATTACATCTACCGTTTTGTTTACTTTGAATTATTTCAAAATTACAATTTGGATATCATTGTAAACTTATTTTTTTATAATAACTTTTATTGTGATGATATCATTAGTATTAAGTTATAATATTAAAATAAATAATTCTTTTTGTGTTGCGTTTCGTGTATTATTTTCGTTAAGAAGTTATTGCTGTTATTATAAATTTATATTTAAAAAAGTTTTAAAAGATCTAAAATCAATATCTGTTGGAATTAGTCAATAATATCCATTTTGGTCGTAGTCGTATGACAATATGTATCGATCATTAATTTAAGCATTTTAAATGTCGAAGAAGAAAAAAATACTTTATTTCGTTCCTGATAATCCCTTTAATAACAAGGCTGGTAATATTACAAGGTTTGTTAAGATGTTGGACTATTTTAGCAGAAAATCTGGAGAATTTGACGTCGATTTCATTACAGAGCGATTTTGGGGTAATTGGAATGATGAAAGTATTAGGATATTCGCAGATAAATATCCTACAATTAATCTTGTTGTTTTGGATAGAAAAATAGACAGGAAAAAGTTTTTGAGTTATATTTTCAAGTATAAAATATGGGAGTTTATCTTCGGTTTTACAAAGAGTAAAATCGACTTAACAACATATCTTTTAAAATTTAATTTTAAAAAATATACTGGAAATAAAAACTATGATTTTGCTATAATTAGTTATGTTAATTGGGGAAGTCTTATTAAAAATTTAAAATCATATAAAACTTCAATAATTGATACACATGATTTTATAACGGGTCAGTATTTAACCACATATAGAGCTAAGAAATCAACATCATTGCCATATCGAATATTAGAAAAGGAAGTGGGTATCTTAAAAGAGTTTGATGAAATTTGGACATATTCTGTAGAAGAAAAATATATTTTTGAACAGTTTACCCAAAAACCAGTACAGCTAGTTCCTGTTTCATTTCCTAATCATAAATCTGAATTTTTATGTAATAAAGACTCTCGAAAACTTTTTTATGTAGCGAGTGACAATGATCATAACAAAAGAAGTGTTAAATGGTTCCTAAAAGAAGTATTACAACATATCAACAAAGATATTGAAATCGTAGTTGCTGGTAGTATTAGTAAATATTTTTCTGGCTCAAGCCAAGTAATAGAACTTGGAGTTGTAGAAGACTTAAAATCTCTTTTCGTGGATGCGAAAGTATTTATGTGTCCTATGTTAACTGGGACTGGAATAAAAATTAAAGTTGTGGAAGCTTTATCTTATGGCATGCCAGTTGTTACTAATATAAGAGGAATAGATGGTTTGTTTAATAAGAGGCAGAATGGTTGCATTGTTACATCCTCAGGAGTAGAATTTGCCAATGAAATAAATAGGCTTTTTAATGATGAGAGCTATTATAAAAAGATACAATCTGAAGGAGAAAACTATTTTCTAAATAACCATAGTGAAGTTTTGGAGGAAGAGTTTTTAAATGACTCCTTGATTAAGGATTAGTTTAAGTTTCCGAAATCAATTTTTTTAATTAGGAATTCCTTTATTATCAAGGAAAAAACTGTTAATCGAAAGTATGATATTGAGTCAATGAGTTATAAAATTATATTTGATACTGAAAGAATGAAACATAAGCATACAGGCTTATATTTCTTTTGTAAACACCTTGGCTTATCTTTATTGAAAAACCAAACAACTGATGCTAAATTATCACTTTATTATCCAGATTCTATTAAGAAAGACTTTGGTGACCAAGTACATTATATTAAGCAAAAATCGTTACATAAATTTTGGATGCCTAGATTTAATAATGTAGATCTGTGGCATTCGACATATCAATTGAGTTCATACTTTCCAAGTAAAGGCACAAAAACTAAAGTTTTATCTACTATTCATGATCTTAACTTTCTTAAGGAAGGAAAATCTGTACAAAAGGAAAAATATTATTTAAAAAAACTGCAGGACAATTTGGATCGTGCAGATTGTATTGTTGCTATCTCTAAGTATGTTAAAAATGATTTGGAACAACACTGTGATTTAAGAGGTAAACCTATACATATAGTGTATAATGGGAATAATATTGAGACAGAAATTGTAAATCAATATCATTCTGCAGAAAATAATCAGCATATTAGAAAACAACTGTTATTTACAATTGGTACTGTAAACCATAAAAAGAATTTTCATGTTTTGCCATATTTATTAGTTGGAAATGATCTAGAACTAGTAATAAGTGGTATTGTCAATGAAATTGGTTATGATAAGTATATCCTATCTATTGCTAAAGAATTAGGAGTTTTGGATCGTGTTGTTATTACTGGGCCAATTACGGAGGAAGAAAAATATCAATATCTAAGTAACTGCGCCATGTTTGTTTTTCCGTCAATTGCCGAAGGTTTTGGTTTACCTGTTATAGAGGCCATGTCTTTTGGTAAGAAAGTGCTATTATCTACAAATACGTGCTTACCAGAAATCGGTGGTGAGGAAGCTTTTTTCTTAGATTCAACCGAGAAGGATTATATGATTAATTTTGGTAAATTTCACATTATGAACTTAATTAATTCTACTGATAGAAGTTCCCATATAAAAAAGTGGGCCGGACAATTTTCATGGGATATGGCAGCAAAACAATATTGGAACCTATATGAAGAAGTGTTAAAATAAGAATACTGGATTTCTTCTTGGGTTGTTTTGAAATATTTAGAACCTTAAGTAAAAATACACTAAAAACTAGTTGTTTAAAATATAATCTTCGAGGTTCTTGTAGATTATATTTTTATCAAAGGATTTTAGTATAAATTTCCTTCCTGCTGTCCCCATTTCTTTCCGAAGCTTAATGTCTTGTAGTTTTTTGATTTTCTCCACTATTTGTGGAATACTATTTACTTCCGTTAAAAAGCCAGAGATGTTATCCTTTACTAATTCAGGATTGCTACTATTGTTAAAAGCTATAATGGGCTTTTCTGCTAGAGAAGCCTCTGCTAGTACATATCCAAAACCCTCCCATAGTGAACTTAATATAAAAATATCAATATCAACTAAAAAGCTCCTCGGGGAATCTGTGAATCCTAGAAAATGAACATTCTTATCTGTCCCCTTTTCTATATTATAAGTTTTTAATTCGCTTTCCAGTTCACCTTTACCTGTAATGTAAATCTGATGTTTAATCTGTAGTCGGGTTAATTCTACAGAGAGATCGATTAAAAACTTCTGATTCTTTTGTGGAGCAAGTCTTGCTAGATTTCCTATAATTAATGAATCATCTTTGCAATCGGGAACTATTTTTTTATAAACTAATTGATCAAATTTTTGAAAATCGATAGGGTTGTAAATTACTCTAATTTTTTCTTTTGGAAACAGTTGAGGATTATTTGCTAATATCGTTTCTCGAGTTGCATAGGAATTTGCTAGCACATCAGTGATATAGTTTCCAAAAATACGTTGATTTAGAAATGTATTTTTGATAGGAATAGCAGACCCCCTTCGGTATATAATACGAGGAACTCCTGCACTGTGAGCGGCGTAAGCGGCAATTTTTAAATCTCTCGGATTATTGATTAATACGACTTCAATCTGTAACTTTTCAAATGTCGAAGTCAAATAGCACCTCTTTACCGGATTTAGAAAACTAAGATTAGTTAAATGGACTTCAATATATGTGATTGCAGGGAATTCAAGTAGCTTTGTTTCTAATTTACTGTTCTTTGAACCAAAAAAATAAACATCATGACCAAGCTTCGCAAAATGTACTGCAGATTCAAAATGCCATTTCTCACCTCCGCCCCACGTCTCTATCGAATTAAAAAAACCTATTCTCATTTACTAATTTTTTTGTAAAGGTTCATCCATTGAGCAGCCACAACATCATCATTGAACTGTTGTGCATATGTCAATCCTTTTTGACGCATTATCTCCTGTTTTTCCGGTGAATTCAAGATGTTATCTATGCTCATGGATAGTTGATCGATATTATTCGGATCAATATATAGGGAGAATGGTCCTCCAGCTTCAGGAAAAACGCCGGAATTTGTTGTGATGACAGGCGTTCCACTATATAATGCTTCAATGATAGGTATTCCAAATCCTTCGAAAATTGAAGGGTAAATAAATATTTTAGCAATGCTATAGAGAATGGATAATTCATGCATAGATAAACCCTGCAAAAAGATAATACGATTTTCCATATTATGCTGGGTGACAAACGCCTGAATCTCCTTCGAATAAGCCGTTTGTTTACCAACTATAACCAAAGGAATCTCTTTATCTTTAATTGCCTGGACAATTGAAAATACATTTTTTCGAGGCTCGATAGTACCTACATTCAATATGAATTCGTGGGGAAGACCCAACTTCTTAATTAAGGTTTGCTTTTCCTCTTCCGATTTGACAGATTTAAATGATTCATGACATCCTTGATAGATAACCTTGATCCTTTTTTCTGGAATATGAAAAAACTCAATGATATCTAATTTAGTTTGTTCACTGATTGCCACAATTTGATCTGCATGCTCGCAGGCATATTTAAATTTCTTATGGTAAAGCGTACGGTCAATCTTTTTATAAAGTTCTGGATAACGAATGAAAATCAAATCATGGATAGTCACGACCGATTTAATCGATGTCTTATCCAAACCTATAGGGATCTCTCCAGAAAGACCATGATAGATATCAATCTGGTCATGTTCAAGATCCTTAACGATACGGTTAGAACGCCAATTACTGGGTAAGATACGATTAATAAAACCAGAAGGACGTTTAATAATACGATCTGGAACTAGATTATTATAGTGAGATTTTCCAGTTTGTGGTGTGTAAAGGAGGTATTCTATCTCAGGATTATTTGCACGTAATATGCGAATTAAATCACGGCTGTAGTTCCCTAGCCCTGTGTGATTATTAAAAAATCGCTTTGCATCAAATCCTATTCTTAACATTTTGCTACTTGTATATTGTCTTATTTTAGATATTACTCAAAATGGGTAACAGTACTATTCGATTATCTGTAAATTCAAATTTAGATAATTTGTTTTATTTTGTTAATAATCATTTCCGAAGAGACCAATTCAATTGCTTCCTTACCATCACAATCACAGGGCTTATTCCCATATATTGAATTTGGTCTATTAGGATGTTCTACCTGAACACAATCTTCTATGGATTGTCCATAACCAAGAAATCCCGCAAAAGGGTGGGTAGCACCCCACACAGACAAGCAACGAACACCCATTAAAGAAGCCATATGCATACCTGAAGAATCCATACTGATCATTAAGTCTAAATTAGAAATAATAGCAAGTTCTTCTTTAAGATTGAAACGACCAATTGTACTGTGGACACTGGGATATAGTGCTTGCCATTTTTCAGCTTGTGCTTGTTCCAATTTCCCTCCGCCAAATATGAATATGTCAAAGTTGTTCTGGGATAAGAATGCAATTACTTCCTGCATTTTTGGAAGAGGAAAGACTTTATAGGAGTGTTGTGCAAATGGGGCGATCCCAATTTTTCTGCTTTCATCATCCGAAAATAAAGCATGTGCTAAGTTGGGTAATGCCAACTTAGTAGGCTCTAATTTATTCTGCAACATAAATTTAAAACCAAGATCACGAAATACATCGGCATAACGTTCAACAGTCGGTTTTAACGGTTTCAAAACCTTCTTTTGAAATCGGGTAAGTGCTTTTTTTTCTTTTCGGCCTTTGTCCAATTGCTTGACCACAAGTCCCGATACCTTAAAAAAAACTGCTAAAATTCGAGATCTTAAATTAAAATGTAGATCAGCAACTGCATCGGCACCATAAGAGGTTAATTCTCTTTTTAGGTTCACAATACCTTTTAAACCTTTATGTTGTTCTTTGGGATTAAAAGGATGGAATTGTACATTCGGAATACCTTCAAAAAAAGCCTTAAAAGGTGGACGGGTTACCATAATAATCGTTACAGCAGGGTACTGTTGCACAAATTCCTTCAAGACTGAAGCAACCATGGCAACATCTCCCATGGCAGAGAAGCGCGTAACAATTATTTTGGATGGTAAAGACATTATTTTGATGCTTGATACAATACAGGATTTAAACTCGGATCGTTATACATCTTCATCTGTTTATAGACTTTCATGTATTTTTTTCCAGCTTGGATATCAGAAAGCAATTCATCAATACTCTGAGAGAGATCAACACGTTGTTCTAAAAGAATATTCAATTTAACTTGACAAGCATCGATATGGCTCGGTGCTACATCATTACGTAAAGTCTCTTGCTCCATATGATAGATTTTTAAAGCTAGTATCGACAATCTGTCAATTGCCCAAGCAGGACTTTCTGTGTTGATTTTAGCATCTTCGTTTGGGGTAACATCTTGAAATTTCAATAGATAGTAGCTGTCTATATATTCCACAGTATCTGTACGATGCTGATTGGATTCATCGATTCTTCTTTTCCAGTATAAACCTACCTTAGGATCGATTTCAGGATTTCTGACCACATCTTCCATATGCCATTGTACGGTATCAATCCAACATTTCATATACAGTAAATGTTCCAATGATGACGACTCAAAAGGGTTTTGAATAACTTGATCAATTTCGTTTTCAACGTGATAATCTGCGATTGCACGTTGAAAAATAGTGTTAGCTAATGCACTTATCATAGTACAAACTTAGATAAATTTGTTTTATTTACAATCTTAATTGCGTCATATCTAAAACAAATTTATTTGCCAGAATCTGTTTTAGGAAATGCTTTTAGGGTATTAGCCGCTGGACCCGAAAAGAACTTCTTAATTGATGAAAGAAAATTGGGATGCCTATTTTAATAAATCTAAAAGCATACTTGGATATATTCCGAGGAGTACAACCAAAATACTGATCGAAACAGCTATAAGAACTAAAAATCTGTTGAACTTTGGTAATGCTATAGCCGTGTCATTATCTCTTAAAAATGCAAGTAGTGGAATTTTAAAATAAAAGAATAACGAGATCACAGAAGTTAAGGCTCCTACAATAAGTAGGAATAATAAAGGTATTTCATTTAACGTCTGGTACTGTTCAAATACCTTAGAAAATACCAGAAGTTTTCCGATAAATCCCGCAGTAGGAGGGAGTCCGATTAGTGAGATCAACAGAATAGAGAAGCTCACAAATATCACCGGGTATTTTTTACCCAAACCTTTATAAGATTCAATAGTGGTACTTTCAAGACCTTGTTCCAGTTGATCAATAAATAAAAAGACTGCGATATTCATCAAAGAATAGATTGCCAGATAAAATAATAGAACATCAGGATCGTTGTCAATATAAACAAGAGCCACCATCAAGAGTATACCAGTATGACCAATAGAAGAATAGGCCATCATTCTTTTAATATCTTTTTGCTTTAATGCGGCTAGATTTCCGATAAGCATTGTAGCGATTGCAATGATGATGATAACGGAGATTAAGAACTCTGAGTAGAAGAATGGGCTAGCAGTCCAGCTCGCCAGTAAACGTGATAACAGAACCAGTGTACCAATTTTTGGCACTGTTGATAGATAGGCAGTTATCGGGGTCGGAGCACCTTGATAAACATCAGGACTCCACACATGAAAAGGGGCAAAGCTTAATTTAAAACCAATTCCGGTTAGTAAAAACAGAAATGCAATACAGGTCATGACTTTTGGAGCTTCAATAAGTCCCTGGATATGTTGCTGGCTATCAAAATTTAAGTTTCCCGTGAAACCGTAAATAAGTGATAGACCATACAGCATGACCGCTGCACAGATGGAGCCAAATAAAACATATTTCATTGCAGCTTCAGCCTCAAATTTCGTTTTAGAGAAATATCCGACCATGACGTACGAGCTGATCGATAAAGTTTCAATCGCGATAAAAATCAGCAACCAGTTGCTGCTTATCGTTAATAAGTGCAGTCCTAGTGTAGCTGTGAGCAATACTGCATAAAGATCACCAATAGGACGGATCTGATTTGAAAAACGTTGCTGGATGAAAACAGCTATAAGTATAGTCGATAGCGATAAGATGATGCGGGATAAAATAGATAATTTATCAATTTTGATCATCTCAAAAAATCCAGATTCACCAGTAAATAGGCTATTCTGATCAAAAAGGAAATATAAACTAAGTAATAAACCGATTATGGTAATAGCAAATGAACTCTGTTTCCAAATTCGGTCTATAAATAAACTGCAAAATATACTGCATACAAAAGCAATCATGAGTGCAAGTTCCGGCTTGAATAAAGGGATACTTACTATGATATGGTCTAAAATTGACGAAATTGATGAAGCAAATGCGGCCATGTTTTTAGTTATACTGTTGAATAAAGGAAACCAAATTGATGACAGAAGCATTCATTTGGTCGAATATAATAAAGGGACATATTCCTAAAAGTAAAGCAAGTGCTAAAGTGGGGAACAAGATTAGCTGTTCCCTAACGGAAAGATCGACTAGAGCCTGTTGCCAAGAATCTCCACCTTTTAATCTTGTTTCTCCAAAAAACATTCTTTGTAATGTCCATAACAGATAGGCCGCACTCATTAGAATTCCAACAGATCCAGCTATAGCCATCCATCTTGGGAGACCAGTACCTAAACTTGCCGAATTAAATGTTCCGATAATTACAAACGCCTCTGCAATAAATGCAGAGAAACCAGGTAAACCTAAAGAAGCAAAAAATGCAATAGCTATATATGCCGTATATTTAGGCATAATACTGGCCAATCCTCTAAAATGTGGAATGTAACGGTCATGTACACGGTCGTAGATAACACCGACCAAGAAAAATAAGGCTGCAGATAGAAAACCATGACTAATCATCTGAAACATTGCTCCAGAAATACCCTCTGCAGTAAAAGAAGCTAAGCCCAAGAGCACAAATCCCATATGGGATACAGAAGAATAAGCAATCATTCGTTTCAAATCTTTTTGTGCTAATGCATTAAAGGCACCATATAAGATCGAAATCACCCCGATAAGACCCAGCCACCAGTTACTAGTGGCTGCAGCATCAGGGAAGATGCTGAAACAAACGCGGATGATACCGTATCCACCAATCTTTAATAAGATACCCGCTAGGATAATAGAAACTGGCGTCGGAGCTTCTACGTGGGCATCAGGCAACCAGGTATGTAGTGGGACAATAGGAACTTTAATAGCAAAAGCAAAGAAAAGTACAATAAATCCAATCAGACGTGCTGATATACCAAAAATCTCCTGATAACCATCCAGTGCAAAAATAGAACCTTGTAAATAATTGTCCGGATTCATCATATGGATCATGCTAAAGGTATGAGCACCTGTAACAGGATTGATCACCGAGAAGTAAAGACCTACTATGACCAAGAGCATGAAAACAGAACCGAATAATGTATAAATGAAAAACTTCATGGCAGCATATTCTCTTCGCTCGCCACCCCAGATTCCGATGAGGAAGTACAAAGGGAGTAACATCACCTCATAAAATAAATAGAATAAGAAGAAATCTAAAGCACAGAATATGCCAATGACTGCCATATTCAGAAGCATAAGTAAGGCAAAATAACCTTTCATACTTTTCTGGATATTCCACGAAGCACCAATTGCCATCAACATCACAAATGCGCTTAAAACCAATAAAGGCATAGAAATCCCGTCTACCCCGAGCAGGTAGTCAATCTCCAGTTTACCAATAGTTCCAAGATCTAGGCGGATCCACGGCAGTTGCTCTACCAATTGATATCCCTCCAGTGTATTGATACCTGTTGCTGTTGGATTAAACGAGAAGTAGGCCATTCCTGCCAGTAGAAACTGAATAGCAGTTATAGCAAGGGCAATATATTTATAAGCATCCTTGAATCGACTAGGAAGTGCTAATATAATCGCTGTCGCTAGTAGAGGTAAAAAGATTAATAAGGATAGTGTAGGCATTTTCTAACGTAATAAAAGATAAATTAAACCAACTATAACAAGTAAGAATACAGAATATAAATAAGTCTGTAGTCTCCCATTTTGGGGTGAACGCACAAAAGTTCCTAACAGAAGAGCGAATTTTCCAATAGCATTAACGAAACCATCAACAATATGTTTATCAAGCCAATGACTCAAATGTGCGAGCTGCTGGATAAATTTTGTTAAGCTGTGTATAAAACCATCAACAATATTGCGATCTAACCAATAGGAAAGAGCACTTAATTTCAAAATACTGTTGACAATAATTGTTTCATTAAATGAATTCATATATCCCTGATGCAAGGATAACCGGTTTGCAAGACTATTTTCATTTAGTGGATATTGACCTTTTGCATACCATTTCCATCCTAATATCCACACTGATAATGCACCGACTGTTAGTAATACAGGAATAACCAGATGGGCAAGATGATTTGCTTCGTAAGGGTAATCGACCAGTAATCCATCCATTATCCACGAGTCATGATAGGAAATTGGATTGATCGAAAATAGAGGAAAGAAACAGCATATGCCCAGGAAATACATTGGCCAAAGCATGAGCTTAGGCGATTCACTCAAATGTATAGATGATCCCAATAGATTTTTGATACGCAGTTCCGAAAAGAAGGCCTTAAAAATTAGACGTCCAATATAAAATGAAGTCATAATACTGACGATAATCAATGTCACTGGCACGATCTGAAACAAAGCTCCTTTTGTTGATGCCCATTCGAATGCAGAAATAATGATACTATCTTTTGATAAATAGCCCGAAGTCAACGGAAAACCCGCAAGTGCCAAGGAAGCTACTGTCATCAGTACAAATGTTTGTGGCATATAGTGACGAAGTCCACCCATATTGCGCAGATCCTGTGGGTCGAAATCATGCTTGCTATGCGCTTTCAGATGTGCCATTTCATGGATAACAGCCCCAGCACATAAGAATAATAAACACTTGAAAAAAGCATGTGTCAATAAATGAAACATGGCCGCATCCCAGGTGCCGATACCTATTCCCACCATCATATAACCCAATTGGGAAATTGTCGAAAAAGCAAGTATTTTTTTGATGTCATATTGTCCCAAAGCAAAATATGCAGCAGTAGTAGCAGTGATGGTACCAATGATAGCAATAGTCAAAAGGACTGTTTCGTTGAATAAGGGAAATAAAGTACTCATTAAAAATACACCGGCAGCCACCATGGTCGCAGCATGTATTAAAGATGAAACAGATGTAGGTCCCTCCATAGCATCAGGCAGCCAGACATGTAATGGAAATTGGGCTGATTTTGCCATCGCTCCTAAGAAAAATGCAAGGCCAGTAATCGTCAACCAGATCGCATCCATACTATTGTGTGGAGATATCCATAGGCCGTTTTCAATACTAGTATTAGCGATAAGTCCATCATTTCCAAATAGATTGATCAGATTGAGGGATCCAAATTGAGCGTAGACAATCGCTATGCCGATCAAGAAGCCCAAATCACCGATTCGGTTGACTAAAAAAGCCTTCTTATTTGCTTGCACGGCAGCATCCTTCGTATACCAGAATCCAATTAATAGATAAGATGCAAACCCGACAAGTTCCCAGAACACATACATAAGCAGTAAATTATTCATGATGACAAGCCCGAGCATTGCGAAGCAAAATAGACTGAGATACATCCAATAACGATGTATCCCGGTATCATCGTGCATATATGATTTAGAATAAATATGCACCGGAACCGCTATTGTCGAAACTAATAGTAGCATCAAAGAGCTGAGGTTATTCAGCAATAGACCAACAGTGAAAGTTGTATTTCCTATTGTAAACCATCTGATCTCAGAAGATAATGGCATTGCGTTCCAGACATCGAGAAAGGTAATTAAACTAAAGATGAAGCTTAAAATAATCGCCGCTGTACCAACAAGGCCAGATTGATCTTTTTTACCAACAACAGCCTGATATAGAAAAGCCAGCAAAGGCATTGCCAAAGCAAGCAATGCTGTATTAATGGGTGATATGTCAAATAAATAGTTCAATGCTAGTCTTTTAATTCACGAATTTGATCCGGATTAATGCTTCTGTATTGTCGGTATACATTTAAAATGATGGCCAATCCAACTGCAACAGCAGCTGCTGCAAGGACAATGGCAAACAGTGCAAATATTTGGCCCCCATAATTAATTTTATCATACTTTCCGAAAGCTACAAAATTGAGGATAGCCGCATTGATCATCAATTCAATGCCAACTAAAATCATAATGGCGTTCTTTTTTGCGAGAACAGCATATAAGCCAATACAAAAAATGCAGGCCGAGACAACTAGAAAGTGTGTTAAGGTGATCATTTTTGTAAATCCTTTCGTGAAAGATGTGATGCTCCGATCAAAGCCATCATCAAAAAGATGGAAATAACTTCAAATGGAAGTACGTACTGGGTCATAAACTTAATACCTAATTGATGGATATTATTGTCTGTACTTTTGATAACCGTATTATTTTGGATAGCTGTTGTCATCCAAGCTGGGAAAGATTTTTGCCATTCCAGAATGCCAAAAATCATGACTCCAAAAAAGGCGAGAGCAACAGGCAATACCTTCCATGTCGGTAGGGAGAATAAAGAACCTGTTGTTTGCTGTAAATCTTGCAACAGCTCTTTGTTAGAAAGCATAAATGCAAAAAGCAGTAAGATTAATACACCGCCGACATATACCATGATTTGCGTAATAGCAACAAAGTCTGCTAAAGCAAATAAGTAAAGTCCGGCCATAGCAAATAAAACAACGAAGAATAAAAATAGCGCGCGTGCTATATTTTTTAAGCTTACTACTAATAGGGCAGAACCTACAGCTAAAAGTGCAAAAGCATAAAATAAAAAAAGCTCTAAAGTCATTATTTTGATTTTGCTGCCTCCTTTTCAGCTTGAAATTTGGTCCATTCAGATTTTCTTTGCGCAACTTGATCGTCGGTCATATCCGAAAATCCATAAATCAGATCCGTTAATTTCGTTGAACTGCGGTCATATTGATTTGTCATCGTGATACATTCTGTTGGACATACAACCGTACATAATCCGCAGTACATACACTTTGCCATGTCAATATCAAACTGAGCAGGGTAAAGACGTTTGACACTACCATCTGAAGTTTTTCCGATTGCTTCAGGTGATTTGATTGCTTCAATAGCGATACAGTCCACGGGACAGGCTTTTGCACATAAGTCGCATACAATGCAGTCGTCGATCTCAACTTCGAGCTGGTATCGTGCAACTTCAGGGATGGGCATTTTGACTCTGGGGTATTGTACTGTTGCAATACCATCCTGTTTGTCAAAATAATTATCTTTTGTAATATCAAGTTCTTGACGTGCCTTACGAGCCCCAAACAGATGCTTTACTGTCAAAGATAAACCCTTGAAAGCAGTTGTTAATGCATGAAAAGCCGTTTTGAATATCATATCAATTAAACCAAATTAAACCATTACTAAAATTCTCCAGATCGCTGATATAGCCATACATAAAAATGCCAATGGAGTTAAAACCTTCCAGCATAAATTCATCAATTGATCGGCACGTAAACGAGGTAAAGTCCATCTGATCCACATCTGAACACCAACTAAAAATAGGGATTTTGAAAAAGTCCAAAATATTCCCCAGCCAAAGCCTGTTGTCCAGTCAGCCAGTTTTAATGGGCCAATATTTGGAAGAGGTGTATTCCAAGCGCCTAAGAATAAAACGACCCCCAACATGGATACCAGAAACATCATAGCATATTCAGCTAGAAATAAAAATGCAAACTGTATCCCTCCATATTCGGTATGAAAGCCTCCAACAAGTTCTGATTCTGCTTCCGGAATATCAAAAGGAGCACGGTTACACTCTGCTAAAGTCGCTATAAAAAATATAATATAGGTGACGATCATATGGGGTGCTTGAAAAATATTCCAGGCAAATATACCACCGACATTTTTAACAGACCAAATACCTAAAAACTTAATTTCTTCTGTTGATAATACACCTTGATTCGTCGCAATATCATTCAGATTTAGCGTCTGCGTAAGCATCACGGCTGCGATCAAGGATAATCCTACAGGAATTTCATAAGAAACCATTTGTGCAATTGCACGCATAGAACCAAGCAATGAAAATTTATTGTTAGAACCCCAACCAGCCATTAAGATACCAATAGCATCTATGGAGACTATAGCCATAATTAGGAATAAGCCAGTGTGTGTATTAACTGGAATAAAATCCTTAGACCAAGGCATAACACAAAAACCCGTGAAAACAGCTACGAAAATAACAATAGGAGCCAGGCGGAATAAAATTTTATCCGCTAGTAGCGGAGTAATCAATTCCTTTTGCAGGAGCTTTAAAATATCTGCGATGGTCTGGAGAGATCCATATTTTCCCGTTTCCATAGGACCAAGTCTATCTTGAACAAAGCCAGCAATTTTACGTTCCGCATATACCGCAAACAACGTGAAAACTGCTATAAACATGAATATAGCAACAGGAACAAGGATATGGATGAATAATTCTAACAATTCTTATTTGTAATGATTATTAATAAGTGAAATTCTAGTAGGCAAATTTAATGAAAAGGTATGAATTAAGAGAAGGAAAAACAAATTATATACTGGTTTAATAGACATTTGTTTATGGAAATAAAAAAAGCATCTCGAAAGATGCTTTTTTATTAGAATATTTTAAGAATTAACGTTGTGTTATTTCAACATAATCACGTTCCGTCGGACCAGTATATACTTGTCTTGGACGACCTATAGGTTCTTTGTTTTCACGCATTTCTTTCCATTGTGCAATCCATCCCGGAAGACGACCTAAAGCAAATAATACGGTAAACATTTCCGAGTTGAATCCTAATGCACGGTAAATAATACCTGAGTAGAAATCAACATTTGGATATAATTTTCTATCGATGAAGTATTGATCATTTAACGCCGCTTCTTCTAATTTTTTAGCGATATCTAAAACAGGATCATTAACACCTAATTTTTCTAAGATATCATCACATGCTTTTTTAATGATTTTAGCACGAGGATCGAAGTTTTTATAGACACGGTGACCGAATCCCATCAAACGGAAAGGATCATTTTTATCTTTTGCTTTCGCTAAATATTTTTCAGCATCGCCGCCATCATTTTTGATCGCTTCAAGCATTTCAATTACAGCTTGGTTTGCTCCACCATGTAACGGTCCCCATAGGGCATTGATACCAGCAGAAATAGAAGCATATAAATTTGCGTTTGATGAACCTACAATACGTACTGTAGAAGTCGAACAGTTCTGTTCGTGGTCAGCATGCAAAATCAATAATTTATGCATAGCATCAATCACAACAGGATCAAAAGTTTTATCCTGATTGACTTCACCAAAGATCATATTTAAGAAGTTGTCGATATAACCTAAATTAGTTTTAGGATATACAACAGGATGACCTAAAGATTTCTTTTGAATCCAAGAAACAATCGTTGGCATTTTAGCCAATAAATTGATAATTGTTTTATCTTCTTCTTCAGGTGTTGGATTTGGATCTAAAGATTCAGGGTAAAATGCTGATAAAGCTCCAACTAGACACGATAATTGTCCCATTGGATGGGATTTTGAAGGAAAGCCCGCAAAGAAGTTTTTCATGTCTTCATGAATCATCATCTGTGATTTGATGTCCGTTCTGAATTGTTCTAAAACTGCTTTTGTTGGAAGGTCTCCGTATATCAATAAATAAGCAACTTCCAAGAAAGTTGATTTCTCCGCTAATTGTTCGATAGGGTAGCCACGGTATCTTAAAATACCTGTCTCACCATCAAGGAAAGTGACAGCACTTTTTGCTGCACCAGTGTTTTTAAAACCTGGATCTAATGTAATATATCCAGATTGATCTCTCAATTTAGAGATGTCAACTGCTTTTTCGTTTTCTGTACCAGTAATAACTGGAAATTCGTATGACGAACCATTTAAAATAATAGATGCTGTTTCAGACATAAGCTTCTTATGTTATCATGTGTTTATGCAAATGTAATAAAATTGAGGGCTAATATACTAGGTTTTCGTAATAATAATGCCATAATCTAAGCATTTTTGACATTATTTTTAATTAAAAATCTGAGTTATTACTGATACGCGCCATTTGTTTATCCAAAAGTTTTGAATTGGCTAATAAGGTAAAAATCTAATTTTTTAAGCATAATGTTGCTTATGCACATAATACAAAAAAAGCCCTTCCAATTTGCCTCTTCGATGAGTATAAAAGGAAAGACTTTTTTGATTTTTCCACGCAGAAACTTGAAACAAAATTTAGACAATGCTAAAGCTTAATCTACCTGAAAACCATATTTTTTATAAATGTTTTTTGCAGAATCTGATTGGAGATAAGCCATAAAATCAGTAGCAGCTTGTTTATTTTTAGATTTTTTTAATTTACCAGCCATATATTTCGCCGTAATGTTTTCATTGTCCGGAATGGTAATACTTTCTACCGGATGATTGATCATTTTTTGAAAAAATGCCTCTGAGTACCATACCGGAGCTACATCGGCTTGACCTTCTAATATTCGAAGTGGACTCTCTCGATGATGTATTTTAGTGAGATAAGTGGATTTATCTGCAACCTTCTCTTCCATAATGGTATGTACGAGTTCTTCTCCACCAACTTTGCGGTAAGCGGTTTTTATCTGCTCGCCAACACCTTCCCAAGCTGGATTCGGCATGCTGATACGAACATCCTTACGTTTTAAATCCTTCAAAGATTTGATGTTTTTCGGATTACCCTTTGGAATCATTAAGGTAAGTTTGTTGGTTGCATAAGCAATAGTCTGATCAAAATAGTCAGCCATCTCTGTGATCCGTCTTTGCCCCGCAGTGTAAATATCTGGCGTGTGCGTAATCTTCAAATTGCCGATTGTTAATGATCCACCTTGAATTTGTTTTGCCAGTATTCCCGGAGGTAATGTTTCGACAAATATGCGCTCGTACTGCGGATGTTCTTTTTTGAAAGTTTTGATAAGATCATCGATAACCATAAACTGGTTTCCGGCAAAGAAAATAACCAATTGTGGATTTTCAATTTCACCATAAAGATCAGGGATGTTGTCAATCCCAGGGATCGTAAAATTAACAGCAGATTCAGGAGGGGTATTCCAAGGAGGATGGAATTGATGATCTTGTGCATAGGAACATGTGGTTCCAAGTAATAAAGCAAGTATAATTTTAGCGAGTTTTTGCATGTCTTGTTTTCAAATTATGGTTTAACAATTGTCCAGCCTTGATGAGCTCTGATCACCAATTCACCATTACCGCTTGGAACATAACCGATGAAATCAAACAGTTGTTCCTTTGTCAGATTACGTTCTTTTAACGAGTTGGTACATTGTGCTACTTGGACCCCTCTTGCTATTAGTTTTTTAAACTGTTCTTCATATTTAGAAGTACTTTTTAAAAATGCCTCAGTACCACCAGAAAAAGCTATCAGCTCAAGCGTTAATTTTCCTTTTAATCGTGGATCGTCCAACACATTGTTGATGTTGCGAATTGCTTTCTCAATTGTTTTTGGATCATTGCTATCCAATTGGTAGATCGCATGATAAGATTTTTTTTCAGCAACAGCACCTTGAAATGATGCATTTTTTACCAATGCTTCCTCTTGCGTTTGTGCCGCTAATTTACCCATGCTACAGATAGCAAGGATCATAATCATAATTGTTTTATTCATTTTTTAAAAATTAAAAGGACCGAATTTATGTTGTATTGCACTTATCTCGTCGTTATAAGGTGGATAAGGTGAGTCTTTTGGTTTTTTTGCTAAGTTAGGATAATCATTTTCCTTATTTGCTTTGATTGGTCTAGAAAAAGAATTGATATAAGCAGCCACATCAAATGCCTGTTCATCAGTTAAAATCGGACTCTCGTGAGTAGCACCTAAAGGCATATTTGCTTTGATAAATTTCATTGCTGTTAACATACGTGCCATTCCTGCACCATCATTGTAGGAATCATTTCCCCATAGAGGTGGATATTGGTATCCTTTATTACCAGCAAGTTTTTGGCCTTCTCCATTTGTACCATGGCAGCTTTGGCAATGTTGTTGAAAGACAGTAGCTCCATTCTTTTGATCAGCCGCTCTTTCCGGAATGGTAACTTTGACAAATCCTTGCCCGGTAATTCGCTTTCCAATTGGCGTATCTTTACTGATGTGTTTAATATAGGTAACAATTGCCCTCATTTCGGTACTGTTGACATCAATCGCTTTTCCGTTCATGCTACGTTCAAAACAACCGTTGATACGTTCTTCTAGTGATTCCACTTTATCTTCTCTGCCAATGTAAATCGGAAAAACACCTGTAAGCCCTACATAGGGAGCCGCAAATGATTTTGTTCCGCCATTGAGGTGGCAATTGGTACAGGCCAGATGATTACCAATTTTACTTCCATCTTTTTCATAAAAATAGTTGTAAGTCTCCCTTATCAGTTTTTCACCATAGCTTGCCATTTTATCTTCGGCATTATCAGCATAAGGTGTCAGTTTTAATTGATCAACATGGTTAATTATTTCACTGTGCTCCGATCCCTTATCAGGAGATTTATGCGCTAAAGCATTTGTCATGTAAGCAGATAAAACAATGAAGCATAATAATATGCTCGTCACGATAATAATGGTATTGCTACTCCTCCTAATTTTTTTAATATCCTCTTCCATTCATACTAGGTTTTAAACAAATGTACCCTATTACAGAATGCTGTTATAATTCATAATTATTATCTGTTATAACGAAATGTTATGAGTAGATTTTGCCCTTATGCTGTTGGATAAAGTTCATGAATTTAAGTGGAAGACCAGCAAGTCCGCCAACCAAATGGGTGATGTAGAAATAACGCTCTATGCTAAAATCTTCTAGCTCAATGATTTTTAGATCACCGTTTTTAAGCTCTTCTTGTATCGCATGGATTGAGAGAAATGCCGCTGTATTACTGTATTTAAGATACCTTTTAATACTTTCGGAGGATGATAAAATAATTTCTGTATGGAGATGTTGTAACGAAATTCCAGCTTCTTTCAATTTGCAATCGATGATATCACGAGTTCCAGATCCAGGTTCCCGGAACACGAGTGCTAATTTATAGATGTCATTTAAGACAAATCTCTCTTCTTTACATAAAGGATTAGTATTGCGGGTGACCAAAACAATTTCATCTTTGATATAAGGTGTGAATTTTAATGATCTATTATCTGGCAATCCCTCTGTAATCCCCAGATGAATTTCGTTTTTGATGAGAAGTTGCTCAACCCGTTTTGAATTAGCCTGCGTGACTTTTATTTCATTTTGTGGAAAATGGAGATTAAACTCCACTAACATTTTAGGAATTACATATTGAGAAATCGTTGTGCTGATTCCCAGGAAGAGATTTCCATTTTGCTTTCCTGTTATTTCGTTGATTTCATAAGTCGCCTGATTGTATTGTTCCAAAATGACCTGCGCATGTTTATAAAGAATCTTTCCAGCAGGAGTAAGGGCAAGCCGGTTGCCTAATCGTTCAAATAACGGTGTACCAATGGAGTTTTCAATCTCCTGTATATTTTTACTTACAGCTGGCTGTGAGATAAAAAGCTCTGATGCCGCTTTTGTGAAGTTGAGCGTATTGGCCGCAACGTAAAAAACTTTTAACCTAAAATCGAAATCCATAAATGAAATACCCTTATCGTAATGAAATGTATAGCGCCAAATCTAAAAAAAATTGAATGCGCTTTTATCTATTAACAAAATTGTCACAATAATAAATGTAATTTGTTTTCAAATTTATTGAAGATTTGAATAGCATGATAAATTTTAGTCTGGATCGACCTTATGAACTAATATCTATTCAGTGTACGGTCAGTCCACCATAAATCCACCTTTAGTCCACTTTTATCTGGAGTCACTTTACGAGGACAGTATCTGTACCCCAGGCGCAACATGAAGATCTGCTATAGATATACCCTAGCTAGAAGCAATGGCAACCCTAGAATTACCAACTATTTACTTTGTTTTTTCTTTTATGAAGGATATGCTATTATGGACTAAATTTTAAGAGGGAAAAAATAATTAAATAATTATTTGAATTGTTACGATTATTTCGTAGACTTGTGTATAATTAGTAGTTTAATAATCAGGTATGGAAAAGTTAACAGCACAAGAAGAACAGGCGATGCAAGCCATTTGGAATCTTAAGGCATGTTTTGTGAAAGAGATTTTGGATAATATTAAAGGCGATAAGATGCCCTATACGACATTGGCCTCTACAGTTAAAAATCTAGAAAAAAAGGGATTTGTAAAGTCAGTTAAGTATGCAAATGCAAATCGATACGAACCGTTGATTTCTGAAGAAGATTATAAAGAGACATTTATGCACTCTTTCGTAGGAGACTATTTTAAAAATTCATACAAGGAGATGGTTACATTTTTTGTGAAAGAAGAAAAGCTGTCTGCATCCGAATTGGAAGAAATCATGCAAATGATCAAGGAAAATAAAAGCTAGTAACCATGGAAAATATCCTAAATTATGCGATCCAGATTAATGTATTACTAAGTGTTGTGTACTTAGGATATGTATTGTTATTAAAGAATCTGACATTTTACCTGCTGAACCGCATGTATTTTATTACAGGTATTTTATTTTCATTTACCTATCCTTTCTTAGATATTCAATCCTGGTTTAGAAAACCAATTCCATCCGTAGGGGAGATCGCGATGGATTGGTCAATGGATCTAGGACAAGAGGTGGACAAATCGGTCTTTACCTTAAATAATGTATTGATCCTTTTACTTTTCATAGGGGTAACGATTTTATCAATTCGCTTCTTAATTCAGATGATTAGCCTATTGCGAATTCATATTTATTCTGAACCTGCACAGTGGCAATCTTATCTTTTTAGAAATGTTTTTATCCCTATTGTACCATTTTCGTTTTTAAATAAAATATACGTTAATCGAGATCATCATCCAGAACCGGAGCTCATGGATATTTTTAAACATGAAGATATTCATGTAAAGGGTTTGCATTCTATTGATATCCTGATCAGTGAGTTTACTTTAATCAGCAGCTGGTTCAATCCTTTTGTATGGCTCATGCGAAAGGCAATCCGTGAAAATTTGGAATTTCTAACAGATCAGCAAGTACTCAATAATGGCGTAGATAGACAGACCTACCAATATAGCTTGCTCCGTGTCAATGCTAGCGGCGGGTCGGCGACATTAGGAAATCAGTTTAGTTTTAAGACACTAAAGCGAAGGATAATGATGATGAATAAAAAAAGATCCGCAAAAATACAGCTCGGAAAGTACGCATTTATGTTGCCTATTTTTGTATTGACAGCAGGTGCTTTTACTTTGAACAAAGCTGAAGCTAAGATCACGGAGGCGACAGATGCCGCGAAAGAGATTGATTTAGAATCTGCAGTATCCGTTGGTCAGTCAGCGCAAAATACCATTGAAGAAGCGGGTTTAGTTCAGGATACGTTAAAAGGAAAAGTAATCGGTGTAAATGTAAAAGAGGAAGCCCTTTCAATTATTGGAATTAAGACAGATACCTCAAAGTTTACTGCTCATGGAGCAAAGACTAATATTGGTACAAGCCTCGACATTAAACCTACAGATTTATTGTATTTTGTGGATGGGGAGGAAGTTGATGCAGACGCATTTAAAAGCTTAGACAAAAATAATATTGAAGCGATGAATATTCTTAAGGATAAAGCTGTATTATTAAAATATGGAGAAAGGGGGAAGAAGGGTGCTATTGAAATCGTAACTAAGAGAAAAAAGAGTGCATCTTCCATTTCGAATGACTATAAACAAACAAAAACCGGATTTTTTAATACAAAAGGAGATAAAATTGGATTGATCCTTTTGGATGGTAAAGAAGTGACGATGGATGAGGTGAATAAAGTTTCAGAAAATAAATTAAGTATAAAGGCACTTAGTACTGGTGATTATGCAATTCAACAATATGGCGAAAAAGGTAAAAATGGCGTTGTTGAACTTAGAGATAGATCTAGAACAAAAGCTTTAAGAGATACTTCAGTACGCATTATATTTGGTAAATCGAATAAGCTTCCACCATTATATGTACTTGATGGTAAAATCTATGAGGGCGATATCAATACAATAAAGCCCGATAATATAGAAAGTATAACTGTATTAAAAGATGCTTCTGCTCAAGCTCTTTATGGTGCTAGAGGTGCTAATGGCGTAATTTTGATTGTCACCAAAGCTGGAAGTAAAAATAATCAGGTATCTGAAGAGTCTAAAACTAATGAAGTTATGGTTCTAGGGTCTGGAAAAATAAAGAAGTCCGAAATTGATTTTTCTAAAAAATATAGCTACATGGTAGATAATCAGGAGGTTTCTTTGAATTATTTCACATCTATTCCTGAAAAAAGTATACATTCCTATTCAATTGTTAATCCAAATCAAAAAGTATCAAAAATAAAAGTGGATGGTAAAGAACTTGAACATGTAGGTACTGACGGGATAGTTATGGCAATAAGTAAAGCTAAACACGATAGAATGCAATCAAGAGCTAAATAAAATGATTAAAAGCCTCAAAATCCATAAATTTTGAGGCTTTTTTTGTGAAAGAATTTTTATCTCGGTTCAGCTACCGTGAAGGGTTGGTAAGGACTTAGGTTAAAAGTAAAGTTTCCATTAGAATCTGTACCACCAACACTTCTTACTTTAGCTCTGACGGTGTATTTCGCTTTGGGATTGTACTGTTTCACTTCAAAATTGAAGAAGAAAGGTTTAATTTTATTTGTCCCTCTAAATTTATCTGCTAATGCGTGATGTTGGTCTGCGCTGATCACCTGACCATTTTCCAAAAGTTCGACACCATCTATTTCCAAAAAGTTTTTACCTGCTGTAAAGAGGAAGCCCGCCTGCACACGACCTGTAGTATACACCTTTTTAGTCACGTCAATTGTCATTTCTTTAAACTCTTCAGTAACTGTTGCAGGACTCCATTTAGCTACCGTAAAACCGCCCTTTTTATAGTAGTCGACTTTGAGTTCGTCCAATCGATCATAATGTTTTTCCAATCGGGCTGTAAAATCTGCAAAATCTTTTTTATTCTTCACTGTCCATCCCGTCTCAGCTAGTGCCAGTAAGCGCGGGAAGTTATGGATATTCATATCCTTTAGTTCTTGTGTTAATGCAGTCCATTGATTAGCCTGTACACCTAACACCAGTTTTTCCTCATCTTTAGTTAATCCTTTACTCGGATCATACTCGTATACTTTTTCAAGCGTATTGATATTACCGTAGGCTAGATCACTCATAGTACCGTCATTTCGATCTGCCTGTGTAATATCAAAATACAAAGGATCAGTTGGCGTTGCTACACTTTCAAATCCATTTTCTACAGCCTTTTTGATCGCATCAGCTCCGAGCCAGCTCATAATAGCTGTTTCTTTAGGTAGATTTTTAACATCTGTCAAGATATCATTCCATCCCAATGGTTTTCTACCTTTACTCGTGATAATTTTAGAGACGCGGGTCACAAAGTAACTCTGTAATTCAGTAACCGTTTTAATATTATTCTTTTTCATGAAGTCGATCACGTGTTGTTCCTTTTCCCATAGGTCGTGTCGTACCTCATCACCACCGAAATGTATGTATTGGCCTGGAAATAATGCGGTAACTTCAGTAAATACATCATCAAGAAATTGATAAACAGCTTCTTTTGTTGGGTCTAAAGTATTCGGTGTAAATTGATTTCCCCAGTATCCCCATGAAGAAACAAAAGGAAATACATGATTGGGGTAACTGTTATTATTAACGCCGAGTTCTGGATATACCAAAATTGTTGGCCAGGAGTGTCCCGGAACATCGATCTCAGGAACAATCGTGATATGTCTTGCTTTGGCATAAGCCACAACATCCTTAATCTGCTCCTGAGTGTAGAAACCACTCCTTTCAGCAGGTTGGTGAGTTGTATGGTGGAAAATTGTTGCTTTTTCAGATGTTAGTTTAGGATATTTTTTGATTTCTATGCGCCAACCCTGATCGTCAGTTAGATGCCAGTGAAAAGTATTCAGTTTATAGAGTGCCATTACATCCAGATATTTTTTGATCACATCTACGCTATAAAATGTCCGGCTTACATCTTGCATATAGCCGCGCCAGTTGTACCTCGGGATATCACTTATCGACACGTTGGGAATAGACCACTGAACATTATTAACTACCGATTGGCTTTCAATCGTACTTGGTAATAACTGTCTGAGTGTTTGAGACGCATAATACAAACCCGTAGCGGTTTTTGCTTTCACAATGATATTATCCGATTTAATATCCAAGGTATATCCTTCTGCCGAGCTGTTTTTTAAGCCCTTGTCCAAAACAAAGTGTATCCCTTTTTTACGGGTATTTTCCGGTTCTATTTTAAGATCAAAACCTGTAGCGATTTTTATTAAACCTGCTAGTTCCTGTATTTCAGATCGATTTTCCTTATTGATGAATATTGTGGTGCCGGAGTTTATAGAGAATACTCCATTTTGAGCAGTTAGCTCACTTGGTTTCGGTATAATAGAATAACGCGAATCCTGGGCCTCTACGTGATGAGAAAGCAATAAAATGGCTAATACAGTAAGACATTTCTGCTTTGTTTTTTGGAAATAAAACATGCTTTAGTCGGTTTTATATTGATTTAAGTCTGCTTAAAGGTAGAAAATCATTTTAAATTAAAACCAGGCTTTCGAATATCAAACGTTTGCGCTTTTTTGAGCATCGCTTTATAAAAGAAACAAAGCCGTTAACAGGTTAACGGCTTTGTTTTATTTTGTATTCAGATTGGTCATTGTCAGTTCAATACCGATATTGACAAAGCTATTGATCATCTTTACAGCATGATCGATAAGCTGTGGCAGTTCTTTTTGCTCTTCAGGATCAAATGGCCCAAGCACATAATCTACCTGTCTGCCTTTGGGATAATTATCACTAATTCCAAAACGCAGACGTGGGTATGCCTGCCCGCCACATAGTGCTTCAATAGACTTTAAACCATTATGTCCTGCAGCAGAGCCCTTAGGTTTGATACGTAAGGATCCAAAAGGAATAGCAAGATCATCCACAATAACCAGCGTATTTTCGATAGGAACTTTCAGCAGTTGCATGTAATAATTCATTGCCTTACCGCTTAAGTTCATATAAGTAGTCGGTTTGATCACATATACATTATGGCCCCGTTGCTTATACTCCGCATATGCCGCAAGTTTTAACGTTGAAAAAGAAGCATTAGCTTCCTTAACAAGTTGATCTGCGACCATAAAACCGATATTATGACGTGTGTCGGCATATTCCCTTCCGATATTGCCCAATCCTACGATAAGATAATTCATTGTTTAATACTTAGCCTACAAAAGTAAGGAAACCTTTTCATATACAATAGTTCTTCCATGCTTTAACACACAAAATAGCATACTCAGTTCTTATCCAAAGTGTCCGCTAATATAGTTTTTCGTAATTTCATGTTGCGGATTGTTAAAGATATCATAAGTAGCACCCTCTTCCTTCACTTCACCCAGATACATGAAGATCGTTTTATCAGCCACACGTTGTGCCTGTTGCATATTATGTGTCACAATAACAATCGTATACTGTTCTTTTAACTGATGGATCAGTTCCTCTATTTTCAAGGTACTCACCGGATCCAAAGCCGAACAAGGTTCGTCCATTAAAATAACATCAGGACGAAGTGCAACTGCACGGGCAATACACAGACGTTGTTGCTGTCCACCAGATAAACGGGTTGCCGGTTTTTTAAGATCATCTTTCACCTCATCCCACAGATACACCTCTTCAAGAGCTTTTTGAATAACAGCAGGACTTGCATCTAGATTGTTCAGCTTCAGACCGTAAGCGATATTTTCCTGGATACTTTTTGGAAATGGGTTCGCTTTTTGGAAAACCATGCCTATTCTCTTGCGTATATCCGTAACCGAGATACCTTTTTCATAAATATTTTGACCGTCGATACTGACCGTTCCTTCAATTCTAGCATCAGGAACGAGGTCATGCATGCGGTTAAAGGAGCGAAGTAAAGTACTTTTGCCACATCCGGAAGGACCGATCAATGCCGTTACTTTTTTCTCAGGAAACTCAATATCAATTCCCTTTAAAACATGTTTAGAACCAAACCAGATATTCAGATCTTTGGTATATAAATTATTGGTCATTTTTTCTGTATTTATAACGAATGTAAAATGCGGTTAAATTCATTAAGAAAACCACGATAATAAGTACGAGTGCAGTTCCATAAGCCAATGGACGCACTTCTTCTATAGATTGATGCTGTGTCGACAGCATGTAAAGGTGATAAGGCAAAGCCATAAATTCCTGACTAGTGTTAACAGACACATCTGTGATGTAGAATGCAACACCAGTAAACAAAATTGGAGCTGTTTCACCTGCCGCCCGCGATAATGTCAAAACAACACCCGTGAGGATACCGGGCAATGAAGCCGGAAGCACAACATCTTTAATCGATTCAAATTTTGTAGCCCCAACAGCAAGTGCCGCTTCACGCATACTCGCAGGAATACGTAGTAATGCCTCTTCCGTTGTCGTTATGATATAGGGCAATGATAAAAGCCCCAATGTCAAACCAGCAGATAAAAGTGAAGTTCCAAAATGTAGGCCCTGCACAAATAATGCTAATCCGAATAAACCATAGATGATTGATGGTACACCTGATAAGTTACGTATAGAAGCTCTGATGGTACGTGTTAGCCATGTGTTTTTGGCATATTCATTTAAGTAGATCGCACAGCAGACACCAAAAGGAATTGCAAATAGCGCCGTTATCAATGTCAAGATAACTGTTCCGATTATTGGCGAAAGCACGCCACCTTTAGTCATACCATCGGTTGGTAATTCAGTGATGAAAGACCACGAGATCGCAGACCAGCCTTTTGAAAAAATTTCGTAAAGGATGACAATAAGGAAAAAACAGACTAATCCAGTAGAAAGTAATAATGAACCCCATTCAATAATGGGAGTTATTTTTTTAAAATTAAGCCGCATGATATTTTCTAAAACGATTAATAAAATATTCACCAACCAGATTGGCTATTAAAGTCATGAAGAACAACACAATTGCGATGGCAAATAAAGCAAAGTAATGTGTTGTCTGAAAAGGTACTTCCCCCATTTCTATAGCAATTGTTGCTGTAATGGTTTTGACCGAATCAAAGAAATCTTCAGGAAAAAGGGCTGCATTCCCAGTCGCCATTAATACCGTCATGGTTTCACCGATGGCTCTTCCAAGTCCGAGCATAACGGCTGCAATGATTCCGGGAGCTGCTGCTGGAATAGTAATTTTGATCAACGTTTGCCACTTACTTGCGCCAAGTGCATAGCTACCTTCGCGATATGTTTTAGGAATAGCATGGATGGCATCTTCAGAAATGGTGATGATGGTCGGTAATGCCATAATAGCAAGTAAAAGAGAACCGTTTAAAGCATTTAGTCCATTTGGAAGATCTGTAAGCGATGCTATTTTGGGTCCTACCAATACAATTCCTAAGAAACCGATGACAACAGAAGGAATAGCAGCAAGCATTTCGATTAAGGGTTTCAATATATTTTTAACTTTAGGACTTGCATATTCCGAAATGTAAGCTGCTGTACCAATACCCAAAGGGATCGCAATTACCATAGCGCCAAATGCAACAATTGTTGTACTCACGATCAATGGTAAAATACCATAGGTAGGAGTTGCAGCTGTAGGGTTCCATTCACGTCCTGTTAGGAAATCCAATGGTTTTACTTCTAAAAAGAAAGAAATAGCATTGTAGAGTAACATTCCGAAGATACCACCTAAAAGTGCCAACACAAGATATCCTGTCAATTTGAAAGTGTGCTGGGCGACACGATCAATTAAAATTCTATTTTTATACTTCATAACCTTTATTAATGAATAACGTAATACCCCGACGATTCAATTAAAGCTTTGCCTTTCGTATTTTTTTCAAATGAAATGAACGGTTCTACTTTTTCCCATGATGATTCCGGAATAAATTGGAATAACGGACGCTGGAAGTAGTATCTATTTTGACGAATGGCCTCCTGATCTAATGGCGATACAGCTGTATTCGTTTTATCAATGATTTTTAAAACTTTGATTCCTTGCTGAACATTGGTGTTTTGAGAGATATAACCTGCACCAACATACCCAATGCCAGATTTATCCAGTTTTACACTTTCTAAAATCTGCGAATTACCGGTCATCTCCTTCGCCGCTTGACTGAATTTGATTTTTAATTTTTTCTTGACAAAAGAATAAGTTCCAGAACTACTCTGTCTTCCGTAGATGGTGATCGGTAAATTGCTATTTGACAATTTAGACCAGGAATCCTGTGTACCATCTAAAATTTCTGCTAGATCTTTTAGGTTGATGGAGTCAATAGGATTGTCTTTATTCACCACAAATGCCGTAGCATCTTCCGCAAACACAACCGTTCTTAAAGGAATATTTTTTTCTTTGAAGAGATCAATCTCGTCCTCTGTAAGTGGACGTGAAGAATTTGCAATATCAGCTTGCCCATTGAGAAGAGCAGTGATACCTAGACCTGAACCTCCGCCGGAGATAGCTATACTGAAATCAGCGTTTTCCTTAGAGAACTCTTCTGCAAGATTAACAGCTAAGTTCACTTCGGTGTCTGAACCTTTCATTTTGATCGCATGATCGGAATCAGCACAACTTTGAATCAAAATAAGGATGGAGAACAGGAATATCTGAGGATATCCAAAAATGTGTTTTTTCATTACTTTTATAAAACAAGTCGAAACCTGAAGATGATCTCAAAAGTAATGATACACTGTTAATTCGTGATAAATTCAATGTTAAGATGGTGTTAAGAATTAATTCCCTAAACTTTTCTTAACAAAAAAAGGCATCGATAATTCGATGCCTTTTAATAAGCTGTTTAATAAATCCCGAAAGATTATTTTTTACCACCTTTACTTGCTTTCGCAGCTTCTGTTTCTGCTTGACGTAAAGCACGTGACATGATAACAGATACGATCGTATCGTCAGAGTTGTTTAAAACTTTAGCGTTTTCTAAAACTACTTGAGCTACGCGGAATGATTTACCAACTTCTAAAGATTCCATAGGAACTGCAATTTCTTGAGGTAAGTTTCCAGGTAAAGCTTTAACACGTAATTTACGTAATTTTTGAACTAATTTACCTCCTAATTTAACACCTGGAGAAGTACCAGTTAATGTTACAGGGATATTTAAAGTAACTTCTTTCTCATCATTCAACTCTAAAAAGTCAACGTGAGTAACTAAGTCAGTTAATGGGTGGAATTGAGCGTCTTGAACGATAGCCTTTACAGTTTTTCCATCAAGGTTTAATTCAATGAAGATAACCTCTGGAGTGTAAAGTACTGCTTTCAAATCAGCTGCGGATACAGAAAGGTGAGTTTGTGTAGAACCACCATAAAGAACTGCAGGAATATTACCTTCGTAACGCAATTCTTTCGCATCTCTTTTCCCTACGCTCTGTCTTACAGAACCGCTAATAGCAATTGATTTCATCTTTAATTTGATTAAATTTTAAGGTGCAAAGATATGTTTTTTTTGTTATAATGTTACTGTAATTGCTAATATTATAACAAAAAAAACCTTCCTCCATAAAGAGAAAGGTTTTTATATGTTTTGAATTCTAAGTGGTTAACTTATTCAACTTCGAATAAATCAGAGATAGAACCGTGTTGGTTAACATTCTTAATTGCTTTTCCAAATAATTCTGCAGTAGATAGCACTCTAATTTTAGTCGACTGTTTCATTTTTTCTGGATCCAATTGAATGGTATCAGTAACAATCATTTCAGATAATACAGAGTTTTCAATTGTTTCGTAAGCTTTACCTGATAATACAGCATGTGTACATACTGCTCTTACAGATTTAGCGCCACTTTCCATAATCAAAGCCGCAGCTTTTGATAAAGTACCAGCAGTATCACAGATGTCGTCAATCAAAACAACGTCTTGACCAGTAACATCACCAATGATAGACATTGATTCAATTTCGTTGGCACGTTTACGACGTTTGTCGCAGATGATTACTTCTGCATTGAAGAATTTTGCAAATGTACGTGCGCGGTAAGAACCACCCATGTCTGGAGATGCAATCGTTAAGTTAGGAAGGTTTAATGATTTGATGTAAGGAACAAAGATAATCGAACCGTCTAAGTGATCAACAGGAATATCGAAGAAACCTTGGATTTGCGCCGCATGTAGATCCATTGTCATGATGCGGTGTGCACCTGCTGCGGTAATTAAATTAGCAATCATTTTAGCACCAATGGCTACGCGTGGTTTGTCTTTACGATCCTGACGTGCAAAACCGAAATAAGGAACTACAGCAGTAATGTAATGGGCTGAAGCACGCTTTGCTGCATCAATCATCAACAATAATTCAAATAAATTGTCTGTTGGTTGATTTGTTGATTGAACAATAAATACATCGCTTCCACGAACTGATTCATTGTAAAAAGGTTGGATTTCTCCATCGCTAAAACGAGATAACGTTTTATCTCCAAGAGGTTTCCCGTAGGAGGTAGCGATTTTTTCTGCTAATTCTGTAGTGCCAGAACCGGCGAATAACTTAACCGTGTTGAATTGCAAAGGCATGGTTTTTTATTTTTGATATAGTGGATTAGAATAGAATTTTCTGTTTGTATGTTGCCAATTACTTTCTAATGACTTAAAAAAAAAGGATTGTTTTTATAACAATCCATTTTTTTCTTTTTAAAGTTGCTCGACCTGGATTCGAACCAAGACAAACAGTACCAAAAACTGTCGTACTACCCTTATACTATCGAGCAATCTATCTTATAGATTCGATTGACATGTCAACCTTTATCCTTTCGATGGTGCAAAGTTAGATAAATGTTTTTAATTTCAAAATTTCAATCGAAAAAAAAATGTAAAAATTTAAATAATGCCTCATTATGAGCAGGAAAAAGTAAAAGTCAAGCAGATTGCATAATTTTGTTATTATAATAGTTCGACTGTTACCCACGATATTTTTAGTGTTAAACAATTGTAGAATCTCAAAATCCTATCTCAAGGTGTATAATGTATGATAACTTCTTTTGAATAGTATCCCCTAACAGGGGTCATATTTACTACTGGTGGAAATATTTATTGAGAACTATCTGTTTAATGTAGTATATATTATGGATATACTCCCTTTAGACAGGATTGGGTTAATACATCATGAAAGTATTTTTGAAAATGTATTAAAACAAAAAAGGCTTACCGAAGTAAGCCTTTTTTAATGTTGCCCGACCTGGATTCGAACCAAGACAAACAGTACCAAAAACTGTCGTACTACCCTTATACTATCGGGCAAACATTCTCAAAAGTGTAACACTATGGAAGCGTGTTGGTCACTTTTGATGATGCAAATATACGGCGCTTTTTCATTTCTGCAAATAAAAAATGAACGGTAAATGCCTTTTAATTGATTCTCAGGCTAATAATTTTTTAATTTATTCTGAAAGACCAGTTCTTGGCCTAGTCTAGAGCTTATCTGGCAGTAACAAATTTGAGTTTAAGCGTATAAAAAAATATAATTTATTCGTTTCTTATTAAATATCCTTATTTTCGGAACGTATTATAATCTTTATACAGTATAATTATATGAACTATACTAAAATTAACAATGTTTTAGGGTGGGCCTGCGCAATTATTGCTACCGTCACTTATATGTTAACCGCAGAAAGGTCAACGAGTTGGTGGGACTGCGGTGAGTTTATCGCCTCAGCATATAAAATGCAGGTGGTTCACCAACCAGGTGCTCCGTTATTTTTGATGATTCAAAATATATTCTCGAACCTTGCTGGGGGAGATGTTACAAGAATTGCTTTTTGGATGAATGTGGGATCTGGAGTATGCAGTGGCATTACCATTTTGTTTTTATTCTGGACCATTACAGCATTAGCTCGAAAAGTGGTCACAAAATCTGTAGATGGAACATATTCAAGTGCAGATTTGATCAAGATCTTCGGATCAGGATTGGTAGGAGCTTTAGCATATGCATTCTCAGATACATTCTGGTTCTCGGCAGTAGAATCCGAAGTATATGCCATGTCTTCTTTATGTACAGCTGTCGTATTTTGGGGTATTCTAAAATGGGAAAACCATGCAGATGAACCTGGTGCTGACCGTTGGTTGATTTTTATCGCTTACGTAATGGGACTTTCCATAGGCGTTCACTTATTAAACTTACTTGTTATCCCTGCTATTGCAGTTGTTATTTACTTTAAGAGAGCAAAGACAATTACAAGCAAAGGAGCTATTCAATCATTCTTATTAGGAGTAGTGGTTTTAGCGGTGATCTTATGGGGTATCATTCAGTATTCGGTTAAATTCGCGGCTTATTTCGATTTATTCTTCGTCAATACATTAGGATTGGGATTTGGATTAGGATTCACATTTTTTGTTGTGTTATTGGTGGCATTATTAGCTTATGGTATTTGGTATTCGATCAAAAAAGTAAAACCGATCTTAAATATCGTAATGATCAGTGCTTCTTTTATTATTTTCGGATACAGTTCATTTGCCATGATTATGATCCGTGCAAAAGCAAATCCAACGTTAAATAATAGTGATCCAGAAAATGCCTTTACTTTCTTAAGTTACCTAGGACGTGAGCAATATGCAAGTGAGCCTTTATTTAAAGGTCCTAACTTTGATTCTAAAGTTACAGGAGTAGAACCTACCTATTCTTACAGAAAAGATAAAGATAAATATACAAAAATCCAGACAGGATCTACTTACCAATACGATAAAGAAGTTTTATTCCCTCGTGTGTATAGTAATAGAGATGGTCATCCGGGCTATTATCAGGACTATTTAAGATTGGGTGAAGGACAGTCTCCAACATTTGGTGATAACTTAAAATTCTTCTTTAATTACCAGATCGGTCATATGTACGGTCGTTATTTCCTTTGGAATTTTGCAGGTCGTCAAAATGACCAACAAGGACACGGTACTTTTACAGAAGGAAACTGGATCTCTGGTATTAAAACGATCGATCAAATGTTGGTCGGTGGACAAGATGCCCTTCCTGATTCTTTAAATACCGATCCATCAAATAATAAGTATTTCTTCTTACCGCTAATTATAGGATTGATAGGTGCTTTCTGGCACTTCGGTAAAAGACAGAAAGATGCTGGTGTTGTTGGATTGTTATTTTTCTTTACAGGCTTAGCTATTGTTCTTTATTTAAATCAAAGTCCTTTACAACCACGTGAACGTGATTATGCCTACGCTGGATCGTTCTATGCATTTGCCATATGGATTGGACTAGGAGTCTTTGCGATAGCAGATTTCTTAGGTAAGAAAATGAATCCTAAAACAGCGGCAGGACTTACGACAGTGGTTTGTTTACTTGCAGCACCCGTGTTATTAGCAAAAGAAAACTGGGATGATCACGATCGTTCACATAAATTAACGGCACGTGATCTAGCCAAAGATTACTTAGAATCTTGTGCTCCTAATGCTATTTTATTCACTTACGGGGATAACGACACTTATCCATTGTGGTATGCACAGGAAGTGGAAGGTATACGAACAGATGTACGTGTCGTAAACTTAAGTTTGTTAAGTGCCGACTGGTATATGGCTCAAATGCAGAAAAAGGCAAATGATGCTGATGCGTTACCGATCAATATTGATAAAGAGAAATTTAAAAAAGGAGTGCGTGATGTGATGTACTTTCAAGATGTTCAAATTCCAGGACATGCTGATTTAAATTTAGTTTTACAGTTTATGCTTTCGGATGATGCTAAAAATAAGGCACAGCTGAACTCTGGTGAGTTTGAGAACTTCTTACCAACTAAAAATCTTGCTTTAGCGGTAGATAGAAATGCGGTTATCCAAAATAAAACAGTACCAAAGGAATGGGAAAATACGATTCCAGATACTTTAGCATGGACTTATAATAAGAATTATGTGACCAGAGCCGAACTGTCGATCTTATCTATTTTAGCAGATAACAATTGGAAAAGACCTATTTACTTTGCAGCTACAGTTCCAAATGATAATTACTTAGGTCTAGACAAGTACCTAGTACAGGAAGGTTTTGCATATCGTTTGATGCCTATTCAGGTTGCAAAAGAAAATGCAGGAGCGCTTGTCAATACTGAAGCCGCTTATACAGATATTACCAAGAAATATGCTTGGGGAAATATGGCAACATCACCTTACTTGGATCCAGAATCGTACCGCATGATTGGTTTAATTGTCAACTCAATAACGGGAAGTACTGCGACACAGCTCTTGGAACAAGGAAAAGAGAAAGAAGCGAAAGAAATAGCTTTGTTAGTGTACGACAAAATGCCGAAACGTGTTTTCTTGATGCGCGATGTTTTAAACTATACACCGATCATTAATGTTTTATACAGTGTCGGTGAAACTCAAAAAGCAAACGACATTGTTAAGCGTAATTTGCAGTTCTTAACTCAAAATATGTCTTATTATAATGCTATTGCGCAGACAAAACCAGAATTGGAATATTCAAATATTGAAACTGCTTTAAGAACACTGGGTGTTTATAAGAGTATTTTATCTCAGACAAAAGAGACGAAATTACTACAAGAAATACAACAGCTTGAAGAAAATTATAAAAAGCAGTTTGGAATATAATGGATGAATAGAAAAAAAGAGGGGCTTGCAGTTTTGTAAGCCCCTCTTTTTTGTCTATTATTTTTGTTAGCAGACAGCTACTAGAACACGTGATCAACCATGGAGGTGTTTTTTTATAACATTAAAAATATTTGAATGAACAAGCATTAATACTGACATTTAAAAAACTCATTTTCTTAACTGCACCTTTATACTAACTTTATTTTAGTCTTGATATGGTTTATGGTCATAAAAAGGGGATGATGGGAGGGTAATTGTAAAGGCTTGTTTACAAAGCGCTAAAACGATAAAACGGTTTTGTGATTTTGAGTAATTTTACCTAATTTGTCCTTTCATCTATACAATTAATTATAACCAAACAGATTTGAAGTGCATGTTGTTTTATTTTTTTCAATCGTAAGATAAACGGCTTCTAAGAAAATTAAAAATTGATTATGTTAAATTATCAAATAAAGGAAAGTACAGAAGTCTATGATGCTATTGTCGTCGGTTCGGGAGCCGGTGGTGGTATGGCGGGTTATATACTTGCCAATGCAGGCCTTAAAGTGCTGATGTTGGAAGCCGGTCCTTTTTATGACCCGGCAAAAGATTCTCAACAGCTACGCTGGCCTTGGGAATCTCCCCGACGCGGTGCCTCGACGACCCGTCCTTTTGGCGACTTTGATGCCGCATACGGAGGATGGCAACTTGAAGGAGAGCCTTATAGTAAAGTAGGAGGTACTGAATTTGAATGGTTTCGTGCCCGTATGTTAGGCGGTCGTACCAACCACTGGGGCAGAATATCATTGCGCATGGGGCCCGATGATTTCAAACCTAAAGATGGTGTTACTGATGCATGGCCAATTACCTATGACGAAGTTAAACCTTTTTATGATCGTGTAGATCGTATGATCGGTGTATATGGTACAGTAGAAGGCATACATAACGAACCTGATGGTATCTTTATGAAACCACCAAAACCACGATTGAATGAACTATATATAGCTAAGGGCGCAAAGAAAGCAGGGGTACCTGTTATTCCGGGGCGTGGAGCAGTATTAACGGAAGTATCCAAAGAAATCAAAGGTAGAGGTACATGTTTTTATTGCGGGCAGTGTGGACGTGCCTGTAAAGTATATGGCGATTTTTCTTCATCTTCCTGTTTGGTGATACCAGCAATAAAGACCGGAAATCTAAAAGTAATCGATAATGCAATGGTTCGTGAAGTATTGACCAATGATGAAGGGATTGCTATCGGGGTTTCATATGTTGATACCAAAGATTTACAGGAATACGCAGTGAAAGGAAAGACTGTCATATTAGGAGCTAGTGCATGTGAGAGTGCACGTATTATGCTTAACTCGAAATCTAAAGCACATCCAGGAGGTGTAGGGAACAGCAGTGGTGTCGTGGGGAAATATCTTCATGATTCAACGGGAGCAAGTCTTTCCGGTTTTTTACCACAATTGTTAGACCGTAAACGCTATAATGAAGATGGGGTCGGAAGCGTACATATCTACTCACCATGGTGGGAAGATAATAAGAAGCTTAATTTTCCTCGTGGCTATCATATTGAGTATGGAGGAGGTTTACACATGCCTTCTTATGGTTTTTTAAACTGGGTGCCCAATGTAAATAACAATGCAAAAGGTCCTGATGGAAAGCAAAAGCCATTAGGTGGATATGGAGAATCTTTAAAACAGGATTATAACAGTTTTTACGGCGCTAATGTAGGTATGGCAGGAAGAGGAACGGCATTAGCCAGAATAGATAATTATTGTGAAATAGACCCCAATAAAGTCGATAAATTTGGAATACCTGTATTGCGCTTCCATTATAAATGGGCAAACGAGGAGATTGCACAGGCAAAGCATATGCAAGAAACATTTCAGTCAGTTATGCACGAAATGGGAGCTGTGATAACCTCAAAGATTCCAGGTGCAGATACATTGTATGGTTTAGAAGCACCAGGAAAAATTATCCACGAAGGTGGTACCACACGTATGGGAAATGATCCTAAAACTTCAGCTCTGAACAAATGGGGGCAAGCACATGATTGTAAAAATCTGTTTGTTGTAGATGCCGGGCCATTTGTACAACAGGGTGATAAAAATTTGACTTGGACTATACTGGCCCTGTCAATGCGTACAGCAGAATATATTTTACAGGAAAAGAAAAATTTAAATAGCTAGAACTCATGAATAGAAGAGAATCACTAAAAGCATTAGGGCTTATCGCTGCTGGGACTGGTCTATTGGCAGGCTCCTGTAAATCCGATAATAGTAAAACTGCTGTTGCAGATGCAGCAGACAGAATTCCCGGAATTCAGGATTTTGAATATGAACGTACTAAAGCATTACAAGAAGAAAAATTCTTTAATGAACATGAATTTGCAACAATAACTGTTTTAGCAGATATCATCATACCGAAAGATGCATCTTCAGGAAGTGCTACGGATGCTGGTGTACCAGATTTTATCGAGTTCATCGTGAAAGATTTACCAGATAATAAAATTCCAATGCGCGGGGGATTGAAATGGCTGGATGTACACAGTCAAAAGAGATATGGACAAGCTTTTGTAAACTGTAAACAACAGGAGCAATTGGCGATTGTAGATGATATCGCATATCCCGAATTAGCAAAACCTGAAATGCAACAAGGAGTTGCTTTTTTCTCGCTGATGCGTAACCTAACGTCTTCTGGATTTTATACCAGTGAAATCGGTGTAAAGGCTATCGGTTTTAAAGGAAACACACCAGGAGTGTGGACAGGTGTGCCCGACGATGTTTTGAAAGAACATGGTTTTGATCCATCTAAGTTTTTTGGATAGGATTTAAAATTCACTTCAATAAAGCGTTTAAATATACGCAAAACTGTTACGCCTTCATTTCTATTTTAGTTAGAAATGAAGGCATTTTTTATTTTTTGACAACCTGTTGTTTTTCAGGAATATTTGTAAGTTTGTTGTCAGGTAACCAACCTAAAATATATGAATCGACAACTCAAACTTTGGGATGCCATTATGATTGTAATGGGATCAATGATTGGAAGCGGTATTTTTATTGTTTCATCGGACATGATGCGGCAATTGGGTTCCGGATGGTGGGTGATTATTGTTTGGATTATTACTGCAATAATGACTGTATCTGCCGCAATCTGTTACGGTGAGTTATCAGCTTTATTCCCAAAAGCAGGAGGGCAGTATACCTACTTAACGGAAGTTTTTGGGAAAATGACCGGCTTCCTATATGGTTGGAGTCTCTTTACCGTCATTCAGACAGGAACTATTGCTGCGGTCGCTGTGGCATTCGGTAAATTTACAGCCTATCTCATTCCTGAACTTAATAATGCCCCTCCCTTATATGAAAATGGATCATTTAAGATCACCTGGATTCAGGTATTAGCCATGTTCATTATTTTAGTCCTCACCTTTATTAATACGAAGGGAGTGCGAAGTGGTAAAATGATTCAGTCTTTTTTTACATCATCAAAAATAATTGCATTAATTCTGTTGATCATAGGTGGTATATTTATGATTAAAGAGAATCATTTTTCAGAAAATCTAAGTTATGGATTAAGTTCCTATCAAAATTTAAAAGGCCTTGGTTGGACGGATATCAGTGGTGGTATCCTTTTAGGAGGTATAGCGGCAGCAATGGTTGGATCGGTTTTTAGCAGTGTAGCCTGGGAAAATGTAACATTTATAGCAGGAGAAATTGAAAATCCAAAACGCAACGTCGTACGTGCCATGGTGATTGGAACTTCTTTAGTTATGGTATTGTATCTACTATGTAACTATGTTTATCTTGCTGCTTTAAGCAGAGATGAAATTGCATTTGCAGTCAATGATCGGGTTGCAGTAGCAACAGCACATAAAATTTTAGGGGAAACAGGTACGATCATTATGGCCATTTTAGTCATGATATCCACATTTGGTTGTGTTAACGGTATTGTGTTATCAGGCGCAAGAGTATTTCAGCGTATGGCTAAAGATGGACTGTTCTTGAAACAAGCAATCCCCAATAATAAATATCAAGTTCCCGAGCGCTCTTTATGGTTGCAAGGTATATGGGCATCCTTGCTATGTTTAAGTGGTCAGTATGGCGATTTGCTCGATATGATATCCTTTGTTATTGTGCTTTTCTACATGATCACGGTGTTTGCCGTTATTTGGTTAAGATTTAAAGCTCCAACATTGGAGCGCCCTTATAAAACTGCGGGCTATCCCATTGTTCCGGTTATTTATCTTGTTATTGGCGCCACTTTCTGTATTTTGCTCATCTTGTATAAACCACAATATACCTGGCCAGGATTTATTCTTATTATTTTAGGACTTCCTGTATATTGGTTGATCAATAAAAAGAAAGCATCTCCGATTGAATAAAGATTAGGGGACGTTGGATATATTAAATTCATCTTTTATTCGGATTTTTTCAAAAAAAGTGGTACGTTTGCTTAAACATTCCCTTAATGAAACAGTCGATTTTATTAGATGGACCAAAATTTCAGATTACCATTCAAAGACTTTGTCGTCAATTGATTGAGAATCATGGAGATTTTTCAAATACAGTTATAATTGGTATACAGCCTCGCGGAACTTTCTTAGCCAAATGCATTGTCAAGGAATTAGAGAAGATGTTAGGTACTTCAATTTTAAGTGGTGATTTGGATATTACATTTTATCGTGATGATTTTCGTAGAAAAGGAAACGATGGTCCCATTTTAGCTAACAGCACAAACATTAATTTTATTGTAGAAGGTAAGAAAGTCATTTTAATGGATGACGTCCTTTGGACTGGTCGAACCATTCGTTCTGCAATGGATGCAATCCAAGCATTTGGTCGCGCTGAACGTATCGAACTATTGGTTCTGGTTGATCGCCGTTTTTCGAGACAGATTCCGATCCAGCCCGATTATATTGGAATCCAAGTGGATTCTATTGATTCTCAGAAAGTGATTGTGAATTGGAAAGAGTTGGATAATCAAGATAGTATCATCTTGGTAACAGAAAAGAAATAGAATAAAGAAAATCTGAATACATTAAAAATGTCATCAACAGCTGAACAATTAAGTACACGTCATTTGTTAGGAATAAAAGATTTAAATGAATCTGATATTCAATTAATTTTAAATACAGCGAGTAACTTTAAAGAAGTTTTAAACAGACCGATTAAAAAAGTTCCTTCACTTCGTGATATTACAATCGCAAATGTCTTCTTTGAAAATTCTACACGTACACGTTTATCATTTGAGCTAGCTGAAAAAAGACTCTCTGCAGATATCGTTAATTTTGCGGCCTCTTCTTCTTCTGTAAGTAAAGGTGAGACATTGATCGATACCGTCAATAATATCTTAGCGATGAAGGTTGATATGATTGTTATGCGTCATCCTTATGCTGGAGCAGGTGTGTTTTTAAGTAAGCATGTTAACGCACAAATTGTTAATGCCGGCGACGGAGCACATGAACACCCGACTCAAGCTTTGTTAGACTCTTTCTCCATTCGTGAGCGCTTTGGAGATGTCGCAGGACGTAAAGTTGCCATAATAGGTGATATTACCCATTCACGTGTAGCACTATCCAATATTCTATGTTTACAAAAACAGGGAGCTGAAGTGATGGTGTGCGGACCAACAACATTGATTCCTAAATACATTACTTCATTAGGAGTAAAAGTGGAGCATGACTTAATGAAAGCTTTGAACTGGTGTGACGTAGCCAATATGTTACGCATCCAGCTGGAAAGACAAGATATCGCTTACTTTCCATCCCTAAGAGAATATACCATGTTGTATGGATTGAATAAAACACTGTTGGATTCATTGGATAAAGAAATAACAATTATGCATCCAGGACCTATTAATAGAGGGGTAGAGATTACTTCGGACGTTGCAGATAGCGCGCATTCTATTATTTTAGATCAAGTAGAAAATGGCGTAGCAGTACGTATGGCTGTACTTTACCTATTGGCAGGACAGCGCGGATAGCATTAATTGTCAATATAGATCAATATGCCTGATTTTTTATTTTTAAATCAGGCATATTTTTTTTGTATTAAATACGTTATACTTTGAATAATGTTAACAATTGTGAATAACTTTTGAGGAAAACTCCTTATTTTAGGCTTAATTTAGTACTTTGAATATTACTATGAATTTTACTTCGCTTTTATGAGCTAAGTACTTGCAATACAAAATAAAAACATATAAAATATTTCACATATTATGTATAAAAAGATTTACCAGGTAGGGTTTGCGCTAAGTTTGATGGCGACACCAGCTTTAGCACAGCAAACAGAATGGCAACAAATCAACAAAGCATACAAGTCCGGGATGGAGTTGTTTGAAAGAGGCAAATTTACATCTGCTTCAGAACAATTTAATCGTGTAGAAGCGTTACGGACAAAATCCTCTTTGCAATTGGATGAAACAGAAGAACTAACGCTGTTGAAAGAAAATGTACGCTACTATCAAGCTGTATGTGCTTTAGAGTTGGGGGAAACAGATGCCGAAGCACAGTTTTTGAAATATATCCAAGACTATCCAAGTAGTGCTAACGCAAAAGCAGCATATTTTCAAATTGGAAAATCTTACTATGCTAAGAAAGATTATGTAAAAGCTATTGAGTGGTTTACCAAAATCGATAGTAAAAATCTGGCAGGTAATGAAAGTTTAGAATATCGTTTTAAATTGGGATATTCTTACTTTACAACAAAGAATTATACTGCTGCTAAACCACTTTTTGAAACATTAAAAGATCAAAAGTCTGAATACCAGGAAGCATCAATTTATTACTACGCTTATTTATGTTATTTAGATGCGGAGTATAAAACGGCATTAAATGAGTTTGAACGTTTGAATGGTTCAAAAACATTTGAAACAAGTTATCCTTATTACATTACAGCTTTGTATTTCTTGGACAAACGTTACGATGACGTTTTGGACTATGCATTGCCAATTATGCAACGCACGAAACAGGAGAATGAAACCGAATTGTTCCGTATTGTGGCGGCGACCTACTTTATCAAAGGAGATTTAAAATCATCTAAAAGTTACTACGATAAGTTCCAGGCACAAGATCAAGGAAAAACACAGAATAATCAAGATAGCTACCAAATCGGTTATATCGCTTACAAATTGAAAGATTATGATAAGGCAATAACAGAATTGGAAAAAATGACAGAACCTGATGCATATTATCAAAGTGCGATGATTACATTGGGAGATTCATTCTTGAAAAAAGGAAATAAGCAAGCAGCACGTAACGCGTTCTTCAAAGCCTCAAAATTAGATTTTGATAAAGATCTGCAAGAAGAAGGATTATTTAACTATGCTAAGCTTTCTTATGAATTGGAATTCCATCAAGTAGCATTAGCTTCCACTCAGGAATATCTGAAAACTTATCCAAAATCAAAACGTCAGGAAGAAGCGAAAACTTTATTAGCTGAAGTTTTATTGAGCACAAAGAACTACCGCGAAGCTGTTGATATCTTAGAAACCATTCAGAAAAGAGGTAGAGAAGCAAATGTCGCTTATCAAAAAGTAACTTATTATAGAGGTTTAGAGTATTATAACGAACGTGCATTTGAAAATGCAATTTCATTATTCATGCGTTCTGAAGCAAATCGTTATGATGAAGAAATCTATGCGTTAGCTACCTACTGGAAAGCAGAGGCGATGTATGAAGTTCGTAAATATGGAGAAGCCGTAACCAATTTTAATAAATTTTTACGTTTACCGGCAGCAGCAAAAACTGATGTTTACAATTATGCTAATTATGCTTTAGCATATGCTGCATTTAGAAATGGAAACTACAATACATCTGCAAATTATTTTGAACGCTTTTTAGCGACAGGTGGTTCAAAAGGAATCGAGTTGAATACCCGTAACGATGCTATTGCTCGTTTAGGGGACTCTTATTTCTCAGCAAAGAACTACGGTAAAGCAATGGAGCAGTATGATCGATTGATTAATGGAAAAGCAGCTAGTCAAGATTACGCATTATTCCAACGTGGTATCATTCAGGGACTACAGGGAAATAATGAAGGTAAAATTGCCACGCTGAAGTCTGTAATTGCTAAATATCCGACATCAAATTATGCCGATGACGTTTCTTTTGAGATACCTTACACGTATTTCTTAATGGGACAGTCCGAACAAGCTATTTCAGGATTACAAACGATGGTGGAGAAATATCCACGTAGTAGTTATGTGCCTCGTGCTTTGGTAACAATTGGTTTAGTACAATATAATCAAGATAATAACGAAGCTGCTTTAAAGACTTTCCAACGCGTAGTGGATCAATATGCAACAACGGATGAAGCTAAGCAAGCAATGCGATCTATTGAAAATATCTATTTAGACAATAGTGATGCTACTGGTTATATCAAATATGCTACTGGTACCAATATTGGAAATTTAACAACATCTGAGCAGGATAGCCGTACATTTTCTACAGCAACAACATTATTCTCAAGATCAAACTTCCAAGGTGCAGTTGAAGCCGTGAATGCTTATTTTGATAAATTCCCTAAGCCTATTCAAGAGAAATATGCGCGTTTTATCCGTGCTGAAAGTAATGCGGCTTTAGGTCATACCGATGAGGCCTTACATGACTATAACATTATCTTGAATGACTGGACAAGCGCTTATACAGAACGTACTTTGGTGAGTGTATCCCGCTTATATTTGAAACAGAAGAAATATAATGAAGCAACACAACTGTTGAAAAAATTAGAATTGACTTCTGAGTATAAATCTAATTACAGCTATGCGATCAACAATTTAATGGTCAGCTATTTCGAGATCGGTGATTATAAAGAAGCATTGAATTATTCCAATGCAGTAAGAAATTACGAAAAATCATCTGAGGAAGAGATCGCAAATGCATCACTTTATGCAGGTAAAGCATATTTGAAACAAAGTAAGCGTGCAGAAGCGCTGAAGGAATTTAATTTAGCAGCATTAAAGAGCCGTACAGTTATTGGTGCTGAAGCACGTTATAATGTTGCCTTGATGCAGTATGAAAATAAAGAATACGAAGCCGCTATTAAGTCTGCTTTTGATGTTTCAGATTCGTTTTCATCTTATGATTACTGGGTTGCAAAAAGTTTTATCCTAATGGCAGATGCTTACGTAGGAAAAGGAGATAACTTCCAGGCGAAATCTACTTTAGAAAGTGTGATTGAGAATTATGACGGTAAGGATGATATTTTGCCAACAGCAAAAGCTCGTCTAGAAAAATTGAACAAAAAGAAATAGGAAATAATGAAGAAGTTGCACAATACAACAGTGAAGAAATATACATTAGCAACCTTGTTATTGGGAGCTGGAATGCACTCCTTTGCACAAGAAACACCAAAAAAAGTTGATCCTGCTACACCAGTGACAATTGATTCTTTTGATGTCGTACGTGATTATAAACCTATTCTTGCAGATGCGGTAAAAATCCGTCGTAGTCCTGATATGACCAATAAAAGGGAGTATCAGCCTAAGTTGAGCTATAATAATATTTCAGATAAGAAACTCGATATCAATACTGGATTGCGTGAGTTAAATGTGAAAGAATTGCCTTTCTCACAACTTGCTGATCAAACAAGTAACTATGTTAAATTTGGTGTAGGAAACTACAATACCATCTTAGGAGAAGCATATTTGGCCGTCGATAAATTTGAAAATACACGATTCGGATTATTTGCCAAGCACTTAAACCAAAAAGGCAGTATTGAAGGTCAGAAGTTTGCTACACAGGATGTCGGTATTTTTGGCCGTCGTGTTTACGAACCTTTTACAGTAAATGGAACTTTAGGATATAATCGTTATTCGACAAACTTCTACGGACAGGTGTTTGATAACAGTTCTAATTTAATCAATACAACGCCAGAGGCACAGGCTTTTAATGATATCTATTTCAACGGTGAACTGACAAGTAATGCAGATGTGGATAAGGCCGGGGCGGTAAGCTATTCTGCGAAAGCAGATGCTTATCTTTTTAAAGATAAATATGATGCTAAAGAAAATTCATTCGCCATATCCGGTTATGTGAATAAAAAAGTCAACACATTTAATGTGGGGGCTAATCTAAGTGCTAGCTTTAACTCAGTTGAAGATGTTAAGGTGGCAACAAAAAATCATGTAGCATCGATCAATCCATACATTAAATTTAAAGGTGATAATTATAATGTTACTTTGGGTGCCAATCTCGTTTCTGAGTTTGGAGATACCAGCCGTTTTAATGTTTTTCCAACAGTGGAAGCTGATTTTGCAGTTGTACCGCAGTATGTATACTTATTTGCAGGTGCAAATGGAGGTGTTAAACAAGGATCATTACGTGGTTTTGCAAAAGAAAATCCTTACTTAAATAGCAATATTGATGTACGCAATACTCTTGAAAAACTAAATGTATATGCAGGATTAAAGGGGAATGCAGGAGCAAATTTTGGCTATAAAGTAAAAGCATTTTACAAGCAGATCGAAGGACTTCCTTTGTATGTGAATAGTAGAGAAGAATTAGGAGGCGGTTTTGTTCCCTACAAATTTGATGTCATTTATGATGGATATTCAAGTAAAGCAACTCATTTTGGTATAGAGGGTGAGATGAATGTCCGTGTTTCACAATTAGTTAATTTAAGCGGTAAACTTAATATCGATGATTACAAAGTGAAAGATAATGAAGAGGCATGGTCATTGCCGAAATTCCGTTTCTTAGCCAATGCAAGATTCAATATTTCGGATAAATTCTTTGTAGATGCTGAATTATCTACACAAGGGCAGACTTCCGCTTTAGCTTATACATATACAAGTGCAACAGTAAGATCTGAAAATCCAAGTAAAGTAACCATCCCTTCTTTTGCAGATTTTAATGCAGGAGCAGAGTACCGTATTAAAAAACAATTGGGTGTTTTTGTAAAGGCTAATAATATCTTTGGAAAAGAGTACGAGCGCTATCAATACTACCCACGTTTAGGTTTTAATATAATTGGTGGTATAAACTTTTCTTTTTAATACAAGAAGATTATAACTTTGCGTTAGCAAATAAGGAACAAGAATGAATTTAGGTAAAAACATCAATAATCTATTAAAGCGTTACGCTGAAGTTTACGTTAAGGGCTTGGGGGTGTTCAAAAGAAAGCATTCCGCAGCTCAGTTCGATAAGCAGCGCGACCTGTTTTTACCACCTATTTCTTATGTGGAATTTGATTCTACAGCTGAAAGCGGTTTTAATTTTATTCATTACATACAACAACAGCAAAACCTGAATCTTGATGCCGCAACTCAGGTGTTGCAGGATGCTGTTGCTGATTTAAAGGATCAATTGATCCAAAATGGACAGGCTAAACTTGAGGACTTAGGACACATTGTGAGCTATGGTTCAAGTTTAGTTTTTAAACCATTAGATCTCTCAGGTTTTAATTTTGAACCGATCAGACATGTTATTGCTCCAGAAATAGAGACTGTTATTCCCGATCGTGAATTGGAAGAAAATATTCCATTTTCTCCGACTGAACTAGAGGAACCCGTGGAAGATATTATCGAGGATGAACCGGCAGATACAGAGCAAGTAGAAGAGGAAATCGTACCTGAAACGGTAGTGGTAGCACCTTTACCAGTTGAAACACCTGTAGCACCGATAATACATGAACCTGTATCCGAAACGATTGACGAAGGAGCAGATACTGATCCAGCGATATTTTATCAGGAAAGAAGTAATAAATCAAATACAGTTTGGTATTATATTTCGGCAGCGATCATTATTGTGGTGTCTGTTATTGTTGCTTTCTTGCTTAATCCGTCATTGAAGGATCAATTGTTTGGAAAGAAACAAGCAACTGCACCGGTCGTCGTTGCTGCACCAGTGGATACACTACCTAAAATCGATAGTACACAACTGAAGCAAGATTCAACTGCAACAGTTGATTCTCTAAAAGTGGATACAGCAGCATTTCAAACAACACCAAAGGAAACGGTAGTCGTAAAAGAATCAGTACCTGTAGCACAGCCAAATTATCAATTGGTTATTGCCACGCCAAAAACAATGGAATTGGCAGAAGAGGAAGTGCTGAGGTTGCGTAAAAAAGGATATCACACTGTGCGGGCAGTTGATAGCAAATTTAAAAGAAATAAAAAACGTGTGATTTGGGATACCTACATGACCAAAGAAGAAGCCGATCGGGACCAGGCAACTGTCGCGAAGACTTTTTCAGGAGCATGGGTAGAGAAAATAGCGAAATAGTCTAATATAAACAATTTTAAAATTATAAATTATTATGTCATTGATTCAAAGCGACAGCAATCTTTTGGACACCGTTAATCAAGCTGCACAGCAAGCAGTACCTGTAGTAAGAGACGAAAATTTGAGCTTAATTCAAATGATGATGAAGGGGGGATGGATTATGGTTCCCATTTTATTATTGTTGTTTATTGGTTTGATCATCTTTTTTGAGCGTTTCCTGACTATTCGTAAAGCTGCAAAGTATGATGTTTCACTAATGTCACAAGTAAAGGCAAGTGTGCTTTCTGGTAAATTGGACGCTGCTTTAGCAGTTTGCCGTTCGAGTCACTCAGCATTAGGACGTATGTTGCAAAAGGGATTACTACGTGTAGGACGTCCAATCAAAGATATTGAAGGTGCTATTGAGAATGTAGGTAAACTTGAGGTTGCTAAATTGGAAAAGAACATTAATATTCTAGGTATTATTGCAGGTATTGCGCCGATGCTTGGTTTCGTAGGAACAATTTTTGGAGTAATTACAATTTTCCATGAAGTAGAGATGGCTGGTGGTATTGATATTGGTTCAGTATCCGGAGGTCTTTATGTGAAGATGGTAGCTTCGGCATCTGGCTTAACAGTTGGTATCTTAGCTTATATTGGTTACCATATCCTAAATATGATGGTGGAGCGTTTGATCTTACGTATGGAGACAGATGCAGTTGAATTTATTGATTTATTAGATGAACCTGGCGCATAATCGCAGGGTCGTATAGCTAATTAATCAATTAAAATTTAGAATAATGAATCTAAGAAGTAGAAAAAATAAACCAGCAGCTGAAGTACATACTTCAGCATTGAACGACATCATGTTCTTTCTGATGTTATTCTTTTTGTTGGCATCTGCTGTTTCCAATCCGCAGGTTGTGAAGTTATTACTTCCAAAATCCAGTGCTGGAGAGCAGTCTGTATCCAAAAAAACATTGACGGTTTCGATTACCTCGGATTTAGCTTACCATGTTGAAAAGGCAGTTGTACCTTATGATGCATTAGAAGCAGCAATCCAATCGCAAATGAGAACAGGAGAAGAATTGACGATCATGATGTATGTTGATAATTCAGTCCCTATTCAGAATGTTATTTCAGTAATGGATATTGCCAACCGCTTGAAAATAAAAGTTGTTTTGGCGACAGAACCAAAGAAAGATTAAAGAGTTTTAAACCTTTTTTAAGGTTTAAGTTCTAATTTTAAAGAATAGGAGATAAATACATGGCTTACCATCTTCAACATGAGGAAAATAACTTCCCCAAAGCATTAGGGATTTCTACTGCTATAATGGGGATTTTGGTATTGATAAGTTTCTTTGTCATTTTTGGAACCAAAATGCCCGATGAATACGGTATGGGCGGTATGGTTGTGAATTATGGTACAGCAGAAGAAGGCATGGGCGATGATTACATGAGTGTTGAAGAACCTTCTGTAGATCCCAATGCTAATAATGTAAAACCAGATCGCGTCGTTCCAGAAGAAATACCGACACCGACACCTACACAGCAGGTTGCTGACAAAGCTGTCGTGACACAAGATGTAGAAGATGCTCCTGTTGTTACTAAGGCTTCAAAACCTGTAAAGACAGTTGCACCTGAAACAACAAAAGAAGTGAAGGATAGTAAACCTGCAGTAAATTCGAACGCCCTTTATAAAGGCAAAAAGAATAACGGCACAGGTTCTGGTGATGGTACAGGAACGGTACCTGGCAATCAAGGTAGTAAATTAGGTGATCCTTTAGCCAGTAATTACGGTGAAGGTGGTTCTGGAAACGGTAATATGATGCTTTCAATTGAAAATAGAAGTTTTACGCAGAGACCTCAGATTGATGATAATGGACAGCAGGCTGGTAAAGTAGCTGTTGAGTTCCGCGTCAACCAATCGGGAGTGATCATTTATGCACGTGCCGGAGTGAAAGGTACAACCATCACGGATCCAAGCTTATTGGAAAAATGTGAAAGAGCTGTTCGTGGAGCTCGATTGAATCAATTGCCAAATGCGCCTGACTCTCAGACAGGCAGAATTGTATTCAATTTTAAACTAAGATAAAATTTATTGTCAATGCATAATTATAATGAGGTAATCGAGTATTTATATGCTCGATTACCTATGTTTACCCGTGACGGGGCATCCGCCTATAAAAAGGATTTAGATAATACCTTAGCATTACTTCATGCGTTAGGAAATCCACAAGATAAATTTAAATCTATTCATATTGCCGGTACGAATGGGAAAGGTTCATCCTCTCACATGTTGGCTTCTATCTTTGCAGAGGCAGGATATAAAACAGCCCTGTATACTTCACCACATTTATTAGATTTTAGGGAACGTATTCGTATCAATGGACAGATGGTCGATGAGCAATTTGTTATTGATTTTGTGAATAATCTGCATGCACTGATTGAAGAGATTCAACCCTCATTTTTTGAGGTTACGGTGGCTATGGCATTTGATTACTTTGCAAAACAGCACGTTGATATTGCCATCATTGAAGTTGGTTTAGGTGGTCGTCTTGATTCTACAAATGTCATCATGCCACTGGCATCCTTAATAACTAACATCGGTTTTGACCATATGAATATGTTGGGTGATACGCTTCCAGCTATAGCATCTGAAAAAGCAGGTATTATAAAAAAAGATACTCCTGTTGTCGTATCGGAATATCATAAAGATACTGCGCCCGTATTTCTAGAAAAAGCTAAGCTTGAAAATGCAGCGCTTGAGTTTGCATCCGACAAATTGCAATCAGAAATTGAAGCCATTAATGAAGATCACTTATTGATTGAAGTGAGGGATAAGGAAGGTCATATCGAGCAATATGAATTAGATCTAAAAGGAACGTATCAATCAAAAAATATATTAGGTGTCTTGCGGATTGTTGATCATATGCGGGTACGAGGTTATGATCTGCCACAGGAAGCTGTTAAAAATGGTTTGCGAAAAGTACAGTCTTTTACCGGCCTTCAAGGTCGCTGGCAGACACTTTCCAAAAAACCTTTTATCATTTGCGATACTGGACATAATGAGGATGGAATTAGGGAAATTCTGAAAAATTTAGCCAATACGAACTATCGGCAATTGCATTTTGTAATAGGAGCAATGAAAGATAAAGATTTAGGACATATGTTGCCACTACTGCCAACGGACGCGATCTACTATTTTAGTAACCCTGATATGCCTAGAGCGATGCCTTCAGAAGAACTTGCCGCTGAAGCACATCTATTGGGACTAGAAGGAAATGCATATGGCCCTGTTGTAAAAGCCTTTGAAGCAGCAAAAGAACAATACCAGGACGGAGATTTAATTTTTATAGGAGGTAGTAACTTTGTGGTATCAGAAGTGCTTGCAGCTATAAACTAATGTACTGCCTGATCAGACAGCTATTGTAAAGTAAAACAACTATAAAAAAGAGCGAGCAGATCTTTAGATCTCCTCGCTCTTTTTTATGCTACAAGAATGCAGTTAAGTAATTACCCAATTTTCGAATTTTCTTCAAGTGCTGGGAATCTTATCCTATGTAAAATTTATCCAAATTCAATTTTATTAATGAAGAAATTAATCGTTAATGGTCAATTCACCTCTGATATCCTTTTCGATCCAATAGGCAACATCTTTTTGATCTTCGCATTCACCCTGTAGGTACATGAGCTTTGTTACAGCAGCTTCAAAAGTCATATCGTAACCATTGAGTACTCCAATCGCTTTTAGTCCAGTGCTCGTCTCATAACGCCCCAGTTCAACAGAACCAACCTTACATTGTGATATATTTAAAATATTCTTACCGTTATCAATGGCTTCTTTCAGCAAATCTAAAAACCATTGATCGGTAGTGGTATTTCCGGAGCCAAATGTTTCCATAACAATAGAACGGACATCCGAATTTAATACTGCTCTGATTGTGCTAGGACTTATTCCTGGAAACAATTTCAGAACACCCACGCGATCGTCAAGTTTGGTATGCAAAATAAACTCTTTACCACTGTTGTTTAATAAAGCATCTTGATTGTATTGGAGATGAATACCTGCCTCTACAAGAACCGGATAATTGGGGGAACGGAAAGCTTCAAATTTTGCCGAATTATATTTGAAAGATCGGTTACCTCTAAATAATTTATTGTCAAATAGAATACATACTTCTTGAATCATGGAGACCCCAAAATGCTTTGTAGACGCAATTTCTAAGGCAGTCATCATGTTTTCTCTTGCATCGGTGCGAATTTCTCCGATCGGTAATTGAGAACCTGATAAAATGACAGGTTTTTGTAGCCCTTCCAGCATAAAGCTTAAAACCGAAGCCGAAAATGACATGGTATCCGATCCATGTAAGATGACAAAACCATCATATTCATCGTAATTATCCTTAATGATCTGTGCCATTTCAATCCATATTTCAGGCTTCATATTGGAAGAATCAATAATGGGATTAAAGGAATGTACGGTTAATTTATAATTTAATCGACTTAGATCTGGAAGATTGCGCTTGATTAATTCAAAGTCAAAGGGAACGAAAGTTCCCGTTTCGTCTTTGACCATTCCTATGGTGCCACCTGTGTATATGATAAATATGTTATGCATGATGTGAGTTAGATTCCAAATATTCTTTTTGAGTTTTCAGTTGTTATTGCCGCTACCTGTTCTATGGGTAATTCTTTAATGTCAGCTATTTTTTGTGCTATATAGTACAGATAACTACTTTCATTTTGTTTGCCTCGAAACGGCATCGGAGCTAGATAAGGCGCATCTGTTTCCAGTACAATATGTTGTAGGTCTATCTGTTTAACCACTTCGTCAAGCCCCGCTTTTTTAAAAGTGACAACTCCGCCAATACCCAGTGCGAAACCCAGATCGATAGCATGTTGCGCTTGTTCAATATTTCCTGTAAAACAATGTAATACCCCAAAAAGCTTTTCATCTTTTAGTTCTTCCAATAATTCAAATAATTCGTCAAAAGCCTCACGACAATGAATATCTATTGGTAAATTAAGATCTTTAGCCCATTGTACCTGCTGACGAAATGCATCTTTTTGAATCTCCAAAGTAGATTTGTCCCAATACAGGTCTAGGCCAATTTCTCCGATAGCATACACTTTGTGTTGCTGCAGTGCCGCATAGATTTTTGTTAGTTCTTCTTGATAGTTTTCTTTTACATCACAGGGGTGTAAACCGAGCATCGGAAAACAGTTGTTTGGGTATGCTTCAACAGTTTTCATGACTGCAGCTACCGATGCACTATTGACATTTGGAAGAAAAAGGCGATGAATATCTTTATCAAAGCAACGTTGCATTTGTTCTGCTAGTGAATCGTTTTCGGTGTGGTAGTATATATGGGTATGGGTATCTGTTAGTAACATGGATTATAGTTATAGCGACGGTAAAAATAAATGTTTAGGATGAAACGACCTAATTTGATGAAACTTAGTCATTATCACGGTGATGGATATAGCGCCAATGCTTTGAAAATTAGAAACTCATATAGCTGTTTTATTATGAATATAAAACTGCACAGCTTTTTTTTTGATTTTTTGTTAAAAATGAGAAATATTTGATCAAACTTTTAACTGTTTTAGTTATTTAGAATGGGGTAAAATTCCTGTATTTAAGAATATTGTAGCTAAATTATCTAAATAATGCATATTCCTTCCTTTTACTATGGGATTTATAGCACTCATCTATCCGTCAATTAGAAAAGATATTGTCACTCATCCATCCATTTACTTGATATAAAAATCAAACGCTTACTTATTCTTATTTCCTTCTTTATTTGTTTAAGTACACTTTGTCAGGTCACGATTTCAAGCAAATTGCTAACAGTTTTACCGATAATAAAATTCTGACGATTATTGATTTAACCAAGCCAATTTTGCGTAATGCTCAAGACAATTATTGATCTTTATCGCATTGAAGGGTTTATTAACATTTGGAAATAGAAGACGAATGAAAAAAGGCTTATTGAATTACCAATAAGCCCTTTTTCATTAAATATTTATATCCTTATTTTTTTGCTGGTGTAGCAGGAGTCAATTTTGTTGCAGGAATTGTTGTTGGAGCAGCTGCAGGAGCTTTTCCAGGAATAATGTCAATAACTTCTACGTCAAAAATTAAAGGCGAATATGGCGGGATCTCTCCAGCCTGACGTTCGCCATAAGCTAAATTAGAAGGGATAACCAAAGTTGCTTTTGAACCTTTGTTCAATAATTGGAAAGCTTCCGTCCAGCCTGTTATAACACCATCCACACCTAAATGTAGACGAAGAGGTTCATAAGGTCTTTGTGCATTGAATTTTTTATATTTTTTAGCAAGATCAGCTTGATTGGTATCAAATACTTTATCGTTTGCTAATTTGCCAACGTAATTAACAACTACTGTATCACCAACAGCGGCATTTTTACCTGATCCTGGTTTTGTAATTACATATTGTAAACCGGAAGCAGTTTTCTGAGTTGCTAATTTATTATTCTTTAAGAACGCTTCAACTTTCCCTGTTTCAGCCCCTTTTAATTTTGCAGTCTGTTCCTCAAAATATTTCGTAACCTGCTCACTTAATTGTTGGTCTGTTAATTTACCTTTTTTGAAGTGTTTCTGAACTTTAATCGTATAAATGATGTATTTGTCAGCAAAATCAGGCTTTGGCTGCTTTGTTTTAGCCGTTATAGAATCTAAATTAATCTTAAATACCAAACTATCACCTTCACCTACAAATTTGAATAAACCAGTTGGATCTCCTGGGTTTTGCTTGATGATACTATCCGGATATAATTGTAGGATTTGTGGAACTCCTGCATCGTAAGTACTCGACATGACAGAATCTCTATCAGATTTTTGAATAATATCTACCGACAATAAATCACCTGCAACTGCCTTTTCTGCACCAGCATCCTTCACGATTTTGTATTCTAGGCCACCCTCAGCCTTTTTAAAGTTTTGGCAAGCAGTTAATAAAAGCCCTGATGCCGCGAATAGTAAAATTGATTTTTTCATTTAAGTTTAATTGCTTTCTTATTTTTTTATTAATTCTTATAATCTGGTCATACGACTTTAGTCGTATTGAGATTCTGTTCCTTTTAAATAGTCTTCCTATTCTATGGAAGGAAACATCTCAGATCAAAGATAATTTAATTTGTTCAGTTCTGGCAGTAATTTTTACGTAAAAAAATGTAAACATGGATATGAAAAATAGATGTGATAACTGCTTAAACATGGATTTTAAATTATCATGGAAGGCAAAAGAAAACATTAAAATTTTTTAAAGAAAATCATGCGATTTGAATTTTTATTAACCCTGATTTGGATATAAAGGAAAGGTGATTCTTGTGAAAATATAATATAAATTTTAAATTTAGGTCCGCCCAAAAAAAAAGCGCTTATCGGATTACCGATAAGCGCTTTTCAATTTGATAATTTCGGTACTTATTTCTTTACAGGCGTAGCCGGTGTAGTTGTTGTTGCAGGAATTGTCGTTGGAGCTGCAGCAGGTGCTTTTCCAGGAATAATGTCAATAACTTCCACGTCAAAAATTAATGGTGAATATGCTGGGATCTCTCCAGCAGGACGTTCGCCATAAGCTAAATTAGAAGGGATAACCAAAGTAGCTTTTGAACCTTTGTTCAATAATTGGAAAGCTTCAGTCCAACCTGTAATAACGCCATCAACACCTAAATGTAAACGTAAAGGCTCGTAAGGTCTTTGTGGATTAAATTTGTTATGTTTTTTAGCTAGATCAGCTTGGTTGGTATCAAATACTTTATCGTTTGTCAATCTACCGATGTAGTTAACAACTACAGTGTCACCAACAGCCGCATTTTTACCTGATCCAGCCTTAGTAACAACATATTGTAAACCAGAAGCAGTTTTCTTAGGTGCTAATTTGTTGTTTTTCAAGAAAGCCTCAACTTTTCCAGCTTCAGCGCCTTTTAATTTTGCAGTTTGTTCTTCATAATATTTGGTAACCTGCTCACCTAATTGTTGGTCAGTTAACTTACCTTTTTTGAAGTGTTTTTGAACTTTAATCGTGTAGATAATATATTTATCTGCAAATGGTGGCTTTGGTTGCTGTGTTTTAGCCGTGATAGAATCTAAATTAATCTTGAATACCAAACTGTCACCTTCACCTACAAATTTGAATAAACCTGTTGGATCTCCTGGATTTTGCTTGATGATACTATCTGGATATAATTGTACGATTTGAGGAGTTCCTGTTTCATATGTACTTGACAAAGTAGAATCTCTATCAGATGATTGAATGATATCTACTGCTAATAAATCACCAGATACAGCTTTTTCAGCACCAGCATCTTTAGCGATTTTGTATTCTAGGCCACCTTCAGCCTTTTTAAAATTTTGGCAAGCAGTTAATAATAGTCCTGATGCCGCGAATAATAGAATTGATTTCTTCATTTCAGTTTTATTGCTATCTTATTTTGTTAATATTTCTTTATAATTCGGTAAAGCGGATTTAAATGTATTGATAACCGTTTGTAGGTCATCATGTGAATTTCCTCCAGATGCATTGAGATGACCACCGCCATTAAAATATGTTTTGCATATTTCATTGCATGGAACATCACCAATCGAGCGCAAAGATAATTTAATTTGTTCTTTTCTGTCAATAATTAATGCAGCTAATCGAATTCCTTTAATTGACAATGCATAATTCACAAGTCCTTCAGTATCTCCAGTAATCACTTCGAAGCTTTTCAAATCTTCTTGGGTAACGTAAATCATGGCCGTGTTGTACTCTGGGAATACTTCTAAACGATTGAGTAAACAGTATCCTAAGAATTTTAATCTTCCTTCCGAAGAACTGTTATAGATCAGCTCGTGAATAGCCCAGTTCTGTGCGCCACAATCGATCAAGCTTGCGATTATACGGTGTATTTCTGAAGTCGTAGAACGGAAACGGAATGAACCTGTGTCGGTCATAATTCCTGTATACAGGCAGGTTGCCATATCTGCAGAGATACTGCCAGCATCTTGCATTTCTGCTGTTATAAATCTGAAAATTAGCTGTGCAGTTGCCGCAGCTTTAGGATCCCAATATTCATAATCATGAAAACCTTGAGGTTCAAGATGGTGGTCAATCATACATTTTATACCTGTAGCGTTTTCAACAGGAACTGCCATATCATGGATACGGGACAGTCCATTGAAATCAAGGCAGAAAATGATTTCAGCATCGGCAATTAATTTTTGATTTTCTTGTACTTCTTTGGTGTAAATGCGCACATGTTCTAAACCCGGTAACCAGTCTAAAAAGGATGGGAAATCGGATGGAACGATAAGGCTTACATCATGTTTATAGGCTTTCAGCCAATAAAATAGACCTAATGAAGAACCCAGCGCATCGCCATCTGGCTTGAAGTGCGTTGTGATTACAATTCTTTTAGGTTCTGATAAAAGTGTTTTTAGTTGTTCTGATGTCAGCATATTCGTATTAAGTCTGCAAACCTACTATAAAAAAAAATATTTATAGCATTTTTTTATAAACATTTGAGACGTTTTTGATTTTTGATTTTTGTTTTTAAATTTCTGAAATACAATTTGTTAAAATTTATAAACATAAATTTTGTGATCTCGTTTAGAGCTAATTAAATACGATGAATTATTCCCGAAATCGATAGGACCAAAATAGAATTTTGACATACCTTCTACAGGAAAGCCATTTCTTACAAGACCATCTTCATTGAAGATATAAATCATACGGTTATCTGTACCTACAGCAACAAGATCGTTATTGTTTGTCACTTTAAAGAATAAAGGTCTGTTGCTGACATCGTCCACAAATTTGTATGCAAAATATTTAGTGCTATCTTTCTGGTTATACACAGATAGATTATTGTCACTAAGAACAACGTAATCTTTATCTGCACTGCCACTTACATCTTCAAAGTTGAACGTAAAGTTTGTGCCCCAATCGCCAATTTTTAATTTGATCGGATCTCCCTCGAAAGGAACTTTAATCACTTCTCCTTTATCTTTCGGTACAATAACAAAGGAATTCTTCATATCCGAAGTTGTTATCAACCCAATTGGGTTCTTTAACGTTTGCCCATTGACATTAAGCTCTTCTTTACGGATAAGAGTACCTGCTTCATTAAAAAAGTAAACTGATCCCTGACTGGTTCCTGCAATGATAAAATTTTGATTAGCAATTGTAGCTGCTTTCAAATCAAATAAAATTTTGCTGTTCAAGCTTGGATTTTTCCAATCTTCGATCTTTTTCCCCGTCAGATCGTATACAGCTATCTGGTTTGAGCACGGAATATAGATTCTTTTTTCATTGTTGAAATTTGTCAGTGTAAGACCTGCAGAGGCATTGCTCGGTAAAGCCACAGAAAAACCAGGTATTAACTTTCCATCAGGAGAAAAACGATACAGACGACTTCTGGTATTCAAAAGTATACTACGGTCCTGTAATTGAATCGGTTGCCCTAAAATTTCTCCCTGAAAGAGTGTTTTCCATAATTCTTTACCAGAAGGGCTGAGTGCATAGACGGTATGATCCTGCTCTTGTACTAAAATAAATTTGCTGTTTTCAGTTTGATTAAATACCCAAGGATTATTGATTAATTTTGAGTTCATTTGAAATGTCCATGCCGCAGTCCCTCCAAAACGATTTTTAGATTTGTATAAGGCATAAAAACCTGAAATAAATCCACCAGCATTTCCACTTACTTGCAAAGAAGTCGAGTAAAAATTTTGATAACCAAAAAGTTCCTTATCTCTGAAGTTTTTAGCATACTCCGACTTTAAGTTATTATTGATTGTATTCTTCGCTGTTTCAGGTTCGATATAAAACGTAACATTCGCTCTGTTGCTCTGAATGGCAGTATGATTCTTGAAGATGGCTGTTCCAGACATCATCTGGTTATCAAAATAAGCCTGACGGTACTTTCGTAGAACACCGGTCTGATTTGCCACAACAAGTACTTTTCCGATTCTTGTAAAGTATGGACGCTGAAAACTTTTGAAGGGATCTCCGAAACTCGAATAAAGAATGTTGGAATAATCAAATTGGTAGATATCATCTCCTTGATTGCTGCTTATTTTTTTTGAAGTTTCTATAAATTTACTGCTATCAGCTAAACTAACAAGACCTAGAATATTCTCATTATCCAATTCCGCAATTGCAAATTCATCATTCCATAAAGGTAAAATATCAGTTTGAAAGATTACTTTTCCTTCATTCTCAATGAGCTTTTGATGGCTCTTAATTTTATCAGCTTCCTTTCGATAGGTAAATAAATCGCTAAGTGAGCGATGAAAGCTATTGATATCAGAAAGGCTATAGTTAATGTAGGAAGAGGTGTTTTTTGGTAAAAAATTAGCTAAAGTTTGCACTTGTGGTGATTGATGAGCAAAAAGTTGCAGATAGTTATGCTGATTCAGATTAAGCTGCGTTTCTCCTTTAAAAATTAATGCATCATCTTTGAAGTTTAGATTCCAGGCTGTAGATCCTTGTAATGAATCAATTTGATTAAGATACATGCCAAACTTACTGCGCATGATTTTTTTTGCTAGAGCTGCAATTTGATTATTACTAAAATAAAGACTTAACGGGGTATTCTTACTGTTTTGACTGATGAAGAATTCAATTTGCTTATGATCTAATTTTTTAACCGATTTATCAATGACCTGATGGATTATTGAAGGATTATAACCAGCAAAAAGAATATTTTCATGAAGTGTACAGAACAGCACAGAATCTTTAATACCCTTATCAAAACTGTAAATGCGGTGACCTAGCGTGTCAGTTTGATTTTTCTTGTATTTCTTATCTACACCTTGAAATAAAACTTCTAAGATCTTATCGTTTATTTTTTCATTCAGACCGACCGTATATAATGATGCAATACCCGATTTTGTAGGGTGATAGGTAAGAATGACTTCCACATCCTGCACTTTCCCTTTAATCGATGCCGCACTTAAGAAATCCTGCTTAATTGTTTTGAGATTGTCAAAATCTTGTTTTCCCTGAATTGCTTCAAACAGTTCGAAATTCTGGAATATGGTATCCGTTGTTTCGTTATTTCTGAAAGCTGCAATAAAGTAGGTATCAGCAGGTAAATACTGAAGTGTTTTTGTCGCAGTTTCTTGCTTGCTGCTGCTGTCGGAGAAGTAGTAGATGGAAGCCGCAACTACGGCTATAAAAAGTAGGACAGTAACAATAATCGTATTTCTCATATCTAATAACAAACGTACTAAAAAATATCTGGAACCTGAGTTGTCACAAATGTAAGTACTCCTTTGTAACAATAAATTTAACAAATATTCTCCTTTTCTGAGGAAGATTTGATACATTTATCCAGCATTAATAAAATATAGACGTAATTTTCGATTAATGAATAAGAGAATCATCCTAGTGGCTGCATTTTTTGGTGCACTAGCTGTTATTTTAGGCGCTTTTGGTGCGCATGGTTTAGAAGGTAAGATTAGTGAACAACATATCGAAACTTGGAAAACTGCCAATCAGTACCATTTTTACCATACTTTGGCTTTGTTGTTTCTGTCCACTTTTTCGCGGGCAAAAACTGCATCTATCCGTGTCTCATTTATAGCCTTTATAATTGGATTGCTTTTCTTTTCAGGTTCTTTATATCTGTTAAGTGTGCGCGAAATTACAGGTTTTGGAAATCCAGCTATTCTTGGCCCAATAACACCGCTGGGTGGGGTCGCCTTTATAGTAGGTTGGGCAGCACTTTTCGTTGCTGCATTAAAGAATAAGTCATAATTTAACGGTTTTATTACCGTAAGATGTGCCCTCGGAGAAATTAACGTTTTTTCGAGGGCTTATTTTTTAGTAATTTTACATGATACTTGAAATGAATATGCCAGAGCCTCAAAACTTATTTTTTACAGACCGAGCAACTGTTTTTGTTGATGTTATTTTGCCTTTAGCATTAGCGAATACCTATACTTACCGAATTCCAGTTGAATGGAATGATAAGATCCAGGTCGGTGTTCGTGTTATGGTGCAATTTGGAAAGAATAAAATCTATTCTGCTATTGTAAAACAAATAACGAAAGAGGCGCCAAAGCATTATGAAGCAAAGTATATTTTAGACATCATTGACGAAAAACCTATCGTAGATGGTGCACAACTACAGTTGTGGGACTGGATATCCGATTATTATATGTGTTCATTGGGAGAGGTTATGCAAGCTGCTTTACCCTCTGCTTTGAAATTGGCAAGTGAAACTAAGATCGCCTCGGCTATTCCAGAAGATTTCGACCGTTCGACTTTGACTGATAAAGAGTATCTGATCATTGAAGCACTTGAGGTGGCCGGTGAACTAAAAGTAAATGATATCGTTAAGCTATTGAGTCAAAAGTCTGTTTTCCCTATATTGAAAGCGATGTTTGATAAGGGGATAATATTGATTTCTGAAGAGATTACTGAACGATATAAACCAAAGACTAAAGTTTTTTTCTCTTTTGCTCCGGAATTTCGGGATGAAGATGGTAAACGGAATTTATTAGATGCCTTAAATCGAGCTCCAAAACAGCAGGATGCCGTATTGGGTTTCATGCAATTATTGAAAAAAGGAGTGGATGTTACCCGACAGATGATAATGGAAGCATCGGGATGTGGTTCGGGCGCCATTACAGCATTAGTTGATAAAGGCGTATTTCAAGTTAAAGAGAAAGTGGTCAGCCGTTTTCAAGGAGAAGATCTCGAATTGGAGGCTGATTTTGAATTTAATGATAATCAGAAGTGTGTTTTTGACGAAATTCATCAGTGCTTTGAAACTAGAGATGTCACCTTATTGCATGGTGTGACAGCATCGGGGAAAACACAACTCTATATCAGGTTGATAGAAGAAGCATTGGCAAGAGGTAACTCAGCCTTATATTTACTACCTGAAATTGCTTTAACCTCACAAATTACTGCTCGTCTTAAATTACATTTTGGCGATAAACTTGGTGTTTATCATTCGAAATTTAATGATAACGAACGTGCTGAGGTATGGCATAAGGTAATGAAAAACGAATTTAAGGTTATCGTAGGTGCCCGTTCTTCCGTGTTTTTACCTTTTCAAGATCTGGGAATTATTATTGTCGATGAAGAGCATGAGAGTTCTTACAAACAATATGATCCCGCACCGCGCTATCATGCCCGTGATACAGCGATATATTTGGGGTATATTCATCAGACTAAAGTCTTATTAGGTTCTGCAACACCATCTATTGAAAGTTTCTATAATGCAAAATCCAAGAAATATGGTTTTGTACAGCTTTTAGAACGTTTTGGTCAAGCACAATTGCCAGAAATCCATATTGTCGATATACCGCAAGAAGGAAGAAAGGAAAATATGTTTTCATATTTCTCGGGTACTTTATTAAAGGCTATAGAAGGAGCATTAGAACGTAAGGAACAAGTGATTCTATTTCAGAATCGGCGTGGACATACCACCATAATTCAATGTAACACCTGTGGTTTTGTAGCTAAATGTGTGAACTGTGATGTCAGTATGACTTACCATAAGAGTTCAAACATGATGCATTGCCATTACTGTGGCCACGTGGAACCTCCAATTAAAATCTGCCCCGCATGTGGTATGCCACATATCGAAAGTAAAGGTTTTGGAACCGAGCGTGTAGAGGAAGAACTGGAATTACTGATGCCTAATGTCCGAATAGGACGTTTGGATCTAGATTCTACAAAAGGAAAAAATGGTTTTGATAAAATTATAGGTGCTTTTGATGAACATGAATTTGATATTCTGATCGGCACGCAAATGGTTGCTAAGGGACTGGATTTTGGAAGAGTGAGCTTAATCGGGATCATCAATGCGGATACCATGATTAATTTTCCTGATTTCAGAGCGTATGAAAGAGCTTTTTCACTTTTCTTGCAGGTCGCAGGACGTGCAGGAAGAAGAGAGGCAGGAGGACAGGTTATCATTCAGACTTACACACCAAAACACCGTGTGTTAGAACAGGTTGTTGCGCATGATTATCAAGCCATGTTTGATACAGAGATCATTGAACGTAAAAATTTTGCATATCCGCCGTTCTACCGTGTGATCAGAATCGATATTAAGCATATGGATATCCAGAAATGTTATGACGGAGCTAAAAAATTTGCGTCAGGTCTGCGCCAGCAATTAGGTTCCCGGGTTCTTGGACCAGAAACCCCTTTAGTAGGAAGAGTACGTAATTATTTTATTCAGACGATCACACTGAAAATTGAACGCAATAACATCAGTATTGTTAAAGTAAAAGATCTGATTAAGCTGGTGAAGAATGATTTTATTGCAGATAAAGCAAACACGGGTTCACGCATTGTGATCGATGTAGATCCTTATTAGAGGAATCGGTAGATGAAATTAGCCAAAAATTATTCTTTTCAAATGAAATGGCTTGCAGGCTAATTGATTAGTTATGAAAAAGTTCTTGTAGTGGTAATTGTTAAATAACAATAGTATTTTTGAGTCATAATGGCGTATAAATTTGTAGATAATTATAGAGAAAAAGGTGCTCGTAAGCAATTGGTGCAGCTGCTGAAGACAAGAGGTATTAGTGACCAGAATGTGCTGAATGCCATTGCTAAAGTACCACGTCATTTTTTCTTTGATGAAACCTTTTGGAATCAAGCATATAAAGATATCGCATTTCCAATCGGCGATGGACAAACGATATCTCAACCGTATACGGTTGCTTATCAATCGGAACTGCTGCATGTCAAAAAAGGAGATAAAGTTTTAGAAATAGGAACAGGTTCGGGATATCAAACTTGTATACTGCTGGAGCTGGGCGCTCAGGTTTATACTATAGAACGACAAGAAAACTTATATAATAGAACCATACAGGTATTGCCATATATGGGATATAAACCTCATTTTTTTTGTGGTGACGGTTCTAAAGGAATTGAACAGCATGCACCATATGATAAGATTATCGTAACTGCGGGTGCTCCATTTGTACCCGAGATTATGCTGAAGCAGTTAAAAATAGGGGGTATATTTGTAATACCGGTAGGTGATGAGAAAGAACAAAAAATGGTCACAATCATTCGGGTTGGTGAGAATGATTTTGATAGAATTGAATTAGATACATTTAGATTTGTCCCTTTGGTTGGGGATCAAGCTTGGTAATAACCAGGCTTTTTTTTGCGATTTGGATTATGCCCTTCTTACTTTTAAATGTTCAGAGAAATGAAGAAAATGGGGGTAATGATATAGAATAGCATTGTGACCTCAGTGCAGCAAATTAGTGAGGCAGTTTTATTGCTTTTAGTTAATAGCTGACATTAAATTGCTGAGAAAAACGATGTGAATGCCTTAAATAATTAATAAAAAGTAAACAAAATGAGTGTAACGTGCCTATAATGCCGTTGAAAATGGATACTCATAAATAATTATATTCAGATGGAAGCGAGCATGAGCATATGTACTGCTTTTGGCGAGGGGGTATGCTTATGCTCGCTTCATTACCGTTAAACAACAAATTATACTTCAATGAAAGATAAAATAATGGATTTATATCTTAGCAATAAGGAACAGATAGAACAGGAAGTGAAAAAGCTCGACAGAGTGATCAATAAGAATAGTTTTTATCGCCTCGGTGTTATTATTTTTGGTGGGGCAGCGCTATTCTATTCATTTCAACTTGAAAATCTTGTTCTTGTATTGATTTTATTTTTTGCTCTGATATTTATTTTTGCTTTTTTGGTTAATAGACAAAGTAAATTAGAAAAAATAAGTGATTACCAGAAAGCGTTATTAGCGGTCAATGTCAATGAGCTAACGCTAGCAAATACAGGAGTCAATATCTACGATAACGGTATGCATCTGGAAGATGGTAAGCATCCTTACAGCTCCGATCTGGACATTGTAGGAAATCATTCGCTATTTGAGTTATTAAACCGCTCAACTACAAAATTGAGTATAGCGGTATTAGGTAGTTGGTTACTTAATGATGCAAAGCGTGGCGAGATTTTGAAACGTCAGGAAGCTGCAGCTGAAATAGCTAGTGATATGCGTTGGAGTCAGGATTTTCAAGCAAAGCTTTTATCAAATCTGAATCAGAAGCTGGATGTAAAGTCCTTTTTAGCAACCTATTTTGAGTCCGGAGATTTTACATTCGGAAGCGCATTTATGCGAATCTATGTTAAGCTGGCCCCTTTTATATTTATAGGATCGGTCGTTTTAGCCGTTTTTGTTCCATCTGTGGCATACCTCCCAGTCATCATAGGATTGATCCATATCCTTTGGTCAATGTTCAACGGTGGCAAAATTTCTTTTTTTTCCAGTCGGATCGATAAAGTAGGAAATCTGCTGGATTCATATGCAGCAAGTATGGAACTGGTCGAAAATAGGACTTGGACAGCGAACCGTAACCAGGAATTACAGGAAAAATTAAAAATAGAGGGGTCATCGGATTCGGTTTCCCATGCGTTCAAGAAATTGGGTAAGCTGATCAGTAATCTGGATGCCCGAAATAACATGATGGTCGGGACAGTTTTAAATCTGATATTTTTATGGGATTTTAAGCAAGTATTGGCCATTGTGGACTGGAAAGCTAAGTATCAGGCTAATATTTTGGAAGCTTTTGATACTTTAGCTGAAGTAGAGGCTTTGGTGAGTTTAGGTACTTGGAAGCGTAATCATGCTGAATGGACTACCCCAATTATTCTTGACCATCTGGAGACACCAATAGAAGCTGTCGATTTGGCGCATCCCTTGATTGCATCTGATAAATCTATTGCCAACACCTATACCAATGCTGACCATGAAATCGCTTTGGTGACAGGATCTAATATGGCTGGAAAGAGTACATTTCTGCGTACTGTCGGTATAAATGCTGTTTTGGCTTATGCGGGAGCAGTAGTGCCAGCAAGCTCTTTCAAAATTCCAATGTTTCATTTGATTTCTTATATGCGCATTAAGGATAATCTGAATGAAAGTACGTCAACTTTTAAAGCAGAATTGGACCGTATGAAATTTATTTTAGAAACTGTAGCGCAACGCAACGATAGTTTCTTTTTAATCGATGAGATGTTAAGAGGAACTAATTCTGTTGATAAATATTTAGGCTCTAGAGCTATTATTAAAAAATTGATTACAGAAAAAGGAAAGGGAATGGTTGCAACGCATGATCTGCAATTATCAACGTTAGCGGATGAATATCCACAGGTCGTAAAGAATTACCACTTTGATATACAGGTGATCCAAGGAGAAATGCTATTCGATTATAAACTGAAAATAGGAGAGTGTAAAATATTTAATGCTTCAATGTTGTTAAAAGGTATTGGAGTCGACGTAGAACAAGGAAGAAATTAAACAAAAATGACATTACAAGAAAGAATTGAACAGTCGAGAACACATCATTTTATAACTGTTTTTCCGTTTACAACAAATCACCACGCAACATTATTTGGTGGTAAAGCCATGGCGATCATGGACGAGGTAACTTTTATGTGTGCAACACGGTTCTGTAGAAAAGCTCTCGTAACTGTTTCCTCAGATAAGATTGATTTTGAAAAAGCAATCCCTGCAGGAAGTATGATTGAAGCTATTGCGGAAGTAATACATGTAGGAAGAACTAGCATAAAGGTAAAAGTGGAGATCTTCTTAGAAGATATGTACAAAGATGGAAGAGAATTAGCGGTGAAGGGTGTTTTCTCATTCGTTGCCTTAGATGACAATAAAAAGCCGATACCCGTTTTACAGGGACTGGAAATCGAAGATTAGTATAGCAGTTATCCTAAATTGCGTATGGAATAACAGCTCTTGTTATTCCATACGTTTTATAGGAGAGAGGTCGTTTAGCTCTTCCTCAGTAAATAGTCTATAGTGTACTTTGAAAGTTTTCCCCAAAGAAGACTCTAAAGAAAATCCCCCCGGGCCAAACCCATCAAGTACATCAAGTGTGAAATGTGAAAATTTCCAATATTCGAATAAATCCCGATCTATCCAAAATTCATAACCTTCAGCAAGTCCGATCATAGCATCATTCATTCTAGGGTAGTATCCACCTTTTTCAAAACATTGGGGCTGTGTGCCTTCGCAACACCCTCCAGCTTGATAAAACATCAAATCTCCGTGTTGTGCCACTAATTCACGAATCAGCTCTTTGGCTTTTTCAGTAACTGCTAAACGCTCTGTCATCATATATTGCTTTTATATCACTATCATAAGAAATTAAAAAATGGGATTATATCGATAACCCCATTTTTTAATATTGTGTTTTGTTAATTAGAAAAATCCAAGTTTCTCTTTGCTATAAGAAATCAGCATATTTTTTGTTTGACGGTAATGGTCAAGCATCATTTTATGATTCTCACGTCCGATACCCGATTGCTTATAACCACCAAAAGGAGCGCCTGCAGGGTAAGAGTGATATTGGTTAACCCATACACGTCCAGCCTGGATAGCACGCGGGATTTGGTATAATTGATGAGCATCTCGTGTCCATACACCAGCCCCCAGTCCATAAATGGTATCATTAGCAATTTCTAAAGCCTCTTTTTCATCTTTAAATGTAGTAACGGCTAATACAGGGCCGAATATTTCCTCTTGGAAAATGCGCATTTTGTTATGACCCTTAAATAAAGTTGGTTTGATATAATAACCATCTTCTAAGCCACCACCCAAATGGTTCTCATCGCCACCGGTTAATACTTCTGCCCCCTCTTCTTTACCCAATTTAATATAGGACATGATTTTATCCTTTTGGATTTTTGAAGCCTGTGCACCCATCATTGTTTCAGGATCCAAAGGATCACCAATTTTAATTTGATTGACACGGTCTATTACTTTTGCAATAAAGCGTTGGTAAATATCCTCCTGAATCAATAAACGGGATGGACAAGTGCAAATTTCACCTTGATTTAATGCAAACAGAACAGCTCCCTCAATTGCTTTGTCTAAAAATGCATCGTCGTGGTCCATGACAGAACTGAAGAAAACATTTGGAGATTTACCGCCCAATTCCAGTGTTACAGGAATGATATTTTCAGTTGCATACTGCATTACCATACGACCTGTTGCGGTGGAACCTGTAAATGCAGCTTTAGAAACTTTAGGATTCGTTACTAATGCGCGGCCTAATTCACCACCAAAACCATTCACGATGTTAACAACACCAGCAGGAAGTAAATCACCGATTATTTCCATTAAAACAAGAATTGATGTTGGGGTACTTTCCGCAGGTTTTAGAACCACACAGTTACCTGCAGCTAATGCAGGAGCTAATTTCCATACAGCCATTAGAATAGGGAAGTTCCAAGGGATAATTTGCGCGATCACACCAATAGGTTCATGCACAATAAGAGACACCGTATTTTGATCCAATTCACTTAGCGAACCTTCTTCAGCACGGATAACACTTGCAAAATAACGGAAGTGATCAATGGCTAAAGGAATATCGGCATTTAATGTTTCGCGAACAGCTTTTCCGTTGTCAACAGTTTCTACTGTGGCAATATATTCTAAATTCTGTTCGATGCGGTCTGCTATTTTATTTAAAATTATGCTTCTTTCGGTTGCTGAAGTCTTTCCCCAAGTTTCAAATGCTTTCGATGCAGTATCAACAGCAAGTTCTAAATCTTCTTTTGTGGAATGTGCGACTTGTGTAAATACCTTTCCATCTAAGGGAGAAATATTGTCAAAATATTTACCTAATGTAGGTGGAACAAATTCTCCACCAATGTAATTTCCATAACGTTCTTTAAACGATGGTCTTTGAATTGCTGCCATAATATTTATTTTTATAATGTTATACAAATTGTTGAATACCAAATTTAACGAAAACGATTGTTCTCGTATAGCATTATAGTTTCAAACGATAGCACTATAGGTGCAACGCTATCAGCAAATATTTCTATTAATCAAGCTAATACTATTGGATATTTAAGACAATTTGTCTAAGTTTGATTACCAGCCAATTATAATAAAAGATAGGGATATGATAAATAACAGGCTTGTAAATACATTACCATTTTCGTCGCGTCATGAACTTTCTACTTTGGTAGAAAATAGGAGAGCTTTTACGTTAGAAAATTTGGAGCTTAATGTCTTTGAAACATACAAGGCGTCAGAAAAAGTAGCGTTACAGTTTGATGATCTGGTTATGATCAATATGATTCAGGGTAAAAAAGTGATGCATTTGCAACAAGTGGATTCCTTTGATTATTTACCTGGTCAGACCATGGTTTTGCCAGCCTATAGTAAGATGCAGATCGATTTTCCCGAAGCGACTTTTACCGACCCTACGCAATGTACGGCGCTGACCATAAGTAAAAGTAAGATAGACGGTGTGATCAACCGTTTAAATGAGTGCTATCCCAAAGAACAACATTTAGCAGATTGGAAATTAGATATGAATTTATTCCATCTCTATAATACACCCGAATTGACAGATTTAATTAATAAATTATTTCAGACCATTACAGGGGATAATGTGTTGAAAGATGCATTAGCAGATTTAGCATTTAATGAATTAGTTATTCGTCTCCTACAGACGCAGTCACTATTATCACTTGATATTGCCAAGACAAAAACGAACACGGTATTACAGCATATTCGGAACTATATACATGCCAACCTTTCAGAATCCATTACTGTGGAAATTTTGGAAAAGCAGGCAAATATGAGTAAATCAAGTCTATTTCGCCTTTTTAAGAATGAATTGGGAATAACGCCTATAGAATACATCATACGAACGCGTATGCAACAGGCAAAGAGCTTATTACGGAAGACAAAAAGTGTTAAAGAGACGTGCTTTAGTTTGGGATTTAATGATGTAAACTACTTCGTCCGTCTCTTTAAAAGCAGGGTGGGGGTGACACCCGGTGCTTATATAATAGGAGAATAAAATTTTATTTTTTCATCATCCTATCAAGCTCTCTTTTGCCTTCTCTTTCCTTGATTGTATCACGCTTGTCAAAGTCTTTTTTACCTTGTGCTAAGGCAATTTCGACTTTTGCAAATCCTCTGGCACTGATGAAAATACGTAAAGGAACGATTGTAAAACCTTTTTCTTCACCTTTCACGCGTAATTTTTTTAATTCTTTTTTTGTTAAAAGCAACTGTCGATCTCGTTTTGCTTCATGATTGTAAAAAGATCCATGCGAATACTCGGCAATATGCATGTTGCGCAAATAAAGTCCATCATGGAAAAAGTTGCAGAAACTGTCGTTAATATTTGCTTTCCCTTCTCTAATTGATTTAATTTCAGTGCCTAGTAAACGTATTCCTGCAACATACCTGTCCAGAAGGTTGTATTCAAATGAAGCTCTTTTATTTTTTATATTGATATCTGATGATATTGCCATAATTTCTTAATATATTTATTCCTATTCCATTTCCAATACAAACCAGATTAAGTTTGTTAAATGTAATCACATAGGAAAGCAAATATAAATATTATAATGGTGTTTTTTTAGCATTGTTATTTTTGGATTTTAATTTAAGTGTTAAATTAAAATTATTTTTACGATATTTATATGTGAAAAATATGACTAACATTAAGTGAAAGTCAGCTTTTGTTTTCGTATGTTTGCATCGTTTTTGATTTAATACTGTTTTTCGTGCAGTATTATGAAGTCATTTTGTGTTAATCTATTTGGAAGTAGGAATTGAAAGTGTTGATGATGAAGCTATTATTTTGGTAATCATTACAATCAAAAACAATTATAAAATTTAAGAAATACCTTTTAATCGCATGAGTAAAGGAAAATTAGGCGAGAGAATATCGCAATTTAAAATCGTTAATGAATTAAAAGCTAAGGGCTTATACGCTTATTTTAGACCGATTCAGTCGAGACAGGATACCGAAGTGAAAATTGATGGCAAGCGTGTTTTGATGTTTGGTTCTAATTCTTATTTAGGGTTAACGACGGATGAACGTATTATCAAAGCTTCTCAAGACGCATTAGCAAAATATGGAACCGGTTGTGCTGGATCTCGTTTTTTAAATGGTACTTTAGATATTCATGTGGAGCTTGAAGAGAAATTGTCGGCTTATGTGGGGAAAGAGTCTACTATTTTATTCAGTACAGGATTTCAATCAAACTTGGGCCCATTATCATGTCTTACCGGTCGAAATGATTATATCTTATTGGATGAGCGTGATCATGCTTCTATCATTGATGGAAGTAGATTATCTTTTTCTAAAGTAATCAAGTATGCACACAATGATATGAATGATCTGCGTGCAAAAATTGCTAGATTACCAGAAGAAAGTGGTAAATTGATTGCAACGGATGGTATCTTCAGTATGGAGGGAGATATTGTTAATTTGCCGGAATTGATAAAGATTGCGGATGAATTTGATGCAACTGTTATGGTTGATGATGCACATAGTTTAGGTGTAATCGGAGATAAAGGTGCAGGTACTGCCTCTCACTTTGGACTAACTGATAGTGCCGATTTAATTATGGGTACTTTTAGTAAATCATTTGCTTCTTTAGGCGGGTTCGTATCAGGAGATGCTGATGTTATCGATTACTTGAAACACTCTGCGCGTTCAGTTATGTTCAGTGCAAGTATGACACCAGCTTCTGTCGCTTCTACCTTGAAAGCTTTGGAGATTATACAAACCGAACCTCAGCATATTGAGAAATTATGGTCAAATACAAATTATGCTAAAAAATTACTTTTAGAAAGTGGATTTGATTTAGGTGCTACAGAAAGCCCTATATTACCAATCTTTATTAGAAATAACGAGAAAACATTCTGGGTAACCAAAATGCTTCAAGACGATGGGGTTTTTGTTAATCCAGTAGTTTCACCAGCTGTTCCTGCAGAAGAATCATTGATTCGTTTCTCTTTAATGGCAACACATAGCTTTGATCAAATTGATGAAGCTATTGAGAAGATGGTAAAAGTCTTCAAATTAGCAGATGTTGAATCTTTAATCTAAGTGTCTATTATGATACAGGTTATTCCCGTTGAAACAAAGAAACAGAAACGGTTATATATAGATTTTCCGCATACTTTATATGCGGAAAATCCTTATTATGTACCAGAGCTATATCTTGCTCAGTATGACTTGCTTACTCCTGGTAAGCATCCTTTCTATAAACATTCCTCCACACAATTATTTTTAGCATACAAAGATCAAAAACTGGTTGGTCGTATCGCCGCAATTTGGAATGTTAATCATAATGCCTTCAATCAGGTGCAGGAAGGGCAATGGGGATTTTTTGATTGTATCAATGATCAAGAGGTTGCAAATGCTTTGTTTCAAGCAGCAAAGGATTGGGTGAAAGCTAAAGGTGGAACTAATATTGTTGGTCCAATTAATTTAACGACTAATGATACTTGTGGTTTATTGATCGAAGGATTTGATAGTCCACCTGTTGCGATGATGCCTTATAATTTTTCTTATTATCCAGATTTAGTTAATCAAGCAGGATTTCAAAAAAAAGTTGATTTGCGTGCCTACCTGGTGATGGAAAATAAAGCAAGTAAACGATCTGTGCTTTTATTGGAGAAACTGGAAGAAAGATTAAATCGTTCTGGAATTAAGATCCGTCAAATGAACTTGAAGGATTTTAAGAATGAAACCGAGCGAATTAGAGAGATTTATAATAAGGCTTGGGATAAAAACTTAGGTTTTGTGCCTTTTACTGAAGATGAATTCAATTATGCCGCAAAGGAAATGAAAATGATCGTTGATCCTCGATATGCTTTATTGGCTGAAAAGGATGGGAAGGTCATTGGATTTGCTTTAGGAATTCCGGATATCAATCAGATTCTAATTAAAATCAAACGAGGTAGACTATTGCCGACTGGGATTTTTAAATTGCTCTTTGGATTGAAAAAGGTGAACTTAATTCGAGTTTTGATGCTTGGCGTATTGGATGAGTATCGTAAATTAGGAATAGAAGCCTGTCTTTATGGTAGGATAATTAAGAACTCTGGCGATGGATTTACCGTCAAAGGAGCAGAATGCTCGTGGATGCTTGATACTAATTATATGATGAATCATGCCATCGAGCAAATCAATGGAGAATTATACAAACGCTATCGTTTGTATGAGCAAGCGCTATGAGAAAAAAAATCCTAATCACAGGCGCAAGTGGTTTTGTCGGTTATCATCTCGTTCAAGCTGCCCGTGAGGTAGGTTTGGAGGTGCATGCAGCTGTTCGGAAAACCAGTAATGTCAGTGAAATAAAGTCTTTTGTTGATCAATTTGTTTATCCTGATTTTAAAGATAAGGATTCATTATTGAACCTGCTGGAGCAAGAGCAATATGCCTATATTGTTCATGGAGCAGCTATGACTAGAGCGAAGAATGAGCAGGATCTTGTTGATGTTAATGTCGGTTATACTGAAGTTTTAGCAGATGCGGTATTTCAGGCTAATATTCCTCTTGAACGTTTTGTTTTTATCAGTAGTTTGGCAGCTATTGGCCCGGTGGCCTATGATGCACCAGCTATCAATGAACAAAATGAGTATCATCCTGTGACTGCTTATGGTCGAAGTAAGGTGTTAGCAGAACGCATGCTTGAAAAATATGCAGCTAATAAGCTTTCGATTATTCGCCCCACTGCCGTGTATGGTCCCAAAGAGAAAGATCTTTTTGTTTTATTTAAAACATTAAATGCTGGATTTGATGCCTATATCGGGAAATCGCCGCAAAAATTAACGTTTGTCTTTGTGAAAGATCTGACAGATGCTATTTTAAATGCTTGTTTTCTCGATAATGGAGATAAAAAATCTTACAATATTACAGACGGCCAAGTTTATGGTCGTTATGAAATGGCGACAATTTTCAAGAAATACACTTCAAAATCATTATATAGATTTCATCTTCCATTTAGTCTTGTGAAAGGTGTTGCTCAGGTTATGGAGCGGGCTTATAAAAATTCCAGCACCATACCGGTATTGTATCCGGAAAGATTAAATGAATTGACAGCAGCCAGTTGGGCATGTGACATCAGTTCGTCAAAAGAAAATATTCAATATAGACCGCGTTATGATTTGGATGCTGGACTGAAGGTTACAATTCAGTGGTACCGTGATAATAATTGGTTATAATAAAAAGAGAGATGAGTGGTCAAAAAATAAATAAAAAACTTTTTCAAGATAGAAAAAGAACAAATATATTGAGTAATCCGGAACAGAAATTTATTTCATATTTAGTTCCACGTATTCCAAATTGGATTTCGTCCGATGGTTTGACAGCGATCGGTCTATTTGGATCCGTCATGATTATGGCAAGTTTTATCTTGGCCCAATATTGTGACATTAATTATCTACTGCTAGGTATTCTAGGCTTTTTTATTCAATGGTTCGGAGACTCTCTTGATGGCCGTATTGCTTTTTATAGAAATAAATCGCGTAAATGGTATGGATTTTCACTAGATATTGTAATGGATTGGATCAGTACGGTACTGATTGGTCTGGGGTATGTATTTTATGCAAAAGGTAATTTTGAATTAACAGGTTTTGTATTGGTAGCTTTGTATGGCTGGGCCATGATTCTTTCTTTGTTGCGTTATAAGGTAACAGATAAGTATACAATAGATGCAGGAATTGTTGGGCCTACAGAAATCAGGGTCATTATATGTCTTGTTTTACTTATCGAAGTATTTTTTGTAGGTGCAATTCATTACTTAGTGATGGGTATCTGTGCTATTCTTTTTGTTATCAATTCTATTGATACTAAAAAGTTATTAGATTTAGGCGATATCAGAGATGCTGAAGAGAAGAAAACTAAAGAGTCAGAAAATTTATAAGATATGAACCCAAAAATCAAAGAGTTCTTTAAGGCGCAGTTATCTGCTTTTGTAGGTGGTCTTTCCGATTTTGGTATTTATACTTTTTGTTATAAAGTGCTGAGTTTTTCTCCAGCATTTTCAAATGTAATCAGTGGCTCTTTAGGAGCCATTGTTAATTTCGTTATTAACCGTTATTGGTCTTTCAATAATACTGCCGCCCCGTTGGGCCAGCAGCTCGGTAAATTTGTAGTTGTAGTTGCAGGAAGTATTTTATTAAAGTCGGGTGGTATTTATTTATTGGATGATATATGGCACTTACATCCATTAGTCTCCAAAGTAATAGTGGAGATTATTGTTTCCTTGGGATTTAATTATACACTTCAGCGATTTTGGGTTTTTAAAAAGTAGAAATCGGCTTTTAAAATATTTATGGAATAAGATTATTAAGGTCATCTCAAGGGAGATGACTTTTTTATTTTTAGGCCTTTTCCGGAATAAAATGAATCAGAGCTTCTTTGCGTATATTTTGATTTTTACTTCAATTTTATTTTTCCTTAATATTACGATGCTCATCGTAAGGACGCTATAGCTTTCATTTATTTAAAGGGATTTCAAGGTGTGATTTTTTCATGGAGCAGCATTGTTTTGACAAGATGATAGCACGACGTTAAAGTAATTAGTAACATCATAAATCACACTGTACTTAAGTAAATAAAAAGAAACCTACTATTGTTAGCGAGATGATACCATGTTATAAGCAAGTAGGGATCTTGTTCGAATATAGTAGAGATATAACAGGGGGATAAGAGGGGGTTTATAGGGGGTTAGTAGGGGTCAAGCCCTATTAACCCCCTATAAAATCCCAGTAATCTCTCTATAAATCCTAGCTTAAGTAATAATCAGGTCCCTATCAATTCCTGATCAGGTTATAATATGCCTTATTCTGGAGTATCTGTACGGAGGGTAATAGTAATAGTAACGATGATCCTGCTGTACCGATACTCCGAGAAGATATAATTTCCATTTGGCTATTCCCTAAAAGGATACTGCATCCATAAAAGACGATCCAGGACGAACAGTCCTCCTGCTACCCTTTTTTACAGTTTAAAGCCAGGATTGTCCGTTTCTCAGCCCCGAGAACAGATCATAGGTAAATTTATCCACCACGTTATAAGCCCTTTACCCGTTCACGGAAAACTATTTCTCGAAAAGATTAGGAAGTGAATATAAAAAGTCGCTATCTTTGCACCACTCCGCAAGGGAGGAACGGCTGATCCGAAAGGGGAGGCACTGAAAAAAGAAGGGTTTAATTCAGGTTAGACACAGAAACAGCAGGAAAACAAAAAAA
>NZ_JBHUPE010000015.1:0-60800 GCF_042686355.1 Sphingobacterium anhuiense
TAGTTTTTCTTTCAATTGTCTATAGATTACAGGAGTATTAGTTAGTATATAGTACTTAGTATTTAGAGCAGTCTAAATGCTACTATGTAATTACTGCTGATCTAATAAAAACATTTTAGGTGCCTATATCGGCGGTGTCTACCTCTTCCCATTCCGAACAGAGAAGTCAAGCCCGCCAGAGCCGATGGTATTGCCGTAACAGGTGGGAGAGTAGGTCGGTGCCTTTTTTTATACAGAAGCCTTTGCTATACAGCAGAGGCTTTTTTGTGTTTATACATTTTTTATGCTGAGAACATAGCTATTCCTGTTTTTTCGGTAGCTTCTGCAGGCCAATTATGTTTATTATTTAACCTAACCTATTAAGATTCTACATCCTCTTCTTATGGACAATGATGATCCTATGTTTTTGTTGTACTTGCCTTATTTTGTGTGGGTTTATTCTTCGTATCTTTTTCTATTGGATTATTTCCGATATGATCAGATATTTCAGTTGTCTTATGCTTTTCCCAATTGATTGTTTATAGTCTTAAAACCGTGCTATTTCTACTTCGTTGTTAAATTCATTTTTGTCATTAAAGAATGGATAAAAAGATTCTAATAGCCATAATTACAATTACATTTCTTCTATAAAATCATTTTTATAACTACGAAACTGTAGAATAAGAATCTAATTGATATTCAACTACTACTGTAGTAGTTTAAAAGTGTGACGAATGTTATTTATTTTGGTTATGGCCATCATTCTAATGTCATAAAACAAGCTCTACATTTGATTAAGAAATCAATATTATAAGTAATGCAGTTAGAGCAGTTTAATTATGACAACAAGATTGTCAGAAATTTCGGTATCGCTACCATTATTTGGGGGATAGTTGGTATGTCCATTGGACTACTTGTAGCTACTCAACTGGTGTGGCCTGCGATGAATTTTGGGATTCAGTTTTCCACTTTCGGTCGAATCAGACCTGTACATACAAATGCAATAATCTTTGCATTTGTCGGAAATGCAATTTTTATGGGTGTTTATTATTCGCTACAACGTGTTTTAAGAGCGCGGATGTTCAGTGATATGCTCAGTAAAATTCATTTTTGGGGTTGGCAATTGGTGATTGTTGCGTCAGCAATTACATTACCACTTGGATTGACTACAAGCCATGAATATGCTGAGATGGAGTGGCCCATTGATCTTGGTATCACCATAATCTGGGTGGTGTTTGGTATTAATATGTTTGGAACAATTATAAAGCGTAGAGAGCGACATATGTATGTGGCTGTTTGGTTTTATATTGCCACGTTTGTTACAGTTGCTGTTCTCCACATTGTGAACTCTGTTCAGTTACCAGTATCAGCTTGGAAAAGTTATTATGTTTATTCTGGTGTTCAGGATGCATTAGTACAGTGGTGGTACGGACATAATGCTGTTGCATTTTTCTTGACAACACCATTTTTAGGTATGATGTACTATTTCTTACCTAAAATGGCTAATCGTCCTGTATACTCCTATAAATTGAGTATTCTTCACTTCTGGTCATTGATCTTCATTTATATCTGGGCTGGCCCACATCACTTACTTTATACAGCTCTTCCAGGATGGGTTCAATCTCTGGGTGTTGCATTTTCAATTATGTTAATTGCTCCAAGTTGGGGTGGTATGATCAATGGTCTCCTTACGCTACGAGGTGCATGGGATAAAGTACGAACAGAACCTGTATTGAAATTTATGGTTGTTGCCTTGACTTGTTATGGTATGGCGACATTTGAAGGACCAATGCTATCGCTGAAACAAGTAAACGCAATTGCCCATTTTACGGATTGGATAGTAGCTCACGTACACGTTGGTGCTTTAGGATGGAATGGCTTTATGACTTTTGCGATCCTTTATTGGTTGATCCCTCGTATTTATAGAACTGAATTGTACTCTAAAAAGATGGCATCTGCTCACTTTTGGATTGGTACATTGGGAATTTTATTTTATGCAATTCCGATGTATTGGGCAGCTGTTGTGCAAGGATTAATGTGGAAAGAATTTACACCAGAAGGTGTTTTGAAATATCCTAACTTCCTTGCGACTACATTAGAAATTATTCCAATGCATATGATGCGTGCTGTTGGTGGTGCTCTATATTTAAGTGGTGCTATTTTGATGACATACAATTTGGTGAAAACAATGCGTCAAGGTAAGTTATTGGCTAATGAGCCCGCGCAAGCACCTGCATTATTGCCTGTAACGACCAATGAACAATCTACACATAGACGTTTAGAACGTAAACCTATTATGTTTATGGTGCTGGCGTTAATTGCTATTTTGATCGGTGGAATCGTGGAAATGATTCCAACATTTACAATATCTTCTAATATTCCAACAATAGCAAGTGTTAAGCCATATACTGCATTGGAATTACAAGGACGTGATCTGTATATCCGTGAAGGCTGTGTGAATTGTCATACGCAATCGATACGTCCTTTCCGCTCGGAGACTGCACGCTACGGGGAATATAGTAAAGCAGGTGAATATGTGTATGATCATCCATTCTTATGGGGCTCTAAACGAACAGGTCCTGATTTGCATCGTATAGGTGGGAAGTATCCTAATAAATGGCATTTTGATCACTTACTTGATCCAACGATAACATCTCCAGGTAGTATTATGCCTACATACCCATGGCTAATTGATCAAGAATTAGATAATTCTTTATTGACCGCAAAATTGGAAGCAATGAAAACATTAGGCGTCCCTTATACGGATCAGGAGATAGCTGGGGCGCAAGCTTCTTTGGATAAGCAAGCTCAAGAGATTGCAGCGGATTTAAAAAAGAATCAAGTTCATGTATTACCGAATCGTGAAATTATAGCCATGATTGCTTATCTACAGCGATTAGGTACGGATATTAAAGCTGAACCAAAAGCTAAGGAAATAGTTGATGAACTAAATTAAAATAGAAGATTATGTTCAAACAAATAACAAATTTAAATGGTAGCGAGCTGTATTTGATCGCTTCATTATGGATATTTTTAGTATTCTTCATTATCGTAGGAATTATGTTGTTCAGAATGAATAAAGAACATATTACCTATATGAAGGAGCTTCCATTTCAAGAGGATGATATTAACAAAGGTGAATCATCAGATAGTCTATAAATATGAGTTTATTTTTAAATACAACAGTTGTAAATGCAGAAACTTGGAGCATAAGTTCTGGTAATATATATCAGAATATTTTAATCATCGTACTCGTTGTAGTCATGCTTGCTTTATTAGCTTCGGCATTGATGGTGAACAAGGCGATGCGCTCAATTTTGCGTATCACGATGCCTGAGATTTTAAAAGAGGAGCAAGTTACTAAAATTAGAAAAAAAGAGTCACGTAAGGCTTCATGGAATAGATTGCTAGGGCTACGTCCTATTTCGGAAGAGCAGGATTTAATCATTGATCACGAATATGACGGTATTAAGGAATTAGATAATCCAATTCCAATTTGGTTCAATGCTTTATTCTATTCGACAATGACTTTTGCGGTTGTTTATATCTTAATTTATCATGTTTTTGGCTGGGGTCTAAATCAAAATCAAGAATATGCTCAAGAGATGGAGAAGGCTGAAATCGCAAAACAAGAATACCTAGCGCAAGCGGCTAATTTGATCGATGAATCCAGTGTGGTATACGATGAATCAAAAGTTGCAGCCGGTCATGCTGTTTTTCAAGCAAATTGTGTTGCTTGTCATGGTGGAGCTGGTGAAGGCGGAATAGGTCCTAATTTGGCTGATAGATTCTGGTTACATGGTGGGGAGATCAAGGATATTTTTAAAACGGTTAAGTATGGTGTTCCTGATAAGGGGATGGTGCCTTGGGAACAGACTTTGACTCCGGGACAGATTGCGGAGGTGAGTAGCTACATTATTTCGATCCGTGATACTAAGCCTGCAAATCCTAAAGAACCTCAAGGTACTGAGGTTACATACGCAACGGCTGATGCTAAAGCAACAACCGCCGATTCTACAAAAGTTCAATAAAAAAAGTATTTATGAAAGCAGTAGCAACAAATCTTCCTGACAACCAGAGTAATAAAACAAAACGGGCCTGGATATATGCAAAGAAACCTTCGGGGCAATTGTATGCAATAAGGCAATGGGTCGGATATGGGTTGCTGCTGTTTTTATTTGGAGCTCCTTTTATTAAAATTGGAGGTGAGCCATTATTGATGTTTAATATTCTTGAGCGAAAATTCAGTATTTTGGGAAGTATTTTTTATCCTCAAGATTTGCACATTTTTGTTTTCGGAATGCTTATCGTGATGGTTTGTGTCGTTCTATTTACAGTTGTTTTTGGTCGCATCTGGTGTGGCTGGACTTGCCCGCAGACAATTTTTATGGAACTGATATTTCGTAAAATAGAATACTGGATTGAGGGTGACTGGCAACAGCAGAGAAAATTGAATGAAGGGCCTAATACGGATGAGAAAAAGTTAAAAAAGGTATTAAAGCATAGTATATTTCTATTGATTTCATTTTTAATATCTAATATTTTTTTATCCTATATAATTGGTGTTGATGCACTTTATAAAATTGTAAAAGACCCGATTGACCAACATTTAGGGGGGCTTTTAGCTATTACGATATTTACATTTGTTTTCTACGCAGTGTTTGCACATATCAGAGAAATAGTCTGTACAACAATATGTCCGTATGGACGGTTGCAAGGGGTACTGTTAGATGATCAAAGCATAACAGTTGCTTACGATCACCGTCGTGGGGAGCCACGGGGAAAACAGAAAAAAGATGTGGAACAAGTAAAAGGGGATTGTATCGATTGTCAGTTATGTGTACATGTCTGTCCTACAGGGATCGATATTAGAAATGGTCTTCAGATGGAGTGTGTCAGCTGTACTGCTTGTGTTGATGCTTGTGATGCTGTGATGGAAAAAATAGGTAAGCCTAAAAAACTTATTGGTTTTTATACCATGGGTGAGATTCAGGGAACTATAACAAAAAGAAGTAATACTCGAGCTATTGCTTATTCGGTTGTATTAATTGCTTTAATTTCCGTTTTTGTTTCGCTCATATTGATGCGCTCGGATGTAGGTGCAACTTTGTTAAGGGCCAAAGGGAGTTCTTATCAAGTAAGAGATGATCATACAATCAGTAATTTGTATTCATTGGAGTTAGTGAATAAAAGCAGCGCTGAAATGCCTTTTACATTAGTGCCTCAAGATGAAAAACTAAAAATACAAGTTGTAAATCCGATCAAATCGTTGACAAAAGGAGGATCGGCTTCTTTAAGCTTTTTTCTCATCATCAATAAAGATGATGTAAAACGCTATAAAGAAGATGTGAAAGTTGATGTATATTCGGGAGATCGAAAAATAGAAACCTTAAAAACGACCTTCATTGCTCCTCCGGGGATGTGATAAAAGAAGGGTTAAATTATAAAGAGATAAAGGATGAATTGGGGTACTAAAATATTTTTAAGCTTGGGTGTATTTATGCTCTGTATCATAGGTGCTGGGATTTATATGGTCAGTCAAGATACAGATACATTAGAAGATACAGATTATTATGAGCAAGGTCTAAATTATGATCAGATTTATAATAAGAAATCAAATGTTGCCAAGCATAAAGCTGAACCTGTTATTAAAATTAATCATGATACTTTGTATATTCAGTTTGCCACTGTTGCAAATAGCGGTAATCTGATCTTTAAACGTCCTTCTGATCGCAGTATTGATTTGCAGCTACCGTTTGAAACAAATACAGGTGTATATCAATTACCTATTTCTACTTTAAAAAAAGGAGCATGGAATCTGGAAATTGTTTGGAAGAGTGAAGGTTTAGAGTTTTTGACAGATCAGCAACTGCATTTATAAGATGAGTTACCAATATTTTGCTTTTTTTATGGGTTTGTTTGGCAGTGTACATTGTGCGGTGATGTGTGGTCCTTTGCTTTTTGCTGTGCAGGGTAATCATGAACTGACCTGGAAAATAGCGTTCAATAAAATATTATATCAGATAGGGCGGATATTGACCTATGGTGTTTACGGTCTTGCACTCGGTATGATTGGTAGAATTGCATCGATTCAGGGATGGCAAATGGGATTAAGCATTTTAACGGGATTGATACTACTCGTTATAGGATTAGTGCAATTATTTAAATTTAAAAACCAGGATTTTATTAAACTGCAGACACGTCTTGTTCAACCGATAGCTAAACTGATGGGACGTTGGTTATACCGTCCAGGCGGAAGTTTTTTTGCCGGTGTATTAAATGGTATTTTACCTTGTGGCATGTTGTATATGGCCGCAGCTGCAGCAATGAATACCGAATCAAGTTTAACAAGTTTCTATTTTATGGTCATGTTCGGTTTGGGAACATTGCCACTGTTATTAATCTTCTCTTTTTTAGGCAACTTTATTCGGACATATTTTAAAATGAATTTTTCGAAATGGTTACCTTTTCTCTATATCTTAATGGGAATCTGGTTTCTGTTGCGTGGAGCAAATTTAGATATTCCTTATTTAAGTCCATTGCTCCATGTAGACGGAGCAATGAACTGTCATATTATTTAGTTTCTGCCCATCCACCTCCTAGGGATTTGTATAGTTCAACGAATGAATCCAGCTGGGATTGCTTTATGGAAACGAGGTTAAGTTCGGATGTCAAGGCATTGGATTGCGCTGTAATAACTTCGAGATAGGTTGCATATCCAGATTTAAACAATAAACTAGCATTTTTTACTGCCAAATGAGAATTTGCGACTCGGGCTTCTGCTAGTACCAATTGCTCTTTTAATTTCGCAAGTGATGTGAAGCTATTGGATACTTCGTTTACCGAACGTAATACTGTTTTCTGTAAGTTGATCTCTGCTTTTTCTCGTTCTAATTTTGACACTTCAAAAGCTGTCTTTAGTTTTTTATTTTTAAATATGGGAGTTGTAATATTTCCCAATGCGGAACCTAGCAATGATCCTGGAATATTAAACCAATTTTCAGGCAACATGGAGTTTAGACCCAGTGTACCTCCGAGCGTTAATGAAGGGTAGCGTAAAGCTTGATTAATATTAACTTGTGCATTTGATGCGATTAAACTTAATTCTGCTTCACGGATATCTGGTCTGTTGCGGATCAGATCTATAGGAGATCCCATTGAGATCTTAGATTCATCAATTAAATACTGTAGACTTTTGCCCCGTTCAATTTTATCGGGCATTCTACCGGTCAATTCTAAAAGTGAATTTTCTTGAATCTGTATTTCTTGTTCCAACTGCGGAACTAGTGATGCTGCGAGCAATCTTTGGGATTGCGTTTGCTGAATGGCTAATGAGGTGATTTCTCCGGCATCAAACTGTAATTGAATCATACGTAAAGTGCTATCATTGAGTTGTACATTACGTAAGGCCACTTCAATCTGAGCATCTAGCTTTAAAAGATTGAAATAACCCTTAGCAATATTTGCAATCAGACTAGTTTGAATCGCTTTTTTTGCTTCTGCAGTACCTAAATAGTTAGCGAGTGCTTCTTCTTTCTGGGCAGATATTTTACCCCAGATATCAATTTCCCAACTGAGGTTTAATTCCGTTAAATACTGAGATTGGGTTCTAAAAAGATTATTTTTTGCTTCTTTACCATTATAGATTTTGGAAGCAGGTCCTGCGTAATAATTCTTGGAACGCCATTCTTGGCCTACACCTGCAATCGTTGCATCCAATTCTGGCAGATAACCTGCTTTAGCCTGCGTTAATTGACGATTTGCGATTTGAATATTCAAGATAGCACTACGCATATCATAGTTATTAGCCAGTCCGGCATCAATTAGTTTTATCAGGCTTGAATCCCTAAAGAAATCGCGCCAATTGACATAGGCGAGTGCCCCTACACTATCTTGATAGGTCGAATCTGCACGGTATTGATCTGGAAGATTATATTTTGGAGCAGTATAGCGTTGTCCAACTTTACAGGAAGAGAACAGAAGTAAGATAGCCCCGAATAGGAAGATATGGCGATTGATAAGATTCATATATATCGGACTAATTTGATTTGAATTTAATTTTTAAACGTTCATCTAAGGTTTTGAAGATGATATAAAGTACTGGGATAATAAAGATCCCGAGCAATACACCGAAAAGCATACCGCCAGCGGCACCAAAACTAATGGAATGATTTCCTTTTGCTGATGGTCCTGATGACCACATAAGGGGTATTAATCCTGCTACAAATGCAAATGACGTCATTAGGATAGGACGCAGACGTAATTTGGCTCCTGCAATAGCAGAGTCGTAAATGCTCAAACCTTTGTTTCTTTCCTGTACGGCAAATTCAATGATTAGAATGGCATTTTTGGCAAGCAATCCAATCAGCATGATGACACCAACCTGTACGTAAATGTTATTTTCTAATCCTACGAGTAAAATGGTGGCATAAACGCCTACTAACCCAACTGGAATGGATAACAGAACGGCCCAAGGTAAGATGTAGCTTTCATATTGTGCCGATAATAGGAAGTATACAAAAACAATACTCATGATGAAAATCAGTATGGTTTGAGAACCTGATTCCGATTCTTCTAAGCTCATACCGGTCCATTCATAGCTATAGTTTCCAGGTAATTTTTCCAGAGCTAATTTCTCTATCGCCTTCATGGCATCACCTGTACTGTACCCTTCATTTGGATTGGCATTAATGGTAATTGCATTGTACAGATTATAACGAGTGATGGTTTCCGGTCCCACAACCTTTTTTAAGGTAAGTAATGTACTGATGGGGACCATCTCGTTGTTTTTGTTCCTGACAAAAATGGATTTAAAGGATTCGGGATCTGTTCGGTAATCGTAATCTGCCTGAATGTATACACGATATTGTCTTCCGAAACGACTGAAATCTCCGGCCTGTACACGACCATAATAAGCACGTATCGTAGACATCAATGATTTAATGTCGACTCCTAATGATTTTGCTTTAACGGCATCAATATCCACTTCATATTGTGGGAAGTTTGCTTTAAAGGAAGTGTATGCACTTTTAACTTCTGGTAATTGATTGATTTCATTGATGAAGTTGTCTGCAATACTACTAAAATCCAAGATCTCTCCACCTAATTTATCTTCTAAAACCAGCTGTATACCTGCGAAATCCCCAAAACCCTGAACAGTGGGACGAGGAAAAACATTGAAAGTGGCTTCATTGATTACTGATAAGTCCTGACGGATCGAATCCATAAAGGCTTCAATATCTTTAATTTTTTCTCTTTTATCGTAGCTTTTTAGGTTAATGTAACCAACTGCATATGCAGGACTTGTACTTCCATCTAATGCATTAAATCCTGAGATGGTGGTCATTCCTGCAATATCTGGATTTCTTTTTTGAAGAATACTATCTGCTTGTTTTAAAACTTCTGTAGTTCTTGCTAGTGAAGCACCTGGTTGCATGGCCAGCGAATAGGTCACAAAACTATCATCTTCTGTAGGGATAAAACTTTTGGGTGCTAAAAGTAATAAGGTAAATCCGATTGCTGAAATACCGATCAATCCTGTAATGGCAATCTTCTTATTTCGGATCAGATATTTAACACCGACAATGTATCGTGAGGTTAAGCTATCAAATGAGGTGTTAAATGCCGTGAAGAAGCGCTTTTTATATGCGGTAAATTTATTTTTTTCTTTCTGATCCGTCTGATCTTCATGTTCGGGTGCTTTTAGAATCAAGGCACATAAGGCCGGACTTAAAGTCAAGGCGGTTAGAGCAGAAATCAAAATTGCTGTTGCCAGGGTATAAGCAAATTGACGATAGAATATACCTGCTGGTCCCTCCATAAAACCGACCGGAATAAATACTGCCGCCATGACTAAGGTAATGGATACAATGGCTCCGGAGATTTCGGACATTGTAGAAAGCGTTGCCTCCCTGGCTTTCATACCTGTCTCATGCATTTTTAAGTGAATGGCTTCGACGACGACAATGGCATCATCAACAACAATACCTATCGATAGTACCAATGCAAACATGGTGAGCACATTGAGTGAGAAACCGAATAAATTGAGGAAGAAAAAGGTACCTATTAGGGAGACCGGAATTGCAATCGCTGGAATTATGGTTGATCTAAAATCCTGTAAAAAAATAAAAACAATAATAAATACCAAAATAAATGCTTCAAATAAAGTATGTTTTACTTGAGAGATCGATGCGTCAATCTGATCTCTTACAGAGTAGGAAACTTCATATTTAATACCTTCTGGAAAAGTTTTGGATAACTCTTCCAATACTTTACGCACTTCGATATCAATATCGTGGGCATTGGAACCTGATGTCTGTGTGATATTTAAGGTTAATCCGGGTTTTCCATTTACTTTATTGTCCGAACCTAAGTTAGAAGAGCCAAACTCTATACGGGCTAAGTCTCGTAAATATAATACGGAACCATCTTCATTTGTTTTTATAACAATGTTTTCAAACTCCTCGGGTTGACTGAATCGTCCTTTATGCTTAATTACGGTTTCAAATACCTCATCGGATGTTTCACCAAATTTTCCGGGAGCAATTTCGAAATTCTGATCTTTAATGGCTGTTATGACATCGTCAGGAACTAGATTAAACAAAGCTAGCTTTTCAGGATTTAACCACATACGCATGGAGTAATCACGTGCTCCAACACGAGAAACTTGGGCAATGCCATCAACACGAAGTAATGGCCGGATGATATTGATTTGGGAATAGGCTTGAAGAAAAGTTTCATCAAACATACTTTCTTTGGAATCTGCAAAGAGGTTGATGGTCATGATTACCCCAGATTGACGAGGCATTACCGTGATACCGGCTTCATTGACTTCTGAAGGAATAGAACCTATTGCTTTCGATATTCTGGTTTGGACATTTACAGAAGCTATATCTGGATTAATACCTGTTTTAAAGAACACCTGAACAGATCCTGAGCCGGAATTACTGGCCGTTGAACGGATGTAAGTCATATCTTCTACACCATTTACGGCTTCTTCAATTGGAAGGAGAACAGATTTAGCAACGGTTTCGGCATTCGCGCCAGGGTAACTTAATGAAACGACCACAGACGGAGGAGCTATTTCTGGGAAACGGGATACAGGTAACATTTTTAGCCCCACAGCTCCTAATACTACTAAGAGCATGGAGACAACGGTAGCCAATACGGGTTTATTAACAAATGTTTTTAGCATTTATAGTGCGTTTAATTAAAAATTGGAAAAGTATTTTATTGGGTCTTGTTGATCGGAATGATGGTAGCTCCTTCCGAAATCTTGTCGAAACCGGACATTAAAATTCTGTCTCCTACAGCTAACCCTTCTGAGATAATATAGTTCGAATTGGATTTACCCTCAATTTTGATAGACCTGCGGTGAACCGTATTTTTGTTATCAACAACGTATACAAAGGTTTTATCTTGTAGCTCCGATGTTGATACTTGTGGGATTTGTATCACTCCTTTTTGCGTTTCCACAAATTTTAATGTACCGGTACTACCTGTACGTAATATATTTTCCGTATTTGGGAAAGTGGCACGTAAAGAAATTGCACCAGTGGTTCTATTTACTTGACCATTTACGGCATCAACTCTTCCTTTTTGACTGTAGGCTTCTCCGTCTGCAAGTACCAATGATACTTCTGGAAAAGCAAGTTTTCGGATTTTTCCGTCCGATTTATAGGATTCATCTTGCTGGTCTTGTTTTGCTTGTTTCTTTGTGAAATATAAGAAATCGGATTCGCTCATGGAAAAATATACATAGACTTCCTGTACATCGGATAGTACGGTAAGAGACTGGGAATCATTTTTAGTCACTAAATTTCCTACGCGTTTGGGAATACGGCCTATATAACCTGAAACAGGTGCTTTGATTGTTGTAAACTGTTTGTCAATATCGGCTGAACGTACCGCCGCGGATGCCTGCTGTAAGGATGCTTTTGCGACATCATATTCTGATTGCGCAGATTTTAAGCGTACTTCTGAAATGACTTCATTTTCTACTAAAGGACGGAGACGCTCTACTTCTAAACGTGCATTCTGTAATTTTGCTTTGGCTACATTTTCTGTCGCGACCATATTATTTAATATCTCATCATAGGCTGAGGCATTAATTTTAAATAATTTTTGATCAGCTTTCACAAAATCACCCTCATCGACATATATTTCTTCTAAAATCCCTTCAACTTGTGGGCGGATCTCAACATTGACTTTTCCTTCAATCGTACCAATATAATCTTTTATTGTATTCGCAGAACTTGTATCAATTGAGTATATTGGTAGTGCAATAGCGTTGTTTTTTTTGTCTAATTCTTTGGTTTTACCCGAGTTACAGCTAAAAAAGAGTACTCCGGTCGAGGCAAGGGCTAGGGTAAAAAGTGCGATTTTATTCATAAATATTATTTAGAGTTAATTGTTAATTAACTTTTGACTTTTAGATTATTATACATTAATACATAAATGTTGCCAATAAGTTCTGTATAGTATGATTTAACATTTGTTAACAAAATAAATTGATCAGATTTGACTTCATTTAGAGATACTTTATTTCCAAATGTATCTGATATGTTACAAATGTTAACGTTTGATAGGGCTATTTGTTACTTATAAGATTAAAATAAGTTGATTTTTATATGCAAAACTTCTTTAATGAGATTGAAATAGATTGGAACCAATTGTGGCAATGGCTATTAAATTGGTATTGGCTTCCCTTATTTGTGCTATATTTTGGGGTAATAAGTACAATACTGATTGAAAATAGGAATCCAACGAAGACGATTTCATGGGTAATGGTTATTGTATTTCTTCCAGGTATTGGATTGGTTCTATATTATCTATTCGGACAAAAATTTAGAAAAGTTAGGCGACTGCAACATATTAATCGCGAGCAGAACACAAAACTGTTAGCAGCATGGCAGGAAAGTTTAATACGAATGGACGAGCAACTGGAAACAATTCATGAAAAAATAGGAACTTTATCCCGCGTTTTTGACTATCTGAAAAACCAAAAATTATCTTTTTTCTCTTTAAATAATAGGGTCGAATTGTTTATCAATGGCGAGGAGAAATTTCCAGTTTTATTAAAAAGACTTCGAGAAGCAAAACATTCCATACACTTGGAATACTATATTTTTGAATTGGACAATATTGGTCGTCAGGTGCTTGAAATTTTGGAAGAAAAGGCAAAAGCGGGGGTAAAAGTGCGACTAATACTGGATAGTTTTGGTTCTCCTGATGTGATCAAATATTTAGTTAAAAATCCACCTGGTTATCCTTTTGTTGCATTTTTACCAGTCAATTTTACTTCTTTAGCAAATAGTAATTATCGAAATCACAGAAAGATTGTCGTGATTGATTGTCAATATGGTTTTGTGGGGGGAATTAATATTTCTGATCGATATATCAATACTCCGGATCAGATTGATTATTGGAGAGATACTGCAATGGCTGTAGAAGGAATAGCAGTTAATAATCTACAGATCCAATTTTGGAACAGTTGGAATCAAACTGAAGGTGAACCCTTTTTATTGACTGATGAATATTTAAATTTTAGTGTACCGCACATTCCTGAGCGTGCCGCTGTTGCATTTTCTTCTAGTGATCCGGGGTCCCTTGGTCCTTTTAATATGGAAGCTATCATATTGGCGATCAATGATGCAAAGGAAAGCATTCAATTGTGTACGCCTTATTTTATACCGAGTGAGCAGTTATCTACGGCTTTGGAGATAGCTGTTTCCTCTGGGGTAAGAGTGGAGCTGATGCTCCCAGAGAAAGCCGATTCTTATATTGTACAACATGCTTCTTTTTCCTTTTTGAAGCCTCTTTTGCAACGTGGTGTGCAGGTTTATCTGTATAAGAAAGGTTTTATTCATGCTAAAACAGTATGTATTGATGGTCAATTGGCTTTCGTAGGGACTGTAAACCTCGATATGCGGAGTTTCTACATCAATTATGAAATAGCAAGTATTGTTTCTGATGAGGCTTATTGTAAACGTCTTGAAAATCAATTTGAAATTGATAAGGAGGCATCTGATCTGATTACTTTGTACATCTGGGCACATCGAAAAAAATGGAAAAGGGGTATTGATTCTTTATGCCGGCTTTTGGCACCTTTATTATAGCCTAAAAAATGTTAAAAACTTGTGATACTTCCGATATCTAATTAAAATTGAATATATTTATCTATTCTATTTTAATTACCAATAGTATTAGATGAAGTATATAAAATTATTGACGCTTACGATGGGGGTTTGTGGAGTAAAGCATGCCGTTGCCCAGACAACCGAAGCTACACTACCTATCAATACAATAGTCGAAAGAGTACAAAAGTTATTTCAAGTATTTCCTGTTGAAAAAGTGCATCTTCACTTTGATAAACCATATTATGCGGTAGGTGATACGTTGTGGTTTAACAGTTACTTATCACGCAATCTTGCGGAGTATGAACCGAGTAAGGTTACATATGTTGAAATTCTTAATAGCAGAGATTCACTGATTCAAACGTTAAGGATTCCGTTGGATAAGGGAGTGGGAGATGGATATCTTGTTTTGGATCCACAGTACCTGGCGCAGGACAATTATCGATTTCGAGCATACACGAAATGGATGGGTAACTTTTCATCGGATTATTTTTATAATAAAGTGGTTCCTATTGGAGATGCTATTAGTAAAAAACTAATCACTGATATTACATTTGTTAACAATGATCAGAATGCTGCTAAAAGTCAGGCTGTTATTCAATTTAGAGATGCTGTTGGTAAGCTATTGATTAATTCAAAAGTGAATTGGTCTATGATTTCTGGATGGGAAACCATTGCTGATGGCAAAGGTGAAACGGATAATATGGGTAAGGTCACTGTGAATTTAAGTGCTAAAGATAAAGAAATCCTGAAAAAGGCATATCTAGAAGTCTCACTTCAAGAGAATAAGAACGACAAGCCACTAAAGAGTACTTTTTCCTTAAAAAATGCCTTGTGGGATGCCGATGTTCAATTCTTTCCTGAAGGGGGTGATCTATTAGCTGGAATCGCTAAAAACGTTGCTTTTAAGGCTGTTTCTGCCGATGGAAAAGGTATAGCTGTTAAAGGCCGTATCTTGGACGGTAAAGGAAAACAAGTCGCAGAATTTTCAGATTTAGGCTTAGGTATGGGATTTTTTAGTCTTTTACCTCTCCCAAATGAAAAATATGTAGCCTCGATTACATTTGCTAATGGTCAGGAACGAAAGTTTAAATTGCCGGAAGTGGTTCAGAATAAAGCGAATGTTGTTTTTGTAAAACAAGATGAAACAAATCTGAATATGGCGATTGTGACGAGTGAAGAAGATTTTGCTAAAAATCCAAATCAATCGTTCTATGTGCTGGTACAATCAAACGGTCATCTCGTATATGCGGCACAGGCGAACTTGAAAAGTGCAACAGCATTGATTACTATTCCGAAGGAACGTCTTCCTAATGGTATTGCTCAAGTAACCTTGATGACTCCCGCAGGTAAGGTGATCAGTGAACGTCTTACTTTTGTTAAAAGTGAGAAACTACTGGATATCAATTTAGCGGTCAATAAGGAACAGTTTAAAGCAAAGGAAAAGGTTAATCTGAAACTTTCTGTACTTAATAACGGTAAAAAATACCCGGGTAGTTATTCCATTTCTGTTATTGATGAATCTAAAGTTCCTTATGATGATAATCAGGATTTATCAATTGTCAGTAATTTCTTGTTGACTTCTGATCTGAAGGGATATATTGAAAGTCCAAATACGTATTTTGATGAAAAGAATGTGAATCGCGATAAAGCATTGGATGCTTTATTAATGACACAAGGATTCCGTCGATTTGATTATCAAGACCTGGTGGCTGAGAAACTTCCTGTACTATCATTTATGCCTGAACAGGGAATTGAGATTGGTGGAACGTTAAGACTGAACACGGGTAGAACTGTGCCGAATGGGGGCTTACTCTTATCTATTCCTTCTAAGAGTATTCGTAAAGATACTTATACAGATGATAAAGGGCGGTTCCTATTTAAAGATCTTGTATTTACAGATTCTTCAAAAGTTACTGTTAATGCCCGGGGAAATGATAATTACCGCAGTATGGTAATTAATATGGATCAGACTTATTTTCCGGAGATTGATAAAAACAATGCTTATAAGAATAATTTTGTCATGAATATTGATCGGGCAATGGTTCCGTATCTAGAAAATAGCAAAAAAGAATATCGTAAATCTATTCTTTTGGATGAGGTCGCGGTTACTGGTGTGCAGAAAAAGGTGATCACCAACAGAGATTTTCCTTCCATTTCAGGATTGTCGATGCCTGAACATCGTATTGATGCAGAGCGTTTATCAGGATGTAATGTATTGACGATGTGTCTGAACACATTGTTGACTGGTATTACTTACGATTCGCAGACGCAGAAATACTATGTTACACGATCTTATAATAGTGGAAGTCGGGTGCCCGTTCAATTTTTCTTAAATGGAATGGCAATCGATGAACCAGGATTAAATAGTATTAATGTTCCGGATATTGAGGGAATTGAGATTTTCCTAAAGGATGACCTCGGAACTGTTTCCAGAATGTACCAGAATAATGGGGTTGTGTCTATCTATACGAAGAAAGTAGAGAAAAAACCTAGAATGTCATTGACGGAAATTGAAAAATTATTACCAAAATCAAATGTGATTGATCTGTTTCCTTTGGGTTATATAAAAGAAAGAAAGTTTTATGAGCCAAAATATGAAACACCAGAAAGTAAAGCTGTGAATGATTTGAGGACAACAATTTATTGGAATCCAAAAGTTAAGGTTACTGAAACGGGTGAGGCTGCTTTAGAATTCTATAATGCTGATGGAAATGGACAATATAAAGTCATTGTGGAAGGTATGGATGAAACAGGTAATGTGGGTCGAAAAGTGATTCGTTATAACGTTACTCCATAGGGAAGTAATTAATATTATTATAAAAGGGTGCATTTTGTTATAAAGTGCACCCTTTTTTTATTTTAGAACATGAAGAATTTCTCCTTCTTTGGAATCGGCTTCTTCGCCAACTTTTTTAATGCGTTCTGTTTGTTCGATAACAACAGCGAATGAGGAAGGTTCAATACCGCCACCTAATTTTTGAGCATAGAACTTAGTGAATTCAGCGCCAAAATATAAAATTGCTGCAGAGTAGTATATCCACAATAACATAACGATGATCGAACCTGCGGCGCCGTACAAACTTGCTGTAGAGGATAAAGTCAAGTATAGCGATATAAAATAGCGACCTAACATGAATAATAAAGCTGTAAAGATTGCTCCACCAAGTATATCTTTAAATTTCACCTTTGCATCTGGCAAAAATGAAAATATGAAGCCAAAGAGCGTCGTGATAATGATAAACGTGACACTGGTATTGATCCAGTCAATTAATGTAATCGGGATAAAAGGAAAATATTGTAGCACAAGATTTGTAACTGCTGCAATGACGCCATTGATCATTAATGAAGCGATAAGGAGGAAACCTAATGCAATAATAATCGAGAAGGAGATGAGCCTGTTAATGATTAATTTTAACCAGCCTTTTTTTGGTTTGGGTTTCACTTTCCAGATTTGATTAATAGAATCCTGAATGTCGACAAATATCGTTGTAGCACTAATAATAAGGGTTACAATACCAATAGTAATTCCTAAATTAGATTTATTTTCAAAGTTTATTTTTTCGATAAAGGATTGAATTTGTTTTGTAACATCTGCTCCGAATAACACCATTAGCTCATCAAAAACTTCCTTCTGTCCAGTAGTTTCTTTACTCAAATGCTGTCCATAAAAGAAACCGATACACCAGATCACGATCATCAATAATGGACCAATAGAAAACACCGTGTAGTAGGCTAAGGATGCACTTTTTTTCATGCAGTTGTCGTCCATAAAGCCATTAAAGGCATCATAAACTAATCTTAAAACTTGTTTCCAGTAGTTAGGGGTCAATAAATCTTTAAAGTATACTTCTTTCATAATATGATGGCGGATAAACAAATTTTATTTCAAAAATACCCTCTATTTTTTAGATAGAGGGTATTTTTTCTAATTTTCCTGATAGAGCTTCTCAATTTTCTCATCAAACTCTTTGAGAATGACTTTTCTTTTTAAGCTTAATTTTGGTGTTAACTGACCATCGTTGATGGTCCATTCTTTAGGAAGTAAGATAATTTTTTTGACTTTTTCCCAGTGACCGAATTCTGTAGATAACCTGTCGATTTCTTGATTATATTTTTCGATTACTTTTTGATTCGTAACGATCTCTTCTTTGGAACCTACAGGAATGCCTTTATGTTTCATCCATTTTTCGATCTCTTCGAAGGCGGGTACAATTAAAGCTGATGGAAACTTTCTGTTTTCTCCTACCACCATAATTTGTGCAATCAGTGTTGATTCCATTAGTTTTGTTTCAATAGGCTGTGGTGCGATGTACTTGCCACCTGCTGTTTTGAACATTTCTTTTTTGCGGTCTGTAATTTTCAGAAATCCGTCAGCCGATATTTCGCCAATATCCCCTGTCTTGAAGAATCCGTTTTCATCAAATGATTCTTTTGTCGCTTCTTCATTTTTGTAATAGCCAGAGGTGACACTTGGTCCTTTTACTAAGATCTCTCCATCTTGAGCTATTTTTACTTCTAAATTTTTGAGAGGCCGACCAACTGTTCCGAATTTGATACCCGTGTCAAAAAATGTGTTGACTGCTATAACTGGAGATGTTTCGGTTAGACCATATCCTTCTAATACTTTCATATCAGAAGCCCAAAATACACGCGCTAATCTTTCCTGAAGAGCTGCACCACCAGAAACAATAATTTTTATGTTACCACCAAGGGCTTCTTTCCATTTTGAAAAGATTAATTTTCGAGCAATGGCTAATTGAAAATTGTACCAAGCGCTGTTTTTTGTTGGCTCTTGGTAACGAAGGCCAAGGTTTAATGCCCACATGAACAGCGATTTCTTGATTCCAGTTAAGTCTTTTCCTTTCGCAACGATTTTATCATATACTTTTTCGAGTACCCGCGGTACAGTGGTAAAAAGATCCGGTTTAACTTCGTTGATATCCACAACAACATTGTCCAATGTTTCACAGAAATAGATCTCTATACCTTTTGAATAATACATGTATACAACCATCCGTTCAAAAATATGACATAAGGGTAAAAAGCTGATCGCTTTTTTAAAATCGGGTCTTATGAGATGGTAGCAGGCGAGTACATTACTTAAAATATTTTTATGGGATAAGTATACTCCTTTCGGTTTACCGGTGGTACCTGATGTGTAGATTAACGTGAGTAGATCATCTTCCTGTATAGCGTCATTGTAAGGCTTTAGATCTGTATCCAATGTGTCACCAATTTGATATAAGGATTCTAGATCTTTATGATGTTCAGTCTTCTCAAAAGTATAGAGCGGAATTGTTAATTGATGATCTTTTAATGCTGTGTCAACACGTGCAGCAAGCTCGGCATTACTGACGAATATCAATTTAGCTTCTGCATCATTGACAATATAGGATAGGTCCTGTGGAGCTAATGTAGGATACAGCGGTACAAGTGCAATACCCAATTGATTACAGGCAAAATCAATGATACTCCATTCAGGACGGTTTCCGGACATCAGCGCAACTCGATCTCCTTTTATTAAGCCGATACTTAGTAGCGCTCTGCTGAGACTATTTATTTTATCAATGAATTCACTGGTCAAGTAGGTTTTCCAACGACCATTTTTATCGCGTCCAGCAATAATCGTTTTATCGGAGAACTCGGATTTATAATTTGTGATGAGGTCAAAAATTCTACTTTGTTGTGCCATAATGAAATATTTAAAATATTTGCTTAATTGGTTTATTACTAAGTATTCAAATACAATCTAATATATGAAAAATGTTTTGATGTACATTTTTTATATTTAAAATTGTTAATAACAATTTAGTATTTGCGTCGTTTAATTATTGATATTAACTTTGAACGAATAAATTGAAAAACAAATAGGCACGTTAAATATGAAAAAATTATCTTGGATCTTTGGAGTGACAGTTGGCTTATTGGGCGTATCGAACGAAGCTTCCGCGCAATTAGATTCAAAAGGGGCAATTGGGGCTCGTTTTGGTTCTGCTCAGGGAATTACCTATAGACATACACTTTCAAATGACCGAGCTTTAGAAGGGCTTTTGAGCATTCAGAGCAACTCAAATTATAGACGTTTTAGAGTCGTTGGATTGTACGAATATTATAGGCCTATATCAGGTGGTTTTAATTGGTATTATGGATTTGGTGGTGGCCTGGGGTCTTATAAGGAAAAAGACAAAACGATTGATGGAAAACGTGTTGAATATGATTCGGAGCTGGCGCTTAGTATTGATGGAATTATAGGGATTGAATATAATATTCCTGAAACTCCTTTCCAGGTTTCTTTGGATGTTAAACCTTATTTTGATTTCTTGCAATCGAGTACTATTAAGCTTATAGATCCAATCGGCTTTTCATTTCGATATAAATTTTAGATATCCTCTAATAAAACAAAAAGGTCACTTTATAAATCGAGTGACCTTTTTGCATTTTTATGATAACCAGAATTCTGCTAATTGTTTTTGCTCTTCCGATTGTTCTTTGACGGGCTGTATACGGAATAATTTTTTATTGGCCGCCCGTATCTCAATTTTCAGTTCTTTTATAATACCATCTCTTGCTATTAAAATATCTAATATATCTCCTTCGTTGCTATGCTGCATAAAATAGTCATATTCTTTATCTTTGAGGTCGAGTCTGATGCCATTGATGGCTATTAATTCATCACGGACATTTAATCCTCCATCCCAAGCTCCCGAACCTCGTTCTACTGCAGTAACGGTTTGAATCCCATCATTTTTTTGATGACTTATTCCAATTCCTAAAGTTTTGCTTTCGGCATTAATGTCTATGATCTCATAACCTACTAGGTTGAAATATGCATTATAATCCAGTTCACCATTTTCGTGTGCAGCTTTGAAGATATCGGAAACGGATATACCTGTAAATTCTTCTACGAGTCGCTGAAATTCATCTTCTTCAAAACCCCTGTTCTGATCTAAATAGAAATGGTTATATGCTTCTTTTAATACATGATCTAATTTTTTTGTTCCTTTTGAAGCTGCTATAATTTTTAAATCCAGCAACACCGTGAGCATAGCTCCTTTATTATAATAGGATATACTTGAATTAGGTGAGTTTTCATCTTGTCTATAATATTTGATCCAGGCATCAAAGCTTGCTTCTGCGGCTGATTGTATGTGATGTCCAGGACGATTCAGTACTGTTGTGAAATCATTTGCTAGTAGATTCAGATATTCTAGTTCTGAGAAGAAACCACATCTTTTGATGATCAGGTTATCGTAGTATGAGGTAAAGCCCTCCATAATCCACAGCCCCGTGGTGTAATTTTCCTGATCATAGTTAAATGGTCCCAATGCTTTGGGACGAAGTCGTTTAACATTCCATAAATGGAAATACTCATGGGCAATTAGGCTGAGGTATGTCTTGTACGATCCTTCGTTACTATATGCTGTCCTTGATGCTCCCAGTACGGTCGAATTGAGGTGTTCTAATCCTCCGCCTCCGGATTGGTAGTTATGGGTAATGAAGACGTATTTTTTATTGGGGTTAGAACCCCAGATGCGGGTTTCTTCTTCGACTATTTTTTTGACATCGGCACTTAATCGTTCTTTGTCATAAGTACCACCACCTACCATGGCAAATTCATGCTCTACGTTGGAAGCTTGAATGGTCCAAATATCTTGATTACCGACTTCAAAGGGTGAATCGTAAAGAATATCAAAATCGGGTGCATAAAAAGTATGCGTATCGATTTGTTCAAGACCTGTTGAAATACTGCTCCAATTTTCAGCAGGTCTGATGGTAACAGTTACTGGGCTGTCAATATTGCCATCAATATGTAAAAAGGTTGCAGTCGGTACTATAAAGGCATGTTCGTCATTGATAAAATTAGTACGTACGGATGTTTCAAAACCATAGATATGGTAGTTGATAACAATTGAGCTTTTATTTTTGGTAAATATACGCCAAGTATTTTTGCTTATTTTTTCATATCCTACTTGATCTTCAACAGAGAACCGTTCTACTTGTTTAGAATACTCACGTACTAAATAGGATCCAGGGGACCAAACGGGCATTTTAACATCAATAAAATCAGCATGAATTTCTTTGATGGACATTTTTACGGCTGCGTAATGTGCTTGAGGCTCACTAAAGGAAACATCAAAATGTATTTTTGACGTATAATTACTTTTTTCAATCATTTTAAAGCGTTAAATAACTGATAGCTATACCAGTTCAAAATTTATTTGTGGTATGCAAAAGTACAAGGTTATGAGGGTTATACAAAATTATTTGACGTAATGTTTTGTAATGGTAGGTCATTTTATTTTATGGCTACATCTTTGGTTAATTTAAACTTGAAAATTTTGTATATTTGATACGCTCGATGTAGCATAATCTTATAATTTATGATTTTAGTCGTTGATAGCGGTTCTTCTAAGTCAGACTGGAAATTAGAACTTCCAGATAGTCCACCTTTGTCTTTTTCGACAAATGGGCTTAATCCTTTTTTTGTAAACGATAAAGAAATAACCCGAGTAATTAAAGAAATACCTGAGATAATACCTTATGCGAATGAAATAACGGAACTTTATTTCTATGGCGCAGGTTGTATATCTCCAGATCGTAGGGAAATGGTTTCCAATGCGCTGACTCCTTTGTTTGAAAATGCTTTTATTTCGGTTGAGAACGATCTTGTAGGTAGTGCTTTAGCGACTTGTGGTACTAATAAAGGATATATTGCCACATTGGGTACTGGCTCTGATATTAGTTTTTTTGATGGACAGGAGGTGCAGCCCTCTAACCATGGAAATGGATATGTGCTGGGAGATGAGGGATCGGGTGCCTGGTTTGGCAAAAAGTTAATTACATTGTTTCTTTATGGTCGATTGCCAAAGGATCTGTCAGAGAATTTTGCAGAGAATTATCGCATAACAAAGGAGATCGTTATTAAGAATGTGTACCAAAAGGAGAGACCGAATGCTTATTTGGCTTCATTTGCACCATTTTTATCTGCGAATATTACGCATCCGTTTATAGATGAAATTATTCGTTCGGGTTTCGAGGAATATGTACAGACTTGTGTATTAACTTATCAGAATTATCAGGATTACGAGTGTCACTTTGTGGGATCAATTGCTTATTATCTGGATCTGATATTACGTGATGTCTGTAATGGATATAATATTAAAATTGGAAAAATATTGAAATCACCGATCAATGAATTGTTTGATTTTGTGATAGAAAGAGAAAAAAGTTCACTTATTAATTTTTAAAATAACATGATGATTTTATCAACGATTATTGCTTGTTTTTCCATGATATTTGGAAATCCTAGCATTTACGATTATAGTTTTAAAAGTCTCGATGGTAAAGATGTTAAAATGTCGTCTTTTAAAGGGAAGAAAATTTTAATAGTCAATACAGCCTCAAAATGTGGCTTTACTAAACAGTATAAAGATCTGCAAGCATTGTATTCGGAGTATGGAAATGATTTGGTGATCATTGGGTTTCCGGCGAACAATTTTGGGAATCAAGAACCTGGTACGAATGGAGATATTCAGGAATTTTGCGAACAAAACTATGGTGTAGAGTTTTTAATGGCAGAGAAGGTTGAAGTAAAAGGTGATCAGATTGATCCTTTATTTAAATACCTGACTTCGCAAGATAATCCGGATTTCAAAGGTGATATCAAGTGGAACTTTGAAAAGTTTTTAATCGATGAGAACGGAAAGCTGGTACATCGCTATCGTTCGGCAGTTAATCCACTTGCAGATGAAATTGTCAATTGGGTGAAGAAATAGAAATTGAGAAACCAGGAAGTTAATCTTCTTGGTTTTTTTTGTGAAATAAGATGGTAAAAAAGAAAGTCCACCTTGGGAGGGTGGACTTTAACTAACCAATTATAAACCTAAATTATGAAAAGTATTTTGTAGCTATTACTAGCTGTTATTATCTTGTTATTATAGTTATACAAAGGTAATGCCAAAATACGCCATCATATATTAAGTAAATGTTAATAATTTGTTAAATTATAGTAACATCTTCTGCATCTTGCTTCGTAAGCTTCTTTTTCACCCAAAAGGACTGTTTTTGTATCTGTAGAAGTCCTGAAAGAGTAATTTGCTGGCGCTCCACATTGCATGCATACGGCATGTACTTTTGTTACATGTTCGGCAATTGCCATTATATGGGGTATAGGACCGAAAGGTTGTGCTTTAAAATCCATATCTAGACCTGCAACTATGACACGAATTCCTTTATTTGCCAAATTGACACATACCTCTGTCAAACCTTCATCAAAAAATTGCGCTTCATCTATACCGACAACCTGCGTATCATTGCTCAGCAATAAAATAGAAGAGGAGTGTTCAACAGGGGTAGATGGTATACTGTTGCTGTCGTGCGAAACAACTAAACGATCATCATATCTTTTGTCTACTGCCGGTTTAAAAATTTCGACATGGAGTTTAGCATATTGTGCCCGTTTTAGTCTACGGATGAGTTCTTCGGTCTTACCGGAAAACATCGAACCGCATATCACTTCGATACTTCCGTATGCTGGGCCCCTTTGTGTGAAATTATGTTCAGAAAAAAGCATTTAAATGAATTAAAATCAATAAATTGAATATTACTTTCAATCAGTATTAAATCTGATTTTTTAAATAAAATAATACTACTTAAGTCCTGCTAATATCAGAATTTAATATTAAATTTGAGTCTATAAAAGCTACAATACTTAACAATAAAGTATAAATCAGTAAGTTGAAAATGAAGTTTTATTCCTTTTGTAAAATTTAGTGTTTTACTGGAATTACGAACAATGAAATGTATTAATTTATGGTTACGAAACAAAATTTATTTGATAAAATAGGAGATTTATTGCAGGAGTTGGAAGCGCAATATCTTGCGCTTTCAAAGGATGGCTTTGAAGATAAGAAAACTGATTTAGCTCTTTTTGAAGCTACCGCACAATACATTGCCGCTCAGATTGGTGTTTTAAAAGCACAGAATTTGTTGGGTATAGCTCAGAAAATTGAAAGAGTTGATGAACCTGCGGCTCCAAAAGTAGTACATGACCGGATAGAAGAGGAGAAAGTTTCTTTTAATAACTACTTTACACCTCCTTCCAATTTGTTTCAAAGTGTTCCTGAAAAGAAAGAAGAACAACCTGATATGGTAGATGAAACAGCTGATATCAGTTTGAATACACCACAGAAAGAAGTTGCCCCTGTCGAAGATTTAAATTTGAAAGAAGAGCCTGCCAAAGAAGAACTTACTCAAGAGGAGGTCATTCCTGAAGCAGAGAAAGTGACTTTTGACAACAGTATCCTTGAGCCTGTATCTGCTACTACTCAAGAGGATAAACCACGAGATCGTGTAACTCCAACATATGAAAAAGAGGAGGCAAAGCCTCAACAGGTAGCTGTTAATCCGGTGGAACAAGAGAAGTTAGTTGTTAATGAAGTTATTGAAGAATCAAAACAAATCTTGATTGAAGAAGAGATTCGTCCAGATGTGGAGCAAGAGACTCCTTCAAGACCGTTAACGTTAAATGAAATTATTTCACAACAGAAAAAAGCGGGTGTACAAAATCGGGTTTATGAGATGAACAATGCCTCCGGAAATTCGGGGCAGGTTAAAGATATCAAATCGATCATTAATTTGAATGATAAGCTGCTGTTTATTAAGGATCTCTTTAATGGGTATAGTTTAGCTTACAGTGAAGCTGTTGAATTATTGAACAGATGTAACGATTATGCGGAAGCGGATGCTTTTCTGCAAACGAATTATGCGGTTAAAAATAGATGGGTTGAAAAACCACAATCGGTTGAAAAGCTGTATTTATTGATTCGTAAAAGATTTGCATAAAAAAAAGCTGACTTCAAGTCAGCTTTTTTTATTGTAATTGAAACTGTATCCAGGTATTTCCCTCTAAGCCGTAAAAAAAATATTTGGGCTGCAGTATTTCCGCTAATGTTTCTAATTCTAAGCAGTAGTCAGCTCCCGGAGTTTTTCCAAATTCCTCCTTATTGATTAAAAAAACTTGATTTAGCTTAACGGCATTACTATCAGACCAGTTTGTGTCAGATAATAGTGCGGGAATTTGTGCTATTGTTAATTCTTCTGAATTGATAATAATAACTTTATCTGCTTCCGAAATGGTGTAAGTAGGTATACCACCTGCTATTTTAATACACTCTTGTAAATAGTCACTGGTATTGATTACGGCAGGGTTGAGGCCATCTAAAAGAATTACTTTGGGGCGATCGCTTGCTGCAATAAATTTCAATTTATGAATGATGATATGAACTTCATCATCCAAAATTTCTAAAAGCTCTGCGGTTTTTTCATCCTTATTTAATAGTCTTCCAATAGACTCTGTATAATTTATAATATCATGACTCGTGACCAAATTACTGGATAAGGTATAGATTTGCTCTAAAATATCCGTTGGCAACTGCGTTTTGTCTACTTCATATTGATTCAGAATAGCTTCAACTAAAATTTCTTGATTGCTTTGCATGATGCAAATTTACAAATGATGATTTGATTTGCGAATTAAATTGAAAGGTTATTTTGTCATCTATGATTTGAATTCAAATGTGTAAATTGCATTATATTTAGAATTGTTCATTTAGATCATATATTATGTTTGATAAATTATTCCAAGCGCAACAAAAAGCACAAGAAATTAAACAAAGATTAGATAATATTTCTGTTTTTGGAGAAGCTGAAGGTGGATTGATAAAAGTAGTTGCAACTGCCAATAAAGAAATTAAAGAAATTACAATTGATCCGATCTTCTTGAGTAATGCGGATAAAGAGGAACTGGAAGAATTGCTTGTCGTAGCTTTAAATAAAGCGATGACCCAAGCTGAAAATGTGAGTCAATCTGAGATGTCTGCTGCTAGTCAGGATATGCTTGGTGGTTTAGGAGGCCTATTTAATCAATAGTTTTATGAAAGCGACATATTACGGACAATCTTGTGTTATGTTCAATTTTGATGGACACGAGGTATTAATGGATCCTTTTATCACTTATAATCCCTTGGCAAAGGGTGTAGACGTTAATGCTCTATTACCAGAATATATTTTTTTAAGTCACGGTCATCAGGATCACGTGGCAGATATGGCACAGATTCAAAAAAATAGCCAAGCAACTGTTGCAGCTATTGTAGAGACTGCCGCATGGGTTAGGAAACAAGGAGTTCCGGATGAAAAAGTAATTGAGTTCAATTTAGGAGGAACTATTGTCACTTCTTTTGGGACTGTGAAGATGGTGTATGCTATGCATACAAATAGCACTCCTGACGGACAATATGGTGGATTTCCTGTTGGTTTCATTCTGCATTCTGGTAACAAGAAAATTTATTTCGCAGGAGATACAGCGCTTACAATGGAAATGAAGCTTTTGGCAGATCTTGAATTGGATTGGGCATTTTTACCTATCGGTGGACATTATACCATGGATGTTGATGATGCGGTAAAGGCGGCAGAATTTATTAATTGTGATAAAATAGTGGGTGTGCATTACGATACATTTCCTCCTATTACCATTGATAAAGTTAATGCTTCTGAAAAATTCGCAAATTATGGTAAGACATTATACTTACCTGCAATTGGTGAATCATTTGAATTATAACAAATAAGGGGGATGCAAATCCCCCTTATTTGTTATATCGTTACCAGATTTTTTAGATCTTCTAAGGTGAATAGTGGTGTTTCTGTCAGCTTGTTTTTGAGAATGGATTCTTTATAATCTTCGTAATGAAATAATCGCCATTCGCCGTTATGATATTCTAAACTGCTTAAGTTTTCAACCCAATCACCTGAGTTCATGTAAGTCACTGTTCCTTTCCGGGTAATGACTTCTTTAATTTGTGGTTGATGGATGTGTCCACAGATCACATAGTCGTAATTTTTTTCAATAGCTAGTTCAGTGGCTGTTTCTTCAAAATCAGAAATGTATTTGACAGCTTTTTTAACACTGTTCTTTATTTTTTTTGATAATGAATATTTCTCACGACCCATTTTAAGCAAGATCCAATTGATCATATGGTTTAATTGGATCAGTTTATCGTATCCCCAACCGCCTAATTTTGCTAACCATTTTGAATGATGGATGGAGGCATCAAATACGTCACCATGGAATATCCATGCTTTCTTATTGTTAAGGGATAGTAAGAGCTTGTTGGTTAATTTGATATTGCCAAGTTTTAAATCTGCAAATTTTCGGAGCATTTCATCATGATTACCGGTGATGTAATGCACTTCGGTACCATTGGCACTGAGATCGATTATTTTTTTGATAACATGTAAATGCTCGGATGGGAAATAGCTTTTTTTGAATTGCCAAATATCGATTATATCGCCATTTAAAATCAGCATTTTTGGTGCGATCGACTCTAAATAATAGAGTAACTCTTTTGCGTGACTTCCATGTGTTCCGAGATGAATGTCTGATAATACTACGATATCGAGATTTCTTTTCATAACTTCCGTTTTTCAAAAGACGCATTTTATTATGATCTGTATATAAATGCTTTGTTATGAAATTATTAAAAATATAAAGGGTGAAGATCGTATCTTCACCCTTTATATTTTTAATACTAAAATAGCTTGAAACTATTTTGACGCTCTATTGATGTGGAATTGAACTAAATCATCGATAGGGGAACGTAATATTTTGCCAACTTTCATGCCGTACTGTACTGCTTTTTCCTCCAAAACATTACGGAAATTATAGCCTACAGAACCGATACAGTTGAATGTATATTCTTGATAGTTTGGATATTTACTAACTAAGTTTTTGAAAAATGCTTCGAAAGCATCATCTACAATAGCACGTGTATATTCAATATTCACATTGTTGTCGTAAACAAATTTGCTGAAACTTGCGCAGAAACGGTTCGCTAATGGCTTTGTGTAAACGGTATCCATGATTTCATCTGGAGTGATCTTGTAGGTGTCGTAAAATACTTTACGAACATCTTGAGGCATTAAATCACGGATGTAATCTGTTAATAATTTTTTACCGATATAACTTCCGCTACCTTCATCACCTAAGATGTAAGCACATGAGTCGATGTTATAGGTAATGTCATTTCCATCATAAATACAAGAATTGGTACCTGTTCCTAGAATGGCAGCAAAACCTGATTCAGTACCTAATAAAGCTCTTGCGGCAGCTAATAAATCGTGACCAACCTCAACTTGAGCATGTTGGAAAACTTCTTGGATAGCTTTAATAACGATTTCTGCTTTTTCTTTATTATGAACGCCTGCACCGTAATAGTTAACCTCTTTAATTTCATCAAAAGGTAAATCATTTGGTAAGCCTTTTCTTAAAGAGTTAACGATGTATTCGCTATCTACAAAATATGGGTTATACCCTTCTGTATTGAAGTAAATTTTTTTGTTTGAATCATCCAACAAACACCAGTTTGTTTTCGTTGACCCGCCGTCAGCAATAATAATCATTATTGAGTAGTTTTAATTGAGTTTTTTCGTTTTAAAATTGGATCATTTGAATCCGATTTTCGAAAATACATTTTTTTATTTATAATTTATGTATGATCAAAGCACTAAAATGAAAAATTATTTCATCTACTTTACAGCAATTTGAAAAAAAAGGCCTTAAAATTGTATTTAAGGCCTTTTTTTTAAGATGCTATTAAATTGATTTAATAGTGTATTTTTTACAATTAGTTAGCTTTATCAATAAGCTTAATGTGATCCCTCTGCTTCAACATCATCAATATTAATTCCTTGTTTTTTGAGTACTGATTTTACTGCTATTGCAAAGAATACAATGTAGGCAAAACCTAACAATGGAAGTAGGTAAGAGTTGTGGATACCTATGATATCAGCTAATTTTCCTTGGATAGGGGGAATAACACCACCACCTAAGATCATCATGACTAAGAATGCTGATCCTTGTGCTGTATATTTTCCAAGTCCTACGATTGAAAGGCTGAAGATTGATGACCACATGATGGAACAAGCTAATCCTCCTGCTAAGAAAGAGTAAATAGCTACTGTACCTGAAGATAATAAACCAACAGTCATAGCGATAATTCCGAATAGACCGAAAACGATTAATGTTCTCGCAGGTTTTTCTTTACTTAGGTAAAATGCTCCGATTTGTATAAGTATACAAACAACATAATAGTATAGGTGTGACATTTCAAAGCCCGCCATTGCATTGACGCCTATAATAATAGAAAATGCGACAAGTGGAACAATGATAAGTAATATGTTTTTAGTTGTTTTAGTTAGGTTAAACGCTGTAATCGCTCCAGCCCAACGACCAATCATCATACTACCCCAATACATAGAAACGTAAGGCGTAATTTGCGATGATTGTAGGCTTCCAAATTCTTTTAATGTAAGTAGTTCACCTAAGTTACTTCCTATGGCTACTTCAACTCCAACGTACAAAAATAGGGCAATCATACCCAATACAAGTTGAGGGTATCTCATAGCTCCCCATCCTTCTGGGTTTTTCTGCGCTTTTACATTTGCAAAAATCAATCCACCAACAACAACAATCAGTGCACCTGCTAACCATAGCATACGTTGTATTTCAAGGGGGTGAGCAATCTCTTTAATCTGAAGTTTTAATTGCTCTATACTTGCTGGATCAACTAAAGATTTTAATTGTGCTTGTAATTGATCTACCTGAATTGCTACTTCACTTTTGTAACTTAAAAATACAGGAGCGAACATGGCAAAAAGCAAGATGGTCATGATAACCAAAGTATTAAGGGCTTTATTAGCTTTTTCCATAGGTTCATTGCTTATTCCTGCAGGCACCTTTTTACTGAAGTAAAACAAACTTGCTGCTAGTAGAAACAATAAGCCTACACCTATATATAGGAAAACGACTTTGTCTAAAGGTAAATTAGCTATTTCGGAATCGGATATTTTCTCAAATGTTCCGAATAACGCAAAACCGATAACTAACGGTCCTATTGTTGTTCCGAAAGAATTGATACCACCGCCTAAATTGACACGTGAAGCACCAGTTTTGGGATCTCCTAATAAAACTGCAAATGGATTTGCAGCGGTCTGTTGTAATGAAAAACCTAAGGCAACAGTGAAAAGTCCAAGTAACATACCGATGTATACATTTACTTCTACTGCCACGATCATTGCTCCTGCACCTAATGCTGAGAATAATAGACCATAGACAATACTTTTTTTATAGCCCCATTTACCAACTAAATCTTTTCCTGAAAATGTGCTGAAAATAAAAAGTAATAATGCACCAAGATAATAAGCGGTGTAAAATGCAAAATCAATCAATTGTGACTGAAATTGGTCTAAGTGAAAGTAGTTTTTACAAAAGGGAATAAATACGCTATTTCCTGCTGCAATAAAACCCCAAAAGAAAAATACAATTATTAATGTATATAAGGCGGGATAATTTGTTTTAATGAGTTTATTTTCCATCTAAATCGTTTGCTTTGTTTTTTTTGCACCGCTAACTTACAAAAAAATATATCATATTTAAATATAATATTGTTGTTAATAACTACGTTTGATTTTTTAGTAAAACGTTTTAACAAGATATGATTTGTTATAAGTATGTTTTTTTTTACAAATAATTTTGAATTGTCAGATTTGTTTTTTTTCTTTGTGCAGGTTCTCATAATTTATTCCGCTTCAGGTATAGAAGAAATCACTTAGTTCTTAAATCCCTTTGTTTGTTAATCAAAATGATTAATGGAGTGTAGTAAATTTCATTTTAAAATAAAATCCTAATATATCATAATAAAAATTTAATGGATATTAATGAATTAAATGCAAAACTCGTGTCTGAATTACGCGAAATTGCAAAATTAATAGGTATCGGTGACGCTGATAAGCTTAGAAAGCAAGAGTTAATTGAAAAGATAATCAGCACTGGTGATGAGTCCGAAAATACTTCTGAAAAAAAGGAAGAAAATCATGATGAGTCAACGGAGAGACCTCGAAAAAGAATAAGAACCGCAAAAGCGTCTGAGCCGGTTACTATCCGTAAAAAAGAAAATGAAGAAACAGATTCAGCTAGCGAAGTAGCAATCTCAGAATCTGAAGAAAATATAAAAGCAGCTCCCGCAATTAAGTCAGCACCTCCAAAAGTAGAAACAGCTTCATCAAATGCAGATTTTGACAATGTTATTGTCAATGAAGGTGTGTTGGAAATTATGCCTGATGGATATGGTTTTTTACGTTCTTCTGACTATAATTATCTTACATCTCCAGATGATATTTACGTTTCTCAGTCGCAAATCAAATTATTTGGTTTGAAAACTGGTGATACAGTCAGAGGTAGCATTAGACCTCCAAAAGAAGGTGAGAAATATTTTCCATTGGTACGTGTAGAAGCGATCAATGGTCAAAATCCTGCTGAAATTCGTGACCGAGTTCCTTTTGATTTCTTAACGCCATTATTCCCTAATGAACGTTTGAATTTGGATTTGGGTACAAGCAACTATTCGACTCGTATCATGGATTTGTTCACTCCTATAGGTAAAGGACAACGTGGTCTTATTGTAGCTCAACCTAAAACAGGTAAAACCAATTTGTTGAAAGAGGTTGCAAATGCGATCGCTAAAAACCATCCTGAAGTTTATTTGATTATCTTATTAATCGATGAGAGACCTGAGGAGGTGACAGATATGGCAAGAAGTGTACGTGCTGAAGTGGTTTCATCTACTTTTGATGAACCTGCAGAGCGTCATGTAAAAATCGCAAATATTGTTTTAGAGAAAGCAAAACGTATGGTCGAGTGTGGTCATGATGTCGTGATCTTGCTAGATTCAATTACACGTTTGGCTCGTGCTTATAATACAGTTGCCCCTGCATCTGGTAAAATATTATCAGGTGGTGTGGATGCAAATGCTTTACATAAACCAAAACGTTTCTTCGGTGCTGCTCGTAATATCGAGCACGGAGGTTCTTTAACTATTTTAGCAACAGCTCTTACAGAGACTGGTTCTAAAATGGATGAGGTTATTTTTGAAGAGTTTAAAGGTACTGGTAACATGGAGTTGCAGTTGGATCGTAAATTGGCAAACAAACGTATTTTCCCTGCTATCGATTTAACAGCTTCAAGTACGCGTCGTGATGATTTATTAATGGATAAAGAATCGATTCGTCGTCTTTGGATATTACGCAATCACTTGGCGGATATGAATTCTAATGAAGCAATGGAGTTTTTATTAGCGCAAATGCGTGGTACTAAGTCTAATGAAGAGTTTTTGATTAGCATGAATGGGTAATTCCATTTGATTTTAATAATTTAGCCATCATTTATAAAAAATGATGGCTTTTTATTTATATTGAAAATATGAAAAAACATATTCCTAATACCATAACCTGTTTGAATCTATTTAGTGGATGTATCGGGGTGTTAATGGCACTTAAAGGTGATTATATGACAACAGCTTATTGTGTATTGGCTTCTGGTATATTTGATTTCTTCGATGGTATGGTAGCACGGCTTTTACATGTCAAATCCAATATCGGTAAGGAATTAGATTCACTGGCTGATATGGTTAGTTTTGGTTTCTTGCCAGGTGCTATCCTTTATATGTTATTGTCTGAGGTTTTTATTGAGCAACCCTTGTTTGCTTATTTAGGTTTTGTGGTAACCGTGTTTTCTGCGCTTCGTTTGGCAAAATTTAATCTGGATGAACGCCAAACGACTGATTTTATAGGATTAAATACACCTATGAATACTTTTTATGTCTTATCACTGCCTTTTATTGCTGAAAAATATCCAGATATTATATTAAACCCCTTCTTTCTCTTGATCAGCACTGCATTAACAAGTTTTTTATTGGTTAGTGAAATTAGATTGTTCTCTATGAAGCTATCGTCAATGGCTTGGTCTGAAAATAAATATAAATTTATTTTTGTGATTTTAGCGGTTGTCTTATTTGCTGTTTTTCAATTCGTGGCATTGCCAATTATTTTATTAAGCTATATCTTGCTTTCACTGTTACATTTTCAACGTTTGAAATAAAGATTAAATCGATTTTTCATACTGCTCTAATTCTGTAAATAATTCATCGAATTGTATTTTTAATAAGGAGCATTCCGATTCAATGTGATTGATGTCAGCGGTTTCTTTTGCTAATGATTCTATGAGCTGCAGTTGCTCTTTTAAATGTGGTGCTCCAATGTATTCCATAGTAGGTTTGATATGGTGTGCTGCATTATTAATCTCCTGATAGTCTTTCGCTGTTATTGCTGCTGTTAATTTTTCAAAATCTAAAGGAGTTTGTGTTCGGTAAAGGGCGATAAACTCTTTTATCATGTCCTCATTATTAAACATACTTTGCTTGATAATATCTGGTTTTATGTGTTTATACATTTTTTTTGTAGATGTTTACGTCTAAGGGATCTGTGCATACTGCTAACAGTTCCTTATTGCTCTTTTTTAAAACAGGGTGTATATATTCTGGAGCGATCTGGACTAGTGGAATTAGTGTAAATTTACGATCCTGTATATAGGGATGTGGAATTTGGAGGTTAGGCAAGTTAATGTGCTCATTTTCGTAATATAAAATGTCAATATCGATCACGCGTGCTCCCCATTTTTCTGAACGAACTCTCCCTAATTGATTTTCTATACTTTGACAGATTTCAAGCGCCTCTATTGGGTTAAGAAATGTTTTGACTTCAATTACTTGGTTCAAGAAACTCGGTTGATCTTCTACCCCCCAAGCTTCGGTTTCGACAATAGCTGAAACTTTTGCAATGTTGCCCAAGGAATCCTCCAGAGCGCTTAATGCGCTGTTTAATTGCATTAAACGATCTCCCAGGTTTGCTCCTAATAAAATGTAGATGCTTTTCACCTTATAAATATAGAATTTTAGTTAATTAAATGAAAGATTTAAAAATTTATTTGTAACATTTGTACTAAATTGGCAACTAATAAATCAATTGAACTTTAGATTATTCATTTTATGAAATCATTTTTTAAGTATGTACTTGCTACTGTCACGGGAATTGTGATATCATCGGTAGTTTTATTTATTATAATGTTAGGTATTATCGGCGCGTTAGTAACTTCTGCATCTTCGGAAAAAGAAGTTATGGTTAAGGATAATTCAATATTGTATCTTTCATTTAATCATGAGATTACAGAACGTTCCATAGATAATCCTTTTGGTTCCTTGGATATTCCTGGTTATAATTTGAAAAATCTTGGTCTTGATGATATTCTGTTGAGAATAAGAACAGCTAAAGAAGATAGTAAGATTAAAGGGATCTTTATGGATGCAAGTACAATTGCTACTGGATTTGCTAGTCTTAAAGAGATTAGAGATGCTTTGGTAGACTTTAAGTCATCGGGTAAATTTATTGTGGCTTACAACGAGGGCTATTCTCAAAAAGCTTATTACGTCGCTAGTGTTGCAGATAAGGTATATGTGAATCCAGAAGGGACTGTTGATTTTAAAGGATTGGCAAGCTCCACCATGTTTATGAAAGATGCGTTTGATAAATTTGGTGTGGATATGCAGGTTGTAAAAGTGGGAACTTTTAAGAGTGCTGTTGAACCTTATTTCTTAAACCAAATGAGTGAGGCGAACCGTTTACAGGTTAATTCTTATTTAGGAAGTATCTATGATTCATTTATTCAGGAAATTTCAACTTCAAGAAAAATGTCTGCTGACTCATTAAGGAGTATAGCTACAAATTATTTGGTCCGTAACGCTGATGATGCTGTAAGGTATAAATTGGCTGATGCTAAATTATATAAAGATGAGCTGATTTTAGAATTAAAGAAAAGATTGAACGTAGCAACAAAAGATGATCTATCTGTTGTATCCCTAATTGACTATAAATCGAAGATGCCGAGTGGTTCTGAATCTAATCAGGTTGCTGTTTTGTATGCTGAAGGTGCAATTGTAGGAGGAGAGGGAACTAAAGGTGAGATTGGATCCGATAAAATTTCACGTGAGCTACGTTTGTTAAGACAAGATGATAATGTGAAAGCAGTTGTTTTCCGTGTTAATTCTCCTGGAGGTTCTGCTTTAGCGTCTGATGTCATATGGAGAGAGGTTGAGTTGACAAAGCAAGTAAAACCGATCATAGTTTCTATGGGGGATTATGCGGCTTCGGGCGGTTACTATATTTCGGCGGCAGCAGATTCAATCTTTGCTGAGAATAATACGATTACAGGTTCAATCGGGGTTTTTGGGGTTATTCCAAATTTTAAGAATTTATTGAATAATAAAATAGGTGTTCATTTTGATGGTGTGAAAACTGGCAAATTCTCTGATCTAGGTATGGTTCCGGATCGTCCTTTAACTGCTGAAGAACGCGATATCATCCAGATGGAGGTTAATCGTGTTTATCAAACGTTTATGAAGCGTGTGTCTGATGGTCGTAAAATAACGGTTGCTCAGGTTGATACTATTGGTCAGGGCCGTGTGTGGACTGGTAAACAGGCTGTAGAGATTGGATTGGTAGATCGTATAGGAGGTATTGATGATGCTATTAAAGCAGCAGCAAAGAAAGCAAAAATAGGTCAATATGCAGTTAAGCAATATCCTGCCAAAGAGGATGCAATTTCAACTTTTTTAAATTCGTCTAAGGAAAAGGTTCAAATATGGATGGCACAACAGCAAATGGGAGAATTCTATAATTACTTTGATGTGATCAAAAAAGTTTCTGGACAATCTGGTATTATGGCGAAATTGCCGTATTCGATTGAAATACATTAATTATTTTTCATTTTATCAAAAAAAGCCTTTTATTATTCGGATAGTAAAAGGCTTTTTTTATATTTAGCTGTCCATTTGAATAGGTGGGTAAATACTTCATAATAAATAATAGAGATGAAAACAGTTGACAACTTAAACTTCGCTGACAAAAAAGCGCTAATACGTGTAGATTTTAATGTTCCTTTGGATGACAATTTTAATATTACAGATGATAATAGAATTCAAGGTGCGACACCCACGATTAAAAAAATATTAAATGATGGTGGATCTGTTATCTTGATGTCACACTTAGGTAGACCAAAAGATGGGCCTACAGATAAATATTCATTAAAGCACATTGTTTCACATTTATCTGGAGTGTTAGGGGTGGATGTTCAGTTTGCTGCTGATTGTATTGGTGAAGATGCGGTTGAAAAAGCAAAAAATTTGAAACCAGGTCAAGTTTTACTTTTGGAGAACCTTCGTTTTTACAAAGAGGAAGAAAAAGGTGATGTTGCATTTGCAGAGAAATTATCAAAATTGGGTGATGTGTATGTCAATGATGCTTTTGGTACAGCTCACCGTGCTCATGCTTCTACTGCTGTTATTGCTCAATTTTTCCCTGATGCGAAATATTTCGGGTATTTAATGGCTGCAGAAATTGGTAATGCAGAAAAAGTGTTGAATAAGGCTGAACGTCCATTTACTGCTATCATGGGAGGGGCGAAGGTTTCTGATAAATTAGAATTAATCGAAGCTTTATTGGATCGTGTTGATAACCTGATTATAGGCGGAGGTATGGCTTATACTTTTATTAAAGCTCGTGGTGGAGAGATCGGTAAGTCATTAGTTGAGCTAGATAAGTTGGACTTGGCAACGGAATTGGTTAAGAAAGCAGCAGCAAAAGGGGTTAACCTGGTATTACCGACTGATGCTCAAATTGCGGATAAATTTTCAAATGATGCAACAGTTTATGATGGACCGAATGATCAGATCCCTGCGGAATTGGAAGGATTGGATATTGGTAAAGAATCTGGAGAAGCGTTTGCAAAAATAATTGAATCGTCTAAAACTATTCTTTGGAATGGTCCTATGGGGGTTTTTGAATTTGATACCTTTGCTAAAGGTACAAAAGCTGTTGCCGATGCGGTGGTCAATGCAACTGGAAAAGGTGCATTTTCATTGATCGGTGGTGGTGATTCTGCAGCTGCAGTTTCTAAATTTGGCATGACTGAACAGGTAAGTTATGTATCTACTGGTGGGGGTGCTTTGTTAGAATATATGGAAGGTAAAGTTTTACCTGGAGTAAAGGCTATCGAAGGGTAATCACGTTGAAATATAAAACAGAAAAGGCATCGTTAGATGCCTTTTCCTGTTTTAAGATTTTAGTATGTATAATTTAAACTAACGGTTGGTACAACTCTTTGTGTAGCGGTAACATCGTTGATATAAGTGAGTTTAAGAGCGGCTTCAAAATTGGGTAATGGGTATCTGAAAGCATTAAAATCTGCTGACACAGAAAGACCGAAAGTTTTTGGACTCATGTCGGACTGGTGATGGATATTTTGATAGTCGGCAAATACCCCTCCCTTAATTCGTTTGATATACGTTATGCCTCCAACTGCCCAATCTGGATAGCTGATCGGGAATCTGTAGTTTAGTAATAAGGTGTTTTTAATTTTCTCGTATTTATAGTACCCGTAGCCGCTAATTGTTGGTATATCGTTGCTGTATTGATAGCGGCCTGATGCTTTTTGATAACCAAATCTAATTTGAAATCCATGATTGCTGATAAATCCAGGAATATAGAATCCGCTTCTAATGGAGAAAAGATTTCCTTCTTGATCTTCGAATGGAAGGTGGCGATAAGTCATACTAAAGTTTTGCCCCCATCGAGGTGTGATATCCATTTTTGACATCATGGCGTTTCTATTCCAATAAATTTGATAAGTTAACGGGAACAATACCTTTGAGTCGAAGTTTTTAAGGTTTTTAATACTTGTGTTGTATCGTTGAAGGTATGATGTCGCAAAATTGAAACCTAAGCTATAGACATAATTGCTTTTATAGTAAGCCAATGGAATGGAGATCTGACCACTTATATCATGCTCTCTCCAATCGAAATTGATCGTGCTATCAGATTTACTATTGATTTTTGCTGTTCCTATCTGTCCTTTGTTTTCATATTTAAGTGTGAATTTGGGAAAATATTTATTGTAATTTAAGGTTGCAGAGTAAATAGATTTTTTAATATCGGTATCGTATTCGTAACCAAGTACAAATTGTGTTGTATTCAGAATATTGTTGGAAAGCCAGAATATACCTGGTTTGAAGTTGTCTAAGCTTTCGAAATTGGTGTTGCTAAGGGAAAGGCTGTGAAAATTAAATGTTCTCGATAGGCCTTTATAAGGATTTACATTGTAATCTGAAACACTTTCTGTGATGCTATCAATTTTGTTTTTTAAATTTTTACTAATAGTTTTTACGCTATATGGGTTCTTAAGAACTGTATCGGTATCATTAAATGTTATTTTGGATATTTTGTATCCATTGTACTGGTAATTATTAAAGAGAATTTCTTTTTTATTGGCATCATAAGAGGGGTTGAAAGCTCCGAAAGTGGTATTTGTAAGCTTCGTTAATGCTTTTGATAGTTTATTATATTGATATAAATTATCGACACCTGAATATTGTGCTTTAAACAGAAAAAGGTGATCGTTTATGTATTGCGGTCTTTCAAATTGTTCATTGCTCCAGTCCTGAAGAAAAGTAATTTGGGAGGATTCTAATTCGATTTCTACTAAGTTTGTGCCTTTGTTTGAAATAGCAATAGCTACTATTTTTGAGCCCTCTTCATTAAATGAAGGCTGTTGAAGATAAATATCGGAAGCTATCGGAATTCTTTTTAATATTTTTTTTGTTTTAATATCGAGCAATAGAATTGCTGTCTGATTACTTAAATCCACTTCAATTGTCAGTATTTCTGCTTTGGATGGGTGTAGTATGGGATAGAAATAGCGACTTTTAAAACTAATCTGCTCTCGCTTTTTTGTTTCTAAATGGTAAAGGTTGATTACATTGTAGGATCTTTTGGTGTATCGGATATCTCTTTTAACTTCATCCCATACAATCATATTATTTCTGAAATCATAGTTTGGGACGATTTGATTTCCCAATTTTAACAATGATTCTATTTTATAGTTGTTATCTATTTTAACGATTTCAGCTGTTTTTTCTGGGGTCTGTAAAATAGATAGGGTGCTATTGTCGTGATTGTTTTTAGGCAATAACCAATCCTGATAGTTTTTACTGGATGTTGGTTCAATTATCGGGTAGGAGAGCGTTGGACTTTCATGTTCTTCTTTTTTCCATTTAATATTCAGATCATCCATCGTATGTGCAAATAGACTCGTATTATTAAATCCAGTTGTTTTTTTTAGCGACCGACTAAAATTGTAGGGCATCAATATATTTTTGTTGATGTTTTGATACAGTTCGGGTTCAAAGTTCTCCTTTACGTTTTGTTTTAAATAATTGGTCATGAAATAACCAATGGTATAATAGCTCGGTATTTTATCACGATAAGAACCTAATAAATATTTCTCGAATTTATATTTTTTATCAGTTCTTTCATTAGCTTTTAGCGTCATTTCAAAAGAGGGGAGTCGACCTCTTCCTCCTTTAGAATAAAATGTTTCTGCCCAGACTGCATCACCTTCAAAATACCAGGAAGGCAACGTTAGACCGTATATAGCAAGGGCAAGCTGTTCTAAGAACGGTGCCTTTAATTTTCCGGTCAATTTATCAAATTGAGCAACGTGTCTAAGTTCGTGCAATGCTAGATTGGAGAGCCATTCCTGATTATCTGGCTCAGGGGTTGGACTGCTGTACAGCTCCGATTTGCGTGGAGCGAGTTGGACAAAACCATTAGGACGAAGTTCGGTGTTTTGAAGAATTAAAGAAATTTTACGCGGTTTTACTTGTAAGTCTTTATGGTTTGTTTTTAAATAGTGTGTAATTTGACTGGCAAGCGTTGAAGCCTTTTTTTTCATTTCGACCGGAAAGATCAGTTTAAATTCTTTAGTGTCAATCTGATGCCATTTTTGCGATGGAGGTGCCTGACTGTCTTCAAAGATTTGGCAAATACCTTTATGAAAAGTTAAAATCGATAGTATGAAGGAGAGTAGGTAGATTTTCATGTACTTAAGTTGCTGTTGCTAATTATTTTAGATCGATGGTTGTTTTTTTAACATTCGAATAACTATATAGCTTGATCGTTAGGTGTTTATGTTTTGTAATTCGTTTAAATGTATTCAATAATTTGCAAATTAAATATAGGTTTTTTATTTCAATTTACTCAGTTACTTGTTCTTTATGTTGTAATGAATTGATAGTTAGTGTTGTTGTTATTTTCTTTGATTAAGATTGTCTTATTTGGAGATTTTATGAATTGGATTTAAGAAAAATAAGATCTAACTTTTTATAAGTAACTGTTTTTTAAGGGGTTGTTTTTGGAGATTATTTTTGAAGACACTATAATTTATTTTTCTATAGATTAGGTGTATTGATTATGATCACGATCTGTATTTTATGATCTAATATTGCATTAGAATATGTTTTTTATTGTTCTATTACCTATTGAAAATTTCTATTTTCAATAGGTAATAAATAAATTCTTATATTATTTTTAAAAAGACGATTTTTGCATAAAATTTTAAATACACCGATGTAGCATATTAGTAAAGAAAGGGAATTATGGAAGAATTGGAAATGCAGGTAGAACAAATCGAACAGTTCATTGAGTCGAAGGATAATGAGGGGTTACAAGCATATTTAAATGAGCTAAATATTTCGGATGTAGAGGCGTTAATCGATGAGCTACCCGAATATGGCCACATATTCATCGAAACATTAAATTTGAACCGTGCGGTTAATGTATTTCGTATTTTAGATTTCCCTACGCAAGAGCGTATTTTTAAGAAGCTTTCAGGTGCAAAAATTAGTGAATTAATTAATGAGATGCCTCCGGATGACCGGACATCATTTTTCAGTGAACTGAAGGATGGTGATGTCGTAAAACAATTGATTATTTTACTGCCACCTCAGGATCGTAAAGAAGCTCTTTCTTTATTAGGTTATCCTGAAGATAGTGTGGGGCGTCTGATGACCCCAGACTATATCACTGTAAAACCACATTGGAATATCATCCGAATTCTTGAGCATATTCGCCGTTATGGTAAAAATTCGGAAACAATTGATGTTTTATATGTCATTGATGCCGCAGGTAAATTAATAGACGATATTCGTATTAAAGATGTATTAATGGCAGATCCAAATGTTGTTGTTGGTGATCTTATTGACAATAGACTTATTTCTCTACATGCGAATGACCCACAAGAAGAGGCTGTGAATATTTTCCGGATGAATAATCGAGTTGCTTTACCTGTTGTTGATGAGCAGGGAATAATGTTAGGTATTGTTACGATCGATGATATTCTTTGGGTGGCAAATGAAGAGTATACGGAGGATATGCAACGATTTGGGGGAACTGAAGCTTTAGATGAACCATATCTGGATGTGTCGATCGTTAATTTAGTTAAAAAACGTTCTGGGTGGTTAGTGGTCTTATTTTTCGGTCAACTGTTAACTGCGACAGTCATTGAGCATTTTGAACATCAATTGGCGAGTGCTATCATGCTCTTCGCATTGATGCCACTGATCATATCGAGCGGTGGTAATAGTGGCTCACAAGCATCTACATTGATCATTCAAGCGATGGCATTGGGAGAGATTACGATAGGGGACTGGTGGCGTGTTATGAAGAGGGAGATCGTTTCTGGTTTTCTGCTTGGTTTAATATTAGGTATTTTAGGTTTCATCAGAATTATGACTTTTCAGGGTTTTTCTGATGCTTATGGTGAACATTGGGTTTTAGTGGGTCTTGTGGTTGGCTTTTCATTAGTAGGAGTTGTGCTGTGGGGATCCTTAATGGGATCTATGCTTCCTTTTATTTTAAGAAAGCTTGGTGCTGATCCTGCTAGCTCTTCAGCTCCATTTGTATCGACTTTGGTCGATGTGACCGGCCTATTAATTTACTTCACATTTGCTGTTTTACTCTTAAAGGGTGTTTTGATCTAAATGAGATGAAAATTATTCTTGTTGGAAGCGAGGGAGTTGCAAAAAATGTTTTTAAAAGATTTGTAAGATTGCAATAATCTTCCGATAATTGCATCACCGAAACGGAAATGACGCTTCGGAAAATTAACCGGATTCCTGAATAGCTCAGCTGGTTAGAGCATCTGACTGTTAATCAGAGGGTCGCTGGTTCGAGCCCAGCTTCAGGAGCAAAACGATTTTAGATAGTAAAATCGTGATTCAATCGAAAGTCTAGATTGAATGTATTTAAGAGATAAGAATGCAAATTCTTAAATAACCAAAGAGCTATAGTAATATACTCTTGAATGATTCCTGAATAGCTCAGCTGGTTAGAGCATCTGACTGTTAATCAGAGGGTCGCTGGTTCGAGCCCAGCTTCAGGAGCAAATGAAAGCCTTTCCAGTTTGGAAAGGCTTTTTGCGTTTAGTGTGATTTGATTCTGTTTTCAATCATTCCTTTAAATTGCGGAGGAGAGAGCACTTTTAATTTATGAAGTTGGTTTGAACCCGATGCTTTACCGGAGAGCATAGATGTACTATTCGAAAAGTTTCCTGTTACGATGTAATCATATGCGGCTTTAAACGATTGTTCATTTAAATTGCCGAAAGGGTAGTAGGCGTCATCGTTACTTGATTTGTTAACGGATATACCGTTATAATAATCGCTTTCATTTGATGCATTTCGTGATTCAAACATACTGAAATAGACATCATAACCGCCGATTGTCAAGGGGAAAAAACCAATTGGTTTTCCATAGGTTTTTGCTCCCACGATTTTTACGGTTAGATGTGGTTTAAATATATTGATCAATAACTCACTTGCTGAGGCTGTATTTTCTGTTACAATAAATACAAGGGTATTGATATTTAAATTACCTGTAGGGTTGAATTTGAATGTATTCCCCGAAATACTGTAATCTAAATCGGTGTATCTGACCTTAACTTTCTCACCCTTACTGTTTGTCGTTTCAATGCTCAAGTTCTTTAAATATTTTGTTTTATTGTTTTGCATGGTGCTGTTGAAGTTTTCAGTAAACATAACTTTCCCATTTAATGAATTTGGAGCTATTTTATTGGCAAGAAATTCGGCAGTATTGATATACCCACCTCCGTTGTAGCGCAAATCAATTATGAGATCTGTAATACCGGCATGCTGAAATTTATTAAAGGTTGCCGTTAAATCGGCTTGGGTGTGGCTTAGTTTGGAGAAGGAATTGAAAACAAAATAGCCAACCTTTTTTGTTTTATCTAAATATATGCTGTCTTTAATGACTGATTTTGTTTGATACTTTATTTTGTTCAAGGTCAGCTCAAATGGGGTACCGCTACTTTTTTTTCCTTTAATAATTGCAGATTGGCTTTCAAAAAGCGCGTTGCTTAAGGAGGGTACTTCATGATTGAAATTCGTGCCATACTTAACTCCGTTGATTTCGGTGATGATATCTCCACGTTGTAATCCCGAAATTGCTGCTGGTGATCCAGGATAAGTCAATTGAACTAGAATCTTGTAATTCTGCTCGACCCCATATAGGCCTATCTTCAGACCTAAATCGTCTCCATTTCCTTCTAAATCGAGGTTTGACAATTCATTTTTTTTAATAAATGATTTACTTCCATTGTAGCTTTCTTTGTCGATGTAACTGTATTTTGTATCGTTATTATCGATTTCATTGTATTCATATGGTTTGCCAGTAGCAGGGTTTGTACCATATCTAGTAATATTAAATAGTACTTTATTCAAGCTATTGAATTCGACGCTTCCTTTGCTAAATTGTCTTGGATTAAATACTTCATACGTGGGTAATTGGTCGTTCCAGAAATAAATGTCCTGTGCATAGTAGAATAGTGAGTCAGCCAATCGATCTACGCGACTGACTTTTTTTTCAGGTTCTGGTTCTACAACGTTCTCCTTCGGCTTTTCTTCCACTAGATTTTTTTTACTACAACTGAACAGCATAGGAGTAAATAAAAGCAATGTGATTGTTTTTAAAAGTGGTTTATTCATGAAAATCGGTTATGTAAGAAATTTATAGTGATGGTTAAGCTATGTAATTACCTTGTTTTCAATCGCTACAATTTGATAATCTAAATATGATGAATATTTAGATGAAAAAAAAGTAAAAAATCTTTAAAAAAGATTTGGAAATACGTTGGATTTAGCTATTTTTGTGGCATCAAAAGAGAAAGATATATAGTCATCTTTCTTATGAAGATTCCTGAATAGCTCAGCTGGTTAGAGCATCTGACTGTTAATCAGAGGGTCGCTGGTTCGAGCCCAGCTTCAGGAGCGTTAGGTGAAACCGGCTTTATAGCCGGTTTTTTTTTGTTTACAGTTATTTATTTATATACTATGAGTTTAGTAGTAATGGGCACGGTAGCATTCGACGCTATCGAAACGCCTTTTGGTAAAACAGATAAAATTGTTGGCGGAGCAGGTACTTTTGCAGCTCTTTCTGCGTCTTTTTTATATGACCAGGTGAAATTAGTAGGTGTAATCGGTGAAGATTTTGGTGATGATAACTTAAATATCATTACGAGTAAAGGTGTAAATGTAGAGGGAATTCAGATTATTGAAGGTGGTAAATCATTTTTCTGGGCTGGTAAGTATCATAATGATATGAATAGCCGTGATACAATCACTACAGAATTGAATGTATTAGCTGATTTTGATCCGATTATTCCTGAGAGCTACCAGGATTGTGAGTTTTTGCTATTAGGCAATGCTACACCTCAGATTCAGATGACTACTTTAAATCGTCTAAAGAACAAACCTAAATTGGTTGTTTTGGATACCATGAACTTTTGGATGGATATCGCGATGGATGATTTGAAAGCGGTGTTGAAGCATGTTGATGTTTTGACAATCAACGATGGTGAAGCGCGTCAATTATCTGGTGAATATTCGTTGGTAAAAGCTGCCGCAACTATTCTTGAGATGGGACCTAAATATTTGATTATTAAAAAAGGTGAACATGGTGCATTATTGTTTGGTGAAGGACAAATTTTCTCTGCACCAGCATTACCACTGGCAGAAGTATTCGATCCAACAGGTGCTGGTGATGCATTTGCTGGTGGCTTTATAGGATATCTGGCGAAGGTAAAAACGATTAACTTCACTAATATGAAAAATGCAGTTATCTATGGATCGGCGTTAGCATCATTCTGTGTTGAGAAATTCGGTACGGAGCGTTTGCAAACGTTAACGCAAGACGAGATTGAAGCTCGATTAAAAGCCTTTGTTGCTTTATCTAAATTTGATATTTAATTATCCGATCTTTCCTATTATAGGAAATTTTTTAAATACTTGATCTGAGTGAGGAGCTTCTGAAAGCTCCTCAGTTAGGTCTTGACCTGCCCAATGTTCGTAATGTTTTCCGGACCTCCATAATCGACTTTCTGTAACATCATATATAATGCCCTGAAAAGCAACCCATATTTCAGGCTTATCTTGCCCATTTCGTAAAGCAAGTTTTGATTTAGAATATACCGTTAACTCCTCATGATTGTCCATACGACGAAGTTATAAAAAACTTAGTCGATAAGTTTATATGTGGATAATGATTTCTTCATTACTTTGCGGGCGATATGTATCCGTGTTTTTACAGTTCCAATTGGGATTGCTAAATATTCTGAAATTTCATGGTATTTATAGCCTTCGAAATACATGCTGAATGGAACGTAGTAGTCTTCTGATAATTTTGAAAGCGCATCATGGATGTCTTCCATGACAAATTTGTTTTCACCTTGATTTTTTGATGCTGATAAGATCAAGTTTGCATTTGAAATTTCTTCTTCTTTTGTTATGAAAGAATTCGTTTTAACAATTCTGCGGTAATTGTTAATGAATGTATTTTTCATAATAGTATATAACCATCCTTTAAGATTGGTTCCTTCTCTGAAGTTGTTGAAATATGTAACAGCCTTAAGCAGAGTATCCTGCACTAAATCGTTAGCATCTTCGTTGTCATTTGTAAACTTCTTTGCATAGTGTTTTAGAGAGTCTGACTGCTCTACCACTAACGAGTTGAATTCATACTTAGTCATATCACTGAATTTTTATTCACTTTAAAATGAATGGTTTACAAAACACTGAGTGAGAAATTGAAATGTTGATTCCTCAGCGATTTTAATACGGTTCAGTAGACTAATCGCAAATAGTATGCTAATTATTGAGAATTGATATAAATTTAATAAATATTTAACAGGAAGTTTCGTCTATAGAAATGTTATTTTGTGTAAAACGCCTAGCCAGAAGCCTTAAATGACCATTTTTATAAAGCTATTTTTAAAATATTTTTTTATTAAAAATCAAAAAATATTTACTTCACGTTCTAACTTTACATTGAATTTTTGATCAACATCGTTTATTATTTTAGACGATAATTCAAAAATTTCAGTTCCGCTTGCAGATTGTACATTTATTAGTACAAGTGCTTGATTTTTCCATACACCTGCCTGGCCGATTACTTTCCCTTTCCATCCGCATTGCTCTATTAACCAGCCTGCAGCTAACTTTACACCACCATCGGGCATGTTGTAACTGACTATATCTGGATTGAGTTCTTTTAATCCCTGATATTTATTTGATGAAATAATTGGGTTTTTAAAAAAGCTTCCGGCATTGCCTACCGTACTTGGATCAGGTAATTTTTCAACTCGAATAAAGGATACCACTTCCGCAATATCTTTTATGGTAGGATCACTTATATTTCTTTTTTTTAGTTCGGCACTTATGGCTCCATAAGAGGTATTTATTGATGGAGAAGAATTAAGTTTGTAAGTAACCTCTGTAATTATATATCGTCCTTTTTGTTCTGATTTGAAAATACTATCCCTGTAGGAAAATTTGCAATCTTCATTATAGAATATTCTAAACACTCCTTCTAATGTGTCGAAAGCAATACAACTGTAAAAAATGTCCATAAGCTCAGTGCCGTATGCGCCTATGTTTTGAACTGGAGAAGCGCCCACTGTACCAGGGATTAGAGCCATGTTTTCTAGACCACTATAATTATTATTGACACAGAACCACACGAGTTCATTCCATATTTCACCACCTGCAGCGGTGATAAAAATGTCGTTCTGATGCTGTTTTGCTGTAATCCCCTTAATGTTGATTTTAATAATATAACCTGCGTATGGTTGGGTAAATAAAATATTGCTTCCACTTCCCAATGTCAAGAAATCTTTTTCAAATATTCCGGCTTCATAAGCGCTTAATAACTGAGTGGGTTCTGTTATTTCAATGAAATGTGCAGCAACTTCATTAATGCCGAATGTGTTATATTTTTTTAAAGAGATATCTGACTGTATATTTATACCCATTGTTGACTAGTTTTTTCAAAAATTCAAAAAAATAAATTATCTTTATATAATAGTTAGTAAAGATAGTACAAAGCAGTTATTATGTGTAATTAATTTTTGAATTGATGGCAAATGCAGATTTAAAGAGGACAAGGATTTTAGAGGCAGCAACGCGTAGATTTGCTCATTTTGGTATGGCCAAAACAACCATGTCCGAAATTGCAACTGATCTGAACTTTTCAAAAGCACTTCTTTATTATTATTTTCCAGATAAGAATAGTCTTTATTCTGCTGTATTCGAGTATGTGATTGATAAGATGGTGCAGGATATTAGAGAGAAGATCAACTCCTGTGATGATTTTGAAGAAATCATGATGTATACCATCGATAAAAGAGTTGAACTAATTAATCAATATTATAATCTTTTTGAATATACGATCAATATGGTCAAAGAACTTCCTGAAGAACTGGAACGCGTTTTCAAACAATCTTATGTAAGGGAAGTTGATCTTTTTGCTGAAATATTAGAAATAGGTGTTGAAACTGATAAAATCGAGGTAGAGGATGTTGAAGAGACTGCCCGCATTTTATTATATTCTTTGTTTGGAATGAGAATGGGAATATTGAAAGATATGAAGAATATGCTGTTTCCGACCAAGGATGAATTTGACGTGATCTTAAGTTTGCAAAAGAAGATGATGCAAATATTTTTGAGAGGTTTAAGAAAGTAAATTATTCCCTCATTTCTTTCTTCTTGATATCTGCTAAAATTTGTTTTGCGTGTATTCGTGAATTTTCAATGAACCATAAATGAGTATTTAAACCTCCGCAGACAACTCCTGCAAGATACAACCCATCAATATTTGTTTCCATACTATCAGGATCATGTTCAGGAAGACAGGGTGATTCGGAGGGAATATTAATACCGATTTTTTTGAGAAAGTTGAAATTTGGCTGGTATCCTGTCAAGGCCAAAACAAAATCATTTTCTAGTATGATATCGCCTGTTGGGGTATGGACGTGTGCGTGCGAATCTGTGATCTCTTTTAATTTGCTATTATATAGTACACGTATTTCGCCGGAGGCGATTCTGTTTTCAATATCTGGTTTGACCCAATATTTTACTCTTGAACTAATTTCTTTTCCACGAATCACGAGCGTCACGTCTGCGCCTTTTCTATAAGTCTCAAGCGCGGCATCAATTGATGAATTGCTTGCTCCAACTACAATTACTTTTTGATTGGCATAATAGTGCGGATCCTGATAATAATGTTTTACTTTTTCTAATTCCTCACCTGGAATATTAAGTAGCGTGGGGATGTCGTAAAACCCAGTAGCAATGATGACATTTTTCGAACTGTAGGTGTTTTTTATCGTATTGATTTTGAAAAGATGGTGATCTTTTCTTATTTCAGTTACTTCTTCGAATAATCGGGTATTGAGCTTAAATTTCTGCTGGATGCGGCGATAATATTCTAATGCTTCTGCTCTTTTTGGTTTAGGTAAGGTGGTTACAAATGGGATGTCGCCAATTTCTAAGCGGTCAGAAGAGGAGAAGAAAGTCATATTCTGCGGATAATTATATAACGAGTTCACCAAACATCCTTTCTCCAGGATCAGGTATGTCTTGTTATTTAAAGATGCTTCTAAAGCACAGGCCAGTCCAATTGGTCCTCCGCCTACAATGATGATATCGTAATAATTATCGTGCATAGTTGCTTGTTGTATGAAAATTAATGCATTTTATTGTTTAACATGGGGTCGATCTCAGCGCTTGTTTTTTCTTTTAATTGCTGTACCAATTTAGCTATGTCTGCAACAATTTTAGTAATAAATTGAAGTTGTTCGGTCATTAAAGTACTGTTTTCATCTACCGTTTCATCAACTGATATTTGATTTTCTGGTATTTGAAAATCTACAGGTATAAATTGATTTTCTTCATTGGGGTTGGCCAATGCTTTGATAGCCGTTTCTAAAGAACTTAATATTTTACGGATCAATTTAATATGTTCTTTTGTTATTGTGTGGTTGACTCTTGAGGATGTAACCTGATTATGCAGGGTAACTGCAAACGAGGCTAAAACATGGTTAAAAATAACAAACTTGTTTACATCTTTTGTGTATTTCTGTTTATTTTTTGGTTCCGTTAACATGCGTTGAAAGGTTGACCCCATATTGGCTGTTTCAACATAAAGTTTTTTCCTTACCAGTTTGTATTCTGTAATAGTGGGCTCATTTCCTGCGATTTCTTTTAAAGTTAGTGCTATATAGTGATAGCTTGCGATAAGTAGTTTTTGCATGGAGAATTTGACCTGCGTCGCTTCCCAATTGGGGAAAATGACATAACTGGACAAAAATGCAATCATGCCACCTATGAAAGTATCTAAAATACGCTCTTTTGTTACCTCCATGGTATTTGTACTTACAAAACTTAGCATAATGAGTACATAGGGCGTCATAAAAATAACAGCAACGATATAATTGACCCGAAAAAGACTGTATGCACTTAAGAAGAAAAAAATAAGCAAAACAAAGCGAATTGTTTCATCGTGAACTACGAATAAAATAAGAGCGCCAATAAGACCGCCGATTACGGTTCCCATGAGACGCTGTATATTTCTTGATTTTGTTAAGCCAAAACCAGGTTTTAAAATCACCATAATCGTCAAAAGTATCCAAAAGATATTTTCAGTTATATGAAATGATTTGGCTACAAAATAAGAAACAGACATGACAATAGCCATGCGTAATGCGTGTCTAAAATAAGTAGATTCTAGGGTTAAATTTTCTCTTATTTTTTTAAAATCAATGATCGAAGGTTCTATAAATTTTTTTGCTTCGTCAATTTCCATTTTATTAACTTCTGTAGATTTTAAATGGGAATAGCTGTAGATATCATTAATATGTCTGATGATATCTCGGACATTTATTAAAATCTTCCTTAAGGCAATCGTACTGTATTGAAGCTCTTTTTCAACAGTATCAATTTTTTTATGTAATAAATTGATCTCTTGATCAAAGTTGTACATAGGTTTCGGCATTCTGTTGGCATTGAGTTGATATGCAATGTGATCGAGCTCATTCGTCAGTTTTAAAATGATATGTTTGAATTCGTTCAAAATACCGGTATGACCAAATTTTTCACTGACGGTGTTATAGTCATAATGTGTCGCCATACTTTGTTCAAAAAGGTCAATGATATCATTGAAGACAAAGGTTAGATAGCGGCCCGTTTTGGTGGTATCTTTTATGGATCGCTTACTTTGAAAAAGTAAGTTTCTTACATTTTCCTGATGATCATTTACTTCTACTTGTTTTTCGATAAGTTTAAGGTAATTCTTATTATTATCTACATTGATATCATAAAAATTAGCCTTTAATCTGAGGTAATCGGCAACATGACGAATGGATTCTGCGAGTTCCTGCTGTGTTAATCTGTATGGACGAATCTGCGTGATGGATAGGCTGATGATGATATACCAGAGGCATCCGATACTATAGTAAAATAGATATGATAGGGCACTAAATAGGGTAAATGGCGTATCGACATGTATCAACATCATTAGCATACACATTAATCCTACATTCGCAGCTCGGGCATTGAAAACTGCAAACATTGCGAAGATAAAACATAATGCCGCAATGAGTATGGTCAATAAATAGATATTAGCGTTTACGGAAACAGTAAGTATAAAGGTAATGATGGTTAATATACCTGCAAAATACATTCCGGTACGGCGATGGGAAGGGGCTCCGGGCGTGTCTGATAATCCGACCAATAAGGCTCCTAATGACACATATGTACCATTTATGAATTGACCCATGGCAGCAAAAATAATGACAGGAACTATGCACCCAATGGTTATCCTAATACCATCTGCGAAATATTGGCTATAAAAAAAACTCTTTATCTCTTGTGTCTGCTTCATAATATCGAATACAAACAAATATACAAGATTGAATAGGAAAAGCTATGCTTTTTATTGTAAAAGCATAGCCTGTTAATATTTAAATACAAGAATCTAAATTCCAGTTATTTTGGTTTCTATATTTCCTTTGGTCGCTTTCGAATAAGGGCATACACGATGTGCTTTTTCGGCAAGCTTTTGAGATTCTGATGCACTTAATGTGGGAATGTGCAAATCAATTTCAGCTGAGATAAAGAATGCATTGTTTTCTTCATTAAATGAAGCTCTAACGGTTACGGTAGCATCTGTCATGTCAACATGATCTTTTTCTCCTACTGCAGCTACGGCACCTAAAAAGCATGAACTCCATGCTGCCGCAAATAATTGCTCAGGGTTGGTGGCATTACCTTCACCTCCCATTGCTGTTGGTTTTTTAACGATTAAATCAATTATTCCATCTGAAGATTTCACTTCGCCATTACGTCCGCCTGTTGCGGTAACTTCTGCTGTATATAGTTTTCCCATTTCGCTATTTGTTGAATGATGTAAAATAATATAACAAATGGCAAAAGGTTTTTGTTCTTAATAATATTGTAATATTACAATGTTATTATTATCTATTTTTCATTTAAATGATTATTTGAATATTAATTTTATATATTTGAATGTTTGATCTTATTCAAACATTCTCCATTAACGACAATTTGTTTTTTCTATAATATGAAATTGAGTACAAAAGAAGCCGTTTTTCAAAACGAAGTTTTGACGCGATTTGAACTTTTTAAAAGTCTATTTTTAACACTGCCCTTCCAGCAAGTGAAGGATACTGGTACCTTGTTACCTTTTTTTGCCCAACATTGTGAGAAGGGTGTTGAGAAACATCAAACTCCAGAGGAAATTATCAATTCTTTCTTTGTGCAGCATGAGCTTTATTCGGATGAACAAACTCAGGTCGATCTATTATTTCGATTTGTGCAATATATAGAAAGACAGGTGGTTCTTTTTGATGCTATTGAAGATTCTTCATTTAAAGCGATCGGCAAGACTGATCAATCTTCACAGCTTGGGTCTTTAATTAAATCTTCTGAAATAAATCCGGAATTAAAGCGTAAGATAGTTGGTAAATTGAAAGATTTTTCGGTTCGTCTTGTGTTAACGGCTCATCCAACTCAGTTTTATCCTGGGACTGTTCTATCGATTATCAATGATTTAATTGGAGCGATTAAGGAGAATGATATTCACAATATTCATTTATTATTACAACAGTTAGGTAAAACACCATTTATTAATAACAATAAGCCAACTCCAGTTGATGAAGCTATTAGTTTAGCTTGGTTTTTGGAAAATGTTTTTTACAAAGTTGCTTCTGAAATCCAGACATATATTGATGATGAGCTAGGTATAGAGACGGAAGAAGTTAGGCAATTGATTGAACTTGGTTTTTGGCCAGGTGGAGATCGTGACGGTAACCCGAATGTAAGTGCTGAAAGTACTAAAAAGGTAGCAACACTTTTAAGAACAATATTATTTCGCTGTTATTATAGGGATTTTAGAGTTGTAAAACGTCGCATTACATTTAGAGGGGTTGAAAAATATATGGATAATCTGCAGGAACTGTTTTATGAAAATAGTTTTAATCCTGTTGAGAATCCTGTTGATGAAACAGCGCAGATTGTTGAAAATCTAAAAGCTATTCAAGTCGTACTTAAAGAGGACCATAATAATCTTTTTGTTGAGATTGTTGACGATTTGTTACGCAAAGTAATGACCTTCGGTTGCTTCTTTACAACGCTTGATATTCGTCAGGACAGTAGTATTCTGACTCAAACTTTTGAATATATCATTAAGAAATATCCGGAAGAAACTGGTATTTCAGCTGATTTCTCATCGTTATCTGAAGTAGATAAACAGACTGCTATTGACTTTAAAGAGTTAGATCTAGCGTTTGATGAAGAGGCTACTGCATTGGAAGTTGATACTTTACAAGTTATTCGTTTATTGAAAGATATTCAAAAATCAGGATCTGAGCGTGCTGCACAGCGATTTATCATCAGTAATTGTCAGCAAGCGAGCGATATTTTGGGATTACGACAGTTATTTCTCTGGTCTGGCTGGAAGAAAGATACTTTAACTATTGATTTTGTACCTCTATTTGAAACTGTTGATGATTTGACGCGTGCTGCTGATGTGATGAAATCACTTTATACGAATAAGGAATACGCAAAGCATCTTAAATTGAGAGGAAATAAGCAAACAATTATGCTTGGTTATTCTGACAGTACTAAAGACGGTGGTTATTTGATGGCTAACTGGTCTATTTATAGTGCTAAAATTGAATTAACCGCTATTGCTCGAGAATATGATGTGGATCTCGTATTTTTTGATGGTCGTGGTGGTCCGCCTGCGAGAGGTGGGGGTAAAACGCAACGTTTCTATGCATCAATGGGAGAAGAAATTGCTAATGATCATATTCAATTAACTATTCAGGGACAAACTATAAGTAGTCAATACGGTTCTTTAGATACAGCACGATTTAATATCGAACAATTACTTCATGCTGGGATTATTTCAGATCTTAAACAAAGGTCGGGTGATACTTTAACGCCGCATCAGAAAGGTATTGTGGATAAATTGGCAGATCTCAGCTATAATAAGTTTATGGATTTACGTAAGAATCCTTTATTCTTAAGCTATTTAGAAAATTTATCACCTTTAAAAGCGCTTTCCTCTATCAATATCAGTAGTCGTCCAGTTAAAAGAAATTCGGATAAGGAGCTGAAGCTTAAAGACCTTCGTGCCATCAGTTTCGTAACTGCCTGGAGTCAATTGAAACAAAATATACCAGGTTTTTATGGTGTCGGTACAGCATTGAAATGGGCGGAACAAAATAATCTTTGGAAAGATGTTCAACAGTTATATTTATCTTCTGGTTTCTTTCAGACCTTAATTGATAACTGTATGATGTCCATGACCAAATCGAACTTTGACATTACTTCTTATATGCAATATGATGAAAAATATGGTGAGTTTTGGAAGATGTTGCATGCCGAGTTTTTAATTACCAAAGAGTATTTATTAAAATTGAGCAATACATCAAAATTAATGGAAAATTACCCTATTGATCGTGAATCCATATTGGCACGTGAGAATATTGTGCTGCCATTATTAATTATTCAACACTATGCTATCAAGGTAATCAATGAGGGTAAATTGGATGAAAAGAAGCGAGAAGCTTATGCTAAATTAATTGCCAGAACAATTTATGGGGTTGTTAATGCCGGTAGAAATGTGGCATAAAGTTCAACTCTTTTTTAATTAGAGTTTTGAACCCCGTTTATTTTATTATTTTTGTGCTGTTAATATAATTGATATGAAATTTAATAAGTTATTTGTAGCGGTAGCAGTTTGTGGAAGTTCTTTATTAGCTTCTTGTAACTACCAAACAGGTTTGGATAACCAATATAAAAATTCGCGTGCTTCTTTGGCTGATGGTGATGCTTATGCCATGTTTAAGTTTGTGGGTGAGCAAGGGAACTATTTGATGAATTTGGCGAAATTTGCTGAGTCAAAATCTACTTCTGCAGAGACGAAAGCTTTATCTGCAAAAATTCAAGAGTCGTATAGTACTATTCTTCCGCAGTTGGATTCATTAGCATTGAGCCTTCATGTTAATGATGCGATGAGAGGTGTTCCTGCTTTTCAAGCTCCGGTTGCTTTAGGTGCGGACAGTACTGCAGCATTTAATGATAAAGCTTATACTCATCTTGTTGCTGAGATTCAAGCTGAAGTAAATAAAAAATTGACGAAAGAGTCTCACAATACAAATGCTGCTGTTAATCACTTTTCACATGAAAGCTTAGAAAAACTTCAAGAGGTTTATAAACTTGCTGGTGGTAAAGTAGATGAGCATGCACATCACTAAATAAAATCTTATTTTAATGACTGTAAATAAAATAATTACAGGTGTTTTGTCGTATGGAATGTCCGGAAGGGTATTCCATACGCCATTTATAGCCAATAATGATCGCTTTGAATTGCGGGCAGTTGTAGAGCGATCAACTAAAAAAGCACAATTAGATTATCCTTCGATTATCAGTTATGATAGTGTTGAGGAGCTTCTAGCAGATGATGCAATTGAACTTGTCATTATCAATACACCAAACGATACCCATGTTTCTTTAGCTAAGCAGGCTTTGCTGGCAGGAAAACATGTTCTGATTGAAAAGCCATTTGCACCTACGGTATCAGAAGCAAAGGAATTATTTGATTTGGGACGAAAGGTTGGAAAGTTTGTGTTACCTTATCATAACAGAAGATTTGATTCGGATTTTAATTCGCTAAAATCTGTTTTGGAATGTGGTAAAGTTGGTGAACCTGTTGAACTTCATTTACGATTTGATCGTTATCGAGCTGAGATTGGACAGAAGGTCTTTAAAGAAACTAAGCGTCCTGCCGCAGGAATTTTGTTCGATCTGGGATCTCACTTACTGGACCAGGTGATCTCTTTATTTGGCAAGCCATTAACTGCTGTCAAAAGAACATCTATACATCGTAAAGATTCTGAGGTTGATGATTTTGCTACACTTCTATTGACTTTTGATCATGGTCTTACCGTATTTATCACGGTCAGTATGTTGGTCTTAGAATCACAGTACAGCTTTCTGCTCCATGGTACACAAGGAACCTTTGTTAAGGATCGTACTGACGTGCAAGAGAATCAACTGATTGATGGTATTAGTCCTATTGATGAGCATTATGGAGAAGAGAATGAACATGCTGAAGGATTGCTTACTTACTTAGAGCAAGGTAATATGGTCTCAGAACGATTAAAAGCTTTAAAAGGTAATTATATGCTGTTGTTTGATGCTGTTTACGATCAAATAAGAAACGATAAGGCTTATTTTGTTACGGAAGAACAGATTTATTGGCAATTGGAAATTTTGGAATAACCGACTTAGTGTTAAATTATTATCTTGTTCATAATTATTTAACACTAATTTCACTTCGTCTTCATTTATTATTTATATTTTCGAAACAATTAAAGAAGGCTTATTGTGAAGGAGTATTTTATCCATTCTCAGTAAGAAATCAATTTCATTTTTATTTACTTTAAATGTATTAATGTGAGGTATGCTGCGATAGATATCGGCTCCAATGCGGTTAGACTTTTAATTGCTGATATTGTTCAAGAAAAAGAAGGTTTTTCTTTTAAAAAGAATACCCTACTAAGGGTGCCGTTGCGTCTTGGTGATGACGCTTTCATCCATCAAAAATTATCGCCTAAAAAAGCGGATAATTTAGTAAAGACTATGCGTGCATTTCGTGAACTGATGGATGTGTATAATGTTGAAGATTATATGGCATGTGCTACATCGGCGATGCGTGATGTAACCAACGGTCCTGAGGTTGTGAAAAGGGTAAGTGAAATTGGTATTGATATCGCTATTATTGATGGAACCAAAGAAGCTGAGATAATTTACAATAGCCATCTGGAAGCTAAGATGGATATGGATAAAGTTTATTTGTATATCGATGTTGGCGGTGGAAGTACTGAATTATCGCTGTTTGCAAATGCCAAATTGGTGAATTCCAAATCTTTTAATTTAGGAACAATCCGTATTTTGGATAACAAAGATGAACAGGAGACCTGGGATGACCTTAAGGAATGGGTAACGACTAATACAAAAATGTATAAGCAGGTGTACGGTATAGGAACGGGTGGTAATATCAATAAGCTTTCTCGCTTGGCAAATGAAAAAGGTGATAAGCCTATTTCTTATGCAAAATTGAAGGCTCTTTATCATTATCTAACTTCATATTCTTTAAAAGAACGCATTACTTTATTGGGATTAAATGATGATCGTGCCGACGTCATTATTCCAGCGACAGAAATTTTCATGACTATCATGAAGTATGGACACTTGAAGCAGATTATGGTACCTCGCGTAGGATTAGTTGATGGGGTTATCCATACTTTGATAAAAAAGAATTTGCTAAAATAAGAGGTGAAAATAAAAATGAATATACAGGTAAAAAATACTTGTAGAATTTAAAAAAACGTTTAAATTTGCGATACCATTTTGAAATTAGGCCCAGGTGGCGAAATTGGTAGACGCACCATCTTGAGGGGGTGGCGCCTGTATGGGTGTGGCAGTTCGAATCTGCTTCTGGGTACATCATATTGATGATAAAAAAAGGTCTGGATATTTTTCCAGACCTTTTTTTATATTCGATTAGCTCGTACCGTTATTTCGGCGATATCTAATACTTCTATTTCCGTTTCTTTGTCTTTAATTTTTACTCCATCTTTAAGCATAGTCATGCAGAATGGACAGGCGGCGGCAACAATCGTAGCTTGGCTGTCGATTACTTCCTCTATGCGTTCTATATTGACGTCTTTTGTGCCTTTCTCAGGTTCTTTAAACATTTGCCCGCCACCAGCTCCACAGCATAGTCCATTGCTTTTACATCTTTTTAATTCGATTAATTGTGCATCTAGACTTTCCAGTACTTTTCTGGGCGCTTCGTAAACTTCATTGGCGCGACCTAAGTAGCAGGGATCATGGTAAGTGATCTTTTTGCCTTGAAAAATATGACCGTCTGCAGGTTTCAGTTTTCCTTCATCAATTAGACTTTGAATCAATTGCGTGTGATGAATCAGTTCGTAGTTCCCCCCAAGTGCAGGATACTCGTTTTTAAGGGTGTTAAAACAATGGGGGCATGCTGTTACTATTTTTTTTACTTCATAGCCATCTAATACCTGAATATTCATCATGGCCTGCATTTGAAATAGAAATTCATTGCCAGCACGTTTTGCTGGATCACCGGTACAACTTTCTTCTGTTCCCAATATCGCGTATTTGATTCCGACATGCTGTAGGATACGGCAAATATCTCGGGTTATCTTTTGAGCCCTTTCATCAAAACTTCCGGCACAACCTACCCAAAATAGAATATCTGCTGTTTCACCTTTAGCCACTAACTCGGCCATCGTTGGGACGTGTAATTCTTTTTCCATCTTTATCGTTTTATAAAAAGCATTATTGTTGAGAAGTCCAGTTTGCACGATCCATTTGTGAATATTTCCAAGGTGCACCGTTATTTTCTACATTTCCAAACATTGTATTAATGCTTGCAGGTGCTTGTGATTCTTCCATCACAGAGAACCTTCTCAATTCAATAATTATTTCAAGGGGATTAATATTCACTGGACATTGCTCTACACATGCGTTACAGCTTGTGCAGGCCCATAATTCTTCACGAGTTATATAAGTGTCTAATAAAGATTTTTGATCATCTACAAAGCTTCCATTGGCTTTAATATTTTTTCCGACTTCATCTAGACGATCCCGTGTATCCATCATGATTTTTCTTGGAGATAGCAATTTGCCTGTTATATTTGCGGGGCAAGAGGATGTGCATCGTCCGCATTCTGTACAGGTGTAGGCATCCAATAAGTTTTTCCATGTTAAATCCTGAACATCTTTTGCACCAAAACGAATAGGTTGATCTGATAAAGGAGGGGTGAAGGTTGGATCTAACATCGCTTTTACCTCATTGGTTACACTTTCCATATTCGTTAACTCTCCCTTGGGTTTTAAATTCGAAAAATAGGTGTTCGGGAATGCCAGCAAAATGTGCAGGTGTTTTGAATAGGGTAAATAATTAAGAAAAGCTAATACTCCTAGAATGTGGAACCACCAGCAGATACGCTCAATCAATATTAGAGCAGATGGATCGGAAGGTAGGAATGAAATTATATACTGACTGATTGGAAATGAGCCGGCAATAATATAATGTGATTCGCCATAGAGCTGTAATTTTTGATCTGCGGCATTCATTAATAAAAACGCTGTCATTAACAGAATTTCTGTAATCAGAATAAGGTTTGCATCTGTTTTTGGCCAATTCTTTAATTCTGGGCTATTGAGGCGCTTTAAGTGAAGGATATTTCTGCGAATAAAGAAAATGATACAGCCTAACAGGACACCAAAAGCTAACCATTCGAATGAAGCAATCAAGAAATTATAAAACCCTCCTAAAAATGATAAAAAACGATGAGTGCCAAATATACCGTCTACTACAATCTCAATCATCTCTATATTGATAATACAAAAACCGATATAAACGAAAAGGTGAAGTATTGCGGGAATAATCCGCTTAAACATTTTTTTTTGACCGAATGCAACCAAAAGCATGGTTTTAAAACGTTCGGCAGGTTTGTCATTTCGATTAAGCGCTCTTCCTATTTTTATATTTTTATAAATCTGCCTAGCATTTTTTGCAAACAGAATAATTGCGCTAACAAAGCATAATGTAAATATAAGTTGGTTAATCATATCTTTTTATCACTGTATACACAAATATAATATAAATAATATATTATGCATGCATAATATATTATTTAGAATTTTTAAAAATTAATGACTTTTTTGAATAAATAAGTTTGGCATTTTGGTTTAGAGGTAGGGTTGAGGTCTATATTCAATTCTGACGGCAGATATATTGTGTTATGCAATCTTTATGATGGTATTTACTATTTTCAGTTTGCTATTGCTTATTAGCTACAAATAGTAAGGTAAGGTAAGGTAAGGTAAGGTAAGGTAAGGTAAGGTAAGGTAAGGTAAGGTAAGGTAA
>NZ_JBHUPE010000016.1:0-8899 GCF_042686355.1 Sphingobacterium anhuiense
TAGGTCGGTGCCTTTTTTTATACAGAAGCCTTTGCTATACAGCAGAGGCTTTTTTGTGTTTATACCTTTTTTATGCTGAGAACATGGCTATTCCTGTTCTTTCGGTAACTTTTGCAGGTCCTTCATGCTCATCATTTAGCCTATTCAGCTTCTACATCCTCTTTCTATCGGACAATAATTTATAGCTGTATTTCTATCGTTTTTGATATCTAATTTTTTTAGGACTCTTATAATGCAATTGGTTACCTCTTATATACCGGTACTAGTTTTCTTTATCTTAAATACTTGGTTTGTGAATTGACTTTTTATTTCTTCGTTATCACTTAGCTAATCAGTTTTGTATGTAAAATATGATAGTCTATTTGAGATCGCATGATTTATTAGCAATAGGTTTCCTTTTATTATACTTGATAAAAAATAACCTAATCCAGTTTATTTACCTGGATTAGGTTATTCTTAATGCTTATTATGATATTTATGATAGAATATTGGATTTTCATTCTTTGAACGGAACAAATTTTAATCGTCTTAATTTATACATAGATAGATCAACGTGGCAAGAGTACTTCCTATAAGTGGACCGATTATAGGCACCCAGGCATAGGCTAGATTGAATGTTTTTTTATTCTTTATCGGTAATAAAGCATGTGTAATTCGTGGACCTATATCTCGGGCGGGGTTGATGGCGTACCCTGTTGTACCGCCTAAAGATAGCCCGATTACCCAAACAATAAAACTTACAGGTATAGCTCCTATAGTACCTAACCCAAAAGTTTGACCTTGCTGTGTCGTTGGTTCAGTGAAATGTAGAATGCAAAATATTAAGACAAAAGTACCTACAATTTCACTTACGATATTGATTTTAGGATTAAATATAGCAGGTCTTGTACAAAATACGGCTTCTTTAGCTCCTGCATCATCGGTTTGGCTGAAATGATCTTTGTACATCAACCAAACGACAAATGAACCAAACATAGCTCCTAAAATTTGCATTGCGATATACTGGAGTCCTAAAGTTAAGGTCATTTTATTCAATATTAAATTAGCAAGTGTAACGGCAGGATTAAGATGCGCACCGCTATATGGTCCAGCAATCGTTACTCCGGCGAATACAGCTAATGCCCAAGCTGTACTGATTACCATCCAACCTGAATTGTTCCCTTTAGTATCTTTTAGTACAACATTTGCGACAACTCCTCCTCCTAATAAAATGAGCACGGCTGTCCCAATAAATTCTGCGATTAGTACATTCATAATAACTGGCTTAAGCGTTAAGATCGTAGTTAGCCCAAAACTTGGTTGTCTCCACAGCGCGCTTCCATTCTCGCAAAGATTGTTCAATCGATGGATCTGGTGTTGGTGTAAATGTTCTATTTATTTGCCATTGTTTGGCTATTTCTTCGACACTAGACCAAAATCCAACCGCTAGACCGGCTAAATATGCTGCTCCAAGTGCTGTCGTTTCTGTCACTTCAGGACGTATGGTAATTGTATTGAGAAAGTTAGCCTGGGTTTGCATCAGAAAATTATTCGCACTGGCTCCGCCATCTACACGAAGTTCTTTGATTTCAATATTGGAATCAGACTGCATAGCAGTCAAAATATCTGTTATTTGAAATGCGATTCCTTCTAGCGCAGCCCTGGCAATATGAGCGACGTTGCTGCCCCTAGACAATCCTAATATCGTACCGCGTGCATAAGGATTCCAATGTGGCGCTCCTAAACCTGAAAAAGCCGGAACCATATAGACACCATCGCTGTCCGGTACACTTTCGGCTAATTTTTCTATTTCTGCAGAAGTTTTGATGATACCTAATTCATCTCTCAACCACTGCACAACAGCTCCCCCAATGAATACACTTCCTTCCAAAGCGTATGTTACCTTTCCTCCAATTCTCCAGGCGATCGTAGTGACTAAATTGTTATTCGAAAAAATTGGTTTTGAGCCAATGTTCATTAATAAGAAGCAACCTGTTCCATAAGTGTTTTTTGCCATTCCTTTTTGTGTGCACATTTGTCCAAAAAGGGCCGCTTGCTGGTCGCCGGCAATACCTGCAATAGGTACGCTGCTGGAAAGGATCTGACCCGAGGTATGTCCATATACTTCTGACGAGGAGGCTACTTTTGGAAGAATGCTTTCAGGTACGTTAAATATGGTCAGCAATTCTTTATCCCATGTTAAGGTTTGGATATTGTACAACATCGTTCTTGATGCATTGGACACATCGGTCACATGGACTGCTCCATCGGTTAAATTCCAAATAATCCAACTGTCTATGGTTCCAAAAGCGAGTTCTCCAACATTTGCTCTCTCTCTAGCACCTTTTACATGATCTAATATCCAGTTGATTTTAGATGCTGAAAAGTAGGCATCGATACGAAGGCCGGTTTTTTTCTGAATAGTATTGCCATGGCCTTGATTTTCGATCTGCTTACAATAGTCTGCTGTTCTTCGATCTTGCCATACAATAGCATTATAAATGGGTTCTCCGGTTTTTCTATCCCAAATAATAGTGGTTTCACGCTGGTTCGTAATTCCGATGGCTTTGATATGTTTTGGGGTGATCTTCATCTTGGCCATAACTTCTGTAAAAACTGAAAGTTGACTGGACCAAATCTCTTTAGGATCATGCTCAACCCAACCGGACTTTGGATAAATCTGCTTGAATTCTTTTTGTGCTATCGCCTCTATTTTTCCTGACTTCGAAAAGATGATTGCTCTTGAGCTAGTTGTGCCCTGGTCTAATGCTAAAATGTATTCTTTAGTACTCATAAGTGCGTCGTTAATGGGTTAGGAATCGTAAGTGTAGTTTTTACAAAGTGAAAGGAATTGTACAAGCTGCTCTTCTTCCCATGTTTTCGATTGCTCAAGCTCCTTGGCCATAATCTGAACAACTAAGGGAGCAGCCTCCATGGCTGCTTTTGCATCTAAAAACAGCATACGCATTCTTCTTGCTAAAACATCTTCCAGGCATCTTGCCATTTCATTTCTTACTGCCCACACGACTTCTGCCGCGATATTATCAAATTTGGGATGAAGTTTTTGCGACAAATTTGGATCCTTTTGTGCTAACTCTTGTATTAACTTTGCATCTGAACCATATATCTGCCAATGTCCTTGTTGTTTTTCTTTATGATAACCATGTATTTTTAAAGTTTTTGTAATACAAGGAGCGGTATTTAACTGTCCGATCTGAATGGCTTTGTTGACGGTATCTTCTGCCATTTTACGGTATGTAGTCCATTTTCCACCAGTAATAGTAATTAACCCCGATTTGCTACTGATCAGTTTATGATCCCGGGAGATTTCTTTTGTTGAGGCTGGATTACTTTCATCTGGTGCAGCTAGCGGTCGTAAACCTGCAAATACACTGAGTATATCTGATCGGGTAGGAGCAGGATTGAGGTAGTTTTTAGCCGTTTCCAAAATAAAATCTACTTCTTCTTCTAAAGGTCTTGGTTCAATAGTGTGAATATCTAAGGGCGTATCTGTCGTTCCTAATAGAATGTGGTCGTGCCATGGCACACCAAATAGCACACGTCCGTCATTAGTCTCCGGAATCATAAGGGCATCTTCTTCCCCTAAAAACTTTTTGTCAATGACAATATGTGTTCCCTGAGATGGCCTTACTAAATTCTTGTGGACAGGTGATTCCAGTTTTAATATATCATCAACAAATATTCCGGTAGCATTAATAACTGTTTTTGCTTTGACTTCGAAATTCTGGTTTGATTCTAAATCAGTAAATGAAACACCACAAACTTGACCGTTTGTATCTTTATGAATGGCATTCACATTGCAGTAGTTTAAGATTGTTGCATCAAGAGAACTTGCTGTCTGCGCTAGATTGATTGCAAATCGGGAGTCATCAAACTGACCATCATAGTAGATTATTCCGCCTTTTAGATTCTCCTGTTTGACAGCATGTAGTTTTGAAACAACCTGACTGCTGGATAAAAATCTAGAAGTTCCGATCCGGTAAGAACCGGCCATCCAATCATAAATTTTTAATCCAATCAGATATTTCCACTTACTGAAAAATGTATAACATGGGATAATAAAGCTTTGAATTTTAGCTAAGTGTGGTGCATTTTGGAAAATTAATCCTCTTTCATGCAATGCGGAATAGACAAGTTTAATATCTCCATTTGCGAGATACCGCACACCACCATGGACTAATTTCGTACTCCTACTTGAGGTTGCTTTTGCAAAATCATATTTTTCGAGTAATAATGTTTTAAATCCTCGAGAAGCCGCATCGACAGCGATACCAAGCCCAGTTGCCCCGCCTCCAATGATAACAATGTCCCATTTTGAAGTTTTATTTACGTTTTCTAGATTCGTCTTTCTTTTGAAATTGCTCATACAATGATATGATTTTGGATATTTTGTTTATCAAATGTTCACTTTTTCAGGTATATCTTTTATAAAGAAGGGCCTTACATTATAAACGAAATAGCTTGAAAGTTTGTTTTATTTATTTTTTAATTAGTATTTTGTTCTCCAAATTGTTTTTTACAAAGTCACCAACCGATTGGAGTTTGTTTTCTTGTCGTTAGGTAAACCAAGGTAATCTTTTCGTCAGCTATAACGATACTTATAACCATTTATTAGCTATATGGTTGTTGTCAATAATTGATGGCTCATACATTTGATGTACGATTTCATCCAATATAGATGTAATTTAAAGCGATACGTCTTTGGTATTATTAAAGCTTGTTTATTAAATTTCTACGGGTAAAAAACAGAATTTTATAAAAAAATATGAACCCTTGTTTTGGAATAAAACAAATGGTTATTTATTTTTTTTTCCTTAAATAATGTAAAAAAAGACTAAAAATATTGTCATTCGTTAAAGAAATGCCTTTATTTGCACAAATCTCAAATTTAAATGGCTAAAAATTTACTCATAGTAGAGTCTCCAGCGAAAGCGAAAACAATAGAAGGGTATTTAGGGAAGGACTTTTTGGTAAAGTCCAGTTACGGACATATTCGTGATTTGGTGAAGACCGATGATGCTATTGATACAGATAAAGATTTTCAACAAAAATATGAAGTGCCGAGTGATAAGAAGGCTGTTGTCAGTGAGTTAAAGAAGTTGGCTAAAGCTGCAGAAACAGTTTGGCTAGCATCCGATGAGGACCGCGAGGGGGAGGCTATATCGTGGCATTTATTTGAGACTTTAGGTTTAAAAGATGAGAGTACTAAGCGTATTGTATTTCATGAGATCACCAAACCTGCGATTTTAAAGGCTATTGAGAACCCACGTAAAATAGATTATAATTTAGTAAATGCACAGCAAGCCCGTCGTGTACTGGATCGTTTGGTAGGATTTGAGCTTTCACCTGTGTTATGGAAGAAAGTAAAACCATCGTTGTCCGCAGGACGTGTTCAATCGGTAGCAGTGCGTTTAATTGTAGACCGCGAGCGCGAGGTTATAAAATTTAATGCGGAAGCATCCTTTCGTATTGTGGCATTTTTCCATACTGGAAAAGTTAAAGATAGTTTTAAAGCTGAGCTGCCACAGCGTTTTGCAACAGAGTCTGAAGCAAAGCAGTTTTTAGAGGATTGTAAGACAGCGGAATTTGCTGTCAAGAGTTTGGAGACAAAACCTGCGAAAAGAGCTCCAGCAGCTCCGTTCACTACCTCAACGCTACAGCAGGAGGCTAGTCGTAAGCTAGGATTTTCTGTTGCACGTACTATGCAGGTTGCCCAACGCTTATATGAAGCTGGTCGCATTACCTATATGCGTACCGATTCTGTTAATTTAAGTGATACAGCAACAGAAGCTGCTGAGAAAGAAATTCGTTCTGCTTATGGTGATCGTTATCATAAGTTAAGAAAATATAAAACAAAAACTTCTGGAGCTCAAGAGGCCCACGAAGCCATTCGTCCAACTTATTTTTCTGAACATAGCATTGAAGGTGATGCAGCAGAAAAACGTTTGTACGATTTAATCTGGAAACGTGCTATTGCTTCTCAAATGAGTGAGGCAGAGTTCGAGAAAACATTAGCTAAAATTTCTATATCTACACGTAAGGAGGATTTATCTGCTTCAGGTGAGGTCATGAAGTTTGATGGATTCTTGAAAGTTTATTTTGAATCTACAGATGATGATCAAGATGTAACGAATGATGATGATAGCGATAACTCTTTGTTGCCACCTTTAGTAACAGGACAATCGGTCGTATTGAAAAGCATGAATGCGACAGAGCGTTTTACAAGACCTCCTGCTCGATATACAGAGGCTGCTTTGGTGAAGAAGTTGGAAGAATTGGGTATTGGTAGACCATCTACTTATGCGCCAACAATTTCTACGATTCAAAATCGCGGTTATGTAGTGAAAGAAGAAAGAGAAGGACGTTCACGTGATTATCGTGTATTGACTTTAGAAAATACGGAAATCTCTGCCGTTACTAAGACTGAAATTACTGGTGCTGAAAAAGGGAAAATGTTTCCAACAGATATCGGTATTGTCGTTAATGATTTCTTAGTTGAACATTTTAAAGGTATTGTAGATTTTAATTTCACGGCAAAAGTAGAAAAGGAATTTGATGAAATTGCACATGGTTTGACCGAATGGACAGATATGTTGCGTGAATTCTACGGACCTTTTCATTCAGAAGTACAGAATACGTTAGAAAATGCTGAACGTGCTAACAACGAACGTGAATTGGGTGTCGATCCTGTATCGGGTAAACCTGTATCTGTCCGTATTGGTAAGTTTGGTCCTTTGGTGCAGATTGGTGCACAGGATGATGAAGAGAAACCTCGTTTTGCATCTTTGAGAAAAGGACAAATGATCGAAACGATTACTTTTGAGGATGCTATGGAATTGTTTAAGCTTCCTAAGAAGGTTGGTATCTTTGAAGAAAAGGAAATGACTGTTGCCATTGGCCGTTTTGGACCTTATATCCGTCATGATTCTTCTTTTTATTCTTTACCAAAAGGTATTGACCCTCTTGATGTGACAGAAGAGGAGTGTATTCAAATCATCAAAGAAAAGAGACAAAAAGATATTGAAAAGGTTATTCGTGTTTTTGATGAAAATCCTGAAGCTCAAATTGAACAAGGACGTTGGGGACCGTTTATCCGTTTTGGAAAGCAGAATCTGAAAATCCCTAAAGGGACAGAAGTGGAGCAGATCACGTATGAAGATGTCTTGAAATGGGCGGAAGCTGATGCTCCTAAAGGGAAAGGAAAAGTAACCGCTAAAAAAGCTACTACTGCTAAGAAAGCTCCAGCTAAAAAGGCTACAACAGCTAAAAAAGCAACAGCGGTTAAAAAGACTGCAACGACAAAAAAAGCGGCTGTTAAAGCTACAAAAGATAAATAATTGAAATGAAAAAGGATTTACCTGAAAACATCGTTCAAAATATTACGATTGCTGTTGTTTTGGAGAGTGAAAGCCCGGAGTCAAAAGTTTGGAATGTCTATTTGATTAATGAAAAGAATCAGGAAATTCAAAATGTCTTGGTTACTTCAAAAGGTTATGGTGAAAAGGATGGTGCAAATGTGATCACAAGTACATTACGTCATTTTATCGGTAATGTTGCTCCGCATTCTTTCGAAAAAATCGAAGCTATTGATGAACAGGTATTCGGTTTAACAAATGAGTATTGGTTAAGTTTTTATATTGATAATATTATTTACGATAAGAAATACATCTTCTTACCTGAAAGCATTATAGAAGGGAATTTAATACTGGTTCCTTTAGTGAATAAGCTTGGGGTGATTATTGGGGGAATGAATTAGTTTTATGACAACAAGACATAACTTTATTATCGCTATTGATGGTTTTTCATCATGTGGTAAAAGCACCGTGGCAAAAGCACTGGCCAAAAAATTAAAATTTGTTTTCATTGACAGTGGTGCAATGTACCGTGCTGTAACACTTTATTTTCTGCGAGAGGGAATAGATATGAAGGATGATAAAGCGATAGCTGAGGCGTTGGAAAATATTCATATCGATTTCATTCCTAATGATGATAAAACTGAGATTCATCTTAATGATGAAGATATATCGGATGAAATCCGTCAGATGTATATTTCGGATATGGTGAGTGAAGTGAGTACAATAAAGGCTGTTCGTCAAGCCATGGTAAAACAGCAACAGAAATTAGGGCGTAGACGTAATATCGTGATGGATGGTCGCGATATAGGCACAACTGTATTTCCGGATGCAGATATGAAAATTTTTATGACAGCGGATCCGCAAGTACGTGCTAATCGACGTTATTTAGAATTGACCAATAAGGGAGAGCAGGTGACGATCGATGAAATTGTTAAGAATCTAGCACATCGCGATCATATTGATAGCACAAGGGAAGAAAGTCCTTTGCGTAAAGCGGAAGATGCCATTGTATTGGATAATTCTTATATGAGTCAAGAAGATCAATTGACATTTGTCATTGATGAATATACAAAAAGAAGAGCTTCCAAATAGGAAGCTCTTCTTTTTTATTTAATGCTATTGATTTGTTGTTGTTCTTTTAGTTTCGCAACATTGTTTTTCTCTCCAAATTCTTCTGTTTTTTCCTGGAAAGAATCTAATAGTTGACGGATTGCATCTGAATTGTCTGCTGTACGTTGAAAAATATCCGGCAGAATCTTTTCTAGATTTTGGTCTCCAAGTTCGATATTATCCACCTCGATTTTTCCAATTTTTTCTAATACGGCTTGCTGACTTTTTCTTACATCTTCTAATTCTCTGGAAATTTTTTCCATCAATTCAAATTTCTTCAATTTATCCATATTATATAAAATTTAGTGATCAATTACTATATATAACGTATAAAGTGGTCAAAATGTTTTAAATAAAAAAGGGTTGCTCATTTGCAGTGCCCCCAAAAAGTTAGACACTTTCTGGGGGCATTTTTATGAATAAGAAAAACAAGC
>NZ_JBHUPE010000017.1:0-7750 GCF_042686355.1 Sphingobacterium anhuiense
TTTTTGGTTTCTCCAAAATAAATGTGAAAATTTATTTTTTTTGTTTTCCTGCTGTTTCTGCGTTTAATCTTCATTAAACCCTTCTTTTTTCAGTGCCTCCCCTTTCGGATCAGCCGTTCCTCCCTTGCGGAGTGGTGCAAAGATAGCACCTTTTTATATTCACTTCCTAATCTTTTTGGGAAATAGTTTGCCGTAAACCGGTAAAGGGCTTATAACGTGGTGGATAAATTTATGGTTAAACATATAATTAATAGAAAATGTATAATCTCTGCTCAAAATCGATTGTCGATTATGTAGATTGTTTAGTGATATATCATATTTATAAATATCTTTATACCTCTACAATAACCAAAATTAGTAATCAAAATGGCTAAAACTACCTTAAAAGATATCTCTAAAGCATTGAATATATCAATCTCAACAGTTTCCAAAGCTTTATCAGATAGTTATGAAATTAGTGAGAAGACCAAAAAGGTTGTTCAGGACTACGCTACAAAAATGAATTTTAGCGTTAATAAAGTGGCACAAAGTCTTAAAATCGGGAAAACAAATACTATCGGTGTCATTGTATGCGCGATTAATAATACATTTATAGCAGAAATACTAGACGGAATTCAAAAAGCATCTATAGAAACAGGCTTTGATATCATCATTATGCAGAGCAGAGAAGATATACAGGTTGAGAAATCCTGTATTGAAGTTTTAAACTCGAGAGGTATCGACGGACTTTTGATTTCACCAGTCAGCGAATCATCGAATCTGAGTTTATTGAAAGAATTACAAGAAAACGGAAAACCCATCGTTATTTTTGATAGAACAGTCAATCAATTAAAAACAGATAAAGTGGGTGCCAACAATTTCGACGGGGCTTATAAAGCTACCAAACACCTCCTCGAACAAGGACGTACAAATATCCTTCATATTACAGGACACCAATTAGGTGTTTCCAAAGACAGGTTAAACGGATATAAAGAAGCTTTAAGAGAATTTGAAATTCCACTAAAGCCGTATTACTTTATTGAGTGTAATATTCAAGATACCGCAATACTTGATAAACAAATCAAAAGCGCCATACAAAAAACACTAAACACAGAACATAAGCTAAATGCAATTTTTGGAGCCACCGATGTCATCACCACAAGAACACTCGGAATTCTAGCAGAACTCGGAATTAAGGTTCCGGAAGAAATTGCTGTTATTGGCTTTTCTAATATTTCTATTCCAACGTCACTAAACCCTGCATTGAGCAGAATCAAACAGCCTGCAAGTGAAATCGGACATACTGCAATGAAAAAACTCATTTATCTTATTAAGCGTCCATCACATAACGATTTTGAAACAATCGAACTAGAAACTACCCTGGAAATAAGAAAATCAAGTCTTTTGACTTGATTTTGCACCTCAGTTAGCTTTTTTACTTTTTAAAGTAGGCAACCGCATTGTAATAACAAATATCCGCGATAACCTTTCCAATCATATCGACATCATGCGGAAGGTAACCCTTGATGATATCTTCTGCAAAAATATTAGCAAGCAATCTTCTAAAATATTCGTGTCGAGAATAAGACAAGAAGCTTCGCGAATCGGTTAACATCCCAATAAAACAACTGATCAAACCATAATTAGAAAGTGCATTTATCTGTTCTGTCATACCATCCAACTGATCCTGATACCACCATCCTGAACCAAATTGAATTTTTCCCTTCATATTTCCGCCCTGAAAATTACCGATCATTGAACCAAAAACAGCATTATCAGCAGGATTAACATTATATATGATTGTTTTGGCCAATTGATCCTTTGTATCAAGATAATTAAAAAAATCTGCCATACGATCAGCTTGAGGGTAGTCCCCAATAGAATCATACCCCGTATCAGCACCCAAAATTGCGAGCTTCCCTTTATTTGTATCACGCAACGGGCCTAAATGAAATTGCTGCGCCCAATTCTTTGCATGGTACTTTGAGCATAATTCACTTAAAATATAAAAAACAAAGCTATCTTCCACTTCCAAAGCTCCGGTATCATCTCCATTGATCACGCGGATAAAAGTAGAATTCACTTCCGCTAAATTAAATGCCCCTTTTTTAGGCAGATATTTCAACCCATGATCTGAAGCCACACAACCCAAAGAGTCAAAATAATTAATTCGTTCATCAAGTGCTTCTAATAAAGAATCCAAGTGGTGTATTTTTATTCCGCTCACATCAGATAGTTTTTGCACATAAGCTCTAAATACATCTCCTTTTGATAATTGAAAAACCTTATCTGGGCGAAAGGTCGGAAGTACTTTTGTGTTAAATTCAGTATTTAAACTTAAAGCCTTATGAAATTCCAGACTATCAATTGGATCATCAGTTGTTCCCACCATCTCAACCTTAAAATGGTTCAAAAGTCCCTGAGTACTAAAACTCGGTTCCTTCAATTGTTCCCTTGTTTGTTCATAAATAGCATGTGAACTTTGAATGTTGAGCAATTTGTTAATTCCAAATGGATTCTTAAGCTCCATATGTGTCCAATGATACAGCGGATTTCTCAATGTTTGAGGCACAATCTCCGACCATTTTTGAAATTTTTCAAAATCAGAAGCTTCTCCTGTAATATATTTCTCTTCAACTCCCAAAGTTCTCATAGCACGCCATTTGTAATGGTCACCATAGAGCCAAATTTGAGCAAGATTGTCAAACTGATGATTATTGCTAATCTGATCAGGGGGAAGATGATTATGGTAATCTATAATAGGAAGATCTTTTGCATAATTATGATATAGCTGTTGTGCAATATCCGATTGCAGTATAAAATTATGATTGATAAAATCTGACATTCTTTTTTGCTTATTGACCTAAAATTCCATATTCTAATCCCCTGAGTTCTGCGAGCCCTCTCAAACGACCAATTGCAGAATATCCAGGATTCGTCTTCTTATTTAGATCATCCAACATTTGATGGCCATGGTCAGGTCTAAAGGGAATAGGTCTGATTCGATTTTGATTTTCAGTTATCAAAATTTTCATCACAGCATACATGTTTACATCACCATCTAAATGATCAGCTTCAAAGAAACTTCCTAAAGTGTCTTTCTTTACATTTCTCAGATGCGAAAAGTAAACTCTTTCTTTAACAGCATCCAAAATGGATGCAACATCATTTGACTGACTAGCACCAAGAGAACCTGTGCAAAAGCAAATGCCATTAAACGGCTTATTAACACCTTCAAGTATTGCTACCAGATCAGATTCATTACTCACAATACGTGGAAGACCTAAAATTGGATATGGCGGATCATCGGGATGTATAGTCATTTTAATCCCCTCCCTTTCACAAACGTCACTTATCGATGACAGGAAATGAAGCAAATTATCTAATAATCCCGTTCGACCAAGCTGACCATACACAGCAATGCTGTTATTCAGATCCTGTAGTGTAATATCATTTTCTCCAGGGATTCCCATCAAAACAACTTGTTCTAACGCATCAAGATCTTGCTGTGAATAAGAAGAAAATTTTTTTTCAACTCCTTCCAATATCACTGTTGTATAATCCTTGACTGCATCTATTCGCTTTAGAATATGAATATCAAATACAGCAAGGTCAATCCAATCAAAATATAAAGCTTTTGAACCATCTTTCATCAATAGATCTAATTGTGTTCTGGTCCAATCTAAAACAGGCATGAAATTATAAGTAATGATCTGAATTCCACATTTCGCTAAATTCTCCAAAGACATCACATAATTTTCAATATAATATCTGGCATCATTGCTTCCTGTTTTTATCGCCTCATGCACTGGAAGACTCTCTACGACCGACCAGACTAATCCACTATCTTCAATAATTCTTTTACGCTCTAAAATATCTTCGACAGGCCAAACATCGCCATGAGCAATATGGTGCAATGCCGTTACAATACCTGTCGCACCAGCTTGTTTTATATCATCCAAGGAAACGGGATCATTAGGCCCATACCATCTCCAAGTTTGTTCAAGTTTCTTCATACCTTAAATTTATTAAACCCCACACCATGCGTTAAACCCGCCATCAACAAAAATCGTTTCACCAGTAACCAAAGCAGAAGCATCACTTAATAAGTAGACTAAAGTTCCTTTCAGTTCATCTGGCTCTCCTAAACGTTGATAAGGCATCGCATTAATAAATTTCTGCGCTCGGTCGGAATATGTACCATCGGGGTTTATCAGTAGGTTTCGATTTTGCTCTGTTAAAAATACCCCTGGTGCAATTGCATTGACACGTACCTTATCACCGTATCGTAAAGCTAATTCAACAGACATCCATTTCGTGTAGCCATCTACACCGTGTTTTGCAACCGTATACCCCAAAACTCTAGTTAATGGTCTACTTGCCGCAAGTGAGGAAATATTAACAATAGAACCCTTACCAGATTCAGCTATTACACGTCCAAAAATATGTGTCGGAATAATTGTTCCATTTAAATTAAGCTCAATTGCTTTCAACGTATCTCTTATATCATGGTCAAAAAGATTTTGTTCAGGCTTTATTGTTGCTCCAGCAATATTACCGCCAGCAGCATTGACCAAACCGTCAATCGTACCCCATTTCGCTATTATTTCATCCCTAGCCCGTATCACGTCCTCTTCGTTCAAAACATCTACTTGTATTGCTAATGCCTCAGCACCTTTCGCCTCAATAGCCTGGACTCTTTCTTGGAGTTTTTCTCTATTCCTACCCAGTACTGCAACCTTTGCACCAGCTTCAGCCAAAGCATCTACAAAAGATTTTCCTAGAACTCCAGTTGCACCGGTAACCACAACAACGTGATTGTTCAATGAAAATTTATCCAATATCCCCATTTTATAATTGTTAGATTTAAAGTTACCAATTTTATGAAATAATTAATTCCTAAAGAAACATCCTTATAACTTTATTTACTCAAACGTTTTCGAAATTATAGACACAATCAATACAGAAATACAATTATTTATACTACTTTCGAAAAGTAAACTAATAACTTATGGATAAAAACACGGTCCTTTGCTTCGGAGAGATTCTTTATAGATTACAAGCAAAAGATGAATATTTTTTTAATGATGACCAATCGGTAGTCTATGCCTATCCAGGAGGATCAGAAGCGAACGTTGCTGTGGCTCTTGCCTCGCTATCAATACCGACTACTTACGTGTCTGTCGCTCCCGATCACTCTTTGACCAAGGAGATTTTAAACACACTCAATCACAAAAACGTCGATACCTCCAAGTTTATATTTGGTGGCGAACGCTTAGGTTCTTACATTTTGCAATCGGCAAATGGTTTAACAAGCGGAGAGGTAATATACGATCGTAAGTACTCGTCATTTTCCAAACTTAAAACGGAAGATATTGATTGGGATGAACTATTTACCGACTGTTCATGGTTTCATTGGACAGCCTTAACACCTGCATTAAACGAGGAATTAGCACAGCTCATGCTAACGGCATTGAAAATAGCGCACGAAAAGAAAATCACCACATCTGTCGACCTCAATTATAGAAGCAGGTTATGGCAATATGGAAAACAGCCTCTAGATATTATGCCTACATTAGTTTCATATTGCGATGTTATTATGGGAAATATTTGGGCTGAAAACAAAATGCTTGGAACTTCTATTCATGAGCAGTTGGTCCGAACCACTTCTTCCAGCGAATATTTCGATTATTCCAGTTTAGTTGCCCAAGAAATATTTGAAAAATATCCCAAATGCAAACACATCGCTAATACGTTTAGATTTATGGACAACCCTAAACATAATCTATTTTACGGAACATATCATAGCCCTGCAGAAAATAAAATAAGTACTATTTTAGAGACAAATGACTTAATTGATCGTATTGGTAGCGGAGACGCCTTTATGGGCGGTTTAATTGCTGCTATTTATGACGGTAAGTCTGCTCAAGACATTATAGACACTGCAACCCAACTCGGATTCAAAAAACTATTTAACAAAGGTGATTTCATCAATTTATAATAATCAACATGCATACTATCCTATCCAAGATTGAAAGTTCTCCCATTATCCCCGTCTACTATCATGACGATATTGACCAATGTATTGCCATTTTAACATCATGTTATAATGGTGGAGTTCGCGTTTTCGAATTTGTTAATAGAGGTCCTGAAGCACATAACAACTTTAAGGCACTGCTTAAATACCGCGATGAAAATTTCAAAGATTTAAAGCTAGGAATTGGAACAATTAAAACGAAGCAACAAGCCCTAGATTTCATAAATATAGGAGCAGAATTTATTGTTAGTCCTATTGTGAAAGCAGAAATTGCAGATGTGACCTTAAAAAATAATATACTTTGGATACCGGGTTGCATGACTCCCACTGAAATTTCAGTTGCTGAAGAATTAGGTGCACCATTAGTAAAACTTTTCCCCGGTGATGCCTTAGGAGCAAATTTTTTGAAAGGCATCAAGCCTCTATTTCAATCATTGAAATTTATGCCTACAGGTGGTGTATCATTAGATGAAGCAAATCTGTTAGCGTGGTTCCAAGCTGGAGTATCAGCAGTAGGTATGGGATCAAAATTATTTAATGGCCCGACAGAATCAGAAGAAAATAATTATATTGAAAATAGATTACAAAAAGCTTTTCAGTACATTGAAAGCTTAAAATAGAGAAATAAAAAAAGCTCTAACTTTCGTTAGAGCTTTTTTTGTCGGGGTGGCAGGATTCGAACCTACGACCTCCACATCCCAAATGTGGCGCGATACCGGGCTACGCTACACCCCGAAAAGGTATCACCTTTTGTTTTATTGTGATGCAAATATACAGCGAATATTAGTAATGTCAAATTTATTTTTCACTTTACACAATAAAAGACTGATTAGCTGATAAATAAATTTCAATTAACCGAAAAACAATCTCATATTTAAGGTGATTTATAAGATAATCTGCTTCTCCATGGTCTAAATCGATAATTTCATGAAACCTGTTTCTTCTCTAAAGAATAGCTTTTATCAGTCCATTCGCTATTACAAATGCTTAAATTGAATTCAAAAAAAACAAAAATGAGTAAGTATAAACCTTTAAACTATGTAATAAATATCAATATTTTTGATTAGTTGAAAAGAGATTTACGTTCACTTGTTCCCATTTATCCTGAATAGATGTGCTATCTCTAGTTTTAAAACTAATTGTGTACCTCGCCGATTTGCACTCATTCAGAAATCCTACTGATCTCCAATAGCCTGATTTCTGAATTATACAAAACTAGCAACGATATGTTTGAGCTAATTAATTTTAAAATCTAGGTTGAATTTCGATCAATTTTCAGACTTGTAAATCCTTTTTCAACAGACACAACTACATGAGTAGCTTAAATTCTATAGGCAATAAATTCTTAGAAGGGTTGCAAGCGCCTTACAATTAGCACTTTATATGTTGCTTAGAAATGAACAATCATTTACTAAGTTTTTATTTATTGAAATATTCAAGATTATACCTCTAATTAATGAGTTCTTAAAGAAGCAAGTTAGACCAATTAAATAATCCGATTATTTAGAGAAAAACATGAAAGTACTTTAAGTGTTTAAAAGTGTCAAAAATTAGAGATCGGAAGATATAGTGACAGTATGATTGTCCGATAGAAAGAGGATGTAGAAGCTGAATAGGTAAAATGATGAGTATGAAGGGCCTGCAGAAGTTACCGAAAGAACAGGAATAGCCATGTTCTCAGCATAAAAAATGTATAAACACAAAAAAGCCTCTGCTGTATAGCAAAGGCTTCTG
>NZ_JBHUPE010000018.1:0-78207 GCF_042686355.1 Sphingobacterium anhuiense
GCTTAAATGATCCCTAAGAAGATTTATGTTGTTATCTTCTGTTTTTTCACTGCTTTTCACGTCAATCGTTTCATTATTCTTTTGACAAGAAAATGTACTAACCAAAACGAGTAAAAGTGCTACAATTTGAATTTTTTTCACACTATAATTTAAATTTTTATTTAATTAATGCAAATATAAAAACATTTACATTTAAAAGAAATTAAATTAATAAATTTTTTTTATCCGCTAAGGTATTTAGTCGCAAAGATTACACTACTATAAAAAAATATGAAAATCCTAATTTTTATATAATATTTTTTCATATGACTATGTATTACTTACCCTATCACAAAAGTCAATTTTTAGCAGTATGTACATTCTTCTAAATCCTACCAAGTTTTACAATTCACATTACAGTCTTATTGGTTAAAAATTTATTTACCGTACATTATAAGATCCAAAACTTATATAAGCTTTAGCTTAGCTGATCTTTAATAATACCGAGTTTGAGCTAATTCGTTTTGATAACTCTTGATTTCACAGTAGCTAATGTAATATGGTTCCTGCCCCCCTCTGTCCAAAATGTTTATCCACTGAGAATTAACAAAACGATGTCCCACAACAACATCATCTACTTTAGGCAATCAACCCGTCTTTTTGCTATCATAGATCTCTCCATCAGTATTTTTATAAAAAACTATAATGCAACCTTTATAATCAGGACATCATTCCACTTGGTCTCTCCTTTATTAATACGAAACACAATTCAGTCAAAATATTAAAAAACACAGAGGTCCGATACCGTCCTCCAGCAGGGATAGCTTACACTTAGATGTCTACAGATCCTTTCATTAAAATGCCGATCAATTTGTCGCTACTTAAGGTGCTTTTAAACATTACTGCAGGAGCGCTAATGCTCTTTAATTTTACAGCAAATTTAAGCAGTGAGAAAACACCAACCTTACCTAATGGAAATTTTAAAAATGAAGGAATTTCATTTTATTTTGTGAACACTGATTAATATACAAGACATTATCAACACTTTAACTTAAAAAGATAACCTTAACATTCGATTTTTGACAGCATCTCAAAGCAGAGGATCCCAGTTATTTAGGATTCTATGCTCAGAATATCATAGTCAAAGATGCACTTGAAATTACGAAAGGAATTAACTTTCTGATTGTTGATTATTTATTCCAGCTAGAAGAGAAATTGCAATTATTCATCGATTTCGCGCTATGGCGGCTTCATTTCGTCGCCAGTATATGACATTTGCGCACGTGGCGGAATCGTATTGACCACTTTATGTTTCATTTCCCCACGTGGCAGAATCGTTTTGTCCTATGACTGCATCATTTCACATATTATGGAATAGTGTCGTTGCTTGTAAAAATCATTTACCCACGTGACAAAATCGTTTCGTCGCCTGTCCCTGCCATTTCCTTACGTGGGAAACTCGTTTCGCCACCTGTCTGTTTCATTTACCCCTGTGGCGGAATCGTTTTTTCCTTTGTTGAAAGCCTTCCGCCATAATGCGAAACCACGCTCTTATTTTGCAATAACTCTAAAATGAAGCGTAACTCATAGCCTCCATAGCGTGTTCTCTAGTATAATTACCGCAAATACTACATATCCTTCTTATTCATTTCAAAGTAGTCTGACTCCTAATTGTCACCAAACCATAAAATGGTCATGACAGTTACTTGGTATATATTCTTGACTTGAAATGATCGAGACCCCAAGGACAAAATGAAAGAAGAATATGGAAAACATCTTCCTATCTGTGGCGTAACTGCACCGAATCGCCCAACTCACAAACCTATAACTTATGAGCTTAAAAAACTTTAGCTAAATCCTATTTTTTAAGATTTGTCTTTATAATCATATTGTTGTAACTTTCATATTCACAACCTACTATTATGAATCATTGCCTTAAACCTTTGTCGCCCGTAACATCTCTCTCTTCCCTGGTGCTCCCGGTGCTTTTTCGATCGTAAATCCTAGTGCTTTCATGCTTCTTTTGAGATTGCCGGTAATAGCATAGGTAACAAATACACCTCCTGGTTTTACAAATTTTGCAACATGGGCCAAAGCCTCGTCTGACCACATTTCGGGTTGATGAATAGCAGCAAAGGCATCAAAGTATACCAAATCAAAAGTTTTATCTGAACTAAAATTCATCAATAAGGTATGATCGATATATAATTTTGTATTTGAATCAATTTGCGTAGTTTCATTCAAAGCTTGTTTATATCCTGATATATAATTATTCCAGTTTTCTTCAGAAACGAATGCATCATAACCAATTTGCTGAATAACTTCCAGTGACAATGGATAGCCTTCTATACCTACATAATCTACCGAAATTTCTTTACCGGATGTATAATCGAGCGTTTGCGTAAAGTTTAAGCCTGTTCCAAAACCTACCTCCAAAATAGCGATATCCTTAAAGGAGTGTTTCTGAAGGTAATAATCAAGTCCTGTCTGAATAAAAACATGTTTACTTTCTTGAACAGCTCCATGTTTGGAGTGGTAGCACTCTCCTATTTGTTCATTAAACAATGTTTTTGAACCATCTCCTGTTGTTACAAATTCCATTTCACGCATATATAACAAAAATAGAATAAAAAGAACTTAATTGCTATGGATATCCATATAATCAGTCTTTATATTTCATCAAGGGTATTAAAAGTAAAAAACAATAGCTCATAAAATCATTTGTTCGTAACAAGAAAATTTAAAACCCTGTCATTAAAAAGGATAATTATTTATATATTAACACATTACAAACAAAAAGATTATGAAAAATCACATCCAACAGTCACTTATTTATAGCAGCATATGCCTATTGTTTGGCACTACGGAATGTAGTGTGGCTCAACAGAAATATTTTAATGATGTGACGTTAACAAATATTCCACAAGATGCAAAAGCTCATGCTTTGGATGTAATCCTTATCGATGTTGATGCAGATGGAGATCTTGATCTTGTACTGGCTCTAGAATCTGAACCGAACAGGTTATACCTCAATGACGGAAAAGGAAACTTCTCCTGGAAGAAAGGTGTTTTTGCTGAAAAACCACATGATACCGAGCATGTAAGGGCGGCAGATTTTAATAAAGATGGTTTTATAGATCTTATTTTTGTGGCTGAGGATGATCAGAACCATGAGTATTATTTAGGTAAAGGTGATGGCACATTTATCGATGTATCCGATCGATTGTTAGGCAAAAGCGAAGCTAACGGCCTAGACATAGCAGATGTCAACGGAGATGGCCTAATGGATATTGTTATCGGCAATTCGGGTAAATCACCACAAAATTTTTTATGGATAAATGATGCTAAACGACCTGGTTATTTTTTAGACCATACTTCAATTTCACTTCCACAGGTTGAAGATCAAACTCAATCCGTCAAATTTGCAGATTTGGACGCAGATGGTTACATGGATATGATTATTGGTAACGAAACTCCACCAAATCGTTTATTATTTAATGATGGAAAAGGAAATTTCATAGAACATACTGCAGGATTACCGCTCATGGTCCCCTTACACACGCGCGAGGTGATTGTGTTTGATGCAAATGGCGATGGGAAACCAGATATACTTTTCGCCAATCTAACAAGTAATGGGGGCGCAAAAGATAAAGATCCCAGAGCCCGATTGCTTATAAATCAGGGTGACCGTCATTTTGTAGATGAAACAGATTCTAGAATGCCTGAACAAACATTTTCTACGTATGCGGCTACTGCAATTGATTTTGATCATGACGGACACTTAGACATTATACTGAGTGCAATCAAGATTCCTCCTTTTGAAGAGATGCAAGTGCAAGCTTTAAGAAACGATGGAAAGGGGCACTTTTCTTTTGTTACTGACAAAACAATCCCTGAAATTACACGTGGTAGAAGCTGGGGTATTGCAGTTGGCGATGTCAATGCTGATGGAATAGCTGATATGGTGATCGGCGGATGGGGCTCTCAGGTTCGTCTGTTATTAGGTCAAAAATAAATTTTAACAAATAGGCTGGGAAAGTCCCAGCCTAAAAATTCAATTATAAAACAATAGTACTTTATTGTGCTAATCTCTTATTCTTCTTTACATCATCATAAATGATGCTGGTCTTATTTCCTTCAATAAGTAATCCTCGACTTTTGCCTCCTAATCTATTTGCTTCATTATTCACATTTACAGCAACAACGCGACCTTTATAAAAAGAGGTAACTTCTGGAAAAATTGTATGTCCAAGATATATTCTTTTTGCACTGTAAATCTGCAGTATTTTTTCTAAATCTGCTTCGCTTAAAGGGTGATACTTTTCTTCTTGACGAACCATGCCGCGATACCACAAAGGTCCTTCACTACCAAATAGAAAAGTACCTGCACGCGACTTATGTCTCTCTTCTTTGGTTTGAAACAAATAAAAACGAACAGAATCATTTACTGCAGGTATTGTCCATTGTGGATCTAGCATGGTATGACTAAGTCCTGCATGTACAAAAAGATGATCCCCTATCTTCTCCATCGTATTTTTACTTTGTAGCCATTTTCCTAATTCAGTATCTAATGACCAGAAATCACGATAATCTTTTCCAATAGCGTCAGCAAGCATTTTATACTTATCTTGGGTGTATTTATAATTACCTCGTAAGATCATTTCTTCATGATTGCCCAAAAGGAAGTGCACCTTACCGCCAGCTTTTTCAGCCTCGTTTTCCAATTTATAGATTAACCAAAAGATGGGTAAAACGTCTTTACCGCGATCAAATACATCTCCGATAATGACAAGGTTATTTTTTCCAAAAGTCCATTGATAATTACTTCCTATTACTTTCTGCGCTTTTAGAATAGCATAAAAAGATTGAAAATCGCCGTGAGGGTCTGACAAAACAAGGATCTTACTACTTTTTGGAGAATTCCAGCTAGGTGTCTTAACCGGGTGTCGCTTTATTTCAAATTGATGTTCACCATCTTCTGTCATTACTTTAAATGATGAATTGACCGGCACTTCACTTCGAATATCACCATTCTCGACACGCACGAGCTTCGTTCCTCCATTTTCATAAAAGAAATAGGGGCCATCGTTATTTCCCAATGTCGTTTGACTATGTGTATCGGCAATCTGAAAAAGAATAAATACCGCTGTCAAAGCACAAGTTATACTGATCCTAGAAGGATCAGTATAACTCGTTTTTAAAAAAAATTTAATGCTATTATACATCATAATATAGTTTAATACCCGTCGTTCTGAACGATATTTTTATTCGCATCAATCTCAATTCGTGGAATCGCCATTAACGTTTTGAAAAATGTGCGATCAAACGATTTGGTCTCCAGTCTTAGTGATGGCGAATTATGAGCACTACCTTTACGTTCTATGCGCATATTGTTTCGTAATGCATCAAATAGTCTATGCCCCTCACCTACAAGTTCACGACGGCGCTCTTCCATAACTCGTTCTAGAGTAACGACACCAGAAACAGATTTTGCAGGATTAGCACGAGAAACTATAGCGTTAAGATACTTCAAAGCATTTGCATTGTCGTTTAGTTTAACTGCTGCTTCAGCTGCAATTAAATATCCCTCCGAAAGACGAAGAACAGGAACATCTGCAAATTCAGGATTTTCACCATCAGCAGTATTTCCAGGATATTTGTTCAAATAATAATAGTCAACCTGTTTACTGGTATATCTTGTAATGACCTTATGACGGACATCATTGGAGTCATCTTTGATTAACTTCATGTAATCGTCCGATAAAATAATGTCATTATATCCATTTCTCCACAATAGGTACCCTATTCCTTCTTTTCCAGGACCGTTTTCAGTCTTTACAATAGATAGCTGAAACAAAACTTCATTTGTAAAATCCTTTGACCAAACAGAAGCGTATTCACTATTTGTCCATAACAGATATTGACCTTTAGTCGAGCTCTGTGTTGTTTCCGCTTCTTTGATCAATTGCATCGCGACAGTTAAAGCTTTGGAATTTTCGCCCATATAAAGATAAGCTCTTGATAATAATTGCTGTGCACCAAATTTATTAAGTTTGCCATTTTTTTTCGCAGTACTCAATAAGGTTACAGCATTTTCCAAATCATCTACAATCTGTGTATAGACTTCTTTTACTGAATTACGTGCAGGTTTATTAGTTGAATTATGTTTTTCTATTTCAATCGGTACACCTAGTGAGGCCCCGTTGTTTTTTGCATAAGGATCTCCAAACACTTTAACTAAATCAAAATGTGCCAACGCGCGAAGTGTTAACGCCTGTCCTTTTATGTCATTGAGTTCATCGGTCAATTGTTCTTTCTCAACTCCATTAACGAAGGCCAAAACACCATTCGCATTTCTTAAAACACGATAAGGCTGATACCACAGTGATGAAGGAGTATTGTCCTTGTTAAAATCAAAAAGATAATATTTTGCGGCACGTTTTGTATCGCCATTTGACAACATATCTTCTCCGGTTACATCGCCATAATAGGTCATACGAGCTCCATAATATTCAGAACCACGTAGAATATCGTAAATGCCATTTAAAGCATATTGAGCTTCTCGGGCAGATTTAATTGCTTCTGAACTTTCGGTAGAAGTACTTGGCTGGGATTTCTCCAGCCACTGGTCCCCACATCCAACCAACAAAGTACAAGATATCAGAACTGTTGATAATATAAGTTTCATAGTCTTTTTTAGAATTTAATATCCAAACCAAAAGTAACAGTCTTCAGTTTTGGGGATTCAAAATATACTGTACCATTTACAGGTACTTCCGGGTCATAATTATTGTAAGCTGCAAAAGTCAAAAGATTGACTCCTGAACAATATGCTCTGATATTACTCACTTTAAGACGACGGGCAATGTGTGGCGGAAGAGATACTCCAAAAGTCAAGTTTTTCAATCGGATATGATCTGTTGAATGAACACGACGTGTATTGGCTACACTGCTCATATCGTAAGTATTTCCAACCATAAACATCTCTATATCGGTATCATCACCTGGCTTTTGCCATCTGCGTTCATAATATTGCGGAATATTATCATAACCCGTTTTTCCAGCAAGCTCTGTTTTACTCGCACCGCTATCGTATGAATAACCACCCAGAGAATATGTCCATGTAAAGTTTAGATCAAAAATCTTATAACGAAGGGTATTAGTAAAACCACCGATCAACTTAGGATCGACACTTTTATAAAGAATTCTGTTTGCTTTGGTATAATCTTCTGTGATATCTCTTGAATCTAGATTAGCTGGATCATTGATGTAATATTGTGGCACACCAGTTTCCTTACTTATCCCCGCAAATTCGATCAGATAATAGCTATACCATGGTTGGCCGACACGGTGAATCAATGTACCGTCCCTTAACTCAGAACTTCCATCAGCTAATGATACAGTCTTATTTCTGTTCATTCCAAAATTTAGATTTGAAGTCCATTTAAATTCAGAATCTCTTAAAATATCTGCATTCAAATCAACTTCTATTCCTGAGTTACGAAGTGCTCCAATATTGGTTAGATAAGCAGAAAAACCTGTTGTATAGGACGTAGGCATATCGTTCAATAGATCTGACGACTGGCGTCTGTACCATTCGAAGGTAGCTCCCAAACGATCAAAAAGACGAAGATCTAATGCAATATTTAGATTATTTTGTTTCTCCCATTGTAAAGCCGGGTTTCCAATCTGAGTTTCTCTTATACCAGGATTATTAAGATAAGGAAAACCAAAACCGGTCAAATCCATATAAGTATAATACGTATTGGGTAGAGTACCATTAGTACCATATGACACCCGAATCTTACCGTCAGTTACAACGTCACCTATTGATTCCATAAAGTTTTCTTTTGAAAACTTCCATGCTCCTGATAAGGACCAAAATTTCCCCCAACGGCTATCACGATGAATACGAGAGCTACCATCCATACGAACGCTACCACCAAAGAAATATTTATCATCATAATTATAGTTTGCTCTGGAAAGGTAAGACAACAAACGCCATTCTGAATTGGAACCAGAAAGATCTGTAATGACAGAACCATTTGAAAGAACAACTTTATCTACTGAAGGAAAATTATCTTTTGCACCATCAATTCCATCTTTGCGAAATTTATTAACCTCATATCCGCCCAATATATCCAAATGATGCTTGTTAGCAAAAGTCTTATTATAAGTTAAACTATTCCGCCATACGATCTGATTATAATCTGTAAAACTTGTAGTTAAAGAACCATTTGTTTTCTCACCGTCTGATGTACGTGGATCTGACCAAGAATTATATTTGGTATTGGTATGGTCTAAACTAAAAGTTGTATTAAAGACTAAACCATCAAAGAACTTATAATTGGCAAATACGGTATTAAAAGAACGATCACCCTGTTCTCTTCGGTAATTATACAAGGAAGTTGCTTTAGGATTACGCGGTCCATTAGAAAAGAAATCTGTGAAAAATGAACCATCTTCATTGTACACCGGCTCCGAAGCTGTAATCTTATGACGAGTTGAATAGATCGGTGAAGTATAAGCTCCTCCTTCTGAATTCACATCTTGAGCAATGTTTGAGTATAGAATATTAGCTCCAAGTTCTATTTTATCGCTCATTTTATATTTAACATTCAAACGGCCAGTTATACGCTCAAAACCAGATTGATAAGACAAACCTGTTTGATTGACATACCCCATCGAAGTGTAGTAAGAGAGTTTACCATCACCTCCTGAAGCAGAAAGATCTGCATTTCTAAAAGGAGAATTTTGGCGAAACAATTCTTTCTTCCAATCTGTCCAACCACTCCAAGGTTTAGGTGCATACTTATCGATATTCGCTTGTGCATATTCTTCTATTAAGTTAGCATCGACCACCTTATCGATGTAACGAGCACGGTTTCGAAGTCCTTCCAAAAGCATCTCGCGTCGTTGGGGACCATCCATAACCTCACGGAAATCTGTTGCTTGACTTGAAAGACCATAAGCACCCTTAAATGAGAATACTGGCTTTCCAGCTTTTCCAGACTTTGTTGTAATCAAAATTACTCCACCAGCAGCACGTGATCCATAAAGTGAAGCTGCTGCGGCATCTTTAATTACTGTAATCTGCTCAATATCGGCATTACTCAAAGTAGACATGACATCCAATCCAGCATTGTTTGAACTACTTGATGAAATATCATTAGACATTACCGGAACGCCGTCGATGACAAACAAAGGTTTGCTAGAAGCATTAATAGATCCCATTCCTCTAATACGGATATCAGTAGCACCACCTGGCTGACCGGAAAGTGAATTAACTTGCACCCCAGGCGCATTTCCCTGAAGCATTGTCGAAAAATCGACAGCAGGCACGTCGGACATGCGCTCAGTACGGATTGTTGAAGCAGATCCAGTATAATCTGATTTCTTAAACGTACCATACCCCGTTACAACAACCTCTTCTAAATTTGCTTGACTAAACTGCAGGCTCACATTTACGGTCTCAGAAACAACTTCTACTTCTTTTCTTTCATAACCTAAAAAGTTAAACTGTAAGATAGATCCTCGTGATGCTACAATCGAATAATTGCCATTTTGGTCGGTTCCTACAGTATTTTTTGTTCCTTTAATCGAAACACTGACACCAGAAAGCACCTGTCCACTTTGGTCTGTTACTTGTCCATGTACCGATTTTTGTTCGCTTAAGATTGTGATTTTGGAATTCTTAATAGTTTGTTGGTTATCAAAATCAGGTTTACCCGATTTAACGACGATAGACTTTCCATCTTTAATATAAGTCAGTCCACGTGGAGTTAGCAACTCGGAAAGGGCACGGTCTAACGTTACATTATCAAAATCTACACTTACAGAAGGCGTATTGTTGATAATTTCCGATTTACAAAGAACTGTATATCCAGTCTGCTTTTTTATTTCACGGAATACGTCAACAATAGCACTATTCTTCTTCTTAATACGTACCGTTTGAGCAAAACTTCCTGCATGAAGCTGTCCTACGGTAAACAAAAGAAGCATAATAATCATTTTCATAATAATGAGGTATTTATACTTTTTCATTACATTTGGTTGGTTTTGTTAGTTTAATAAATAGTTAGCAAGTATTTTTTAATTTTCGAACCAATTGCTGGGGAAGTACCACCTTCCTCAGCTACTTGAGATTACGAAATATTAGATTCTGAGTGTAATCATTATTTCATAAGCTTTACCCTCCTCCCTTCGATTTGAATTTTAATTTTATCGTCAGTCATTTTTATAATTTTTAACACTTTATCAAAAGTATCAAGTCGGGAAACGGATCCCCATAGCGTAATTTTTGAAAGACTAGGGTCTATATTGATATCTATATCATACCATCTTGCGACCTGTGTCAGCACTGTACCTAGAGGTTCATTATTAAACATAAACTCATCATTTGTCCAAGAGATACTTTCATCTATAGAGACTTGTTGCACACGAAGGTTTTCTCCATTGACCACTGCCTGTTCGCCTGGTGCAAGTACTTTCTCTTCGCCAGTGGGAACAGAAACTTTAACTTTACCTTCTTTTAAAGAAACTTTGGATTCTTTCTCATTTGGATAAGAATAGACATTGAAATGAGTTCCTAACACTTCTATTTTTTCCTTTTCTGTAATAACAATAAAGGGTCTACCTTGTGATTTCGCTACTTCAAAGTAGGCTTCACCGTCTAATTCCACTAAACGTTGCTGTTCTGTAAATTTATCCGGGTATTTTAGACTTGTAGATGCATTTAGCCATACTTTTGTACCATCCGACAACTGAATCTCATATTGCCCTCCCCGCGGAGTTGATAAGGTCATCATCTGTCTTTTATCCGTTGAGCTACCTATGGCTACGGAACCATCATTATAGGTGATATTACTACCTATAACGATTCCATTATGGCTTTGATCTAATCCTAAACTGCTCCCGTCAGAAAAATGAAGTGTTGCTTTGTTTCCACCAGGGTGCAGGTTTTCTGCTAATTTTGTAACATCAATATTGTTATTGTGATCTTTACTTTTGATGGTCCAAATGCCAAATATTGCTAATCCAATGAAACAAGCAGCAGCTGTATACCATAGTGGTAACTTTTTATAACTTATCGTTTTCTTTAAAGATGGTTTCTCAATTTTTGTCATGATATTAGAGAGTACTCGAGATTCTCTTTTTTCGATATCTTTGACGTGCACACTATAATATTCTAGTTCTTGACGCAAATGATCAGCATTTTCCAACTTTTCTACCATGATTCGTAAATCTGGATATTGTTGAAAAAGCATCCGAAGCTCTCTATCTGTAGTTGGATGAATATTCCCTTTCAAATATTCTTGCAATAGGATTAAGGTGTTGTCTATATGATGCTTCGTGTTTGCCATTATTCATTTTGATAATAGAAACACGAGTAACTTCACAATCTTACAGCATATTTGAGAAAAATAGCTAAATATCTAATAATGAGTTAAATAAAATTTATATTTACTTTTGGCCAACAAAAGATAAAAAAGCAAAAAGTGCTAATGTATTTTTCGTCTTTAACAGGTATCTAATTGTGTTAATTGCCCGAGAACGGTTAGTGTATACGGCGGCAGGACTCATTGCCAGTTCTTCTGCAATTTCCTCAACGGTCTTATCTTCTAGGAAGGTTAAATTAAAAACTTCTTTTTGTTTTTCAGGTAATTTTTCTACTTCTGTAAAAATAGCATGAACAAGTTCGGCATGTATCAAATTCGAAAAGGCATCCTTGTCATCAACTAAAAGATCTTCATAGTCTGATAAAGATTCATGAATACCTTTGGACCGTTTTGCACGAATCGTGTTAAGACTTGCATTTTTAGCTGAAATATAAATAAATGCTCGGAGGTTTTCCATAGAGGGAAAATCCATCCGACGATCCCACACCTTAACAAATACGTCAGCTACGATCTCTTCAGCAACATCTGCTTCCTTGATATACTTTAGTATAAAAAAGAATAATTGCTTATAAAATCGATGATAGATAGCAACAAATCCCGCTTGATCGTCTCCTTTCAAACTGTCTATCAATTGTGAATCTGTCATAAGGCAGTGTGAAATTAGACTATTTTAATCAACAAAAACGAAAAGGCATCTTTTTAAAGTGATACATAGGTTAGAGTCACTATTTTGGACTAAAATAGAAAAGACTTTTTAGAATATCAAGTTGTTAACAATTATTTAAAACACTCATATCATACCGTTAACTGTTCAAATGCATTAAAACACCGATAAGTTGTATAAACCTCTTTACCATTTAGTAAATATTAAAATTGAAAACTGTTGATTTACTACTTACCAAAAGCTAAATCTAATTACTAGATACTCAAAATCAATGCATTGTAAACTGAAAGTTTGAATTATAAATTCCTTTAACCATATATTAAATGATATATAAATAAAAAAAACTAAATTAGTATCCATAATGACATACTCAACCAATATATTTCTCCAAAATTATGGCAGCATCATCCTACTTATTGTGGGGATCCTTGTAGGAAGTATCTTAGGGATATATTTACCTAACATAGTTCCATATATCAAGCCTATAGGTGATATTTTCTTGAATCTATTATTTGTTGCTGTCATTCCGCTAGTTTTCTTTGCTATCTCATCATCTGTAGCTAATATTGAAGGAACAAACCAACTCGGCAAGATCATCGGGGCAATGACCGGCGTCTTTTTAATGGGTGTACTCATCTCTGCCTGTGCTACGATTGCCGTCCTTTATTTCTTTCCTCTTGACGCTCCCATGGTACCAACTGGCTCAGAACTTCTGGACAATAATCCTGATGACACCTGGAGTGATAAGATGGTTCGCTTTTTAACGGTTTCAGAGTTTGGTAAACTACTATCACGAGAGAATATGCTTGCTCTTGTAATTTTCTCATTTTTAGTGGGTATCGCTACGCGAAAATCAAGTGCTGTTGCACAGCCATTCCTATCTTTCTTAAATGCTGGAAATGAAGTCATGAAAAATTTGTTGATCTTAATCATGAAAATTTCACCGATCGGTTTAGGTGCTTATTTTGCTTATCAAGTCAGTAGTTTAGGACCGCAACTTTTTGGTTTCTATGCCAAACCCTTAGGGCTTTATTATTTATTTGGAACTTGTTATTTTTTTGTAGGTTTCACTGTCTTTGCATTTATTGCGAATGGCAAATATGGAATTACCTCTTATTGGAAAAATAATATTGTTCCCACGCTGACTGCATTAGGTTCTTGCAGTAGTTTGGCAACAATGCCTGCTAACTTACTGGCTGCAAAAAAAATTGGAGTTCCAGATACAATCGCTAATGTGGTCATTCCTTTGGGAACAACGCTACATAAACAAGGATCCAGTATATCTTCTATTTTTAAAATATACGTTGCATTTTTGTTAATAGGAAAAGATTTTTTTGATCCTATGACGCTCGTTATGTCACTCGGAATTACTGTTCTAGTTAGTGTGGTAGCAGGAGGAATTCCTAATGGTGGATATATTGGAGAAATGTTAATGATCTCTGTGCTGGACCTTCCAATAGAAGCCGTTCCAGCTGTAATGATTATCGGAACGCTCGTTGATCCATTAGCGACCATCTTAAATTCTACCGGAGACACTGTAGCAAGTATGCTCGTGACAAAATTTACCGGAAATAAATATCAGGTTGTTACAGCGGAGGTTTTAAAATCGTAATCCATAAAACAAGGATCCATATTGATGCGTACCATAAAGCATTTCTTTCGCTTCTCGTGATTGAAAGACATAGGATAATCCTAGGGTTGATCGACCACTTGCCAGCATAAATCCAACTTTATGGCTAGGCATGAATTTCTCAATCGTATACTGATCTCTGAATGTTTTATCATTTCCAATCCCGCCTTGAATAGTGGAGTTATAGCCGTGATAATATAAGGATGGTATATAATAGAAAAATAATTCTCGATCGGTCTTCGTACTCTGAACATGTCCCTTAGTAAATGCAGAATGATAAAATGACCGTAAGCGCCCCCATCTGATAGGCAAACCAATATTTGCATTTACATGGTTCATTCCTAATGTTCCTGAACCTACACCCGAAATTTCGAAACTTCTGCCAGATGATCTATAGAACAGCCTTTGATACTTTAATCCTAGATCAACACCAAATGCATTTGGGATCTGTCCTTCCCAACCAGATACTTCATAAATATTGAATACCTGATGGATAATTTTTTGCACCTCCTTTCCTTTTGCAAGTGGTCCAACCTGCCCGAATTCAACTTTTAAACTTAATACCTGTTCCTGTCTATAATACTGATTCAATTCACCCGATAGGTATAGATAGGCTGCAAACGGCCTGTCCCATTGTGATGATCTGGTATTATACAAATTAACCCCATTGTACATCTTTTGTCCAAGCTCAATATCCAACACACGATTTTTAACTTTCGAAGTATCTGATTTTAAACCTAATCTATAGTTTATATTGATTCCATTTGTATAATAACGGTCCTGAGATGTTAATAAATAAACGTCATTATCATTTTGGATAGCAATTTCACTTTTTAAAATTTTGCTTTGCGATAAAGCAAGTTGTAAAGGCAATATCCCTACGAGCAAACACACAATACGCAATACGATTATTTTCATTCGATCCAAATGATTGTAAAAATTAAGATATAAACTAAATTAAAGATATTTAATAAGATTAAATGTATGTTGTATAGAATGATTTAAACCTATTTTCAATGCATTATGAATTTATTTAGAAAGGTTATAAATAAACGATCCCGGTTGCAAATTTAGTTACTTCGCCAATCTATTCGTAATTTTGTATTCGATAAAGTGTTAATTTTTTTAAAAATGAAACCATCATGAGCTTAAATCAGCTCATTAATAAAATGAATAACTGCTCATGATAGCTTCATGGCCTTTAAAACCGAGTGTTAGCGAGCTCAATAATACAAATAGAAAGCTGACGCTCATTTATTAAACAAATTATTCTAATGAAAAAAAGTTCCATTATTCTAATCGCCCTTATTGCTGTTGCAATTGCGATGATTCTTGTAATTTACACAGATTCTACCACCTATTCAACTTTTACTGAAGCGAAAGAGAAAAAAACAGAACTCTATGTTGTAGGCGTACTTAATAAAGAAAAAGCATTGCATTATGATCCAAAAACTAATGCAAATCACTTTTCATTTTACATGTATGACAATGATAGTACAGAATGTCAAATTGTATTCAATGGTTCAAAACCTCAGGATATTGAACGATCTGAACAAATCGTATTAACAGGTAAAATGGATGGCAATGTTTTTCATGCATCTAAAATATTGATGAAATGTCCTTCGAAATATAACCAAGATAAAGTCGAGGTTACAGAAACAAACGCTACAGCATTTAATAACTAATATTCATAATCACCAAATAAATGGACGTAAACTACGTAGGCGAGAATCTATTGCCTGGAAAAATAGGTCAGTTTTTTATTGTTCTCTCATTCGGAGCGGCATTACTATCTTTCATTAGTTATTATTTTGCTACTACAAATAAAGAAGAGAAATCTTGGTTAAAAATTGCCCGGATTGCTTTTTGGACGAATGCCGCCTCAATCATTGCGATTGCTGCAACGCTTTTTTTCATTATTCATACTCATTTATTTGAATATCATTATGCTTACGCGCATAGTTCTAAATCATTGCCTACACATTACATCATCTCCAGTTTCTGGGAAGGTCAAGAAGGTAGTTTTTTACTTTGGATGTTCTGGCAAAGTGTATTAGGCTCAGTTTTACTTTTTAAAGCTAAAGATTGGGAAGGCCCAGTCATGACATTCATTATGTTGTGTCAAGTATTTCTCGCTTCTATGATAGTAGGCGTCCAAATATTCGGTTTTCACCTCGGCAGTTCACCTTTCATTTTATTGAGAGAAGCAATGGAAGGTCCAATATTTAGCGATCCTAACTATTTATCATTAATAACTGATGGTCGAGGATTAAATCCTTTGTTGCAAAACTATTGGATGGTAATTCATCCGCCAACGCTATTCTTAGGTTTTGCTTCTATGGTTGTTCCCTTTGCTTATGCGGCGGCGGCTTTATGGACCAAACGTTATAAAGAGTGGATAACACCAGGATTACCATGGGCACTTTTTGCTGTCATGATATTAGGTGTAGGTATCATTATGGGATCATTTTGGGCGTATGAAGCACTTAACTTTGGTGGTTTTTGGGCTTGGGATCCTGTAGAAAATGCATCAATTATTCCTTGGTTTACTTTAATTGCTGCTGTTCACGTAATGATCGCTTATAAAAACTCTGGGCATTCTTACTTTACAGCTACATTCTTGGCTTTAATCAGTTTCGTTCTTGTCATCTATGCTTCCTACTTAACAAGAAGTGGGATTCTAGGAGAAACATCTGTGCACTCATTTACTGATTTGGGGTTAAATGTTCAGCTTATAGCCTTTAATGCGACCTTCTTTATAATTATGGTTGTGGCGTTGGCTGTCCGTAAAAAACAAATGCCGACGACTCAAAAAGAGGAGGATATTTATTCAAGAGAATTTTGGTTGTTCATAGGCGCTTTGGTTCTAACTGTTGCCTGCGTTCAAATGATCTCTTCAACTTCAATTCCAGTCTTCAATGCTATTTTTGGAACCAAGGTTGCTCCACCTTTAGATCCGATCCAACATTATAACAAATGGCAGTCGGGATTTGCAGTCATTATTATGATTTTAACTTCAATCACCCAGTTCTTGAAGTATAAAAAAACAGATCCTAGAAAATTTTTCGCTTCAACAATCGCTTCTTTAATCGTAGCTATTGTATTAACTGCTGCAGTTTCTTACATCACAAAAACATATACAAATTTAATTTTCATCTTAATTACCTTCTCTTCTTTATTCTGTATTCTCGCTAATATTCGTGTACTAGCAGATGCCGTAAAAGGGAAATGGAAATTAGCGGGGTCAGCAATTGCGCATATTGGGTTTGGATTATTATTAATCGGAGCCATGATAGCGGCATCTACCAATGAAGTGATTTCAATCAATAATACGGGTTATATTGCTGTATCTGGATTTGACAAAGTTGAAAAACCTGGTGACAACCTGTTCTTAACAGAGGGTGAACCGGTACAGATGGGTGAATACCGCATCACTTATATTGGTGATAGTGTAGCACAACCCAATGTGTTTTATAAGATAAAATATGAAGCCATAGATGAGGAAAGTGGAAAAGTAAAAAATTCATTTGTACTTATGCCGTTTGCTCAGAATAATGAGAAAATGGGAGGCTTGATCGGTACTCCTGCGACAAAGCACTACTTCACACATGATATTTACACCCTAATAACTGCGGCGGCTTCGGACTTACAGGCGAAAAATGCAAATATCCCTGCCGATCAGAAAACAGGCTTTGAGGATTATGAAGAACCGGCAACTTATGAGGTCAATGTTGGTGATACCCTTCGTTATAGAAATGGTTTCTTTGTCATTGAAGGTATTAACAGAAATGCTCATTTAGAAAACATCCCTAAGGGAGAGAAAGATGTCATTGTAGGATTAAAAATCAAAGTTATCGCTTCTGATAAAAAAGAATATAACGTAGAACCGGTATTTTTAATCAAAGATGGTACTTCATATGATTTTAATAAAGATGTAAATGAAGAAGGAATACGGTTCCGTTTTTCAAATATCTTACCTAAAAAAGATAAATTAGAAGTTATGGTTTACCAAAAACCACTTCCAGAAAAAAAATGGATTGTATTTAAAGCGATTAAATTTCCATATATTAATTTCTTCTGGTGTGGAACTATTGTCATGACAATCGGATTTTTCATGTCTATTTTTAGAAGAAATAGTGAGGCAAAAAGATTAGATAAAAAACAAAGCTAATGAATATTGTCATCTTAGGAAGTGGAAATGTTGCAACACACTTTGCACATAACTTCCATAACAAAGGTCACAAAATCTTGCAAATATTCAGTCAACAGAAGGTCAATGCTCAAGCATTGGCCTTTGCTGTAAATGCAGAGGCTATTTCTAATGTATCAGAAATAAATAAAGAAGCTGATCTCTATATGATCGTAATTCCGGATCATGCTATTCCATCACTTATTGAAACCATATCTACAGCTATCTCCGGTATCGTGGTACACTGTTCTGGAGCTACAGATATACAAGTTTTAAGTAAATTTCAGCATTATGGTGTGCTATATCCTCCGCAGTCCATTTCTAAAAATGATCAATCCGACTTCAGTCTGATTCCGTTTTGTATTGAAGGAAATGACTCCATAACATTTAATATTCTGATGAAGCTTATGGCTACTGTAGCACCAAAATCTATCGCTTGTAGCTCAAGTCAAAGATTAGCTATTCATATAGCCTCAGTATTTGCGAATAACTTCACAAACGCGCTCTTTCAAATCAGTTATGATCTCTTACAGCAGTACGATTTACCGTTTGATATAATCAGGCCAATTATTCTTGAAACTGCACAAAAGGTACAATCTAAGCTCCCTAGTCAGGTTCAGACCGGACCAGCTGTTAGAAATGACGAAATCACGATAAAAAAGCATTTAAATTTTATCAGCGAACATGATGATTGGAAACAAATCTATCAACTATTATCACAAGAGATTGTAAAAAGAAAAAGCTAAATATCATTTCTTTACCAAGATTTTAAAACTTCTTCATAACGGCCATTAATTTTCTTTTACAACAAGTAACTTAGTACTTTTGCTTTGTATAAAATGAACATTGGTTCAATATTTGAAAGCATAGTAAACATTAAAATTGTAACAGATCAATCGATTACATTTGATTGATATTTGATCAAATTTTTATTAAAGTAAGAGTCTAAATACTATTTAAATTATGACCGTTAGAAAATTAATTCTTGGCACCATGACTGTAATCAATTTGATTATAATCTCTTTTGGGCTTATTTTTACACCACAGTGGTTTTGGTTGTTAGTCATACCGATGCCTCTTTTATTTGTGGCGATATATCACAGTTTCCAACATAAACATGCAATTTTAAGAAACTATCCTTTAGTTGGATATTTCCGTTATTTCTTTGAATCCATTCGTCCAGAATTACGTCAATACTTTTGGGAGTCTGATACTGATGGACGTCCTTTTAATAGAAGACAACGTTCTATCGTTTATCAACGCGCTAAAAACCAACGGGAAACTGTTGCTTTCGGTATGCAGACAGACCCACAAACAGTCGGTAATGAATGGGCAGCTCACTCTGTCTTTCCTTGTCACATTGATAATCATGACTTACGTACTACTGTAGGTAATGCAGCTTGTAAACATCCTTATAGTTTAAGTGTATTTAACATTTCAGCTATGAGTTACGGTGCATTGAGTAAAACAGCTATTACAGCATTAAATAAAGGTGCTCAATTACAAAATTTTGCCCACAATACCGGAGAAGGTGGCATCAGTGACTATCATAACAGTGGTGGCGATTTGATCTGGCAGGTAGGTACGGGTTATTTTGGTTGTCGTACGCATGACGGTAAATTTGATGGTGAACTTTTTAGAGAAAAAACTTCACGTCCCAACATCAAGATGATTGAACTAAAAATATCACAAGGTGCTAAACCTGGCCATGGAGGTATACTACCTGCAGCCAAAAACACGCCAGAAGTTGCTGCAATTCGCCACGTCATCCCAGGTACAGATGTCATGTCACCTCCTGCACACAGTGCATTCTCAAATCCAATTGAAATGATGGAATTCATTCATAGATTGAAAGAATTAAGTGACTTCAAACCTGTGGGCTTCAAAATGTGTATTGGTGATAAACAAGAGTTTATTGAAATCTGTCGAGCAATGCAAACAACACAGATATTCCCGGATTTTATTGCTATTGATGGTTCCGAGGGTGGAACGGGTGCGGCGCCACTCGAATTTACAGATAATCTAGGAATGCCTTTATACGATGCTTTAGCTTTTGTTACAAAGACTTTAATTGCTTTTGGTCTTAAAAGACATATCAAGCTCTTAGTTTCGAGTAGAATTGTCACTGGTTTTGATTTGTTAAAAGTAATTGCTCTCGGAGCAGATGCATGTTATAGTGCTAGAGGAATGATGTTTGCATTAGGTTGCATTCAAGCTTTGAAATGTAATGAAGATACTTGTCCTGTAGGAGTTGCAACACAACAGCCCCACTTATATAAAGGATTAGATGTTAACGATAAATATGTACGTGTCGCACAATTCCATCGTAACACTTTACGTGCCACTGTAGAGATTATGGAAGCTTGTGGATTTAAAACTTTATCCGATGTCAGTGCCGATAAATTTTTCAGAAAAGTTGATGCTGTTAACACATTAAGTTTTCAAGACATCTATTTTGGAAGAGAAGGTCGTCTAATCGAAAGTCATACTGATTTTGAGGCAAAAATATTTTAATAATAAAGAAGGGCTTTTCATAAAACAAAAGCCCTTCTTTATTATTTTCTCAAATTGCAGATAACTTGTTGAAGTGTTACTTGCGCCATATCAATTGTATCAGGAGATACCCCATCCAATGCTTCAGCAATAGTCTTATTAGCTTGTTGCATGCCCATCTCTTTTAACTTACGGGCAGACTTAGTTAAATAAATCAAATTTGATCTACGATCATCTTTATCATTTACTCGGATAACTAAATTTAATTTCTCCAAATTATTAATTAAACGCGTAATACTTGGTTTATCTCTAAAGGTTCTAATGGCTAACTCTTGTTGTGTAAGTCCCTCCTCTTGCCATAAATTGTACAAAATACTCCATTGCTCAGCCGTAATATTGATTCCCACATCTTTTAAATTACGCTGCATTCTACGCGATATGGCTGTAGTCGCTTTTCCAGTTAGAAAATCATAGAACTCTATCTTTCCAATTAAATCTTCATTAAGCATAATAATCAAAGTCTTTTTAGGTTATACTATATCGTACTTTTTAGCCAACGGATATTTATTTTCAAAAAAGATAAAATTAACTATAACTCGTTGGCCAAATAGGTTTATATTATAAATATAATGCTTTACATGGTATAACAAAAATTAAATTGTTTTTTTTTGTTATCTTCATGCTATGGAAAAGTTGATACCCCTATTAATTGCATTAGCAATCTTTGGTTTTAAGTCATATCAGAACTATATGAAAGAGCAAGAGGCTGCGTTAAAAAGAAGAAAGGCAAATGCCCCTATTCCTAGCAAAAGCAAAGCAGAACCACCTGCATATCAACCCTCTCAGAAAGAAAAGAATGTGGTTACCCCACCACCTTTTTACTCAGAAAAAATAAAAGATACAAACGAAATTCAGCGATTTAAAAAAGAAAGAGAAGAGCACCGCTTAGCTTTGAATAAAAAAAATAAGTTAACCCAATCCTTACAAAAAGAGCCTACAGTAACAGAAGATTTTGATTTAAGAAAAGCAGTCATGATGTCTATCATTCTTGATAGACCTTACAAATAAAGACATTAATCTATCGTAAAGCTATCTGCATCCTGTAAAAAAGGAAAAGACTTTCTTGCTTCATGAAGATCTTTGGGGTGAATAGTAAACGTATATAAATCCTCGTCTTCAGGTTTATAATATACCACATCTCCTAATGGAGAGATACACATGGAACCACCTGAATAATAAATATCATTACCATCGTGTCCTACACGATTCACACCGATAACAAAAGCTTGATTTTCTATAGCACGTGCTGGAATTAAGGTTCTCCAATGTGCAGAACGTTTGTCTGGCCAGTTTGCGGTATATATCAATAAATCATAAGCGCCACCAATATTTCTTGACCATACCGGAAAGCGTATATCATAACAAATCATAGGACATATATTCCAACCTCTGATGTTTACAATAATACGTTCTCGTCCCGCTGTAAAATATAGGTCTTCTTTTGCCATTGCAAACAAATGTCTTTTATCATATTTTACGTAAGTTCCATCTGGAGACATCCATACAAAACGATTAAAGTATTTCCCGTCTTCTGTTATAATCAGTGAACCTGCTATCACACAATTTAGACTTTGGGACATATGAAACAACCACTGCATGGTTTTACCATCAGCTGGTTCTGCACACTTTTCTACATTATTTGTAAATCCAGTATTGAACATTTCAGGCAAAATAATAAGATCCGTTTTTTCCCTTAAATTCGAGAGTTTAAGTGCGAGGTTACTTAAGTTCTTATCGACATTTTCCCAAAAGATATATGCTTGAAAGATTGTTACTTTTAACGGTTCCATTGTAGTTGTTTCGTAAATAATGATGACCTAAGTCTACAAATTAAGAATTTTTTAAATAAATAAAGATTAAATAGACAATTAATAGCTATTACTATTGTTCCCTGATGAGGAGTTGAGTCGATAATGTTATTAACGTCTCTTTCTTGTGTTTTGGTATATTAATCGCCGATAATCTTTCAAATGCACGTTGTGTATATGCATCTTTTAATTTGTCTGCATATTCTTTAATGTTATAGCTTTGGTATAGTGATAACATATCAAGCAATTTGTCTGGATTATCTTGGATTGTTGCGTTTAACAAATTCTGAAGCCTTGGAAGATCCTCTTCCTTTATAATTTCCATTAATTTGACCAACAGATAAGTCTTTTTATTAATTAGAATATCTCCCCCAATCTGTTTACCAAAAGTTTCAGGATTACCATAAGCATCTAGGACATCATCTTGAAGCTGGAAAGCTATTCCTATATATTCTCCAAATTCATAAATTAATTTTTGATCACTAAGATTTGCTTCGGCCAATATTGCCCCCATCTGTAGTGCACCTCCTAACAGTACTGAAGTTTTAAGCCTAATCATCTCAATATATTGATCCATACTAATTTTATCAGTATGTTCATAATCCATATCCAGTTGTTGGCCTTCACAGACTTGCATAGCAACTCTATTAAAAGTTTTAAGGAGATCTGCTATATAAAGCGGATTGCTATTAGCCAATTCATCATAAGCTTTTACTAATAATCCATCTCCTGAAAGGATAGCGACATTTAAATCCCATTTCTCATGAACGGTTGCTTTCCCTCTTCGTAGAGGTGCTTTATCCATAACGTCATCATGAACTAAAGAAAAGTTATGAAAATATTCGATCGATTTTGCAGCGGGTAAAGCATCTGTGATTTCCCCAATATCAAACATTTCAGCGGCAACCAATGTCAAGGCCGGTCTAATACGTTTACCACCTAAACTTAAAAAATAGCGAATTGGATCGTAAAGATTAGTCGGTTGATTCGGAAATTGACTGTTTTGAATCGAGTCAGAGATTAGTTTTTGTAAATGCTGCATAGTATCTATTCATCTTCTCCTAATGATACGCGAAGATAACAATTATAAAAACAAACTTTTGCTAAGTACCGTTGAAAACAGTTTAATTCATTTAAAATAGTATTTATCTCCTACACCTACTTTCTCAGTGAGAAAAAGATAAAATATTTAAAGTTAATGAATCGTGAGCAGATAGATACCTTACCTAGGATCGATTACATTTGTTGTTCTTCACTGGAATTAAAATTGCACATAAAACAAATTTATCTAAGTTTGTAAAAAAGCAAGCATATATGCGTATTCTAATCATCCATACTTTTTATCAAGGGCCAGGAGGTGAAGACACCGTTTTCAAACAGGAAAGTGAATTACTCGCTATAGATCATGATGTGGAGACGCTTACCTTTCAAAATAAAAAAGGATGGAAAGGCGCTTTGCAAACACTTTTTTCTTTTTGGAATATTGCAGCGGCTTATCGCGTAAGAAAGTGCATTAATAATTTTAAACCTCAGGTTGTCCATATTCATAATACACATTATGCAAGTGGTCCTATCATTATAAGGACAATTCACAAATTGGGCGTTCCACTCATCATGACCTTGCACAATTTTCGTATTCTTTGTCCTTCTGCTATATTATATCATGGGCATCAGCTATTTCTTTCCAGTTTAAAAGAAAATTTTCCATGGACAGCCATTAAAAAGAAAGTACTAGACGGATCTACTGTCAAGACTTTTGTACTTGCATTGAACTATTGGTTTCATAGACGAATTGGAACATGGAATATGGTAGATCGATATATAGCTTTATCAAGTTTTGCGAAAAAACTTTTTATAGATTCAACCTTACATGTTCCTGCACAAAAATTTACAATCAAACCAAACTTTACCTTTCCTATTAAAGATACAATCGATGCTCAGGAAGACTATTTTATATATATCGGAAGACTTACAGAAGAAAAAGGTATCGTAAATCTTTTGAAAGCATTTTCAAAAACAGATAGCAAAATCATCATTATAGGTGACGGACCTTTAAAACAAACAGTAGTTGGTACTGCAAATCGTCATGCCAATATAAAATATATGGGTTTTAGAACCCGTGATGAAATACTGCCATTAGTTGAAAAAGCCGAAGCATTGCTCGTGCCCTCAGTATGGTTTGAGGGAATGCCAATGACGATTTTAGAGGCTTTCTCAGTCGGAACCCCAGTGATCGGCAGTGATATTGGGGCTTTAAGCGAATTAATTATCCCAGATAAGACAGGATTACTATTTAACCCACAAAGTGTGGATAATATGTTAAAAACTGTACAGCAATGGAAAAATTACAGTATTAAAGAAAAATATAACATTAGACAAACAACAAAAGAGTTCTATTTTAGTAATTTTACTCCAGAAGAGAATAAAAAGAAATTGCTTGAAATATATAATGAAGCAATTGAAGATAACATAAAACGATCTTAAAATGAGTATTATAATTTTAGATAAGTTAAATATTGCGCCAGCTATCCAGGAAGCATTAGAAACTGTTTATGATCCAGAATTAAAACCGGCAAATATCGTCGATTTAGGATTGGTATATGAAATCATAACCAAAGAAAATGGAACCGCTAAGATAGTGATGACATTAACTGCGCCAGGATGTCCAGTTGCTGGTCAGATCATGGATGAGGTACAAAGTAAGGTTGCTGCTGTACCTGGTGTTACAGAGGCTCTTGTTGAGCTAACATTCGATCCACCGTGGACAAGGGATATGATGAGCGAAGAAGCAAAATTAGAATTAGGCTTCTTGTAATGGTAAAAAAGGGAATCTATAATAGATTCCCTTTTCTTATAATGTTTGACCAGACTCCAGATCACTTAGTCTTTTGATTGTTTTGGGTTTAATTTCATCCTTACCGAATAATTTTGTCCATAGATTACGTGATTCTTTTGTTAACAGTGGTGATAAAATTGACAGAATCAACACATACACAACGACAAACGACTGGATAACAGGCAATAGCCCTCCTGCCTTACCAATATTGGCCATGATAATAGAAAACTCACCTCGAGCAGATAATGTAAATCCGATATCAAAAGCTGTTTTATTCTTCATTCCTGAGAACCTTGCCGCAAAATATCCTGAAGCCAAATTACCGAGGATAGTAACCAGAGCAGCAATTGAGGCCCATAATACAGCACCACCCAAGGATAGTATATCTATTGATAAACCAAAGCTAAAAAAGAACATTGCTCCAAAAAAATCTTTATAGGGCAATACCATCGCTTCAATCTTCTTAATATATTGCGAATCTGCTAAAACTAATCCTGCCATTAATGCTCCAATGGCTTCCGCAACGTGAATAGTTTCAGAAAATCCAGCTGTTATAAATAGTAGTGCAAAGATAACAAGGACAAATAGCTCAGAAGATTTAACCTGCAATAGCTTATCAATTGCAGGAACTAGCTTTCTTCCCAGAATTAGAAATGTTAAAATAAATCCCAATGCTAGCAATGAAGTTCCGGCAACAGTCCAAAAGGAACTACTTCCCGTTAGAATCAATCCCGAAAGGAAAGAAATATGCATGGCAATAAATAAATCATCAAACATAATCATTCCCATAATCACTTCTGTTTCAGGATTTGCAGTCCGTTTCAAATCTGTCAATACCTTTGCGACAATGGCTGTGGAAGAACTTGTCATAATACCACAAAGTACCATCATCTCCTTAAATGGCAGATCCATCATCCATCCAATGAGTAATCCAGACACAAAATTGAGTAAAACATACACTGTTCCACCTGTCACGATTGATTTTCCGGACTTAATTAATCGGCCAACCGAGAATTCCAGTCCGAGATAAAACAACAGAAAAAGTACGCCTAAGCGCCCCATAAAATCAATAAACGGTTTACTTTCAGTAAATGTCAGGTCTATATGACCAATTTGGGGAGCATGCTGGCCTAACACCATACCTATCAATATAAAAAATGGAATAACTGAAAACTTTAACTTATTGGCGATTAAACCAACAAATGCGACAAGGCCTACTGCGATTCCAATTTCTAAAATAAGTGTGTGTGATGGCATATATATTTATTTAGTTTACAATGTTTACAATAATATCTCTTTCAATAATTTAATATTATTCTTTTTTCCGGCAATAACTAAGGTAGTCCCTGGACTAATCATATAATCAGGTCCTGGATTAATAACCGTATTATCACCTAGTATTCCTGCTATAATAGATGCTCCTGTACGTTGACGAACTTCCAATTCGCCAATCGTTTTATTGGCTCCTTCAAATTTTCCTTCAACTTTATACCATTCAATTCTTAAATCATCTAAAGCGACTTCAATTGTTTCTAAAGCTTTAGGCTTATAGGACAATCCTCCGATAATACCGGCAACCTGTCTTGATTCCTCATCGCTTAAGGTCATGACACAGCGAGACTCACTCTCTTCCTCATCATAACGATATAATTCTCTTCGACCATCGTCATGAATAACCACGACCATATTGTCTCCAGCTTCAGTTTCAATTTGATACTTTTTTCCAATACCAATAAGATCCGACTCTCTTACAATAGACATATTTTTTTGCTTTATTATAAAACTTAATTTTTCAATAGCTGAAGTAAAAAGGCATACTATACAGCTTTATACAAACTTAACCAAAAATCCAGTCATAATAGAATTTATATGACGTGACCATCGGATTAATTCAATACACATACAATGAAGTCCTTGTACACAGATGTTCCTTAAATTAAGAAAAGATGCGTTATTTTTTATCTTTTCTTGATTTTTATTTTGCTTCAATCGCTGTAAAACTTCTATCAAACTGCATGGTAGGCTTTCCTATTGCTATACTTGTGGCATGATAAAAAAGATAAATCCAATCGTTTGAAGCTCCGTTTTCCCAGTACTCCTGACGTAACTTTTTTGACAAATGTCCATCATAGTCATATTTTGCGCTATGATTTTGAAAGATCATCTCTGGTTCCGGAAGGACGTCTCCTCCAAAAAAATAATGATCTTTTCCATAATTAATGTGGAAGGTCTGATGATGTTGAGTATGCCCGCCACTTAAACAATATTCAACTTCTTCATTAACTTTACCATCTCCTTCAACAAGATTCAGATTACCGCTCCTTTGCACAACATCAAAAATTTCAGTACGGTAAGAGCTATTGATTCCAGAATAAGCATCTTCCCATTCACCTCGTTGCACTATATACTCTGCTTCGGGAAATGCAATCCTTCCGACGTGATCAGTGAAACTCACCATACCACCAGCATGATCTTTATGCAAATGTGACATCAATACATATTTCACATCTTTGGGGGAATAACCTAATTTTTCAATATTTTCATAGAGAAGTAGTTTCCCATCACTGTTTGTTAATCCAAGTCCAGTATCACATAAAACCAATCCATTTGCGGTCTCGATTAGAAACGGATGCACTTGAATAAACATAGAAGCTGGACGATCATTTTTACTATCAACAGCAGGGTCAAAGGGAATAAATTTTTTAGAAACATCGACCGAAAATGAGCCTTCGAATAAGGAATATGCTTGTAACATCTTTAATTTATTGGAAACTTGCGTGTTAGACACAACGCTATGATTACCCTAGTGTATAATTAGGTTAGTCAATAGACAAAACGTATATTTACACATAATTACGATGCAAAGATATGCAAAAAAGGTGGGTACTAAAATCTAAAAGTGAGGTCAAAAAAGTTAATCAATTAGGCAATGAACTTGGTATTAATCCAGTATTAGCAGAATTGTTAGTCAGTAGAAATATTGAGACTTTTGATACTTCAAAACAGTTTTTTAGACCTTCTCTAGACCAACTGCACAATCCATTCTTAATGCAAGATATGGAAAAAGCAATTGCGCGAATTACGACCGCAATCGGCCAGAATGAAAAGATCTTAATTTATGGAGATTATGATGTAGATGGTACTACTGCTGTAGCTGTTGTGTATAGTTTTTTTCGAGAGTTTCACTCGCGCATTGAATTCTATATTCCTGATCGTTATGCTGAAGGATATGGTATCTCTACACAAGGTATAGATTATGCTGCAGAAAACGGTTTCTCATTGATCATTGCACTTGACTGTGGTATAAAAGCAAACGATAAAGTTGACTATGCCAATTCTAAGAATATCGACTTCATTATTGGTGATCACCATTTACCTGGAGATGAACTTCCAAAAGCATTTGCTGTACTTGATCCAAAAAGAAAAGACTGTGCTTATCCATACAAAGAATTATCGGGCTGCGGTATAGGATTTAAACTTATCCAAGCCTTTATCATGAAAAATGATATGTCTTTGGATATTTGCTATCAATTTTTAGATCTCGTTGCGGTAAGTATTGCATCAGATATTGTACCTATAACTGGAGAAAATAGAATTCTGACGCATTTCGGACTCATTAAATTAAATACTAATCCTTGCTGCGGTCTTCAAGCACTTGTTGATTTATCCACCAATAAAACAAAGACATTCACAGTAAATGATATTGTTTTTCAAATAGGTCCACGGATCAATGCTTCTGGTCGTATTGATCATGCAAAAGATGCGGTAAAATTATTGATATCAAAATCACTGCAAGAAGCAAAAGATTTTAGTATCAATATTGATGATCAAAATAATGTTCGTAAAGATTTTGACCTTAGAATAACCGAAGAAGCTCTAGCGATTATAGATCAAAATGACTCGCTAAAAACACGAAAATCAACTGTGCTCTATAAATCAGATTGGCATAAAGGTGTTATCGGCATTGTGGCATCAAGGTTGACTGAAAAATACTATAGACCAACGATTATTCTGACCGAAACCAATGGTCATATCGCAGGTTCCTGTAGATCTGTTATCGGGTTTGATTTATATGAAGCCTTAAGTGAATGTAGCGATCTATTAGATCAATTTGGAGGGCATAAATATGCAGCAGGGTTGACGATGCAGATCGGAAATATCAAATTATTTCAGGATCGTTTCGAAGAGGTTGTTTCTAAACTCATTACTCCTCAGATGTTAATACAAGAGATATTGATTGATACGAAACTAAACCTACAAGATATTGATGCCAAATTTCACCGAATTCTAAGTCAATTTGAACCATTCGGGCCTCAAAATGAAAGCCCCATTTTTCTTAGTCAAAAAGTTAGTTTAATTGGACCTGCTTATTTAGTCGGATCCAATCACTTAAAAATGACCATCAAACAAGAGAACTCTCCTTCTTTTGATTGCATTGGTTTTGGATTATCTGAACATATACAGGCTATTAATAGTGGTAAGCCATTTGACATCTGTTATAGCATAGAAGAAAATGTATGGCGAGGTAAAAAGAATTTGCAATTAAATATAAAAGGAATCCGATATTAAATATATTTGTAATTATCAGATTGTTTTTTTGAGTTAAAACACGAATCAAATGATACTAAGAGCAGAACATCTCATCAAAAAATATAAGCAACGCACTGTTGTAAACGATGTTTCTTTCCAGGTAGAGCAAGGAGAAATTGTTGGTCTTCTAGGACCTAACGGAGCGGGAAAGACGACTTCTTTTTATATGATTGTTGGATTAATAAAACCTAATGAGGGTCATGTTTATTTAGACGATCAAGAAATCACACAGGATGCCATGTACCAGCGCGCTCAAAAAGGAATCGGTTATCTTGCCCAAGAAGCTTCCATCTTTAGAAAACTATCGGTTGAACACAACATATTATCTGTACTGGAGATCCATTATCCTAATAAAAAGGAACGCTTAGAAAAACTGGAAGAACTTTTAACCGAATTTAGCTTGCACCGTGTCCGTAAAAATAGAGGTGATCTTCTTTCCGGAGGAGAAAGACGTCGTACGGAGATCGCACGGGCATTAGCGGCAAACCCATCTTTTATCTTGTTAGATGAACCTTTTGCGGGTGTCGATCCAATCGCGGTGGAAGAAATTCAAACGATTGTTGCAAAGCTAAAAACACGTAATATTGGAATTTTAATTACCGATCATAACGTACAAGAAACGTTATCCATTACAGATAGGGCCTACTTATTGACAGAAGGTAAAATTATGCTTGCTGGAACTCCTGAAGAAATTGCCAGTAATGAAATGGCTCGTACATTCTATTTAGGCCAACATTTTGAACTCCGTCGCAAAAAGATTATTATTTAACGTTAATTCTACCTTTATATGGCAATATTAGACTCCCTACTTACTTGGTTCATGAAAAAACGGATTCATCAGATTGAATTATTCATGAAATATCCACACGATGTACAAGAAGAATGGTTTCAAAGTTTAATATCATCAGCCGAAGCAACAGAATGGGGAAAAAAATACGATTACAATAGTATTTTAACGCCTGAGGAATTTAAAAACAGAGTTCCAATTCAAGATTACAATTCATTGAAGCCTTATATCGATCGGATGATCAAAGGCGAGCAAAATATACTATGGCCATCTGACATCAAGTGGTTCGCCAAATCTTCGGGAACGACCGCAGACCGTAGCAAATTTATCCCAGTCAGTGAAGAGTCTTTAACAGAGTGTCACTTTCAGGGTGGGAAAGATATGTTGACCATTTACTTCAACAATAAACCCGAAAGCCAGATTTTCTGTGGAAAATCGGTCGTATTAGGAGGGAGTTCTCAGATTAACAGTTTTAGTTCAGACTCTTATTATGGTGATTTATCTTCTATTCTATTGCGAAATCTCCCTTTTTGGGCTGAATTTAAGCGTACTCCAAATTTAGAAGTAACTTTACTTCCTGATTTTGAGGAAAAAATAGAAAAGGTGGCCAATATCACTATTCATGAGAATGTCACCAATCTAGCTGGTGTTCCAACATGGAATATTGTTCTTGCAAAAAAGATATTGGAAATCACAGGTAAGAATAATTTGCTTGAAGTCTGGCCTAATCTAGAATTTTATACACATGGTGGTGTAAGTTTCAAACCTTATCGCGAACAGTTTAAAAAACTGATTCCTTCTGATAATATGTATTATTTAGAAAATTATAATGCATCCGAAGGATACTTTGCTCTTCAAGATCTGCCCGACTCAGAAGAATTATTATTAATGCTTGACTACGGCATTTATTACGAATTCTTACCGATCGAAAATTTATATGATGAGAATCCGCAAACATTAGGATTACATCAAGTAGAATTAAATAAAAATTATGCTTTGATCATTTCGACCAATGCTGGTTTATGGCGGTACATGATCGGTGATACCATCAAATTTGTAACGCTATCCCCATACCGTATTCAAATAACAGGACGGACAAAACAATTCATCAATACCTTTGGCGAAGAACTTATCGTCGATAATGCTGAGGATGCTATAAAGAAGGCTAGTGAAAGTACACATGCAATTGTGAAAGATTATACTGCTGGACCGATTTACTTTAAAGAAGGTGAGGCTGGAGCTCATGAATGGATTATTGAATTTGAACAACAACCTGATAATTTTGAAACGTTTTGTAAGATATTGGATCAAACATTGAGAGAGATCAATTCGGATTATGATGCTAAACGATATAAAAATATGGCATTACAATTTCCCGTTATTCACAATGCCCCTGCATACACATTCTTTCAATGGATGAAATCAAAGGGTAAGCTTGGTGGACAAAATAAAGTACCGCGACTGTCAAATAATCGTGATTATCTTGAGCCTATATTGGACATAATAAAGAAGTAATCTACCTTAAAAGTTTATAGGGAAAGATTTTAATAAAAAATGAGATTGATCAGTTTATGAGCAATCTCATTTCAATTTTTTAGTACCTACTAAATTTGAAAAATAATAAAATACCCTAGGGTTTGATAGCCGTTTTATAAAGAAAAACAAAAAAGCCTAAAATAAAATTTAGTGAAAATCCTTTTTCCTCCACAGCTGTTTTTTGATCAAACTCTAATTCATCATTTTCCAATGCATTGTTTTTACTGTTTAATCGGTGCATGGTTTTTAATCGTTTAGTTTGTTTTTTATTAGTGAATATCTGTTTAGAAGTGTTAGCCCTTTTTAAAACCTACCAATTTTGATGGTAGATTAGTGTTTCCGTTAATCCAAATAACATGCCACTTTACAATTTTTGTGTTAATTCATCTAAAATTAACACAGAATAAAGAGAAAGGTAACAAAACAACTAAAAACGCCTAAAAAATTATAACTTATACTTGTTAAAATGATTATCTGTCCATAAAATAAAACGTAAGATCCTAAAAAATAGACAAATTTACTGTGTAATAATAAATTATGTTCACACAGAATAATATTTGACAAACAAGAGGTTTATCATTCAAATTCGTGGTTTTTTTCATACTTTAGCATTTGTAATTAAAATACAATGAGCGCGACAGAAAATTATTCAATTCGCGTAGAGCCCACACAACAATCGAGACTCTCGCAAGTAGATTTTAACAATCTAAAATTTGGAAAAATATTATCCGACCATATGTTGGTCGCAACCTATGAAGATGGAGCATGGACTGATGTCAGTATTGTGCCTTACGGGGATATTAATGTAAGCCCTTCTATGTCGGCTTTACATTATGGCCAAGCTATCTTTGAAGGTATTAAAGCATACAAATTTCAAGATGGTACCATTAGTATTTTCCGCCCTGACAAAAATTGGGAAAGATTCAATACTTCTGCAGCACGTTTGGAGATGCCTGAAGTTCCTGAAGAAATCTTTTTAGGTGGATTAAAAAAATTATTAGCCACCGATAACAAATGGATTCCAAATGCTCCAGGCACATCTTTATATATCCGTCCGTTTATGTTCGGTACTGAAGCGGCTTTAGGAGTACACCCTTCTAATTCCTACAAATTTATAATTATCACTAGCCCGGTAGGTGCTTACTATAGTAATCCTTTAAAATTAAAGGTAGAAACACATTATACCCGTGCCGCAGAAGGCGGAGTAGGTTTCTCAAAAAATGCAGGTAACTATGCATTGTCATTGTACCCTACTCGTTTGGCAAATGATGAAGGTTTTGATCAATTGATGTGGACTGATGCTTCGGAACATAAATATATTGAAGAAGCTGGAACAGCCAACCTAATATTCCGTATCGGTGACAGTATTATTACTCCTCACGGTGATACGATCCTACATGGTGTAACAAGACGTACAATTATGGAACTGGCGGCAAGCTGGGGATATAAAACTGAGCAACGTAGGGTATCTGTCAAAGAACTTATTGATGGAATCAAAGCAGGAATTGTCACAGATGCATTTGCTGCTGGTACAGCTGCAACATTAACACCAATTGCCACTATTGGTTATGAAGGTGAATTGTTTCAATTACCTCCTGTAGAAGGTCGCGATTTCTCTAAAAAAGTATTAACCTATTTAGATGATCTTCGATATGGCAGAATTGCTGACGAATTTGGATGGAATTTGATCGTGGAATAATTATATTTCATTTCGTAGAAAAAAGGGCTTGATTACCATTGTAATCAAGCCCTTTTTATGTTATCAACAGAGTTATTAACATAATGTGGATAACTCTGTTGATATCGCTTAAAATTATGATTGAATATAATCTATAATCTGGTTTTTGTCCTTAGGATCAAACCAAACTGTATCTTTATCTTTCTTAAACCAGGTAAGTTGCCTTTTAGCATACCGTCGCGAGTTTTGCTTAATTTTATCTATTGCTTCTTCCCAAGATATTTTCTCATCTAAGAAATCAAAAAGTTCAGAATAACCGACAGTCATTAGAGCAGGTTTATGTTTAAAAGATATTAATGACTTTACTTCATCCAATAAACCATCTTTCACCATCAGATCGACACGCATATTAATGCGTTCGTATAAAGTTGTTCGGTCCATTGTAAGTCCAACTGTCATGATCTTAAAGGGTCTCACTGCTTTTGTCTTTTGAAGAAAGTTAGAAAATGGTAATCCAGTAGTTTCAAATACTTCCAGGGCTCGAATTACCCGTTGAACATTTGAAATATCTACCTGATCATAATAAACAGGATCGACTTGTTTTAAATAAGCTTGAAGTGGCACAATTCCTTCGTTATCAAATCTGTTATTTAACCGTTCTCTTGTTTCCGGAAGGGCCTTTGGTAAATTATCCAAACCTTCACATACTGCTCTCACAAATAAACCAGACCCGCCTACCATAATGATTATATCCTTTTTTTTGAACAGCGAGCTTATTGTTTCTAATGCCTCTTTTTCAAAATCACCGGCAGAATAATCCTCTTCTATAGAATGTGAATCAATAAAATGATGAGGCGCCTGACCTAATTCAGATGCAGTAGGTTTGGCCGTACCAATACTCATTTCACGGTAAAACTGTCTTGAATCAGCAGAAATAATCTCCGTATCAAAATATTGAGCAAGCTCAATTGCCATAGCAGTTTTCCCTACTGCAGTAGGCCCCACTATAGCAATTAAAGTTTTATTATGTTGATCTGAGGTACCTAACATTAATATTCGTCAAACGAACCACTACTTTCCTCTTCAGACTTTTCTCCACCTTCTTCTTCATCATCACCGTCAAACAAATCAAATTCTTCGTCATCATCAACGCCATATTGCGTTTCATCTACCAAAACTTCATCGTCATCATCGTCATCCAAAGGATCTGCAACAGGAAAATTCGCTGCTGCTAAAGATTTTGGAGCTTGACCCACCGTTTTAAAAACAGTAGGATAAGTTTTGCCTTCCTCTTCTTTTAAAATTTTGATCAATTCCACATGAAATTCATAAGGTCTATCAAAATTATAGATGTAATAAAACTTTTGGTGAGGATCGTCAATAAACTTGCTTAAACGAATATTTTCCATTAGTAAAACACCATCTGAAATTTTACGAGCAGTTGGTAAAAGAGCAATTTCAGTTCCTTTTTTCCATTGATCATTACTAACATAAAAGGAAGATGAACGGTCAGCTTCATAAGCAGTTGTCTTATGAATAGCCTCATGTAATTCTAAGAAAGTTTGTTTCGAAAGCATATCGATTTCTCTATACACATCCTCATAATCTTCAAAAGTGATTCTGAATCTATAAATAGCCATTTCTAATATTCGTTTTGTTTGTTAACAAGATGAGCTTCAATAAGAATTGAAGCGATTAAAGATACTTTTTTTATTTAACTGTTGTATTCAAATCCCATGCCTTTCTAATAGTCAAGCCCAAATCTTGAGCTTTGTTGACCATAAAATGATATGCGTCCATCTTAGCATTAGGAATCTCTCCTTCTAAGATCGCTTCTCGGATTGCATTTTTTATTTTCCCAACTTCACGACCTGGCCCAATACCAAAAACTTCCATAATATCTTCTCCAGAAATTGGAGGTTGCCAATTTCGGATCTGATCACGTTCTTCAACATCTTTTAGTTTTTGCTTGACCAATTCGAAATTCTGACGATATTTCTTCTTTTTATATTCATTTTTTGTTGTTACATCGGCATGGCACAATTGCATCAAAGCATCAATATCATCACCGGCCTCAAATAACAAACGACGTACAGCAGAATCAGTAACAATATCCTGAGCCAGTACAATTGGTCTTAGATGTAATAAAACTAGTTTCTGAACAAACTTCATCTTTTCATTCAATGGAAGTTTTAACTCAGCAAATAATTTAGGAACCATTCGTGCCCCTTTATCTTCATGACCATGAAAGGTCCATCCTAGCTTTTTATCAAATCTTTTTGTGGGAGGTTTTGCAATATCGTGCATAATAGCAGCCCATCTTAACCACAGATCATCTGTTGTTTCACAGACATTATCCAAAACTTCCAGCGTATGGTAAAAATTATCTTTATGTCCTTTTCCATCGATAATTTCTACACCGTATAAGTTTTGCATTGCAGGAAAAACCAAAGCCAATAGCCCTGTATCAAATAAGTACTTAAATCCAATAGAGGGTTTTTCTGACAAGATAATCTTATTAATTTCGTCAGTGATGCGCTCTTTTGATATAATACGAATACGATCTTTGGTATCTGTGATCGCTTGAATCGCCTTTGAATCAATCTTAAAGTTCAATTGTGTAGCGAAACGAATAGCACGCATCATACGCAAAGGATCATCGGAAAATGTCACGATTGGATCTAATGGTGTACGTATAGTACGTAATTCAATATCCCTTACTCCATCAAATGGATCAAGCAACTCACCATAATTATCCTTATTCAGTGAATATGCCATAGCATTGATGGTAAAATCACGTCGATTTTGATCATCAACTAAAGTTCCATCTTCAACAATTGGTTTTCGGGAATTAGCACGGTAAGATTCTTTACGAGCTCCTACAAATTCCACATTTAATCCTTCAAAAACTAACATTGCTGTTCCAAAACTTTTGTAAATAGCAACTTTAGTTTTCAATTTATTTCCTAAAGCTGTAGCAAACTCAATTCCACTTCCAACAACAACAATATCCACATCATTTTTAAAAGGCCGTCCCATAATATGATCGCGTACATAACCGCCAATGACGTAGCACTCCGTATTTGTTGTTTCGGCTAACTCTTTAATGATTGGGAAAATAGGATGTTGTAAATTATCACTCATAGCATGAATCTAGGTCCTTAAAAAAACACTAGGATGCAAAAGTAAGGAATTTATTATAAAATAGATATTAGTCTTGCGATATAAGCGCACAAGACTAATAATATTACTTCTTTATATTTAATCGCGATCGCGAGAAAGCTTGCGGAAAGCTAGTGGATTTTGAGATAGCTCTGCTTGTTCACGGCGACGTTTTACGATGTGAACTGCCTGAAATATAGCTTCCATGAAAGACTCATGAGCGGCAACATTTTGTCCAGCAATATCATAACCAGTTCCATGATCTGGTGAAGTACGAACAATCGGCAAACCTGCAGTAAAATTTACACCATTACGATTTGCAATATGTTTAAAAGGAATCAAGCCTTGATCATGGTACATAGCTAATACCGCATCAAATTTTTCGTAAGCATGATTAGCAAAAAAACCATCTGCAGGATAGGGTCCAAAACACAATATTCCCTTTTCTTTTGCTTTTTCTATCGTTGGTCGGATAATCATATCATCTTCAACACCAATAACACCATTATCGCCTGCGTGTGGATTTAATCCGAGTACAGCAATTTTAGGTTTCTGAATCCAGAAGTCTTTTTTAAGGCTCTCATTCATCAGCTCCAATTTATTTAAAATTGCTGCTTCTGTAATATGATCAGAAACATCTTTTACAGGTATATGGCCTGTAACAACACCAACCCGCAACTCATCACAGATCATAAACATCAACACATCATCCGCATTTGTTTTTTCCTGCAAATACTCCGTATGTCCTGGAAAATGAAACCCTTCCTGCTGGATGTTATGTTTATTAATAGGGGCAGTGACCAAAGCATCAATCTTTCCTGCATTTAGATCTTCAACCGCTTTTTCTAATGAAATAAAAGCATATTTACCACCGATCTCATTTTCTTCGCCTAAAGTTATCTTGACATCCTCCTGCCAGCAATTAATCATGTTAGCGCGTTTAGGATTTGCCTGCTCAGGATCATTGATGACATTAAAACTAAAATCACTGACACCTAATGCTTTTCTATGAAATGACGCAACTTTTGTATTACCGTAAACAATCGGAGTGAAAAATTCTAAAACACGATTGTCCAATAATGATTTTATAATTACTTCCAATCCGATACCATTGATATCGCCTACTGTAATACCTATTTTTAATTTGTCAGCCATAGTAAAAAATGAAATTATTGACTCAAAAGTAATTAAAATTATATGAAATAGTCAAGCATCACTTTAATTTCCAATTCATATAAACCACCTTTAAGAGAAACAGATGATAAATTGCCACTCATTTACCTTACCTGTTTATTATCCTCCACAAGTTAACTATATTTGTACCAAATTCGAGCATATATGAGTACAGTAAGAGCCAAGAAACATTTAGGACAACATTTTTTGAATGATAAAAATGCGGCAAAAAAAATAGTTGATGCTTTGGATCCAAAATTAGGATTCACGCAGGTACTTGAAGTCGGTCCTGGAATGGGTGTTCTTTCCGATTTTCTTCTACAAAACGATGCTTACGAAACATGGATGATCGATGTGGATGATGAATCTATTGAATTTTTAGCAGATAAATATCCACAGCTGGAACACCGTCTGATTCATGGTGACTTTTTAAACTTGGATTTTTCACAACATTTTGGCGAAAAGATGGCCGTTATCGGCAATTTCCCTTATAATATTTCTTCTCAAATTTTATTTAAAATATTGGATGAACGCAACCGTGTTGTGCAGATGACCGGTATGTTTCAAAAGGAAGTTGCAGAGCGCTGTACAGCAAAGGCAGGTAGTAAAGAATATGGTATTTTAAGTGTGTTCTTACAGGCTTACTATCATGTAGAATATTTATTCACCGTAAAGGCTGGTGCATTTAATCCCCCGCCAAAGGTACTTTCAGGTGTCATTCGGATGACCAGAAATGATCGCACTGAGCTGGCATGTGATGAGAAATTATTTTGGAGAGTTGTAAAATCTGCTTTTAACCAAAGACGTAAGACCTTAAGAAACTCGCTGTCGGCGGTAGTTACAAAAGATAAAATGTCGGACAATCCATTATATGAATTACGCGCTGAGCGATTAACGGTTAATGACTTCATCGTTTTAACAAACGAAATTGCGAATGCCTAAGATCTAGCTACATGAAACGCTTTACCATTATCGGAGGTGGTGTTGCTGGTTTGACTGCAGCAATCGGCCTCAACAAAATTGGTATACAGGCCACTATCTTTGAAAGTGCTAAGGCATTAAAAGGAATTGGAGCTGGTTTTGGTTTAGCTGCCAATGCCATTCAGGCATTAGAATACTTGGAACTTAAAGCAGGTGTCATCCCCCTAGGACATTATTTAGAAAACTATAATATTCTGGATAAGCAAGGAAGGATTCTTGCAGCTCCAGAAACCAAAACCATTAGTAACAAGTACGAACAGGATAATTTTGCTATACACCGTGCAGATTTACATCAATTTCTACTCGCACAAATTGAACATGAAAACTTACATCTTGGAAAAAGAGCTCTTAAAATAGAATACCAAGATGGAGGAATTGACATCTTTTTTGAAGATGGAACCATACACCAAACGGACTATCTGATTATTGCTGATGGTGTTAATTCTCGATTAAGACAACAATTGATTCCTTGTTCAGCACCACGTTATGCAGGCTATACCTGTTGGCGTGCAACCATTGATAATGCTAATATAAACCTCAGCACAGGTTCGGAAACATGGGGAAATAAAGGACGCTTTGGCATGACTCCTCTTGTTGGAAACAAGATTTATTGGTATGCTTGTATAAATTCTCCCGCTCATAACAAAGTATTCAGTCGTTACACAATCAAGGATCTGCAACAAAACTTTACGTCTTATCATGATCCGATTACAAGCATTCTTGCTGAAACAAATGACCAGCAATTGATCTGGAATGATATCATTGATATTAAACCTCTAAAAAATCTAGCTTTTGGTAATATCTTGTTTATTGGCGATGCAGGACATGCAACAACCCCCAATATGGGTCAGGGTGCATGTCAGGCAATTGAAGATGTAGCCGTATTGATAGACGAATTAAAGAAAACGACAGATGTTGCTCTTGCTTTTCAAATATTTGAAAAAAGGAGGTTAAAAAGAACACGTTATATTACCGAAACATCATGGTCTATCGGAAAGGTAGCACAATGGGAGAATCCGATTAGTATTATCATCCGAGATACATTGATGCGCATATTACCTGAAGAAGTTAAGCAGTACAAGCTGAAAAAACTGCTAAGTGTTGATTTCATGAAATTGTAATTAATTGAATCGCATAAACCAGTATGTGTGTCCGGTTTATGATCACTTCATTGCTACTAAACTATAATTTATTTTAATGTTAAAAATAAATAATCATTATGAAAACAAAAGTATTAATCGTTGATGACGCGCATGCAGTGCTTACTCAAAAATTGGATCAAGCTGGAATTGCCTACGATTACAAACCTGAGTTCGATCGCGCAGATACTGAAAAATACATTTCTGATTATACGGGATTAATCATCAGATCTAAATTTCAAGTCGATCAGCACTTTATAGATTTAGCAAATAATCTCCAATTTATAGCACGTTGCGGAGCTGGTATGGATAATATTGATGAGGCTTATGCACAATCAAAAGGAATTGAACTCATAAGTGCAAATGAAGGAAACTGTGATGCCGTTGGTGAACATATGATCGGTATGTTGCTTTCTCTTATGAATCACCTTAACAGAGCCAATCAGGAAATTAAGACCGGTTTATGGCGTCGTGAGGCCAACCGTGGCTTTGAGTTACAAGGTCGAACTGTTGCCATTATTGGTTATGGTCACAATGGACAGGCTATGGCAAAGAAACTCTCTGGCTTTGGTGTAAAAGTTATTGCATATGACAAGTACAAAACTGGCTTTTCAGATCAATTCGCGAAGGAAGTCTCCATGGAAGAAGTTGTCAAACAGGCAGATATACTTAGTTTTCACATTCCGCTAACCAAAGAGACAAAAGGATTGATCAACGAAGAATATTTATATCATTTTCGTAAACCCATATTTTTCCTTTTAGGAGCGCGTGGTGGTATTGTTCAAATTCCTGCTGTATTAAAGGCAATGGATGAAGGAAAAATCATAGGAGCTGCTTTTGATGTTCTTCCTGTAGAGAATTTTCCTGGTCTTAAAGAGCAATCCTGGTTTTCAGATCTAACAAGTAGAGACAATGTAATTTTAAGTCCTCATGTTGCAGGATGGACATTTGAAAGTTACTATAAATTATCTGATGTAGTTGCGGATAAGATTATCTCTTTTTTAAACAAGTAATCATCTTAAAATAAAATCACACAAAATTTTTAATAAACACAACGATTAAAAATTGGAGCACGAGACTAACATCTAGTAAATAAGCATAATGATAGTGTTCATTTGTTCTGAAAACAATAAATCTTAAAATAAGGTAAATAATTGTGTTCGTAAAAAGAAGACCAACTTTTATAATCAATAAATAAGGAGCACATAAAATCAAGAGACTATGTATGCACAGTAAGATGTAACATAGGCTCTTTGCTCTCCCCTCTCCTAGCATATTGGGCAATGTTCGGAGATGATAATAAGAATCCTGCTTGATATCACGAATGTCAAAGGGCAACGTACAGATAATCAAGAAAACGAACTTCAAACCAGCGAGGTAATACAATAAATGCAAGTTTACAAGAATAGCATTACAGTAAAGCTCTATATAGGGAAGAAAAACACTGCTCAACACCCAGACCAATGCAATATGAAAGATTTTCATTGCCGGAATTTGTCTTAATCCCCCCCATCGATCTTTTAAAGGAATAATAGGAAGACTATACAATACGCTGACCAATCCAATAACACCTAAGAAAAAGATAGAGTAAACGTGGATATGAAAAAGACACCATATGCAAATACCTGTTGCTATAAATGTGTTGATCCATAAAATACGTTCATATTTAAAAACCCACCTGGTACGGGCATAAATTGATTTTTCCGGATATTGTGGTTTAGATAAAATCAAGCTAAAATTGTAAAGCGCAAGTGTAGCCGCTCCCTCAATTAATGCGATATAACCATTAATCTCCTGATCAAGTATAATGTACGTCAACACACACTGCGAAGCTGCCGCCAATGCAATTAATATATTGCTAAAAATTAAAAAATAGTACATTTTTTTTAATACATCCATATAGATCAATCTATTATATCATGAGCAATATAACAATAGTGTTATAAAAAAGTTAAATTTCAAATTATAAATTTTATAAATTGGCAATTGTCTCAAAAAAAACTAAATTAGCTGATTCCAAATGAACTTGTTTAATCAACCAAATAAGTTTTAAGGGATTGAATTTAATAAAACCAAAATATGAGTCTACAAATCAAATCATTTGAAGAATATCAAGACGTTTATAAAAAAAGTGTAGAAAGTCCGGAAACTTTCTGGGGAGAGATAGCGGAAAACTTTTTTTGGAAAAGAAAATGGACAAATGTTCTGAATTGGAATTTTACAGAGCCTAATGTAAAATGGTTCGAAGGTGGAAAATTAAATATTACAGAAAATTGCCTAGACCGCCATATCTATAATTTAGGAGATAAACCTGCAATTATTTGGGAACCAAATGACCCAAATGAATCACACCGCATTTTATCTTACAAACAACTTTTACAGAAAGTTGAGCAATTTGCCAACGTTCTAAAAAATAACAATATCCGTAAAGGAGACCGTGTATGTATATATTTACCAATGGTTCCCGAATTGGTTATTGCGACTTTAGCCTGTGCACGTATCGGTGCAATTCACAACGTAGTCTTCGGAGGTTTTTCCGCTCAATCTATCGCTGACCGTATCAATGACGCGGCATGTAAAGTAGTAGTGACTTCTGATGGTAGTTACCGTGGTCCAAAAGTATTAGAATTAAAGAGCATTGTTGATGATGCATTAATGCAATGTGATTCTGTTGAAAAAGTCATTGTATTAACAAGAACACGTACACCAGTCTCCATGATTAAAGGTCGTGATGTATGGTGGGAAGATGAAATAAAGAAAGTAGAAACACAAGGAAATCCTGCTTGTCCCGCAGAAGAAATGGATTCGGAAGATACACTATTTATCCTGTATACTTCTGGTTCTACAGGCAAACCAAAAGGTGTTGTCCATACCACAGGTGGCTACATGGTCTATACAGGTTATACTTTTGCAAACGTATTTCAATATCAGCAAGGTGAAGTATATTTCTGTACTGCAGATATTGGCTGGATTACAGGTCACTCCTACATTGTTTACGGACCTCTTTCACAAGGAGCTACTTCATTAATGTTTGAAGGTACACCAACCTATCCTGACGCTGGCCGTTTATGGGATATCGTTGATAAATATAAAGTCAATATTTTATATACAGCACCAACAGCTATCCGTTCACTGATGGCCTTTGGAGATTCGTACATTGATGGAAAGGATTTGAGCAGTATCCGCAAACTGGGATCTGTTGGTGAGCCTATCAATGAGGAAGCTTGGCACTGGTATAACAACAAAGTTGGTAAAGGAAAAGCTCCAATTGTTGACACTTGGTGGCAAACTGAAAATGGAGGTATCTTAATCGCTCCGATGGCTGGTATTTCACCAACTATACCTGGATATGCGATGTTACCATTACCAGGGGTTCAGCCTGCGCTTATGGACGAAAATGGAAAAGAAATTGAAGGAAATGATGTTTCCGGAAATTTATGTATCAAATTCCCATGGCCAGGTATGTTACGTACCACTTGGGGAGATCATGAGCGTTGCCGTCAGACCTATTTCGCAACTTACGAAAATATGTATTTCACAGGTGATGGCTGTTATAGAAACCCTGAGGGTTATTACAAAATTACAGGTCGTGTGGATGATGTATTAAACGTATCTGGACACCGCATCGGAACTGCTGAAGTAGAAAATGCAATCAATATGCACTCTGATGTTGTAGAATCAGCTATTGTTGGTTACCCCCACCCAGTAAAAGGACAAGGTATCTATGCTTACGTTATCGCCAATCATCATATTGATGAAGAAAGTACACGTAAAGATATTATGCAGACTATTACAAGATTAATTGGTGCTATCGCGAAACCAGATATCATCCAATTTGTATCTGATCTTCCTAAGACACGTTCTGGAAAAATCATGCGTCGCATTCTTAGAAAAATTGCTGAAGGTGAAAGATCCAATTTGGGAGATACTTCCACTCTTCAAGATCCAGCTGTAGTTGAAGCAATCATTGAAGGTGCAGAAAAAATGAGTAAGTAATTATATTATATTTCTAACTAAAGAAGCCTGCGCATGCGCAGGCTTCTTTAGTTAGATCTTTTCACCTATATTCTCTCAAGAAAAAAATAAAGCGCTCCAAAGAAAAATAATATAGAAATGAGAGCTTGAAAAAATCAATTATAATAGACCTTCGAATCGAAATCCTCACCTTGATCATAAAAGATATCTGCGCATACAAAAGTGAGAACTATTCAAAATAAATATCCAAATTAGTTAACGCTGTTTTTAGTTTAGTTATATTCTGTATTGAAAAGGTGACTTTCTTCTTATTCTCAAAACAGAAAGTAACAATATTATCTGAACTAAAAATGTAAGACCAACCATAATTCTTACTAAATCTTATTCCCCAGCCACCAAAATTACCTAAAGCAGATATGTTAGCAAATTTGCAACTGTCAGTATTTTTTAAATCATACTTTCTCTTAAAAAAATAAAAAAAAGAATTTGTTAGAATACCATCATCGTTCAAAATTAATTTAGATCTGCAACCAAATAATAAAAAACCTATGATTATCGCTGGAAAATGATAGTGCACTGGCATCAGACCCATTTTTAAATAATATAGTGTTAATACCACATATTGAATACTATATATAATCAGAATAAATTTAGGAAGTTTCTGTTTTTCTTCAAAAATGATCATAATCAATAATTAAAGTAATCATGGATGCCACAAATTGAAATTAATTTATAATTTCATTATAACATCAAGATTCAACATTTAATATTCTATTCTAAAATAGATTCAGCGATATACAAAATACTAATTGCAAATTGGAAAAAGGTTATCAATTATATATTTTTATCTTAATCAATTTAAAAGGTAGTCCAAAAAGAACTACCTTTTAAACAAGATCTTGTTTTACAACGGTTCAAAGCTAAGCCATTTTCTAGCATCAGTGGCTGAAATCAAATCATATTTATTTATTCCAGTCTCTATTACATAAAGACCTTTAGGATCTGTAAAATCAAGTCCTGTTTGAAGAATAATATTGCGGTATGCAGGGGGTAAAGTTCCCAAAGCACCATAATATTCATATTTGATCAGTCCAGTTGTTTTATCAATATTAGAAGAAATGGCAACTCCAAATCTCAATTGAAAACTCGCGGCATAACCAATTAAATCAAAGCCATCACCATAACCGAACCATGCTACTCGTTGATTGAGTCCAGTTCCCGCTGTAATACTAGCATCATTGAGGTAATCACTTATCCCATCTTTAACCCAGGGGGTAAAACTTAATTGTCTACCATCTCTCCAAAATCTCTCAACAGCAGATTTGTCATAACTCATAGGTTCTATGGCTTCTTTGATCTGAACAGGGTCATCGTTAATCACCGCATTTATCATACCTGTGTTTGTCACAAAATTTATATCTTTCAATTCGGAAACAGTTGCACTACCAATAACTAGCGGCTCATATAATGCTATATTTTTACCAGAAACATAATAATTTGATTTCACAGTTTTCAATACCTCTCCCTCTAAATAAGAAAATGCTAAAATCTGAGCTAGACCATCCAACTTTATTTCACATTCAATACCTCCAATAGTAGATCTCTTAAAATAAGTTTTAAGCTTTGACAAAGTGTTGCCAACCTCTTGCAACGAAGTAAATACAGCATCACTTTCTTCAGCAGATTTTGATTTTATCAATATCAGTTTACTTTTATTGAAAGTACCTTCTAATTTTATGGTATCAGCACTTGCTGATAAAAAGGCAAATTCAAAATCAGAAAAATAACCATTTGCAGTCTCACCTCCAAAAACACTTGATGTTGGATCCGCAATTAAATGTAGTGTTGAATAGGAATCAAACATTAGGGTTGGTCTTTGCAAAGCTTTTAGACGATATGAACTTTCTACCTCAGTAGGTTTATAGTCCGCTGCCATTACTGTTCTGTTTTTATCATTAAATTTGAACAAAAAAGTTGCTGGAGTTTCATTATCAGTCAACAAATAGCCCTTCCATCCAAATTCAGCATCAATTAACTGATCTTGATACGAAGCTAAAACCTCTGATAACCTTTCATCGACATCTCCTATAATAGGTTCTGTACTTTCTTTTTTACATGAGCTGAATGCCATTGCAAAAAAGAAAAAATATAATAAATGTTTTTTCATCTTGTTATTTTTAAATTATTACAATGTTCCAAATAAATAAGAATTAGGATTAGTTGTTTTCACAAGACCTCCAAATATACTTTTAGATTGCGGAATAATATCTTCCACCCAACGCACATGAAAAGTTTGATTATTGAAATAGGCTAATAAAGAAGGAATTGACGCTTCAATTGCTCTTGCATTACCATTTGTTGGTTGTGGATTTGTATAAGTTAATGAAAGTACTCCATTATTATTTGTAGTGGTAAAAGTAAAATCAGCATTATAACCGGCACCTAATGCAATTGTAGGATCCATAAAGTTAACACGGAGTGTCATTCTGTTTGCCGTAGTAAAAAGCAATGAAATATTATCGATATATAATCCCATTCCATTTTGCAAACCAGTATTTGCATTATCATATGCAGTTAAGAAGCTGGATGATAATCCTGTTAATTTCTGAGGATTAATGTCAATTCTACTATACGTTTTTCCTGGACCTAATAAACTATTGAAGTCGGCAACAGGAGAGCTTAAATCAATTGCTTCTTGGGTCTTTATCTGTAAATCTGTTAAATTAATGCCCCAGCTATCTTTCATATAGGCCACTACTATAGCTTTCTTCTTTAATAATTTAGCTCTGGCATCACTATTTTCTTCATAAATACCTTTTCCGTTACGCTTGATATACAAACCATCATAAATAAAAAGATTATTGATGATGTTATTAAAATTAGCTTCTCCGCCTTCTAGAAGAGTTGCCAACATTTCTACAAAATCATCATCTTTATTAGATCTAGAATATGGAGTTATGTAACCTTTCCCCCAAAAATCTGCTTCATATAAAATTTTATCTTCTACCGGATTTGCTGAATAAGCACCTCTGAAAATATTGAACCAAGTAGCCGTATAGTCAGCTGGGGTTATTCGTTGATAATCGGCCGTTACAGCAATATTTTGATTCAAAATATGACCAAACTCATGATGCATAGTATGCAAAATCTGCTTAACAGCGGCCTTATTTTTGGTATCAAATGTATTCAAATCTAATAAAACAATCTTACGCCCTGCTTCTGCCGTACCCAAAGTAATCGTACCGTTGCTATTATAAGAAGGGCTACCTGCCAGATAAAACTGTTTCTGACTATATGTTTTTATAAAATCTTCTCCTTTTATAGCAATATATGGATCTATCCAAGTTTTCTTTATAATATCCATTACGGGTATAACAAGTTCTTCTTTTACCGGCACAACGTTCTTATAGATTTCTCCTAATTCAGAACGATCCCATTTATATTTAACCTCTATATTATACGGATTGGTGTAATTGGTACTTATCCACTCATCAATAGGTCCTTTTTCCCATGTATCACCTCCAAGCCCAACGATATCAGATGTTAATTTTTCATCTTTACTGCATCCCGTTAGAAAAATAACAATGCAAGCAAATAATGATATTTTAAATAATGTCTTTTTCATAATTTTATTATTAGAATTAACGAGGATTTGCTTCTAGTCCTGCAGCAATTGCATCTTGAGGAATCTGGATTTGTCTACGCGGATCATCGGCTCCTAAAACAATCTTATCTTTTCCATTTATATTTACATGCTCAACAACGATTTTATTTCTAAGAATATCCAGCCATCTTAATCCTTCGTGCATATATTCCATGCGCTTAAAATTTAAAACTGTACCAACTAAAGCTTCTTTAATAGATAATGTAGGAAAAAATGCCAGTGCTTTAGCTTCTGTAAATTTATCTACAGCCACAGAATAGCCTACAATTCTTTTCGACAAATACAAATCCAGATCTGCTATTGACTGTGTACTATTTCCTAGCAGTGCATTAGCCTCAGCTCTATTAAATAGAACCTCTTCACTTGTCAATAAAGGGACCATATTATAACCATCACCTGAGGTAGCATTGATCGTTTGTTTTACAAAATGCTCTTTAAATTTCGGAATATTATAAACCGTTTCCGTACCTCCAAAAACTTTAGTACTCATGGCCAAAGCTTTGCGTGACGGATTATTCGAAGCATTAAACACAGTTGCCCTAACATCAGAACTTAACCCATAATTATAGCCAGCGAAGCTCCTGCCCCAATATGATGCTGCTTCTTGCAATAATAAATTCGCTGGTTCAGTCGAATTCGTATATAATGCTTGTAACTCATAATACCCAAGTCCGGTATATGTTGTATTCCAATCTCTCAAATTATTAACAGCAGTAGACCCTGGAAAAACCAAATTTGCGTGATCGACTACTTTTTGATAATCTTGCTTGAATAAATAAAAACGTGTAGCAAAAGCATGAGCAGCTTGTGTAGTAAAATGATATTTCGGAATTCTATATTTGTTATTTTGAATCAATGGTATTCCCTCAACTAAATCCTTCTCAATCTGCTCATAAACAGAAGCCACAGTACCTCTATTGTAGTCACCTTCTACGGTTCTTTGTGGTAATATTACATAAGGAATACCTAGAGATGACGAAGCTGTTGCCGGATCATAGGGTTTCGCAAAGAAAGTAACCAGCATAAAGTGTGCATACGCACGCGCAACTAAAGCCTCGCCTTTGCTCGAAGAATATTCCGCAGTATTACCAGCTTTTTCTATAGCTTCCAAAGCATAATTTGCAGCAGCTATAGCTTTGTAGCATGCATTCCAATAAAATGAAGGAGTGTCTTCAGATTCCGCATCGATCTGATCAATATAATTCCATGGTGATGAATTCGGCAAAAGACGCTCTTTTATTCCCTTATCTCCTGCATTATCACTCATAGCTTCTGCAAAAGCAATATAATTTCCATGAGGATACGCATTTGCTAACAGCTCCGCTACTTTGACTGGGCTTGTTAGCTCTGTCCGATCATCTGGTTGGTGTTCTAAAAATTTATTACAACCTACAGACAGAAATAAACTTGGCGCTATTATATATATAAATATTTTATATTTTTTCATTTTCTTTCAATTTAAACTAGAATCCAACTTTTAAAGAAACCGTATATTGTTTAGGAATAGGTAAAGCCACCCCTCCCGAAGCAAAAAATTCTGGATCTTGGCCTTTTAATTTCTTATCGGAATAGATCAACCAAAAATTATTCGCGACTAAACTTAAAGAAACATTATTCGCTCCAAAAGATTTCAATGTTGAAGCCGGTAATGCGTAAGAAAGTGCTAACTGCTTCAATCTAATAAAACCACCATCGGCAACACGAACATTTGAATAATTGTAGGTATTATAAGGGTATGTTCCTGCAATGTTGTTTGCAGCTTCGACATCCAAAATTGATGGAACATTGGTGATAAGCTCATCACCCGGTAAAGTCCATCGATCTTTAAATTCATTTGGCATAGCATCCAAATCTGAATATTGAGTTGCAAAAGCAGGATTTAATCTAATCTTATTTCCAGCAGAGAATGTCAACAAAGCATTAAAAGTAAAGCCTTTATAACTCAAAGTATTATAAAAACCTCCTGTCAATTTTGGATCTGTCGGACCTTCATACTTCAAATAACTTGCATTCAAACTTTGCATATAAACATCCATACTCTTCTCTCCCTTTTCATTTATAAATTCAGGTATTCCTGTCGTTGGGTTTAAACCGGTAAAGTCCACTGAGTATAATCCTCGGTATGGAAAACCTTCTTGAGGTCCACCATCAGCTGTTACTAAATTGAAGATAGTTTGTGGACTGGAAAGCTTTGTTACTTTATTTTTATTATATCCAAAGTTGAAATTACTTCTCCAACTGAATTCATCATTTTTAATGATGGGACCACTCAACGTAACCTCAATACCTTTAGAGTTCATGTCCGCATAATTGGCAGTGGTCAAAAATTGTCCACCGATACCTGAAGTTCTTAAAGGACTTATTAAATCAAAACCATTTCGATTATATAAATCAACCGTTAAATTTAACTTACTTTTAAAGAAACTAAGATCGAAACCAATATTCGTTTCATACTGTTTTTCCCATGTTAGGTCTTTATTTTCAATATACTCGATATTCATTACAGATTCTGTCTCGTATATGTAAGGGCGTAAGGCACTTCCGTTTCTTAGCACTAACGCAGAATTTGTTGCATTTCCCAAACTTGCAGTCAAACCATAAGTTGCTCGCACAGTTAATCTGTTCACAATATCTTGATGTTTCATGAAATCTTCTTCATCCACATTCCAAGCTCCTGATATATTCCAAGTTGGTAACCATCTAGCTGTTGCCGAACTGCCCAATTGATTGGAACCATCATAACGACCCGTGGCATTGAAAGAATATTTACCATCGAATGAATATGCAACTCTGGTCATAAAGGCAGAAAACCGGTCATACTTATTATTCATTGAAAAATAAGGAAGGTTGCTTAATACAGATTGCTTAACAATATTCGGATCTATAAAAGGAACACCACCCTTGTCAAATTGGTAGCCATATCCGATCATACTTCGTGCCTGCCGATTTGCTATTCGTGTCTCCTGAAATGCATAAACATTAAATAAATGCTTTTCATTGAAAGTATTATCATATTCAACTGAATTTCGAACCATATAAGATTTTAAGAAATCATCTGTTGTATTGTAGAATCCTCCATATGGAAGCACAACTACAGGCTGTAACTCTGGATGTTCTGGGTCACGGAATAAGAATCGATTATTTTCTTGAATATATGAATCACCATTTGCTCTATAAGCATTGGCCATATTCGAGTTTTCTCTTACTTTATGTTCATTCCCACTTTTAACATATCGCATCGAAGCCAATAAATCATATTTAAAGTGCTTAGAGAATTTATAACCACCTCCTCCTTGCAATTTAAAATCCAACATACTAAGATCGAGTGTATTATTATCTAACTCATTAAGAATATTAAAGTCAGCAAAATTTCTTGTAAAATTTTCTCGATTACCATTTTCGTCAAAGGCGGTTAAAGTACGGCTTGTATTAAGCGCATAACTAAAGGGATTAATATCGAAATCTCTAGAATAAGTTCCTTCTACAGGATTACTAACACGTCCAATTGTGCCCGGAGTTTGTTGATTACGAATAGATCCCGTGGTAATAAAGTTCAGAGAAAGTTTATCTGTCAAATTAAATATAGCATTGACATTAGATGTATAACGTTCTACTTTATTTCCCTTTGCCCATCCGTTATCGTTTAAATAACTTGTTGAAAAATACAATTGTGATTTTTCTGATCCTGAAGACACACTAATACCATGTTCTTGAATAAGTGAATTTTTAAAAAGAACATCAAACCAATCTGTATTTGTTGTAGCGTAACGCGATAAAAACTTATTTCGAGCTTCAGGAGTATTAGCTAGTCCAAATTGTCCACTGCTTGCATCATAGGTATTAATAAGTTGATACATTTTAGTAAAAACTCCGCCGTCTGTGGCTCTAGATGCACTAGAATGATTCAGCCATCCTTTACGCGCCAACTCTGAATACACCGACATTTGATCCGAGGAATTCATAATATTGAAATTGTCGTAGCTCGGCTTTAAATAAGTTGAAAAATTTCCTGTATATGAAACTAACGGTTTACCGATCCTTCCTTTTTTTGTCGTAATTACAACTACACCATTCATGGCACGTGCTCCATACTGAGCAGTTGCTGCGGCATCTTTTAGAATATTGAAACTCTCAATATCATCGGCATTAATTCCCGCAACAGACGATCCAATTAAAGTACTTACATCACCAGATGATAATTGCTCATTAGATATGTTAACAACATCCTCCAAGATTACACCGTCAACAACCCATAAAGGTTTATTATCTCCAGTTATAGAGGTCGCCCCCCTCACCCGTATCTTTGGTGCTGCTCCAAAAGTTCCTGAAACATTTTGCACTGAAACACCTGCAACTCGCCCCTCAAGCATACGACTTACATCTGTTATACCATCTTGCTTAACATCTGCTCCTTTTAATGCTGTAGCTGCGCCAGTGAAGAGCTTACGATTAATATTTTGATAACCTGTGGATACAACATCGACAATGTCCAATTGATTATCTAAGGATTCTAAAGTAATACTAATCGTAGATCTTGATGATATCGATACTTCCTCAACTTTATATCCGACATAGCGAATTATTAAAACAGCATTCTCTGGAGCATTAATTCTAAAATTACCTCTTTCATCTGTTTGAGTGGCGACGGAGCTTCCCTTCACCGTTATACTAGCCCCACTTAATAATTTACCATCCTTATCTCTTACTGTACCTGTAACAGCATTCTGAGATGACACTTCAGATGACTTATCACTATTTTTTACAATATTATTGATCGTAATCGTATTGGCAATTACTTTATACGAGTAATTGTTTTCATTTAAAACTTGTTCAAGTGCGTCTTCTAGACTCACATTTTTCAAGTTTAAATTAATAAGTTTTGCCCCTTTTGTGACATCATTGCTGTAAAGGAAGCGATGCTTTGTTTGTTTGCCTATAGCAGACAACGCATCCTCAATCTTAACATTTTTAAGGTTAAGATTGACCTTTTGTGCGATACCATTAGCCTGAACACCGGTAACAAAAGCAAACATTAAAAAGGTACTAATTTTCATAATACGTATAGGTTTGCAAAATAACGAGTCTTGAGAATCCCAAGGTCGTTTTTTGCCAAATGGTAAGTTATTCATACATTTACATTTGGTTAAAGAGTTAATTTTATCTGGTTAGCTTCTTAATTAAGAATAGGTACAGGGATGCTGCAACATCTCTGTACTCTTTTATTGACTTATTGATTCTAGTATCAGTTCTCCATATTCATTATTTATTGTTTACGATTAATTTATTCCCGTCTATTTTAAACTTAATATCACTTACATATTCTATCATCTCCAATACTTGAGAGAGTTTTACATCACGGCTTATAGAGCCTGTGATCATTTTATTCTTGTTAACGGTCTTATTAAATTGTACTTCTACATTATACCAATTGGATAATTGGTTGAGGATAGACTGAAGATTATCCTTCTTGAAATAAAATTCGTTATTATACCAGGCTAAGTCCCGATCAAGATCAGCAAAACCTTTTTTCAGATAACCATCCAAAGATTCGCAAAATTCTCCAGGCTTTAATATCATCGTTCTACTTGCACTTGCAACCTCTACTCTTCCTTCTTTCAAGGTTGTTCTCACGACACTTCCATATGCATCGACATTAAAATGAGTTCCTAAAACTTTTACATCAGTTCCTTCAGTATGCACTATAAAAGGACGATTGGCATCTTTTGAAATTTCAAAATAAGCTTCTCCTTCTAAGTCAACACGACGCTCTCCACTAGAAAACAATTCTGGAAATTTCAATTTTGACATTGCATTTAGCCAAACTTTACTACCATCTGAAAGTTCAATTTTATAGTATCCTCCCTTGGGTACAATGAGGGTATTATACTTCAAGGCCACTTCCGAAGTCATTCCTTTTACATATTCCAACTGATCATTTTTAAGTTTGATATTTGTTCCAATGGAATCACTATGAACGGTTGTTAAATCTAGTGTATTTCCATCGTCTAGAATTAAAACAGCTTCATTGGATGCAGGATTTACATCATTCTTATGAATGTTTGATTGAATCGCTATAATCTTGGTATCAGGCTGTATTGAACTCTCTTTAAAATAAAAAATATAAAAACATAAAATAAAACATGACGCAATTAATGGGATCCAAATTTTAAGATTAAAATTACTTTTTACCTTTACGTCGCTCTCCCGTTTATTTTCTAAATTATTCCACGCTTGATTAACATCAATTGATCTTAAAAACTCTAAATCAGCTTTAACTTTATGGGATTGCTTAAAACTATCGTACAATTTTTTGTTTTCATCCGTTAAGTTTATCCAATTTTCAAGCACAGTTTTTTCTTCATTAGACAGTTCCCCGACTAAAGATTTTTTGATGATTTCAGCAATAATAAAAGGTTTACTCTTCATAATATATAATAAAGAAACTTTGCCCGCCCTAATGGGTGACAACAATTTGAAAAAGAAATAAATTTCTTGAAATAATAAAATAAAACAGGATTATAATACCATTAACATAAATATATAACGGCGATTCATAAGAGATACGATATCACCAAAATAACTTACTTTTTACTAATAAAATACCGTTAAGAGAAAAATCAATTTGAGGAGGATTTATATAAAAGGCGGAGAACCATTTATCGGAACATGCTGTAAAAAATCAACGCTAAGGGTAAAAACTCAGGATTCATTTTCTTCATAATTGTTTTTAACCCACGTTGTTTCTGCGTTTTTACCGTGTTGATACTTATATTTAATTCTTTAGATATCTCCTGATTACTTAATCCTTCGAAATAACCCATCTTAAATACGACCTGACAACCAACCGGCATGCTTTCCACTATTTTATACACTTCTGCAATAACTTCCGAATGAATAATACTTAATTCTAAAGAATCGTGACTGCACTCGTTAAATGGAGAATTTAACCAATACTTCTCAACAACCCTTTCTTTCCGCTTGCTATTTAAAAATGCATACCGCACAGAAGTATAAAGATAATTCTTTATAGCACCCTGATGTGTAGAAATATGATCTTCATGGTTATAATAAGAAATGAATGCATCCTGTGCCAGATCTTCAGCTTCTGTAGCGTCCCCACATAGCTTCCATGCAAAATGGCATAGGCTTCTATAATGTTCTTCAAATAATTGTTTATGGACGTTACTGTTCATTTAAAAACACAAAATCTAGTGAAGTAAGAAAGTAATATTTAAGTTGTCGGCAAACGGATTAGCATGTTACTGTAAAACGAAGTTAATGTTAAATTTTGTTAAATACTATAGTCTTTTTAAATTATTTTTTTGTCAAAGTTTAGATTTCAAGACTAAAAAATCGTCAATTTTTCTTATATTGTAGCCTTTCACAAATATTAAAAACAAAGACTAAATGCTATTTACCGTTCTAATAGGACTAATAACATCGAGCCTTATTGTTCCATTTGGCAAATTCGTAAAAACTAAATGGGGAATTATTCTCGCATTCATACCGCTACTTTTATTTCTTTATTATCTCCAATATTTACCATTAATAAATTGGGATAAATCATATGTGCAGCATATTGATTGGATACCCTCGCTAGGTATAAATTTTGATTTTAGACTAGATGGATTATCACTCCTATTTTCTTTATTAATCACCGGAATCGGAACCTGCATATTTTTTTACGCTAAATCATATTTAAAAGATGATCCTTATGTGGATCGCTTTTTTGGATACTTATGTATGTTCATGTCAGCTATGCTCGGCCTTGTACTGTCTGACAATATTTTTCTATTATTTACCTTCTGGGAACTGACCAGCATCAGCTCGTTCTTCTTGATTGGTTTTAATAATGAAAAAATAGAATCAAGAAAAAGTGCCCTGACAGCATTAAGCGTAACTGGACTAGGAGGCTTCTTTTTATTGGCAGGTCTTGTTTTAATCGGCAATATTGCCAATACCTATTCCATCTCCGAGCTCGTAAGTAAGGCTCAACTTATTCAGCAGCATCAGCTATTTCCTTATATCTTAGGTTTGATCATCTTAGGTGCTATGACCAAATCTGCACAATTTCCATTTCATTTTTGGTTACCTGGCGCTATGAAAGCGCCTACACCAGTATCTGCCTACCTGCACTCAGCAACTATGGTAAAAGCGGGCATCTACCTACTTGCACGTTTTTATCCCATTTTAGGTAATAATCCAGCGTGGACGTATAGTCTCATGATTATTGGTGGAATCACAATGCTATATGGAGCTTTTCATTCTCTTTTTAGAACTGATATGAAGGGCGTACTCGCTTATTCGACCATATCAGCATTAGGTATTTTAGTTTTTTTATTAGGTCTTGGTACTCAAGATGCCATCATCGCTGCCTCCGTTTTTATTGTTGTGCATGCACTATATAAAGCAACATTATTTTTAATTACAGGTATTATTGATCACGCCACCCACACTAGGGACCTCTCTGTACTGCAAGGCTTGAGAAAGGTTTTATTACCTGTGGCAATTGCTGGTTTTTTAGCCGCTATATCCAGTGCCGGAGTACCTTTAACATTTGGATTTATTGGGAAAGATTTAATATATGAAGCAACATTACATAGTGAAAAACATTTAGCTATTTACCTTACTGCTGCGGCACTGATAACAAATATTCTATTGGTATCTGCGGGTTTCATGGCTGGTATCAAACCATTTTTTGGGAAACTTCCTGAAAATTTTGAGAAAATAAAACTTCCTGCAAAATCGCTTTGGATACCTCCGTTTATACTTGCACTCTTAGGAGTCGTTTTTGGTTGTTTCCCAACTTTTATTGGCGATCTGATCGCACAACCAACCGTAAATAGTATCATGTCCGTTAAAAGTGATTTTCAACTTAAAATATGGCATGGATTTAATACTATTTTGCTATTAAGTGCCATAACTATCGTACTGGGCACAGTTATCTATTTTATCAATAAGCCAAGTGAACATAAATTAAAATGGATTGAAAAATTAAATTTCATCGCACCCATTACCATTTTTGAAAAATGTTATCAGACCATTTACAATTTCTCGACAAGTTATTCGCATTATTTCCATAACGGATATCTTCGCTCTTACCTATTGAAGATCATCATATTTGCAGAGGTTCTTTTAGCTTATCAACTTTACCTTGGTGGTCCACTACATATCAACTGGGAACTACTATCAGCAGTAAGCGTATACGAAGTGGTTACGATTCTGATCGTATTTGGAGCTGTCGCTCTCACCTTGAGCACTTCTTCAAGACTAACTGCTGTAGTTTCAACTAGTGTCATTGGATACGGTATATGTTTACTTTTCGTATTCTACAGTGCTCCGGATTTGGCTATGACACAATTTACAATAGACACGCTAACAGTAGTTCTATTTGTCCTTGTTCTCTTTAAATTACCGCCATTTCTAAATCTTGCCAACAAAAGAGTACTGATAAGGGATGCGGTAGTTGCCATCATATTTGGGATAATCTTAGCTATGGTCGCCATTCGCGTGCTACATGTTCCTACGAATATTGCCATCAGTGACTTCTATGGTAAAAATGCATATCTATTAGCGAAAGGTAGAAATGTCGTAAATGTACTACTTGTTGACTTCAGGGGCTTTGATACCATGTTTGAAGTTGTTGTATTATCGATCGCTGCATTAGGTGTGTACAGCTTATTAAAATTACGTTTAAAATCATCGGAGAAAGAATAATATGAAAAGTACTATTTTACAAACAGCGTCAAAATATTTGTTGCCTATACTTCTTTTATTTTCGTTCTTCCTTTTATTAAGAGGACATTATTACCCTGGAGGTGGTTTTGTCGGAGGTTTGGTTGCATCCATCGCTTTTGTCTTACACAGTTTCGCTCATGGTACTGAAGAAACGATGAAGATATTGCGTTATAAACCCCTATCCTTACTTCCTATCGGATTAGGCATATCTGCATTCAGTATGTTTATGCCAGCACTCTTTGGACTACCTGTAATGACTGGATTATGGCTGGAACATCCGATCCCAGTTATTGGTATGATTGGCACAGCACTACTCTTCGACCTTGGTATTTACCTCGTAGTCATCGGAGTTGTTTTAACCATTTTATTCACCATTTCACTCAGTTCAGATTAACATTGCAATGGAAATACTACTTATTTTACTCATAGGCGTATTATATGCGACAGGCATATATCTTATTTTAAGAAGAAGTATGGTTAAACTACTTCTAGGAATTATGCTACTTGGAAACGGCACCAATATTCTGATATTTCTCTTGGGTAATATCACCAAAGGAAAACCGCCGATCATCAGAGATGGATTGAAAGTCTTTCAAGATATATATGCAGATCCAATACCTCAAGCATTAATTTTAACCGCCATTGTCATTAGCTTCGGCTTAACTTCCTTTGCTATTGTACTCTTAAAACGTGTATATGCACTAATTAACACGGACGATCTAGACAACTTAAACACACCCGAAGACGAAGATATATGATTGATAATCAAATTATAGCAACAGTACTTGTACATTTATTTACTGCAATCATACAGTTAGGTTTTTGGAGAAAAACAGGTCCACAACGTATCCTCAGCATTGGCGGCAGTTTCATCAGTTTAATTTTTGCCATCAAATTATTTGCTAAAGTATTTAATGGAGACATACTCATTATGCATGCGGCCAATTGGGAGGCTCCTTTCGGAATTGTATTTGTAGCAGATTTATTAAGCTCCACCTTAGTTCTGCTCACAGCGATAGCGACTTTAGCAGTATCTATTTTCTCTGCAACAGGTATCGGCCGGCAACGCATACTCTACGGTTACTTCCCTATCTTCCACTTTTTAGTGATGGGATTAAATGGTGCATTTTTAACCGGAGATATTTTCAATCTTTACGTATTTTTTGAAGTTATTATTATTTCATCCTTTGTATTAATGACCCTAGGAGGTCGGAAAGCACAGTTAGAGGGCGCTGTAAAATATATGGCGATGAATATACTCGCTTCTACTTTCTTCTTAACCGGAATCGGTATTCTTTATGGTATATCGGGGTCTTTAAATATGGCCGATCTAGCACTTATCGTTCCCAAGATTGAAAACCGTGCAATAGTTGATATTACTGCCACTTTCTTTTTAATTGGATTTGGCATCAAGTCTGCGATTTTTCCGCTTTATTTCTGGTTGCCATCATCCTATCACACACCTCCTTCTGCTGTAGCAGCTATCTTTGGTGGGCTACTCACTAAGGTAGGTATATATGCCTTATTCCGGGTCTTTACCTTAATTTTTATTCCGAATGAATTTATTCGGAATCTGTTGGTCGTATTGGCAATTTTGACCATTTTAACAGGAGCATTCGGTGTATTGATCAAGACCAATATAAGACGGCTATTTTCTTACCTCATCGTATGCCATATCGGATTTATGATAGGGGGATTAGGTATTTATAGCAAGTTGGCAATTCTCGGTGCCGTATTTTATTTAATTCATGATATCATGGTTAAAACGAACATCTTCTTAATCGCCGGATTGATCCGTCAAATGAGAGGATCTATGGATATGAAAAAATTGGGTGGATTGTATGCCGAATATCCAAAAATTTCATTGCTAATTGCCATAGTACTGTTTTCACTGGCTGGTATACCACCATTATCCGGGTTTTGGCCAAAAATATATTTATTGCAGGGTGCTTTTCAAACAGAACATTATTTTTATGCAGGAGCACTTATACTAGGTAGCTTCATGACTTTATTTGTACTCGCAAAATTTTGGTCGGAAGTATTTTGGAAAAAACCACAAGACCCCGATGCAATTGAGGACAAATTTAAAGACCTGATAGGTATTCGAAAGGTCGCATTGATTTTACCTATCTGTATACTTGCGGCTAGCTCCTTATATATCGGACTCAATGCAGAAAGTATCATTCAGGTAGCGGACCGCATATCATCAGAAATGTTAAACACCAAACCTTATATTCAAGCAGTATTAGGCAAATAAAGTAAAATATGATCAAACAGTTTTTAATGAACCTGCTGCTTTCTTTTATTTGGGTAGCATTAACAGGTTCAATGTATTATACGAATTTTCTTTTTGGCTTCTTACTTGGTTTCTTCATTCTATGGGTCATGAACCGAAATGAAGTTGATCAGCGTTATTTTTATCGTGTCCCGAAAACGATTAGCTTTCTCTTTTTCTTCTTGTATCAAATGATTATAGCTAATCTACAGGTTGCGTACGACGTGATCACACCTAAGTATTTTTTTAAACCTGGAATTGTGAAATACAAGATGGATGCTAAGTCTGATTTTGAGATCAACTTACTGTCTACCTTTATTTCACTAACACCGGGAACATTAATCCTGGATATCAGCGAAGACAAAAAGATTTTATATATCCATGTCATGTACCTACATGATAAACAAAAATTCATGACAGAGTTGAAAAACAATGTTGAACGCAAACTTTTAGAAATTTTGAGATGAGCTTAACTGAATATTTAGATTATGTGATTCTGCCCATATTAATTTTGTCTACAGTAATTACATTTATACGTCTTTTCAAAGGACCCGATGTGGCCGATAGGGTTATTGCTCTAGATCTAATCATTACCACAGGTATTGGGATTATTACGGTTTATAGTATCACCACATCTCAAGAAATTTTTCTTGACGTGGCCATGATACTTGCCCTGATTGCCTTTTTAGGAACAATTGCTTTTGCCTATTATTTAGAAAAACAAGACTATAATGACTGATATTATTATTGCAGTGCTGAGTACCATCGGCGCCTTAGCGATTCTTTTCGCTTCCATTGGCATCCTTAGAATGCCTGACTTTTATTTACGCCTTTCTGTTACGGTTAAAGCTGCAACTCTAGGTGTTGGTTTGCTTTTGCTTTGTGCCGCAATTGTCTTTCCTGACGTTTCTGTAACAACTAAAACAATTGCGATCGCGTTCTTTTTAGTACTAACAGCTCCAGTTGCTGCACATATGATTGGAAGGGTTGCCTATATAACGGGCATTAAATTGTGGAAAGGGACAATTACAGATGAGTTGGAAGGTATGTATGATGAAGAGACACATGAATTAAAAAGTAATTCTGACGACTCTTCATCAACAGATGATACCACTAAAAAATAATACAAACTGGAGCAGGAACACGAAGTGGTTTTCCAGTCTCTTTTAGAAGTCCTGTTTTTTCATCCCTGCTAAAAGTTATAATTTCGTTACTCGTTTGATTGGCTACTAATAGGAATTTACCGTCAGGGCTAAAATTAAAATTGCGCGGTCCTTTTCCAGATGTACTCTGATTTGCTACTTTGGTCAATTTTCCGTCTTTAGCAATAGCGAAAATTCCAATGGTATTAGCATCACCTCTGTTTGATGCATACAGAAATTTTCCGTCCGGAGATACTTTGATATCAGCAGCACCATTTTTCCCTGTAAACCCATCAGGATTAATATTAACAGATTGATCAAATAACCAATCTTGTCCATCCCGTTTGTATACAGCAATGTCTGCTGTCATTTCGAGTATGACATACATATGCTTTTCTTTCTTATCAAAGGCAATATGTCGAGGACCACCGCCTGCTGAAGAGAATACTTCTGCAGGATCTGTACCTAATTTAACATCCTTTGATTTTGGATCAATTAATTTATAGATCGAAATTTGATCTAGACCTAAATCTTGTACAAAAAGTTCATTTCCTTTTTTTGAGAAAAACGCAGAATGTACATGAGGACCTTCTTGTCTAGCTTTGTCAACGCCTTTACCTTCATGTTGAACAAAATCTTTTAGATTACCGATAACACCATTGGGTTCTAATCCGTAAAGTACAAAAGAGCCACCACTATAATTAGAAGCTGTGATCAGGTTTTTATAGGGACTCACCGAAACATGACAGGGCGCATCTCCTTTTGTAGGAACTGTATTTAAGATTGTAAATTTACCTTTGTTATAAGAATATGCAGTTAAACTTCCTTTATTATTTCCCTGCTCACTAACAGCATATAAAATATTATCCTTTCGAGCTAGAAAAGAGGGATCCACTAATGGAGTGGTCGATACTAGCGCTATTTCACCCGTTTTTACATTAAAATCAAATGCATAGATTCCTTTACTTTCGGTGTTAGAGGTATAAGTACCTACAAACATGGAAATGTTTTGCGACCAACCAAAAAAAGGAAAACAGGTCAAAATAAAAAGTATAATTTTTTTCATGATTTCAAAATTAAAATTTTGTGGGAAAATGTAGTGTTAAATTTGGTTAAAACTACTTTTACTACCTTGTAAATACTTATTTTAGCCGTTCCAGAGCCGTTCAATATGTTATTATTCATAATAAGCATATAAACGGGATAAGACCTCGGAAATAATATTCAAATAAAATTAAGAATAATTAATATATTCTAATAATTTTGTGCAAGCTTTCAGAACTTTAAGTTTGAACAGTTATATTTTTAAAAAGCATTTAAATTACATTCCACGAATGAAACCATCATGGGCTTACAATAGCTTACAAACCGCGAGTAGTAACCAGCTCATGATAGCTTCATCACCATTAAAAGACATATTATTCTAATGAAAAAAAACTTATATACGTTGCTATTATTGGTATTTGTGACAGCACAAACAGTATTTGCTCAAAAACAAGTAATCGATCGAGTAGTTGCGACAGTAGGATCTGGTATTATTTTACAATCAGATGTTGATATGCAGTATGCACAATATCTTTCAGGGGGTAATAAACCAAATGCAGATTTCAAATGTGAAATGCTACAACAGTTGTTAACACAGAAATTACTTTCTCAACAGGCGGTAATTGACTCCATCGAAGTAGGCGAAACTGAAGTTGATGATAACCTAAACAGCCGACTACGCTATATGTCTCAACAAGCAGGTGGTCAAGAAAGATTAGAAAAATTCTTAAACAGATCTCTGTTGCAATACAAAGAAGATATGCGTCCTAGTATATATGAGCAATTGAAAGCAAATAAAATGCGTCAGAATATTGTTCAAAAAGTGGACGTTACACCTATTGAGGTAAAACGCTATTTTGAAGGACTGAATACCGATAGTCTACCTTATTTTAATACAGAAGTAGAAATTGGTGAAATTGTTATGTTCCCTAAACTAACTGTTGAAGAGAAAGCTGAGTTTAAAGCAAAAGCAGAGGGACTTCGAAAACAGGTTACAGATGGTTCTGATTTTGGTACAGTTGCACGTTTATATTCTGAAGATGGATCTGCTCCTTACGGTGGTGATTTAGGTTTTAATACACGTGATAACTGGGTTAAGGAATTTGCTGCAATGGCTTTTAAATTAAAAGCGGGTGATGTTTCTCCTGTTTTTGAAACAAAGTATGGCTTCCACTTTTTACAAGTATTAGAAAGACGTGGAGAAGAAGTGCATGTTAGACATATTTTGATTAAATTTAAACCAACAGCCGCTAGTATTGAGCGTACCCAAGCAAAGATGGATAGTATCTACAACTTAGTGACAACAGGGAAATTGGATTTTTATCATGCAGCAACAACTAACTCTGACAGTGAAGAATCTAAATTCAATGGAGGAATGGTCCTTAACCAAGAAGGAGAAAGCCGTTCAACATTAATACCTGTAGATAAATTAGAAGCTTCTGTATTTCAAGCTATAGATCCATTAAAACCTGGAGAATATTCTAAACCGGCACAATTTACAGATCGTACAGGTGAAATTGGTCTACGATTCAATTATCTAAAATCACGTATTGCTCCTCATAAAGCAAACTTAGATGAGGATTTTGTAAAAATCAAAGAAGCTGCACGTCAAGATAAAGTAAACCGCAAATTGAATACCTGGTTTGAATCTAAGAGAGAGAACACATATATCAATATTGCCGATGACTTTAAAGACTGTAATGAACTTAAAGTTTGGATCTCCAAAAAGTAAATAGATCTCTTACTAAGATAAAATAGAAAGGGCTTCAAAATTAATTTTGAAGCCCTTTCTATTTTATAAATAATGTACAGAATATTATCTTTCGAACATCATTTCAACAAGTATATTCCAATTTGCTTTAGATACATCGTCCTTCGCGAGTTCACTCAACTTCCAAATACGGATATAATTGTATTTAACAACCTTATCCTTAATATTAACAGTTGCAGTACCGAATGAATATGCATATTCACCGCTATATGCTCTACCTACTTTTTCAGGAGTAGTTAGAATATTAATACGGGATTTCTTTAAATATGCTAATATTTCTTTTTTACCTTCTATTGGTTGTATCCAAGGAAAAAGAAATCTTGCATCTTCATTCAAAAACTCTTTATAACCCGCCTGATTATCAGCCTTAAGAACCGTTGACAAAAGCTTATCGGTTTCAAAAACAATCTCTTTACGTTGATCTAAACGTACCTGAGAACGGTGCTTCAAATACCAAGCTTCACTAGGTTCATAAAACTCCAGTTCAGAATTTTCCTTATTGCCAAAATTTTCGACTTCAGCACGAATATCCACCAGCCATTTACCTTTTTTATTTCTTTTCCAAACCGTTAAGTACTGTCCAAAACGTTTTCTCGCTCCTACTTTCTGAAATTCCATCGGACCAGTAGTAACGCCAAATTCTTGACTTTTTGAAACCATCGCTAGCGCTGGTTCCCAAGTTAGTACATCGGGTATATTCGGCCTATTATTAAGATAATCTAAAGCATTGACCTCGGAAGGAACAAAAAATTTAGACTCTTTATCGACAATCGACAGAAAAGCCTGATGCGGAGTAGTTGTCTTAGAAATCAACGCAGCCTCTTTGTCGGCATTGATTAAACTACCTACTTTATCGGGAATCTGTGCATACACTTGTGCTGAAAAGGCACTCATGAAAACTATTGCCGACATTTTATTCCATATATTCATGTAATGTCTTTATTTTAATTGGACACTAACTATCAAATCTTATTCCAAAGCGTTCCATCTTTGCTATCTTTTAATTGAATACCGATAGCATTAAGTTCCTCACGAATACGATCGGATGTAGCAAAATCTTTATTTTGCTTAGCTCCGTCACGTAATTTGATCACAATAGCCATAATTTCATCTACATTATCATTGCTCGATAATTGATCATCTTGTAAGCCTAGAATATCAAAAACAAAATGTTGTACAAATGCTCTTAACTCTTCTAGATCAGCAGTGCTGATAGTGGCTTTTCCATCGTAAATAGAATTAATCGAACGAACGACTTCAAACAATTCTGCAATTAAGATAGGGCTATTGAAATCATCATCCATAGCAGCATAACATTTGGCACGTAAATCAGCTACATCAACAGCAGACTTACCTTTTGAAGGTTTCAGCTTATCCAATAGATTTACGGCTGTCATAAGACGTTTGAACCCTTTATCTGCAGCATCAAGTGCCTCATTTGAGAAATCCAATGTACTTCTATAATGCGCTTGTAACATAAAAAAACGAACAGCCATAGGTGAATATCCACGTTCCAACAAAGGATGATCACCGGTAAACAGCTGATGAGGTAAGAAGCCATTTCCTGAAGATTTAGACATACGTGCCCCATTTACCGTTAACATATTGGTATGCATCCAATATTTGGCAGGCGCAGTATGATTACATGCCTCAGACTGAGCTATTTCGTTTGTATGGTGTGTTGCGGCTAAATCCATACCTCCACCATGAATATCAAACTGATCGCCTAAATATTTACGGCTCATCGCCGAACATTCAATATGCCAACCTGGAAATCCCACACTCCAAGGTGAAGGCCAGCGCATAATATGTTCTGGCTTAGCTTTGATCCATAATGCAAAATCCAGACGGCCATGTTTTTCATCTTGGCCACCAAGCTCACGTGTATTATTCAACATATCTTCCAGCTTACGATTAGTCAAAATGGTATAATCGTAATCTTTCACATATTTCTCTACATCAAAATATACTGTTCCATCTACTTCATAAGCATAGCCATTAGCAATGATCTTTTGGACCATTTCAATCTGCTCAGAAATATGTCCTGTAGCGGTCGGTTCTATACTTGGAGGTAAAGTATTAAAAAGACGAAGCACATCGTGGAAACCAAGAGTATATTTTTGAACAATCTCCATCGGTTCCAATTGCTCCAATTTTGCTTTTTTAGCAAACTTATCATCACCTTCATCATTATCCCCTTCCAAATGGCCTGCATCGGTAATATTACGTACATAACGAACTTTAAATCCGAGATGTTTTAAATAACGAAATATCAAATCAAATGACACAAAAGTCCGACAATTTCCTAAGTGAACATCACTGTATACGGTAGGCCCACAAACATACATCCCTACTAAAGAGGGATGTAATGGTTGGAATTTTTCTTTCTTACGTGTTAACGTATTGTATAAATGAAGATTGTTTTCCATGTCTAGAAAATAGCTGTTTCTATTTTTGTCTAAAATATATTTGAATTGGAACACCTTCAAAATCGAAGTGCTCACGTAATTTATTTTCGATATAACGTTTGTACGGATCTTTTACATACTGTGGTAAGTTACAGAAGAATGCAAACATAGGCGTACGTCCTGGTAATTGCGTTACGTATTTTACCTTGATATATTTACCCTTTAAAGCTGGTGGAGGATAATTCTCAATCACCTGCAACATCACTTCGTTTAATTTTGAAGTAGGTATTTTTTTAGTTTTATTCTCATAAACTTTTGCGGCTACTTCTAACGCTTTAAAAATACGTTGTTTTTCAGTAACCGAAGTAAAGACAATAGGTATATCTGTAAAAGGAGCAATTTTTTCTTTGATTCGAGCTTCAAACTCTTTCATCGTTTTATTGTCTTTATCAATGGTATCCCATTTATTGACAATGATCACAATACCTTTTCTATTTTTTTCTGCCAAATGAAAGATATTGATATCTTGTGCTTCAATTCCATCATTTGCATCTAACATTAAAAGGACAACATCAGAATCCTCTAATGCTTTAATTGTACGCATCACAGAGTAAAACTCAATATCTTCGTTTACCTTAGATTTACGTCTCAAACCTGCTGTATCAATCAATAAGAATTCATGTCCGAATTGTTTATAATGAATACGAATCGAATCGCGTGTCGTACCTGCAACAGGTGTTACAATATTACGATCAACACCTAACAAAGCATTTGTTAAAGAAGATTTACCTACGTTCGGACGACCTACGATTGTATATTTCGGTAATGTGGTATCATCTTCCTCTTCGTCTTCAAAAGTTGAAACTACAGCATCTAATAATTCTCCTGTTCCAGATCCTGTAGCGGAAGAAACATTATAAATTTCACCTAAACCAAAAGCATAAAACTCTGCAGAGTCATGGTGTAATTTAGCGTGGTCAACTTTATTTGCAGCAACATATACCGGTTTAGAACTTCTTCTCAAAAGATCTGCGATCTCATCATCTAAATCCGTAATACCTGTTGTTACATCAACCATAAAAATGATCGCAGATGCTTCTTCTATTGCGATATGAACCTGGTCACGAATTGCTTCTTCAAAAACATCATCCGATCCATGTACAAACCCACCAGTATCAATTACTGTAAACTTTTTCCCAATCCATTCTGCCGTTTCATAGTGACGGTCGCGCGTCACTCCACTAAAGTCATCAACAATAGCTTTTCTACTCTCCGTCAGACGATTAAAAAGCGTGGATTTCCCAACATTTGGACGACCTACAATTGCAACAATATTTGCCATATTTTTACTATATATTATTCTCGTTACCTCACGGCAACTTATTTAAATACAATTTAACTCAGTGGGCAAAGTTACATAATATACCTGGTATTTTTGAAAATCAATCTAATCTTATCGTAAACAATAAGATTTTTGTTGTCATATTTTACAACTGAGCTAAAGACTATCAAACAAACTTGCTATCAGTCCGTAAAGTATTCTTTCCAACTGAAATCCAATTAAATTTATACAAGACTACCCCAAGGACCTCAAACAGAGATTCAATAAAAAAGTCCCAAATAGCTGGGGCTTTCTAAAAAACTAAAATATCGTTTATTCTAAGACATATAATCGTTTGCGCAAAAACGATAGCAATCATATTTATGAAACATAAAAAAATGGCTTTACAAAACTGTAAAGCCATTAATAATTTATTTTTGAAATTCTAATTTAACCCTACTGAGTTGGATTTTGCGTTAATACACCAGGGTAAGAATTAATAGCACTTTGTGGAATATAATATACTACACGAAAGTCAGTCGGAGCAATAACCTCTGACTGATTGTGCGGTCCCGGATATTGACGCGTCAAGGCTTCACCGTTACGAAATACATCATAGCTACGTTCTGCTTGAAATGCTAATTCCAATTCACGCTCTTTATCAATTAATTTACTTGCATTTGAAGCATTTAAAGATGAATAAGCACCATTCGTAATTGAGCGGGTTCTTATTTTATTTAAATCCGCTAAAGCTGCACTGTAATTACCTAGTTTTGCTTGTGCTTCTGCTCTATTGAGATAAACCTCTCCTAACCTGCTGATGACAGGTGAATGTAATTGCGAATTTTCACCTTCTTTAGAACATTTGGTGATGTAAAACTGAGGATATACACGGTTCAAGGAAATATAGTAATCCAGTACACCTTTGTAGTTTTTACCATCTTTATATATCAAGCTATAAGTTCCCTGACCTGCATCAATTACAGTTAATGCATATGATATTCTTTTCTCCTTCTCCGTTTTCGTTTCTGGGATTACTTCTACAGCATTGATTGCATTTCCAACTCGTTCAATAACAAATTGAGCATAGTTTAACGTACTCACTCCATCTTCTTTTACAAAACGAAACACTTCAGAATACTTACCTGTTTTTTCATCTTTTGCATAAGTAGGTTCTATAAAAGATGCTCGAGCATCAACGATGCGATAATTATCTGGACGCCAATCGTTACGACCGGTTTCATTCAATAAATCAATGTATTTAGCACTTGCATACATCTCACCCCAGCCCATACCTCCAATATTGGAATACATACCACCAATACCATAATAATGATCATCACCCGAAAATTCAGATGCTACTCTTTTAACTGCGAAAATAGTCTCGTTATTATTTTCTGGTGTGAACGTATTATATTTCATAAATCGCTCTCTTTCCAACAATGAATAAGATCCAGAGTTGATTACCTTATCCGCATACTCAACAGACAATCTTGCATATTCTGCATTAGGTGATTGATATGTACCACTCATATATAGATAAACACGGGATAACATCGCTTGAGCCGCTCCCTTAGAAGCATAAATATTACCTTTATTAATTGTCAACAAAGACTCCGCTTTCTTCAGATCGCTTATCGCTTGCGCATAAGTTTCTTTAACAGTTGAACGGTCTGGTAAATGTAAATTATCAAATACATCATCCGGTGTACCATTTACAATAGGCAAACCTAGATTCGTTTCTGGATTTTGATAATAAGGACGTCCATATGCACGAACCAAATAGAAATACATCATCCCGCGGATATAGTAACATTCTCCTAATTGATTGTCTTTTTCAGCACTTTCTCCCTCTTTTATAATTTTCATCACATTAGAAGTCTGCGCAATCGCTTTATAACCTGCATCCCAAAAACTAGACAAACGTCCGTTATTTGGCGTACGAGCATAAGAAATGAACTCATAAAATGCATCCGTCGAAGCACCCCTAATCATCATATTATCTCCAGCATATTCTCCTGCACGATGCATCGGGTCTGACCATGCTTTTAATTGTGCATAAGCACCATTGATCATCGCGTCCGGATTATTCGCAATAACATCCGAATCCATTAAGTTATGGGGTAACCTATCTATATTACATGACGTAATGCTAGCAGCTGCTAATAATACAAATAATATCTTTTTCATAAAATTTTTTCCTCTTTTAACTAAAATGTCACATTAAGACCAAACATAAATTTACGTGTAGCAGGATAAATAGCAGGTCCTGCAGAACCCAATATAGCACCTGAATCATTCACAGACATTTCAGGATCTACACCTGAGTAATTTGTAATGGTAAACAAGTTCTCCCCCGTAAAGAACAGACGAACATTTTTCAATTTATACTGTTCCAATTTCAAATTATATCCTAAGGTTAAAGAACGCAACCTTAAAAAATCACCATCTTCTAAATAACGAGTTGAAGTAGAATTTCCTTTATCGTTATTATTGTATTTCGCAATAGGATGTGTTGCTATATCTCCCGGTTTTTCCCAACGGTTCCAGCCATCTTGCAATTTCATTTGATTTCTATCTGTATATGTTCCATCCGAATCGTATTCTTGACGAGAATAGTTATAGATTTTTCCACCAATTGAATAGCCAAACGAAGCATTTAAATCAAATTGCTTATAAGTTATTCCAGTATTGAATCCTCCAAATAGATCTGGAGATGCTTTTCCTGCTTTCTGTAATGTTGCTGCAGAATAATTAGAGGTCTTTACTTGAGTTTGATTACCATCTTGATCGGTTTCAACTTTATACCATTCGGGAGCACCTGTCTCTACATTCACTCCAGCCCATATCGGCATATAATAGGTATCAACAGGTAAACCAGGTTCTAAAACACGACTAGCAGAACCAGCGATGCCTAAACCATCACCAATGATAAGTGGTCTAACAACGTCATTTCCACTAGCATCCTTACTCTTAATCAATTGTGTCAGTTTATTTTTATTGTGACCAATATTGATATCCAGACTCCACGTAAAGTCATTTTTTCGAATGATATCTCCACCTAAAGTAAGCTCAATACCTCTATTTTGCATCTTACCGATATTCTTATACACAGAAGTAACTCCAGTTAATCCACTAATTGGCACATTGTATAAGATATTATCGGTTTTTTTATCATAGTAGTCAAAACTTACACGAGCACGATTACTGAACATCGATGCATCAAATCCTGCCCCTGTAGTAAACGTACGCTCCCACGTCAGATTCTTGTTTCCAATCCGATAAATCAAAGCGCCCGAAGTCTCATTATATCCGGATGATGATGATACAGAATATAAGCTATATTGTGGATATAACTCACTAGGGCGGTTACCGACAGAGCCATAAGAAGCACGAACTTTTAAATTATCAACCCATGAGGCATTGAACCAATTCTCGCGATTGATATTCCATCCTCCACTCACAGAGAAGAAATTTCCGTATTTCGCATTGTCACCAAAGTTAGAAGCGCCATCACGACGGAAAGACAATTGTCCTAAATATTTACCATCGTAAGCATAGTTTGCATTAGACAAGAAAGATTGAACAGCCCATTCATTGATCGCTCCTTTAGTTCTTTCTGGTCGAGAAACAACATCAAGCACTTCAAATCCTGGAATAAATCCAGTTCCATATACATCTAATGTCTTAGACCAATAATCATTGAATTCATATGCTGCTAATGCGTTCACAGCATGCTTGCCCCAAGATTTATTGAATTTTAATATTTGGCTGGTGTAACGACGTGCATATTCCGAACGATAATCGGTTAAACGTCCTTTTACACTTTCTCCACCATTAGAGCGTGGATCAGTATAACCAGCAGCACTATACGTGTTATAGCGGTAGTTATTAACAGACGAAAATGTTAGCCAATTCGTGAACTTGATATCAAAGTCCATATTACCACTGAATTCATAATTTGTGTTGGCACTATGATCCCATTGTAAATCGTAAAGGTAGTTTGTACTCGCACTATTTACCCAGCTACTTGAACGGTGACCAACCAAGTTACCATTAGCATCATATGGACTGTCCCAAGGGAAATTTGAATACATAGCAGTTGTAGAATACTGTCTATCTTCCACTCCACGACGTGCCCCCACCAATGTTGGTTTAACAGTCAACCATGTGGTAGGCTTATAAACCGTATTCATACGGAAGTTATAACGATCGTATTCATAACCTTTTACAGCACCCACTTCATTATAATAACCTAATGACAAGTAAGACTGCAACTTTTCCGTACCACTTTGAATCGAAACATTATGATTTTGCGTAAATCCTTGCTGAGTAGCTACTTTCCACCAGTCAAAATTGCTATCTCTTAAATCTGCATTCCAACGTGGAAATTTGATTGCACTTTGGTTAGCAAAAGAAGCATAGTAATCATACAATTCTGCACCGTTCATCATTTTCATATTACCATTGGTAAGCTGATTGAATCCCATTTTTGTAGAAAAACTGATTGAAGTGCCGCTTGCAGATGGGTTCTTAGTCGTTACGACAACTACACCATTTGCGCCTTGAGAACCATAAATAGCAGTGGAAGCTGCGTCTTTCAAAATTGTTAATGTTGCGATATCATCTGGATTTAAATCTCCAGCACTAGATCCAAGAATTACACCATCTACGACCCAGAGCGGACTAGTTGTACCACTTAAAGTAGCTTGACCACGAATCACGACTCCTCCTTTTGCACCTGGTTGACCCGATCCGGGGGCAACATAAACACCAGCAGCTTTTCCATTTAACATATTCTCCACATTCGGAGAAGTTGTACCTCTCAATTGATCACCCTTTACAACTTGTAGCGCTCCTGTTAGACTCTCTTTCTTTTGAGTGCCATAACCCACAACTACAACTTCTTCAAGTGCTTGATTGGACTCTTGTAACTGCACATTTAAAAATGCACCTTCCACCAGTTTTTCAGTTTTGTTAAATCCAATGGCTGAAAAAATCAAAGTTTGACCAACTTCAACTTGAAGAGAATAGCGTCCATTAGCATCAGTTGAAGTCGCAAGAGTAGGTTTTTCTTTCACAGAAATAGTCACTCCGCTTAATGGGCCCGTACTTGATGTAACAGTACCAGAAACTTTCTGTTGCATACTATTACTTGTTACGCTAATCAAATTACCATAATCATTTGCCATCACCATATTTGGAGCTACAAGAGCAAACATTAAGGCAGATGTAATCGGGTAAAATTTAGTCGTAAAAAAAGGTTTTGTAAATCTTTTATTCATAAACTTAATTTCAAGATAATCAGTATATTAGTTAATTATCATAATTTATACAGTGCAAAATAGCGTAAAGATTACTTAATATAAATTTAATATGTAACGAAATCGATTGCATAAATTCACGCAAACGATTGTTATGAAAACTAAAATATAGTTATCTCAGAAACTACCCGATCATAGCGTTTATACAAACTTCTTCATAATGAAATATCTGTCCTTATATTGTATCACAATAAACAATAAAAGCAGGTATCTATAGAGATACCTGCTTTTATTAATCGGGTTAAAATAAATTAATAACCTGTGTTCTGTTTCAAAACTCCATAAGATAAATCAATTTGGCTTTGCGGAACAGGCATTAGATATAATCTATCATTCCAAACTCGCTCTTGAGCTAGCCCATTTTTTACATCGTAAATATTTTTCATGACATCAGGAGCGGTTTTCCAACGACGAATATCATAATAGCGCACGCCTTCTAACACCAATTCAACAGCTCTCTCATTACGAATTAATTCCCTTAACTTACCTTGACTTCCATATGCTCCGCGATCGACTTTAGGCAAACCTGCACGAACACGAAGTTGGTCCAAAGCATCAAAAACTGTTGCATCTGGTCCAGATTTTTCATTTTGAGCTTCTGCGTAGTTAAGTAAAACTTCAGCATAACGAATTAGAATAACATTAGCATAAGAATCAATCTGATCTCTATTAGATGTTGGATCTACCAATTTTCTGAAATTATATCCTGTTATTGACATATTAGATTTACCACTGCTCCAAGTAAACTTATATCCTCCTTCTTTTGTTAAAGCATTCCAAGGCGCCGTCTCAAATAATATAGAGGCATAAAAACGTGGATCACGATTTTTAAACTCCTTCACAAAATCAGTCTTATCCGCTTTTGCATAATTAGCGGCTCTTACTTCAGCACTCACAGGCTTGATGGATTCTCCCGTCTTAAAATTAACATAAAGATCAACTAAATTCTGTGTTGGTGTTAAAGAACTCCAGCCGCCAACAGCACCTTCTCCTAGTAAGGTATTATTCAATTGAGATTGAGCGACACGAATATATTGTCTATCCAAAATCACTTCACTGTTACCTTCATTTTCGACATGAAAGATACCTTCATAACTTCTAAGCCCTAATCGAAACTTTTTCTCATCATCAGCATTTTCAAAATCAACAAATTGCGTATAATTATCTTTTTTATTTAATTCTGATTCAGCACCAGCGTGAAACAATGCATACCCTAAGCCCATTACTTCCTTGGCTGTACGTGCTGCCTGCTCCCAATTATTCTCCATCAAATATAATCGTGATTGTAAAGCTAAAGCAGCACCTTTCGTAATCCTTCCCTTTTCAGAAGAGTATGATGCAGGCAATTTTGCTGAAACTTCTTGTAATTCCTTAAACAAGAAATCAAGTACTTCCTTCTTCGCAACGCGAGGAACATTAGATTCTTCCTTAGTCAAGACCTTAGTCACCAAAGGAATGTCGCCAAATTTCTCTACCATAGGGATATATAGATAAGCACGAATAAAACGAACTTCAGCTTTATAACGCTCTTTAAGCGTTTCATCCATGACAGCTTTATCTACATTTTCTAAAAAATAATTACATGTTCGGATTGGAATATAACTCCAACCTGCATCGATATCTGCACCTAGTGAACCTGATGATATTGCTGTTGAAGCACTCTCCCATGGGTATTGAGCATGAACCAAATCTGAAGCTCCATCATCATACATACCATCAGATAGTTTTCCATAAATAGCGTTAACCGCTAATTTCACATCATTTTCGGTGCGCCAAAATTCTTCCTCAGGAACCTTATTAACAGGCGTACGGTCTAAAAAATCTTTTGAGCAGGCTCCAAATAACAGTGTAGTTGCTAATAAGGGATATAATATATGTCTTTTCATTGCTTTTCTATTAAAAATTAAAATTTAGCGGTTAAACCAACAGAAATTGTTTTCACACCCGGATAACTTGCTCTTCCCGAACCAGTTTCCGGATCAAAATCACCAAGACGTTTATCCGCCATAATAGTAAATGGATTATTAGATGAAGCAAAGAAGCGTAATTGCGACATCTTAATATTACTCAACATTTCTTTAGGAAATGTATATCCGACCGTAATCGCACGAATTCTGAAATAGTTACCACTAAACAACCAGAAATCTGATGTTTTATAATTTTGAGGTGCATCGCCTGTCAGTGTGATTCGCGGAAATGGAGCATCCGCTACATTATTTTCCTCGGACCAGCCGTTTGCCCAGCTCTTCTTAATGTTAGCGCCATTGAAGAAAGGAAAGGAAGCCTCATTATCCAAATAAGTTTTAACTCCACCAACTCCATAAGTCAACACATCAATATCGAAATTTTTATAGGCAGCTCTGAAATTAAACCCATAATTGAACCAAGGAACATCATTACCTAAGATTGTACGATCCTCTGCATCAATTTTATGATCACCATTGATATCTACATATCGGATATCTCCTAATTTTGGTGTACCGCCCATTGCTTCATAATTGACATTCTTAAGCTCTTCCGCATTGGTAAACAATCCATCAGATTTATAACCATAATAGTCACCAACTGACCCGCCTATACGATTGATGTAGTAACCGTCGGTGATTTCATTTACATCACCTAAAGAAAGTATGGTATTTTTAATCTTCGAGATATTTCCCGATACCGAATATGTAAATTCATCACCTACTTTACCATTGTAAGTCAATGCAATCTCAATTCCTTTATTTTGCGTAGTCCCTTGATTATAATATGGTGTGTGATCTTTATCAAATCCCGATGTAGACAAAGTTGCGGGCCTTAATAGTACATCCTCCGATTTTTTAACAAAATAATCAGCTACTAAATTAAACTTACCCCCTAAAAAAGTAGCATCCAATCCAATATTCGACATCGTAACTTTTTCCCAGAGCGCAAGTCTATTAGCTCCATATTGCTGCTCTAATCCATCAACTGCTAATCCATCAAAGCTGTAAGCAGAATAACGATCCAAAAGGTTATAATAATTACCTATCGCAACTGCATCTTGATTGCCCAATGTCCCATAAGATCCTCTTAACTTTAATAAATCAATCCACTCCACATCCTGCATAAAAGATTCCTTATTGATATTCCAGCCGGCAGAGAAAGATGGGAAAATTGCTCTACGAACTTCCGGAGCAAATCGAGAGGAGTAATCCATTCTCATGTTTGCTTCAAAGAGATACTTATCTTGGTACGAATAATTAAATCGGCCGAAAAAAGAGCGCAATGCCCACTCATCTTGAGTTGTGCGGTTAGCAAGACCTTTATCATCTTTACTAATTTCGCCTGAACTACCGTTAATAATCGTTGATGCATCGTTGTTAACAAAATTTTGTCTACCTAAAAATGCTTCCCTGTATACATTTGACTCCTCAGAAGCACCAACAGTCGCTTTCGCATAATGATCTCCAAATCGACGCTCATAATTAATTGTTCCTTGCAACATCAACTCCTGACGTTTACCCCAAAATTCCTTTAGCTCATTGATTGCATTTACAGTAGAGGCCATGGGTTGTTTCGTAATGAAATTTATAACAGGATCTGTACGATTTATAAAATCAAAAGAATTTGTATTGGTATATTTCAAAGATATAGCCCCATCAATTGATAAACCTTTAAGCGGAGTTAAAGATGCGTTGGCAGCCATTTGTAAATAATTATCTCTATTATTACCCCTTCCACCTTCAGTAATGGCGCGCAATTGATTGTTTTTTGCAATTGTCGCGTTAGCAGCTCCATTTGAGATTGACCCCCAAGAACCATCTGATTGACGTATTGAGGTAAAAGGCAGCGCTCTACCCATCTCAACCCAGCTTATAGCACTACCATTACGATCATAATCTTGCTTTAAAAAAGAAACATTTGTGTTAAATGTTAACAAATCCTTGATAACGGTCGTATTGGTATTCAATTTCATATTAATACGATCCTGTTTTCGTCCTGGTACTAAAGATTCTTGATCAAAATAGTTTAAGCCAAGATAGTAGTTTGTAATTTTTCCAGGAGCATTTACATTCAATCCAAAATCACGCTGAGGAGCGGAACCTCTCAAGACCTCTTTATACCAATCATTATTAGGATAATAATCAGGATCGGTTTGATTTTTAAATTTATCGATCACATCTTGCTTAAATGTAGGTGCTTTTCCCGCATTTACCATAGCCCTATTATGCAGTTCGGCATAACCTACAGCATCAGCATATTCTGGTAAATAAGTTGCACTTTGAAACCCGTAATTTGCATTAAAACCGACGACAGCTCGGTCACCGCCACCACGCTTAGTCGTTACTAAAATAACACCATTAGCTGCTCGAGAGCCATATAGTGATGCTGAAGCAGCATCTTTCAAAACGGACATACTATTGATATCATTTGGACTCAATGCCGAAAATTCTGCACTAGTTGCTGGAATTCCATCAATAATAAACATCGGGGAAGGTGAACCTAAATTAGTTCTACCACGTACAGTTATTCCTCCACTATTACTTGACGCGCCCGTACTTGAAGATTTCCCTACCTCACCTGGTCTACTCAAGACTGTCACACCTGGTGATATACCTTGCAAAGCATTCTGTAATGAAGTTACAGGTCTATCTGCCAATTGCTTAGGGGTAATTGTTGCTACAGAACCTGTTAAATTTGCTTTCTTTTGGGTACCAAAAGCTACGATAACAACTTCATCTAATGCTGTATTCGAAGATATTAATGAAATATTCAGATTTCCACCGGTATAAACTACCTCCTTGGGCTCGTATCCCACAATATTAAAAACAAGTATTTTACCTGTTTCTGCATTTAATTCAAATCCTCCCGCAGCATTAGTTGCCGTAGCATTACTTGTACCTTTCTCAGTAATAGTTACACCCGACAACTGATTTCCCTTATCATCTGTAACATTACCCTTAACTTTAATTTTTTGTGCAAAAGTTGCACTCATAACTAAAGACAAAGCACAAGAAAGTATGGTAGCTCTTCTTTTCATAGGTTAATTTAATAATTGTAAATAATGATTTTATATTGTATTTAAGTCAGTTGTTTACTATTTGTAAACACAATATTAAATCTATATTATCGAAAAAAAAAGAGCAAAAATCGAACAATCGATTGCATATATTGCCTAGACAACTTTATTAAAAAAATAATAAGTACTACATATAAATTGATTGATAATCAGTAAAACACTAATTATCAAACTCTTTAGATTGAAAATTATATTCAAATAAAGAAAAAGGAATCCCATTCATTAAAAAAAAATCTTTGTAACAATTAGAGGATTAAATGATAGGTATTGGGAAGGAGGTGGAAAAAATAAAAGACTAAAATAAACCCTTTAGCTTTTAACTAAAGGGTTACCAAGTAGCGGGAATCAGACTCGAACTGATGACCTTCGGGTTATGAGCCCGACGAGCTACCAACTG
>NZ_JBHUPE010000019.1:0-893 GCF_042686355.1 Sphingobacterium anhuiense
GCTTAAATGATCCCTAAGAAGATTTATGTTGTTATCTTCTGTTTTTTCACTGCTTTTCACGTCTATCGTTTCATTATTCTTTTGACAAGAAAATGTACTAACCAAAACGAGTAAAAGTGCTACAATTTGAATTTTTTTCATACTATAATTTAAATTTTTATTTAATAAAAATACCAATGATCATTATATAACCCAAAATTTCTAATTTGGGTTATATAATTTTACTCTCTTTATGTAGAACATTATTTTATTTTAGTAAAATGGGGAGATGGTCCATTATACGACTCCGTACTTGCTATAGGCATCATTTTATTGGTGTTAAAATCCCATGGATAGTATAATACGAAATTTCCATCATCTTGCAGTACGTAAAATCCAAACTTCACATTATTATAATTTCTATCATCTTGTCTAACGTGAAGATGGTCTGTTGACCAAACCATTACTCCTGGTTTTTGTAAGGTAGGTGTCGCCGTTAAAATTAAGTTACCATCAAGTTGAAAGCTCAGCTGATAGTTTCTGCTAGTTCCAAATTGTTTAAAAGATCCTGAATCCCATAAAATCTTACTCTTTACTTTATCAGCTATATATATATTTCCATCTGCTTGAAAGACCATGCTGAAGCGGCCGTTAGGGCTTTTCATCTCATATGGAAATCGAATTATAGTTCCTGGTCTAAGAATAGCATTTGAGTTCTTATAATGAAGTGTATCGACCTCTACATATCGAGTTCTATTTTGATCTACTCGATATCGTCCCCAAGCGATAGGAATAGCATAATCTGTGTTGATTTCATCATCCCACATTACTCCATAGGATTTTGTGGATACACCATCTAATCCTATATAATCCCCTACTCCTGCATGGTTTTTCCCGGTAGGGATATTATATTT
>NZ_JBHUPE010000020.1:0-285142 GCF_042686355.1 Sphingobacterium anhuiense
GGTATCACCCTGATACCAGCGGTAGATTTCTCCAGATTCAATTGGTTTAAAGAGCTGCTTTATGATCACTTTCGTAACAGTCAGTATCCTTATGTTTCCTTCTTTTATATTATTGCGATCCCAATAGCCCATTATACAAATTATTCATACAAATACACACCATAGAAGCTTATACAAATAACTTCTAACAGGTGAAAAAGTAATAAGAGGATATTAGTTTACTTACAAATAGCATAACGGCAGTAATTAAATTCATTTAATGATCCAATTCCCCTCGATATAACAAAGTTATTTTAGAACAAAAGTAAAAGCTAAACGTACAAAGTCAGATTGTACAAGATATTATTAATAGCGTCCTGTTACCATAATCACTGCAATGCCTTTAAATAGTGTAATTTTCAATAAATAATATTTTTTTTCTATAATTAAATTTAATAGATTTGCCTTCTATTTAGATTTAGTATAAATAAATTCCAAACTCAAGATATTCCAATCATAATATGAAAAAGATTTTTCTAGCAGCTTTATTACTATCGGCTTTATACGGAAAAGCCCAAAATAACAACACCTTGATGAATGCGGATTTTTGGAAAGGTTCGCTAAATTTAGCTACTGTTAAAACTGAAATCGCAAAAGGAAATAGCCCTTCAAAACCAAATGCGGCTTCATTCGATCCTGTTACTACCGCTATTTTAAATAAAGCTCCTAATGATATTATCCAATATCTAATTGAACAAGAAGGAAATAGTGTTACTAAAAAAACACACCATAGCCGCAGTTATTTACATTGGGCTGCTTCTACGGGAAATCTTGAGCTTGTCAAATATTTAATAGCTAAAGGCTCGGACGTCAATTATCAAGATAGTCATGGCTTTCCTATTGCAGCCTATGCGGCATCAACAGGAAACAAAAACACAGCTGTTTACGATGCTTTATTCAAAGCAGGTGTAGATCCAAAGCAAAAATATGAAGATGGGGCGACCTTACTTTTATTGTCAGTCGCATCAGATAATGATTTAAGCATTACTGATTATTTTGTATCGAAAGGGTTATCGCTAACAGATAAGGATAACTTTGGACGTACTGCAGTCGACTATGCTGCTAAACTTGGTCATATTGAACTTATCGAAAAACTGATAAAAAGAGGAGTTAAACCAACAAATAATGCTCTTTTCTTCGCTACTCAAGGATCTAGACAGGTTACTAATGGTATTGAAACCTATAAATACTTGGTAGAAACTCTAAAGTTAGATCCAAAAGCAACAAATAAAGATGGTGCTACAATTCTACATGCATTAGTACGTAGACCCAATATGGAAGTTATCAACTATTTCCTGGCAAAGGACGTTGCGATCAACAAAGCGGACAATGAAGGAAATACCGTACTTATGGTCGCAGCTGCCGGTAAAGATGCGAAATTGGTAGAGCTTCTATTGTCAAAAACAACAAATATTAACGCTGTAAATGATAAAGGAGAATCTGCATTGACAAAAGCAATTGCAAATGGCTCTTCAGAAGTAGCAGCTTTATTACTTAAAAATGGTGCTGACATCAAAGTGCTGAATAAAGATGGAAACAATCTTGCTTATTATTGGTTAAATTCATACACAGAACCTAATCCTCAACCACAAGGTAGCCAGCAACGCAATCCACAAGGAGATAGTTTTGAAGAAAAATTAACCTTATTAAAGAATAATGGCTTAACAGTCACTGATCTTCAAAAAAATAAAAGCTCTTTATTACACTTAGCGGTTGCAAAAGAGAATATAAACCTGATTAAAAGAGTCGCTGCCTTAGGAACTGATATTAATGCTCAGGACAATGATGGCATGAGCGCTTTACATAAAGCGGCTTTAATAGCAAAAGATGATACTATTCTTAAAGAATTGATTTCAATCGGTGCTAAAAAAGACCTGCTAACATCACTTGATGAAACAGCTTACGACATTGCAAAGGAAAATGACTTTTTAGCAAAAAATAATGTATCTATCGATTTCTTAAAATAACGGCATGAAAACCTCTTTAAAATTTACTGTACTTATATTTCTGATTACACTATTTAGCTCAAATTCATTTGCACAATCAAGTAAATTCAAGTGCATGATTCAAATGAATAGCTATGAGGGTGAGGGAGCATATATCATTATATCATTAATCAATCCAAAAGGCGCTTACGAAAAAACGCTTTCTGTATTAGGCCCAGATAAACAATGGTATAATACGCTTAAAGAATGGCATAAGTTTCAAACAAAATCCAACAACAAACTTAGTGCAATTACAGGCGCCTCTGTTGGTGGTGGTGACCGTGCAATGAGAACAATAGAAATTGACGATACAAAATTGAACAAAGGTTATAAATTACGTTTCGAATCGGCTGTTGAAGAACAAAAGTATCATGTCACTGACGTAGAAATTCCCTTGACAACAGAAGCATTAGCGGAACGTGCTAGCGGCAAAGGATATATTAAATTTGTAAAATTAAGTAAAGTTCAATAATTAAAATGACCTTATCCATATGGAGGTATGCACATTTAGCTCTTGCGATAGTATCATCCCTATTTTTACTCATACTTTCCGTAACAGGAATTATATTAGCAATAGATGCAGTTAACGAAAAAACACAAGCATACCGAGTAGAAGATTCCAATACCATACCCCTTGCGCAATCCATAACGGCCTTGCGCAAGGTTTACCCTGAAATCATTGAAATAGCAGTCGATCACAATAAATTTGTCAGTATAGATGCTTTAGATGAAGAGGGTAATACCATTAAAGCTTATATCAATCCGACCACAGGGAAAGTATTAGGTGAAATCAAACCCAAAAGCCAGTTCATCCAGTGGACAACCGCCTTACACCGTTCCTTATTTCTACACGAAACAGGACGTATATTAGTCGGCATGGTTTCCTTCATATTGCTATTGATTACCATTAGTGGACTCATCTTGATCCTTAAACGTCAGCAGGGTCTTCGCAATTTCTTTTCTAAAATAAACCGTGATTTTTTTGCTCAATATTTTCATGTTGTCAGTGGAAGATTGTTCCTCATTCCTATTTTGATCATTGCTTTATCAGGCACATATTTATTTATGGCACGGATGGAACTGATCAAGAAATCGAACGAAGAGCTTGAACATCAGGATACGCAAACTGAGAATCAAAAGGATTTCAAGGAATTTGCGATTTTTCAAAAGCACACTTTAAGTACAATTGAAAAGATTGAATTTCCTTTTATGGATGATGATCCTGAAGAATTTTACACGATCAAATTTAAGGATCGTGCTGTTACAGTTAATCAGTTTAATGGCGAAATCGTTAAAGAAACAAAATATCCTTATACTGCAGCACTAGAGAAATTAAGTCTCGATATCCATACAGGCCGAACAAATGTGATTTGGGCTATTATTCTAGCTCTTGCTTCTTTAAACATTGTATTCTTTATCTATACTGGCTTTGTCATCACATTCCGAAGAACAAAAACAAAGATTAAAAATAAATACAAAGCCAATGAAGCTGAATTTATTATTTTAGTTGGCTCAGAAAATGGCAGTACTTTATTTTTTGCAAATCAGATTCATAAGCAACTACTAGCAGATGGTAAACGTTCGTTTGTTACAGCGATGAACCAATACCAAAACTATCCAAATGCGACACATATTTTAATATTCACTTCGACATATGGGATCGGAACAGCACCGACTGGAGCATCAAATTTTGAAGAGCTGCTTGAGAAATTTCCTCAAGAACAGACAGTCCAATACAGTGTAATTGGATTCGGATCGAAAGCCTACCCAGATTATTGTGCCTACGCAGAACATATAGATAAACTTCTTGCGACCAAAGAATGGGCTACCCGCTTCTCAGATCTTCATAAAATTAATGATCGATCTGCTCATGAATTTACAAATTGGGTACATCACTGGAGTGAAAAATCATGCATTGCTCTAGCTACTGCTCCATCTTTATACCAGTCAAAAGTTGCCAATCTGCAGCAACTTCAGGTTGTTAAAAAAACAAGCGAAGATCACGCGACATTCACTGTCGTATTTAAACCTCTCAGAAAGTTAAAATTTCAGTCGGGCGATCTTTTAGCGATATATCCTGCACATGATAATAGGGAACGCTTTTATTCCATTGGTGCAAATAATGGGACGATTCAACTGGAAGTTAAGCTGCATCCCAATGGGTTGGGATCAAATTTTCTATATGAATTAAAGGAAAATGACCATATTGATGCCCGGGTAATGACGAATCCTGACTTCCACTTTCCTAAAGCTCCTGCTGTTATCATGATTGCAAACGGGACAGGAATTGCACCTTTTTTAGGTATGATTCAAAACAATGTAAAAACACCTCTTCTTTTATATGCTGGTTTTAGATACAACAATACACTTACACAGCGCTATCAACAATTTGCACAAGAAGAAATTGTAAAAAAACATTTAACAGCCTATCAGTTTGCATATTCAAGAGAATCAACAGCACAATACGTGATGGATCTAATCAAACATGACGTACAACTATTTGTAGAACATTTAGAGAATGACGGTGTCATTATGATCTGTGGATCGCTTCAAATGCAACGTGACGTCGAAAAGGTCCTTGAAGAAATGACCCTATCGCAAAAAGGTAAAGCACTGCTTTATTATAAGGAGAAGAAACAGATTCTAACCGATTGTTATTAAAAGACAAATCAATACTACTGCTCATGAGACTTCTTTGTACGATCACCTTCCTATTTATTATAACGCTTAGTCAGGCACAGGTATTACAAAAAAAGCAAGTGACTTTAATGGGCTCTGTCTTTGAAATCACTATTGTAGACCGGGATACCACATCTGCCCGAAATCATATTGATCTTGTAATAGCAGAAGTTACACGTATTGAGAATCTGATTTCAGAATGGAGACCGGAAACCCAGATTTCGGAAGTAAACCGCAATGCAGGTATTAGACCTGTAAAAGTAGATCGTGAAGTTTTTGATCTGACCAAAAGAGCAATCGGCTATTCCCGCAATTCAAATGGAGCTTTTGATATCAGTATAGTTGCTTTAGACAAAATCTGGAAATTTGATGGCAGTATGACCGAATTACCTACGGAAGAAGCTATTCGTAAATCAGTTGAAAAAGTGGGTTATCAGCATATTATCTTAGATAGTGTCAATTGCAGTATTTACTTACCGCTCCAGGGTATGAAAATAGGTTTTGGCTCTATCGGAAAAGGTTATGCAGCAGATCGTGGAAGAGCTTTGATGCAAGAAAAATCTGTTGTAGCTGGCATCGTTAATGCATCCGGAGATCTATCGACCTGGGGGCTTCAACCAAATAATAAGCCTTGGTTAATAGGCATAAAAAATCCTTTCAAAGCCTATAAAACGATTAAAATATTAAAAATGCAGGAAAATGCTGTTGCGACATCGGGCAATTATGAGAAGTATGCTGAAATTGACAACAGACGATATGCACATATCATCAACCCTAAAACTGGCTATCCTTCAACTGGACTGACCAGTGTTACGATCTACGGCCCTTCTGCTGAGTTTGCGAATGCGCTAAGCACCTCGATTATGGTTCTAGGTCAAGAAGAAGGTATTCTATTAGCAAAAAGATTTCCCCTCTATCATTATCTTCTGATCACTGACAACGGAACTGTTATAAAAAGCCAAAGATAAACCTAGCGCTTCTTCTTTTCTGGTTCCGGTTCAATTTCTTCCACATCATCATCAAACAGAATTCGAACAGAAGGCGTATAGGTATCATCATTTTGTCCCGTTTTATTAGCCCAAAAAAAAGCACCTAAAAACAATAACGCAACAAATACACTACAGCCAATCAACATAAAGATGATACTCATAACACTATTTTAAAATAAACACTTTCTATAATCCCCTTCTTTTTGCGAACCACCTTGTCAAAATACTGGTGAATGATATAATCGTTATCGTACTTATAGGCATCAGTATTGCTGCAAATAAGGGAGACATTTCTCCTTGAACAGCGAAACTCAGTCCAATCACATTATAAAAAATAGAGATACAGAAACTTAAGTGAATAACACGGACTGCATCTTTACTAAAAGCAAAAAACTTAGGTAATTTATCAAAAGATTCGCCATCCAAGATTGCATCACAACCTGGAGAAAAATTATTGATATCATCACTGACTGCGATCCCTAGATCGGCAGTCTTTAGGGCTCCAGCATCATTAAGGCCATCCCCCACCATACAGACTCGATGTCCATTTTCCTTAAATAAATTGATAATATCCAATTTATTCTGCGGAGACTGATTAAATAGTAATCGTGTTGTTGAAGGAAAAATCTCCTTTAATAAATCTTTTTTTCGATCATTATCGCCCGATATCAAGTGAAGATCATAATGTTTTAAATCATGAATAATACCGGAGAGCCCGGCACGCCAAGACTGTTCCATTGCAAAACTCCCCTTTACTTCTCCATTAATAGAAACAAATACATATGAAGCTTCTGCTGCTCGAGTAGGTACATCTACAAAACGGGCACTACCTATCTTGATTGTATATTGGCCAATATGAGTTACTGATCCTTCTCCAATTTTTTCTTCATACCGATTAACCGGTACAGCATCTACTCCTTCTAACCATTTTGCAATCTCCCGGCTCAACGGATGACTTGAATTTCGACAAGAAGAATACACCAATATTTTTTCTTCTTCTGTTAAATATCCGTCAAAAACAATTCCATTAACAGTAGGTGACGAGATTGTCCCTGTTTTATCAAATATTATCGTGTCAATTGATGCCATCTGCTCAATGGCATCTGTATTTTTAACGTAGAATTTGTTTCGGTCAAATACACTTAAAGCTGCAGACAATGTAAATGGAGAACTCAATGCTAAAGCACAAGGGCAGGCAATGATCAATACTGCTGTAAATGCACCCCAAGCTTTATCGGTATCTGCGTCCATCATCCAAAAAACTGTTGCAGATAGGGCAATAATCAATAAAGCAACCGTAAAATATTTACTGATATAACTTATAAATGTCTGAAACTGTTTATCATATTGTTTAAAATTTTCATTATTCCAAAGCTTGGTCAAATAAGACTGCGAAACCGATTTGACCACTTCAAGCTCAATCGCTTCAGCCATTTGACGTCCACCCGCATAAATCACTTCACCTAGTGTTTTAGTCACAGGTTTTGACTCTCCAGTCACAAAGCTAAAATCTATACAGGCATCCCCGCGGAGCAACACCGCATCTGCTGGTATGATCTCATTATTTCGGACTAATATCCGATCCCCAACTTTTAAATCGGCCAGCTGAATCGGTTTTTCCTTTTCATCGTGTATCTTTATTACAGCCACAGGAAAATAACTTCTATAATCACGTTCAAAAGAAATGTGATAATATGTTCTTTCCTGAACCCATTTCCCAATCAATATAAAAAAGACCAAACTACAAAGTGTATCCCCAAAGCCAGCCCCGGTCTGCGAGATCACTTCATATGCGGTACGTACAAATAAGATAAATATTCCCAATGCCAATGGTACATCTAAGTTCAGTCTTTTTTGACGGATACTTAAAAATGCCGATTTAAAATAATCTGAAGCACTATACAGTAAAACAGGCAGTGTAAATAAAAGATTTGCATACCCAAAAAACACCGAATAGTTTTTTTCAAATCCTGCCAGTCCAAAGTATTCAGGGAAGCTCAACATCATTGAATTTCCAAAACAAAAACCTGCTACCGCTATTTTTGCTATCAATGGATTAGCATTAATTTTTTTGCCCGCCTTAACCACATCCTGCAATGTAATCTTTGGTTCATAACCGATACTTCGCAGTAACTGTACAAGATCACGGAGTGATAATTCCGTATGCTTAAATGTGATACTTGCTTGCTTTTTCATGAAATCAACTTTCGAGACAAGTATATTTGGGTTTATTCTATACAGGTTTTCTAATAACCAGATACAAGAGCTACAGTGAATTACAGGAATGTAAAATGTTATGATCGTGATCTGCTCATCTTTATAGTCAATCAGTTTATCGGTAATAATAGCTTCATCCAGATAAGACAAATCAGCAGTTTTATCAAGGTTTGATTTTCCTGGATGCTGGTTATAGCGATAATAACTTTGCATATTATTATCATGTAAAATCTGGTATACTGTTTGGCAACCTAAACAGCAGAAATCATGATCATCAAGCTGATAACCGGTAGAAACTACCTCATCACCACAATGAAAACAATGCTGATCTATTTGAACTTTTTTGACTTCTACCATTATATCATCTTAAATAGCTTGACTAAATAATTCTTTCTCGTTTTTTGCATGCAGTAACTTCAGATCAAATGCCATACAAACATTGCGTAGAAAGGACCTTCCTGATGGGGTAATGATTATATGATCTTCATTAACATGCACTAAACCTTCTTTTATCATATCTTCAAGACGCTCTACGATGCCTTCATTTTTAACAAAATCTGCTACCAATTTTGTTTCTCCTTTACACATCAGATCTAAAATGTTGCGTCTTATAATCAGATCTTCGTCATCAAGTAAATGCCCTTTCACAACCGGCAACTGATTGTTTTCAATCATCTTTTGATATTCCTCCACACTTTTAACATTTTGTGCAAAAGCATCCCACGAATCACTGATAGAAGATACTCCGAGACCAATCAATAAGGGACGGTATCGATCTGCATATCCCATAAAATTGCGATGAAGCCTTTCCTCTTGAAATGCAATGAACAATTCATCGCCAGGTTTAGCAAAGTGATCCATTCCAACATCTCTATACCCAGCATCTTGAATAAATTGCTTTCCCACGGTATAAAGCGCAAGCTTTTCTTCTCCTTGAGGTAAGTCTAATTCAGTATAATGACGCTGTCCAGGCTTTAACCATGGCACGTGCGCATAGCTATAGAAAGAAATACGATCCGGATCAAGCAACAGCGATTCTTTGATCGTTTCTGTTATTGTTTTCAAACTTTGTTTGGGCAGTCCATAAATCAGATCAAAATTAATAGAAGTATATCCGATAGCACGAGCTTCTTGCATAACGCGGCGTACATCTTTCACATCCTGCTTTCTATTTATGGTAAACTGCACAAGCGGATCAAAATCCTGAATTCCCAAGCTTAATCTTCGAAATCCCAACTGATATAAATCGGCTAAGTGTTCATAAGTCGTATTGCCAGGATGTGCTTCGAAAGAAAATGATGCATCGTCTGCGACCTGAGCTTTCGATAAAACACCCGCCAGTAATTTTGCTAAATTCTCTGGAGCAAAAAAGGTAGGGGTTCCACCGCCAAGGTGAATTTCAGAAATCAAAGGCGCACCTTCCTTTAATATTGCTGTGTACATCCCCCACTCTTTTAGCAAACTGTCGATATAAGGTATTTCAACTTTATGATTTTTCGTAATTCGGGTATTGCAACCACAATATGTGCACAGACTTTCACAGAATGGCAAATGAATATAGAGGCTTATCCCTGCTTTTTTTGATTTTTGATAGGTATGATATACGCGACTAGACCATTCCTTCTCAGAGAATTGGTCGCTATTCCAAAATGGAACAGTTGGGTAACTCGTATATCTAGGGGCTGCAACATTGTACTTCCGTACTAAAGACTGCAAATCTATTCTATTGTTCGAATTCATGAGATTATAATTTTACAGGACATACTTTTAAACAACAACAAGCAGTGCCCACACATTTGCCAGCACCCCACAAATTCAAATTGCGAATTGTCTGTTCGGCAATACCTTTTGGACTTTGGTCCTCATAAGGTGTATTAGCAACTTGTATATCCAACTTTCCGGCTTCAACTAAGTCGATGTGTTCTGTCCCTAAAGTACGTGTCAGAATACGGCCTACACCCATATCTTTTAACACCCGGAGCATGGAAGCTTCTAGAATATCCTGTGCCGAAATGACAACAACATCTTTCCCTGTAGCATAAACTTTTGTTTCTTCATTTAGCCCATTAGAAATTAATGTCAAATCATGCATTTTACCATTAGCTAATGCTAATAACTCCTTTTCATAGGTCTGAATACTGTAAACAACTACTTTCATGCTATCTTTTTTGATATTCTAAATCCGAACTAGAACAAAAGTAAATAGTCTTCAAATACTTACACATGAAGTTCATCAGCTTAAAAAGTGATCTACGTCACATTTTTAAGCTTAAAAATGCTCTGAAAACGAAAAAGGGTCGCATCCTTACTGGATGCGACCCTTCTGATCAAAATATCGTGGTACTAAAAGACCTTATTGCTTTACCTTACGAAGTTTTTTAACTGAGAAAATACGAATGGCACTTTTCTCTTTTGCAATTAAATTTTCCTCTCTAAAATCGGCTAAAACACGTGAGATCGTTTCATTTGCAGTACCTGCAATTGTTGCGATTCCCTCTCTTGATATTTGAATAACACATTCATCTTCAATTGCTATATTCACCGTTTTCTCAGCGACACTAATTAATGCATTGGCAATACGTTTACGTACCGTGTCATATGCAAATCCTAACAACTGCTCTTCTTTCTCTCTAATATTTCCCGATAGCAACTGGATAAATTTACCTGCAATCAATGGTTTGCGATAAATTAATTCAAAAAAGTCTTCTTTACTGATCAGTGCTATTTCGGATTTTTCAATAGCTTCAACATTATCAGAATAATTTTCATTCAACAGCATCGCTTCATACCCGATATATGTACCTGCAATTTGAATATCTGTCGAAAGCTCCCGTCCATCATTATAACATAGAAAACTGCGAACCTGTCCACTCAACACAAAATAGACGAATACGGGTACATCACCCTCTTCGTAAATACTTTGTTTCTTTTTGAATACTTTAACACGAGATTTTTCAATGAGTTCTTTCAACAAAAAATCTTGTTCTTCAGGACTTAAATACAAGGAGTTTTTAACTGTTATGGCCTCGCCTATCTGTCCCCGCTTTTTAAAGCGCACATCAATGGCATTTAACAACTCAACATCATCAAAAGGTTTTGTTAAATAATCATCTGCTCCTAGCTCCATTGCTTTTCGCATATCAGAACGTTCAACTTTAGCCGTAAGGAAAATAAAAGGTATGTGTGCCGTTTCTTCGTTCTTACTTAGAATATATAAAACGCCATAGCCGTCTAACTCAGGCATCATAATATCACAGAGAATCAAATCGGGCAAATGAGTTGTTGCTAAATCAACACCATCACGGCCATTTTCCGCTGCCAGTACATGATAACGTCCTGTTAACTCCAAAATCTCTGTCGTTCCTTCTCGTATATCTGTATTATCCTCTATAATTAATATTGTCTTCTTTTCCACCTCAATTATTTATTTTGGGTAAATATCATCTTAAAAAAAGCTCCTTCGTTGATAGCAGATTTGTATTCCAATAATCCGTCCATAAGATGAACATAGCGCTTTACAATGTTCAACCCCAAACCTGTACCTGGTATATTACCTGTATTATGAGCTCTAAAAAACGGTTCAAATAAATTGATCTGATCTTCCTCCGGAATTCCTATTCCATTATCACGGACTGTGATGATGCAAATATTATCCTCGATTATAGTATTAAACTCAATGAAGGTATCTTCACCAGAATATTTTATGGCGTTTGAAATTAAATTAACAACCGTATTTTTAAGTAAATTAGAATCCATCATAAACAGTCCAACCTCACCTGTGTGCTGATAAACAATATGTTGATTCTTTTTACAGATCAATTGCATCTCTTCGGTAATTTCTTCTGCTAATCCAACCACATTGATCATTTGCTTATTGACCGTAACAACACCTGCTTCCAACTTTTCCAGTGATAGAAAATCATTTAAGATGCTTGTTAGCAATTGAACAGAGCTCTTAATTTTACCGGTGTGTTTCAATACACTTGCAAAATCTGGTTTTTCAATATACTTATCGATCAATGAAGCTGATAACTGTACAGAGCTCAAGGGAGTTCTAAATTCATGCGAAGCCATGGAAACAAATCGCGATTTTAGCTGACCAAGTTCTTTCTCCTTCTCAAGCGATTTCGAAACTTCAGCCTTTGTTTTCTCCAGCTCCGAAACAAGCATAATCAAATCTTTCGTTCTTTCGCTCACTTTCTGTTCAAGCTCGACAGCATGTTTTTTCAATCGGTTTTCCGCGGCTTTTTCTCTTGTAAGATCATGAATAAATCCTGTAAAAATATTTCTATTTTTATACCAGACCTCACTCACTGCCAAACGAAAAGGAAAGGTGGTTCCATCTTTCTTTCTTCCAAGAACCTCCCTTCCTATTCCAATTATCTTTTTGTGCCCTGTTCTTTTATAATTATCAATATAGCTATCATGGCGACTATGATCCGGTTCGGGCATTAACATCGAAACATTATTACCGATAACTTCCTGATCTGAATAACCAAATAAACTTGACGCTGCCGGATTAATAGATTCGATCAATCCCCGATTGTCGATCGTAATAATTCCATCAATAGCATGATCAATAATTGCTTCTAAAAGCTTCGCACTATCCATTTACTATTTCACTAGTTTTTTATACTTAAGACGGTGTGGAGTGACATCGCCAATTCTTTTCTTTCTATTTTCTTCATATTCTGAATAGTTCCCTTCGAAGAAATATACCTGAGAATCACCTTCAAATGCTAAAATATGCGTACAGATACGATCTAAGAACCATCTATCGTGGGAAATGACAACTGCACAACCACCAAAATTCTCCAAACCTTCTTCCAAAGCACGTAACGTGTTCACGTCAATATCATTGGTAGGCTCATCCAGAAGAAGTACGTTCGAACTTTTCTTCAATGTAATGGCCAAGTGTACACGGTTACGCTCACCTCCAGATAACACACCAACTTTTTTCTGTTGATCTGCTCCATTAAAGTTGAATTTTGAAACATACGCTCTCGAGTTTGATGAGCGGTTGCCCAACATGATATTCTCATTGCCATCAGTAATATTTTCCCATACTGATTTCTCCGGATCCAAGTCATCATGGTTTTGATCCACGTAACCAAGAGCTACCGTTTCACCGACTTTAAATGTACCCGTATCAGGCTGTTCTTGTCCTGTAATCAAGCGGAACAAAGTAGTTTTACCGGCACCATTGGGGCCAATAATACCCACAATACCTGCAGGAGGAAGTGAGAAACTTAAGTTTTCGAATAAAATACGGTCACCGTAAGATTTTGAAATATTATCTGCTTCAATCACGACATTACCTAAGCGTGGTCCTGGTGGAATGAATAATTCTAATTTCTCTTCACGGTCTTTTGTCTCCTCTGAAGCTAATTTCTCATAATTATGAAGACGCGCTTTAGATTTGGCATGTCTAGCTTTAGGAGCCATACGTACCCATTCCAATTCACGTTCTAATGTTTTTTGACGTTTTGATTCTGTTTTTTCCTCTTGCGCTAGGCGTTTAGATTTTTGATCTAACCAAGATGAATAGTTTCCTTTCCAAGGAAGACCTTCACCGCGATCCAATTCCAGAATCCATCCAGCAACGTTATCCAAGAAGTAACGATCGTGGGTCACAGCGATAACTGTACCTTTATATTGTTTTAAATGTTGTTCTAACCAATCGATAGACTCGGCATCCAAGTGGTTGGTTGGCTCATCTAATAATAAAACATCTGGTTCTTGTAGCAAAAGACGACACATTGCCACGCGACGGCGCTCCCCTCCTGACAAATTGGCAATCTTAGCATCAGGTTCTGGACAACGTAAAGCATCCATGGCACGTTCTAATTTTGAGTCAATTTCCCAAGCATTGGTTGCATCAATAATATCCTGAAGTTCACCTTGTCTAGCCAATAGCTTATCCATTTCATCTGCATTTTCATACACTTCAGGTAAGCCAAATTTTTCATTAATTTCTTCGTACTCTTTCAAAATACCTGTGATCTCGGCAACACCTTCTTGAACAATTTCAAGTACTGTTTTTTCCGGATCTAAAATAGGCTCCTGCGCTAAATAACCCACAGAATAACCTGGTGAGAATACTACTTCACCTTGAAAAGATTTATCTAAACCAGCAATTATCTTTAACAGTGAAGATTTTCCGGAACCATTAAGACCGATTACACCAATCTTTGCACCGTAGAAAAAAGAAAGGTAAATATTTTTTAAAACTTGTTTTTGAGGAGGGTAGATTTTGTTGACACCCGCCATTGAAAAGATTATTTTTTCGTCTGACATACTAATCAATTATTCTTTGTTTGGACAATAAATACACACAAATGTAAACTTTTATACTGACATTTTGATCGATTTAATAGCATGGCTTAATTGTTGATAAATATTACTAAAATATTAAGGATTGATAAAGTAAATTTATTACATTTATATCATTCTTGGTCATTAAAAGAAAGGTAAATTACATGGAAGCAAAATTTTCACCGCGCGTAAAAGATGTCATATCGTACAGTAGAGAAGAGGCTTTGAGGTTGCGTCACGATTATATTGGCACAGAACACTTGTTGTTAGGTTTGATTCGTGAAGGTGATGGCATGGCAATTAAGATTTTGAAAAATATCGGAATTGACACTGCGGCTTTACGTCAGTCTGTAGAGGAGGCCGTGAAAAGCTCAGCTGTATCTCGCGCTCCAATTGGCAATATGCCACTTACTAAACAAGCAGAAAAAGTACTAAAAATCACATATTTAGAAGCTAAAATTTTTAAAAGTGAAATCATAGGAACAGAGCATTTGTTATTAGCTATTTTGAGAGATGAAGACAATATCGCTTCTCAAATACTACAACAATATCAGGTGAGTTATGATATCTTCAAAGCGGAAGTAGAACAAAATAAAACAACTATCCGAGATGAAGCTCCAGGTTCGTCCACTGGTGATGACGATTATCCTGAAGAAGAGCAATTCATCCAACCGAAGAAGGTATCTGACATTAAATCTAAAACTCCGGTTTTGGATAACTTTGGCCGCGATTTAACAAAAGCTGCGGAAGAAGGTCGTCTTGATCCTATTGTAGGTCGTGAAAAAGAAATTGAGCGTGTTTCTCAGATTTTATCACGTCGTAAGAAAAACAATCCTTTGTTAATCGGAGAGCCGGGTGTTGGTAAATCTGCCATTGCAGAAGGATTAGCATTACGTATTGTACAACGTAAAGTATCACGTGTACTGTTTAACAAACGCGTCGTTACGCTTGATCTCGCATCTTTAGTGGCTGGTACAAAATACCGTGGCCAATTTGAAGAGCGTATGAAAGCTGTGATGAACGAATTGGAGAAATCTCCAGATGTGATTTTATTCATTGATGAAATTCATACCATTGTAGGTGCTGGTGGAGCTTCGGGTTCATTAGATGCATCCAACATGTTCAAACCTGCTTTAGCAAGAGGTGAGATTCAATGTATCGGTGCTACTACATTAGATGAGTACCGTCAGTACATCGAGAAAGATGGAGCTTTGGATCGTCGTTTTCAACGCGTCACCATTGAACCTGCAACTCGTGATGAGACTATTGAGATTTTAAATCGTATTAAAGAGAAATACGAAGAACACCATAATGTCAACTACACTCCTGAAGCTATCGAAGCTTGCGTAAGTTTAACGACTCGTTATATTACCGATCGTTTCTTACCCGATAAAGCAATCGATGCGCTAGATGAAGCTGGTTCACGTGTGCATTTAACAAACATACATGTTCCACAATCGATCATTGATATCGAAGAGAAAATCGAAGAGATCAAATTGGAGAAAAATCGTGTTGTTCGCAGTCAAAAATATGAAGAAGCTGCAAAACTACGTGATACGGAGAAAAAACTGTTAGAGGAACTTGACCGTGAAAAATTAGCATGGGAAGAGGAAACGAAAGCAAAACGTTATGTCGTAACTGAAGATAATGTTGCAGAAGTTGTTTCGATGATGACAGGAATTCCTGTACAGCGCGTTAGCCAAACAGACAGTCAAAAACTGTTGAACATGGGTGACCTAATGAAAAATAGAATCATCGGACAAGATGATGCTGTTCAGAAATTAGTGAAAGCTATTCAACGGACACGTGCCGGTCTTAAAGATCCGAAGAAACCAATTGGTTCATTCATCTTCTTAGGCCCTACCGGTGTTGGTAAAACTGAGTTGGCAAAAGAGTTAGCACGCTTTATGTTTGATTCTGAAGATGCATTGATTCAGATAGACATGAGTGAGTACATGGAGAAATTTGCGATATCACGTTTAGTGGGAGCGCCTCCGGGATATGTTGGTTATGAAGAAGGTGGACAGTTAACAGAAAAAGTTCGTCGCAAACCATATGCTGTAGTCTTATTGGATGAGATTGAAAAAGCACATCCGGATGTTTTCAACTTATTATTACAAGTGTTGGACGAAGGGCAATTGACAGATAGTTTAGGTCGTAAAGTTGATTTTAGAAATACCATCATCATCATGACTTCTAATATCGGAGCACGTCAATTGAAAGAATTTGGTCAAGGTGTTGGTTTTACCACTGCGGCAAAAACAACACAAGCAGATTCACATTCAAGAACTGTTATCGAAACAGCGTTGAAACGTGCTTTTGCTCCTGAATTCTTGAACCGTATCGACGATGTGATTGTTTTCAATTCGTTATCGAAAGAGAATATCTTCAAAATCATTGATATTGAGTTGAGATCTCTATTCGGTAGAATCACAGATTTAGGTTACACAATAGATTTGACTGAAACTGCAAAAGAGTTTATCGCAGAGAAAGGATACGACACTAATTTTGGAGCCCGTCCATTAAAACGAGCAATTCAGAAATATTTAGAAGATCCAATCGCTGAAGAAATCTTAAAAGGTGATGTCAAAGCTGGCGATCGTTTAAAAGTTGATTTAAACGCTGAAACTAAAGAAATTGAAGTCACTGCTGATCGTTCTGAAAGACCGATTGAGCCAGCAGATAAAAAAGAAGATTAATAGAATTTGATTTATTTAAGAAAATGCACCAGAAATGGTGCATTTTTTGTTAGAAGTGTTAAAAGATTGTTAAACTATTTTAGTTACAAACAGTCTTACAAATTAAGGAACAAAAAACTACAGATATGAAAAGAATTTTATTAGCCTTATTAATAGGTGGTGCAACCTTAACTTCACTTAGCTCTTGCACGAAAGAGTATATTACAAATTTTCTCCCAGGAGTAACATATACAACAGCAGTTCCTACTGCTGATTGGGATTTAATTGCAGGTACTGACACGTATGTTGTTGAATTAGATTTTCCCGAATTAGATAAGAAATATTTCGATTTAGGAACAGTTACCGTTGCTATGAAAACAAAAAGCAATCCTAATCAATATGAAATAATACCAGCAGAAATAGATAATTATAGCTATTCGGCAAATTACTCAATTGGTAAGGTTAAAATCTATGCAAAAGATATTGGAACTTCTTCAATTATCAAGTCTCCTGAAGATATGACGGTAAAGATCACATTGACTGATGCAGACAATGGTGGTAACTAGAAAAAGAAAGAGCCTCAGATAACGCTGAGGCTCTTTCTTTTTCTTCCTTTTAAAAACTCTACTAATCAACAATATTTAACAAGGCCTTAGCATGCGCTAGTGCTGCAGAGGTAGGTTTTATTCCACTCAACATCTGAGCGATTTCTTTGATACGCTCTTCTTGATTTAAAAGCACAATATTAGATTTTGTTTTATCACCTTCATCAATTTTATAGACTTTAAAATGAGATCTACCTTTTGATGCGATCTGAGGTAAATGAGAAATCGCAATAACTTGCATATCTCCGGCTAAGCGTTCCATAATCTCCCCAACTTTCAATGCTACTTCACCAGAAATACCGGTATCAATTTCATCAAAAATAATCGTCGGTAATGCTGAACTCTTTGCAATCAAAGATTTAATCGCAAGCATAACACGCGATAACTCTCCACCTGAAGCAACCTTATGAATTGTCTGTAATTCCTGTCCTTTATTTGCCGAAAATAAAAATTGGATACTGTTCATTCCATTTTCTTTCAGTTCATTTTCCGCTAAATCCTCCAGCCTGACTTCCAGTTTGGCATTTGGCATGCCTACTTCCGCTAAGATTGAAACGACATGCTTTTCAATTTGAGGTAAAGCTTTTTTCCGCAATTCAGTTAATGCTTTTCCTTTTTCTAAAGCCTGCTGATAAGTCTCGGTCAGCTCTTTCTCTAAGGCAATAATTCGCTCATCCTGACTATTAACATCCAGTAGTTTTTGTTCTAAAGCATCTTTGATTGCTATTAAGTCTTCAACTGTATCGACATGATGCTTCTTTTGAAGGTTATAAATCAAACTCAAACGTTCATTGATCAACAATAATTTGTCCTGATCCAAATTTGTTCCCTGCTCCAGATAACCAATTTCTGTAGCAATATCCTTGGCCTCTATCCAGACACTCCGAAGTCGATTGACCAGATCGGGCAAAGCTGTAAGATAAGAAGCTACAGACTCTAACTGACCTAAAGATTCTTTCACCTGTAAGATTACGTTCTGCTCCTGCTCCTCTAAGATATGTACGGCACCAAGTAAGCCTCTTTTTATCTCTTCTGCATTCTCAAGTTGTTGCTGCTCGGCCTCCAAATTTACCTGCTCATCTGCAGTTAGCGATGCTTGATGAAGCTCATCAAACTGAAATTGATTAAAATCTGCTTCAATATGAGCTTGCTTGGCTTGTTCCTTTATCTTTCTTAATTCGTTTTTAACTTTTTTATACCTTAAAAATGAGGTTAGGTAACCCGCTTTTAAAGCAGTGGACTTTGCGACATTATCCACGACCAAAAACTGAAATTCTTCCGTATTGATCTGCAAGGTGGCATGCTGTGAATGAATATCAATCAACTTTTCACCTAAACTTTTAAGGATAGCTAAGGTAACTGGTGAATCGTTCACAAAAGCACGCGACTTACCATCTACACTAATTTCACGACGAATAATGGTTTCATTTTCATAATCCAGATCATGTTCCTGAAAAAAACCTTTCAGATCGTATGCTTCAATTTGAAAAAAACCTTCAATGCTGCATTTCTTATTTTGATTAAAAAAATATTTTCCTTCTACCCTACTTCCTAAAATAAGGGATAGCGCACCCATGATAATTGACTTACCCGCACCAGTTTCACCTGTGATGATATTCAATCCTTTATCAAATTGAATTGATAATTCGTCAATCAATGCGTAATTCTTAATATCTAATCTCGCTAGCATATTTTTTATGTGTCTACTTTTTGACTTAATTTATTTGAGATTAATCTTGAACGCTATCAAATTTAAACGATTAAATCGCTCTCTCCGTTATCATCAAGAATTATTTTATATTGGAAAGATAATAAATATTATCATTTTATAAGCTAACTGAAAACGAGCTAACTATAAAAATTTCCAGCACTAAGATAAAACAATAAATGATAATTTACTAATATAAATAGCTAAAAATCTATTTATATTAGCATGTATTTCATATCGATCAACCTAAGATCATACAAGTAATTCATTTGAAAATTAAATAATTGGAGAGAATTTTGTGTTTATCTAGAACGTCAATAAAATGCAGGAAATCTAAATATTTTTATGAAATAAAACTAATTACCGCATCTTTATATAAATTACTAAATGAACAAGATGGAGATAACAAAGATTTCATTAACAATTGGTAGCGTCATCATCAGTGGCAGTTTATTTGCACAGAGCCCCAAAATTATCAAGACGGATTTAAAAGAGGTTATGCTGTATACCAATGCTGCTGAACTGAATCATCATGCTACCGTAAACCTGCCCACAGGAACTAGTGAACTTGTATTTACACATGTTGCAAATGGTATCGATGAAAATAGTATTCAGATCGGAAGCTCTCCTAACGTAACGGTGATGTCCGTAAGGTCAGCTGTCAATTATATTGGTGCTGATGTTAAAAGTGATGCATTTTTAAAAGCAGAGAATTTATACAAAAAGGAGGCTAACGCTTTAAAAGCTTTTGAAAATCAAAAGGCAACGGAAGAAAGTATCTTAAAATTACTGGAAAACAATCAAAAAATAGCAGGAACAAATGGTAATACCACCGTTGCTGAACTTGCTAAAATGGCTGATTATTATAAGACTAAATACCTGGAGGTAAAAAGTAATATTACCATATTAGAAGATAAGATCGTTAGCCAGCAAGATGTCGTTAACAGAGCGAAAGTCCAGCTAGATGAGGTACAGGGACAAACAACGGGTTCGGGGGGACAACTGATTGTTCAGGTTATCAATAACCAAGCTGGAAATCAACCTTTCGACATTACGTACACATCTTCACAGGCATCCTGGAATGCATCATATGATCTACGATCCGCTAGTACTACTGCACCGCTGGAAATCATTTACAAAGCGAATGTCACGCAAGAAACCGGGATCGACTGGAAACAGGTTCATCTTACCTTGTCAACGGGTGCTCCTTCTCAATACGGAATAGCGCCAACGCTAGTCCCTTGGCAACTGTATTATAATCAACCCACGTTTCCTCAAGCTTTGCAAAATAAGGCTTCAGGCCTTGTGCTTGATGAGGTAGTAGTTGTCAAAGACAAAAAAAATATCCGCATTCGCGGGACAAATGGTATCAATACTTATACCCAGCAAAACGAAAATCAGCTGAATACGACATTTGATATTACTATCCCATACGATATTGCATCCAACGGTAAGCCACATAGTGTATCGTTAAAAGAATACAAACATCCGGCTAATTACAGTTATCTAGCAGTACCGCGTTTAGATCCTAATGTTTATCTCATGGCGGAGCTGACGGATTATGAAAAACTAAATCTAATGCCCGGAATTGCAAATGTCATGTTCGAAAACATGCTGGTTGGCAAAACCTTTATTGATCCAAATGCTTCTACCGATACGCTCAAAATGAGCATGGGGAGAGACAAGATGATCAGCATAAAGCGTGACAAGGTGAATGATCTATCTCAAACCAAGATATTGGGTGGAAGCAAAAAGCAAAGCTTGGTATATGAGATCACCATAAAAAATAATAAGAAGAGCAGTGTAACCATCAACCTGCAGGACCAGATACCAATTTCGACAGACAAATCGATGGAAATCACAGTCGATGATCAAGACGGCGCCGAATTAACAAAAGAGACCGGTATCCTGAAATGGAATGTCACAGTTCCTGCTGGCGCTACTAAAAAGGTCCGATTTGGCTATAGTTTAAAATACCCGAAAGATAAACAGGTAAACATTTATTAAAGTATTCTTTTTTTTAAGCCGCACTAGTGATAGTGCGGCTTTTATTTTTTAATTTCTTTTTGCATAAGTGCTATAATAATAAAAAAAGTTATGTTTGTGTTATGCAGGATTATAGTGCTACATTGAAAAGATTTATGCCCGAAGAGGCTGCTCCTATTATCTCCAGATGGATCAATGATACGGGCTGTTTATTCAAAATATCTAAAACCCGAAGTACAAAACTTGGTGATTATCGTGCACCTTTTCGTACAGCTGGCCATCGTATTTCGGTGAATCATGATCTCAACCCCTATTCCTTCTTGATCACCACCATTCATGAGTTTGCACATCTGCAGACTTGGCAACAGCATAAACATGCTGTGAAGCCGCATGGTAATGAATGGAAGTCTAATTTTCAAAATTTAATGAATCCATTTTTGGGGCTTCAGATTTTTCCTGCTGAAATTGCCACGGCTGTAGCGCAATATTTAGCAAATCCGGCAGCATCCAGTTGTACTGACCTTCATCTTTTTCGTACCCTTAAAAAATTTGACAAACATGCCGATCAGGTATTAACTGTTGAAATGTTACCTGAGAAAAGTCATTTCAAATTACAGAATGGTCGGGTGTTTCAAAAGCAGGAAAAAGTGAGAAAGCGCTACAAATGCGTAGAATTGAGCAGTAACAAAATTTATCTTTTCCATCCTATTGCGGAGATTTATCCTATTGAAACAACACATCAACATGAAAAAACAATTTAAATACATAGCGCTAGGTATAGCATGCATGGGTATACCGCATCTTGTATCAGCGCAAACGAAGCAAAATACCCTCGATCAAAAAGCACTCAGCAGCATTACTGAAAAAAGCTATAAGAGCACCATCCTCAAACTTTCATCGGATGAATTTATGGGTAGAAAACCCTTTACAAAGGGGGATACTTTGGCGACCAACTATATAGCAACTCAGTTTAAAGCGCTAGGGCTAAAACCCGGTAATGACAACAGTTACTTTCAGGAAGTTCCGATGGTAGAGATTACCTCCACTCCCAATGTAACCCTATCTTTAAAATCTCCGCAAGACGAACTCACACTAAATAATCTTACAGATTATGTGTTAACAAGCCGTCGCCTGCAGGATCATGTGGAATTGAAAAATACAGAGCTCGTTTTTGTAGGATTTGGTATCGTTGCTCCGGAATACCAGTGGAATGATTATCAAGATCTTGATGTAAAGGGAAAGACTGTCGTTGTCATGGTCAATGATCCTGGACATTATGATAAGTCTCTTTTTAAAGGTGATACAATGACCTATTATGGAAGATGGACCTACAAATATGAAGAAGCAGCACGTCAAGGTGCCGCTGGCGTTATGATAATCCATCAGACAAAGGCAGCTAGTTACGGTTGGAATGTGATCCGTACAGGTTGGGGAAATGCGCCGCAGATGGACTTAGACAATGTGAACGACCCTCATAAATATGCACAAGTGGAGGGCTGGTTATCTACAGAAAGTACATCCAAGCTTTTTAAACTAGCAGGTTATGATGACTCACTAATTGAAAAAGCGAAGAAAAAAGGCTTCAAAGCAGTTCCTTTGGGAATAACAACAAATTTTGAGGTCAGCAATAAAATAAAAAGATCAAAGTCAAATAATGTCATCGCCAGACTTGAAGGTAAAAGCCGTCAAGATGAAAATATTATCTACACCGCACATTGGGATCATCTCGGCATTGGCGAAGCAGTCAATGGAGACTCAATCTATAATGGTGCCATTGATAATGCTGCTGGGGTAGCAGCACTATTTGAGATTGCTAAAGCTTTTAAAGCAGCTAAAAAAGCTCCCGAACGTTCCATTGTATTTCTTGCTGTGACTTCGGAAGAAGACGGATTACTGGGATCGGATTATTATGTTAGAAATCCGATTTACCCTTTAAATAAAACAGTTGCTAATATCAATATGGATGCCTTCAGTGCTGCGGGTGCTACCAAAGATGTATCTATTGTTGGAAAAGGGCAATCGGATATGGATGACTACGCCGAACGTTCTGCTCTCAAATTTGACCGCTATACGAAATCAGAGGGCAATCCTGGATCCGGAGGCTTCTATCGTTCTGATCATTTCAATTTTGCGAAGGTTGGTGTTCCTGCATTTTATGCTGGTAGTGGAAATGATTATCTGGAAAAAGATCGGTCCATTACTGAAAAACGAAAAAAAGCATTGGAGGGCCGTTATCATGCTGTCAACGATGAAGTGATTCCGGAGTGGAATTTTGAAGGTATGTTAGCCGATATTCGACTATTTTTTGATATTGGTTATACCTTAAGTCAAGAAGCGACTTTCCCAAAATGGAAAGAAAAATCTGAATTTAAAGAAATAGGCGAAAAGCGTTAGTTATTTTATACTTTTGTATTCAAAGAATTAATTAAAGAAGAAATTATGTTACACTTACACTCGACATTAGCAATTATCTTATTGTTAGCTCTGATTGTTTCAATCATCATTACCTTTGTAAACTTCTCAGGTAACAAACCGTATAATAGAAAAATTGCGCTGCTAGGTTTTATTGCCTCTCACTTGCAATTATTAATTGGATTGATTTTATTCTTCGTATTAAAATACCCATCCATGATCTCAGGTTCTATTATGAAAGACCCTACCATGCGTTTTAAAATTATCGAGCATCCGCTTACGATGATTATCGCGATTGTGTTAATTTCTATTGGTTATATAAAAGCTAAAAAATTGACTGATGCTAAACAAGCAAACAAAACTGTTTTGATTTTTTACATTCTTGGATTAATCTTAATCTTAGCTCGTATTCCTTGGGGAACTTGGTCATTATTTGCATAATTAATTGCTATTCGTACTATAAAAAAAGACGCTGTTTCTCTTAAGGGAAACAGCGTCTTTTTTTATCGACATTTTATCTTGTTGTGGGTAAATAAATAATTAAAACTTTTAGTCCTATGCGTTGTTATGTAATAACCTCCAAAAAGGGTTTACCTGTCATCTAGATGGAACCATACCAAGGCAATTCGAAGAAAAAACAGCGTAAAAAAAACGTCAATTCGAGAGAATTGACGTTTACTATATTTTTATAAAGACTTATTTATTTTTTCCGAATCCTAAAATTCCAAAAACTGTTCTAAAAGCGATAAGAGATGCTACTACAAGGCTAATGTTAGCTATTGCTGAAAACATCGATACATGTTGATCAAAGTTTGTGCAAACATCTGGTACAAATCTAATGAATACTCCTATAAGACCCAAAACGATAGCTATTGTTAAAGTCTTGTAATAATGAGTTTGATTTGCGTTATTATCAGTCTTTTTTGGTTCTCTATGTTGTACTGTTTCTGCCATTTCGATTTAATTTTTTTACAAGACAAAGGTACAAATTATTCATTGTTTCGGAAATAAAATAACAAAAACATTTATTGAATTATTAAGGCTATCTATTTTATAAAGAGATAGAAAATGTCTAAAATTGCAACGCAAACAATTTTTAATGAAACATCATGAACTAAATCAGTTCAAATCTTGAAGAATACTGGATTTATGATTGCTTCATTATTGATAAAAAACAAATTATATAATGAAACTATCATGATCTTACAGATAGCTAAGTGCAGATCATGATCGCTTCATAACCGTTAAAAAACAAATTGTACAATGAAAAAATTATTGTTTCTCCTGCTGTTAATTCCATTTTTGGGGCATGCACAAATGCAAAAAATAGAGAATTTTATAGTCAAAGAAAATTTATCAGGCAATGGGAAACTTGCCGTTATAGCTGTAGATTCCGCAGAGAAAACAAATGAACGTATCAACGGTACGTATAAATTTAGCATTAATGGGTTTACCCAAGACTTACAGTTCCACGATGGAATTGGGGTTCCAAATGATAAAATTGAATCCTCCACATTTGTATTCTTCAAACATAAGAATCAAGACAGATCAAAAGGTAGACTATTTTATATCTATAAATCTGACAAAGGATTGTCTGCTTTTGCTATCAGCGGACTTATGTTTCTGATTATCCCGGCTGTGATCTTACTTATTGCTTATGCATTTAAGAAACTATTATTGACGGCAATTGTACTGGCGGTATGTTTCTTTTTCTTCAATCACTCGCAGGGCCTAAATATCTCGTCTATTATAGAGTCTATTTTTGCAAGTTTAAAAAATTTGATTTTCTAAAAAGGTAATCCAATACCAAAGTTATACTGAATAAAATTATAACGGTCAGGCCTGTGCGTCTGGTAATACTGATCCTTAAATTCTTTGGAATCGAAAAAATGCTTTAACACCCATTGATCGCTTCCTGAGAATTGCGGATCTTTAACTTTAAGTCCTGCATCCAATCGGATAATAAAATAGTCGGAATCAAAACGAAGTCCAAAACCTGTTCCTATTGCAATCTGACTTAAAAATTTATCAAACTTAAACTCTCCGCCTGGATTTAATTCATTCTCTTTTAATCGCCAAACATTTCCAAAGTCTACAAAGGTAGCGCCATTCATCTTAGCCCCTAAAACGCTATTTAATATACGGAAACGATATTCAGCATTTCCTTCAATTTTGATTTCCCCTAATTGATCTAAGTTCCGAAGGTTCAACCGTAAATCTTCACTGACACTTTCCCGATTATAACTTCCAGGGCCCAATGTCCTCGCTTGCCAGGCACGCATGCCATTCATCCCGCCACCGTAAAAGCTTTTTTCGAAAATCATGAGCGTCGAATTGTTTCCATAAGGAATAGCGATACCTGGATTGATCCTAAAAACAAATTGTCTATTGCCCCCTAGATTACGATAAAGACGATAGTCTAATTCCGTTTTGGCATACTGCAAATAAGGTACTCCAAGAACCTTTTTTTCGCCATCCGCCGTCCGGTCAAACTTAACTACCCGGCTTACAAGATCTAAAATATTACCACTCAAATCTACTGAGCCTTTGAAATAATTAAAATTTTCCTTCTTGGTCAGCTTCTTGGCGTTATAAGTGAATGCGTATTGGGATCCCAGACCAAAATACTCGCGGTTATTACTTCGTACATATAATAAGTACCCCTGATCTATCAGGTTCTGAGCAAAATTATCATTTAAACGTCCTTGTCTATATTCCAACACAATTGGCGTAAAGCTGTGGAATTTGTTTGCAGATTCGTGCCAAGAGTAATTTAATGTATTGATAAAGTAACGGTTTGAATAGGTGGCATCCTGATTGAAAATCTGTAAACTCGTCGAAAAAGTTGTTTTAGCTAATCCATACTGTGCGTTATTGCTAACAGGAAAAGGTGTCATCATACGTGGGACAATCAGATTTACACCGATCTGAATATCATTATTAAAGATTTTGTTAGAAATGCTACCGCTAAGTCTAGGATCAAATAAAATACCATAACGTAATTTTACTTCCAATAGTTCGGCTCCGCCAAAGATATTACGATGAGAAAATGTATTTCCGATATTAAAACCGCTCATCCCTGAACTCAATGTAAATTCACCTTCAATCTGATTTCCCATCAACGGACGAGGTACCATCTCATAGAATGCATCCAATCTGTTTGAATCTGTCTTTTGATAATGAATTTTAACACTTCGAAATCCATTCATTTCGTACAAACGATCGTAAGAAAGATTTTCTTTCGTCAGATTGTAAGGATGCCCAGATTTGATATACATATATCGGGTCAATGGTTTCAGTCGAAAATTGTTTGTCTCATCTTTGAAATGGATCTTGTTGATGCTGTCGAATGTCTGTTTAATTTCTTTCTTTGCAGTTCCAAAATTTCGAATAGTAACGAATACATTATCAATGGTATATACCTGATGTTTTGTTGAATCACTTGGATTTTCAACCTGCACTTCTAAATTTAGCTGATTTTTCTTTGACATCGAATCGACAGCGACACGCATGTATTGACGGATATAATCAAAATAGCCATGATCACGCATAGCCATATACAATTTTTCTCTTTCTGTGATCAGGTTTACCGCATCATATTGATCTCCTTCTTTGATAACTGTAGCTGGTTTTACTTCTTTTTTATAAAGATCGGCAACAAGAGAATCAGCAAAATTATACGTAATTTTGTTCATGTAATAGGGATCGCCCTGCGTAACATTAAAATGAATGGCCGCTCTTTTATTCTTTACCGCTATTTCAGGTTTTACGCTAGCACCAAAATAACCTTTTGTAAATAAAAATCTTTTTATCTGTGTCGCAGATAAATCAACTAAACCAGAATCCAATAAATGGGGGGCTTCACCGACATTTCTGATATTACGTTTCTTATATTTTCCATCTTTTGTATTAAAAAGATTATAGATAAATAAGTTAACCCGCGAATTGACCTTAATCTCATTTGAAATATAGAGCGAGGTTGTTTCTTTGAGCTCAGGTTTTACACCATGAATATCCACATGATCTACCAAAGCTTGGTCCTCATTTAAGAAACGTGCTGTACGGCAAGATGTGAAAATTAGCAACAAAAGCGTTATACTTGTAAAAGCTAAAAGGCGTTGATTATTTATCATTAAAAAATGTTGTCAAAAGCACAAATTACTCTAATATCATCACTTCAAAATAAAAAGTTTCGCAAACAACATGGTCTTTTTATTGTCGAAGGAATAAAATCTGTTATCGAATTTCTATCTTCCTCCTATCAAGTTGACAGCTTATTTTATACAGAAGATGTACTCGCAAAAGTGGGTAAAATATCGGGAAAAATAAAATCTTATGTGCTGACTGAAAACGAATTTCAAAAAATAAGCAGCTTAAAATCTCCTCAGGGTATACTGGCTCTGGTACATATACCGAAACAGAAGGCATTAGCCATAAAAGATTTCAAAGGACAGCATACCTTACTCTTGGACGACATTCAAGATCCTGGAAATCTCGGTACCATTATCCGCACAGCCGAATGGTTTGGTTTTCAACGGATCCTTTGTTCAATCGGTACTGTAGATGCTTATAACCCTAAAGTTGTCCAGGCTACAATGGGTTCTCTTTCACGTATTGAGATCCATTATCTCGATTTAAAAGCTTTTATTCAAGAGGCTCAAATACCTGTTTTTGGTGCTTTACTCAACGGCGATAGTATTTACGAAACCGACTGGAGAGATGAAGGTCTCCTTATTCTGGGAAATGAGGGAAATGGCATTTCGGATGAACTAATCGAATTGGTCGACAAACCTGTCACGATTCCGAGGATCGGTGAGGCAGAATCTTTAAATGTCGCTGTAGCAACCACCATCTTTTGTTCGGAAATAGCGCGAACAAAAAAATTATAAGACATCGCCTTCTCTCAAAAAGAAGGCGATTCATTTTTTACACAAACAAGAGTCCGTTTAACATGACTGAAAATAAATCCATATATACATTACAATTTGCCCTTCTCTGCTTGAGTTCGCTACTGTTCTCAGCGAGTTTCAATATGATTATTCCAGAGCTTCCGAACTACTTGAGCCAAATGGGGGGAGCCGAACATAAGGGTCTAATCATAGCCTTATTTACTTTAACAGCTGGTATCTCGCGTCCTTTCAGTGGTAAATTGACCGATCGATGGGGTCGCGTGCCGGTCATGGCCATCGGGTCTATTGTTTGTTTCTTATGCGGTTTTCTATATCCTGTGCTCACGACAGTCTCCGGTTTTCTTCTTTTGAGATTGATTCATGGTTTTTCAACAGGTTTCAAACCTACTGCTACTTCAGCTTACGTTGCTGATATCATACCACGCGAACGCTGGGGTGAAGCTTTAGGGATGCATGGTCTCTGTTTTGCAATTGGCGGTGCAGTAGGTCCCGCTATCGGTAGTGCTATTTTCCAGTATTTTGGTATCAATATCATGTTCTATAGCTCATCGCTTTTTGCGCTTCTTTCTATTGTTATTGTCATGAATATGAAGGAAACACTTGCAAAAAAAGAAAAGCTCAATTTATCCATGTTCAAAATCTCGCGTACCGACATCATTGATATCGGTGTATTACCAGCGGGAATTGTAACGTTTCTATCTTACTCCGCATTTGGAGCCATATTGACATTAATCCCCGATTGGAGTGATCACCTCAATCTGAGCAATAAGGGGATATTCTTTGCCGCATATACGATTGCATCAATTTTGATCCGCTTCATATCAGGAAAAGCATCGGACAGATATGGACGTACCAAAGTAATTATGATCGGGTTATTTATTGTTGGTATTTCTTTATACCTCATTGGACAGGGAGATTCCTTTAACAAACTGATGTTAGGAGCAAGTATATACGGTATCGGTACAGGAATCTTATCTCCTGCGATCAATGCCTGGACCATAGACCTTGGTAAGCATAATCAACGTGGACGTGCGGTAGCGACGATGTACATATCGATGGAGGCAGGTATTGGTTTAGGAGCCTTATTTGCAGGGATGTACTATCAGGATATTATCACCAGGATACCGCAAGTGATGTATTTTAATGCTTTGTTTTTAGGTATCGCTTTACTGTATATGTTTTTTTGGCAAGGATTTAGCTATAGAAAGAAAAAAGCTTAATTGTATTCTCAATTAAGATTAACCCTTTATTTGTTAGCAGTCATATATGGAAAGTAAATCAGGAAAAAAACCGTATTCAGTTGAGCTTGCCTCAAGTTTGTTTGCCCTGGCATTAATCATCGGATTTTTATATGTCACTCAAAGTGTTATCGTACCGTTACTTTTTGCGATCATTCTTTCAATGACACTTTACCCGATTGCATCATTTTTTGAAAATAAATTGAGATTTGGAAAGGCGGCAGCTTCTATCATGGCTGTTATTATTGCCATCTTAATTATCAGCACTTTGATCTGGTTTATTGTACATCAAAGTATTATCATTGGAAAAGATGCTGTGGCGATTCAGGAAAAAGTATTGGCCGCTGTAGAATCGATACAGAACTGGATTCAATCTCAATTTGGATTAGAGCGAAGTGAGGTGATTCAAAAGATGAAAGAGCAGGGAAATAATGCTTTAGAGAATGTTGGCGGTTATATGTCAACAGCTTTTGGCTCAATAGGAAGTACATTAGCTGGTGTTATCTTAGTTCCTATCTTTATTTTCTTTCTCCTTTACTACCGTGATTTTTTCAAAGAGTTTTTCTTTAAAGCATTTAAAAACACGGATAACAAGAAAATTCATGCTGTACTGAGCAAAATCTATGAGGTAGTACAAAGTTATTGTTTGGGGCTTGTAATGGTGATGGGAATTGTCGCTGTACTGAATACAGTGGGCCTCATGTTGATGGGTATTCAATACGCGTGGTTTTTTGGCTCAATGGCTTCTTTGCTCATGTTATTGCCTTATATTGGTATCGCTATTGGCTCAATCTTACCGGCTTTGTTTGCTTTGGCAACAAAAGATAGCGCTTTATATGCGGTCGGTGTAATTGCCTGGTTTCAGGTAGTTCAATTTTTAGAAGGTAATATCATTACTCCTAATATCGTCGGCAGCAAAGTAAGTATTAACCCCCTGATGGCTATTATTGCTATTTTACTGGGCGGAATGATTTTTGGTTTAGCAGGATTAATTCTAGCGCTACCAATGTTCGCAACCTTAAAGGTTATTTTTGATGCGATCCCTAGCATGGAGCCTATCGGATATTTAATCGGTGAGCCTGAAAAAGAGCATCTCAAACGAAATGCAACACAGGAATTGCTTCAAAAATGGGGAATCGTACGGAAACCTAAAAAGTTTCTTACACCAACTGTTGTGGAATCGGCTTCGCCGGATGATACAAACAGTACGGATAAAAAAGTGTAGACACTCTTTTACAGCTATAACGCAATTCGTCCAAGGATCTAAAAAATGATTCTTGGACGAATTATTTTATATGATCTTCTATTGCAATCGGATTTTTAATAGTTGACATTGCTGAATTAAGTCTATTCCTGGTTTCAGGATTCCCGATGAGTTTTGAATAGTCTATCCCAGATTGAGGTATAAAAACCAAAATTAATATGAATATCATGATGATGATTCATATGAAAAAGACCATTGGTTATCCATCGATTTTTAAACTCAAAAAGATTAAATCCAATATGTCCTAATATTCCCCATAGTAGATTGAATCCCAGATAAAAACCAACCGTAAAGATATCGCAGGAAATTAGCGTAAAGACGATGACCAGAATGACTCCGAACATTACATTCTCTAGTGGATGCATCACAAAGAGACTCAATGCATTTGTACGTTCGAAGGTATGGTGCCTGTAATGAAAATAACGATATAAAAAGGATTTGTGAACAAGCCAGTGCAGTATAAACATCAAAAAATCCACAAGAAACAATACGCCTAAAAATTTGATTGGAAATACCATCCAATCAAGATCAACTATTTTAATCCATCCAATTCTTAACATATAAATGCCAGCAATGGCAATAACCGCATTAAGGGAGATATTTAAAATTGCATTTCCTATATCTGCTTTCAATATGGGATGACGCTCAACCAACTCCTGCTTGCTGTTATACAGATAGTGCACCACAGCATAAAATGTAATGGATAAGAAAAATAGCAGAAAATTCCCTAGAAATGCTATTTGTACGACTACTGAAAAATCTGCCTGATGTAAGTAATCAACAATTTCTCTCCCCATTGTATCCATTTTCTTCACGACGCTTTAAATAGTTGAAGATAATTAATTTCTATTAACTTTACTTTAAATAATATTTTTATGAAATACGTACCTACACTCGAAACGGAGAGACTACTTATTCGTCCGATAACTTTAGATGATGTTGAAGAATTCTATGCGATGGATTCGCAACCGGAAGTTCATCTTTATTTAAACAGATCTCCTTTAAAATCGAGTGAAGAGGCAAAAGATTATATTCTTAGTTTGCTGCAGCAATATGACGCATATGGTACAGGACGTGTTGCTGTTATTGAAAAAGCAACAAATCAATTTATAGGCTGGACCGGATTTAAGTTTATCGACGAACCGATGAATAATCGCGTCAATTTTCTAGATTTTGGCTATCGCTACCGTAAAGAGTCATGGGGTAAAGGTTATGCCACAGAAGCGGCATTGGCCTGTATTGCCTTTTACTATGAAAACATGACGCATATACCTCTCCATGCGATTACGCATGTCGATAATCAAGGCTCACGAAATGTATTAGAGAAGGCTGGGTTTAAGATCACCGATACATTTAAGTTTACCGTTTGGGATATGGATTGTTATTGGTATGATCGGGTTGAAGATGCTAAATAAGACCTGAATGCATCTTTTCTGAATTTAGAATGCCACTTTTGAATGTTGAAATTTTCAATGTAAATCTATTTGTATATCCTTTGGATAAAACGAAATGCTTTTCGTATTTTTACGCTTGCAAAAAACGATGCTTTCTTGCAGCAAATTAGAATAAAAACACCATATTATTGATTACATGAGTGAAGAAACAAACTATCCTGCAGACGATAATCAAGAAGAATTAAATAACGGACAGACAAATAACAGTAAAACAATTCCACTTTCGGGTTTGTATGAAAACTGGTTTTTGGACTATGCATCTTATGTTATTTTAGATCGCGCTGTACCTCATATCAATGATGGTTTTAAACCTGTACAACGACGTATCCTGCATTCATTGAAAGAGATGGATGACGGAAGATATAACAAAGCCGCAAATGTGATCGGTAACACGATGAAATATCATCCTCATGGTGATGCTTCAATCGGCGATGCTATGGTTCAGATCGGTCAAAAAAATCTACTGATTGACTGTCAGGGAAACTGGGGTGATCCTATTACCGGAGATGCTTCTGCTGCTCCTCGTTATATCGAAGGACGTCTATCGAAGTTTGCTCTGGATGTTGTCTTCAATCCAGAAACAACAAACTGGCAATTGAGTTATGACGGCCGTAATAAAGAACCGGTTACATTACCTGTAAAATTCCCGCTATTGCTAGCTCAGGGTGCTGAGGGTATTGCTGTAGGTTTGGCTACTAAAATTATGCCTCATAACTTCCTGGAGTTAATTGATGGTTCCATTCAGGTTTTGAATGGCGAAAGACCACATATCCTTCCTGATTTTCCAACGGGGGGAATGGCAGATTGCTCGGCTTACAATGAAGGACAACGCGGTGGCAAGATCCGGGTCCGTGCAAAAATTGAGGAGCGTGATAAGAAAACGTTAGCGATTACTGAAATTCCTTTTGGAACAACTACCGGTGGATTGATAGACAGCGTAGTTGCAGCGAATGATAAGGGGAAAATCAAAATCAAGAAAATCGAAGATAATACGGCAGAGTTTGTGGAGATTATAGTGCATCTAGCTCCGGGAATATCTCCTGATGTTACGATTGATGCTTTATTTGCTTTCACAGCCTGTGAGGTTTCCATTTCACCAAATACCTGTGTGATCAAAGAAGATAAGCCGCACTTTTTAAGTGTTAATGATATCTTGATTGAAAACACCATCAATACAAAGAACTTATTAAAACAAGAACTTGAAATCAAATTACATGATCTCTTAGAGAAGATATTCTTCAGCAGTTTACTGAAAATCTTCATTCAAGAGGGTATGTATAAGCATCCTCAATACGAAAATGCTGGAGATTTCGATACGGTTGTTGACGTGCTAAATGGTCTTTTCGAACCGTTTTTCTCCCAGTTCTACCGTCCTATCGTCCCTGAAGATTATAAGCGATTGATCGATAAACCGATGAGTAGCATCACGCGCTTTGATGTGAAAAAGGCTGATGATCAGATGGCTTCTCTAGAGGATGAAATCAAGAATGTTAAACGCCATCTTAAACACTTGACTGACTATGCAATTGCATGGTATGAAAGATTGCGTGATAAATATGGTAAAGGTCGTGGCCGCAAGACTGAATTAAGAGCTTTTGATCGCGTTGAAGCTACACAGGTAGCTTTGGCCAATGCAAAACTATATGTCAACCGTGAAGAGGGTTTCATCGGCTCGGGGATGAAGAAAGACGAGTTTGTGTGCGACTGTTCGGACATCGATGACATCATTGTTTTCCGTGCAGATGGCAAATATGTAGTCACCAAAATTCAGGACAAAGTATTTGTCGGAAAAGATATCATCCATGTCGCTGTCTTTAAAAAGGGCGATGAGCGAACAATTTACAATGCCATCTATAAAGAAGGTGATACAGGTACAAGTTTCATCAAACGTTTTGCTGTTGTCGGTGTGACACGTGATAAAGAATATGACATCAGCAAAGGATCAAAGGGTTCTAAAGTAACTTACTTCACTGCAAATCCGAATGGAGAGGCAGAGGTAGTCAATATTCAACTGAAACCGCATACGAAATTGAGAAAGCTTAATTTCGACATGAATTTTGCTGAAATAGCCATTAAAGGCCGTGCATCTCAAGGAAATATTGTTTCGAAATATCCGGTTAAAAAGATCACGTTCAAAAGCGCTGGGGTTTCGACCTTAGCTGGCCGTAAGATCTGGTTTGATAAAATCACCAAACGTTTAAATGCTGATGAAAGAGGTCAATATTTAGGGGAGTTTGATGGTGACGACAAAATTTTGATCGTCATGTCGGACGGTACTTACGAGCTGTCTAATTTTGATCTGAGCAATTATTTCGATGATAAGATGATTCGCATCGAGAAATACTTCCCTGATCATGTTTATACTGCAATCCATCAAGATGGTAAATCGGGCACCTACTATGTGAAGCGATTTAAATTTGATGATATTCCTGTCGGTAAAAGTGTGTCATTTATTAATGACGAACCTGGATCAAAACTTATCGTGCTGACAAACAGTACAGATCCTGTGGTACACCTGGAAGTTCTGAAAGGAAAATCGCAGACAGAGGAGAGTTTAGATCAACCTTTGAATGAGATCATTGATGTTAAAGGTTTGAAAGCGCAAGGTAACCGCCTATCCTTTCATACGGTGAAGAGTGTTAAACTGACTACTGATGAAATTGATCTGGCCGTGAATGCTAAGGAAGAGGTGACAGCTCCTACTGAAACTTCTGAATCTGGTGAGGAAACGGAAAAGACAGCTGAAGCAACGAATAGCCAAAGTGATATTAAATTGGAAATAACAAATCCTGACGATATCCAAACGGATAATGGCGGACAGATTGAGTTATTTTAAAGCTTAGAAGCAAATAACTTTACAGCTATATTAGAACATAAAAAAACCGCTATTAAGCGGTTTTTTTTATATTCTAAAATCTTTTAATCTTTTAATCTTTAAACTCTTTGATGAATTTTTGAAGTTTTGGTGCAATAACAACAGAACAGAAAGGATTTTCAGGATGCGTATTGAAATAATTGTGATGATAGTTTTCTGCTACCCAAAAAGTAACCGCTGGCTCTACAGTAGTCACAATAGGATCTTCAAAAACATCCTCACTATCTAACTCATCAATAAAATTCTTAGCTAGTATTTCCTGTTCCTCATCGTGGAAAAATACGACCGATCTATATTGCGTACCGACATCATTACCTTGACGGTTTAAAGTCGTTGGGTTATGCGTTTTAAAGAAGATCTTCAATAATTCTTCGTAATTAACAAGATCTTCATCGTATTCAATCTGTACCACTTCAACATGTTCTGTGGTACCTGTACATACCTGCTCATAGGTAGGATTATCATTTAGCCCACCCATATATCCTGGTAAAACGGATTTTACACCTTCAGTATTTTGAAAAATAACTTCCGTACACCAAAAACAGCCGCCTCCAAATGTTGCTTTCATATCTTAATATATTTTATATTCAAACTTAGAAATTAAATGACAGAAAAAGCGTCATAATAGTTTACTGATTTTGAAAAATTATGATTTGTAATAATAGGAACCTGGAATCAGCAGATCCTGCTTTTCGTTATGACATACCGCGTATGAGAATCCTTTTTGCAAAGCATAAGATCCATATTCACCTTTTTTATTCAATGCTAAAAATCCTACCTGAATATCTTTTGCAATATTAGGTTTCTTCTTAACAATACGTTTTACAGCTTCTTTGCAGGCATCTTCCGGTGAATATCCCTGACGCATCAACTCGACCACTAAAAAACTACCTACTGTACGAATGACTTCCTCTCCTACTCCTGTAGAAGTGGCCCCGCCTACTTCATTGTCTACATAAAGTCCAGCTCCGATAATCGGGCTGTCTCCTACCCGGCCATGCATCTTAAAAGCCATACCGCTTGTTGTACATGCACCAGATAGATTGCCTTGAGCATCTAATGCAAGCATACCTATTGTATCATGATTATACTGATTACCTGGCAAACGCTCCACCGCGAATGACTTGTTCTCAATATTCATAACCGGTTTATATTTCTTTTCTTTTAACCATTCTTTCCATGCTTTTTCTCCTTCTGGGGTAAGCAGGTCTTCTTTTTCAAAACCATTCTCCAGCGCAAACTGCAATGCCCCATCTCCTGCAAGCATCACATGTGGTGTTTTATCCATTACCAGACGAGCTACAGAAATTGGATGTGCGATATGCTCTAAGGCTGCCACGGAACCACAGTTTCCTTCTGAATCCATGATACAGGCATCTAAGGTAACGATACCATCGCGATCTGGATATCCACCTTTTCCTACTGTCATATTTTTTAAATCAGCTTCCGGTACACGCACTCCCTGCTCTACGGCATCAATTGCTTTTCCGCCTTTTTTTAGCACTTCCCATGCTGCCTGATTTGCCGCGATACCAAAGTCCCAAGTCGAAATAACGATCGGTTTCATTCCCGACCGTTTCTGCGGAATTGAAAAACTTGATAATGTCTCTACAGTACTTATAGCTGTTGCTCCAATAATACCTTGTCTAATAAATTGGCGTCTTGAACTCATATTTTAATCGATTTAGCAATACAAGTATACACAATTGCATTTTTCTTTTTAAGAATTTTTTAATTCTGACAAGGCTCCGCATTCGTATTTATGCAAAAAAATCGATCATTAATTCACAAATCGTCAACATTTCTTGTGAAAACATACAATTTAGACTATCTTTAAAAACCAAACTAATCAGCATGACAAATAAACTAAAATATGCTATTCTTACCTGTGCAGGCTTTTTTACGATTAACCATGCCTTTTCACAAGCACTAGATTCCACTGTTTATCTTCAGGTTAAAGAACTGCAAGAAACCGTAAGAAAAGCATATGCTCCTGATAAGCGTACAAAGCTATTTGCCTTCACAAAAACAGATGTTGCCAAAAATGACTATCTGATAGAAACGACAGAACCAGCCGCCAAAACAGCTTTCGAACAGCAATTTAAAAATATTCCGGCAACGGTGGCCATTAACTTATTGCCCGAACAAAACTTAGGCAATAAACTGATCGGTATCGTACATTTATCTGTCGGAAATATGAGAACTAAGCCTGATAATGCGGCTGAAATGGCGAGTCAGGTATTAATGGGAACACAGGTTGATCTCTTACAAAAGGATCATGGTGAATACCGCATCCGTACTCCGGAAGGATACATTGCCTGGTTACCAACTTCTTCGGTTACAGCGATGACAAAGGAAGAGGCAGCACAATGGAACAGTCAACCTAAAATAATCTATACCGCCGAATTTGGAAAATCACTTTCCGAACCGCATGCGCAAAGCCAACGTGTATCGGATCTTGTATATGGCGATATTCTGGTGCTGACGGGTGAGAAAAATAACTATTTCGAAGTTTCCTATCCTGATAAAAGGAAAGCATACATCAAAAAAGAAGAAGCTTTATCGCTAAAAAAATGGGTTGATTCACGCAATCCTACAGCTGACAACTTGATCTCGAGTGCCAAATCTATGCTCGGACTTCCTTACCTTTGGGGAGGTACTTCTGTAAAGGGAGTCGATTGCAGCGGCTTTACAAAGACAGCTTACTTCATGAACGGTTATGTTATTCCGCGTGATGCTTCTCAACAGGTATTAGCTGGCGAATCTGTGGATATCCTGGATGCTGAAGGTCACTTTGATCCAGAAAAAGCGCTTAAAAATTTAAAACCTGCTGATCTTTTGTTTTTTGCTGCTGGTAAAAACACGAATCCCAATGCCCGTGTTACGCATGTAGCACTTTACATCGGTAACGGAACGTTTATTCATGCAGCGGGATCTGTACGAATCAATAGTATGTTGAAAGATGCTGCAAATTACGATGATTTTCAGACACGCACTGTCGTTGCTGCAAAAAGATATTTGGGATCAAACGATCCACAAATACAGAAAGTACAAAATAACCCTTATTATAGCATCAAATAAAAGATAACAACGATCATGAGTACACATTCAGACTGGATTACTAAAGATTTTGGGGCTTTCAAACTGAGATATAAGCCTTACACTTTAGAAATGCGTTATGTCTTTACTGTTGCATCTTTCAGCAGAACGACTACTCCGGTTGTATTGACACAATTGGAATATGACGGCATTATTGGTTACGGAGAGGCAAGTATGCCTCCATATCTAGGAGAATCGCAGGAAAGCGTTATCAATTTTCTAAACAAAATCGACCTATCCGGATTCAACTCTCCTTTTCAAACGGAGGAGTTATTGGCTTACGTGGATCAAATAAGTGCTAAAAACACGGCTGCAAAAGCATCAGTTGATATTGCACTTCATGATTTAATAGGAAAAATACTGGGACAGCCATTTTATAAAATTTGGGGATTAAATCCAGCATTAATTCCCGCTACTTCCTATACCATTGGTATCGATACGGAGGAGGTGATCCGTAAAAAGGTCATGGAGGCAGATCAGTTTAAAATCCTCAAAGTAAAGTTGGGCCTTGAAACGGATAAAATGATTATCGACACTATTCGCCAATGTACGGATCGTCCTTTGTGCGCGGATGTGAATCAAGGATGGAAAACAAAGGAACAGGCACTTGAAATGTCACATTGGCTCGCTGAAAGAGGCGTAGTTTTTTTGGAACAGCCGATGCCAAAAGAACAGATCGATGATAATGCCTGGTTAACAGCACATAGCCCCATACCGACTATTGCCGATGAGGCATGCCAAAGATTAATTGATGTTCCGGCATTGCAGGGGGTTTATTCGGGCATTAATATCAAACTGATGAAATGTACTGGAATGCGTGAAGCAAAAAGGATGGCAGAATTAGCGCAGTCATTAAAAATGAAAGTAATGATCGGATGTATGACTGAAACTTCTTGTGCCATATCTGCCGCGGCTCAGTTGGCTCCTTTGGTAGATTGGGCAGACCTAGATGGTGCACTTCTTATCGGAAATGATATTTACGATGGCATGAAAGTCATTGACGGACAATGTATCTTACCAGATCGTCCTGGCATAGGTATCCTAGCAGAATAAAACACATTAAATTTTCATAAGATCATGAATTTTCATAAAAAATATCATGATCTTATTCTTATCTTGTACCTTACGGGTATAAATAGATCATCTATTAAAAGCAACAACTAACCAATACTCTTATGAATAAAATTTTACTTACCTCGTTATGTACGATGGCTTGCGGGACTCTGCAGGTCGTACATGCACAACAAATCCAGGTTGCGGGGAAAGTTTCAGATGGAAATGGCGCTGCCATTCCAGATGTGACGATCTCGGTCAAAGGAACAACTACCGCAACATCCACAAATTCCAGTGGATTGTTTACGATCAATGCGAATCAGGATGCAACAGTTATCATCAGTGCTGTCGGCTATCAGAAACAAGAAATCAAACTGAATGGCCGAAAAACACTAACAATAACCTTACAGAAAGAAGAAAATGCTCTCGATGAGGTGATGGTGGTCGCTTATGGTACGGCTAAAAAGAGTACCTACACGGGTTCTGCTGCGGTGGTAAAGGAAAGTGATATTAAAGATGTACCTACGACTTCATTTGAAAATGCATTGAACGGACGCGTTGCTGGTGTTCAGATCAGTTCCAGCTCAGGCCAGGCGGGTGCGACATCTAGTATCAGGATACGTGGTATCGGTTCGATGAATGCTTCTAACGATCCTTTATATGTGATCGATGGTGTTCCTGTTGTTTCGGGAAATGTGGGACAGATGAGCGGCCAGATCAATTCTTCTTCCAATGTCATGAGTACGCTAAATCCATCGGATATCGAATCGATCACCATATTAAAAGATGCTGCTGCATCTTCATTATATGGGTCTAGAGCTGCCAATGGTGTTATCGTGATTACAACGAAACGTGGTAAAGAAGGAAAGGCACGCATAAATTTTAGGTCTTCTCTTGGTTTTACTCCATCGTGGGCGACAGATAATTATGAAGTAGCGGATCCGCAGGCACAGATCAATATGGAATATCAGATTTTCCATGATTATAGAACCTCAAATAAAAATAGTGCTACTGGAGTCAATTATACAGATCAGGAGGCAAGTACTTATGCTCTGGGACAGATCAACAACCGATTTAATAAACATGGATATCGCTTTGAAGTAGATGGCCCTGCCCGTATGAACAATGTTAAAATTCTTGGAATTACTGATGGTGTCGAAAACCGGGAAGGTAAATTCTTTGATTGGGAGGACTACTTATTTAGAACCGGTATTTTTAATACAAACGATATCTCTTTGAGCGGAGGTTCTGAAACAACAAAATACTTCTCTTCTTTAAACTATACAAAAGATAAGGGCCGTGCCACGATCAACGAATATGAAAGAATATCGGGAAGAATCAATCTGAATCAAAAAATAAGAAGCAATATTGAATATAATGTAAATTTGAATGTTGCTAATACGGATAAAACTGGGTTTAATGATACTCGAAGTACGGGATCTAATCCTTTCTTTCAATCTAGAAATCTATTATTTCCATTCTATTGGCCTACTGACTACAAAACAGGAAATCCATGGACCGCTCAATATGGTAGCTTAGCCTATAATTCTGACTATTACAATAAACAATGGGGTAACAGTACAAAAACGCTCAAATTAGGTGCTGTACAATCCTTATCGTGGGAAATCGTTCCTAATCTAACGGCAAAAACAATTTTCTCATTTGATAACACGGAAGTAAAAGATGCTTTGAATTTTTCAGCATTGCACTTCATTGGCTTGACCGATAAGGGTTCATCAAGCAAATGGAATACAAATATGCGGAAATATGTTTCGTCCAATACATTAACGTATGCCAAAAGTATTGAGCAGCATAACTTCAATATTTTAGCGGGTTATGAAGTTGAAAAGAATGTCACTGATTTTCAGTACAGCAATTCGATTAATCTCGGATCAAGTTCTTTGACATCTATCGGTACGGGAGCAAATTATAAAGCGGACAGCTATCAGTTCGGTAATAATCTGATGTCTTATCTTTCACGTGTCGATTACAACTATAATGAGAAATACTTTTTAGGAGCTTCTATCCGCCGGGACGGTTCGTCACGTTTCAGTGAAGATAATCGTTGGGGTACCTTCTGGTCTGTATCTGGCGCATGGAGTATCCATAAAGAAGAGTTCTTTAAAAATGATATCGTCAACACCTTACGATTAAGAGCTTCGTATGGTGTTAATGGTACGCTACCAACAGATAATTATGCTTGGAGAACTTTAATGTATTATAAATACAATTACAAAGGTAACCCAGGAGGTGTCGTTGGCGATGGTTCATTAGGGGCTATAGACAGAGGATTAGGAAATACAAAACTAACCTGGGAAAAAAGTAATACTTACGACCTCGCTTTGGAATATGGTTTATTTAACAATAGACTAACGGGTTCCATCGAATACTTTAATAGAGATTCGAAAGACTTGCTTCAAGATGTGCCTACTTCTGGTACAACTGGTTTTACAAAGGTGCTCCAAAATGTGGGTGTCATTAATAATAGTGGAGTCGAAATTGATTTAGGCGGCGATATCATCAGTAAAGAAAACTTCAGATGGTCGGCTCGGGTCAATGGTTCATTTTTAACTTCCAAAGTCAAGACTTTAGATGCTGGTAAAGATATTATCTGGACTGATCCTACAGGTGGTGATGCCCGTGCACAGTTTATCTACCGTGAAAATGAATCGGTATTAGCCTTCTATGGTTATGAGTGGGGCGGTGTGGATAAAACTAATGGTAAAAACGTCTGGTATACAAACAATGATAAATCCGATTTCGAATATAATGGCCGAAATGCTTCTTACAGCTATACGAAAGCAGATCAGATCATCTTGGGTTCGGCTACGCCTAAAATTTTCGGAGGAATCAATACAGATGTGGAATATAAAGGCATCTCACTTGGTCTAAACTTTAGTTACAAGATCGGCGGAAAGCTGTATGATGGTGCTGAGAAGGATGTGATGGATGATGGCTACTACTGGGAAAGAATACGTTCACAGTATTACTATGATAATATGTGGTCACCTAGCAATATAGATGGTACACAACCAAAAATCGATGGTAACGATTTAACTGATGCTATTCAGTTCAGTAGCCGCCATTTATATGATGCTTCGTTTATCCGTCTAAAAAACATCAATGTCGCTTATAAATTGCCTTCACAATGGTTGGAAAAAGTTAAAATCAGTAATGCACGTTTATTTTTCAATGGTACAAACCTATTCACCGCATCTAAATTTAAACTAGCGGATCCTGAGGTTAACCAATACGGAACTCGTGGATGGGAAACACCATATGGCAAGACATATACATTTGGTATTGAAATCGGCTTCTAGTTTTTTTGTTGATCATAGGGTGAACGATAGCTTATTGCAACAAACCTGATGATCATAATAGCTTTTAACCGACATAGGCATTGCTAATGTCATTAATAAACAAATTGATTAATAAATAAACAGCTTATTCTGATGAAAAAATATATAAACTATTTACTTTTCGCATCTGTTCTGAGTACAACTTACTCGTGTAAGAATTTTTTAGATGTGGAACCGACTAATGCGGTTGATGCTGATAAGGCCATTGTAACGGCCAACGATGCTCAGATTGCGATCAACGGTATACAGCGTCAAATGACTTCTTCGAACTATTATGGACGTAATTTCATCGCTTATGGCGACGCTAAAGGTGGCGATGTAACGCTTTACTCCCAAGGCCGTGGACTGGATGCATTTTATACTTTTAATCATAATGCGCAAACGAACAGTTTTTCGAGCTTTTGGACTTCGATCTATAATATCATCTACCAGACCAATAATCTACTCGAAAATATTGAAAAGTTAAAAGCATCAGGAAGTATTGAGAACTTTGATCTTGCAAAATCGGAAGCATTAACCATCCGTGCATTGGCCAATTTTGACCTGGTTAGACTTTACGGTAAATCTTACACCGATGATAAAAATGCCTTTGGAATTCCTAACGTGACCAAAACACTGGCTTTCAATGAGCAAAGTTTACGTGCTACGGTTGATGAAAACTACAAACAGATTCTTTCGGATTTAAAAACTGCGGAAACTGGTCTTCCAAAGACCAAAAGAGATGGCTACTTAAATTACTATGCCAACAAAGCCATACAAGCACGTGTTTACCTCACGATGGCCGACTATAATAATGCTTTATTGGCTGCGGAGGAAGTGATCAATAATAATCCTATTTACTCTCTTTATACCAATGCAGCTTGGGTCAGTTCGTGGCAATCCCAGTTTGGATCGGAATCTATATATGAACTTGTAATCGAACCTAATCAAGCGGATCTCGCTCGAAACTCATTGGGTTTCTATTTTATGAGAAGAAACCACCAGACGGGTGCTTTAGGAAATTTCCTAGCAAGTACACCTTTCTTAAATGCACTTAATGCTGATCCCTCTGATGTAAGAAGAGGTGTGATGGCTAGAGATGAATCATCTGCTGATCGTCTTGGCTCTTGCTATAAGTACCTTGGTTCTACGACATTTTCTGGGGATAAAGGAACTTCTAATTATACGGCTGTCAATATTAAAGTGATCCGTCTTTCTGAACTTTATCTGATTGCGGCGGAAGCAGCATTGAAGGCCAGTACACCTAATCCGACTAAGGCAGCAACTTATTTGCAGGCGATCCGTAAACGGGCTGCAGGATTACCGGCTATTGATGCTGCGTCTGTTTCGGAAGCACTGATCTTAGCAGAGAAAAGTAAGGAGTTTTTTGGTGAAGGCATTCGCTATTTTGATATGATCAGATTAAATAAGACAATCAATTTTGATGATGCATTTGCCGGTATCAGCGTTCCTACTCGAGAACATGCGATCAATAGATCATTCTTCAAAACGATTTTGCCTATATCTCAAGAAGAGATTAATGCCAATCCTCCGATAAAAGCACAACAAAATCCGGGATATTAGTCTCCAAGATTGACGCAATAAAAAATGGCTTCTGATCTTGATCGGAAGCCATTTTTTGTGAGTTATCTTTTTTATGAATCTATCTTTTGAAAGGCTACCCGAGGTGTCCCATCGCCAACATAGATAATGCCACAACGTATGTAACCTAATCTTGTCAGTACTTTTTGCATCGGGATATTTGTTTCATGGGTATCCACCCGGATGTTGTGACATTGTTCAAAGCACCATTGAAAGCATTGTGCCGCTACTCCTTTTACTTGACCATTGGAAGCCAGACGATGTACTACACCATATGGCTCTTTATTCAGCCACTGCCCATCTTCAATTATGGTATAATTTGGATCAGGTTCTAGTGAGAAACAGAAGGTGGCTACTATTGCATCATCTTCTATAACGACATAATTCTCTCCGATCGCTATTGTTGACTGGATATATTCCCGAGAGGGATAGCCATTTGTCCACTGAATGGTATTGCCACTAGCACGCATTAAACCTCGTGCAATGTCAATAATAGCCATCACCTGATCTAAATCTTCTAATTTTGTTTTTCTAATATCCATATTTACAATAAACTTTTATTTTATCAGTAACGCAGTGACCAAGTAACGCAGTGACCAAGTAACGCAGTGACCAAGTAACGCAGTGACCAAGTAACGCAGTGACCAAGTAACGCAGTGACTAGTGACATATTAACGAAAGATGTAACCTTCTAACTTCTTAACAGTAACGAAGTGACTAGTGACCAAGTAACGAAAGATGTAACCTTCTAACTTCTTAGCAGTAACGATGTGACCAGTGACGAAGTAACGAAAGATGTAACCTTCTAACTTCTTAGCAGTAACGATGTGACCAGTGACGAAGTAACGAAAGATGTAACCTTCTAACTTCTTAGCAGTAACGAAGTGACTAGTGACGAAGTAACGAAAGGTGTAACTTACTAACTACCTAACCATCTAAAAAACTACCGGACAATCTGTTTCATATTTCGTGGCAATTCTTGATTCAAATCAATGAGATAACCATTGATAACAGCGTATTGGATTTCTTCATTCTTCTTTAAGAAAAAATTTGCTTCTTTACCAAGACTTAATGTTCTGATCGTATTCAACTTGCTTTTAGATAGCACATTGATGGGTAAATAATGTAGTACTTTGGGCTCGGATGCATCTATCTTTATGCCGGCATACCCTTGCTTCAGTAATGCTTTTATATCAACGTTCTCAAGATCGCTCAGGCGATTAAATTCCTTTTCGTAAACCTTAGCTTCTACAAATTCGAAATCTGTCAGATCTAGATCATCGTATCCATAAAAGTCGTGAAGATCTCCAATGTCTTCAATATATCCTTTTGTATAGTAATCTTCGCCCTCGGTAATCTCATCTCTTCGGATAGCAATATCTACTATCAGAGGAAGTCCATGTGATATTGTAGTCACCCGACGAAGGATCACATCGTGCAGCTGCGAGGCATTGAATGGTATCTGCTGGTATTCTGAGATTGGAAATTGCTGATAACTATCCTGCGCGATTTGCAGTAAGGAATTAAGAATCAGAATAAAATTCAATTTTCTAATTTCTTGTTTTTCCGGATCTCCAGCAAAAGCTCCTGATTCGATCAGGATGGTGCTTGCACCCCATTTCTGAAAGCTATCTCCAAAAGCTCTTGGTGAGTGTTCATCATCGTATTTGGCAACGGCTCCTGGGATATAGTCTTGAAGCAACTGATTCATCCCAGCTATGATCTTCATTGCATTACCACGCACTTCATTGACTTCACGCTCCCAATTATAGGCCGGTGCTAAAAGGGAAATGGTAACTGGAGTTTTAGTTCCTGGAACGTTATAATAGATATTCTGATCGTGTAGATTAAAACCAAATTGTGGTTTGATCAGTTCTGCCTGATTTCTTAATAGCTTACCTTCTGGTGTTGCGGTATCTCTGGCATCGCGATTTAGATCGATGTGTTGCGCATTTCTTCTGGTATAGACTTCAGCTCCATCTGGGTTGAGCATAGGGATAAAATGCACTTCTAAATTTAATTTTAATATTTCCCTTAAGCTTTGAAATCTGCTGTCTTTTCCTTCCAGGAAATTGAACAGGTCAAAAAGGGCCATTGTTGCGGTCGGTTCATCGCCATGCATCTGCGACCAAAGCATTACTTTTTTTTTCCCCTGACCGTAGGTTAATTTATAGATTGATCTTTTTTGAACTGACAGTCCGATCTGATCAATCTTTAGGATTGATGCCTCCTGATGCTTATTGATGAGATCGACTACAGTCAAATGTTTAAATCTACGTTTTGTTAACGTGGTTTCTTTATAGGATGAATAGGCTTCATCAAAATCATTTTTATTTAAATTCATGGTTTGGGCAGAAATTGTAATTCCCGAAGTAATGAAGATCAAAAAGAAGATAATTTTCATCAGGGAGATAATTTTCATCGATTTAATCTTTTAGTACTTTCTCTAAAAGTGTCATGGTTCCTTTGTCGGCATCTATTTTGACCTGTGCTCCTACCGGTAATATAAATTGATTGGCAATATGTCCGATCATGGCTCCTGAATATGCCGGAATCCCGAGCGGTTTGATATAATCGTTCAATACCTGTTCGAGCGTAAGCGAACCATAACCTCCTGCTGGCCCGCAGTCCGTACACTTACCAAAGACGAAACCTTTGATCTGATCCAAAATTCCTGCTAATTTTAATTGACAGAACATCCGGTCCACGCGCTCTATATTTTCATCTACTTCTTCTAGGAAGAGTATGGCATTTTTAAAATCTGGCAAATAGGCTGACCCGCATAACCCACTGAGCAATGTCAGGTTTCCTCCTAATAGTGTACCTGTTGCTTGTCCTGACTTTAAGGTCGTGATCCGCTCTTTGTACTGGATAAAGTTATCGCCTTTTTCTGTTGGGTTTGCAAATTGTGCCGGCTGATTAAGGAAAAATTGATTTTCAAAATTTTTAGCAACGGTATTACTCCATGTACTGATACCGACTGCGCCGTGAAAGGATATTAAACCGGTCTTTTTATAGAAGGCCATGATCAGTGCAGTAATATCGCTATAACCTAATAATACTTTGGGGTTATTGGCGATAAGTTGATAATCAATATATGGTAATAAACGGGATGCTCCTGCCCCTCCGCGTATACAGACAATGGCTTTCACTTCTTGGTCTGCAAACATGCTGTGGATATCGGCTAGGCGCTCTTCATCTTTTCCTGCAAAATTACCATATCTACTTCGGATATGTTTTCCTTCCTTGATTTTGAAACCAAAGTTTTCAAAAATTTCGCGGGTCATAACAATGGCTTCTTCGGTATCAATAACTCCCGCAGGAGCTATTAATCCAATGGTATCTCCTTTGCGCAATACTTGAGCTAGTAATTTCTTTTGATCTGCTTTTGTTATAAAGAAATCTTCCTGTGCAAATGACAGTGCAGGTATTCCTGTTGCGACTAAGCCTAAAGATTTTAAAAATGTTCTTTTATCCATAGTCCTGGATGATCATGATTATCTGTTAAATAATAGACGTCTACCAGAGCCGTACTCGATCAAGCTCCCTTTGGAATAGGCTAATTGTCCTGATACAATGGTGTGCTCGATAGAAGATTTAAAGGTATGATCTTCAAATGGAGACCAGCCACATTTTGATAGTATATTTGATTTTGTAACCGTATAGGGTTTGTTTAAATCTACTAATACTAAATCTGCCCAGTATCCTTCACGAATAAATCCACGTTCTTCAATCTGGAAGCAAATTGCTGTATTGTGTGCTGACTTCTGAACGATCTGCTCTAAAGTGATCTTACCCTCATGGTACATGTCCAATAAAGCTTGCAATGCATGCTGCACCAATGGCCCTCCTGATGGTGCGACGCTGTAAGCTTGCGTCTTTTCAGCAATGGTATGTGGGGCATGATCGGTAGCAATTACATCGATATGTCCATCCAATACCGCTTTTACAATGGCATCTCTATCATCTGCTGTTTTAACAGCTGGATTCCATTTGATAAAATTACCTTTTGTCTTGTAATCGACATCGGAGAACCACATATGGTGAATACATGCTTCAGCTGTAATTAATTTTTCTGCCAATGGAATGTCATTTCTGAATAGTCCGATTTCTTTAGCAGTAGAGATATGCAGAATATGTAAGCGGGTATTGTTTTTTTTTGCTAATTCTACAGCTTTGGAGGATGAGATGTAGCAGGCTTCTGCCGAACGAATAAGGGGATGCATATCTATTGTCAATCCTGCTTCTCCATATTTCTCTTTATATATGGCAAGGTTTTCCTGGATAGTGGCTTCATCTTCGCAGTGTGTGGCTACTAATGTGGGCGAGTTAGCAAATATCTGTTCCAATGCACGCTCATTGTCTACCAACATATTACCAGTTGATGATCCCATGAATACTTTGACACCACAGACATCACGAGGGTTTGTTTTGAGTACTTCTTCCAGATTATCATTGGCTGCACCCATAAAAAATGAATAGTTGGCTAAAGCATTTTGAGATGCGATATCGTACTTATCTTGTAACAAAGATTGTGTTAAAGTATTGGGTACTGTATTGGGCATCTCCATAAATGATGTTGTACCTCCCGCCACTGCGGCACGGCTTTCATGCCAGATATCAGCTTTGTGCGTCAATCCTGGTTCACGAAAGTGTACTTGATCGTCAATTAATCCGGGTAAAAGGTGTAATCCTTCGGCATTAATCTCTCTATCGGCAGGGTGGTTAATCTCTGCGGCGATCATCTCGATACGGCCATTACTGATATAGACATCTGAAGTGGTAATTTTCCCTTCATTAACGATTTGTGCAGATTTTATAAGTATTGTTGACATGGATGATGGTAATGTTTAATATGATAACAAACTTAGATAAATTTGTTTTATGTTCAATTTTTAATGCAAAAAAATACAACAAATTTATCAATCTCTCCTCTTCCATCAAGGACTATTTTATTGAGGAAATATAAGCATTTGAATATTTACAGCCTAAAAATACACAATTGGATGCTTGCTTGCATATTTTATGAGTTTGAAATACTATTAAATTTTTGTACATTAAGTTGCTTTACCCATTAATAGGGATAGCCCTATTATGATACAAGATCATATTATGTTATAATCAATTTCCCTAAATCGGATTTGTTAAACAAAACTATTCGCTCATTAAACAATTCATCTAAAAATGGAAATAAACATGTTGTATTTACTTTCTTTTATCTTAATATTGATCGGACTTATTATTAATAAAGAGAATGCGAAGTACTTATTGAGTGGATACAATATGCTTCCTGAGAAGGAACGTAATCATTTTGATCTCGTTAATTTTCTTAAATTTTTTAAAAGATCTTTCCTCCTTTTGGGTGTATCGTATCTGATTATTGGTTTACTGATTTCTGCCTGTGTTAAGAACCCGCTAATTTTTATCATTTATAGTGTTTTGTTTCCCTTAATTGGTGTATTTTTTATTATTTATAAATCTATTGGTTATTATAAACCTAACAAATGGTCTTGGGCTATATTGACATTTGGCTTGATGATCATCATCGCGATTATGGCGGGTATCGGTATTGGATTGGCTGAGGTCAACGTTACTATTAAAGGAAATAAAATATATACTTCTGGTCCATATGCTATTGCTATTGATCGTAATCAAATAAAAGCTATCACTATTGAAAAAATGCCCACTATTGAGGGTAAGATTGAGGGTTTTGAAATGGGAAAGGTTAGAAAAGGTATTTTTAAGCTTTCTGATGGCGGGAACGCAACGATTCTGAGTAACGGAAAAGATAGTTGTTTTATTATCCTGACTACCGAACGGAATACATATATCCTGGACTATCGCGCTGATCTTAAGAATAAATTGTTCGAGAAGATCGAACGTTAAGTGTTTAAATGGGATTTAGAAACTGATTTTTTACAGAAAAGGGCTATATCATGATGATACAGCCCTTTTCTGTTATTATATTTCTGTAATTTCTAAGCTACATCAAATTTGTATCCAACACCTTTAACGGTGGTTACATAATCTTCACCAATTTTTTCTCTAAGCTTTCTGATATGTACATCTATTGTTCTGTTGGTAACAACGACTGAATCTTCCCAAATGCTTTTCAAAATTTGTTCTCTTGTAAAAACTTTATTTGGTTTTGATGCTAATAAGTACATCAATTCAAATTCTTTTTTTGCAAGTACAATTTTCTGTTCACCACGGTATACTAAAAAAGAATCACGATCAATCACCAAATCCATAATCTCTAATTTATCTTGTGATCGTGCTGCTTCTTCCGAGACATTTCTTCTTAGAATGGCATTAATACGGCTCATCAAAGCACGAGGCTTGATAGGCTTTGCAATATAATCGTCGGCTCCAACATGGAAACCTGCAATTTCAGAATACTCCTCACTTCTAGCCGTTAAAAATACCATAAATGTATTTTTAAACTCTGGCATGGCACGCATTAGTCGGCAGGCTTCGATACCATCCATTTTAGGCATCATAACATCCAAAATAATAAGATCTGGATTAATATCCTTTGCTACATTGATAGCTTCGTGACCATTCGAGGCAGTTGATACTTGATATCCTTCGCGCTTTAAATTAAAAGCAATTAACTCTAGAATATCCTGCTCGTCATCAACTACTAATATTTTTTGCTTTGCAATGCTCATCTTTTTTTTTTGCTAAATTATGAACAAAATGACAACAAAACATTAACGAAGTGTTATTAAATTGTTAAGTAACATTCCGAAAGTTAATATTTAATTTGCGCTATTTTAAAGTTTTCTTTAAAAAATCTTCCAATTCTTTACCGCGTAAGTTTTTAGCAATGATCAACCCTTCTGGATTTAAGACATAGGAGGCCGGTATTCCTGTTATCCGATACAGACCAACAACTACGGATCCCCATGCTTTTAAATCAGATGCCTGCGTCCATTGTAACTTATCATCTGCTATGGCACGCATCCATGGTCCCGGATTATCATCAAGAGATACTCCGAAAACGTCAAACCCTTTTCCTTTGTACTGATTATATAATTTGACAATATTCGGATTTTCCTGACGGCAAGGCATACACCATGACGCCCAAAAATCTAACAGCACATATTTACCTTTGAAATCGGATAACTTGATCGATTTATTGTTAGGTGTGAACGATTCAAAGTCTGGAGCTGGTTGACCTACAGCCAACTTTCTCAGTTTATTTGTTTCTTCTTTAAACTGGGTAACATAGCCATTATCTAAGAACTTATCTTTTATCTTATCGGCATAGGTTATGATTTCAGCTTCTGCAATTTCCGGATCTAGTGTACTGATGGCATAAAAACCAGCGATATCATCATGCTGTTCAGCAAAATCTACCGCTGCTTTTGTATAATACTGCAATTGCTCTGTAAACTTTTGTTTATACTCACTACGCAGATTTTCAATATCATCCACATCAGCTGTAATCGATTTCTTAGCAAAATCTGCCTGTAAGGAATCGCGCACTGCATCACGTCGATTTCTCATTTTTGAGAAACTCTGAATCGATGATGACAACTCAGAGCCCTCTAATTGATAATCGTTAACATCTTTCTGAAGATCTGCCTTGAAAACAATGTCCTCTCCTGGTGAGGCAATTAAATCATAACGATTTTTACCTACACGAAGTGATAATAGACGCGCCTGACTAGTAGGTCTTTTAAATTGAAAAGCATTCTTGTCTCCAAAAAACATGGAGTCCAATTTTCTTTCGCCTTCGTATAACGATATTACTTTAATATTTCCTGGATTTTCAATTTGGCCAGATATTGTAAACTCATCTTTATTTTTACATCCGATTAGAAATAAAAATAAACAACCCACCACTAGCAACGTCTGCTTCATCATATTCGTTTTATTTTATAAATTCTATTGCTCTATCTATCGCTGTTTGTAATCCGGCACTATTTTTTCCTCCGGCTGTTGCAAAGAACGGCTGTCCTCCACCACCACCTTGGATGTCTTTTGCTAAATCACGGATAATATTTCCAGCATTCAAGCCTTTTGATTTTGCTAATTCATCTGAGATGACAACGGTCAAACTTGGTTTACCTTCAAAGTCTGCTCCTATTACTAAGAATAAGTTATTAACGGCTCCTTTTAATGCGTAAGCCAAGGTCTTTACAGCTTCTGCGTTTGGCAAATCAACAACTGTGGCTAAGAAATTAACATCACCTACTTGTTGTAATTTGCTTTCTAGGTCTGATTTTAACGCTAATGATTTTTCAATAATCGTTTTTTCAATTTCCTTTTTCAAAGCACTGTTTTCGTCCACGATTTTACCCATTGCAGCAACAAAGTCTTTTGGATTATTTAATAACCCTTTGATTTGGTCCACTAATTCAAAATGTTCACGGATCACTGCTGCAGATTTCGTTCCTGTAATCGCTTCGATACGACGTACACCTGCTGCAACGGCAGACTCTGATGTGATCTTAAAGAAACCGATCTGACCGGTAGCTTTAACATGCGTACCACCACATAGTTCTTTTGAAAATTGATCATCAAAAGTAATGACACGCACATAATCGCCATATTTTTCACCAAACAACGCAGTTACTCCTGAATCTAATGCTTGTTGGTAAGGAATATTGCGTTCCTCTTTCAATGCAATATTTTCACGAATCTTAGCATTGACAATATCTTCGACTTGTTTGATTTCCTCTTCTGTTACTTTAGAGAAGTGAGAAACATCAAAACGTAAAATATCATCATTTACTAAGGAACCTTTTTGATTCACATGATCGCCTAAGACCTGCTTTAATGCAGCGTGCAATAAATGCGTCGCAGAGTGATTATTCTCTGTATCTTGTCTTTTTGCCTGATCGACTTGAGCTACAAAAAGGCCTTCAAAACTTTGTGGGAGGGTATCTATAAAATGTACGAACAACCCATTTTCCTTTTTTGTATCGGTTACAAATATCTTCTCACCTGTAGCTTCAGAAATCAAAACACCGGTATCTCCTACCTGACCACCACCTTCTGCATAAAAAGGTGTTACCGATAAAACCAATTGAAATTGGTCTTTTCCTTTTGCTGAAACTTTACGGTATTTTACAATTTCTGTTTTTGCACTTAGTGTATCGTATCCAACAAATTCAAAACCTTCATCTTCATTGACTAAAATCCAATCTCCTGTATCAATGGCAGTTGCTGCACGTGAACGGTCTTTTTGGATCTGCAATGCTTTATTAAAACCGACCATATCAACGGAAAGATTTTTCTCTCTCGCCAGTAACTCGGTCAAGTCTATTGGAAAGCCATAAGTGTCATATAATTCAAATGCAAAATCACCATCAACAGTTGTATTTGCTTCAGCATAATTTTCGAAACGCTGTACTCCTGTGACTAGAGTTCTTAAGAAAGATACTTCCTCTTCTAAGATTACTTTTTGAACAAAACTTTCCTGTGCTTTCAATTCGTTAAATACACCATCAAACTGTGTCGCCAACAAAGGGACTAGCTCATTGATGAATGGTGTTTTGAAATTTAAGAAGGTATACGCATAACGCACTGCACGACGTAAAATACGACGGATTACATAACCTGCTTTATTATTAGAAGGTAGCTGACCATCGGCAATGGCAAAACTAATCGCCCGGATATGGTCTGCAACGACACGCATTGCAATATCTGTTTTCTCATCCGCACCATAAGCTATCCCGGCTTTTTGAGAGATGAACTGAATAGTAGGCTGAAAAACATCGGTATCGTAGTTAGATGTTTTCCCTTGAATAGAACGTACCAAACGCTCAAAACCCATTCCTGTATCCACATGTTTTGCTGGTAAAGGTTGCAATGAACCATCTTTTAGACGGTTGAACTGCATGAAAACCAAATTCCATACTTCAATAACCTGCGGATGATCGGCATTAACAAGTGACTGTCCAGCTACTTCTTGACGTTCTTCTTGCGTACGCATATCGTAATGGATTTCAGAACATGGACCACATGGTCCTGTCTCTCCCATTTCCCAAAAATTATCTTTTTTATTTCCTAATAGAATACGATCTTCAGCGATTAAAGCTTTCCAAAAATCATAGGCTTCAGTATCCTTTGCTAATCCTTCTGAATCGTCACCTTCGAAAATCGTTACGTAAAGACGGTCTTTATCTAATTTGTATACATCAGTAAATAACTCCCAAGCCCACTGAATAGCCTCTTTTTTGAAATAATCGCCAAAGCTCCAATTGCCCAACATTTCAAATAAGGTATGGTGGTAGGTATCAATACCTACTTCTTCCAAATCATTATGCTTACCAGAAACACGTAAACAACGCTGTGTATCGGCGACACGTGGAAATTTAATGGCGGCTTCGCCTAAAAATAAATCTTTAAACTGATTCATTCCCGCGTTTGTAAACATCAATGTGGGGTCATTTTTCACCACAACTGGTGCAGATGGTACGATTTGGTGTCCTTTACTTTTGAAAAAATCCAAAAAAGCCTGACGAATTTCTCTACTTGTCATTGAAAATCTAATTGTCTAATTATGATGTTGCAAACTTACTTAAAATTGCCTCGTTATGCAATTAGACGGATGTCTTTTAGTTCATAATAATGTACTAAAAGTGTCATGAAATAAAATAAATTTTGACTATTTTTAGGAATAATTCAATTTCACTCTACAATAGGAACAAGGAAAATTAATGGTCGTGATACGTCTTATTTAAATTTGTGCTTAAAATCACTTTATTTCATTAAATTAAGCACATGTTTAGATCATTGGAAAAAATATCTTTACAACAGTCAAAAACAAACTTAACCGATACAAAATGTGTTAAGCTACAATGATGAAATTATATCATTATTAATTAAAGAAAGTGTACGTAATAAAACTAATTACCAAACAACATGAGCAATAAAATTTTAGTCCCGATTGATTTTTCAGAGAACGCTAACACGGCTGTTCAATTTGCAATTGATTTGGCAAAAAAGAGAGGGTTTGATATTCATTTATATCATAACTATACCGTTTCGTCCAGTACTTTTGATGATGTAAACAGTGATAGTTCTGATGATAATTTCAAAGCAGATGTTTTAATGGCTGATTTAATCGAGAAACTAAAGGCCAATAATCCTACTATCGTTTTCACGTCAAAATGTGAGCGCGGCATTATTACGGAGTCCCTGTTGAAAGAAACGAAAAATACGACTTATTCGGCTATTATCATGGGTACTAAGGGGAAAACAGATGATACCAGTGTGATAGTGGGCAGTACAACATATGCTGTTAGTCAGAAAAGTAATATTCCCGTTATTGCGATCCCCTTTAATTACCAAACAAAAGATATTAAGAAAATAGGTTTATTGTCCAATTTTAAATATGCTGAATTGGATACGTTAAATGAATACATCAAAATATTCGGATCTGATGTCAAAGTACAGATCATTCACGTACACTACCATTCGGAGTCTGAATCTGACATTGAGGATAAACTAGAAATTTGGAAATATCAAATCAAAAAGCACACTGAAATAACCGATGTGGATATAGAAGTAGATTCTATACAAACTGATGTAGAAGAATTGGACACTATTCCTGAGGTAATCAATGATATCATCAAAGATGAAGAAATCGATGTTGTATTGATCACGAAAACACGTAAGTCATTTTTTGAAAGATTGTTCAAAAAATCTGTCGCCAAACAAATCATTCATCATCCTATTATTCCAACATTTTTTTCTAAAGCTTAATTATTATGGGCAAAATATTAGTTCCGATCGACTTTTCTGAAAACTCGATTATTGCTGCACGATACGCAAGAGAAATTGCTCTTGAAAATCAAGATGAACTTGTTTTCTTACATGTTTACACCCGACATGTAAACAAATACGCCAATTTTATGGTCCATGGGGAACACATTGTTGATCCAACTATAAAGGAATCTGAGGAACAACTCAATCAACTTGTCGGCGTGGTAAAAGAAAAATGGCCTACTTTGGTCATAAGCCAACTTTTCGATGAAGGGATTCTTGCTGAAGTTATTAGTAAAGAAACGGCAAGAAATCAGTATAAAGTTGTTGTTATGGGTACAAAGGGTGCCTCTGGATTAGAGTCTGTATTAATAGGGAGTAATACTTATGATGTAATCCGTGATTCACAAACTCCAATTTTAGCCATACCTGCTAATGCAACCGCATATAAAAAGGATACGATTGCTTTGTTAACGAATTTCAAACCAGGTGAATTAGAGGTGTTAAAGCAGGCGATTCCTGTCTTTGGTAGTAAATTTCATTTATTATTGATTCATATTAACAAACAAGAGGTTGATATTAAAATACTGGATAAAAAGCTTACGGAATGGATAGACAATATCATTATAGAAACGGGCATTGACGACGTTTCTTATACCGTAAAAAACAGAAGTCATTTTGCAAATTCTGCTGAGAAAATTGCGAATGGAATACAAACGATGATTCGTGATGAAAATATTGATATTATTTTAATAACAAAGAGCCGTAAAACATTTTTTCAGAACTTATTTAATGAAAATATAATTAAGGAAATGGCTATGGGAATTGTTATTCCTAACTTTTTTGGCAAAACGAATCCGAATAGCACTATTCCTAAATAAAGTACAATCCAACGATGTAATGTTACTAATAGTATACATTATAGCGTTTTTTTTTAAAAATTAATAAAATGGCAAAGTAGACAATTGTCTACAAGAGGGGATAAATGTGACTCTGATTCTAATAGACGTCCAATATTTGGCAACATTATTGTCTAGAGCACTATGAAGAAATTTAAAATCAAATTTAAATAATATGAAGATTAACCTTAAGAAAAGTGGATTATTAGTAGCAGCTGGATTATTTGCATCTGCTTCATTTGCACAAAATGCAAAAGTTGGTTCTATAGAGGGCACTACACCGCTAGGACCATCTACCCAATACAGAACTTGGTCTATCGGTGTTGGTGCAGGGGTTTTAAATCAAACTAATATTTTTGGTTTCAACCGTAAAGATTACAATGACTTAGACCACAATGTTGGTTATTCGGCATACATTAAGAAACAAATATCTCCTTCATTTGGATTTAAAGCTTCTTATTTAGGCGGTAAAGTTGGTGGAGCATATGATGATGGTTCACAATCTTTCGAAACTAAAACACCTTGGTCGGCAGCTTTATCTGGAGAGTGGACAATGGCTAATACCAACTGGAGATTTTTCAACAGTTTTATCAAACCTTATGTATCATTAGGTATTGGGGTATTAAATTCTGAGGCTACAGTAACAATGGGGTCAACAAGCACTACATATGATTCTCAATCGAAGTTATTTGTTCCTGCTGATTTCGGATTGAAATTCGCCATTGCAAAAGGGATTAATTTAGATTTAGGGTACCAGTTGAATTGGGCAAATCAGAAGTTTGACGGATCTAATCCTGCAGTGGATCCAAAGCCTACCTTCAAAAATGATTTATTCTCGTATGCACATGCTGGTTTAGAGATTGCTTTAGGAGATGGTTCGAAACCTACTTTGAACAATTCAAATCCAGTTGCTACGTTAGTAAATGATTATACTGCAAAATATGATGATTTAAAAGCACAACGTGATGCATTGGATGCTGCTAATAAAGCATTACAATCTAAAGTAGAGTCATTGAACGCTGACTTACAAGATGATGATGGTGATGGTGTTGCTAACAAATTTGACAAATGTCCAGGTACACCTTCAGGTGTTCAAGTAGATGGTGCTGGTTGTCCAATTCTTGTTAAAAATGAAACTAAAATTGTAGAGAAAGTTATCACTGAGACGGATAGAAGAACTGTTGATGAGGCAATCAAAAACTTAGAATTCGAAACTGGTAAATCAGTTATCCGTTCTACTTCATACAATTCTTTAGATCGAGTTGCTGCTTTATTAATTGAAAAAGATTTCAGTTTAAAATTAGCTGGTCACACAGATAACACTGGTTCATTACAATTGAACTTAAGATTATCTAAAGAGCGTGCTGAGTCAGTAAAAGCTTATTTAGTATCTAAAGGCGCTAATCCTTCTCGTATAGAAGCTACTGGTTACGGTCCAAACCAACCTATTGCATCTAACAAAACTGCAGAAGGTCGCCAACAAAACCGTCGTGTTGAGTTTACAATATATTAGTAGATTTTAACATCAGGCATAGAAAGGCTACTCTATATAGAGTAGCCTTTTTTTATGAAATAAAAACATCGCAATATGAATGCTTTGATAAGTTGTTTAAACCAAATAAACATTTGAACAACATAAAGATAACGCCAATATCATTTCCATAATACGTATTTTTATGTCGTTAAGATTTTAAAAAATGTGGAAATTAAATCGTTTTGCTTTAGCCCTTTTTTCAGTGATTCTTTTCTCCTGTGAAAAAGAGGACTCGCTGAAAGAGCCCGGCTCAAACGAGGCCATCAATCACTGGACTCTGGATCAAATGCAACAGTATTATTACTGGAATACTGAAATCAAAACAACAAACGATTATCAGCAACGTCCGGATCTATTCTTCAAAAGTATTTTGTTTCAAGATGACCATTATTCAATGATTATGCAAACCCTGAACAGTGACACCTACGGTAATACCTTGACAAATACTTTTGGCTTCGACATGGTGCAGCTGCAGGCTGCAACGGGTACTATACAAGTCGTAACTCAGGTGGTTCCATTTAGCGAAGCAGATTTACTGGGTTTAAAACGTGGTGATACTTTATCCTATATGAACAACGAGCTTTTGGATAAGAGTAATATGAAAGCTCTGATAAATAAATCCTTTCATTTGCCTGCAATCAATCTGAAGCGAAAAGATGGGAAAATATTTATTCTACCCGCCTCCTATATTTCACAACCTGTTGTTTATATGTCTAAGATTATCTCGTCGTCTCCCACAGTAGGCTACATTTTTTTAAGTCAATTTGACTTCAGTGGTGCTTATTTATTATTGGAAGCTGTACAAAATTTTAAATCCAAACAGGTAAAGGATCTTGTTGTCGATTTGCGTTATAACCCTGGTGGACAGGTTGCTTTTGCTTCATTTTGTGCGCTGCTATTCGCTAATATTAGAGAAAATGAGATCTTTGCAAAATATCAGGGAAACAAAAACATCAAAAAGCTGGAGGACTCTTTTTCAGCTGCGCTACAAAGACAGCCAGAGGGTTATTCTTTTGTTGCCAAAGAAGTTTTAAAAGAAGGCCTGGGACTAAATAGAATATATATCCTAACGGGTCTCAACACAGCTTCGGCTTCCGAAATGCTCATTAATGGATTACAGCCCTACATACAGGTCATTCAAGTTGGCGATAAAACCTACGGAAAGGACATGGCTTCTTCCACGATATCTACACCGAAAAAAATACATGGTTCCGAACGTAGCTGGCATTTGCTGCCAATGGTTTATAAAATTTATAACAAATTGGACCAAGGGAACTACAATGCGGGAATTCTACCACAAAAGCCTATAAATGAATTTGATTTTTTACCATTGGTGCCCATAGGCGATATACAAGATCCACTTATTGAGGAAGTGTTACATACAATCAATGCACATAAACCTCAAGCTAGAAACGCTTCTGATAAAAAGCATAAAACCAATTCTAATATTCATCAATATCTAGGCAGCAGTTATGAGACGATTCCAATTGAAATAAGTCCACGTTAGAAAAGTAGGCATCAAAATACCTATTCGTTCTTCAGCGTGCGCAGGAATTGAAAGAATTGATCACGGTGCGAAGGTCAATTCCGGTTTGTCCTTCTCTAACAAGCTTACGAAGTGAACGCGATAATATGCCGGAACGAATATTACGCTCTTTTACTTCATATTCCTTGACCAATATTTCCAACTGTAGTAATACTTCTTGATATTGACTATAAAGTTGATTCAGGTCGTTAAGCTCTTTACCCAAGGCAAATAGCACGGAGGCATCTATATCATGCTTAATTTCTCCCTGAAAATTCAGGGAGAGCGCCAGTAGTTTTCGATGTTTTAAATCATTGATTCCTTTCATAAGGATTAGTTTTATGGTATTGATAGTTTACGTTCTGCGCAATAATAGTAGGCTTTGTTTTTCTTAAGAGGATCTACTTTTTTAGCCAAACATTTGACAGTTCAAATCCCAATCCATCCACGAAGGTCACCCAATCATCTTCAAAAATTACATCAGGATCTTTTTGTGGGAGATATATTAAGGCAATCGGATCCGAACCAAGAGCCGCTAATCTTAAAAATAAAAAGACTTGTTGACCATTGATCAATAGCGGTTTTGAATCTTTATCCAGGACTGTAGCTCTATAATAGGGTATTGCGACAGGTATTTTGATAAAATCATCAGGAATTTGATCGGTTATTAGATCGGTTGTTAGAATAGGTTCTTTTGCATACACCATCTTTTCCTCAAATGTATTTTCATCAAAAACTAAAGTTCCTGAATATATAGCCAGTCGTACCGGCTCGCCATTGGGAGAAATAATCTTATTATAATTCAATATTTTTATTTGATAATTTGTAGCATCTGATTGCGCTCCTTCTAAGGGGTTTTTCCCGACTACCAATGTCGGATCAAGTGGACTTTTTGGATAAACGCCGAAAATGTTGCTTCCACTTTTCAATGCTAACCGCTGTTTTAGCACAATTTTATCCTCATTACCAAAGGCAATTACAACAGAAGTATCTTTACTCTTATCAAAGATAAAAAGATAGCTATCTTTCGGTCCATCATAATTGGTAAACTCGCCATCTATTGAGATTTTTTTTATTCCTAAATTTTCACCTGAATAAGATTTAAAGGCCACACGCGCCAACTGTCGCTGATCTTCAACTATTTCTCCTTTTTGACAGGAATATAACGCACAACCTGTCCAAAGTACAATAAAATAGATAAATAATTTTTTAAGCATATGTCTGTTAATTAAAAGAAGTGAGCCATAAAAATGGCTCACTTAAGAAAATAAGTATTAATAAGTTTTGGGAGCGAATTGAGCCCATCCCGCAGTCCAAACTGGATTTGTTGGATGGAAAGCACCACTATAAGTTGTAGTTCCATTACCATATGCTGGTGATGTTGACAACGGTCTTAACACAGCAGGATTAAATGTAGATGATGTCGGATAAAAGATATTAGCAGCACCGGCCAATTTCAAATAAGTTGTAGCATCTGTTGACACATTTGTTTGGTTTCCTGTCGGAGTAGCACCACTGAAAGCTGCAGTGTATGCATGTACGACATTTCCAGTAAATGTACCTGTTGCGCCGTCTTGAAATGCGGCACCTGTTGCATAACCTGCGATAATCGAGTTTTGAATATCATATTCTGAAGCTCTTCTCCAACGGTTACCAAATTTCAATTTAGTTCCGGCTACAGTAACATCTTTAATACCCAAGAATGTGAAATTTTTCAAAACTGGGCGTGTTTTAGGTGTTTGAGCATATGGAGCTGTACCTTCGTTATCAGACTCCAAACCATTCGAATCAGAGTTACCGCCTGATAGACTGTTTGTAGAATTAGGATCTTTCAATGATAAGGCATATTGGATTGTTCCGGTATAACCATGATCAAAATCAAAATCATCATCGTCATTTGATAATGCTACTAGGTATTTCGCATTGACGGTACCTCCAAAGAACTCAAAACCATCATCTTTACCCCAAGATACTTGAATGTTTTCTAACGTAGTACCAGTACCAACGCCACCTAAAGTCAATCCATTGATTTCATTGTCGGCAGTTAAATTGTAACCAGCAAACTCAATACGTACATATTTTAATGAGCCTGAATTATCTGCTGCATTTGTACCACCATAAGTCACATCTACGCCTACGGGTTGAGGAATTCCTTCGATTCTTTTTGTTGCAGCTTGATTTGTGGTTGCGCTACCCAGTAATACAACACCACCAAAATCACCTGGATTACGAGAGTTAGCAGCATTCGGAGAAGTAAATACAATTGGTGCTGCAGCAGTACCATTGGCAATCAATTTGGCCGTTTTAGGAACAACCAAAACTCCTTTGATATTTTGTGTCAATCCGGTAATCTGATCGTTGTATGCTTTAGTCAAACCAGAAGTAATGTACGTACCTGGTTGAATAGTTAATGTTGCCCCTGGTTTTACAAAAGCTACACCGTCAATTTTCCATACGGTATCCGCAGAAAGAGTTGTTTTAGTAATAATACCTGAAGCATCTGTTGGAATAGTTGCTTGAGGTTTGTTTGGCAAACCAGCATTCAAATCTGAATTAGGTCCTACGTTGTCTTTGTTACAAGAAGCCAATGCGATTGCGCATACACTTGCTACTGTTAAGATTTTTTTCATTTTATGTTAAATAATTACTAGTTTTGCCATCACAAGATCATTTTTTAGACTATGCATCCCTATGGGATAGCATTTCATAAGTTTGCATAGTTGTTTTCATCCCCCCTTATTTTGCTTCTATTTTATCTTCCTGTTGTGCGATGTGGACAAACTTGGAACTCATGTGCAATTTTTTAAGGGAGGCATGAAGCTGCCTCGCGCAGTTATTTTTTATTATTTTAAAAATTATAGGTCACTGAAAGACTAAATCTTCGACCGTCTTTTTTACGATAGGTTATAATATCGTCGTCCGCCCTATTATATTTATTATCTCCTTTAACAAGCTCATAAATTATTTCTCCTTTTTCTCCTTGAGAATTACTATACGCTGATTGATTTTGATAATACCTTGTCCATTCATCCAGAAGATTGGCAGCATTAAATTTCACTTCCAATTTCTGTTTCAAAAAACGTTTATACACCTGAAAATCAACCTGCCTTGGCGCAAGTTCATACTCTACCCTATTTGGGTTGAAGGAGGCCGTATTTGTACGATAGCCTCTATGATTATAGCTTGCTGTTATACCAAAACTATCACCCCAATAACCGACACCTAAATTCAACAACCAAGGTGATTGTCCCATTAGTGGACGATCTTGATTAGGCGCTCTTTCTTTTTCGCGTTCTGCAATTGTACGATCATCTACCAACTTATGTCTCCACTGACTTAATGCATTAACTTCAGATTTCAACAATGTCCCATTGGCATTTAGAAAAGCTTTAGATAGCCAATCGGCCTCACCAATAAAACTCAAGTTTTTACGAATTTCAAATTCCAACCCCATGTTTTTTGCGGACTCCATATTATTGAAAACATATGCAGTTCCGGGACTTACATCTTCATTTTCAATCAGTTCTATTGGCTTATCTAAATATTTATAAAATCCGGTTAAGGATATAATTTCACCTGGACTTGGATACCATTCCAATCGCAGATCAACATTATCGATAAAAGTTGATTCGACATTATCCCCTGAAACAATAGCATCCAATTCAAAGTCATAAAATCCAAAAAAACCTGACTCCCTAAAGTCTGGACGAATGGCCGTCTTTGAATAACTTCCTCTCACATTAAAGGTATTGGTTACACTATAAGTTGCATTAATGGACGGTAGAAATTTCCAATTATTTTCACGAATCATCAGTTTATACAATAGTAATTTATTGTTATCTGCATCTGGATCGCCATTCTGCTTTCTAAACATTTCATCCTGACGATTTAACAGATTGTAGTATTCGGCACGGAATCCATAGACTAATCTTAGCTTATTCCAAAATTTCTGATCCAACATCAGATACCCTGCATGTGAACTCATATCACCATCATAAACATTACCACCGATAGGCTCAGGATAATAATAAGCTTGACCAACTCCGTTTCCGATAGTTTCTGGAGAGAACAATATATCATAAGGTTTTTCAATAGCAGGTGCCGATTTAGAAGGATCATCGGGCATGTAAGAGCGGGTAAATGGCAACAAACGAAAAACCGAAAGATTACGATTTTTTTTCCAGCCTTGATATCCAGCCTTAACCAAAGTGCTAACGGATTTTCCTTCACCAAAGACTCGAGAAAATGCCATTGCCCAGTTAAAATCATTTTCATTAATCTCGGTCCACATGCGGGAATCAAAACCCGTTTCGGAATGGTTAGACCAGTTAGAAAGACTTAATAAATTAGGACTTTGAAACATATAATTTCCGTCTAATATTGTCGTTAATCCATATCGCAATTTACGTTCATCCAAAATCTGCTGCTTGATTCTATTATAGGCAAACATACCCTCAGCCTTGATTTTCCACGGCAACTGATATTCACCGCTTAACTGATGCTGCTGCAAAGACATTGTTTCAGGTAATTGATATTGATTTTTGGTCGGAGGGTTATTTAAATTTGTAAAGGTTGACCGGATATTTTCACTATAATTATTGTTAAAAGTCCGAGCGTACATATTTTTAAATGCGAGCTTAAAATCCTGTCCTTTTAGTCCAAAATTCGCCACCAATCCGCTACTACTATTAAAGCGATAGGAGGTTCCTGCACCATTCTGACCGATCGTGTCACTTTCTATCATATGTTGCTTCTCTCCATACCCGTTAATGATACCAGATCCTCGCACATTATTAAAGGCGACAATATTTTGTTCATTTCGAATATTAGCAGAAGCAGAGAAACCGAACAGTAATCCATTTGAAAAATTATACCGCCTTCCCAATGCAAACCTTAAATTTTGATTAGGAATGGCCTTGTAGCGATATAATTTCATCGCATCTGCGTTAACCTGTTTGGACTGGGCTATTGCATCAATGTCATTATACTTGAGATTTGAACCTGGCATTAAAAATTCTTCATTCAACTTTGGATCGTTCAATATATATCCTGGAGGAGCATCTAGACGTCTTGCTTCACCATTCCAAAACCAAGGTTGGATCCCTTCGGGCTGCTTCGAAGAGGAATGATTAAAACCAAAATATTCGCTGGTATGCCATTCACCAAGACGATAAAAGTCTTTTCCTGTTGTGCGGGAATTTCCTCCAACGCCATATTGTATTGTGGTAAAATCCTTATCCGGGATATCTAACGTATTAATAGAAACCTGTCCGCCCGAGAATTCGGCCGATACATCCGGTGTTGCCGTTTTATTGACCACCACAGAACTCACCATCTCGGTTGGAATAATATCAAAAGAAAAATCACGTCTATTTTGCGAAGTACTTGGGATGACTACGCCATCCAACATGGCTTGATTGTAACGATCGGACATACCCCGCACAATCACATTTCTATTGTTGACGGTCGTCAATCCAGTAACGCGCTTTAGCACCTGCCCCATATCATTGTCAGGTGTACGTGCAATCTGCTCGGCAGATATACCATCAGTCACCGAGGCAGCGTTCTTTTGTGCGGCATACAGTCCTGCTACAGATGCTTTTTTAAACGACACACTAACGACCGCCGTTTCCAACTTATTGGTCTGCGTTTTCATCGCAATATTTAATGCTGTAAGTTCTCCGTCCTCTATTTTCACGCCTTCTATGCGCTGTGTCTGATATGATAGATAACTGACTTCCAAGGCATAGGTTCCCGATACAGCGGTTAAAATATAACTACCATCAATACTGCTCTGTGTCGTCTTATTGGTTCCGACCAACTTAATGCTGGCATTTGCCAACAACTGACCTCGATCATCAATTACTTTCCCGGAAATGCGTCCTAGCTGCTGTATTGGTTTTTTGACCAATGTAATATAAACCCCATTATCTTGAGGTATCAGATCTGTACCCCTAAGAAGATAGCGCACTACTTCTCCTATACTGCTATTTTTAAAAATTTTGGCATTCACTTTTTCCTTTGACAGATTATATTTATTGGCATCAAAGGCAATATGTATATTTTGCGATTCCAATTGCTCGAAAGCTGCTGGAATATTAGATTCATTAAAAGAAACTGAAATCTTTCTATTGAGCAACTGGCCGTATGCACCTGATGCTAAAAGCATTTCTGCCGATACGATTAAAAGAAGTAGTCCCACCAATGATGACTTGATCATAAACTTAATATTGTTTTTCGTAACGTATTTCATAAATTTGTATGCGTATATAATAGCTCTATAAGTTTTTGTATATGTTATTTTATAGCACCTTATGGATGCTATAGGATCCAGAGTTGACGATGGCAGTCGTCAGCTCTTTTTTATTCCCGAATTAGTAGATATGCACCGTACTCCCCTCCTTCCTAGACTTGTTATGGTGGACAGCTTTTATACTTTCCAAGGTTGCTGACCAAGAGAGCTGTTTCGATATCGGCATGCTATAACGCTGTCGGGCAATCTGATCATCGCCGGCTTTCAGATCTACATTGTAGATATTTTTAACTGCTAATGCCATTTCTGCAAAACTGCTTTGCTTTAGGTAAATCTTTCCCTCAATCCAACTATTACGTATAGTGAGGTCAAAAGTCTCTTGGTTACTGCTGTGGTTCTTTTTGGTATAGCGAATCTGTCTGCCGCGCTCCAATGTGCCTAATGACTTGTTGTCGGCCGCTACTTGTACTTTACCTGTAAATACAGAGACAGATATTTCATCCGATTCGCTGTAGTTTTTTACCGTAAACGATGTACCCAATACCTTTGTCTGTAATTGCTGTGTATTGACAACAAAAGGTTTTGTGGAATCTTTTTTAACTTCAAAAAATGCTTCTCCGGCAAGAAGCTCTACTACACGGTCCTTTCTGTCGTATGAAACGGTATCCAATTTAATTTTGGAACGTGCATTTAAAATGATCGTTGATCCGTCTGCCAATAATACCTTCTTCCGTTGTGCAACTCCTGTTTCAAAAATCCGGTACCCTGGTTTTACATTCACTTCCTGTTTTACAGTATCCAGAGCGGTTTGGTTTTCCCAAAACAATATGCTAAAGCAAAACAAAAGTGTAGCCGCCACAGATCCAATCCAATAGACCATTTTCCGAATTGATGATTTTTGAGGAGTTGTATTTTCAATCTGTTGTTGTATCCTATTCCATAATTGGACCTCATCAATTACACATTCAGGAATCTCTTCCCGATCTAGTGTTTCATACCAGCGATCGACCAACATACGCTCTGCTTTTGTAGCTTTGTTCTGCTGATATCTGTAGATCAGGGATTCAAATATTCTTCTTTTCACTTTTTTGCCTGCTGTTTATATATAAGTCTGCAAAAAAGCTATAAAGTACTTCAAGAAATAGTTAATGTTTTATAAAAGAATTGTTAAGTATACTGTTGGTGGCAGTCATTGTCTGCTGTACATAATATTTACTTAGATAGTTGCTCCAGAGCGAGAACAAGAAATACGCTAAGCGTGCTATTTTGAACATTTTGTCTTGCACTTATTGCTTTCCTCATTCTTTTGGAAGCTTCTGTCAGGTTATTTTTCACGGTCTGCTCAGAAAGCCCCATACGCAGGGCGATCTCTCGAATTGGCAGATGCTCCCATTTAAGTAAGAGTGCCTGACGCATATTATGCGGCATAATTTCTAATTCCTCTTCCAGTAATCTTTCTAATGCAAGGTAAGTTTCCAATTCTTCAGGATGCTGTTGTACATAGTCAAAAATATGGTTGCTCCAATGGTCCAACAGTCTATTTTTAACTTTATTGGCATTAAAAAAATCGATAATCTTATACTTGAGCATTCCTTTGAGGTAAGCTGGAAGATTCATTTGGATGTCGATCGTATGACGCTTTTCCCAAAACTGTACAAATAATTCTTGGAGAATATCTTCTACATCCTGAGCGTCCAAAATCCGCCGGGCAGCATGCTGATAAAGATCTTTCCAACAATAGCGATAAAGCTCTCCAAAAGCGTTTGTATCATTTCGCTCTTTAATAGCTTGAAGCCAATGCTGATATATAATTGGTATTTGATCCATACTACTATCAAAAGTAAGGTTGAAATATTAAGTCTACATTAACAAATGATCAAAAAAGCAGAATAGTTATAAATTAGTTTCACAATCCAAATAATTCTTTTCAATGTGGTTTATTTATGTTTAACAGATATAAAAATATTTATTTGTCATTCAAAAAACACATTATATCAAATACTTAGCTTATAAATTAGTTTTGTAAATATTATTTTACTATCTTTGCATCGCCTTAGGCAATAGAGCCTATTGTATAAATTAATTCATGAACCCATTTTTAGAACTGGGAATCCGTGAGGAAATTGTTAATGCCATCTCAGAATTAGGTTTTGAAAAACCTTCTGAAATTCAGGAAAAAGCCATTCCTGTTTTATTGACTGGTAACGACGATTTTGTCGGATTAGCCCAAACCGGCACAGGTAAGACAGCAGCATTTGGTCTTCCATTATTACAGCAATTAGACTTTTCTCAGAAACATCCTCAAGCGTTGGTATTGTGTCCAACACGTGAGCTTTGTTTGCAAATCTCGAAAGATATAGAAAGATATGCTAAAAACCTCGACAACGTACATGTTGTTGCTGTTTATGGAGGTGCAAATATTAGTGACCAACTTCGTCAAATCAGACGTGGTGTGCAAATTGTAGTAGCGACCCCAGGTCGTATGTTAGATATCATTGGCCGTAATGCTATTGATTTCTCTCAAGTGAAATATGTTGTGTTAGATGAAGCAGATGAAATGCTTAACATGGGCTTCAAAGAAGACATCAACAACATCCTGTCAGAAACTCCTGACACTAAAAAAACATGGTTATTCTCTGCAACAATGCCATCTGAGGTTCGCCGTATAGCTAAAAACTATATGACTGATCCAGTTGAAATGACTGTAGGTACGAAAAACACTGGTAATGCTAATATTGAACATCAATATTATTTAATTAGAGCTAAAGACAAATACGCTGCTTTCAAACGTATTGTAGATTCAAATCCTGATATCTTTGGTATCGTGTTTTGTCGTACAAAAATTGAAACGCAAGAAATTGCTGAATCTTTAATTAAAGATGGTTACAACGCTGATTCATTACACGGAGATTTATCTCAACAACAACGTGACAAAGTAATGAAACGTTACCGTGACCGTAGTTTACAATTATTAATTGCTACAGACGTTGCAGCCCGTGGTATTGATGTAAACGACGTAACTCACGTGATTAACTTCTCTTTACCTGATGAAATTGAAAACTATACTCACCGTTCTGGCCGTACAGCTCGTGCAGGTAAAACTGGTATTTCAATCTCATTGATCAACATTAAAGAGCAAAGCAAAATCCGTCAACTTGAAAAAGTTATCGGAAAACAATTTGAGCGTAAACAAGTTCCTCAAGGAGCTGATGTTGTTGAAAAACAATTATTAACGATCATCAATAAAGTTCAGAATGTAGAAGTTAATGAGGATCAAATCAATCAATTCTTACCAGCTATTATGGAAGGTTTTGAATCGTTATCGAAAGAAGATATCGTAAAAAGATTTGCTTCATTAGAATTCAATAGATTCTTAGATTATTACAAAGGTGCTCATGATTTAAATATCGAAGCACGTGATATCAGCAGCAATGGCCGCGAACGTGGCGAAAGAGGCGAGCGTGGTGAAAGAGGAGAACGTGGTAGCTCTAAAGGATTTACTCGTTTATTCATGAACCTTGGTTCTGTAGATGAATTCAGCCGTGGAGACATGTTAGGATTTATCTGTAACAACGCTAAAATTTCTGGAAAATCAATTGGTAAAATTGATTTAAAAGGAGTATTCACTTTCTTTGAAGTTGAAGATGCTGAGGTAACAAAAGTATTCGAAGGATTTAAAGACGTTGATTTCAACGGTCGTAACGTACGTATCGAAGTTTCTGGAGACGGAAAAACTGAAAACCGTGGTGGTGGAAACAGAAGCCGTGGTGGAAGTGGCGAACGTAGAAGCTTTGGCGGTGGTGAAAGACGTGAAGGTGGAGGTGGTTACCGCGGTGGTGGTGATCGCAGAAGCGGTGGCGGTGAAAGACGTGAAGGTGGATACCGTGGTGGAGATCGTAGAGAAGGAAATGGTGGTGGTTTTAGAGACTTTTCTGGAAAAAGAAAAGAATCTAGTAACAAATACTAATCGATTCATCTTATAAAATAAGAGCGGATATCCCAAAGATAGCCGCTCTTATTATTTATACAACAGTTATGTTATTTCCTAATGTGATTAACATAAAAAAAGAAGAGTGGCTAACCCTAAAGATAGCCACTCTTCTTTTTTTATATAGTATTTATACAAGTATTATTTCACGCGTTGACGAATAGCCTCGTATAATACAACTCCAGCCGAAACAGAAACGTTTAATGATCCTATTTCTCCGAACATAGGTATTTTGGCAAGATGATCTGCAATACGAATTAAATCGTCTGATACACCTGTATCCTCAGCTCCCATGATGATACATGTTGGTACAGTATAATCAACATCATAGATGCTATCTTTTGTCTTTTCAGTACTTACAACTAACTGTATGCCGGACTCAATAAGAAATTTACCCACTTTAGCCAAACCTTCATGACGACATACTGGTATTTTATATAATGCACCTGCGGATGTCTTGATTGCATCAGGATTCACCTCTGCAGATCCTTTTTTTGGTACAATGATCGCATGTACACCTGAACATTCTGCTGTACGTGCAATAGCACCAAAGTTGCGCACATCTGTAACCCCATCTAGCATCAAAAATAAAGGCACTTCTCCTTTTTCATAAATTTCAGGAACAATGTCTTCAATTTTTTGATAGATAATCGGGGAAATAACGGCTATAACACCTTGATGGTTTTTGCGTGTGATACGATTTAGTTTTTCAATTGGAACTTGTTGAAACCCTAAGTCGTGCTCTTTCAAAAGAGCTTTCAATTCTAAAACTAAACTTCCGGCTAAACCTCTTTGTATAAATAATGATTCAATTTCTTTACCACTATCTATCGCTTCTATAACGGCACGAATACCGAAAACCATCTGATTGGCTTCACGATCTGATGATCTATCGTGTCTTTGAAAATTTTGCATGCTTAATATTCTAAATAAGAATTGGTTTCTAGCAATTAGCTAACCAATTTGAAAGGCAAAGATACAAAAAGAAATATGGGTTAGTGCAAGAAAAAGTTGGTCTAAGTTTTAACTTAGTCCCAAATTAAGCTCTTTTCTTAACGTTTCTAAAAGTGGATTCTTCTGTACCATAGCTTGATATTTCTCTTGCGAGGTATAAGGTTTACGTACAACATCATGCTCCATAACAATACCACGTAGATCTAGTGAAAAATTATGCAGTGCAGGACGAAGGAAATTTAATAAATCTACCTTTGCCATATTCAGAACATCCATCTGGACCATATTCTCCACATCTACCTCTATTTGATTTCCAACTAACTTTGGGGGCACAGCTGTCATCAAGGTATACAGATTAATCTTATTTTGCTTTTTTATATCTGTTGCCAACGTTTTCCAAAATTGGATAAATTTTTCATAAGTCACTACTTCCTCTTCAGTACCTTTAACTAAACTCGGCTCATTACTATCTTCTTCTTCAGTTTTAGATTCAAAAATTGAATTTAGATCGGGTAGTGATGGCATAGAACTTTTGGAAGCTCCCCACCCACCCTTTTTCACTTTAGGCGGTAAGTTAGAGACTTCTGGGCTTTTCGTTTGTTCTACTACTGGTGTTGCAGGAGGTACTGTAATCGGAGTTATAGCAATATTTTTATCTACTACTGGTAATGAGGGTTTTGCATCAACGACAGCTGTTTCTGTGGCTGGAGCTACATTAGGGAGTTTTTTTTTTAATCCTTCAACAGTATTGGGAGCCTGAAGGGTTCCAATCTGGCTTAACTTAATAGCACTTGATAAGTGACATATTTTTAAAAGTGCTAATTCTACCTGAAGACGCTGATTCTTACTTGTTTTATAATTAATCTCACATTGATTAGCAATATTCAATGCTGATAATAATAATCCCGTTGAAGATTTACGTGCTTGATCTAAATACTTAGCCTTTATACTTTCACTTACTTCTAACAACTTTAAGGTAGACGGTTCTTTTGCTACCAATAGATTTCTAAAATGCGATGCTAAACCTGAAATAAAATGACTGCCATCAAAACCATTATTTAAAATATCATTTAATATTAATAAGGTATCTGCTGGATTTTCAATCAATATAGCATCTGTCAATTTAAAGAAGTAATCGTAATCTAAAATATTCAGATTATCAATAACTGCTTGATAAGTGACCTGCTTATTTGAAAAACTAACGATCTGATCAAACATCGATAATGCATCACGAAGCCCTCCATCTGCTTTTTGAGCGATGATATGAAGGCCATCTTTATCGTACTGAATACTTTCACGTGTTGCAATGCTTGCCAAGTGATTGGCCATATCTTCAACACGGATACGGTTAAAATCAAAAATCTGACAACGTGATAAAATCGTCGGTAAGATTTTATGTTTTTCTGTAGTTGCTAAGATAAATATGGCATAGGCAGGTGGTTCTTCCAATGTTTTTAGGAAAGCATTGAATGCCTGCTGCGACAGCATGTGAACCTCATCGATGATATAGATCTTAAACTTACCCACTTGTGGTGGAATACGTACTTGATCAATCAAATTTCGGATATCGTCTACTGAGTTGTTAGATGCGGCATCTAATTCATGAATGCTAAATGAATTACCATTCTGAAAAGATTTACAGCTATCACATACACCACAGGCTTCGCTAATATCTGAAATGTTTTCACAATTTATTGTTTTTGCTAAAATACGCGCGCAAGTTGTTTTACCCACACCTCTTGGTCCACAGAACAAAAATGCTTGTGCTAACTGATTGTTATGAATAGCATTCTTAAGTGTACCGGTGATGTGTTGCTGACCGACAACCGAGTCGAAGGTGACCGGGCGATATTTACGAGCAGAAACAATAAAATTTTCCATTGTACGAAGATACAAATTTTGTAACTCCGTCACAAAATTAAAAAGCGATACTTCAAAAAAGTGTGCTCTTAAAACTGTTAGATAACAGAAACAAGAAGACAAAAAAATAGCTTCATTTTTCGATGAAGCTATCCAATATCATGATATAAAAGTTTTAATTCCCTTTGGGTTCAAGAGCACGCCAAACGACTGCGGCAATTATAGCTCCTACAATAGGGGCTACAATAAATAACCAAAGTTGTGAAAGGGATTGGCCCCCAGCTAGTATAGCTGGACCAAAACTACGTGCCGGATTGACTGAAGTACCTGTGATGGGAATAGCAACTAAATGAATCAAAACTAAGGTCAGCCCTATAGCCAAACCAGCCATAGTGGAATTTCCAACTTTGGAGGTAGTCGCTAAGATGACAAATAAAAAGATGAAGGTTAAAACAGCCTCTGTTAAAAATGCAGCGGTTGTGCCGTATTCATTCTGATAGCCTTTCCCCCATCCATTCGACCCATATGCCCATTCACCTGGAGAGAAACCAGCTAGCTGTCCTCCTAAAATCTGCTGTAGAACAAAAGCACCTAATAATGCTCCTATTAATTGTGCTACAATATAAATAACAGCATCTTTCGCAGAAATCTTTCCTGCAACAAGTACACCGATTGTTACCGCGGGGTTGATGTGACACCCACTAATGCCGCCTATCGCATAGGCAAAAACAACAACGGATAAACCGAATGCTAGCGCAATCCCCAGTAATCCCAATCCCGACAATCCGCCTAAAGTCGTAGCGCCGGCAACAGCCGCTGCACCACAACCAAATAGTACCAAACCAAAAGTTCCAATTAGTTCAGCAACAAATTTTGTAGAAATATTTGTTTCCATTTCTTTAAGTTATAATATGGTCAAACTTGCGTCAAATATCTTGCCTCTTTTACACCTGTTTTTCAATGAGTTAAATTAAAGTAAGGATATAGCTACATGTATATTATTTCGTACAAATAATATACAATAGTAACAGGTAAAATTTAATACTAAGATCATGAGATAATAATGCTTTGGGTGAGAAAAAATTTTGTTTTTTTAGTGTGATCTTTTCTACGTAACATGGATTCGAAGAGCAATTGATTAATGTTGCCGAGGGATGGCGGTGCCATAAACTGGTATGGCGTAGATATTTTGTTGTATTGCAAATCGATGATCCTCTTAAGATGATGCGCTACATTTTCTTGAAATATAAGTCCGCCAAAATGGTTGAACATAAATAAGTCAAATGAAAAGTATCTCCCTGCATGCACCGAGACAATACAGGAGTTTACTTTTATCTTGACAGACTGGTGAATGGCTCCAAACACTTTCCTTTCAATAAACTTATCCATTCTGTGAGTAAACAACTATTTCCTTAAAAGCATGTTACGTAGAACTATCTACGAGAGATCGCGCAATATAATCAAGCCGTTGGGAGATATAAGCTTGTTATAAGAAGAAACCTTCCTGTCCTCTTCATTATCATAAAGAAACTAGAAGATAGCATTCAGAAGCACGGTATTACTGAATTGCAATGGCGCAAAATGATCTCCCCACTATGCTCAGGGTATCGGAAATAGTGCGTAAGAATTCGGCCTTTCCGTCTGTTAGGAATTCCATCGCGTGAAGAGCCGTTGCATCGCGTATAATCTTTACTATCTATCGTTTCAATTGTGAGGTATAGCAAAAAAGAGTTATTTTAGTGATTAAACCTAGATGATATTCTGATGAAATATATTCGTGCAAAAGCCAATTTTATTCGATATACTGACGAAAAACTACTTTTAAGAGCAAGCTATATTTTATCGTGCATGAAGAATTCTACTGTCTTTATTAATCCGACTTTGCCACTGCCAACTATTGAAGATGCTTACCAAGATTACCAGAAGAAAGTGATCGAGGCTGAAAGCGGAAGCCGAGAAAAGAAGTCTTATAAGCGAGAAAGCAAGCGGAAACTCTGTGAACTGTTGCAACAGCTTGTTGCTTACGTCAATTTAGTCAGTGATGGAAAGTTATCTTTACTACACAGTTCGGGTTTCCCTGTACTCACCAAAAAACGTAAAGGCCAAGTTCCTAATACTCCATCCGCCCCATTTCTTTGTGATGGACGTACAAGTGGTGAAGTCGCCTTTGGATTTAAACCTGTAGGACGGGATATGTTTTATGATTATAGGTTTGCAACAGAGGTTGACTCATATGGACTCCCACAATGGGGAGAAATATTCTATAAAACAAACTCGTTCAGGGCGTATTATTCAGGATTTACTCCTGGCCACTATATTTATTTTCAAGTTAGAGCGCGCAATAAACATGGTCAAAGTCATTGGACGGCTCCTCTATTATTTATGGTCGGATAAAAAATAAAAGCTTCCAAATATTATTGTTCGAAAACTGCATCACAGTACCTTATTGTGGATCTCTAACGTCATTTAGCTGTAAGTAATGAATTTAGGTATTTCTTTTGATGTTATTTTTATGTAACTTCATTATTAATAAATTGTTAAGGAATTGAAATCTCTATATTCATATTTGGTCGCAAGCGCTCTTTCACTGCTGTTTATCTTTATGCAGAAGCGAGAAAGCTATGCGCAAGAATACAAAGTTGATTTCTATAATGCACCGTTTATATTCTCATTAGATTCCACATTTATTATAAATGTTCCTTCTGAAATCAGCGAGAACAATGTTCTTGATTTTTATAAAAAAATAGAATCATCTCATGATTCTATGGTCGTCAATTCATTACTTGCTTACAAAAAGAAATACAATCTAAATGATTGGATCTACTACCAGCTCGTACGTCACACAGCGCAAGCAATAAGTCCCAAACAGGAAAACTATAGTCGATATACTTTATACAAATGGTATTTGATGTGTAAATCTGGTTATGATGCACGATTAGGATTAAGAGAAAAGCAAACTATATTTTACATTAAAAGCAAAGACGACATATCAGATCTTCCATTTTTCCATTTAAACGATGACAATTATGTTTGCTTAAATTATCATGATTATAAGAGTATTTTCAACTATCAAGAACCGTATAAGCTAGTTGATGTAAAAATTCCTGAGGCCAAAAACAGCTTTAGTTATAAAGTCACTAGACTCCCGGATTTTAGACCAGATAGTTATGTTGATAAAGAAATTGGGTTTAAGTATAATGGTAAAGCATATCATTTCAAATTAAAGGTCAACTCCGAAGTGAATGATATCTTTGCAAATTATCCAATTGTTGACTTTGAGACATATTTCAATATTCCATTAAGTAAAGAAACTTATGAGTCAATAATCCCTTATTTAAAAGAGTATACATCAAAAATGTCAACAAAAAAGGGAATTGACTATTTAATGCAATTCACCAGGTATTCTTTTCTTTATGAAGATGACCGCGAAATTTACGGGGCTGAAAAACGCTTTGCGCCTGAACAGACATTAATTAATGATATTAGCGATTGTGACGACCGAGCTGCTCTTTTCTTCTATTTAGTCAAAGAAATATATGATTTACCCATGATAGCACTGCGATATCCAACTCATGTTACTCTTGCTGTTCAATTTGATAAACCTATTGGACAAAGTATTCTTTATAATGGAAACTATTACACTTTATGTGAGCCCACACCTCAAGATATTAAACTGCGAATTGGAGAACTGTCTCTAAATCACCAAAAACAAAAATATGAAATCGTATATCATTACGAACCCGCTTTAATCAAAAAATAAAATCCCGCTAATAGTAACTTAGCGGGACTTATATCGAATTTAATGTCTTAAAAATTATAGCTATACCCTACGCTGAAATTCCGCCCAGGAATACGTTGCTGATAGATTTGATCTGCTGCTTGAAAGGCTTCATAAACACTCAGACGTTTACTGTCTAAAAGATTATCTACTTTAAATGAAATGGTACCTGCTTTAAACTCTTTTCCTATCTTTTTGGATAAATTCAAATTTAAACTATTAAAAGGTTTAGTATATACATCTGAGTTTCTCGCAAAACCAATTATCTGTAAAGTTTTTCCTTGTACATTATAAAAAACACCAGCTTCGAATCCTTTACTTGAACTGTTATAAGACAGACCAGTATTGATTAAATAAGGAGACTGACCTTGTAATTCTCTCTTTTTTGAAATTTCCTGTCCTTCACGAGCAAATGATATTCTAGAAGCATACTCTTCATCTCTCATCTCGATTTCAGATTTAACAACAGTAACATTTACGTTTAAAGTCAAATCTTTCAAATCTTCAGAAATAAATCCAAAATTCTTACGTCCTTCTACTTCAAGTCCTATCACTGTGGCTGATGGTGAGTTTTTTGGCGTAATATCTAAAGGTACTCCATCATTATAAGCTTGTAACTCAATTGGATTTTTAAATCCTTTGTAGAATCCACTTAGAGCAAACATTTGCGCATCCTTAGCAAAGATCTCATAACGTAAATCTATATTATTAATATAAGTAGGAACCAATTCCAAATTACCCAAAAATCTAATTTCTGTTAAAGGATCGTAGATTTGAACTACTGATAATTCTTTAAATGATGGTCTAGCAACAGTACGGGAATATGATGCTCTTAAATTGTGATTTGCAAAAGTATTATATATCAAATTTAATGAAGGAAATAAATCAAATTTATTGATGGTTTTTACTTTATCATATTTCAATCCATCAATATTCTGTCCTGTAAAAATTGTTGTATAGTTTTCACCACGAAGTCCTGCTATTGCTTTAAGCTTTTCTATAGGACGTATTTCTAATGAAGCGTAAGCAGCACCAGTTTGTTGTGAAGCTTCAAAGGTATTTGCAGCTTGATAATTACCTCTTACCCAGAAACCACTATCTTCACTTGCATTATATACATTTTCCGGATTCAGGAATCCGTTGGGATCACCATTAGTAATATCTTTGTTATTGTTTCTGTATTCTATACTATAATTATTAATACGGTAATCTCTCTTTTTATAACTATACAAGCCACCGAACTTAAATGCAGATTCTCTTTCAAATAAATTTAACTTTTTTGTAAAATCCAATTTCGAAACACCGTTAAACTCATCTAAATATCTCCAAAAGCGATTTGGAAGACCAGCGTCTGTATTGATAACATAATTACCACTGCTATTCAAAACAAAGGTAGTTTGACGCATATCTTTATCATTTACTTTAACCCACGTTGGTGAAAGCTTCCATTCTGTAATAAAGTCTGCATTTTCATTACTATGCTTACCGCTTAGTAATAAGTTTGTAATTGCACGCTCTGTATATTCCAAAGTATGGCGCATGGTCTCGTTTGAATTTGAAATTGCAGTTGTCTGATTAAATATCGCAGCTCTTGATTCTCCATTTTGGATGCGTAGCGCTGTCAATGAATATTTAGATCGATCGGTTTTATAATTCAAGCCCAACATTCCAGAAAGTAACACATTTTGCTCGCCTAAATCTCCCTGGCTAATTTTATCTGCTTTAAGTTCAGAACTAGCGTCGGACTGATTTGGCTTTTGATAGATACCATTCTGAAATCCTTTGTAAAACATTGTATTTCGCTTATAATTCAATAATCCAATAACACCTAACTTATTACCAGCAACATTGAATTGATTACTATAATCGACTCCCATATTCAAATCGGGAAGATTATTTGATTTACGTTGTGCAGCCATTACCGGATCAAATGCCTTTGCAACTTGCTCAACAGCATATCTATTTTCAGGAACAACCGGATTTAAAATTGTATAATCCTTTACCACAGGAAGGTTTCTATCACCGTAATCATACCCTAGAAAATCTGTTTTACTTCCTTTGTAACTAACAAAATCATTTCTAAAGTGAGCATTCGGATTATAACCCAATGACATCGAAACACCTAAGTTCTTTTGTGCAGGGATATCTTTAGTTACAATATCGATTACACCTCCGGTAAAGTCTGCTGGCAATTCAGCAGAAGCTGTTTTCATAACAACAATATTTTCCAATACACCAGTAGGAAATATGTCCATTTGAACAGTATTCTTATCTGGATCTAATCCTGGTATGTCAACACCATTCAAGATTGATTTAGTGTAACGATCTCCAAGTCCACGAACATATAAATATTTACCCTCTTGAACAGATACTCCAGGAATAACACGAACTGCAGAAGCAATATTACTTGCTCCAGAACGTTGAATAGCCTGTGAAGATAAACCATCCATAACAACACCAGAGTTTTTCTGCATATTTAATATAGAGAGTTCAGTATTTTTTCGAGCCGAAACGGTAACGACTACTTCACCAATTTGATTTGATGACGGAGCTAAGGAAACATCAACAATAGCTGACTTGCCTGCCTCCACTTTAATATCGGTGATTTCTTTGTTTATATAGCCTACATAGCTAAATACGAGTTTATATGTACCTGGAGCAATATTAAAAGAATAATCTCCTTCAAAATCTGAACTTGTAGCTTGATTTGCAGCTCCAACAATAGATACACTGACTCCTGATAGGGCTGAGTTGGACCCTTCGTCTTTGACAACGCCAGAAATTCTACCTGTTTGTGCAAATAATAAACTTGGCAATACTACTAATACAAATAGTAAAACCGAAAAATGCTTGTTCATTAAAATCTTAGTTTGTTTGGATTAATGTGTTTGTTTTTTTTATTCATCTTTCAAGTTGATTGGACAGCTTGAAAGATGAATATATACTGTTTCTTAATTAAAACAGATTGAGGCTTTTAGTAAAAGTCCAAGCAAAAACTGAAGTATTAGCACCTACTGTTTGCTTACCATTTTCTACGCCTATACTATTGCTTGTAAATTTGGTAATGTCTGGAGCAGTTGTTCCTTTTGATGTAAATAGATTTGCTACAGTTTTACCTGCTGGTAAAACAAATTCCCATTTCACAAAATTCAATTTACTGCCATTTAATGTAACGATGGTTTTTTCATCATTAACATTCACAACATTACCTGTAGTATTGATATTATTCACGAAAATATTCTCCAATTTACCTGTAGCTCCATCACGAAAATCTGCAATCTTTTTACCCGCAATATTATTCATATTGATAGTAATATTTTTGAAGGTAAAAGAACCTGTACCATTTCCTTCTGGACCATCAATTTCTAATGCTGAATCTGATTTCTCTGTTTGGATGATAAGCGCATTATCAATTGTCCCTGAATAAGCTTGATCTACATCTAAACCATCATCTTCTTGACCATAAACAACAACATTCTTCACGTTAACAGTTCCACCGAAAAATTCAATTCCGTCATCCTTATTAGAAAAGATCTCTACGTTTTCTATTGTAGTGCCATTACCTACCCCACCAAGAGTCAAACCTTGAATCTCACTATTTGGTGCAACAGCAACACCACTGAAACGAATTGAAATATATTTTAATGATCCTGAATTATCAGCTGCATTTGTTCCTCCGTATTCTCCATAGCTAAGACCTGCTGGAATACCTTCAATATATCCCTTACCTGATGAAGCGGCTACCGAGATAGGGGCTTTCCCTAGTACAATCACACCACCCCATTGTCCAGCATCACTAGCTTTTAATGTACTGTTTTTCTCACCCGCTTTAATATTATCATTTACACTTGTAAAGATAATTGGCTTCTCAGCTGTACCATTCGCAACAAGTTTTGCACCTTGATCAACAATTAATGCGGAAGCATTTGACTCTTGACCATCCTTTGCTTTAATTATAGTCCCAGGTTCAATCGTTAATGTTACACCTTCGTCTACAACAACACGGCCATCTAACACATAAATATTATTAGAAGTCCAAGTTTCATTAGATTTTAAGATGCCGGTTTTCACAATATCCTTTCCTGGCTCTGGTGTTGGACCAGGTCCCGGACTGATCGGATCATCACTGCTACAACCTACTGTCGCTAAACTTACTACTAATGCTCCGAAAATTGGTAAAAATTTCTTTCTCATGATTTAATTTTTATGACTCCACAAAGTAACCTTGCGTATGTTAACTTTATGTTATTTGAGGATTATTAATACATTACATATATGTTAAGTTAACATACTGTATAAATCATATATATATAAATCAGTGATTTTCAATTTAAATTTATGATTGAAATTGCTACTATATAAAAGAAGTGTAATAAAATTATTAACCGCACAATTTATTAACATATTTAGGCTATTTTTATATTTTATTATTTTTGAATACTTTTTCAATATCTGATTTCATGATCAATCCAATCATAGCAACGCAGGAACTTTCCTTCCAATACAAAGGAGGTATACCAATCAAATTTCCTGCTATTCAAATTCAAAAAGCTCAACATACACTGCTTCTTGGAAATTCGGGAACTGGTAAAACAACATTGCTTCATCTTTTGGGGGGACTTTCAAAACCTACAGCAGGAAAAGTCTGGATTAATGAAAAAGATATCTATGCCATGAGCACATCTGAAATGGATAAATTTAGATCGCAACATATCGGCTTTATTTTTCAAGAAGCCCATTTATTGAAAAACTTAACTATTCTTGAAAACATTCAGCTTGCGCAGTCTTTAGCAAAGAAAACAGTCAATAAAAATGAAGTTTTGAGCGTGCTAGACAAACTACAATTGTCTGATAAAGCCCATGCATATCCACAGGAATTAAGTCGAGGCCAATTACAACGTGCCGCTATTGCACGTGCTGTTATTAATAAGCCTTTGCTTTTAATTGCTGACGAACCTACTGCATCATTGGATGATCAGAATACAACTAGGGTATTAACACTATTAATGGAAATTGCCGATCAACAGGGCGCTACCCTCCTGATCGCTACGCATGATAAAAGAATTAAAAATAACTTTTCGAATACTTACGATTTAAATACACTCAATCCTAATAGCAAATAGCATGAATACTATTCAATTAGTTTGGAAAAATATTAGTAAACAAATAGGCTCAACAGCACTCAGCATATTACTGACTGCTTTTGGTGTTGCCATACTATGTGTACTTTCTATAACCAGCGATAGCTTTGAAAAGCAACTTGAAAATAATAGTAAGAATATTGATTTAGTAATCGGAGCTAAAGGAAGTCCCTTACAATTGATTCTATCCAGTGTTTATCACATCGACAATCCTACTGGTAATATCCCTTTGGCTGAAGCTGAAAAATTGCAGCATAACCCATTAATAAAATTGGCTGTTCCTGTATCATTGGGAGATAACTATAGAGGACATCGCATAGTAGGCACGGATTCTAGCTTTCTTACTTTGTATGAAACCAAAGTACAACAAGGAAAGCTATTTGATAAAGACTATGAAGTTGTTGTCGGAACTGATGTTGCCCGTAAGCAAAATCTTAAGATTGGAGATCAGATTCATAGTTCACATGGATTAAGTAAAGGCGGTCATAGTCATGATGATCAACCGTTCACTGTTGTAGGTATATTATCATACAACAATAATATTACGGACAATCTCATTCTGACTAGTCTAAGTAGTGTCTGGGATGTGCATGGAATTGAACACCACGATCATGACCATGAATTAACTCCTGCTGAAGCGCAGGCTAAAGAGGATCTTGAAGAGACGAAAAATGCACATCTCCATCACCATGGTGAAGCAGAAGAGGAGGAACATCGTGATGATGATCAACATGAACCCGATATGATGGTAAAATCAATTGGTGCAGATATGATTCATTCTTCTGGTCTTGAAATTACGGCATTGTTAGTGCAGTACCGTTCACCAGCTGCAATTGCGGTATTACCTAAGTACATCGCACAAAATACACAAATGCAGGCCGCCTCACCAGCTATAGAGAGCACACGTTTATTTTCTCTTTTAGGGGTGGGAATTGACTCATTAAAGATATTAGCTTATATCATCATGGCAATTGCTGGATTAAGTGTCTTTATCAGCTTATACAATGCCTTAAAACAACGGAAATATGATTTAGCGATCATGCGTACCTTGGGTGCTTCCAAGCTCAAACTTTTCTCTCTGGTAATCTGTGAGGGAATGGTCATTACTGTAATTGGGGGTTTCTTAGGATTGATTTTCGCCCACATAGCGCTTTATTATATCAATACACAAACAAGCCAAAGTGCTGACTTTATAGATGCATTTAAGCTTGATCCCATAGAACTGATTTTTGTTTTATTAGCCTGTGTAATTGGTATTATTTCAGCACTAATTCCTGCGATCAAGGCATATAAAACAACGATTTCGCATATTTTATCAAACAATTAATGTAAAATGATATTATCATCAGGTTTTGTATTTTTACAAACTGAACTAAGATTTTTACGCACTATTTCGAAATATTTCTGCATATAAATATGGAATTATAAAACGGGAATTTTCAAGGTGAAAAGTTGAAGAGCCCAGCAAAAAGCAAATTTTAAATGTACAAACAAACAATTATAATGAAAAAGATACTCGCTTTCTTTAGTTTACTGATTACCTTTTGTATTACAGCAAATGCGCAGATAGGTCGTGATCCCAATACACCCGATCATACGCCAATGATGAATAAAACTTGGGAAGCTGTTGATAAAATGGCTTATAAAGTTTCTTATAGCGGCAGTAAAAAGATCTATACTCCTTTCTATCCTGCAGAGTTGAAAGCCTTAGAAAATAAAATCGTTGAGATGCCCGGTTATATGGTGCCTTTGACCAGTGGCAGAACACATAAAAACTTTATGATATCGGTACTTCCTGTAGCGCAATGTATGTTTTGCGGTTCTAATGGAATCCCGCCGATGGTGGAGGTATTTCTAAAAGGTGACGCCATAAAATTTACAGAAGAGCCTATCAAATTAAAAGGCAAAATGGTCTTTAACAAGGATCCTTTAAAAGGTAATTCGGAAATTACGATAGTTGATGCAGTAATTATAAAATAAAAGAAGCCGCTGTTGCGGCTTTTATTTTGATCTGTTTACGAGAGAAACCTCAACACAAGATGTTATCCCTGCTGTTTCGGTTCGTAAACGTGCTTCTCCTAACGAAATCGGTTGATAGCCCAGGTTTAATGCTTGTTCTATCTCCTGTGTCGAAAAATCTCCTTCAGGACCAATCAGTAAGATATAATGCTTTCCCGGTTGTATAACTTCATTTAGATACTGTTTCTCACTATCTATACAATGTGCGATAACTTTGGTTGCTGTATTCGATTCCTGTTGCTTACAGAATTGAGAAAAAGTAATCGCAGGATTCAATTTTGGAATATAGGCTTTCAATGATTGCTTCATTGCTGCTACAATCACTTTATTAAGACGATCTAATTTAACCTCTTTTCTCTCAGAATGCTCACAGATTAAAGGTGTAATTTCATGAATACCAATCTCTGTCGCTTTTTCTAGAAACCATTCGAAACGATCGATATTTTTAGTTGGAGCAATTGCAGTATGTAAGTGATAGGAGGATTGCTGATAATTTTCTTTGACATTTAAAATAGTCAAAACTGTTCTTTTCGGATGTGGGTCTAAAATTTCAGCTTCATACAATCCGCCTCTTCCATCAATCAAGTGAACTTTATCACCTACTTGAAGTCGAAGCACACGAATGGCATGCTTACTCTCTTCTTCACTTAGAATAAAGTTTTTAAAATCAGGTTTAATCTCTTCTGTAAAAAATAGTTGCATAATCGCTAATTATCTTGATCATCATCCATCGACTCAACAAGTTCCAATTTTACAAATTCTATATTCTGTTGCGTTTTACGAATAATCGTAAAAGTATAACCAAATACTTCTTTATACTCTCCTACCTCAGGAATTTTATCAAACAAATCGCTTACTAGACCTGAAACGGTATCATAATCTTGACTTGCTGGCAATTCCAATGGTAAAAATTCATTCACATCATGAATGCTCGCACCAGCGTCCACCATATATTCTGTTTCAGAAATACGTTCAACAACTGGAGTTTCTTCATCATATTCATCTTGAATTTCACCAACAAGTTCTTCGACAATATCTTCTAAAGTAACCATACCGGCCGTACCTCCAAATTCATCCAATACAATCGCCAACTGAATTCTTTTTAATTGAAATTCGGCCATTAAATCATTGATTTTTTTGGTTTCCGGAATAAAGTAGGGCTTACGCATGATATCCTTTAATACCACCTCTTTACCTTTCATAACGATCGGTAAGATATCTTTTGTGTGTACAATACCGACAATCTGATCGATACTGTCGGCATAAATAGGAATACGTGAATAGCCCTCTTCTGTTACCGTATTGATAAAATCAATGGCTGCACAATCCTCTTCAACCGCTACGATTTTTGTTCTCGGAACCATGATGTTTTTCACGATCCGTTCATTAAAGTCGAAAACGTTTTTAATCAATTCATGTTCAGATGATTCTAATGCTCCGCTTTCTTTACCTTTATCCAATAAATATTGAAGTTCCTCTGAAGAGTGTGAAGATTCACTAGGATGCGGTTGAATACCTATTAATCTCAATAAAAAATTAGCAAAACCATTGAATACATATATTAAGGGCATCAATAACCAATAAAATATACGCAATGGTACGGCTACTTTCATTGTCGTCGCTACAGGTTTTTGAATAGCAATAGATTTAGGAGCAAGCTCACCTAATACAACATGCAAGAACGTAATAGTTCCGAATGCAAGTGCGAAACCGGTCCATTTAGCCCAGCTTTGTGAAGTATCTACCTGAAAAAAAGAAAACAGATTAGATACGATTTCGGTCATGACTGCTTCACCTTTCCAGCCTAAGCCTAGTGATGCTAAAGTAATACCTAGCTGTGTTGCAGCTAGGTATTTATCCAAATGCTCCGTAATATTTTTTGCAATTTTAGCAACATTGCTACCTGATTTTGCTTGGAGCTCAATTTGTGAAGCTCTTACTTTGACTATAGCAAATTCTGCCGCAACAAAAAAACCATTTGCAACTACTAAAAATATTGTCCAAAAAATATCGAGGGCCATTATGGGGTTTATTTATTACCAAATTCTTTATTGTACAATTCTATACTATCCAATAGAATTTGTTGTGCAACTTCACGGCCTTGAACGCCTTCAACTACAACATTTTTCTTTTCTAATGCTTTGTAACTTTCAAAAAATTGAACAATTTCTTTCATACTATGTGGAGATAGTTGTTCAATATCTGTAATGTAATTGTACACAGGATCATTCTTAGCAACAGCAATGATTTTATCATCTTGCTCACCACCATCAACCATGTTCATCACACCAATGATTTGTGCTTCAACCAATGTCAAAGGAAGAATATCAACAGAACAGATTACCAAAATATCCAATGGATCTTTATCATCACAATATGTTTGTGGAATAAAACCATAGTTAGCAGGATACACTACAGAAGAACTCAAAACGCGATCTAATAATAAAAGACCAGTTTCTTTGTCTAATTCGTATTTTCCTTTTGAACCATTTGAAATTTCAATAATAGCATTTACTGAATTTGGCACATTTGTACCAGGAGATACTTTATGCCAAGGATTTTGTGTACTCATTTGATTTACTGTATATTTTGTTTGTTTTTATTTTCATTCATTTTACGTTTGATCAAAGCAATGACGATCGGTAAGAAGGCAATTGCAATCAATCCAACAATAATATATTCGACATAATTAATAATCCAAGGAAATTCAATACCTAAGAAATACCCTGATAAAGTTAATAATAGTACCCAAAGCAGTGCTCCTGATATATTAAAGATTACAAACTTTTTAAAATCGAGTTTAACAACGCCTGCAAAAATTGGTGCAAATGTACGTACTATAGGTACAAAGCGACCGATGATCAAAGCTGTACCCCCATATTTATGGTAGAATTCTTCAGCCATAATAACGTATTTACGCTTAAAGATAAGGCTATCCTTACGTTTGAAAAGCATAGGACCGGCTCGATAACCAAACCAATATCCTGCAAAGTTTCCGAGTACGCCAGCGGCAATTAAACCTGCGCAAAGCGTCACGATATCAACTTCAATTTTATTTAATGCACAAAATAGTCCAGCTAAAAATAACAAATAATCTCCCGGTAGAAAGAAACCAAAAAACAAACCCGTTTCAGCAAATACAATGAGTAAAACTAAATAAAAACCGCCAGAGCTTAATAATTCCTCTGGGTTCAGTAATTGTTGAAAAGACAACAAAAGATCTTGCATAATTTCTTTTTTACGTTTTCACTTATTTTGTGAAAAATGTCATTATAATATAATCCCTATCTATGACATTTCATATAGACATATAATTTCTATATAAGACTGCAAAGATATGATATATTATAGTCTTTTTTTATATTTATATTTAAAATACTACTTTTAGATGAGGTTGTTTTCGATTAATTATCAGTTGTAACATTGATAATTGACTCTTTAATTGTTTCCGCAATTTGGGTAAATTCTTCATGAGTAAGCGACAATCTAGGTCGAGAAAAATTTAAATCTGAAACATTATTTAACGGGACTAAATGGATATGAGCATGGGCTACTTCTAATCCGATAACAGCAACACCGACTTTCTTACAAGGGAAAACGCGTTTGATACCTTGAGCTACAATTTTTGAAAAAACCCAAAGTGCCATATATTCATCGTCATTGATATCGAAAATATAATCGGTCTCACGCTTTGGAATGACCAAAACATGCCCCTCGGCTAATGGACTAACATCTAAAAATGCTAGAAAATCATTACTCTCAGCTACCTTATAAGCAGCAATCTCTCCTGACACTATTTTTGAAAAAATCGTAGACATATTTCAATTGTTTATAACCCAAATATAAAAAAAGGCTGCATGTAATGCAACCTTAAATAATGATATAACGTTTTATTAATATGCGGTTATGGCAAAACCGCACATAACCGCATATAATTTATCTTGTAATTTCTATGATTTCGAATTCAATCTGACCTGCAGGGACATCGATTACAGCTACATCGCCTTTAGATTTACCTAGTAAACCTTTGGCAATAGGAGACTTAACAGAAATCTTACCTTGTTTCATATCAGCTTCTGTTTCGGACACCAATTGATACGTCATTTCAGCGCCATTTTTCTTATTCTTGATCTTTACGATAGATAAGGCCAATACTTTTGATGTATCTAATTTGGATTCGTCAATCAAACGAGCTCCAGCTAGCGTATTTTCCAAGTTTGCAATCTTTGCTTCATGCATACCTTGCGCCTCTTTTGCAGCATCATATTCTGCATTCTCAGACAAATCACCTTTATCTCTTGCTTCAGCTATTGCATTCGAGATACTAGTTCTTCCTTCAGTTTTAAGATAGTGCAACTCTTCCTTGAGCTTTTGTAATCCCTCTGCGGTGTAATAAGTTACTTCTGCCATAATTATTGTTATTTGTTTTATCTTAATTATTCAAAAATGAAACAAGACCATGTTATCCTTGTCGGATAACATGGTCTCGCTGTCTATAATACGAAGGTAAGAATTGTTTTTAACAAAACAAATTCAAACCCATTAATTCATTTTAATTCTCTTCTTCATCAACAAATCTATAGCCTAAACCCCTAACAGTCTGCAAGTAATAGGGTTTATCTGGATTCTTTTCGATCTTCTTCCTTAATCTAACCACATGCATATCTAAGGTCCGTGTATTGACATTTGAACTGTACCCCCAAACGACTTCCATCAGCTCTTCGCGTGTTATTTCTTTGCCGACATTCTGTAGAAAATGCAGTAAAATACGATTCTCTAAAATGGTAAGTTCTATTTTCTTACCGTCTCTCACAAGTGAGTGAATGTTTGGCTGATGTTCAGTCTTACCAAAATGATAGATCTCAGGCGTATTTTTAGGTAAAAAGAAACGAACCTTATTCTCAATCATGGCGATTAATACGTCCATATTGAATGGCTTACTAATGTAATCCGTCACACCAAAGCTATAAGCTTCGATCTTATCAATATCTTGTGATTTAGCAGTCATCATGATAACAATATTTTCAAATCCTGCTTTACGTATATTTTCACAAATCTCGTTACCTTCCTTACCTGGCAACATCCAATCTAGCAATACAACATCTGGTTTTTTCTCTAAAATCAACTTTTCAGCCTCATTTCCATCCCCCGTTTGAACAACATTGTACCCTTCCGTTTCTAATCTGTGACGAACTAAAAAGCGTAGATTTTCATCATCTTCAATAACAGCTACAGTTATTTCTTTGCTCATAATTAATTATATTTTAAACTGAAAAAATGAGAGTAAAGGTAGTTCCTTTACCGATTTCACTTTTAACAGAAATTTCTCCCCCCATAAATTCTGTTATCTCTTTACAAAAGGCTAAACCCAAACCAATACTTCCTTGTTGATTGTATTGACTTTTGATCCGATAGAACTTCTTAAATATATTTGAAAACTCATTTTTATTTATACCTATTCCTTCGTCTCTAAAGATAATAACAAAATTCTTTTTATTTTGTTGTATTTTAATATCTAATACTTTCCTCTTTTGATCCGAATATTTATAGGCATTATCAATTAAATTTTGAAACACACTTGTTAATAATACAGGATCTGCAAGTAGACTGGATTTGACGTTAATTTCTTTTGTTATTTTAAAATCTGCATGTTTTAATTGTGTGGATGTCACAATATTATCGACAAATGTATTTAAATCAATTTCTTCTCTTTTAAGCTTGATTGTTTTATTTTCAATTTGACTAAATGACAATAATTTGTTCATCAAATTGTTCAGCCGATCTGATTCTTGATCCAATATGTTTCCATACATTATACGCTCTTCATCAGATAAATATTGTGCACTTTTAATATTGTTACCTGCTATTTTTATTACACTAACAGGGGTTTTAAACTCATGTGTCAAATTATTAATAAAATCATATTGCAATTTAAACAGTCTACCATTAATTTCTAAATTACGGTAAATCAAATATAAAATGACCAATAAAATCAAATAAACTAATGAGATCCCCAGCACAACAGGTAGAAAACTACGATTCACTTCTTTTGAGATAAATGATTCGCTGGAATGGAATAACAATTTATAATCTGCCAGAGCTCCAGGTAAAAGCATTTCGGTCACATATTCTTTGACATCGGAGGTTACAGGAGCACGTACTATAGGAACGACTTCAATTCTTTCATACAGATTGGGATATATATTTTTAACATCCAATAAGGTCGGATCGACGCTAAAGACAAACATATCCTGTTCATAATTCACAATATGATCTAATTTTGTATCCATGATATCTTTATATACCAATAGATCATTGATGCGCGGAATATTGAGATAAGTAATACGACCTGGTTGCGTAGAATAGAAAACACGAAGAATGTCACGATCTGTTAATTTTGAGCTGGACTGCAATTTATCAATATAACTTGCCACCTTGATCCCCATACTATTCAATTCCTCGTTAAAAGGCCCCATTTCTTCACGTTTGGTGATGTACCTTTTATCTAAACCTCGGTTATTAATTGTAAATATGGATAATGTTTTAGGTCTGATATTTAATCCATTGATCGAAAAGCCGGCAAGTATTCTATTATCATTACTAAAAAGCATATCGTAAAAAGCGATCTCCTTAACGAATGGATAAGAGCTTAAGACGCTGTAAGCATATTTTCCTGCTTCCAAAGAATCCAAGTATCCCTGATAAAAAGAAACTTCGGGAACACGATTTTGAAAAAAATCATTGAAGGGTACCAATGTCAAATCAAAGACCTCCGATTTGCGATTCGTAAACTCATTATTAACGAGATTTACAGTATAATTTCTTGCTGCAAATATGACAACAAAATACAATAACGTAACGAAAGCAAAGAAGACAAAAAGCAAACCAAAATTCTTACGATAATTATAACCTGTTCCTCTCATCGTCCCACTATTTACCGATATATTTATCTAAAAATTTCTCCAGCTCCTGATAATATTGAATGACATTTTCATCCTTTTTAAAAGTTCTACCCTCTTCTTCTTTCAATATATATTGTACAGGAATATTATTATTTTTAAGTTTCTGCACAAATTGATTGGCATCTGTTACCGAACTTAATCGATCCTTTCCCCCTTGTGCTATTAAAACTGGAATTTTGACACGATTAGAATGAAATACGGGAGAAATCTGCTTAAACATGCTCGATTCGCGAATTGGATTTCCAATAATCTGATAGTATTTTTGCAAATAGGGTTTTACATATGGTGGTATGTCTCTAAAATATGTGAACAAGTTCGTGTACCCCGAATATGATACTGCACAGGCATACATATCAGAATTAAAACACGCCGCATGCAAAGCTGAGTACCCCCCAAAGCCTTTTCCAACAATTGCTATTCTATCTTTATCCGCAATACCTTCTCTGATTAACCATTTTACGCCGTCCGTAATATCATCTTGAATCTTACCTCCCCACTCTTTAAAACCTGCCGACCAAAATTCTTTACCAAAGCCTACTGAACCACGATAGTTCATCTGAAACACAACATAACCTCGATTGGCTAAGAACTGTGCTTCGTGATCAAAACCCCAAATTTCTCGCTGATTAGGGCCATCATGTGGCATTACAACAACAGGAAGATTCTTCCTATCTTCATGCAAAGGGTAGGTAATAAAACCTGTAATGATCTTGCCATCGCGGGCTTGATATTTCACAGATTCTGTTTGCGATAACTCACGATCTTTTAAATTAGGATTGTTATCGGTCAGTTTATGTAATTCGTTATCCTGGCAATCAAAATAATAAATCGCACCAGGATTGGTGTCTGTATATGTTCTTATGATGATTTTATTAAAGGAAGAATCTGAGTCTATAATATCAAATTCTGATCCCTTTGCCTTTTCAGATATTTTTTTAAATATTCCTGCGATCTTATCATTGAAAAAAAATCTTTTCTTTTTTGAAAGAGTATAAGAGGCATAGAGCATTTCATTGGTATAAGAAGAATATCCACCCCAATCGAGATCTACTTCCTTATTATTAAAAACTTCGTATACTTCCTTCTTCTGCTCCAAATCATACTCAACTAACGACAGCTTATCTCTGCCGATATTTGAAAGTGCGTAAATATTTGTTGTCGAGTTTTTAACGAAGCCCATCGGTATAATAGTAGAAGCAAAATCATTTTTTAAGACCTGATGAAAGGGTTGCTCATTATCTGCCCTATACATCATTGATTCTTCCACACTATCATTAGCCATGACAAGTCTTACTTGACCATCCTGAGAAAGATACCAAGAATTGATGCTTCCTGAGTTTTGAAGGATCATCTCGGATTTCCGCCCATCAATAAATAACTTATGAAGATCGAACGTTGAAGAATCTCGATCATTGATAGCTACTATAATTCCATTATCATATAATCTTGCCGGCTGTACCCAACGAAATTTTGCTTTCATGGGTTTAATCAATGGTTGAAGGGCGTCCGTAAAAATATTTACAGCATATAGTCTTAGGCTGTCATTAGAGGTTTGTTCTATAGAAAATATAATCTCTTCATTATCTCCCCAAACAAAACTATTAACATTCATATCATTTTGATACGTCAATTGCTTGGAACTGTCCTGATTATTTAAGTTTAATAAAAAAATATTCTTGCAATGATTATCTAACCCGATATAAGCGATATAATTACCATCAGGGGAAATTTTAAATGATGTCTTTTCAGGAGTTGAAAAAAAACTTTCAATAGGTATACGCTCCGTTTTATTATTCGAACAGCTAATGCCTAGAAACAGCAAGGTAATTAATATAGAAAATGTAATATATGCGCGCATAAACAAACTCATTCGTCAACCTACTCAAAGATTAAAATTAATTAGCAATAACAAATCATGTGCAACTTTATTTTTACAAGAACAGCTAACATTTATTGTACCACGATAATATACAGATATATATTTCAATAAGGCAATTAAAGTTCATATTTTTGCACTTATGTATTTATATAACATATCCATCATATCAGAAGAATCTGTACATCAGGAAATAGTTTCCTGGATAAAAGAAAATCTTCTAAACAGCACTAATTTCAATCCTCGTTTTTTGGAAATGCTTAATTCTCCTCATGAAGGAGTAACATACTGCATTCAGATACAGGTTTCCAGCGAAGAGGACATTGCACAATTTCAACAAGATCATCTTAGCCATTTACAGCATGAAATTTCATCCAACTTTAAGGATAAAGCGTTCATTTTTGACAGTACAATGAAATACTTGTAAAAATAAGAGCGATACTAAATATCGCTCTTATTTTTATTTTCTTCTAGTAGCTCCCACTTGGGATCATAAACAATTTTTGGAGTCATGTAATGCAATAATATCAATCTTGAATAACGAAAGTTAAATGGAGAAAAGATAATAATTGTTGCAAAAAGGACTACCATATACGTCCATGGGGACTCACTTCCTGTTAATACTGCTGTTGCCAAAGCAAATGTTACCACTTCAGCCACCGACATCGCGTAACTGACATACATGGCCGCATAAAAATAACCTGGCTCGATTTCGAAAGTCAAATTACAAACGGGACATACATCATTTGTTTTTTGTTTACGTAAACCATAGGCAGGTCCGACAAACATATTTCCGACATGACATCTTGGACATTTTGAATGTACAAGCGCATGAATTTTAGATGTTGGCATATCTTATTAATTTTAAAGAATTTTTTCCTGAGATTTACTCGACTTTACAGTACGATATTTTTTATACCAAAGAAAGCCCAAACCTGCGGCTGCCAAATAAGGAATGACAAGCAAAAATAAGATTCCATCATTTAAGCCTTTACCTTGTGTATTGCCGTTCTGAGTAGAATTTTCAGCATTTAAGGAACACATAGCACACTGGGCATATACTGAACTGATTGGTGTTACCGTAATCGTGCAAAACAGAACAATTGTAACTAGCAAATACTTAAGCGTTTTCATAATACAAAGATACTTAAAAAATTAAGATTATTTTACAGCTACTCTAGTCATTAAACTTAGAAAACTTCTCCCAGAAACCGTCATGCTGCAATGGAGCCTTTAATGTAATCGTCTCTTTTTTGATTGGGTGAACAAAAGTAAGTGATCTAGAATGAAGGCATATACTACCCTTTGAACTGCCCCGAGGGTACCCATATTTATTGTCACCGACTATAGGACATCCCATCGTGGATAATTGCACCCGAATCTGATGAGTACGTCCTGTTAATGGCTCAACTTTTAATAAATGAAAACCATTCAGTTCACCGATCAAAGCATAATCCAATTCGGCATAGCTGCTTTCTTTCACTTCTTTATTAAAAGCTTTTGTTACCATTTTTTCACGATTTCGCACAAGCCAATTGATCAATTTACCGGTAGGTTCTTGTGGACGTTGTCTCACAACAGCAAGGTAAGTCTTTTTTACCTGTCTATCTTTAAACAGTTTATTCATACGCTCTAATGCTTTGCTTGTTTTTGCAAAAACAATTAAACCGCTAACAGGCCTGTCCAGACGATGGATAACTCCTAAAAAGGCTTCATTAGGTTTATTGTATTTATATTTTAAATACTCTTTAACCATATCTTCTAAAGACTTATCACCGGTATCGTCTACCTGAACAATATCTCCTGCCCTTTTATTGATTGCGATGAGGTGGTTATCTTCATAGATAACATCTCTATCTGTAATATTATGCATTTAGTTAAAATAAAATCTTACAATAATTATACATATGCAAGAGATCTTGCCTGTGTATAAAGGCAAAGATACACCTAATCAGAATAGCTTAAAAAAGTAAAGGGCGATTTTCGAAGAAAATTGCCCTTTACTTTTTTAAATATATTAAAATTTCTATTTCACTGAATCTTTCAATTCTAATTCAGCTGCCTTTTTTGCTTCCTTGTCTTTCTTCTTAAAGAAACCTCTCAATAAGAAATTACTTTGCAAAGCTTCCATATTTTGATCCAATTTAGCGGTACTGTTATTTAAATTACGAACGGCCTCTCTAAGCTCATTGCCAACAGCTGGATCATTGATCAATGTACCAATCGCATTATCTTTGCTACTTAATTTACCTGAAGCAGTATTTAAATTTGTCATCAGTGCATTAGCTGTCTGTGAAACGCCCTGCAGTTGTGCTGCAGAAGCTCTTAAACTAGCAAAAACTGCTGTATCTGTAGTCAGATCGTGAACTAAGCCTTTATTCGAATTTAATTTTTCTGTCAATAGAACAAGGTTAGATGTTGCTTTATTTGTACTGGCCATAACCTGACTGATCGACTGCAAAGACATATGAAGCGAAGATAACATGGCTGTATCTGTCAATAAAGATCCGACTACACCACGCCCTTCAACTAAACCACGTGAAATTTCAACAAAATCTGTTGTAATTTTTGCCAAATTTTGGTTATTAAGCTGTAGGGTTTCCATCATTGCTTCCATGTCTGCGGCTTTCGCAGAACGAAGAAAATCATTAGCTTCAATTGATGGCGCATTTTGAGAACCACCTGAAATCACAATGATTTTATTACCAATAAGACCATCTGATCCTAATTTGGTAATGGCATCTTTACGGATATATTCAGCTGATTTTTCCTCAATGGTCATAACAACCTCAACATCCTGTAAATTTTTAAAATGAATATTCTTTATAATCCCCACTTTAACACCTGAAAACCAAACATTACTACCTACTTTTAAGCCTGCAACATCAGGGAAAGACGTAGCAATTTCGAAAGTTTTAGTAAATTTTTTCTGTTGACTCCCCAGTATAAATATACCTGCAATCAGAATAGCTAATCCTATAAATACGAATAATCCAACTATTACTGCTCTCTTATTTTCTACTTTGCTCATTTATTTAAACAATAAAATTATAATCATAAAACGCTTTAACTCGCGCATCATCTGTTTCAAATATTTCCTTAAAAGATCCCTGTCTTTCAAATTTACCATCTAGTAACATCACTATACGATCTCCTACCGATCGAGCACAAGCTAAATCATGTGTGATGATAATGGATGATGTTTTATACCTTTCTTGAACTTCGTTAATAAGACTATTAATATCTAAACAGGTTATTGGATCCAATCCTGCTGTTGGCTCATCGTACATCATGATATCTGGGCGTAAGATTAATGTACGCGCGATACCGATTCTTTTACGTTGTCCACCAGATAATTCAGATGGCATTTGATTGATTGCCTGTGATAGTCCTACACCTTCTAGCACATCTTCCACCTCTTTATTGATTTCAGCACGTGTAAGATTTCTTTTATTACGAATCAATGGAAATTCAAGATTTTCACGTACCGTCATACTATCGTACAAAGCGCTATTTTGAAATGAAAATCCTATACGCAACCGCAGCTTCATCAACTCATGGTTATCCAAATCATTAACAGAATTCCCAAGAACTTCAATACTACCCACATCAGGCTGTAAAAGTCCAGCAATAAGTTTTATTAATACGGATTTACCAGTACCAGAACGTCCCAAAACCACTAAGTTTTCCCCACGGTATAAGTCTAAATCAACATTTCTTAATACATGGTTCTCTCCGAATGATTTACTAACACCGCGTATTGTAATGACAGAATCTTGATAATCGATATGTGTTTTTACTTTTTCCATCACTAATTTATTATTGATAAAATTTGTACGATGATAATTTCTTCAATAAAAACCAAAAACATGGAAGCTACAACAGCGGCATTTGCTGCTTTACCAACTCCCTCAGTTCCTTTTGAAGAATAATATCCACAATAACAACTTACTGCTCCGATAGTAAAACCAAATACAATAGCTCTAAAAACCATTGCCCATAAATCCTGATAACCAATTGTTTCGAAGACTTGTGTAAAGAAACTTAAAAAGCTTAGATCATCTTTGGATGCCATACTTAGGTAGCCACCAAGAAGTCCGATTCCCGCAACATAAAAACATAAAATAGGAATACCTATTGTTGTCGCTATAATGCGACTTACAATTAAAAATTTAAATGGGTTTGTTCCCGAAACTTCCATCGCATCGATTTGTTCGGTAACATTCATCGAACTCAATTCAGCCCCTACTTGCGAACCAATTTTTCCAGATGCAATCAGTGCCGTTACCAACGGGGCTAAAGCTCGAACAATAGCAATGGAAATCAAGGAAGGTAACATAGAGGTTGCTCCAAACTCTTCCAATGAAGGTCGTGATTGTTTAGAAAAAACAAATCCCACAATAAAACCCGTTAAACTGATTAAGGGTAATGATTTCCATCCAATTTCAAAACATTGACGTATTATTTCCTTAAATTCATAAGGAGGTGTGACAAGTTCTTTCCAGAATCGAATTAAGAATCGATGGATATTTGCGAATTCAGTAAAAAATGATCGAAGTTTATTTAACATTCAAATAAATATTTCCTGTGTACAATATTTTATGACACGATTGAAGGGATAAAGGTACAAAAAATAGGTAATTATTATCAAACCATAATCACTTAGTTTCCTCTTAAGTTTTCTTACAGCCCTAGAAAACAACAAAATAATCTGGAATAAGTTTTGCCTGCATAAAAAACAAATCACAGATTAAACCATATGTACATTATAGGTGTCATACCTACAAAATAAAGAACTATTTTTCACGATCGATAAAAAAGAAATATCATGAAAAAAATTAAATATATAAAATTAATCGCATTAACAGTTTTTAGTATTCTGTTTTTTGCGACGCCTAAATCTTCGTTAGCACAACGTGGATATTCTAATTATAACAGTGGTGTTTCTTTTCAAACATTTTATGATGAACTAGCGCCTTATGGTGACTGGGTAAATGACCGCAATTATGGTTATATGTGGATACCTGATGTAGGTCCCAACTTCCAGCCTTATTCAACCAATGGATACTGGACCATGACTGAATATGGAAATACGTGGGTATCAAATTATTCTTGGGGCTGGGCACCATTCCATTATGGTAGATGGGAATACAACAACAATTATGGTTGGGCGTGGATCCCAGATTATGAATGGGGACCAGCCTGGGTCAATTGGAGAGAAGGTTCTGGTTATTATGGATGGGCACCTTTAGGAATTAATATTTCGATCAACCTTCCTATGAATTTATGGGTATTTGTTGGGTCATCTAACATCTATAGCAATAGATTAGATCGTTATTATGTTCACCCTCGTAATTATAATAATTTTTATAATAGAACTACAATTATCAATAATACTGTTATCATCAATAATAAAAACTATTATGGTGGTCCAAGAAGATCAGATATTGAGAGAAGTACAGGAAGACGTGTAAGCGTAAGAAGTATTAATAATTCTGATAGACCTGGTGCATCACGTGTAACGCGTAGCAGTGTTGATATCTATCGTCCAAATGTGGATCGTAATTCAAGAACTGATGCAAGACCAAGCCGGGTTGCTGAAGCTTCATCCCGTACACGTAGCAATAATACATCTTTACAGAATAGAAATGATCGGGTGATATCTACAAGAGATAATATGACCAGTACGAGAGGTAGTCGCGAATTGTATATTGATAATAGTGGAAATGCTACTGTTAGATCGAGAGAAAATGGATCAACAGATAGATCAAGAGGCAATAATAGTTCAATTAACAGAACAGATGGACGTATAAACAATAATGGTGGTAGCACAAGAAGCAATTCATCTAATACAGATAATGGTTCTTCGAATACTAGAAACACCCGGGAGAGAGTACAATCTATCGATAATAATAATAACAATACTTCAGTTCGTACAGAAAGGCCTACAAGAAATACAAATACAGTAGAACAATCTAGAACTGATCGACCAGCTAGCGTTCAAACGAGTGCAAACAATGAAACTAGAAGTAGCAGAACTGCACCAACTAACACGGAGCGACCAGCTAGAGTACAGGAAACTTCAAACAACGAAACTAGAAGTAGCAGAACTGCACCTACGAACACCGAAAGACCCGCAAGAGTTCAGTCATCTTCAAACAACGAAAGTAGAAGTAGTAGAACTGCCCCTTCATCCAATACGGAACGACCTGCGAGAGCACAGTCAAATAGTGTGGAAAGAAGTAATAATAGTACCAATGAAAGAAGCTCAACACAGTCAGGAGCTACCAGAAGCGGCAGTACCCGTACAAGATAAGAAATGAAATAATTTTATGAAGAGTTTTAGTAATGATACTAAACCTCTTTTTTATGAATAAGACGCAAATTGGATTTTCCGAACAATTACTTTAAATTGATGTTAATTATTAAATTTACATCCTTATTCACTTTATATTAAGAGGCCAATGGCTCAACTAACATCCATACTAGACAACGACTTTTATAAGTTCACGATGCAATATGCTGTTGTCAAGTTATTTCCAAAAGCAAAGGCTCGATACCAATTCATTAATCGCGGTCAACATAAATTTCCGATAGGATTTGATAAAAAACTAAGAGAGGCAATCGATGCGATGGCAAATCTAAAATTGAGCAAAGCTGAAAAAACATTTTTTGCCCAAAACTGCCCATACATTGACCCTACTTATTTTGACTTCCTACAGGGCTATCGCTATGATCCTGATGAAATCAGTATTATTCAAAATGGCGAAGATTTAGAAGTTAAAATTGAGGGATATTGGTACCGCACCATTCTTTGGGAAGTTCCGATCATGGCTTTAATATGTGAACTTTATTACGAAATAACTGAACAGAAGCGCTTAACGAATGAACAGGTTATTGATGATGCTAAAACTAAAATTGAAAAATATAAGAAATTAAATATTACAATCGCAGATTTTGGTACAAGGAGAAGACATTCTTTTCAGGTTCACAAACTTGTCGTAGAAACATTAAAAGAATATGGGGCTGGTACTTTTATCGGAACGAGTAATGTTCTTCTTGCTATGCAATATCAAATTAAACCTATTGGCACACATGCTCATGAATGGTTTATGTTTCATGCAGCCAAGTATGGTTATAAAATGGCAAATTTGCTTGGTCTTGAGCATTGGGCCGATGTATACAGAGGTGACTTGGGTATCGCGCTATCTGACACGTACACAACAGAAGTATTCTTTAGACAATTTGACAAAAAACTCACTAAATTATTTGATGGTGTACGGCATGACAGCGGAGATCCTATAGAGTTCGCTGAAAAAATCATTTCACATTATGTCAATAAGGGAATCGATCCTTTATCGAAAACCATCATATTTTCGGACGGTTTAGATTATGATAAAGTGGCTCATATAACACAGTATTGCAAAGGCAAAATTGGACATTCATTTGGAGTGGGTACTAACTTCACTAATGATGTTGGCCTCACACAAATGAATATAGTGATTAAAATGACTGAAACACAACCAGAAGATGATGAATGGACGCAGGTAATTAAATTATCGGATGAACCCAAAAAGAACACTGGAGATCCAGCGACCATCAAATTAGCAAAACAAATATTAATGATACATGACTAGAGATATTTACGGCGAAGCCTTAAACGATTATTACATTCATCAAAAAGAGGTAGCGCCTCTGCTTTTACACAGTAGTTATGGTGATATTGAAGAAATGCCCGTTGATATATTTTTTCGCGACGAAGACGAGATTCCTGAACTGGAATTTATTGCGCTTTCCCTATGTGATGGACGTGTTTTAGATGTGGGCGCTGGCGTAGGTTGTCACACATTGTATTTGCAAGACAAAAATTTCGACGTTGAAGCACTTGAAGTATCGAACATCGCCTGTCAGATCATGCAACAGAGAGGGGTTCAAAAAATACATCATAACGATTTTTATCAATTCAAAGATCATAAATATGATACGCTCTTGTTCTTGATGAATGGAATTGGATTAGCGGGCGATATAGAAGGCTTTAAAAACCTTTTGATTCATGCTGAATCTATATTGACAGATCGTGGACAGCTTATCTTTGATACGTCAAACATCGAGTATCTTTATGAGGAATACAAAATAAAACGACCTGATCACTATTTTGGAGAGATAAATTATCAATATCAATATCAGGGAAATTTTGGAGATAAATTCAAGTGGTTATATCTGGATCAAAAGATGCTCATTAAAATTGCACATGAATTAAACTGGGTAGTACAAATTCTATTTGAAGATGAGCACGACCAATATTTAGTTCGTATGGAAAAGAGAAAATAGTGCCCACTTAATGAGATACAACAAAGCCTTTCGGAAATATTGCGAAAGGCTTTGTTTTTTAATAAGTAGCAATTTTAAATACGATTACCAACCTGATAATTAAAATTGGCTATTTAAGCTTGATATAGGTTTCAATTATTATTTGTTTAACACCTAATTCTGGAAGATTTTCTTCGCCCTTTTGAATAAGCGTATCTCCTTTTTGAGTTAATTCAAAATCAAAAGTATTATTTTCCCAGTCTCGCATACTGCAATACTGTAGATGTTCTTTATATTTATTTCCATTTAATGTATATCGACCTCCTCCCGATACAAATAATGGTTCTTTTCCTTTCCCTTTCTCTTTATCGTGATTAAAAAAAGAAAAATGATCTCCATTAAACATCTTAAACATCTCTGTTTTTGATGTATCTGTAAAAGCAAGAATCGTGTCTGTTCCTTTTATGGTTTTACTTTCAAGTAAACGATAGGTTCCTGAGATATTTTGTTTATTTTCCACAGGTTTATCAGACTCTGGCGCACATGATGAACATGCAACAACAAATGACAAAATGATTAACTTTTGATTTATTAGGTTTTTCATAAAATGGTTTTTTATTTTAACAGAGATCAAAATACTTGCATTTGATCTCTGTTAAAGATGCAAGAAATTACTTATCCCACCAAACACGGCCGACATAAGAGTCTCCTCCTGTAACCGCAGCCGAAGCTACTTTGTAATGATCAGGATTATTAGAAGCCTCTGTTATTGGATAAGGATATCTTCTAGGTATCACTCCGCCAGTACTATTATCTGGATGTTTGACTGGTACTAAAACTGGAAAACCCGAGCGCTTCCAATTATTCCAGGATTCATAAAAATCAAATAGCGTATTGGTATGTGCCCAATATTGCTCATTGATCATTTTCAAACCATTTCCATCATTGTATGGCATTTTTGTCAAGTAATCATTGATTTCAGCATCTGAGATCGTTAACTTCGAATCATATTGACCTAAACAACTTATTGCTGCTCCCACTCCTTTATTGTAATGTTCACCTGCAGTACCTCCAATTGCCCAACGTTTTGCAGCCTCTGCTCTTAATAATTCCGTTTGTGCATATGTTAAAATAAAAGTTATACCATCCCGTTTAGACATATTAGGGTTAGGTGAGGAATAATCTGGATAGTCTGTAAAACTTGGATCCTTACGAATATCAAAAGCATCACCATTTGCGGCATCTACCTGCTTTCCATTTGGCATACCTTTTTGAACGAGAGGGTCTGTTACAAAATTTGGATTTTGATCTTTGTTTGATAGACTAATATGCAATTTTGTAACGGCAATTTTTCCTAATCGTGGATCATTTGTCTTTTTCAAATAATCAATAAAAGTATTGGACCATTTACCGTAGTAATAGTCTTGTGAACCGACATCGCCTAATAAAACCTGACTATTACGATTTTGTGTAATACGAGCACCATTGACATCATGTTTTACAAACGCGTTATCAGCATTAGAGGTAAAAGTATTAGCGATGGCTTTCTGCGCATATGTTTTTGCTTTCGCTTCATCAACTTTTACAAGACGCATAGCTAATCTTAACATGAATGAATTCGTGAACCGTTTCCACTTTTCTATATCACCTTTATAAATGATATCACCAGTTACAATATCACCTGACGCTTGTAATGCATTGACAGCTTCGTCAAGCTCACTCAGCATTGTATTATAAATATCTTGCTGTTTATCATACTTTGGCAGATACAACTTTTGATAATAACCTAAACCTGCTTCCGAAGCAGGGACATCACCATACAAATCCGTAATTCTAGACAATACTACGACACGCCAAATACGTGCTATCTGATGTAGATTTTTATACTGCTCTTTACCTCGAGTATTTTCGACAACATCGACGATATTTCTTACCTGTTCAATATAACTCCCCACAGCCCCGGTACCCCAATAAGCGGCAGTATGTTCCTCAAAAATTAAATATTTATCACCTCGCCATTCTTGAGTACAATTAGCTAAAGCTTGTACTATTGGTCCTGCCAAAGAGAAATTACTTCGGAAAGCATCATATGCCATATCAAAGCTACCTGTATAATTTAGCTGAGCAGATGAAAGCACGAAGTTAGGGTTAAATTTTTCTGAACTATTTGTTACAGGATTGGTATTAATTTTATCAAAATCTTTTGTACAGCCTGTAAATGAAAGAAGACATGATACAGCAATAGCTGATATAATTGGGTTTAAATTTCTTTTCATAATGTCAATTTCTAAAATTTAGCACTTAAATTAATTCCGAAAGTACGTACAGCAGGTACGCCACCTAACTCTAGCCCTGGGAATGTTGCATTGTAGCTGGATTCAGGATCAACATTATCTGTCTTTTTCATTAACACCAATAGATTACGACCCACAGCACTTACATTAAGCGATTTAATTTTATTATTAAATAATCCTGGAAAGGTGTATCCTAAAACGACTTGTCTAAGCTTTATAAAATCAGCATTATGAACAAATATTTTAGAGGTATTATTCGCGACATTTGAATAATAAGTTGGTGCGTTTGCGCCATATTCTTCCCGCTTATCTAACGTTCCTTTATGTAAACCAAAGATATATCCATAATAATCTGTCGCTGAAAATAGCTTCCCTCCCCATTTACCATCTATTAAAAACGATAAATTGAATTTATTATAAGAAAACTCATTGTTCCATCCTGCAAACCATTTATTAAAAGCCGATCCGTAAGCAGTTAGATCTCCTTTCGCCGGGGAGCGGTTATCAGATAACAGAACAACATTACCATTGGCATCATATTTATTATCGAATGCCATTACTTGAAAAGCTGCCTCGCCTTTCATATTAGCTACAGAACCGGCACCTGTACGCGAAGTCGCTACTGATTGAAAATTAAAATCGTCTGCTAAGGATAAAATTTTATTATCATTATATGAACCATTGATCGTAGAAGTCCATTTGAATTTTTCAGTCTTGACTATAGTTGCGCCTAACAAGACCTCAAAGCCTTTATTTTGCATTTCACCAGCATTCAAAACTGCCGCACTATAACCGCTCGATGAAGGTGTTGTGATATAGGTAATCTCATTTTTAGATCTTTTACTATACCAAGTAAAATCAAAATTTACACGATCATTAAAAAGACGTAATTCTGTACCAATTTCTAATTCAGAAGCAGATGAGGCAATTAAACCAGAATTGGGAATACTACCATTATCAATTATTCCTAAAGAAGTTCCATTAAGGCTTTCACTTCTCAATTTATAGCTTAAGGCAGTTTGGTATGGATCGGTAGCTTGACCAACTGTTGCATAACCAGCTCTCAACTTTCCGAAATTCAACCATGGAGCTTTGAGATACTCGGAGTAAACAAAAGATGCTGATATCGATGGATATACAGAATTCAATTTATTGTCATAACCTGGAGCGGCTAACGTGGAAAACCAATCTGACCGAAGACTACCAGTTAAATACAATATATCCTTGTATGCAAACTCTAACGTTCCGTAAGTCGATTGTGTCTCTTGCTCAGATTCGAAATAATCCAACGATTTGTTTTCTGCATTTGCAATATTATAATTACCAAATACTGCAAGATCCACTCCATTATTGGTGATTTGTTTAGACTTGGTGTTTCTATAACTGGCTCCAATGTTTGGTGTGATCGTATAATCTCCAACAACAAATTGTTTACCGATTAAGATATCGGCGTTAATATCATCAAAACTGGTATTTTGCTCTGAAATTTTTCCATTAGGATAATAGGCCGTTCCTGAGGCAACAACATTTTTATAACGATCTGAGTATGAATCACGACCTGCACGTCCTTGCACAAACAATCCATTATCCAAAGTGTATTTAGCTGTTAATGAACTGATCGTTCTCTTTCTACTGGTATTATTTTGAAATTCGTAAGCGGCAAACCAAGGATTGGTTGCGTATACGTTACCGGAGTAACCTATTTCTTTACCATTTTCATCTTTCCAAGGTTTTAGATCATCAACATTAATACTCGTCGGTAAAAACATCACGTTGAAATTGGCATTTCCAGCTCCATCTGAAAGCATTGGTCTATTTTTCACCTGCTCATAGATTAAATTAACACGAGCGTCAATCGTTAATCTTTTTATCGGTTCAAACATACCTGCCAGATTAAATGATTGTCTATCTAGTCCTGAATTAGGAACTACGGATTTGTTTTTAACGTCAGTTGCTGATAACCTGATCGATCCGCCTTCAAAAGATTTATTTAAAGCAATCGTATTAGTCCAGGTATTTCCATTTCTGTAAAAACGATCAAGATTTCCTTTTTGAAGGGAATATGGTCTTTCTTTACCGTCGAATTGCAATACAGGTGTACCGTCTAATTTTGCACCCCAGCTATTTGCCCCTGTTGACAGAGCATTATTAATGGTCGTGGGTTTAATTCCACCACCCCCATGTCCATATTGGGTCTGCCAATCTGTTTGATCAATGATTCTTTCGGTAACATAATTACTACTAAAATCTATTGAATTTCCTTTTCCAGACTTTGTCGTAATTAAAATTACACCAGCCTTAGCCCTAGATCCATACAACGCTGAAGCCGCGGCTCCTTTTAATACTGATACACTTTCAATATCATCGGGATTTATATTACTAATGGCATCTCCAAGATCAGGTGCATTATCCCATTGGCTACCTGAATTACCTCTAGAATTGCTATTATTTAAACCGACTGGCTTGCTTTCCATAGGTATACCATTAATGACATACAAAGGCTGGCTTGTCTGATTTATACTGGAAACACCACGGATAGTGACATTCGTAGCCGCACCTGCTCCCCCAGCAGTACTGCTAATATCCAAACCAGCAACTTTACCAACCAAGGCATTCATAACATTATTTTCTCGAGCTTGTGTTAAAGCATCCCCCTGAACTTGTGTCACTGAATATCCTAAAGAACGTTTTTCTTTTTTCATTCCTAAGGCAGTTACCACAACTTCATTCAGCATGCGATTATCTTCAGTCAACACGATCTTGATCGCATTATCATTTGTTAGGACAAGCTCCTCTGAGTTATATCCCGCAAATGAAATAACAAGTGTATTTCCCGTCAGTGCGTTGATGGAGAACTTACCGTTTAAATCAGTAGCTCTTGCTACTGCAGAACCTTTAACACGAACTGTGGCTCCTACGAGTGGGTTGCCTTTTTCATCTGTTACAATACCGTCATAAACTTTATTCTGTTGCTGACTGACAACTACCAAGCCCTCGTTTGAGATACTATATGTAAGGCCAGTCTTATTAAATAATTTGGCTAAAATATCCGTAACTCGTCCATTCTCAACCTGCATAGAAACCTCCTTATTCAGATTGTCGTTATTTGAGCCATAGACGAAGTAATAGTCACTTTTTTCTTCAATCATTTTAAGTACTCTGCTCAATTTTGTTTTTTGGACATCAAGCGATACTTTTTGTTGGGAATAAACATTAGCCGAAACATTCATTACGACAAATGCACTCATAATCAAGGTTAGTTTCATCCGTATAATGAATCTAAAATGCACAATGTAGCCATTATGCATTTGCAATAAGCAATTTTTTATCATACTTTAGTATTAGGTTTAAAATTCAATAAAGAGCAGCACGTTTTTCCAGAATTGCTGCTTAAGAATTAATCTTTTTTTCAAGGATGGCGTTGGTCCGCCATCCTATTTTTTTCTAGTAAATGGTTATTTTTCTTCCATATATCTCATAATTAAAAGGTTCTACTTTTTGTAATGCATTTAATACTTGGTTTATATTTTCTTTTGAAAAAGTCGCTGTAAAGCGATAATCTTCAAGATTTCTATTTTTTATCTCTATATCCACATCATACCACCGTTCTAAGGTATGTCGCAATGATTCAAAATCTTGGTCCATGATTTCTAATCGATTATCTTTCCAAGCAATCTCCTTGGAACTAACGGCAGGTTCATCTACTGAAAAATCTTGAATTTTGATTTCCTTAACGCTGCTTTTTAACGCTTCCTTTTTAACGGCGGAGTCTTTTTTAGCCTCAATAAATTGATTTTTATATAAGATAATTTTCTGATTAGGTTTGATAATCATGGAGTTTTCATTAACTCCCTTACTCCGCATCTCAATTAATCCCTCCACTAAAAAAGCTTCAGATGTTCCATCATTAGGATAGGATTTCACATTGAAAGTTGTTCCGAGGACAGAAATATCAAAATCATTAGCATAAATGACAAAGGGTTTCTCTTTATCTTTTTTAACTTCAAAAAAGCCTTCTCCAGTTAGATAGACATGTCGTGCATGATCATTAAAATCCTGATCAAGTTCCAGTTTACTGTCTGAATTTAATGTGATTGTGGTTCCATCTGGCAAATCAAATGTTTTCTTCTCTCCTTTTTTAGTTTGGAATATCTGGGCGGCCACAAATTGATCCAACGGTTCAATTCTTTTCGAATAAAACTGTGTATACCAGAAGTAAGCCAAGCCGAAAAGTACAAGAGCCGCGGCAATACGAAATAAGTGAGATAGATGCCAGGAAAAAATAGAAAGTTCATTTGTCTCCTCTTTAAAGCGAGCTTTCATATGCTCCAACCTTTCATTAACAGCAGGTTTGTTGCCTACAAGAATTTGATATAATCTCTTGGCATGCTGAATCGTTTCTAACTGCTCAGGATGATTGACAATATACTGTTCCCAATATTGTTTGCAAGATGTATTTTCTCCAGAACAATACTTTTGGAAAGTATCATCTATTAAAAAGTCTTCAATATTGTTATAATCTTTTTGGCTCATTCTTTAGGTCTTTACTATAGAGTGCATACGATTGCACTTTTTTCCTAAAGAAATTTTAAAATAAAATATAACAAGCTTTAAATCAATTAAATAAAATCATCAATCTATTGTAGTTTTAAAGATCCTTTAATTCTTGCCGCAGCACTTTTAAAGCATCATACAAAGTATTGTACGCAGTTTTGACAGTCATTTGAGTGGTTTCTGCTATTTTTTCGTAGGAATATCCTTCAAAAAATTTAAGATGAATGAGTTGTTTTTGACGAAAACTTAATTTTTCGAGTGCTTCTTTTAATCGGATCTGAATCCATTCATTTGTTTGTACCTTAATAATAAATTCTTCATAAGGCATTTCTATCCAATCATCTTCTGCTTTAACATGTCGCAAAGCAGTTTGTATTTTATGTTGTTTTTCTAAGAGCCGAAGGATTTTTCTTTTTAAAAATGTAATGAGGTATGCCTGCACATTTTCTACGCGATCGAGGCGATCTCGTTTTTCCCAAATGGTAACGAAAATTTCATCTGTTGCTTCACTCGCCAGATCAGCATCTCCACATGTACGAATACCAAAATTCACCAATTCGTTAAATAATGCGGCATATAAATCAAAAAACGCTTGTTCATCACCATTCCGCACACGTTCCCAAAGCAATCTATAGCCTAACTTATTTTTCATTATAATTGGTTAACTTCTTTTTAATTCCCTAAATGTATCATTTTATAGCTATAAAAGAAAAAATTATCAACTATATCTTTAAAAAGAGTTAATATTATTATTGACCTCATCGAAATCCATATCTGATATCAAGCCAATATTCAACGGGATATATAAAAAAAGCCTAGCAACTAAATGCTAGGCCTCTAAAACTACTCTTTATATTTTTACTTTTATCCACAGATCGCTTCAATGCTTTGCTCGGCATAACCAGCACTGGCTGTCATACCTTTTCCGCCGATTCCGGTACGTACATGAATACGCTCACTTACATCCACTTCTAAAATATCATTGTCATGCTGAGCGTAAAATCCAGCCCATGAGCTTGCAATCATAGACTGATCCATAGTGATAATACGATTCGCTTCATTCAACATGAGATCATTAATCTTTGAATTAATAGCAAATCCTAATTCATCCAGTTGATTACCTTGTGCATATTCATGTGAATCTCCAACAATGATACTACCATCTATGGCTTGCTTAAATAAGATATGTATTCCCTGTTCACGCAATTCTTTATAGTGTTCAGGCACTTTTATTTGATGGAAAGATGGACAATATTCTTCGAAACTTTCATAACGTCTTGTCGTAAGCCCTGTTAAAATATTTCCTGGTAAATGCAGCTCTTTCATCGGCTTTGTACGCATCATCTGAAGTTTACTGATCTTTAAACCACTATCGTCAAATAATGATCTATAAAGAATTTTGAATTCATATCCATTGCATATGATGACCTTATCAGCCTCGAATAATTGCATATCACTCGTTGTCACTTTAACAAGGTCGGCATTATCATCACAAGCCATTACAGTTGCATCATATTTTAATGTATACTGCTCAAACTTAGTCTGCATATAAGCATGTAAGCGATGGATCATTAAATCTGGTTCAACACTTACCTCTTGTTTAAAAACAATAGCCTCTTTTACATACGTGTCCTTCATCATAGGATAGGTCTTTAAGATCTGTTCTTTTGACCATAGCTCATGCGCATATCCAACCTGCTTATAATGTGCACTTAATTCATGCAGCATCTGTACTTCATCTGCGTCGGATGCAATATAGATACTGCCATTATTGCGAACAGAAATATCCATTTCATTTTGAATGGACTTATAGATTTCTAAACCTCTAACACCATAATCAAACCATTTTCCAGACATCCCTGATGGCACAACCTGTCCAAAATTGCGTACCGTTGAGCTTACCGGATAGTTATCTTTCTCCAATTGGAGAACGCGTAATCCTTTTACCAAAGCATGGTAGGCATGGAAGGTTCCTAAGATTCCTCCTCCCACTACGATTAGATCATATTTACTCAAATTCATTTTATGTATTTTTATTAACTTATTTGAACATCACTACTATTCACACACCAAGGTTTCTCTGCCTCCTGTTCCTGTTTGTCCATCGCTTCTTTTTTACGCACAAAATAATATAAAGATAGTAAGGATAATCCTCCACCGATGATAGATGCGAAAAAAACCAATTGTATGAAATAACTTCCCCACGTCACGGAATTAGGTAATAACTCCTTATTCAGTAAGACTATAAAGCTGCCTAAATATCCGATCGAATCTGCTAAGTACATGACAAAACCTATATTGCTTTTCATTTTGTATGTAGCAATCATCCTTTCAAAAAAGATGGCGTTGTACGGGATATATGCTAAATAAAGACCAAGACCTACCAGCAACATCCAACTTAATCCATCGATAAGTTGATGGCTAAAAAGATAAGTAGAACCACCTGCTATTAGAAAACCTACTATAATCAACATGTGAATCAATTTAAATGCTTTTAAATTATCTTTCACCACAATCAACAATGCCACCAGTACCAATACAATCAAAGCAATTATACCGTCAACTTTTGCAAAAATGCCATTGCCTTTTACATGGAGCATTTCCCAGATTTCAATTTCAAAATTATCTCGAACATCCCTGATAATTGTCAACATGGTATAGATAACGACAGTGAGCAAAATTCCAGGTTTAAACATTTTAAAAAACTCTTTTCGACTTGCACTATCCATCGCTACTCGTTCTGTTCTCAAGGCTTTATCCTGTTCTGTGGGTCCAGGTGCATGCTCTAACAACCAGACACATCCGATAAAAGGTAGTAAGAATAAAAAACCTGTACAAAAGGGCATCCAATATTCATCTATTGGAAAAGTAGCCATTAACCAACGTCCTACTGTTTTAATCAAACCTGAAGCAAAAATCAAACTGACAGCCATAACTGCTCCCATTATTTCTGTATAACGTCTACCTTCCAGGTAACTAAAAACCAAACCCCACACCATGCCTAAGGGAAATCCATTCAATAAAAGAAAAATAATATTCCAAGGACGCGGACACCAAGCAAATGCTAACAAACTTAACCAGGAAATACAAATCAATATAATCAGATAGCGTCCACGATTCTTTTGCTTACTTTCTGCAATAAATTTTATTCCATAAAATTTAGAAAACATATACCCGACCATCTGAGTAATAACTAAACAGACTTTATAATTGATCCCCCATACTGAAGCATCATCATAAGATGCGGCAGTAAAAGATTTTCTAAATGAATACATACAGGTATAGCAAAGAAATGCTGTTAATGCCAATATCATGGCAACAGAGCGTTCATCCAGTTGACTAATACGTTGTTTAAATCTTTGCGTTAATTCCATTATTTAGACATTTGGTAAATGTGAATTTTTTCCACAACCAAAAGTAAACTTCAAAGATTAACACATCACTAAACTTCTGTTAAGTATTTGTAAACAAATATAGAAATAAATTGAATTAAGCCTAAAACAAAAAAAGACTTTCTAGGGAGAAAGTCTATAATATCATCTTAAATGAGTTCGCTATTTTTTGTTCTGCTCAAAAAAGTAAACAATTAACATGATTGCTTTATCTTTTCCGATGTTTCGCGGTGTATGCGATAGACGCCCATTAAAGAAAATAGAATCACCCTCATTAAGCACAATAACCTGATCCTTAAACACATATTCAACCTGACCACTCAAAATATACTTATATTCAAAAGCTTCAGTCTCCACCATAGGCCGTTTAGCATCTGGAAGAAGTTCCAGTAAGACTATGTCTAAAGTAGAGCTATCAACAGAAGAGCTTAGTATTCGCTTATAATGAAATCCAATTGCTTGTTCCTTTTCAAACTCTTCGTAATTTTCTTTCCTTTTGACGATAATAGGTCCCAACGTACTATCGGAATTAAAGTCTTTAAAAAATTCATTTAAATCCACATCAAGTGCATTGATGATATTGATCAAAACAAATAAAGAAGGAACCGTTCGGTTATTCTCAATCTGAGAAATCAACCCTTTACTGACACCAGCTTTATGGGCTATTTCTTGAATGGTTACCCCGTTAATCTTTCGGATTTCCTTAATTTTATTACTGATCTTAAATATTGTATTATCTTCCATAATTAACCTCAAAAGTACACAAATAATTACCCTGATGCATATTAAGTTTTTATTACCACAAAAACAATTAATATTATAGCACAACCATAAATTAGTGAAAAGTATAATCATTTCCAAGTTTTATCAGCATGCAAACTTGAATGAAAATTTTGTACAAGAAAGTTTCATAGCATATGTTAACAATTTCTTATGTTGCAAAGTCGTAAAGCATACATAGTGTTTGTATCGTATTTACAAATACCTGTGATGTGCTATTTTATTATTTGATAAACTCTAAATGTTGTATGAGAGTTTTTATTTGGCATATTTTAATAAAGATTTAAAACAAGAAAAGACGAACTGATGGTTCGCCTTTTCAAAAATCAAAAATTTGCTAATTATTGTTGAAACTATATACGTTTCCAGCAAAATCTGTCACATAAAGTAAATTATCTTTTACAAGCACCTCTGCTAAAATTGGAGCACCTAAATTAATTTTATATTTTAATTTGCCCTGTGGATCTAGACGGTAAAGAAATCCATCCGATGCGCCAAATACAAAATCAGTTCCAACTTGCTGCGGAGCTGCTTCTACAGTTGCAACTAACTTATTTTGATCGGGTGAACTATACGATGAAGTATAGATTAAAGCCTCTCCAGTAGTGAAATTCCATTTTTCATTCAGCGTATTCTTATCCAAAGCAACAATTCCTTTATCCGAAGTCGATAGTAATAATTGTTCGCCACTTATTACAGGTGTTGCCATTACTTTGAAATCATAATCAAGTGTCTTTTTTCGTAAAACGTTTCCTGATAATCTATCTAGCACAAATACCGTATTTAATCCAGTTGCATATACTTCATTTCCTACTACCGCAACTCCACCACTTCTAAAACGTAGACCATCCTCATTTTTCTTCCACATCAATTTACCTGTCTTGCGGTCATGAGCAAATAAACTGTTCCAATTAGCTCCTGTAAACAACTGATCTTTGGTTACTATGATCTCTCCTGGCATTGCCTCTCCCCCATTCCAATCCTGATTTCTCCATAGCTCTTGACCAGTCTTTAAATCTAAAGCGGTCAGATAAGAACCGTAACCGGTATAATAAACCCCTTCATAAATTGCTCCTGCTGTAACATAACTTGGTAAGCGTCCCTGGCTTAATTCTTTCTTCCAAATCAGCTTCCCAGTTTTAGCATCCAAAGCGTAGGCATTTCCTGCCACATCAGTTGCTGCAACAATGCCATTTTCATAACGGAGTTTCTGTTTGATGGAATTAGCTGTTGAAAAAGTCCATTTAGTCTTTCCTGACTTTTCGTCTAAAGCTACAATTTTGGACTTACCATTTCCACCATCATCAAAAGTTGCTCCCAAAACGAGACCTTCAACAAGTAATGGACTCACTTTCCAAGTGTTTCCACCTAAGTTTCCAGTCCATTTAAGTTGAAGCTGATTTGTTTTATCACTCACCCCAAAGGTTTCTTTTTTGGTTGCCTGGGTACCATCATTGTAATTGACTTCAATAAAAGCAGTATATGTTTTATTACTTACATCCATAAGAGGTTCTGTCTCCCATGACCAATCTGATAATGGTTTAAACGGTGCATAGGCTACTTGATTGCCTTTACTATCCAGTACTCGCACGTGGACAGATGCTACATCTCGATTACTATCGTATACTTGCGCACGGAAAGGAATTTTCCCTTTTTCAGTGCTTTGTAATGCAGGATCTATCAATTGAATATGATCAAACAAATTACTGTATTTTGGAGCCACATCTTCAACCCCATCTTGAGTAACTTTAATATGCAGAAACTGGCCAACGGCATGATCGATCCCCCCCTTATTAGGTGCATTTGTACTAATAACACGAACACCGCTGCTTGCATTAACAAAAGAATAGTTATTATGCCAGTGACCGAATAACCACGCTTTTAATTTATATTTCTTTAAATCGATTTCCTCAGTCTTTCCCTTTAGAATAAAGTCAGGTCCGATATCAAAATCGTGATTAATAAAAATAACCGGTTTATTCTTATCTTTCAATTCTAGATCCTTCTTTAACCATGCGATAACTTGATCTCTTGTATAGCTTGGTTTATAATCACCGCCCCACATCGGCGTAACAACAAAGTGTGCAGGACCAGCATCAAAAGAATAATAGGTCGGACCAAACAAATCTTCAAACAGCTTTTCACCATATTCTCCTTTTACGAGATCATGATTGCCAACGGCATAATAAACAGGTAAGCCCATCAGCTGGCTATTTACTTGCTGAGCATGAAAGCGCATACCTGGTTCGTAACAGATATCTCCGGTATGCATGATCAAAGAACTTTTTTGATTTGCAGCATATTTACGGACATTCTCAATCCATGGACCATACAAATATGTTTCGGTATCTGTTATTTGGATAAAATTTAAAACATCCGGATCTTGAGAAGTATCCTCAATAAGTCCTATTGAATACTCTTTACGGTCAGGACTTATTTTTAAAAAATGACTTTTTGCAGGCTTGAAACCAGCCGGAGCAGTTACAAATACAAATCGTGCCGCAGGATTTGCTGGTATTTCGAACTGTCCATTTGCATCTGTTTTCAAAACCTGATAACCATCGGAAACAACAGCATGCTCAACAGTACGTTCGCCACTGTCGAACTGACCATTTCCATTCGAATCGATAAAGATATGACCTTTATACTGTGCATTTGCAACACCCATCCCTAGTGCCAATAAGGATGTCAATAGATAATACTTTTTTTTCATTTTACAGTTTATCGTATATTAACTTTTAAAGTTGTTTTGTTTATAATGAACCTAATTCCTACCTTTTTTTGTCATGCTGAATTTAAAGGCGTTCGCTCGTGTTTTTAAATCTGATCGGTGAGATATTTTATTGATAAACCTTAACCCAGTCAATAATCATTTCAACAGGCAATTGTTTCTGATCGACTTTTCCAACCCAACTACCGCCTAATTGTTGATCAATTAATAAAAAGAAAGGCTGATCATATGGCCATTGTGATTTATCAACCCCTTCTACGCGAGGATATGTAAACGTATCTTTACCATTTAACTGGAATACAATTCGATCAGGATACCAGCTTATGCCATATACATTATATTCACCTGCATTGATCTTCGCTGTTCCGCCGTGTTGGGGATTTGTTTTTTGTCCTAAATCCAAGGTATAATAGGAGTGTGTTGTTTGGTAGATGATGGAATCAAAATTTAAATGTTCCATAATATCGATTTCTCCATTTTTGGGATATTTTCCATATTTATCTAATTCCGCTAACATCCACATCGCTGGCCATGCACCTTGAGCACTCCCAAGTTTCGCACGGATCTCCACTCGCCCATATTGAAATGCAAATTTTCCTTTACTCCAAATTCCTCCTGTCAGAAATGGACGCGGATCTTTTGTCAGATCTGGATTATTAATACCTTTCAAAATCAGTTTACCATCTTCCATTGCAAAACAGGCATCATCCGTACTCATATGGCGATTCCAATCGGCGGTACCTACAGAAATTCTTGTCCATTTTGTCGTATCAAGGGAGGTTTGATTAAATTGATCTTGCCAAACCAATTTCCATTTTTTAGATTCACGTGCATCGCCTTGAATGTACACATACGGATATGACTTTGGATGATTGCTTACCTTACAGGAACTTATTAATGCTAAGCAAGAAATGGCTGATAAAAAATATTTGAACATGGCAATAAATGGTTTTTTACTATGCGTAATTAAACTTAAATGAGTTCAAATTTGTACTCAAATCTGAACCTGATCTTAATCATTATTTTTGAAAAGCTTGAATAGGTTTACCTCTCCAAGCTTCATCTTGCTCAGCCCCCAGTAACCAGGTCAATGTTGGTGCAATATCATAAATTAACATTGGTTGATTTACCTGCTGTCCTTTTGGTACACCTGGACCAGTCATGATAAAGGGTATTTCAACTTCAGCTAACGACTTACCTCCATGTCCTTTGTCAATACCGCCGTGATCAGCTGAAATGACAAAAATAGTTTCTTTCTCCATTCCTGCTTCTTTAACAGCTTGTTGCAATTGCGCAATTCTTCGGTCTACATTTTTCAGTTCTGCATAATATTCCGGAGTATTATGTCCAATGTTATGTCCCACACCATCAGGTTGATCAAAATGCACAAAAGTAAGTGTCGGTTTATCTCTTTTAATAACTTCAATTGCCTTTTCTAATGTCTTATCCTCGTTGTCTTCCATATTATATACTTGTTGGACAATATTTTTATCAATGAGGTAACCGATACCTGGCCAACTGTGTATCACTGCAAAAGTAGCCTTGGGGTTTTTAGATGCTACTGCATTAAAAATTGAAGGAAATAGACCATTCTTCGTTGTTTTTATCGCTGGGATTTCGGGCGTCTTACTTCCCCACTCTGTAAAACCATGCATAGTTGGACCAGCTCCCATCAACATAGATGCCCAATTCACCGCACTTGATGAAGGCAATACTGTTCTGACATGAAGGCTATAGCTTCCATCTTCTATCATTTGTTTCAAAGTGGGCATTTCAGCTTTTGGGATTGCATAAGCACCTAATCCATCAAAACCAACGAGCACAACGTGTTTGATTTTTCCAGTCTGCGCTTGACTAATGGTTTGCGCAAAAAATAGGGCAATTAAAAAAATAAGGTTCTTTTTCATTAGAATACAATTGTTTTAGTAATCATTACTAGTTGCTATCTGTATCATTTAGCTCGTACTTTAGGTTTTAAAAGTAGTAAAGCTTTTAGAAATACAGTATTCATTTTTGATTGCTGTTATTCTTAAATCATACAAATTTCACTTATAAATGAATCACAAAAGGTAAAAGGTTTGATTTTAGTTGATTAATATTAAAAATTACTCGATAAAGTTAATCAATATTAAACAATACCAATTCATAACGAATGTCTGTATAACAAGATATTTACACAGATATCCAAGTATTAGTATGATTTAAAGTAGCGATTACAATTACCTAACAAGATGTTTACATATCAAAAATAGGGAGTCGTTAATTTTGGTCAATTACGAGATGAGCTTAATTAGAAATAGGCAGATCTCGGTGAACTAGCTAAAAAGCGAACTAATCATGATCAAAAGGCAGAGGATCTTTCAAAATAAATCGAAAATCCTTTTTTTCACCATTTCGTTCTATTTTCATTACGATCTCTTTTCCATCTTCCGATTTCAGTAAGTTTGTTAAATCCTCCAGTGAGTACGAAGTTGCCTTTTTACCATTGATAGTTAGAATTTTATCATCTTTCATTATCCCAGCCAAATGACCTGGTGAATTTGGTCTGACCATATCAATTTTAAAAAGTGTTTTCAAAACAAACTTAAACTGGACCTTATTATCAAAATTAATTTCTTTACTACCATCCTTTTTCAAGGCAACCGGAACTTCTTCCTTTTCCCATTGAACACCATCATGGATAATCTCCAGCCCACTCATATTGAGATAATAGTATTTATCAAAATTTTTATTCTTACTTAAATACAGTTGATTATTGGGGTAATCAAAAATAATTTTAAAACGTCTCAACAGTTCATTGCCAATTGAACCAATCCGATCATTGATCATCTTTGCATTTTGTACAGATTCCAATTCCGGATAAGCGACTAAAGGATATGACATAGCAAATGGCCCTAAAGACAATTTCTTGATCCGATTACGGAGTCCATAAATTTCTCCACTGAACCCCTGACCGATATAATCTTCTATAAAAGGAGCACGAACTTGATAATTTTGTATTTTATCTTTTAATAATAAAACAGCATCACTATTTCCCATATCAATAAGTGCTTTGCCATCGATCTCGTCTTCATTCTGCTGTATTTTGATCGCAACATAGGGGCGACTTGAAATTATCTCCAAGGGTAGGGAGGTCATTTTGGACCATGATTTTGGATTGCTATCACTGGAATAAACCGTTATTCGCTTTTTTATGAAATCAAATGCAATCTTATGATCGGTAAAAAAACGACTTCCTAATATACCGTTCACCTCTACACCTATACGTGATGAAATATCAATATGCTCATTATCTAAAATAAAAATAGGATGATCTATGTCTTCCATTTTTTTCCCAACGATCACATGATTATTGATCGCTAAAATACCGTCAACACCGGCATTCCGTCCAAGACCCTGAAACTTATTTTTAAAGATTGTACTGTCGACTTCACCTAAAGACTTGCCAAAGACCATTGTTTCTTTTACTCCGGTGTCGAGCAAAAAATTCATCATAAAACCATTGACCTCTACAGGTATTATAACGAGATTATGCACAAATATAAAGGGGAAACTTAGCTTCTTGTTTTTATGCAAAACAAACCCTGATTGCCCAAAAGCAACTTGGAAAAGCAAACATATCAACAATAGGAGGCCTATTTTCATGAAAGTCTATATTGGTATAGACAATATACGAAAAAAGGAATAAGGTACTCGATTTTGAATTAAATAATTCTCAATCACTACTTGATAAACAGTTAGATGATAGGATTAAATTATATTCATAAAAAAGCCTCCAAAAAGCTTAAATCTTCTTGGAGGCATTGAATTGAATCAAGACTTTAATAGTAATATTTATTCTAAGCCTTTATTATAGTCTGACTCTCTTAATGGAATAGACCATGTCCATTTATTTTTATCTTGAGGATTGATCGTAACGGCTAATGAGGTTAAGAAATTTCCGCCATTTGCATGCGCGTTTCGAATGATCGGATCACCCCATCTTTTCATATCAAACCAGTCAAATCCTTCACCCCAAAGCTCAATGGAGCGATATAATTTGATTTCCTTTAATAATTCTGCACCTGTTTTTGTACAATTATACTTGGCATCTCTGCCAGAAGAAGTATTTAATGCATTCAAAGTAGCTTGAACCGCAGTTGCCGGCTTATTTTGGAAATATTTAGCTTCAGCTTCAATCAAGTACATCTCAGCAGCTCTAAAGTGATTCAGATTACCCACACCAGGAAGATCTTTTGCTTTAAATTTAAAATTCATGTAAGCATAAGGAACCGCTGTCGATTGTAAATCTGGAAATGTACGAAACGCTCTAGCTTTCATATCAGGACCTGCAATACCAGTCGCTGTTGTATATGCCTCACCTTTAGGGTCCAAAAATAGATCTCTTCTGATATCAGAAACAGGGATTTTATCAAAAAGCTCTCTACTGATAATTTTTGGTGTTGTTCTAGCAGCACTAGCCGTTGAATTATAAGCTATATAGGATTGGAATGAGTAAAAGAATAGCGTTTCATCTGCAGCACCATAGCTACTCCAAATCCATTCTCCATTTGGATCATAAAATCCACTCTTATACTCATCATTGTTCATCAATTTGTAATTTTCACGAGCTAAAATCGCATATTTTTCAGCATTTACATAATCTTGCTTATTCAGAGCTGCTCTTGCATAAATAGCATAAGCGACATCTTTATTAACCTGAAAGTTCTTGCCTGATTCACGGTTTAATTTTGACTCACTGTACATCGATATCGCCTCGTTTAAATCCTTATAAATTAAATCATAAGTTTGTCCAAGTGTGGACAATGGCATATCACCCGTAGACACGTCTGTTCTTAAAACCAGTCCTGCTGTTTGTCCGTTGTTTGAATCACTCCATCTATTTCCATAAATTTGAGCCAACATCATAAAGCTGTATGCCCTGAAAGTTAAAGCCTGTGCTTTTATAAATTGTTTTTCTGCCACAGGGCCCTCAGCTCCATCAATATTTAATACAATTTCATTTGCGTTCGAAATCAATTTATAGTAGTAATACCAAGGATAATATAAATAGATACTCGTTAAGTTCTGATTATAATTGGAGTTAATAATATCAGCCCAACCACTTAGATTGACAAAAAAATTGTTACCTGGGTAGTTACCGTAGTACATCTTTATTGTGCCTTCACCATTGAAACCTTGGCTACTTAAATATTGTTGTGTCATCATTTTGGCAAGACCATTTACAGCAACTTTAGCGCTTTTTGTGGTTGCAAAAACTTCAGATTTCTCTACAGAGTCTGTAGGACGTGTATCTAAATAATCTTTACTACAAGACGAAAGAGAGACAACTCCTAATAATAATAACTTTATATAATTAATTTTTTTCATTGTTTAAATTCTTATAGTCCAACTTTTACACCAAAAGATACAGTACGCGGAGTAACCCAAGCATTCGTACTTGTACCATTCCATTGTTGTTGTGGGTTCATACCTTTACGCTTTGTCATTGTAGCCAAATTTTCTATTCCTGCTACGATTGTTACTGAAGATAAATCAATTCTGTTGATCAACTGTTTTGGCAAACGGTATCCAAATGCAATATTTTTTACAACAAGATATGATCCGTCTATAAGAAAGCGGTCACTCGTAAAGTTATTCATATTACTTTGCGAAAAGTTTATAGCTGGAATTCCATTGGGATCTAATCTATTATCAGATGTCGTAGTCATTCCCTCTGGCATACCGGACCATGAATTCATAATATCCGTGTGTAAAGCCCCTGGAGTACCTGACATACTCATTAAGTCTCTGTAGGATGAGTCAAAAACTTTACCTCCGATTGCGTAAGTGAATAAAGCTGATAAACTGAAATTTTTATATTCAAAGTTTGTATTGAAACTACCGCTCATTTTTGGTATAACCGATCCAGACCAATCTCTTACACCATAAGTTGAAGCATTGGTTACATAATATTTTCCGTTGATTTCAACTAATTCTGCCGCAGGTATTGCTGCTTTATCTGGTGCAGAACCATTCACATTAAATCTTTCTGTGTCTGCTAAATACAGCGACTTACCTGTCATTTGGTCTACCCCTGCATATTTAAACATCCAAAAATCATAACGTCCACCACCTTCAACCCATTTAAAGTTTCCAGTTATAACGCCATTTTCTCTGTTTTCCTCTGGCAAACTTAAAATTTTGTTAGTCAACCACGTCGCATTTGCACCAACATTCCATCTCCAACCTTCACCTCTTAATACATCTACGTCGAAAGTTAATTCGATACCTCTATTAGACATTGATCCAATGTTTTTAGTTACAGTTGAAACAGCAGTACTTGTTGAATTAGGTCCTGCTGATAACGGTAAATTAAGATCAAAAATCAAATTTTTCGATTGTTTATTGAAATATTCAATACTTAAGTTGGCACGTTTGAACAATTTCGCTTCGATTGCTGCAGAAAATGAGCTAGAAGTTTCCCAGATTAAGTCTGGTGAAGGAATCTGACTTTTATAAACTGCTCCTGCATTTGCATTTTGGTCCATTGCATATAATGATAAATGCGCATATTTTTTTGCACTTTCATCATTTCCTACTTCACCATAAGACGCTCTTACTTTAAGGTCATTTACTGTATTTAGAGCATTCTTGAAGAAATCTTCTTTCGATACGATCCAACTACCACCTAATGACCAAAAGTTACCCCAGCGATTATCTGCACTAAAGCGAGAAGATCCATCTCTTCTAATTGATGCTTCCGCAAAATATTTCCCTTCATAATTGTATCGAGCACGAGACAAATAACTTTCTACACGATAATCTTCTTGATAATCATACAAAGAAGTAATCTTTGTAAAGTTGATCATATCAGTTTTACCTGCGAAGATTTCATCTGTCTTATACCCATAAAGGTAACTCATGTTATCATAATAATTTTCATGACCAGCCAATACATCAATGTGATGCGCGCCAAAATCTTTATTCCAAGTTAACAATTGTTGGGTTGTATAATTCTTGTATCTATAGGTACGTCTTGCAGCACGGCCCTGCCCTACTCCATCACCAATAATCGCGTTATTATAGGTACGACGCTCAGAGTTCCGTACATTTAAATCACCATTAACAGTAAAAGTAAAATCCTTTAAAAACTTAAATTCTAGAAAAGCTCTACCGTTCATTGTGTTTCTAATGGTTTGATCACTGTTCAATTCATTTTCCCAAATTGTGTGACGTCCAACATATTGCAATCGTGTAGATTCTCCATTATCGTACTGTTTTTCTCCTAATAGACCAGGTGCATAAGATCCATCTGCATTATGTAGATGAATTGGGTAAATAGGTGCAATTGAACGTGCATAATTAAAAGGATTTGTAAATGAACTAGCATCATCTGTGGAACCGCTTATTCTATCCGAAATCTGGTGAGAACCCGCTAAATTGAAACCATATTTAAACCAATCTTTAGCTTGGAGTTCAGCATTCAATCTTCCAGTAAACCTTTTTAATCCAGAATTTTTAATATATCCCTTTTCATTTAAATATCCAGTAGAGTAGAATACTTTAGCTTTATCAGTAGCAGTGGTTCCATCAATATTGTAGTTTTGGCGATGCCCAACGCGATCCACTTCACTAAACCAATCTAAATCATCACGATATCCACTTTTTATTTGTGCATCTGAAACCAATTTTCCATTTTCATCAAATAATTTATTATCCTCTTTATCGTAAATATTTAATTTCAAATAGTTACTAATTAAAGACTTGGAAGCCTCAGCGTTAGCTAACTCTGTTGTTGGATAAGCTTTGGAGTTCGTGCTCAACAGGTTATTTCGGTATCCTGTCCACATTGCTTCCATAAACTGTCTATCATTTACACGGCTATATTCAGCAATTCCTCTTGAGTAGAATCCCTGATCTGTCGATACATTTACCTGAGAACGACCAGCCTTTCCTTTTTTTGTTGTAATAATGATTACACCGTTACTTGCTCTACTACCATATAGCGCAGATGAAGATGCATCTTTCAATACAGAAATACTTTCAACATCATTGGGATTGATATCAGAAATATTACCACCAAAAGGAACACCATCAACTACATATAACGGATCATTAGATCCATTTAAGGATGAAAAACCACGGATTCTAATACTTGGTTCATCACCAGGCATACCAGAAGTATTATTTATTTGAATACCTGCTGCTGATCCTTCCAGAGCCGCGAAAGCATTTGTTACTGGTCTTTTTTCTAAATCTTTTGCTCCGATTGATGATACAGAACCCGTTAGTGATTCTTTTTTAGCAGTACCATAAGCGACAACAACAACTTCATTAAGTTCTTCTCTCGAATCTTCCAAAGTAACATTAAATGTTGAAGCACCTTCTTTAACAATTAATGTCTTTTCACCGTAGCCTAATGATTTGAAAACAATAATCTTTCCCGTAGGTACAGAAAAGGAATAGTTTCCATTTGAATCGGTTTGAGTAGCTTGATTTGATCCCTTCACAACTATTGTCACTCCAACTAAAGGTTTGCCATCAGCGCCTACAACGCGACCAGCAACCTTTTTCTCTTGTGCAAAAGCGACCGATGTCAGAATCATACTACCCACCACAAAACTGAGTAATGTTTGTTTCATATGTTTATTTTTATGTAAGTGTGTAAAGTCTTTATTAAAGACTTTGGTTAAGTAACTTCGTTTGCCAAACAACTATAAATCAATATTTTAATATTTTTCAAAGTTTTCGTCACTAACCGCTTTTACGCAATCGATTGCATTTTTTCTCATGCATGTGACTATTTGTCAAGTTTAATATTTAAAAAGAAATACGATTGTATAGTGCTTGGGTGCTTTTCAATGTGGCAGATTTCAAATATTTTCAAAATATTTGCTTAACATCATGTGTTAAATAATGTTAAAACCAAAGTTATAACATTATTTTTATTTAGCAAACTTTTGCAACTATTTTTTTTATATCGATAATAAAACGCATGATAAATAAGTTTAAACACATGAATTTGTGATTATAATTTTTAAAATCAATAAACAATGTAACATTAAGCTAATTAAGAGTTGAGGCCAGAAAGCTCGATAGATAAGTATTATAAATTAATATTTCGAAATAAAAGAATTACGATTATTAGATCAATTTGAGAGGTTTTCACTTTTACAAGCAAGATGAGGGAAATATTATAAATAATGGAATTTGCAAATAACTGCAATAAACTGCAACATCTGGAAAATTTGGCCAGAGACTACCCAACACTATCTCTCACTTATTCAATATATTACAAGACAATAAGTGATAAGTAAATACAGTATTTGATAAATTTTATTTTTTTTCGAAATACGATCGCCTTTATGTAGAGACTTAACAAAGACCATATTTTTTAAGTCTGGTATCGAGCCAAAAGATTCATCATAAAATCCTGTACTTCTATGAGTGTTATAGTGAGATATTTACAAATAAAAACAAGAAACTTAGCTTCTTATTTTTATAGAAGCAAACTGTAATTACCCTAAAGTATTTTGAAAAGGAAAATGTCTTTCACTGAAAACCTATATTGGTATATAATAGAAATCGATTGAATCAATGTTAATGATGTACACATATTATTTGATTAAAAAGTTCAGTCAAATAATATGTTAATTCTAATAAAAAAAGCTGTCTCAAAAGATTTGAGACAGCTTTAAACAGATTGAAATTTATTTTAATTTGGAAGTTTAATAGTTTCCGTTCCTGGACCAAAACTTCCAGCAGAAACTCGATAGCCACCAACTTGTAAAGTTACAACTCCATTTGAAACTGTTCCAGTCACATCACTCATTGTAACAGCTCCATAATCAGGATCATTACCTAATACCTGATTTGGAAAAACAACCGTTTTACCATCAGCTTTGATCATAAATGCCAAACTATTTTCACCAAATGGACTTACAATTTTATAAACTGATGTAGTTTTTGCTTTTTGAATTTTTACACTCAAAACTTTTCCTGCCCAACCATCAGTAGAATTCATTTCAACATTACCTTTATCTTCAAATGCTAATACATCCGTCGCTAATACATCAACTTTTTTAATATTACTGACAGATGCATTATCATCAGAAATAGTTAATGAAATTGGAAAAGCTAATCCAACTGTTACATCTTTTCCAACAGGAGTTAAAGATAAAGTACTTGGGTCTATTTTAGATAAATCACCATAATTCACTTTAGCATAAGATTTACCTTCGCCATCTCCAAATTGTACGGGACCAGACAGTTTAAAAATATTTGTATAACCTGCACCTGTAGCAGTCAAACTTACGGGGATAGAAAGTTGACCTGAAGTTGAAGTTCTACCTACTGGGATTGAGATCGATCCTCCTTGCATGTTAAGTTTCATAGTTTTACTTAAAAAACTAATTTTATTCGAATCTCCCGAATATAGGGCTCCCTCTGTTTTGTCACAAGAAGAAAATAATGACAAAGTCCCTACAAATAATAAACAATTTACTATAATATTTTTCATATTCTTTTTTTCTTAAACGACATTACATCGGGTTCTGATCCTTGTTAGCATCTAGACTTGTATTGCCATCAAATTCTTTTTGTGGAATAGTCAAGATAAATTCTTTGCTTGCAGCCTCCAACGTATTCCAAGTTGGTTTGAAACTATGGTTAGATCCTGTAGCATTTCTATCAAATCCTGTTTTTAATCGCATGATGTCAAAAATTCGTTCAGTTTCACCCCAAAGTTCAATCCGTCTTTGCAAGATAATTTGATCCATTAAGGTTTTCGGTGTACCAATAGATCCCATAGTAAGATCTTTTGACAAAGTAGCTTGGTCCAAAATCATTTGATAACCAGTTGGATTTCTCAACTTCATAAGATCACCTAAAGCTGTTTTTGCTTCAGTTAATTTACCCTGATTAGCCAATGCTTCAGCTTTTACTAATTGCATTTCTTCAGAACGCATGAAAATATAATCTCCTAAACTTGAAGCTTTTTCAGAATATCTAAATTTGACTTGATTATATGGTTTTTTATCCGGTGTTCCACCATCTGTTGAACCATTCCACCATTTCTTACGAGCATCTGTTGCTGGTATTTGATCATATAACCAATTGTAAATACATTTTCTAGATGTTTCAGCATATTGGCCAGCACTTGCATCCATATGTGAAAAGAAAGAAGCCCAAATGGTCGATTGGTCCGCAATAATTTCTGCTCCCCAAAGCACATCTTTCAATTTAACACTATTGAAACCACTATAAATATCATCACCACTAAGCATAGCTAAACTTGACTTCGAAAGTGCTTCCGTCGCATGTTTCTCTGCATCAACCCACTTATTTTGAACCAAGGAAACATTAGCTTTTATTGCATTAGCAACATAATAATCCAAATGGGACTTATGCTTTTGAAGCGATTTGTCCTTAGCAAAAAGACCTATTGATTTGTCCAGATCTTGATTGATTTGCGTATAGACCTCTTCTACAGTACCTCTGTTTTTCCCTTGAGAAGTTGCAGTTGTTGGTTCTGTATATAATGGAACACCTGGAGATGTTTGATGTCCAATATAAGTCTGTTGAAAAATTTGAATCAATTGGAAATACGCATATGCTCTCATTGTATAAGCCTGCGCCATAATATTATCAACTTCTTTAGGATCACCAGTTAAAGTCTTTTCTGCTGCCAGAATATAATTTGCATTACTGACCAAGGTATAATAAAAATTCCAAGTAGCGTAAGGTCTCCAACCTGTAGAAGCAAAGCGACTGCGCACATCAAATTTATAATCAAAATAGAACCATCCACTTCCTTGAGCATCCTGAAGAAAATCTTCTCCCATTAAAGAAGTAAACATTTTTGTTGATGTAATACCAAAATTTTGAGAAGTATTACTGACCGACCATCCAGATGAATATAACATTCTATAGATACCATCCATCGCTACTTGAGCTCCTTTTGTTGTTTGTAATAATGTTCCTGCATCTACTTGATCCGTAGGACTTGTCTCCAAATACTCCTTACTGCAGGATGATAATCCCAAAGCAAGGGAAAGAATTGATGCATATAATATTTTTTTCATTTTAATAAGCAATTAATAGTTAGAATTTAAGATTTACGCCTGCAGCAATTGTTTTATTTGGAGAATATACATAGTCTGTAGTTCCTGTAAAATTATACTGTGGATTTAATCCTTGACGGGCAGAAAATACTGCTAAATTATCGCCTTGCGCAAATACTCGAATTGATTTTAACCCAATTTTTTCAAAATCAAATGTGTAACCAATAGAGATGTTTTTAATAGCAAAATAAGACGCATCTACTAAAGCTCTATCAGTTAACTGCAGTACCATATCTTTTTGAATTCTAGGAATATCGGAAATATCTCCAGGTTTCTGCCACGCATTTAACACTTCCCTTGAGTAATTATTCCCTAAATATTGTGGATTCAAATAATTATAACCTACCGCATCATTAATTTTACCACCAATAGAATAGGTAGTCATCATAGAAAAATCAATTTTTTTATAACTCAAAGATGTTGCTAGAGATCCCATAATCTTCGGAATTCTACTTCCAGAAATTACACGACTTGAAGCTGCTTTTGTACGGTCGTTAGAAACATAATGTTTACTCCGATCTAATTCATCAGCTTTATTATCAAAAACCCAGTAGAGCTGATCTCCGGTTGATGGATCTACACCAGCACTACGTGCCATATAAAATGAATTGATTGTTTCGCCTTCTCTAATAATTGTTGAATTTGAAACAATTTCTTTGCTCTCGTCAGTCAATTTCAGCACCTTATTTTTTACACGAGAACCCATCACTGTTACATTCCATTTCAGATCGCTATTTTTTATAAAATCATAACCCAATGAAAGATCAAAGCCTGTATTTTTCAAATCTCCAATATTGGAATTAAAACCATCAAAGCCTAGCGAAAATGCCATTGGGCGATTCAATAACATATCTGTCGTTTTACGAGTATACCAGTCAAATCCAACAGATAAGCGATCATTCAAGAAACGTCCGTCAAGGCCTACATTCAAACTTTGATTTTTCTCCCAGGTAACCTCTTTATTTTCAACAGATGTGACTGCTCCACCATTATTATTTGCATTGTTCCAAGTCAGATCATAAAAAGCTTGCCACGCATAATAAATAGGATCTCCGTCAGAATTTAATAAATTATTATTTCCTTGACCACCATAACTCGATTTAAGAGTCAAGCTATTAATCCAAGAAACATCTTTTAAGAAAGTTTCTTCAGAAATTTTCCAAGCCCCACCGACTGACCAAAACGTTCCCCATCTATTATCTTTTTCAAATCTAGAAGAACCGTCGCTACGGAAACTTCCTGATAAGAAATATTTATTATCAAAATTATATTGTAAGCGAGAGAAATAAGATTCTATTTTATCGTTATGTTCATATGAGTTTGCATCAGCAATAGTTGCTCCTGGAGCTAATTCATATATACCTTTAAAAGGAAATCCCGTTTTCTGAGCACTTAGTAAATTATACTTATAATTATAATTCTCATGTCCTAACAATACATCAACATTATGTTTACCAAAATCTCGCGTCCAAGTCAGCAATTGATTAAATGTATACGAAAAAGTTTTTGTCCATTGTTTATTTAATCGTCCACCAGTAGCAGCCGCATTACCAAATTCAGGATTATAATAATAAGTATATTCATTTACACGATAATCGGCACCAAGATTAACAGCGAATGCAAATCCTTTCCAAGCACCATATTTATCATCGCGTGTATTAAATTCAACACCACCTCTTGTACCAACATTATCAATATTGTTATAGTATCTATCTTCAAATAGTGTTGCAACAGAGTTAAAGTTTTGCTGAGCACCGGAAGCTCTATTCTTGCCATAATCGTACTGTCTCGCACCAAGAGCATCATTAACAATGTCACCTTTGCTATCTCTAATCCAGATTGGATAAATAGGAGCCATTTGCTCAGAGGAGTACCATACATTGGACGTTGCTGTACCTGTAGCATTTAATGATTGAGAATTTGCTTTTGCAAAATTTGCCGATAAAGATCCTTTAAACCAGTCCTTTGGTGTAAATTCATTATTAACACGACCAGAATAACGATCAAAATTAGTGTTTCTCAATAATCCTTTATCTTTCAAGGCATTCATTGAAGCCATCGCTTTATATTTGCTTGAGCCACCAGACATATCAAATTGATACTCTTGACGTACTGGACTTTTTGCCGTTACTTCATCCAGCCAATTGTCATTCCATTTCAACTGGGCACTTGGATTTATCTTACCTGTTGTTAAATCAAATAATTGATCCACAGGAAGATTGTAAGGATTATATTGCTCATTAATACCAAAAATAGGTTCAACAGTACCTGTCATCCTTTTGATTGTATTTGCAGCGGCATCGGCTTCAGACATTCCATTTGCAAAAATATCTTGATTCTTATATGCCTGAAAGACTGTTTCTAGATATTCCTTGGTATCCATTACATCATAGCGTTTTACCGCTCTAGAGTTGACACCAATATTTGCCTTGAAATTCACATTGATCTTTCCGTCTGTATTTTTACCAGATTTTGTCGTGATCACCACAACACCATTTGCAGCACGAGAGCCGTACAGTGTAGATGCAGCAGCATCTTTTAGAACGGTCAGACTTTCTACATCATTTGGATTAATTGAGTTTAAATCACCATTAAATGGAATACCATCAACGACATATAAAGGATCTGCTGAAGCATTAATCGATCCAAATCCTCTTACACGAATGGTTGCACTTGATCCCGGTTGACCAGATCCAGCTGTAGCAACGACACCTGGTGCTGCACCGTCTAACGCCTTTGTAATATTTGACAGTGAACGGTTCTCAATTACATCTGTTTTAATAGTTGAAGCAGCTCCAGTGAAAGATGATTTCTTGGCAGTACCATAAGCAACTACCATTACTTCATCCAAATTTTGATTTGAATCTTCCAAAGAAACATTAAAAGCAGACTGTCCTTCTTTTACGATTAAGGTTTTGTCAGAATAACCGACAGAACGAAAAACAATAACTTTTCCTGTTGGTACTGAAAATGAGTAATTTCCATTCAAATCTGTTTGGGTAGCTATAGAAGATCCTTGAACAGCGATCGTCACTCCAACCAATGGTTTCCCATCAGAACTTGTTACACGACCACTAACTTTTTTCTCTTGTGCAAATGCAACAGAAGTCAGAATCATACTACCCACAAAAAAACTGAGTAATGTTTGTTTCATATGTTTATGTTTATTTAAGTATTTAAAGTCCCTAAAGACTTTGGTTAAGTAAATTTCTTTTCATAAAATCTTAAGTAATAAAATACTTTTGATTTCCAATATTCAAACTAATGTAAATCGCTCATTTTCTTTCCTTTTTTCTACAAAGAAAAACAACGCAATCGATTGTCCATTTTCGTTTAACATATTCTTATTAAAACTACATTAAACGCTTAAAATATTTCTTTGGTCAAATAGGCAATGGCTCTTATTTAAAAGTGGTCTTTCCTAAACATTTTTTAAAAAATTAAACTATATACTTGTTAAAAAATGTTAAAAACAAAGTTAAAATAATAATTTAATTAAACAACTTTTCTTAAAAATGATTTAGGTTTTAAATATTAAAATCTTAAATCATTAAAAAAATATGTTCAATTATATTAGCCATTATTGGTCTAAACACTAAAAAGGCTATATTACTTTTTTTATCTTACAAATTCTTCCATTTAGAACTTTATATTCAACAATAGTTCTTCAGCTTACAACCTTTAAAAATTAGTTAGCATATTTTGTTAAAAAAATGTTAAAACAAATATATATCATTTTTAAAATTAAAAAACATAAAAATGATATGCTAGCATATAAAAGCCATAAGTAAACCACAACACACTGGTATACAGTTATTTATTTTTAATAAAAATTGTAACAATTTTTATAACTCCAGAAATAGTCATGTTGCTTAAAAGTATATATTTTAGTGTAGATGATTAATCAACCACCATTATAATATCTATATCCCATCAATTAAACCAATTTTGTTTATTTAACAAAATACTCCATTCATTTCCATTTTGACCTATTACCCTACACGGATACAAACACTATGAAATAAGTGATTAATAAATTACAATAAAATATTTTATACAATAGGAGAATTCAGATGTAATTCAGAATATTTAAAAAACTAATTATGGGAACATCAGTTTTATTTTTAATAACCTCAAAATAAATTGGAATTCACACACGAGATCAAAATTTGCTATTAAAAAGCAAAGCAGCAGAATCATCTACTGCTTTGCTACAACGTAATAACTTTTGCCGACTAAATTATTCAACTACTACATCCCCCACCACACTGCAACATTCATAGGAATGTTTTTAGCATTAGGATTGTAAAGTGTTGTTGTCAAAGAAAATGGATATCTTTTAGGAATATAATCTAATTCCGCTCCAGCAGTTTTAGGTCGAGGAGCTAACATTGGAATTCCCGTTCTTCTAAAATCATTAAAAGACTCGATTCCTTGACAAAACATAGCTACCCATTTTTCTGTCATAATATCAGCTTTTGTTGCAGTGGTATAATTTGCGATAGTGGCAGAAGACTCTTTCCCTCCAGTAACATAATCCACATTTGCTTTTATTGCATCGTTTAATACTGATGAAACATTACTGCCCTGTCTTTGTTTAACTTCAGCTTCAATAAACTTTGCTTCATAATATGTTACAATAGGATAATTCTTCTCAACAGCAAAAAACTGACCAACTACTGCTGCATCGGACTCAACAGTCTCTTTTGTTATATCACCTCCTATGTAAACACCCTTAGTATTAGGTGAAAGAAAATATTTCAATCGTGGATCTGTTTTACTATTCAAACGATCTACAAAAACTTTATTTCCTACCATATAGCCAAATCGTTGGTTTTGGAATGATCCCCATTGATTTTGTGATCCACCAACAGCACTATGAACAGCTTCTAAATTATCACTATTTGAATTAAGTCCTTTAGATAAATACTCTAAAACCTTAGCTTCTGTTCCTTGAACCTTTGAAGATGTTCTATTTAGATACCTCGCTCTTAAAGTATATGCAACCTTAGTCCATTTTGACATATTACCCTGTCCCATCAAATCGTCAGTACCTGGTAAGAAAATATTTTTTTCTTTTGCCGTTTGAAAATCTGTAATAGCCGCTTCTAGAAGTCCATCTATACTTTTATATATATCCTCCTGAGTGTCCAATTTTGGAGCTCTAATTCCTTCATCAATTTTAAATGCTTCAGAATATGGAACATCTCCCCAAAGGTCAGTCGCTACGCTTAAATTTATTGCCATAATAACTTTCGCAATACCTGAATAATGTGGATTTTCAGCACCAGCTTTATCCATCAATAATTTAGCATTATTCATGGTTCCTGCATACAAACCAACCCAGACATTATCCCAGTCTCCGGGAGTTATTCTGTAATTTTGATAGTCGGCATATTGGGCAGCTGTTCCAGCAGTATGTTGCACCATTATACTACCAATTCTTGCTAAGTCACCTTCAACATTTTGAAAAGTATTTACTTCCAATGCTGTCAACATTGTTGCAAGCGATGCATCTGCTGGGTCATTGGGACTTAAATAAAGATCATCTCCAGTTCTACAACCAATAATAGCTGTAAAACAAATAGCATATATTAATTTAAATTTATTTTTCATTATATTATTTCTTAAAAGCCTACACGAAAATTAATTGAATAAGATTTAGTTCCTGGATTATTGAAGAAATCATATCCTGCAAAATTTTGATTTGAGCCAGTTAAACTCGTTTCGGGATCAATTCCTTTATATTTTGTAATCAAAATTGGATTTCTTAAGTTTACTCCTACTTGTATAAATTGGATCGCTTTAGAAACCTTAGTGAAACGATAAGAGACATCAATAGATCTTAATCTTGCCCAAGATCCATCTTGCATAGCAATTTCCGAGGAACTATTTCCCAGATAATTTTTAAAATATCTTAATGCTGAAATTTTTGTAATGTTTTTTTCACCCTCATTTGCTCCAGGACCGTAGACACCTTCTATAACATATTCTCTTTCTCGGTCTGCAGTCTCCTCTGCCTTACCTCTGTTATATAATCCGGCTTGAGTTCCTCCCCATATTTTTCCACCCTTTCTGAAATCCCACAGGAAAGAGAATGACAAGTTTTTATATGAAAATTCGTTATTAATATTCATCAACCATTTAGGAATTGTACTTCCCACATTATCAATTTCATCTTCATAAATCGGTAATCCACTAGTTTCATCAATCAAAATTTTACCTTGTGCATTTCTTTGAAATTTCTGAGCATAAAGTACGCCAAAAGGTTCTCCAACTATTGCATAAGATTGAGGAGCAGAAAATGCAGAACCAATTGACAATTTATCAACACCTTCAGCCAACTCCGTTACCTCGTTATTATTCTTGGACCAATTTAAAGTAGCGTGCCAATTAAAATTATCTGATTTATAAACATGCCCATTTAATGCTAATTCATAACCAGTATTTTTAATCTCACCTATATTATTATAATAGTTTTCATATCCTGAAGTAGGATCAATTGGTTGCGAAATTAACAAATCAGAAGATTTTTGTTGATAATAGGTAAAATCAAATCCCAATCTATTTTGCAAAAATTTCATTTCCAAACCTGCTTCATAACCAACATTTCTCTCAGGACCTAATGATGGTGAAACCGCTACACTGCTGATAGCAAAACCAGTTTGACCTAAATAAGGAAATGAAAATCCAGTCATACCATCAGCAACAGTTGGAACTGTATAGTAAGCTCTATCCGAATATGCTGTTGGTGAAATACCTACATTCGAATATGCTAATCTAACTTTTCCAAAATTGACAATTTTTGATTCTTTGAACAGATCTGAGAACACGTAGGAAATATCAGCCTTCGGATAGAAAAATCCCTTCGCATTCCGTCCAAAGGTTGTGGACCACTCATTTCTACCTGTTAATGTTAAAAACAAAATACTTCTATAATCAAATGTGGCATCTAAAAATATTGCTTTAGAATTAGTATACTCTTCCGTATTACTTGCATATAACTCACTTGCTGATGCAAAGTTATAATAATTAGGCATGCTTAAATTTCGGCCTCTTGCAAAATTAGCACGATATTGTTTATAATTAAAGTTACCGCCCAATAAAGCATTTACAGAAAAATCTTCATTAATTTTGGTGTTTAACTTCAATAATAAATCTGTGTAAATATTTTTAAAATTTACATTAGTTCTTTTAATTTCACCAAGTCTCGTAGCATTATCATCACCATTAGATCCAATTGCATAAATCTGGGTACCTTCAGTTGAATAAGTATCCAGACCTGTCTTCCATGTCACAGAAAAGATATCACTTAACTTTACATCTGTGTAAGCATTCCCTAAAAACCGGCTATTTTCTTCTTTATAAGGATTATTCTCAGTAGACCAATAAGGGTTATCATAATTTGAAAAATACTTTTTCTGAGTACCATCAGCGTTTTTATAATCGGCTAGATTAAAATCAGCCGGAGTTCTAAACAAACTCAACATTGCACCAGCAGTATTACTACCATTTTGTGCAGCTCTGGTGTTTGAATTTGTATAGCTAAAATTTCCACCTACAGTAATTTGATCATTCAATTTCGATTCGGTTCCTAATCTGGTTGAATATCTATTAAAATTTGTATTCGGAATAATCCCCTTGTTATTTACACTTCCTACTGAAAATCGGAAGGAAGTTTTTTCTCCACCTGAAGAAATTGCCAAATTATTATCAAATTGATTTCCATTTTGAAAGAAATCTTCGACATTATTATAGGCCGTTTTACCTGCTTTAGCAATATTCTCTCCCCAACTATCAGCAGATGTTGTCATATATTTACCATTTTCACCCTGTCCATAAACATTTTGAAATTTAGGAAGTTTATTGACTTGCTGAAGATCAAACCCTGATGAATAAGTAATCCCCAGACCGCTTCCCAGCTTCCCTTTTTTTGTGGTATAAATAACTGCTCCATTTCCTGCAGCTTGACCGTACAATGCAGCAGCAGCTGGACCTTTCAAAATAGTAACAGTTTCTATATCATCTGGATTTATATCCAATGCACGATTACCTAATTGCACTCCTGCTAAATTTTGATTATACGGATCATCCCCAGCTCTAATAAAATTTACACTATTGTCAATTGGAACACCATCAATTACTATTAAAGGTTGATTATCTCCCGAAAAAGTCGCCGCACCACGTAGAACAATTTTAGAGGAAGCTCCTGGAGTTCCACTTGATGATGTAATTTGTACACCAGCAGCTTTAGCAGCCAATCCTTGAATAATGTTAGCCTCTCCAGATTTAACTAAATCCTCACCACTAACTTTAGACGTTGAATAGCCAATACTACGAGAACTTTTTGAAATTCCTAAAGCTGTAACAACAACCTCATTCAGCGTATTATCCGAATTATCTAATGTTACATTAAAAGCTGATTGTCCTTCTTTAACAATTAAGGTTTTGTCAGCAAAACCTACCGAGCGAAATACAATAACTTTTCCTGTTGGTACAGAAAACGAATAATTTCCATCCGCATCTGTTTGGGTAGCTAGGCTAGATCCTTGTACTGCAATCGTTACACCTGCTAATGGTTTACCATCAGCACCAGTCACACGACCGCTGACCTTTTTATTCTGTGCAAATGCAACAGAGGTCAGAATCATACTACCCACAAAAAAACTGAGTAATGTTTGTTTCATATGTTTATGTTTATTTAAGTATTTTAAAGCCCTTAAAAAAAGCTTTGGTTAAGTAAGTTTCTTTTCATAAAACTTTAAAATCGAATCTCTTGAAAATATTATTCGATATTAAAATTAATACTCGATAAAGATTTGCGAGCTATTTATCTTATGCAGACAAAAAACGCAATCAATTGTTTAATTTTTTATTTAACAGAACTGTATTAAAAATACACTAAACTCTCCAAAATATTTGTTTGGCCTATTAGCTAATTGCTCTTAACATAACAGCAGTTTACACTAAAAACTCCTTATAATCTGAAATAACAAACTGATTAAAAAATGTTAAAACAATAATTCTGTTAAACAACTTTATAAAAAAGTTATACTAATAACGTTTATTAAATGTAATTCAACTAAAGAGTTGCATTACAATTTAAGTTTTTATGAGTTTAATTAGCATGTAACCAATAGAACCCATTTTTCCGATAGTTTTTATAATGTTTAAACTAAGTTTTGGCAGTTTATCTTTACTCTTCTTTCTTAAAAGAATTAGTTAGTATATTTTTAATTATAAAATGTTAAAACAAATATATATCATTTATAATTCCAATATTAAAAAAAATAATATGCTAGCATATAAAATTAGGAAAAAATAACACAACTATCTGTAATTGAGTTGATTATTTTTAAATCAATGTGTAACAAAAGCCTCTATTTATCCGAATAGCAATTGATTCTTATTCATAATGTAAACAATAAGTAAGAATTTAGAGAAAATACACCATCAACCCAAAACTTGTAAAAAAAATTTCAGATATAAAGGGCATATGTAAGCCTATTAAAGTAATTTCTTCAAAAGAATTTATCAAATATCATTTTTTCCAAGTTAAGAGTAAACTTAATGTGTTGATAAGTGAAATTAAAAAATCGCCACCAACAAACTTATTCACTACATTATACATATTATATTTGATTATTTTAATCGACCTCCTAATCATAAAACCAACAAAAAAAACAAGAATTCGAATCTAACACTGCTAAAATGGCGCGAAGCTCATTTTATATATAATTATTTTAGGAATAAAATAATTTGTAAAGAAAACAGCATAATGGAAGAATCTTTATCTAACTTGTGGTTAGTCCATCTCTATAAATTTATTAAAAGGAATACTTATAATAAAGTATAAGTATTCCTTTTTAATCGCAATATCAGCGAAATTCTACTTTATAGGACAGGATAGACTATTGAACTGATTTGTAAAAACACGAAACTTTTTTCTCATTTTAAATTTTAGTTTCTTTCTCGTGTGCTAATATTAATACAGTTATTAAACACAAAAAATTACCTACCATCTATTATTTATGAATGTCAAATTCACGAATATTTACCAAAAAATTTTAAAACTCAAACTTTACAAATAAAGCCTTATGATCGGTTGGCCATACTCCTACAGGTAGCAGAAATTCATCCTGACTATCCTCATCTTGTTTTTTACCATACTTGACTGTTGCAGAAGGACCGACAATATTGACTTCGGAAACTTTTAGAGGCTTATTTGTTCTATAATAAACATAATCAATACGATCCCTGTCATCTGCCAAGGGTGCCCAAGCTAATTTATCAATAGCGACATCTTTGTTATAGGCTGGATAAGTAAAACCGGGATGGCTAACAGGATTGGGATACTTCTTTCTAAAACTATCTACAAAGCCAGCCTCGGTTAATAATACAGAACAATCCCAAGGAACTATTGCACCTCTATGATCAAACAAATCTTTTGTTTCACTAGTCCAATCTAAATGGGACGGTTCATTGAAGTCACCAGCAATAACAATCGTCTCATTCTTACTTTCTTTGTCCGCATCTAGAATGATATCACGTATCGCTTCGTCCCGCTTTCCTTTTCTATTTGCTTCTATTATGCTTGCAACATCTACAATCGGCTGATCAAGCTTTTTCCAGGTAACACCATCATACCCTCTAGGCAGATAACAGGCATAGTTAGTATAATCCAAATGAACAGCATAAAATGTAAAATTTCTACCTGCTACTTGAATTTTACTTTTTAACACATTACCCACCTTATTGGCTTCAGTATATAAGGGTCTTTGATCCTTAATGGGGAATTTAGAAATAAAAGCAACATCTAAAGATGGTTCACTGGATATACCATAATAAAACGCATTTTTATTTTTTAATTCGGACAGGATTCTTTTTACAAAATCTGTGTTATTGTAATTCCTTACCTCACTAAACAACACTACATCTGCTTTCTTAGCAATAATTTCATCTGCGATAGTTGGAAAGCCATCTGGAACCATTGTACCTTCTTGCCAAATATTAATCTGCAGTACTTTCAATTGTGCTTTTTGTTGAGCAAGAACAACTTGCCCAACAAAAAAAATGACCAAGATGAATAGAAGATTTTTTAATTTGTTGATATATCTCATAATATGATTTTAAACAGCAACATTTCTGAATACGAAATAATTGTGAAGTTAAATATTTTTGAAATAAAATCTTGTTATTAGTTTATTTATAAGCTTAAGATTCTATTAATCCATATTCACATCCAACAAATAAAAACGGCAATCTCTTTCGAGATTGCCGTCTATATAATAAACCTTAACTTGTGATACTATCTAGTTCCACCAGCCCACCATACATTTTCAGTATAGACATATTGTCCATTACCAAAAGCTGCTTGAACATAAGGATTAGTTGTTGTGTCGTCACTACCATATGGTAAACGCAATGGGAATTTGCCCGGATTTTTCAACTCGATCAACTCTTCACCATTAGCTTTCCAACGACGGATATCGTTGTACATTTCAGTAGACTCACCAGATGCTCCAAAAAATCCTAAATATTTTTGGTTAGCAATTTCTTTCAACGGGTTTGCTACCAACAATGGTTTTACATTATTCTCAAAGTAGCTGTCAATATCTGCATCTGATAGTTTTGCAGTAGTTTCAACTAATGTACCATTTGCCAAAACTGTAGGAGCTGTAAATGCGGCATTAACAGAAATTTCTGAATTTTTAATTGCGGCAGTAACTGCATTTTTTAAGACAGGCTCAATTGTAGTTGCACCTTGACCTAAACGTTGCATCGCTTCTGCTTTCAGAAACTGTAATTCATGATAACTCAACAATTGTGTTGGAGCCGTTTGTGAAAAAACAAATGCAGAGGTTAAATAAACATATTGCACTTGATCGTTTTCACCATTTGGTGCTAATAACTTATAAGCGGCACTTTCAGGACTTAATTTATCAACTTGCTTCCATCCTGCTGTTATAAAATCACGATTTAAACGTGGATCTTTGCGCTCAATCATTTTATCAGCGATGCTTTTACTTGCCGCTAAACCATCCCTTGACCATTGAAAGTCAAATAATGGGTTTAAATTGGAACTATTGTACTGCGTAAACTTTGCTTCTTCGCTTGCATTAGCAAAAGATTTATCTATGTGAGCAATAATAGCATTTAAAGCTGCCGTTTTATCCGCAGTCACTTTTAACAAGCGCATTGCATAACGTGCTTTTAAACCGTGTGCAAATTTTAACCACTTGCTAGCATTACCATTAAATAATAAATCTTGCCCTCCTGCAGAGCCTGATCCATGTGTATCGCCCTTAGGCAAATTTACGATTGCGGCATCCAAATAAGCATTTACCTGTTTGTACAACTCCTCTTGTTTATCTAACTTTGGATTACGAATTTCCAATGGCTTAAATCCTTCAGAAAAAGGTGCGTCACCAAATAAATCCGTTAATAATGCTAAATTGTAGGCAGCCATTACTTGCCCCATACCTAATGTGGCATAGTTTCCTGACTGCAGTCCACCTTCAGAACATTTTTCGATTACTAAACGAGCATCTCTAAGAGATGTATACACTGAACCCCATGGATTATTAAATGTAGATGAAGTTTGAGGCTCACCTAAACGGTGCTCAGCGTTCCATAGTTGATTGTGTGTTCCAACCTCATGCTCAACGTAACTTGATAAGTACGTATTAAAATCACCTCCAACATTTGAAAATGCTGTACGTGTAATAACGTCAGTTAAAATAAACTTAGCTTGAACATCTTGTGGTTTATTTACATTTTCGTTAACACTGTCCATTGCATCTTCTGAACAAGAAGTAAAAACTACTGGAGTTGTTAATAACCCCATAGCCAATAAACCTATTATATTTAATTTAAATTTCATTGTCCTAATTTTTAGAATTTAATGTTTACACCTAGACCATAACTTGATGCCCCCGGAAGAGAAAAACGCTCAAATGCACCTGACATATTTGTATTTCCTTGAGACACCTCTGGATCATATCCTTTCAGCTCAGACCAAAGAATAATATTACGGGCAAAAGCATTTACATCAACTTTGATTTTCGAGTTTTGATAAACAGGATAACCTACAGCCACCTCACGTAATTTCACAAATGAAGTACCACGAATCGATGACTCAGAAATATTATTCATTGCTGTAAAATATTTGAAAGCATCAGTATTTGTTTGTTTACCATCTGCATCAAACTCAGGCATTGCATCGATCATGATGTCATTCACTTCGCCATTAGCTTTTACAGCTGGTAATTCGAATAGGAAACCATCTCCATTACGAAAATCTGCTGATTTTTGTGTTACCCCGTAATAATCTAAAACTCCCGCAGTACCGTGGAACATCTGTCCACCTTGTTTCCAGTCTAGAACAGCGGACAAACGAACTTTCTTATATTCAAACGTCGTATTAAATCCTAAGTTGAAATCAGGAGAAACTTTACCAATTACTTTTTCTTCACCTGCTTGTGGTAAACCATTTTCATCAACAACAATCTGTCCTGCATCGTTTCTTAAGTAAGAAACCCCATAGATCACTGGGAATTTGTAACCTATACCTGCACGGACCTGTGGTTCAGTAAAACCTCCCATGAAGATACTATTCACACCTTCTTTTAAATCATCTACATAATTATCGATTTTAGTAAAGTTGAAAGCAAAATCCCATTTAAAATCACCCGATCGATATGGAGCAACAGCTAATGTTAATTCATGCACGTTTGTATGGATCTTACCTCCATTCGTCACTAAACTTGAATAACCTGTAGAAGCAGCCAAAGGCACCTCAAAAATTTGATCTTTTACGTTTTGACGAGAGAAAGTATAATTCATATTGATCAATCCATTCCAGAAAGTCAAATCGGTACCTACCTCTATCGCTTGTGTATTTTGTGGTTTTAAATTTGGATCATACACTATAGTATATGGAGTATATGAAGTAATACCATTCACAGGGTATAAGATTGGTGTACCTGAAGAAAATCCTCCTCCATAAGTAGGTTTATCATAATAACTTTCATAATAGTCACCCGCCTGACCAACTTCGGCAAACGAAGCTCTAATCTTACCCATCGTTAAGACTGAACTTTTCAAACTTTCCAATTCCGTAAATACAAAACCTGCTGCTACGGACGGGTAGAAGAATGAACGGTTGTTACGAGGCATCGAAGAAACGATATCGTTACGACCGGTTGCATTTAAAAACAACATATTTTTATAAGCTAATGCTAAGCTACCGAATGTACCAAAAGTACGTGTGTGGCGCAACGTTTGCTCTGCAGTAACTGTAGCTGCATTGTTAATATTATCCCATCCCGGAAAGTTGAAATTCTGACCAAAAGCATAGTCTCTTCTGCGAACACGGTTAACAATTTCATTACCGACCATCGCATCCAATACCAAATCATCATTGATTTTCCAATTGTATGCAGCTGTACCTAATGAATTCCATTCAGTAACGGAAAAGTGGTAATTTTCAACCTCACCTTTACCATTTGCGTGACCATATCCCCATAAATCAGTGTAGTTTGAAGTGTAAGAGTCAACCCCTGCTTGGTATTTCAACGTCAATTTTTGGTTTTCACCTAAATCCGTTGCGTACTGTCCAAATCCATTACCAAAGAAACGTTGTGTATCTTCAGAAAATTTATTATTTTCAGTCGCCCAATAAACACCATCAAAACCAGTTGTTCCACGGTAAGTATTTTGTTTTGTTGGATTATTTAAATAGGAAGAAGGTATTCCTGCTAGATCATAAGAAGCTGGCGCTCCGTATAAAGTTGCTATAATACCATTATTTGCTCCAGTTTGTTTTGTGATTTTAGAATTAACATAATTACCTGTAAAACCTGTTGTCCATTTTTCTGACAATTTAGCTTCACCCGCTAATTTTGCTGTATAGCGATCCATCCCTGTAGAAGGTACAATACCATCGGCATTTGTTGCGCCTAAGGACATCGCATAACTTCCTTTTTCGAAACCTTGTACAATATTGAATGAATTATTAAACGTATTGCCTACATTAAAGAAATCCTTTGCATTATTATAAGCTTGTGGAGTAGCCCAAGGATCTAAACCCGCATTTTCACGTTGTGGCACAAAATATTTACCATCTTGCTTACCATATTTCTTAGTGTAAGCATTATCTGTATTACCTCCATAAGTAGCATCATTTGCCAAATCAGTAATTTTCTGACCCCAAGATGTGGAAGCTAATGGTGAAAACTTACCACCTGAACCTTGTGCATAGGTTGATTGAAAATCTGGCAATACTGCCACCTTATCAAATGATACGTTTGAGTTATAAGAAATCTGTGGTTTACCTTGTTTTCCTTTACCACTTTTCGTCGTGATCAAGATGACACCGTTAGAAGCACGCATACCGTATAGAGCTGAGGCAGCCTGTCCTTTCAAGATGTTGATACTCTCAATATCGTTAGGATCGATATCCAAACCTCTAGAAGAATAATCTGAACCTGTCACACCATTTCCAGTAGAAACATCGGAAGTAGAAGAGATCGGCAATCCATCGACTACATATAATGGAGAGTTATTTCCTGTAAATGAACGTGCGCCACGGATCGTGATATTAGCAGACGCCCCCGGCATACCTGAAGAAGGAGTTACCTGTACACCAGATACTTTACCCTGCAATGCTGTTGCTAAATTACTATTTGCTGCTTCGGTCAATTTACTTCCCTTAAGCTCTTGCGTAGCATAACTTAATGATCTTTTCTGACGCGTTTGGCCCATTCCTGTAACAACAACTTCCTCTATCGCATTCGCATTATCTTCTAATGAGATATTAAAAACTGAAGTATTGTTGTTAACAATAATTGTTTTTTCGCTAAAACCAATCGAACGAAATAAAACTACTTTACCTGCAGGTACACTTAAAGAATAGTTTCCATTTGCATCAGTTTGGGTAGCTTGATTAGTTCCTTGCACAACAACAGTAACTCCTGGTACCGCTTGGCCAGTTGTTGATGTAACACGTCCACTAATCTTCTTCTCTTGAGCGAATGCTACTGATGATAGAATCATCCCCCCAACGAGAAAACTAAGTAATGTTTGTTTCATGTTATTTAGTTTGTTAATTAATTTATGTAATATGTTTATGTCCATAAAATAAGATGTGCTTTTAAAACGTTTAAACTTTAATTGTCTAAACAATTCAAAAAACACAAATCAAAACCTCCTTCACCTTGACGGATAGCTTTTCGTGTACAAACAGATTTAACAAATTGTAGATCCAACAAATAGTGACAACAATCAGTTCACTATGGTGATCTTATAAGAATCTGTAAATTTTCTTTTTAAAATTTACGATGAATAATGTGGTAGTAAGCCTTCACAGACATTACATCTTGAAAGCGGGAAGCAAATATATATAGACAAAGTTGTTATTACAAGTATTTTAACAAAAAAGTTTTTTTTTCATAACTAATGTAAATATGAAGCTTCTATATTACAAATAATGCAAGCAGTACTGATATAAATTAAATTTTCACAATTACCCATTACACAGAATTAAATACGGCGATCATTAGATTTAACAAAATTTTAACATAAAAAAAGGGTTGTAAAAAATTACAACCCTTTCAATTTATATTAAATTAATATTAATCAATATATTCAAATCCTGTGTAGGGAATTAATACTTTCGGTATTTTTATACCCTTATCTGTTTGATTATTCTCCAATAAAGAAGCTACTATACGTGGTAAAGCTAATGCAGATCCATTTAATGTATGAGCCAATTGCATTTTACCTTCTTGGTTTTTAAACCTTACTTTCAGACGGTTGGATTGATACGTTTCAAAATTTGAAACTGATGACACCTCTAGCCAACGTTTTTGAGCGGCGCTGTATACCTCCAGATCGTAAGTCAATGCAGCTGTAAAGCTCATGTCACCACCGCAGAGCCGCAACACACGATAAGGTAATTCAAGTTTTTGTAACAGTCCCTGCACATAAGTATTCATTTCTTCCAATGCATCATAAGAACGATCGGGATGAACGATTTGTACCGTCTCTACTTTATCAAATTGATGTAAACGATTTAAACCACGAACATGCGCACCATACGATCCCGCTTCGCGACGGAAACATGGTGTATACGCACAATGTCTAATAGGGAATTGCTCTTCTTTTACGATAACATCGCGATAGATATTAGTAACGGGAACTTCCGCTGTTGGTATTAAGTATAGATCATCGTGTGTTACATGATACATTTGGCCTTCCTTATCTGGTAACTGACCAGTAGCAAATGCAGATGCCTCATTAACCATAATTGGCACCTGTACTTCTTCATACCCCACTTTTGCAGCTTCATCTAAAAAGAAGTTGATCAATGCACGTTGCAAGCGAGCTCCTTTTCCTTTATAGACAGGGAAACCTGCTCCTGTTACCTTTACACCTAACTCCAAATCTACAATACCGTATTTAGTTAACAGATCCCAGTGACTAACCGCATCATCTGCCAAAGTAGGGATAGTTCCGTTTTCTAACACAACTTCATTATCATCTGCTGACACACCTGCAGGAACGGTAGTATGTGGAAGATTGGGAAGCTGGACAATCTTTGCATTTAAATCCTGTTCAACACGATCTAAATGATCTGTCAAACTTTTGATCTGTTCTTTATATCCGGAGGATTGGGATTTTACGGCTTCAGCTTCTTCTTTTTTACCTTGACGCATTAATTCTCCGATTTTTTTTGCGGATGAATTTGCTTCAGCTGAAAGGGCATCTGACTCGGATTGAATTTTACGACGTTGTTCATCCAAAGTGATGATTTCATCTACTAATCCAATTTCCTTGAAATTTTTGACACCTAATCTTTCGATTACCTTATCCCTGTTTTCACGGATATAATTCAATTGCAACATAATTGTATGTATTTTTAAAGAAACAAACTTAGATAAATTTGTTTTATTTACAATTTTTATTCTGTCATTTATTAAACAAAATTGTTTGTTCCGATACTTTATATTTGGCACTCATGACTGTTATACACGAATCAATATCGCACTCTTCCATCACGAAATATTATAGAGAAGAATTATAATAAGTGAAGTTCAATTAATAAGTACGAATTGAAAATTAAAATCAATTTTACATCAAGATCTTTATATCTGTAAGATTACTTGTAAATTGCCTTTATAATAAACTCATAAAGCATAATAACAGCATGCACTATACACCTGCGAATAATCGATATCAAAAAATGGAATACCGCCGTTCGGGTAATTCCGGAATTAAATTGTCAGCAATCTCATTGGGTTTATGGCAAAATTTTGGTCATGTCAATGATTTTGAGAACAGTCGTAAGTTAATACAGACAGCATTCGATTCGGGTATCACGCATTTTGACCTTGCGAACAACTATGGGCCGCCTCCTGGTTCGGCAGAAGAAAATTTCGGTAAAATATTACAAACAGACTTTAAAGGACTTCGCGATGAAATGATTATCTCTTCCAAAGCTGGTTATACGATGTGGGATGGCCCTTATGGCGATTGGGGTTCGAAAAAATACCTAGTCTCTAGCTTAGACCAAAGTTTAAAAAGAATGAACCTGGATTATGTCGATATTTTTTATCACCATAGACCGGACCCAGAAACACCATTGGAAGAAACAATGGCCACTTTAAACTTATTAGTCCAACAAGGAAAGGCTTTATATGTCGGGATATCGAACTATAAAACACCTGAAGCAAAACGTGCGATAGATCTTTTAAAACAAATGGGCACGCCTTGTCTCATCCACCAACCTAAGTATTCTATGTTTGAGCGCTGGGTCGAAGAAAGCCTATTGGATTTGCTTACAGAGGAGCAAGTCGGCTGTATTCCTTTCTCACCCTTAGCCCAAGGTTTACTTACTGATAAATATTTACATGGTATTCCGCAAGATTCACGAGCGGCTTCTGGAAGTATTTCACTTCATGAAAGTGATATCACTTCAGATAAAATCGAAAAAATAAAAGCTTTAAATGAAATAGCGCTGCATCGAAATCAAAAACTGGCACAAATGGCGGTATCGTGGCTATTACAGAAACCTCAAGTGACATCAGTTTTAATTGGAGCAAGTAAAGCATCACAGATTCAAGATGCCGTCAATGCGGTAAAGAACCAGCAATTTACAAGAGAAGAATTACAGCAAATTGAAAATATTTTAGCACAATAAATTTAAAAAGCTCATTTCATATTAGGATTCTATCCAATGAAATGAGCTTAATACTGCTATAAATAAAATAGCCCATGCTATTAAAAAAAGGCAAGTCAAAGCCTTGATTACAATTATTAAAAAAAACTTACCTTTGTAAATGCTTTATTTAGTTCCTACGCCAATTGGCAATTTAGAAGACATGACTTTTCGCGCTATACGTGTGTTAAAAGAAGCAGATGTTATTCTTGCCGAAGATACACGCACAAGTGCCCCCCTTTTGAAACATTTTGGAATCGAAAAAAAAGTATTTGCGCATCATCAGCACAATGAACATAAAGCGATTTCAGAAATCATTAGATTTCTAAAAGAAGGTCAGACCATTGCCTTAATTTCAGATGCCGGTACTCCTGCTATCTCTGACCCCGGTTTTTTATTAGTACGGGAGGCAATTAAAGAGGGGCTTGAAGTACAATGTTTACCTGGTGCAACCGCTTTTGTTCCTGCCTTGGTTAATTCGGGACTTCCAAATGACCGTTTTTGTTTTGAAGGATTTCTACCTGTGAAAAAAGGACGTCAAACCCGTATGAAATTTTTGGCTGAAGAAAAACGAACGATGATATTTTACGAATCACCACATCGTATCCTTAAAACAATTGATGAGTTTATTCAAGTGTTTGGAGCAGAAAGACAAGCTTCGATATCACGAGAATTAAGTAAACTGTATGAAGAAAATGTAAGAGGTACTTTAACTGATTTAAAATTACATTTTGAAAACAATCCTATTAAAGGAGAATTTGTATTTTGTGTGGGAGGTTTAGAATAAGTTTAGCCTTCATTTATTTAAAATAGATTTAACATGAACTTTGAACTTTTTGCCATTGATGGCCAGGACATAAAAATTGTAGAAAAGTTAGTTGTCAAATTGCAAGATATGATGACAGAGGGAGAGCGAATTGATTATATCGCCGTACAAAAAAAACCGGCCGTTACCATTCTTCCCGACAGTATAACGATTAGTAACAAACGTATTTTCATGTGTGAATTTACAAAGCTGGGCTTAGCAACAGATTTTGAAATTTTCAGTTGGAAAGATATCAAAGATATCGCGTTTAAAGAAGAGATTTTTGGTTCTAAGGTTACCGTAATCCCTAGTACTGGGGAAAATTTAAGTATTGATTACATCCCTAAAGTACAGGCACGTAAATTATACCAGCTAATCAAAGGGGCTTTAGAAACATCTAAATTAAAAGAGATCGAGCAGGAGAGAGAAAAATTTATTGTAACCGCTCCTAAGCAGACAGCTCCCTCATTTGAAATTCATCAACCTATAATAGAAGAAGAGCCTGCCACTAAAAACACACCATCCTTGCCTATAGTGGAAGAGGTCAATGAATCTATTGTGCCCGAAACTACAGTTCCGCCAACTATTGAGGTAACGGCACCTGCTATAGTTGAAGAAGATGATGAGATAACACTCAAATTAAGAAAATTAAAAAATCTCTTTGACAAACAGCTGATTACACAGGCAGAATACGAAAACAAGAAAAACGAAATTTTATCTCAAATTTAATCGTGAGAAATCAATATTTACTGGCACTTTTAAGTGCCTTTTTATTATGGTTAGGCTGGCCACCCGTCCCCTATAGTAGTCCGATCTTATTAATTGCCTTTCTCCCGCTCTTAATCGCAGTTGAAAATATCATCCGTAATCAAACCTATATTAAAAAAGGTAAAAAGATTTTTTTTACAGCAGGATTAACGGCAGTGCTATGGAATACAGCCTCTATTTATTGGGTATATAATTCAATATCTGCAGTAATGCCTTGGTATATTGCCATTTTTATTTCACTCATTCCTTTTTTATTAGGATCATTATTAATGGCACTTGCATTTCGACTATACTATCAAATGCGGAAAAAAGTATCCATTATTCTTTCCCTCTTTGGATTAATGGCCTTCTGGATATCTTATGAATATTTACACCAATCCTGGGATCTGGCATTTCCCTGGATGACTTTAGGTAATGGGTTCTCAAATTTTCATCAATTAATTCAATGGTATGAGTTTACTGGAGTATATGGTGGTACAGTGTGGATATGGTTAAGCAATATTTTAATTTTCTTACTTTTTTTAAACAAGAAAGAAATGAATATTTTAGCAAAACCCCGCACCATAACTATTATGTTAGCGTTATTATTGCTTATCCCCTCTTCATACTCTGTCATTCGCTATATGACGTACGAAGAGCATATTAACCCTTCTCAGATTGTAACTGTCCAACCTAATATTGACCCATTTGGAAAATTTGGTCATATCAGCCCCGAAGAACAATTGCAAACTTTGATGCAATTATCAAAATCTGTTGCAAAGCCGAATACAGAGTTTTTTATATGGCCAGAAACAGCATTGTCACTAAGAGGTGATTTCGATGAGGAAGATTTTAGAAGTACAAGTACATTTGATTCGCTTATTAATTTTCTAAATGACTATAAAAATGGCAACATACTATCTGGGATAGAGAGTTATAGATTGTATAACGATAAAAGAACAAGTACTGCTAGAGAAGTAGGACCAAACTTATATAAAGACAATTTCAATGCGGCAACTTTAGTTGACGTGTCTTCCAAACTACAATTTTATCATAAATCGAAACTAGTTCCCGGTGTGGAGCAAATGCCATTTGGCACTGCCATCAATTTCTTAAAGCCTCTATTTAGTGCATTTGGCGGAACGACCGGAGGATATGGAAAACAGGATAAACCATCGGTATTTTATTCACAAAGTGGTATCGGTGCAGCTCCTGTCATCTGTTATGAGTCTATCTGGGGGAATTATGTTGCACAATATATCCAACAAGGGGCCCAATTTATTGCCATCATTACAAATGATGGTTGGTGGGGAAATACTTCTGGTAAAGATCAGCATTTAGATTACGCAAAGTTAAGAGCTATTGAAAATCGAAGATGGGTAGCCCGCTCTGCGAATACGGGAATATCGGGCTTTATCAACCAGCGCGGAGACATCATTCAAAAAACAGATTGGTGGGTACCTGCAGCCTTAACACAAGAAATCAACCTCAGTGAGGAAATGACTATTTACACAAAAAATGGTGATATCCTCGCTTATCTAGGTCTTTTGGGGGCTTTACTTGCCACACTGACCTTTTTTAAAAAATCAAAAACAAGCAATTTTATTAAATAATCTCAATACCACTAAATAAGTAAACTTACTTTTACTTAATTTTGTCCATTATGCAAGTATATTTTGATAATGCTGCAACTACAGCGCTAGATCCAGAAGTCATTCGTGTCATGATAGACACCATGGAAAATAATTTTGGAAACCCTTCTTCTATTCATTCACATGGACGACAAGTAAAAACAATTGTTGAAAAGGCGCGTAAATCCATTGCGCAAATCTTACATACTTCTCCATCTGAAATTTTCTTTACCTCTGGTGGTACAGAAGCTGATAACATGGCAATTGTACGTTCTATTGTAGATTTTGGAATTACACATGCGATCACTACACCAATAGAACACCATGCTGTGCTACATACATTAGAAGAAATGGAAAAATCAGGAAAAGTTCATCTCGACTTACTGCATGTTGATTCTAATGGTAATATTGATTTAAATCAATTAGAAGACTTACTCTCAAAAAACCCTAGAACTTTCGTTTCCATTATGCATGGTAACAATGAACTAGGAAATTTAAATGATATTGAAAAAATATCAGAAATATGTCAAAAGTATAAAGCAATCTTTCATTCAGATACTGTCCAAACTATGGGTCACTATCCACATGATCTAAGCAAGCTAAAAATTGATTTTATAACGGGAGCTGGACATAAATTCCATGGACCGAAAGGAGTTGGTTTTCTATACATTAATGCCAATACGAAAATCAAACCCATGATTTATGGTGGTGCACAAGAACGTAATATGCGTGGTGGAACTGAAAATGTATATGGTATCGCAGGACTAGCAAAAGCCTTAGAACTGAGCTACGAACATATGGAAGAACATAGTGCTTACATACAGGGGTTAAAATCTTATATGATTGAACAATTGCAGACAGCAATTCCAGATATTAAATTTAATGGTGTCACTGAGCCAAATAAAGCGCTATACACTGTTTTAAATGTATCATTTCCATGTACGGATATGGCAGATATGTTATTATTCAATCTAGATATTGCTGGTATTTCCTGTTCGGGTGGAAGTGCCTGTAGTTCTGGAACCGATATCGGATCGCATGTACTAGGAGCTATAAGGGCGGACGGCACAAGACCTTCAGTACGTTTTTCTTTCTGTAGAAACAATACAAAAGAAGAAGTAGACTTTGTTGTTAATCACCTCAAAGAGATCTGCAAATAGAACGAAACTAAAAAGACCCTCAAAATTTGAAGGTCTTTTTTTGTTAATGTGATTTTATTAAAATGATTATTGTGTTAGTTTTTCTAACTTATAATTCTCTGCCAATTCTCCGACGATTTCATTACCTGATAAATCCAATTGCCAAAGCTTTGCCTTTTCACCCAATTTGAATTTATAATCCACTCCTTCAAGCGTGATCACATTATTTTCAAACTTCCACTTTCCATCTTTGACAAATACTTCATCACTTTTATTAAGATATTTTGAGGTATAACTATAGGAGAAATTTTGATTTAACTTTAAAACAGTTTCGATCCCGTCACAATCTGCACAAGGCATTACTCCGCTGTATGCTCCGCTCAATTCATGTAGAGTGGCGCTTTGGTGATCTTGCTTGTCTTTAACTGCCTCAGCACCTTTACGTTGGTTATCGCATGCAATAAAAACAAATAAGATACAGCATAATATAATAAATAGCCTTTTCATCTTCTTTAAAACTCTTTCTCAAATCTCCACAGAGATATAGACAAATTAAGTACCAAAAAGCAAGATTAAAATGTTAAAAAAATGTTAATATTCATCTTCATCATCTCCGTCCAGTAAACTTAATGCTCCGCGCAATTCACTTAACGCATGCATATTGCGTTTTTGTTGTGTTATGACCATACCTTTTTTATAAATATCTCGTGCATCTTCTACACGATTCATTTTCTCATAAAGTTTCCCCAAGTGGTAATAAGTTCCAACATAATCGGCATGATTACTTATCAGATCAGTATACCCCTTAAGCGCCTCATCTTGATTTCCCAATTTTAAATATTCTGTAGCCAAAGCATATTTTAAAAAAGGATCTTGTGGAGAATCTTTCAAAAACTCCTTCAATTGTTCTAAACGGTCTGACATGATGTATAGCTTTTAATTTTTCACCGGTAAAGCTACAAATAATCAAAGAAGCTTAAAAGCTCAATTCAACACCTATTTACTATGCTAGCATACAAAAATGACAAACCATTGACGAATCATAAGCAGTATAAAATTTAGTCAACCCACAATAAAAAATAAACATTTAATAAATAAAACCATGATTAAAGACCTAAAATTATCGATAAAATAATTTACAAGCCTTTATTTTAACAAAAACACAACTCAACATTCCATTGCAAGCAGTATGGTACTCTCCCAAATTATCTTTACATTTAAAGTAAATTATATTAGGTTTGTATAAAACGGTAATAAATTATGAAAATATTAGTGTGTATAAGTAATGTCCCTGACACTACTTCCAAGATTACATTCACCAATGACAACACCGCTTTTAATAATGCTGGTGTGCAATACATAGTGAATCCTTACGATGAAATTGCTTTATCAAAAGCAATAGATTTGGCTGAAGGCGGTAAAGGCACCGTAACTGTTATTACAGTTGGGGACGCAAGTACTGAGGCTACTATCCGAAAAGCGCTAGCGACTGGTGCAGATCATGCAATACGAGTAAATGCCTTACCAAGAGATGCTTGGTTTGTTGCCAATCAGATTGCTCATTATGCAAAAGACAACAGCTTTGATCTTATATTAACCGGTAGAGAATCGATTGATTATAATGGTACTCAAGTAGGAGCTCTCGTAGCTACGATCCTAAATATTCCTTCCGTTTCTATCAGTAAAAAACTAGATATTGACGGCAATAGCGCAACTGTAGAACGAGAAATCGAAGGAGGCAAAGAAGTTCTAACTTTAAATCTACCAGCTGTCATTGGTACAGCTGAAGGCGTCGCAGAAACAAAAATACCTAATATGAGAGGAATTATGACCGCTAGAACAAAGCCATTAGATGTGATTGAACCTATTGAAGTAGCTCAATTGTCGCATATTGTCAAATTTGAAACTCCGGCTCCACGCGGTGCTGTCACTTTGGTTGATGCTGGAGATGTCGAAAAATTAGTTTCTCTTTTGCATGAAAAAGCAAAAGTTATTTAATCAACTCTAATCGTAAAGAATATGTCAATATTAGTATATGTAGAAAATACAGACGGTAAGTTCAAGAAATCGGCATTTGAGGTTGTTTCTTATGCTAAAGCTATTGCAGAACAATCGGGAACTGAAGTTATTGCATTATCAATCGGTAATGTTGAAGAATCGCAATTAAGTGTTTTGGGAAAATATGGTGCAAGTAAGGTATTAAATGTCAATACAGAACAATTAAAGTCATTTGTAAACCAGGCTTACGCCGCTATCATTGTTGATGCAGCAAAATCATCAAGCGCATCAATAGTGGTATTGTCAAATTCCTTTTCTGGAAAGGGGTTAGCCCCGCGGGTTGCGGCCAAATTAGAAGCTGGTTTAGCAGACGGAGCTATTGAATTACCTAGTATAAATGGAGAAAATCTACAAGTCAAAACTGGAGCTTTTTCAGGCAAGGCCTTTGCTTATGTCGCATTAACTTCGGCTGTCAAAGTAATTGCTGTCAATCCCAATTCATTTGAAGCAAAAGATTCTGAAGGAACAGCAACTATTGAAACCTATTCTCCGAGTTTGGATGCTTCAGATTTTAGTACAATCGTTAAGGATATCATTAGAGCAACGGATAAAATTTCATTACCTGAGGCAGAAATTGTTGTTTCTGCAGGTAGAGGATTAAAAGGTCCAGAAAACTGGGGTATGATTGAAGAATTGGCAAATGTACTTGGCGCTGCTACAGCGTGCTCGAAACCCGTTTCTGACGCAGGATGGAGACCGCATTCAGAGCACGTTGGACAAACGGGAATAGCGGTAAGTCCCAATTTATATATTGCAATTGGTATTTCAGGAGCGATACAACATTTAGCAGGGGTTAGTGCTTCAAAAACAATTGTTGTGATCAACAAAGATCCTGAAGCTCCTTTTTTCAAAGTAGCAGATTATGGAATTGTTGGAGATGCATTTGAGGTTATTCCTAAATTAATCACAGCTTTAAAAGCTTACAAAGGAATATAGAGTTCCTGAGTAAAAAACTCCATTAGCAATTTATTTGTTAATGGAGTTTTTTTATTTCAAATTATTTTTTCATTTTCTACTATTAAACACCCTATCACAGAGCATATAATGATTACCCGAGTATAATTATGTAAGCCACTTAAAATAGGTATTCATGAATAAAATTACCTTTATATCTCCCTGATTATATTGCTTATCTAAGCAAATTTATCTAAATTTGTAAACCGTAAAGGTATAATAATGAAGAAAATCAAGTTAGACATTATTGGACTATCCTACAGTCAGACACAATCAGGTGCATATGCATTGGTACTTGGCGAGTCTGGAGGTAATCGCCGTCTTCCCATTATAATAGGGAGTCACGAAGCTCAAGCTATTGCGATTAGAATAGAAAAGATGGTTCCCAGTCGTCCTCTAACGCATGATTTATTTCAGAATTTTGCAAAAGCTTTTCAAATTAATATACAGGAAGTCCTTATCTATAATTTAATAGAAGGCATTTTTTATTCTAAAATCATCTGTTCAGATGGAGAGAAAACTGTAGAAATCGATGCCCGAACTTCAGATGCTGTTGCACTAGCTGTTCGTTTTGGAACACCCATTTATGCTTACGACTTCATCTTATCTTCTGCCGGCATCGTTATCGAAGGCAATGAGTTTGCCTTTCTTGAAAATCTAGAAAATGCAGTAAATGCTGAAATCGTTGAAGATGATGTCAAAGAAGAAAAATCAAAAATTCAAAATCCTTTCTCAAGCCTTACAGATGAACAATTAAAAACGGTTCTCGAACAATCCCTTCATGACGAAAACTATGAGCAGGCTGCATTAATCCGTGATGAGATATCACGTAGAAAATAAGGTCAAAATCATCGACAAAAAAACAAACTCAACTCTATATTACTTATGTCTATTAAATTAAGGTTGACCATTATGAACTTCCTCCAATTTTTTGTGTGGGGAGCGTGGTTAATTACAATAGCAAATTACTGGTTTGGTACTAAGCAATGGGACGGTACCCAGTTTGGAGCTATATTTGCAACAATGGGTTTTGCCTCTTTGTTTATGCCTACTTTAATGGGAATTATCGCAGACAGATGGGTTAACGCTGAAAAACTGTATTTGGTGTTACATCTTTTATATGCTGCGGTACTCTTTTATCTACCACAAATAAATGATCCTGTTACTTTTTTCTATGCGATGCTCCTTGCCATGTGTTTCTACATGCCAACCCTTGCCCTATCAAATTCCATCGCATATACTGTGCTCACTCAAGGAAAATATGACTTGGTAAAGGCATTCCCCCCAATCCGTGTGTGGGGAACTATTGGTTTTATTGCAGCCATGTGGATTGTTAACTTGACAGGCAGTAAGGCAACAGGTATGCAATTTTATATTGCTGGAGCCTCTGCAGTAGGTTTAGGATTGTTTTCTTTTTCTATTCCGAAATGTCCACCTAGAAATATCAAAAGCGAGCAATCATCTCTGGTACGTACACTAGGTCTGGAAGCTTTCAAATTATTTGGAAATTATAAGATGGCTTTGTTTTTTATCTTTTCCATGTTTTTAGGGGCTGCCCTTCAATTGACAAATGCATATGGAGATGTATTTTTAGATGAGTTTAAATTCTTTCCTAAATATACAAATTCGTTTGTAATCAAATACTCCACGATCATCATGTCAATTTCACAGATATCTGAGACACTATTTATTCTTGCCATACCATTTTTCTTAAAACGATTCGGAATTAAAAAAGTTATGCTGATATCCATGTTTGCTTGGGTATTGCGTTTTGGTCTATTTGCTTATGGCGATCCATCGTCTGGTTTATGGATGATCATATTATCATGTATCGTATATGGTATGGCTTTTGATTTCTTTAATATTTCAGGTTCCTTATTTGTAGAAACATCCACTAGTTCGCAAATAAGAAGTTCTGCTCAGGGCCTATTTATGATGATGACCAATGGTTTTGGTGCAGTATTTGGCAGTTTAGTTTCAGGATTGATCATCGATAAATATTTCTCCATTTCATTTACTAATGTAAAACAGCTCGCATCATTTTTAGATACAGATGTAAATAATAGTCAATTAGTCAATTTTGTTAAAGAACGAGGACTCTCCATTAGTGAAAATGGTTTATTCGATACAAATTTGATACTTAAAGACTGGCATCATATCTGGTTGACATTTTCGCTTTATACTTTGGTGTTAGCAGTTCTTTTTGCTATTCTTTTCAAACATAAACACGATAAAAGCATGCCTTTAGGCGCTAAATAATAAAAAAGCCATTCTGTCGAATGGCTTTTTTTTATATTTGTAGATGCAGTTATCTACTACAGACTATTTAGAAGAAATAAATAAACAATCTCAATCAAAATTTTACGATTGGTCCTATCACAAACTTTTACAGGCAGGTTTCAATAGTGAATGGGCACATACCATCAATTCCATCGTTCTATTATTTTTAGTTATTCTAATTTTATTAATTATAGACTTTATAGCCCGAAAGGTAATCCTTTCTGTTGTAACCCGTTTTATAATAAAATCTAAAAACTCAATAGATGATTATTTGATAAAAAATAAAACGCTGAAATACATCAGTCACTTCATTCCACTTTTCATTGCCCAGCAGATCAGTCCAATCATATTTCTAGGATTTCCAAATTGGTTAAAAGCAATCAATAAGGGAATAGAGATCTTGCTAGTTTTAAACATTATGCTCATTGTGCATTCTGCATTAAAAACACTACGTGATATCCTCAAAACTCGAAAAAGCTTTGCTGACAAACCATTGGAAAGTTATTTGCAAGTTTCTCAGATTGTCTTAATCTGCATTGGAGGAACCATTACTTTTTCTATCTTAACAGGTATTTCTCCGCTATCATTTTTGGTCTCGCTAGGAGCTGCCTCTGCCATTTTAATGCTGGTATTTAAAGACACCATCCTTGGCTTTGTCGCAAGTATATCCGTTTCTGCAAATGACTCCATACGGGTGGGGGACTGGATTGAAATGCCAAAACATAATGCCGATGGAACAGTTATCGAAATCAACCTAAATAATGTGAAGGTGCAAAATTTTGACAAAACGATCACCACGATACCCACGCATACTTTATTGATTGATTCTTTTAAAAATTATAGAGGTATGCAGACCTCTGGTGGGCGAAGAATAAAAAGGGCAATAAATATTAAGATTTCCACTATTCGGTTTATGACTGAGGAAGAGATCCAAGACTTAGAGAGGATTCAAATTCTTAAACCTTTTATTGAACAACGCAGATTAGAAATTAGTGAATATAACAATAGAAGTCAAGCCGATCAGTCCATGCCGGTAAATGGACGCAAAATGACAAATATCGGTCTGTTTAGAGCTTATGCGACAGCCTATATTAGACAGAATCCAAACATAAACAAGGATATGATCAGTATGGTACGTCAGATGGATCCGACAGAACATGGAGTACCATTAGAAATATACGTATTTTCAAATGATACCCGCTTTGAGATCTATGAAGGTATCCGATCTGATTTATTTGACCATTTATTTGCTGTCATTACATATTTCAAACTAGAAGTTTTTGAAAGTCCTGCATCTGATGATCTGCGTAACTTAAGTATCAAAATAGATCAAACACATTTACAATAAAAAAAAGAAAAGGTAATCTTCTCCAAGATTACCTTTCTTTTTAAAAACAAACTAAATTTCTGGGTGTGTTTCCCAACAGACCCCACATTAACCCTTTACTATATGAATCAAAAATTACTCTGATACAAATATAAAGTTGTCATATTAAGCAATCCTTAACTAAAGTTTAATCTTTCATCATTATTTATAAAAAAAAGCAACCTTAAAAAGGTTGCTTCACGGTTTTATATGGTTATTTACTATTTTGTTTTACTTACAACCTCAATTTCCTTTACAGCTGTATGTATCCGGTTAAATAAATCAGTGGCTTTCACTTCAATTTTATATTTTCCTGCCTTTAACTTTGGCAATTTCAATCTCCATAAGTGAGAACTATTAGTACCATCAGAAGGCCTTCTTCCCTCTTTATAATCGGTTGCTAGGTCATACTGCTTAACCGCATCATCAAAGGATGGATCAACTTCTTCGACCTGATCCATTTCTTTCCATTGACTATCATTTATACGATATAATACTTGATCACCTTCTTTTCCAATAAAAAAATTTGCATAAACTGGGTATCGTTGTACATATTTTTGATCTACAATTGATGGTCCAGATAGTGCAATTTGATAAGCCTCATCTTTCCCTACCACCTTATAATCAAATGTATATTGATTATTTTTAATATTTAAAATAGCGTAACCTTTTGGGGTACCATCTCGCATGGTCGATACAGGTATTCCATTTTCATCCAGTTCTCCAGAGTACCAATCGCCAGAAGTTGTTCCTACATTATATTCATGATGCGGTTTTGATTGCCTCCAGCCATCCTTAGCGCCAAAGAAATTTTGTTGCTGGAAATGTGTATGAGCCGATAAAGAAAGTGTGTGGGGAAATTCACTTAAAATATCAAATAATCGATCACGATCTTCAGTACGGAAAACTTCAGAATTTTCATGTTCAAGCGGGATGTGAAAAGCCAATACAATTAACTTATCTTTTGGTACAAACTTCAGATCATTGGCAATAAACTCCAATTGATCTTTATGCAAACCTCCTTTATATCCTTTTCCTGTATCAGGATTAGGATAAATAATATCATCAAGAATTAAAAAGTGAGCATTTCCATAATTAAAAGAATAAGTTGCGGGACCAAAAGAAGCTTCAAAAGCTTCATCCGAATAGTTATCTTCTTTTGTATCAAAATTTAAATCATGATTACCAATTACATTAAACCAAGGTAAACCCATTAATGAAATTGTACTTTTATATGCCGGATGCAATGACAAATCATTACCAACCAGATCTCCTAAGCTGATCCCAAACACAGCAGCATTTTTATTGGATATACGATCAATAATTCCCCTTTTAAAATAATCCATTTCGGTCATATCATAAGCTTGCGGGTCTCCAAATACAAACGCAGAAAAATCTCTTGATTCAGATTGAGCTGTCAAACCAAAATTGATGTCCTTAGGTAATTTTCCAGTAGGTGAAACTCCCTTAAAGGTCAATTCGGGACTTCCCTGAGGTTTATGTATATAATAAAATTGTGGTTGATTTGCTGTATTAAGCGGTAGTGCATAATCAGCAGGTTTAATAACAAAAATAATATTGTCTTCATCAACAGGCAATTTATATTGACCCTGAGCATCAGTTTGAACGACCTCTACCCCATTACTCACAGAGACATTTGGTATACCCCGTTCTTTTTTATCAAGAATTCCATTTTTATTGACATCATCAAAAACAACACCTTTTGCAATTTCCTGAGCACTAACTGTGTAACTTAAAGATAAAGCTGTTGCAACAGCAAAAATATTTTTCATTTGAATATATAGCATAATTAAAGCCGAAGCTAATACTCTAATATGAATCAATAGTCACCTGATGTTTAACAAACTGTTAATTTATATAAAAAAAGGGGATAATCATATGATTATCCCCTTTTTTTATATAATATTTTATTTTATCTACTTAACTTTCGATCTAGATTGAGCAGCGGCTAATATTCGATTGACTTCATCGATCATAGACTTTCCTGCATTCCGCATTTTTTCATTACCAGCAAAATCAGCGTCCATCGTGACTTTTTTTGATTTGTCTTTATAATTCATCTCTAAATAAAAACGAGGCGTTTCTGTTTCAGGATTTACTTTTGATTTAGGTCCCGTCATGTCATCATCCAAATTCCAAAAACCTAATTCTTGAGCTTTTCGATGTAAGTAAAGCAAATCATCTTTAGTCATGCGAACCGTATCACGCTCTATCTCGTTTGTTTTGGTCACATACTGAAAAATTCCAGTTTTTGAATCATACTGATTATCCATATGATTAGGCTCACCGTATCGAAAGACCACAGACTGAAAATCTGTGAAACGGAAAGGCGCATTGCTAATCATATTACTGTAGTAGTAAACACAGTAAATTAGAAATGGTACAACAATACATAAACCCAAAAAAATCTTTTTACCCTTGATACTCATCTTTATTTTAGTTTTTGACAAAAATAAGGATTAAAATAGCTTTATAAAGTTTTATCTATTATTTGACATAAAAAAGGGAATTCGTATTACCTATCAGGATTTTGGTGTTCCAGCATTCGTGAAATATTTAGCGTACCACGAATCTTTTAAGTCAGAAATAATAACACCTTTTTTTGTCGATACATGTACAAATTTATTATTATGCAGATATACGCCAACATGATCCACATTACGTCCTCCGAACGAAAAAAACACCAAATCACCTTCTTTAAGCTGGGAATTTCGCTTGCTCTTAATTGCACCATCCATATCTCTAGATGAACGAGGTAAATTCTCTTTATATACTTTGAGATATAACATATTAACAAAACCTGAACAATCTACCCCTCTTTTTGTTGCACCTCCCATACGATGTGGTATACCCATCCATTCGTCAATAAAAGAATAAAGCGTAGGATTAAGTTCCTTTTTCTTTACTTGCAAAAGATCTGCGTAATTATCTAATGAACTTGTACTATAATTTTTACCCCTAGCTTCACTGGCATCTGTCAAAACTGCACTGCTGTGGCCACTGTTACTGTTCACCTTTTTCTTAACTGAACAACTACTGAGTAAAAGTATCAAGCTGAAAAAAAATAATATATTACGTTTTATAGACATATCAATATCAAATGTTAGGTAAATGTAATAAAACCAAATTTAACTGGCAAACAAGCCCTTCTTTCTTCATATCTCTTTTCAAATTGTAATTTTGTCGGAATTTGTAAAATATAATATGGAAAAATTAAAAGGTGCTATTGCTGTATTTGTCGGTGCAAGTAGCTTTGGACTGTTGTCAACATTTGTCAAAAAAGCATATGCGCAAGATTACACTTTAGGACAAGTAACTGGAGTACAAGCTATTTTTGGAATGATTATCTTATGGGCAGTTTATCTACTCATTCAGTTGCTAAACCCAAAAGCTAATCATGGCTTCTCTAAAAAATCTAATAAATGGAAAATTGTTATCAGTGGTATTTCTACAGGTCTAGTAAGTTTAGTTTATTACAAATGCGTTCAATTAGTGCCTGCTTCATTGGCGATTGTTCTATTGATGCAATACATCTGGATAGGAACGTTAATTGAATATATTATATTCAAAAATAGACCTACCAATCGTCAATTGATTGGTATTGCAATTGTACTTATAGGAACTGTATTTGCAACAGGGCTTATTGAACAAGGAATCGACAAGCTCAATTGGACGGGCATTACATACGGAATATTAGCAGCAACTGCTTATGCAGTATTTCTAATTGTTAACGGTCGAGTTGGGAATGATTATCCGCCAGTTCAAAAAAGTGCACTAATGGTTACTGGATCCTGCATCATGATCTGTTGTATTTTTCCACCAACATTTTTAATATCGGGCGCTTTAGGTGACAGTATATGGCATTTCGGGCTTATTCTTTCTTTCTTCGGAACTGTTATTCCCCCATTGTTATTTGCATATGGAATACCTAAAATCGGATACTCCCTAAGTGGTATTTTAAGTTCTGCAGAACTACCAGTAGCAACTGCTATGTCATACTTCATCCTTAAAGAAGCTGTAAGTCCTATTCAATGGATAGGTGTATTCATGATATTAGCAACCGTCATTTGGTTAAATGCTAAAAAAGAAGAAGCCAGATAAAGAGAAAGGCTCAATTCGATTAGAATTGAGCCTTTCTCTTTTATATCATCAAGCACTTAGTGTGCTAATACTTCTTTTAACTCTTCTATTTCAACTTCGCAACCTTCTGTGATTGATAAGAATTTCACATGTGCAACTTCGTTGACCAACAAAGGATCGTAAGCTGTACGCACTTTTACATAATTTTTGGAGAAACCATGCATATATCCCTCCTTCTCATCACTCTCAAAAAGTACTTCACCTACTTTATCCAATTGTTTCTCATAGAAAGCACGACGCTTTTTCTCCGATAAAATGTGTAACATTTTACTACGGTCACTTCGCTGAGATCCAGGTACTGCCCCCTCCATCTGTGCTGCTATTGTATTTTCACGTTCAGAATAAGTAAATACATGCAGATAGGAAATGTCCATGTCATTTAGGAAATTATACGTGTCGATAAAATCTTCACGAGTTTCTCCAGGGAACCCTACAATGACATCAACACCAATACAGCAATCCGGCATTAATTCTTTAATCTTCTCCACACGCTGTGCATAAAGCTCCCGCTTGTAACGGCGGCGCATCATACTCAATACTTTATTATTTCCAGATTGTAAAGGCATATGAAAATGTGGAACAAAACGTTTTGATTGTGCTACAAATTCAATAATCTCATTGGCCAAAAGATTTGGCTCTATCGAAGAAATACGGATACGGTCTATTCCTGACACCTCGTCCAAAGCCTTTACAAGGTCTAAGAATTTATCTTGTCGTTTACCGTCTCGGATACCAAAATCACCGATATTTACACCCGTTAACACAATTTCTTTTACGCCAGATGCAGCAATTTCCTCGGCTTGACGTACGATATCCTCAATTTTCCCTGAACGGCTTGCTCCACGAGCAAGAGGAATTGTACAAAATGTACAAGAATAATCACATCCATCTTGTACTTTTAGAAATGTACGCGTACGGTCACCGATTGAATAGGCAGATACAAATTGATTGGTTTCATCAATTGGTGCATTATGAACAACAGCCTTCTCGTTTTTTGTCAGATCATTGATATGTTCGATAATATTGAATTTTTCTGCGGCACCTAAAACCATATCCACTCCGGGGATTTCAGCAATCTCAGCTGGCTTCAACTGTGCATAACAACCGACAATGGTGATATAAGCATTAGGTGAATATTTAAGTGCTTCCTTTACTACCTTGCGACATTTCTTATCTGCATGATCCGTGACTGAACATGTATTAATAACGTAAACATCTGCCGCACTATTGAATGGCGTGGTTTCATAACCCGCATCTTGAAAGACACGACCTATGGAGGATGTTTCTGAAAAATTCAATTTACATCCTAAGGTATAGAAAGCTACTTTTTTACTCATAATGATTTTGCAAAAATACAACAAAAAGCTCCAAATGAAAATTCTTAATTATGATTTAAACGCTTTTCAATTAATTATGAGATTTTAATGATCCAAAATTTAACAATATGAGTTTTGATTTCTTTATTTTACCGTCTTTCTTTACATTGCTATGATAGTGTACCGCATATGAAAATGATGTGCACACTTTTATAAATTTTCGTGAGAATACTTCAAAAAATCTTACCTTCGTATAGAATATTACATGATTATACAGCGAGCATCTTTGTTGGTATATTACAGCCAAAAAGACGCTATTTGTTAATCACAAAATAAATAAAAGCAACTATTTACAATGAAACAATATCTTGACTTACTAAAGCACGTATATACAAACGGGGTTATTAAAACTGACCGTACTGGAACTGGAACTAAAAGTGTATTTGGATATCAGATGCGTTTCAATTTAAAGGAGGGCTTTCCACTTGTTACGACAAAAAAATTACATTTAAGATCAATTATCCATGAATTGATCTGGTTTTTGAAAGGTGAAACAAACATCAAATATTTAAAAGACAATGGTGTCAGTATCTGGGATGAGTGGGCAGATGAAAATGGTAATTTAGGTCCTGTTTATGGATCACAATGGCGTTCATGGCCAACTCCTGATGGAGGCCATATCGATCAGATTGAAAAAATAATCAAGCAATTGAAGACTTCACCCGATTCAAGAAGAATCATTGTGTCTGCCTGGAATGTTGCAGAAATTGAAAATATGGCTTTACCTCCTTGTCATGCATTTTTTCAATTCTATGTTGCTCCTGCTGATCCTGAAAATGGAATCTTAAAACCACAGTTGTCTTGTCAGCTATATCAAAGAAGTGCAGATATCTTTCTAGGTGTACCATTTAATATTGCCTCTTATGCTTTATTAACCATGATGGTAGCACAGGTTTGTGATATGGAAGCCGCTGAATTTATTCACACCTTAGGAGATGCCCATATATACAGTAATCACTTCGAACAAACAGAATTACAATTGAGCCGTGAACCAAAGGCTTTACCTCAATTAAAAATCAATCCCGAAGTAAAAGATATCTTTGATTTTAAATTTGAAGACTTCGAGTTGTTAAATTATGAATCCCATTCGCATATTAAAGCTCCTGTAGCAGTTTAAAAAGAATCTTCCTTATATACATGTGTAACCTATAGAAATGAGTAAACTTAAAATAACATTAATTGTAGCCGCTACTGAAAATAATGTAATCGGTAAAGGAAATAAAATGCCTTGGCATTTACCAAATGATCTTAAATATTTCAAAAAAAATACACTTGAACATAGTGTGGTTATGGGGAGAAAAACTTTTGAGTCTCTTGGTAAACCATTACCAGATCGCAGAAATATTATCTTGACTAGAGACATGACCGCAAAATCTGATGATGTGGACATCGCCAATAGCTTTCAAGAAGTATTAAACTATTGCAGAGATGAAAGAGAGATCTTTGTTATTGGTGGTGGCGAAATATTTAAACAAACGTTACCTTTCGCGGATAAAATATTATTGACCAGGTTGCATACAACTATTGATGGAGATGCTTACTTTCCAGAATTACCAGCACATGAATGGATATTAGAAAGTGAAGATAAGCATGAAAAAGATGAGAAACATGCTTTCGACTATAGCTTTCAGGTGTACGTCAGAAAATAAAGATAAAGGCTTCTCTAATTTTAAGAAGCCTTTATTGTAAACCATCCTTTCGAAAATCAGTATACTAAATCCAATTATGCATAAATTTCTAACATTTTTTTTCATCAGTATCATTCCTTACTCCTTTGCTCAAAAAATGGATACAATTTACCTCGAAAAATTATTACAAGGCCATCCCGAATTGTTTCAAAAGATCTTAGATCACCCGAGTAAAAATGAAGTTCAAATTCTCTATACGCAAATTGATCGGGATAAAAATAATGTGCCACATTTTAAATCATTCAGTTATAGATTAAATCCAAACTGGTATTTCTATCCTGCCAGCACAGTTAAGCTCCCAACGGCAATCCTAGCATTAGAAAAAATAAATGAGCTAAAGATTGCTGGATTATCAAAAGATACACCGTTAAGAATCGACTCTTCTTATGAGAAACAAACAGCTGTTGTACAAGATGAGTCTGCTAAAAATGGTCTCCCGTCAGTTGGTCAATATATTAAAAAAATCCTTTTGACAAGTGACAATGACGCACAGAACAGACTTTTCGAATTTATCGGACGTGCTGAATTGAATAGCAAATTACAAAAGCATGGCGCACAAAACTCACGCATTGTCAATAGACTGGCCATAGGTGACAAAGGTGTCTGGGCAAAACACACTAATCCTATTACTTTCTACTTAGAAGATAAAACCCTCTATAAACAGGATGCCCAATTTGATCCAAACGACTACCCTATTAAGCTAGAAAATACTCGTCAAGGAAAAGGTTACATGAATGACAAAGACGAGCTTATTCATGAACAATGGAGTTTTGAAGGGTTAAATGTTTACCCATTAGATGATCAGCAACTGATCATGAAAAAATTACTTTTCCCGGAAGCATTCGATGCTCGCAAAAGATTCAAATTAACAAATGATGATTATTCATTTTTGTACGACTACATGTCGCGTTATCCGTTTGAGTCGGATTATCCTAAATATGACACGACTGAATTCTGGCCGACATATAGTAAATTGCTTTTTTATGGCCGTGATAAAAAGGCAACAATAAATCCAAATATTCGCATTTTCAATAAATATGGAGATTCCTATGGTTATAATATTGATAACGCATACATTGTTGATTTTGAAAAGGGGATAGAGTTCCTATTGGCAGTAGTAATCCAATCTAATGAAAATGGAATTTATAATGATGGAATCTACGAATATGAAACTGTCACCTACCCATTTCTAAAAAACATAGGTCAAATTATCTACCAGGAAGAGCTCAAAAGAACGAAAGAATTTAGACCTGATCTAACGAAATTTGATTTTAGAAAATAAAAAAAGTTACATTACAAGAAGTTGTAATGTAACTTTTTTTATTTCATACTGAAGTTATTTTTTTAACGCAACTTCGATTAAATTACCGTAAAACTCTTGTTCCGTCAATCCTGCCGCGCGGACTTGTTGAGGAATAAAACTTTGGGGAGTTTGCCCTGGAATGGTATTGATTTCAATAAAATAAAACTTATCCGTATCGTTTTCCAAAAAGAAATCAATACGGACCATTCCTTTACAATTCAATCGCACATAAATATCTTTTAAAATCTTACCTATGCGCAATTGCTGATTTACATCCAGATCCGTTGGTGTAATTTCTTCTGTAAGCCCGGGAATATACTTTGCCTCAAAATCAAAAAACTCACGTGTTGTTTTCACTTCAGTAGCCGGTAAAACAACCAGTTCCCCGTCGACATTACGATAAATACCTTCCGAAAATTCACGGCCATTTACAAACTCCTCAACAATAACCTGGCTACCGGTGTTCTCAGCATCAAAAGCTTTATCAATGGCTACTTTTAGTTCATCTGCAACTTTTACTTTTGTCATACCTATACTACTACCTCCAGCATTAGGTTTTACAAAATAAGGCAGGGATAATTTATCTTCTACCAGCTCAACGGCTTGAGCGCGCTGATTTTCAAACAATAAGACAGATTTAGCTAAAAATAAATCATTAAGATCTGCCAAAATCGCTTTCGTATATCCCTTATTCATTGTTAGCGCCGAAGTCAACGCATCACATGATGTATAAGGTATGCCAACTAAGTCAAAATAGCTCTGTAATCGCCCATCTTCACCGGGTGAACCATGAACCATTATAAAAGCCAATTCAAACTGAACAATACTATCATCAAGCACTAAAGTAAAATCTTCCTTATTGATTGCATGCTTTATTCCTGAATCACTAACATAAAACCATGCATCTTTGGTAATCGTAATTTGATAGATATCGTACTTATTGTGATCAAGCTGTGAGTATACAAATGCAGAACTTTTAAAAGAAACTTCTGCTTCACCTGTATAACCTCCAGTTATTAATGCTATTTTTGTTTTCATAAAATTATCGTGATTCTTCTAACAAATATAATTTGCTATACACAGAAAAACGAATATTTTTGTTCAATATTTAAAAGGGCAGATATTGAACAAAAATAGTGGCTTTAATCTTGCTTAGAAAATATACGATAAAATGATTTTTTAAAGAAATATAAATGTCAAAAATATTACAGTATTTAAAAACGAATACGTTTAGAAACAACATTCTAATCGCTATTGGATTTGTTTTAGCAATTTTCCTATTCATCTATCTTGGTTTAAAAGTATATACCAAACACGATGAATCGATAGAAGTTCCACAAGTAAAAGGCCTACATATTAATGCTGCTATCTCAGCATTAGAAAATGCGAACTTGGAATATCAAATTGATTCCGTTTATCAAATGGATGCTAAACCAGGTCTAGTAATTGAACAAGATCCCGAAGCTAAATTTCATGTAAAAAGCGGACGTACAATCTACTTAACTATTATTACACAGGTAGCTCCTGAAATCGCGTTTCCAAAGATCAAGGATAAAACATTAATTGAAGCATCCTCTATACTAAAAAACCATAATTTACGTATAGGTGATACAACTTATATTGCAGACATAGCTAGAGATATCGTTTTAGATGCCCAATTTGCAGGGCAATCTATCCGTGATGGCAGAATGATTCCAAAAGGATCTAAAATTGATTTAATATTGGGTAATGGTCAGGGCGCAAATGAAGTTCAAATACCGGATTTATCAGGATTGACTGTTACGGAAGCAAAATTTGCATTACAAGGTATAGGATTAGCTTTGGGTACGGTGACTTACGATATTGGCGTGTCGGATACGAGTACAGCCCGTGTTATCACACAGTTTCCTGGTTTAGAGACCGGGATCACGAGTATTGGATCCAAAGTGGATCTTACGTTGTCCAATACTGTCCCTGCTACTCCACCAGTAACAGCTCCTTCTTCACCGCAAAAACAAAAAACAAATCCATAAATATGGAAAATAAAAAGAGAATACCAAATTGGTTAAAAATCATTGCACTCCTAATCTTTATTATTGGAGGATATTTCGGCTGGACAGCTTACACCACTTTCCTAGCATCAAATGTTACAGATAATCAAAAATACCTGTATATCAATACAGGTGATACTTATTTACAAGTATTACAAAAAATAAAAGATCAAAAAATAGTGGAAGATCCAAATAGTTTTGATCGCGCTGCTAAATATCAGAATTATACGGAGAGTGTTAAGCCTGGTCGTTATGCTTTGACTCCAGGAATGAACAACAGAAGATTTATCGGTAATTTGAGAGGAGGCTATCAAGATGCTGTTAAATTTAGATTCGAAAATATCCGCTTAAAGGAAAACTTTGCAGGTAAACTTGCAGAAAATTTCGAGGCTGACTCTATCACGTTCTTAAAACTATTAAATGATGAGAATCTAGCAAAGTCATACGGTTTTACTAAAGATAATTTCATTGCAATGTTTATTCCAAATACATATGAACTTTATTGGAATACTGCGCCCGAAAAATTATTTGCACGTTTTCATGATGAATGGAAAAAATTCTGGACAAAAGATCGCTTAGCAAAAGCAAAAGCAATCAACCTGACACCACAGGAAGTTAGTTCTCTTGCTGCAATTGTTAAAGGTGAAGCACTTCACAAAGACGAAATGCCCGCTATCGCCGGGTTATATCTCAACAGATTACAAAAAGGAATGCTTTTACAGGCTGATCCGACAGTTATTTTTGCCACTCAAGATTTTACTATCCGACGTGTATTGAATAAACATTTAAGAACTGATAATCCATATAACACCTATATCTATAAAGGTCTTCCTCCAGGTCCTATTATGATGCCTAGTATTGTTGCCATAGATGCTGTATTAAATTACAAGCATCACGACTATATTTATATGTGTGCTAAAGAAGACTTTTCTGGATACCATGCTTTTGCTACTAATGTCGCTGAACATCAAATAAACGCCCGCAAATTTCAAAAAGCATTAGACGAACGAAATATCAAAAAATAGTATGTTTCAATTCGAATATCAAACACGTGTACGGTATGCAGAAACCGATCAAATGGGTTATGTGTACTATGGAAACTACGCTGCATTCTACGAAATAGCTCGAACCGAAATGCTACGAAGCACCGGAATCTCATACCGTGAACTGGAGGAGATGGGTGTTATGCTACCGGTTATGGAGATGAAATGTAAATACATTAAACCTGCACGTTACGATGATTTAATAACGATTAAAACTACAATCAGAAAAAAACCTGCGGTAAGAATAGTTTTTGAATATGAACTGTTCAATGAAAAAGAAGAGCTCCTAAATACAGGTGAAACAACACTCGTATTTGTTGATATCAGTAAGAACAAACCCACAATGCCACCCGCCATTTTTCTTGAAAAAATGGCGCAATACTTTGAATAAACATGTCCAATATTCATCAATACTTATTGAAATTAAAACCTTACAATCAAGTTATTGAATGGAGTAAAGGAGTGATTTTACCTGGATTTGGATCTTTGCCTCTCTATACTGTAGCCATATTCTTTTTTCAAGAAATATCTCGTGACTCTATTTTAAGCAAAGCATCATCACTTTCTTATAGTTTCATGCTGGCTATTTTTCCGGGGATCATCTTTCTATTTACATTGATCCCTTATATACCAATAGACAATTTTCAAGAACAGCTTTTAGATTTTTTGGAAGTAGTCATTCCACATAATGCTTATGAAGTAGTCGAGACTACATTAGAAGACATTATTAAAAATCAGAATGGAGGACTTTTATCTTTCGGTTTTATATTGGCAGCTTACTTTGCTACCAATGGAATGGCCTCCATGATGCGGGCTTTCAATAAGGCTTCTCTTATTGCTGAAAAACGTACGTGGATAAAGCGTAGAATGATTGCGCTTGGACTCGCTTTTTTGATCATAACAGCCTTAACCATAGGGATGACTATATTTACCTATGCTGGCATTGTTGTTAATTATCTGAAAGATAGTATTGCTATAACCAATAGTTTCTGGGCCTTTGTCATAAAGGCGGCTCGTTGGTTCGTCATATTCGGTATATATTTCTTTACTGTGAGCTGCCTTTATAAATTTGCACCAACATCTTCCCGTCGCTGGAAAATATTTAGCCCCGGAGCAACTTTAGCTACTATTTTAGCTATTCTAACTTTCTCCGGATTCGCATTCTATATCAACCACTTTGGCACGTATAATAAGCTATATGGGTCTATTGGAACTTTAATTGTCATCATGATCTGGATGTATCTCAATACATTAATATTACTGATAGGTTACGAACTAAATGCGGCCATTGCTCTGTCCAAACAAAGTATTAAAATTGTAAGGCCAAAAACCTTCAATTCATTCAGAGCAAATAACGAAAATTTATAGTTCGGCTTGAGAAATCGCCTATTTTTAAAAAATTAGTTTATTACAATATAAATCGGAACAGCTGTTCAATCTTCTTATTAATTCTGCTTTTAAATATCGGCTATCAGAAAAAAGGCACAATCCCCTATCTCCCTCTAAATCAATAAAATTCATAGTCCCTATTTTTTACGTTACAATTCGATCATACTGCTCAATAATTTCTCAAATGTACATGTACAACCAAATCGAAGTAATTTACACCCTATAACAACTCCCAGATTGGAACAATTGGTAGGAACATATGCCCCAATTCCATATGGAAGAGTCATAATTCAATTATGTTTTAACAGTCAATTTTGTTCAAAACCACTAGTAATTGAATAAATGTGGATAACAATTTAAAAAAAAATAGATATAAATACTTGTTAATAAAAGTTTTTCGTATTTTTGCAGTCCCTACAATGTGGGGAAAAGGAGAAAAAATAATTAATGGCAAAAAAACAAGAAGTAGAAAAAGAGTTAGCAGCGAAAAACGCGGAGCTACAAGGCGCTGACACCAGAGTGGTGAAAGACACAGAAAAAATTGAATCAGAGGCTGATTCAAAACTAATCGAAGAAATCAAATCTAACACATGGATCACTCCAGAAGGCGAATTCGACTGGGATGCTAGTGATAAAGGTTTCGGAAATTACAGCGAGGCTGAGCGCGCTAAATTAGAAGAACAATACGCAGGTACTTTCAACCAAATCAATCAAGGTGAAATTATCGAAGGTACTGTTGTTTCTATCAACAATAAAGACGTTGTCTTGAATGTTGGTTTCAAATCTGATGGTTTGGTTTCATTATCTGAATTCCGTGACTTACCAGAATTGGCAGTTGGTGACGTAGTTGACGTTTTTGTAGAGTCGCAAGAAGATGCTAATGGACAATTAGTATTATCTCGCAAACGTGCTAAAACTCAAAAATCTTGGGAAGCTATCAATGAAGCATTGGAAAATGATGCTATCATTAACGGTTTTGTTAAAAGTCGTACTAAAGGTGGTCTTATCGTTGATATCAAAGGTGTTGAAGCATTCTTACCTGGATCTCAAATCGATATTAAACCTATCCGTGATTACGATATCTACGTAGGTAAAACAATGGAATTCAAAGTTGTTAAAATCAACCACGAATTTAAAAACGTTGTCGTATCACACAAAGTATTAATTGAAAACGATTTAGAGAACCAAAAATCTGAAATCGTATCTAAATTAGAAAAAGGTCAAGTATTAGAAGGTACTGTTAAAAATATCACTGACTTCGGTGTGTTCATCGATTTAGGTGGTGTTGATGGTTTACTTCACATTACTGATATTTCATGGGGTCGTATCGAGCATCCAAAAGAGGTATTATCATTAGATCAAACTATTAACGTAGTTGTTTTAGATTTTGATGATGAGAAAAAACGTATCGCTTTAGGCTTGAAACAACTTTCTGAGCATCCTTGGGAATCTTTAGATAAAGACTTAGCTGTTGGTTCTAAAGTAAAAGGTAAAATCGTAACAGTTGCTGATTACGGTGCTTTCTTAGAAATCATCCCGGGTGTTGAAGGTTTAATTCACGTTTCTGAAATGTCTTGGTCTCAAAACTTACGTTCTCCACAAGAGTTCTTAAAAGTAAGCGATGAAATCGAAGCTGAGATCTTAACTTTAGATCGCGAAGAGCGTAAAATGAGCTTAGGTATCAAACAATTAACTCCAGATCCTTGGAAAAACATTGTTGAGCGTTACCCAGTTGGTTCTAAACAAACTGCAGTAGTTAAAAACATGACTAACTTCGGTGTGTTCGTAGAATTAGAAGAAGGTATCGACGGTTTAATCCATATTTCTGATTTATCTTGGTCTAAAAAAATCAACCACCCTAACGAATTCACTAAAGTTGGTGAAAAATTAGACGTTGTTGTTTTAGAATTAGATGAAGAAAACAGAAAATTATCTTTAGGTCACAAACAATTAGAAGAAAACCCTTGGGATACTTTCGAGACAATCTTCACAATTGATTCAGTTCATGAAGGTACTGTATTGAAAGTTGGTGACAAAGGTGATATCGTTGCTTTACAATATGGTGTTGAAGGATTCTGTCCATCTAAACACTCTGTAAAAGAAGATAATTCTGCACTTAAAGTTGACGAAGTTGCTTCATTCAAAATCATTGAATTCAACAAAGAAAACAAACGTTTAGTAATTTCTCACTCTCGTATCTGGGAAGATGAAAGAGCTGAAGCACGTGTTGAAGAATTCAATGCTCGTAAAAAAGAAGCTAAAGTAGCAAACAATGCTGTTAAAAAAGTAAAAGATTCAGTTGAGAAATCTACATTAGGTGACTTAGACGTTCTTGCACAATTGAAAGAGCAAATGGAAGGTGATGAGAAAAACGCTAAATAGTTTTTAACATCAACTCGATAATATTAAGCCCTAGCAAAATGCTAGGGCTTTTTTTGTTTATAGAAAAAACATGACTAAATTTACGTAACGTAAATAAAATAAACCATGTACTTTCCCTCTTCACTAATCACTCCTGCACAGCTTAGTAGTGAATTAAACAATTCCAAAATTGTATTATTAGATTGTACAATCGACAAAGTAGGTCAATCGCTAAAGGATACGAACTTAGAAGTAATAGGTAACTCGCTCTTTTTTGATATCGAAAATACCTTTTCAGATAAAAACAACCCGCTACCACACACACTTGTTTCCCAGGAAACCTTCACAAATGGAATTCAGGAACTAGGTATCAATCAAGATAGCATCATTATACTATACGACCGGTGGGGTATATATTCAAGTCCTAGAGCTTGGTGGATGTTTAAGGTTATGGGATTTGATCAAGTTTATATACTTGAAGGTGGAATTCCAGCATGGAAAGAACAGCATCTTCCCATAGTAGACCATCATATAAAACTAAAACAAAGAGGTAATGCCAAAGCTCATTTTAATTCAAAATGGTATGCAGATAAAGATTACGTGTTAGCACATTATGAAAATAGTGAAACAAGCATTATTGATGCTCGTAGTCAAGGAAGGTTTATTGCATCAGCTCCAGAACCCAGAGCAGGATTAAGAGGGGGACATATTCCCAATTCTCATAATCTTCCATTTGATCTTGTTCTCGAAGGAAACAGCTACGATTCAAAAGAAGAATTGCAAAAATTGTTTAAATCATTTAATAACAGCAATGAACAGATTTTCACCTGTGGATCAGGTATTACAGCATCGATTCTAGCTTTTGCCAGTCATTTACTTGGTAATAAAAACATCAAAGTATATGACGGTTCTTGGTCTGAGTGGGGACAGGAAAAACTCAATTTACCTATTTCCAACTAGTTATTACAAATTTATGGATAAACAAAACAAATGGGAAGAAGAATTATTAATCCTACGCAGCATAATTGAAGAGTTCCCACTTGAAGAAACTACAAAATGGGGTGGTCCGGTATTCACGTACCAACAAAAAAATGTTATTTCATTTGCTGGATTTAAAGATCATTTTGCAATTTGGTTTTTTAACGGATCGCACCTGGTAGATCCGGCGGCGGTTTTAAAAGCAACACAGGGAGAAAAAACGAAAAACCTGCGTCAATGGAAATTTACAGATCCAAGCCAAATTGATAAATCTCTACTTAGACAATATATACAGCAGGCCATTAATATTGAAGAAAAGGGATTAAAACTCATTCCAGGGAAAAAAGAATATTTATCCATTCCTGCATTAATTGAAGAAGCATTAAAGAACGACCCACAATTAAAAAGGAATTTTGAGAATCTCAGTGATGCAAAAAAGAATGAATATTATGAGTATATTCATGAAGCAAAACAAGATAAAACAAAAGTAAACCGTCTAGAAAAAATTAAACCTATTATATTAAGTGGAAAAGGTTTATATGATAAATATAAAAAATAGATGAAAAATATACTTTACCTTGGATTATTGATATTAGGTATGCTATCTCGTTCTTATGCTCAAAAAACTAATGCTAAATATGACCATTTATTAGCCGATTCATTAGGAGCTGACAATTATGGAATGAAGTATTATACTTTTGTGCTTCTAAAAACGGGCGCAACAAAAATAACTGATAAAGATTCTGTCAATCGACTTTTTGATGGACATATGAAAAATATTCAACGCCTTGCAAAAGAGAAAAAACTAATTGTAGCAGGTCCATTTGGGAAAAATGAAAGAGATTATCGCGGTATCTTTATATTAAATGTTAAAACTATCAAAGAAGCAGAAGCATTATTGTCTACAGATCCTGCCATTAAAACTGGTTTATTAATCTCCGAAATCACGTTATGGTACGGATCTGCGGCGCTACCATTGTATTTAGAAGCCAGTGAAAAAGTAAATAAATTTGAATTTTAAACTAGATATTGGTATTCCAGATATACCGATCATCTACGACCTTAATCTTATGATGATCTATTAAATTTCGCACTACTTCCAATTTTATTTCATCATCACCAAGAGAGAGCCTTCCAATCAGATCATGTATCGTTTGAGCTTCGTTCAGTAAAATGCGTTCTATCTCTAATTTTATATTATGATGCAATTTCACACGATGATTACGAATTAGGCATAGATCACAGACCTGACAAAATAGTGTATTCTGTTCACCAAAATAATGGAGTAGTGACTGGCTACGACATTGTGAATGCTCAATATAATTGAGCATCGCCTCGATCTGAACAGTCTTTACACGTTGTCTTTCTCTAATGAAAACATGGTCTACATAAAGATTTTTATAATCAACACGGTCCTGCAGAAAAGATAGCTGTGGACTATCTGTTGGAGGAATATAACTCGCAATTTCCATTTTAACCAAGGCGTTAATCAAACTTACAATTTGCTCATAAGAAACACCTAACTTTTTTGCAAACTCATATTCATTTATGGAAATATAATCATCAAATACTCCTCCATACGATCTTAATATAGCCTTTATAAGTTTATCATAACGCTCATATTGAACTTGAATTTTGTAGAGCTCTTGATGGTTCACTTCAAATTTAAATCGAGAAGGAATAAAGACAGCTTCAGAAAGCGTCAACCAGCCATCCTTTTCTAAAAACTTGAGGGCACTTAAAGTAGGAATTGTTTCAAGTTTATATTTTTTTATAAAGGAGACTACATCAAAATCAAATACAACTCCCTCCCCTGCACCATAAGGAATTTGAAAGTGATTACATAAGTAATGATAGACTTGTTGAATGAAAGCGACGGTTGGAAAACTCAGTTCTAAATTTTTTAAAAGACGATTCTTATCTTCCTGCTGATATAACATAACAGGATAAGCCTTTTTGCCATCCCTGCCTGCTCTTCCTGCTTCTTGATAATAAGCTTCTAAAGATTCAGGGATATCCAAGTGAATCACAAACCGGACATCCGATTTGTCAATTCCCATCCCAAAGGCATTGGTTGCAACAATAACGCGTGTTCTATTTTGCATCCAAGCTTCTTGCTTATCATCACGGTCTTTTCCTATCAAACCAGCATGATAAAAATCCGCGGAGATCCCATTGTTTACTAAGAAACGTGCAATCTCTTGAGTCTCTCTTCTATTTCGTACATAGACGACGCCTGAGCCACCCAGCTTTTGAATGACACGAAGCATCCGTCCCGATTTATTTTCTTCTTCCAGCGCCATATATCCGAGATTATCACGCAAGAAACTTTTAACAAATACGTTCTTCTTTTTAAAGGCCAATTTATCCTGAATATCTGCAATTACAGATGTGGTAGCTGTTGCAGTTAAAGCAAGAAAAGGAATATCTGGATGTATCTCCCTCAGTTTAGACAATTGTAGGTAAGAAGGTCGAAAATCATACCCCCATTGTGAAATACAATGGGCCTCATCGATTGCATAAAGATTGACAGTCATATGTTTGATACGTTCCTGTACCAATTCACTATACAAACGTTCAGGGGATAAATAAAGAAATTTTATATGGCCAAAAATACAGTTGTCCAAAATAATATCGACTTCTCGTGATTTAAGACCCGAATAAATAGCAACAGCTTCGATACCAATATCTTTGAGATGTTTTACCTGATCTTTCATCAAAGCGATTAAAGGAGTCACGACAATACAGATACCCGGAAGTATCATTGCCGGAACCTGGAAACAGATTGATTTACCACCACCTGTAGGCAATAAAGCTAGGGTATCTTTCTTATCCAGTACAGATTGGATGATTTCCTCCTGAAGAGGTCGAAACTCATCATGTCCCCAATACTGTTTTAATATGCTGATGCTATCTACACTCATAATAACTCCTTGTCCCAAACATACGCAAAATTATTTTTTATGGTATAATGCGCCACCCCCATATCATCAAGTTGCTGTCTCCACATCTGAATATTGAAGTCACTATTCGTTCCATCAAACAGCACAAGCTTAGGTTTTATAATTCTTACATTTTCGATAAAATTCCATTTGCTATTTTTTCTGACAAGTAAAATATCTGTAGGGCGATGACTTAGTAAAGAATGCTCCATAATTTGTATTGTTAAATTGGGTTTCTGAATAAGGTAATTTGTCCTTACAGAATCATATGATATCAATGGAAGAAAATCGATATCTTCCCAATTAGAGAAACGGGACAAATCCCTTTTTACACTATAAACCAAATTTCTGGCATCTAAAGAATCAAAAGAACTAACCATGGTGATGTTATTCTTTTGTATAAAGGCAAGTGCAATCTCTTTTCTGGTACTGTAAATACGAAATCCTGTATAATTAAACTGCAAATACTGTAAATAGCTGAACGTGCTAAGGCCAATCAATAGAAAACATACACTCATGTATAAAGCAACCTTATTTTTCCAATAAAATGCATAGCTGCAACTGAACAAGAAAACTAAACTGATCAAAACTAAAGCTGGAGAAAGGACAATTCCAGTCCATGTTGCAAAAGGTAATTGATCCAAAAACTCCAATGTGAAAAACATTTTCTTAATAAGCCAATCCATAGCATACCCTAACCAAACATTGATAATATCAACAGGAATGAACATCATCGCCATCCCGATATACATAATGAGCGTAACAGGTAAAATAACAAGTAAGTTCGCAATTAAAAAATAATTTGGGAACTGTCCAAAATAAAACAATGAAAACGGTGCTGTCATAATTTGAGCACTCAACGAAATAGCGACACTATCCCATATGATACGACTGAAGCGATTACTTTCAAAAATAGATAGACGTTTAAACAGTGGAAAAAATAAAACAATTCCTAAAACAGCAAAGTAAGATAACTGAAACCCGATATCAAATAATATATTAGGCTGCAATAATAAAAGTAGGAATGCAGAAGATGCCATTGTATTGAGCATATTGCCTTCCCGCTGCATTGATCTAGCAATAAGAAAAAAACTCAACATAATCGCTGCGCGTAATATGGAAGGTGCCATTCCCGTTAAGATGGTATAACTCCAGATCGCACAAAGCAACATAACAATTCTTAAAAGATTTAGAGTATGATTACCACTTACCCTAGCTAGCAACCACATCAAAACAATAAAGACTATTCCTACATGCATACCTGAAACACTCAGCACATGAATAGTACCTGTATTACTAAAAGTCTGCACGATATCTTGTGACATCACTGCTCTATAACCAACAATCAATGCCACTGCAATTTGAAAAGAATCCTCATCTTTCAGATATTTTCTAAATTTACTGACGAGCTCCTTCCTTAATTCTAAAGCTTGGGCTTTAATCCCAAAACCTTGATGATGACGAATGATTTTATACTCTTTTGACTTCAAATAAATCTGGCCATCGATACCCTGATTTTTTAAATAATCTCTATAATTGAACTCCAATGGATTAAGTGGCTTTGGGATGGGTTTCACCTTATTTTTTAAAACCATCTCATCACCATATTGTATAGGAGAATCTTTTTGATCAAAAGGCAACGTCACCATGAGCCGACCTGTCGCCTTTTGAAATGTTGAATCGATACGTTTTGCTAATAGGGTAACAGAAAATCGGACTGAATTATTGTAAAAAAACGGTTCTTCATCCACCATTGCAATATACTGATCACTCGAACCAATGAGAAAATGGTTAATATCCACCTGAACATGCGTTCTCCAGATATTCCAAATTCCGAAAAAAATCAAAATTATGTAGCTATTTACAATAGATAAAATTCCTAAACGGGGAATATAAAAGAAAAATACGAGATGCGATAAAAAACTAAAAACAAGCAGTATTTGTATCAAATTAAACATGCTTTTGCTAGGCTCAAAAAAATTGGCAATTCCAATTCCAATACCATAAAATAAGACAATTTTAAGAAATGGAAGCTTTTTCAACTGTTCTTCAAAATTCGTCTTCATTAAAATTGGAGTCTTAGCTGTACTTTAACTTCTGATTTGATATTTCCCTGAATTTCATCTAAACCCGAACCTATTTTTTCAAGTTCAGGATAATAGAAAGCTGATATTTTAGTCCACAAATCAATATTTCGATGTATTCTGTAACGTATATTATTATAGATTCGCCAACCTTTTTGATAATACAGTGGAAAGGAAGAAGCATATAGGACATCATTTTCAAAAGCATAAATCCGGGTATTATAACTATCAGTATGAAAATAAGCTAAACGCATATTTGTTGCTATTTTACTACTTTTGGGGTTAAAAAACAGATCCTGATAGGCCATCCATCCATATTCTTTTTGTTCGGACTCTTTCAGATATTGAATACCTTCGAGCCTACTACGAATGCTCCAGATATTACTTAATTTATATTTGTATTCAAATCTCAATTGGTATTTATTAACTGTTGCCAAGAAAACCTTTTCATTTTTTGAAGCAGAAGTATTTTCTTCTTTCACACGGTATCGGAAGCGCACTGATATCTGGCCCTTCTTATACCAGATATAAGAGAATTGGGACATAATATCATACCCTGAAGAAGGTGCCAATACGCGGTATCGCAACCATGGGAACTTAAAAACATCCAGATAAGCGGTCCATTGAATTTTCCGAGAAGGATGAAAAACAAGACCTGTATAAAGTCCTTTTTCATTCTTAGTACTGCTATTTTCTCCCATTGACTGGGCAAAGAAACTATGATAATTCTTTTGATAATCACGATATAAAAGAACTGTGGAAAACTTTGGAGTTATACTAGTCATAATTCCCGTTAACCAAGCATATCCTTCATCAAAACTTGTAGCAATCTCTCCAAAAAAATAAGAATTACGATAAGTGTAATTATAATAAAGACTAGCATTTCGAAGTAAATTACCCTCAAAATCATATTTATTTTCAAGAGCTTTGCCCAAAAGTTTAACCCCTTCTAAATGGGTAGCAACAAAATTTCCACCTATCTTAAACCTATTTTTGCTGTAAAGTAAGTTACCTCCATAAACCAGTTGTCCGATCGCATTTCGATATCGCTGTTCTGTTGGGGTACGATGAAGACCTGAAGTGGACAAAGTAGATATCACCCAATCATCATTGACCTTTTCCATATTGCCATCAATCTTTCTATAAGAAATATAAGGTGTAAATTCAAACTTACCAAAAGTCAAAGAACCTGCTACACCTCTTAAAAAATTTGCTTCATTCAAAGATGTGTACTGTCTTAAACCTATCCCCTGCCTAGCAGAACTTTCGATCATGCTTCCTTTACCGAAACTCAATCCATTCCACATCGTCAAACCCTGACCAATTTGTAAGGCAAAATCTCCAATGACTACATGTTTTACTTTCCCAAGATCTCTAATTGATAGACTCGCGCCATAAAAATCAAAACCATATTGTTGCTTGTCTCTGAAGAATAACTCCCCTGCATCTTTATCCATATTAATGGCAAGCCGAATCTTATCATTATAATTGAGCCTATAACGTACAGTATATCGATTCGGATCCCCAAGGTAGCGCGACCTGGCAGTATCAGTAATCGAATATCCTTTGGCACGGTGCAATAAACGTCCATATCGTAACATAACTTCTTGCTTCGATTTTAAGAAATTCTTAACTGTAAAATCTCTGTAATGCATATCACCTGAAACAGTAACAAAAGGAAGTAAATACTGAACTGTACGCAAATCAAACCCGATTATACTCTGTAACTCCTGTTTAGAAATAAAATCACCGGATTCTTTTCTGTGTGCCAACAGGCTTTCGATCTGAATAACACTTAAAAATAATAAATCGTGTAATTCACGTCCGTCTGTTTTATTTAAATCAATCGGATTTTTCAAGTAATATGACCATCTCTCTGAAATTTCGCTCGCATCGACATCCTCCTCTAATTCTTCCAATAGTTGTTCAAATAACTGATCAAAAGTCAATTCATTATACTCTTGACTATATGTTGCAATAGTGCTACCTAACAAGATCCAAATTAATAGGTAAAGTTTAAGTCTCAAAGACTTATTACTTAAAAAAATAAGAATCATAAATTTGATATATAGATAATAAAAAGTTTAATTTCATATTTTTTCACATATCGGAACACGACCATTACAATAAGTAATAATTATGTTACCTAAAGAAATATTGTAACGAATGCATCAATTAATTCTTTAAAAGATGCCATAACGGTTGCCACAATTAAAAACCAGGAGAGGTTTTTAATAGCATTATCGCATTCTCACTTAGGGTAATAGCAAAAATAATCACCTAAATAATATAGACGCAGTAAATCATAATTTTTATAAATCAGCATCATTAATCTTTAATTACAGCAAACCAATACGTATTATAGGGTTGAAGAAGGTTATCAAAGGATCATAGAGCACGCTTTAGCAAAGATCTATTCGGTAACCTAAAATCGACGAAAAAACGTAATTTAAATACAACGAAAATACCAAGACTATATATAAGTTACAGTTATTAACCTAATTAGACAAAAAATATAGATTGCTCTGCTTCAAAAAAAAAGGTCTAACTACCTAAGTAGTTAGACCTTTCTGAGATTAAAATTTAAAAATAATTAAATATCGATTTTAGCGTAACGTGAATTGCGTTCAATAAACTCACGACGAGGTGCAACCTCATCACCCATTAACATTGAGAATATGCGATCACATTCAGCGGCATTTTCGATGTTTACTTGTCTTAATGTACGCGTCTCAGGATTCATTGTTGTATCCCATAGTTGTTCTGCGTTCATTTCTCCAAGACCTTTATAACGTTGTACATGTACGCTGTCTTCTTTACCTCCGCCTTTCAATTGCTGAATAGCATTTAAGCGTTGATCTTCAGTCCAAGCGTATTGATGATCTTTACCTTTTTTAACCAAATATAATGGCGGAGTCGCGATGTAAATGTATCCCTTCTCAATCAATTCTTTCATGTATCTAAAGTAGAACGTTAGAATCAAAGTTGTGATGTGAGAACCATCGACGTCCGCATCGGTCATGATAATAATACGATGGTAACGTAATTTCTCTAAGTTTAATGCTTTAGGATCATCTGGAGTACCTAAACTAACACCTAGGGCAGTAAACATATTTTTGATCTCTTCATTTTCATAGATCTTATGTTCCATTGCCTTTTCTACGTTTAGAATTTTACCACGAAGTGGCATAATCGCTTGATACTTACGATCACGACCTGATTTCGCAGTTCCACCAGCCGAATCTCCCTCGACAAAGTAAATCTCACATTTTGTAGGATCATTATCTTGACAATCTGCGAGCTTACCAGGTAAACCTGAGCCACCCATTACAGTTTTCCTTTGTACAAGATCACGAGCTTTGCGAGCCGCGGCACGAGCTTGAGCTGCGATTACAACCTTTTGTACAATTGCTTTTGCTTCCCGAGGATTCTCTTCTAAATAGATATTTAAAATCTCTCCTACGGCAACATCAACAGCCCCCATTACTTCAGAGTTACCCAATTTGGTTTTTGTCTGTCCCTCAAACTGAGGTTCAGCGACTTTCACCGAAATAACAGCTGTTAGACCTTCACGAAAATCATCTCCAGTAATTTCTACCTTCAAATTTTTCAATAAACCAGATCTATCGGCATATGCTTTTAAAGTACGGGTCAAACCACGACGAAAACCGGCAACATGTGAACCACCTTCAATGGTATTAATGTTATTCACGTATGAATGTACATTTTCAGTGTAAGTCTCGTTATACTGTAAAGCCAATTCAACAGGAATACCTTGTTTGATACCCTCCACATAAATCGGATGTGGTATGATCGGGTGACGGTTACTATCTAAAAACTGGACAAATTCTTGTAGACCACCTTCAGATAAAAACACATCTTGACGTAAAGTACCGTCTTCCAAAGTTTCTCGCTCATCTGTTAAAGATAAAGTGATCCCTTTATTCAAGAAAGATAATTCACGAAGACGACTCGCTAATGTATCATAGTTATAAGTCGTAGTCGTTGTGAAAATTTCACTATCGGGAGTAAACGTAACAATAGTACCCGTAGCATCAGACTCACCAATCTCCTTCACCGTATATAAAGGTTTTCCCTTTTCATACTCTTGCTGAAAAACTTTACCATCACGGTGAACAACTGCGGACAAATGAATAGATAAAGCATTTACACAGGAAACCCCCACGCCGTGAAGACCACCTGATACCTTATACGTATCCTTATCAAATTTACCACCAGCATGTAATACAGTCATTACAATTTCCAGTGCCGATTTATTCTCCTTCTTATTGATACCTGTTGGAATACCACGTCCGTTATCCTTTACGGAAATAGAATTGTCTTTATGGATAGTGACAAAAATATCTGTACAATAACCTGCAACGGCTTCATCGATAGAGTTATCGACGACCTCATATACCAAATGGTGCAAACCTTTAACCCCTGTGTCTCCAATATACATGGAAGGACGTTTACGTACAGCCTCTAATCCCTCTAAAACTTGGATATTATCGGCTGAATAGGATGATGCATTTTTGTTTTCTTCGCTCATTGAAACTAATTAAATACTTGTAATCAAAAATACGAAATTTTAACCACTTTAACAAGTTAACGAGAAGTGATAACAAGCAATTTAATGCGCAATTATTCCATATTTATTTTATATTTTAGCAGTCGAAAATCCTAAATGTAATTTTTTTATAGTAGGTTTGTTCTTATTAAAACGTGTAATCAAATAAACAATGAGTAATATATTTTCAACATTATCAAAGGTAACTTTAGGCGTAGCCATATCAGTAGCCGCTATTTCTTGTAACCAAGAGGGAAAAAGCACTGGTGCTACAACTTCCAAAGATTCTACTTCAGCAAACACTTCTTCAACAAAAGTTGAGAAAATTGTATACATCAATTCAGATTCTTTATCTCAAAAATATGAGTACTTTAAGGACATTAGAAGTAAATTAGAAGCAAAAGTTAAAAAAGCACAAACAGATCTTCAGGCAAAAAGTCAAGCTTTTCAACGTGAAGTTGCAGAATACCAACAAAAAGCACCTAATTTAAGTGCTGCAGAAAGACAAGCAACAGAAGAAAAATTAGCACGTAAACAAGACGAATTAAGCCGTTTAGATCAAAATGCATCTTCTTCAATACAACAAGACGAATCCGCTGAATTTAACAATGTCTACAATAAAATTACCGAATTCTTGAAGAAACATGCAAGTGATAATGGTTACACTCTTGTACTGACATATTCAAAATCAAATCCGACTGTATTATATGCTGATTCAAAATTGGAAATCACGAATGAAGTAGTGAAACAATTAAATGAAGAATATAAAAAAGAAAAGAAATAACATTTCTAAAATAGTTAAATAAGAAAGCCGCTCATGAGCGGCTTTCTTATTTAACAACAATTTGCTTTTTGAAAATCTCTTCGGTATATTAACCTAAAATCCGATTAATTTATGATATCCACTATAGTAAGTAAAGAGCAAGCTAATTATGAATGGGTCGATGTATTCGAGCCAAGTGTAACGGATCTCGAAATTTTGAAAGAAAAATATAACCTCAATCAGGCATCTATTAAAGATTCTTTAGAACCTGAACATCTTCCAAAAATAGAAGAGTTTGACAACTATACTTTTATTATCCTAAGGATGGTATCTGCAACATTTAAGGATAACTCCGACAATATTGGTGAAATAACAGACCGTTTAACTATTTTCTATGGTGCAGACTTCGTCATTACACTTCATAAAAAAAATGTAGAATTCATTCATAAAATGAAACTTTTGGATTTTAGATCTCCAAAATTAAAAGACAGTAAACATTTAGCTAATTACCTGAGCACTGCGGCGCTCGCCTCTTTTGAAAAAATACTGCCTAAAATATCTACTAAATTGGATGAATATGAAGAAAGCGTTTTTCTGACGCGTCAAAAAAAGCTAGTCCTCAAACATGTCTATTTTATCAAAAGACAGATTGATGTTGTCAGGAAGGTTATCATATTGTACAAAGAAATTGTAGAGCACTTTCATGCTAATCAAAAACGCAATGTCTACAGCCGAGATTTAAAAGATCTATATTTGAGAGCCAATACCCTGTACGACAATCTTTCAGAGAACACAAGTCAGCTCCTCAATATCTATTTTAATATTTCCTCCAATCACACGAACGAAATCATGCGTATTTTAACCATTTTTTCCGTGTTTTTTATGCCGATTACTTTTGTCGCTGGCGTTTACGGTATGAATTTCAAAAACATGCCTGAACTAGAATGGTACTATGGATATCCTGTAGCAATTATTATTATGCTCGGAATATCGCTAGCAATCTATTACTGGTTCAAAAGAAAGGGCTGGTTATAAACCAGGTCTTTTCTTTGCAGTGGTTGCAACAAAATCTTTTAAATAATAGGGTTCGAAGTAAGCAACATCTTCAAAATCTTTAGCTTGATACTTATCGAAAGCAATTTTGCTCATATCAGTCGCGTTCGTCTGTACTTCCTCAATAATATCTATACCTTGTCCAGTACTAAATACATCTTTTAATTTATCCGCTCCCGGACCAAATAAACAAATACGAGGGTATTGTACTATAAATTGATCAAAACTTGTGGCATCGATAATCAAAGCTTGAGTAGTTACTACCGATCTTCCTGTATCATCAAATGAAGCACAGTACACCTCCATCCTTCTCGCGTCTAACATCGGGATATAAAGATCGTACGATAGTGATTTCCCTTCATTCGCACGAAAACCCGAATAAATAGCATCTAGCGTATTGACAGCGATCAAAGGTATATCCAGGGCATAGCAAAAACCCTTAGCGGTAGAAACCCCGATCCTTAAACCGGTGTAAGAACCTGGCCCCATACTCACCGCAATTGCTGACAAATCTTCAAAACCTATATTCTCCTGATCCAACAAAGCCTGTATAAGCAAAGTTAGCTGTGAGGCGTGAACATTAGGTTCATTGACACTTTCGTGCTGACGAACAATTCCCGATTCAACCAAAGCGACTGAACACATAGAAGTAGAAGTCTCGATTTGTAAAATATAAGTATGCATACAAAAAATAAAAAATATTAAGGAACAGGATCGTGACCATGGCCACCCCAGGGATTACAACTTAAAATACGTTTTATAGCAAGCCATCCTCCTTTAAAGGGGCCATATTTTTGAATGGCTTGATAACCATACTGTGAACAGGTTGGTGTATAACGACAATTAGCTCCCAAAAAAGGAGATATAAAAATCTGATAAAACCGGATAATAGCTAAAAATAACAGACTAAATATCCGCTTGATAATCTTTTGCCAAATATAGTTTAGAACATTCATTCTTTAATTTTACCAAAGCTTTTTCCATATGACTATACAGAAAATCATATGCTAACAGACCTTTACCTACGTATTGTATTGTGAATAACAAAGGTAATTGATGTTCTTCTAAAAATGGTGTTAAGCCTTCATTTTTTTGTAAACGAAAACATTCTCTCATACGGCGCTTCATCAGATTACGATCAACAGCACGTTTGAACCGGCGTTTAGAAACCGCTAATATGACCTGTGATGAAGAATTTTCCATGATCAGATGATCGTCTTCTCTTGGAGCGTAGAAGACAACACGGTAGGGATAACAAACAAAAGAAGAACCTTTATGAAACAGCGTATCAATCAACTTGACACTACATAAACGTTCTTCTTTCTTAAATGTATTTTTAATCATAATCGATGACTGAAAAGTCGGCCATGTCATTACACGAGCCTCCTGGCCACCAGCTACGCAAAAATATTAACCTTTGTGACGACCTTCGTCAGAAACTGTAAGGCGTTTTCTACCTTTTGCTCTACGAGAAGCTAAAATTCTTCTACCATTTGCAGAACTCATGCGATCTCTGAATCCGTGCTTGTTTCTTCTTTTTCTTTGCGATGGCTGAAATGTTCTTTTCATGACGCTTAATATGCTAAATTATGTTTTGATTCTATTAATAAAACTCCCTAAAGAGGAATGCAAAAGTAAAATATATTTTAGAGAATAACAAACAATAAATGCAACTTCTCCAAAATATCGAAATATTCCACAAAAAAACAGATGAAGAATACCCTATTCTTCATCTAATTTCTTACCAAAGTATATGATTACTTATTTTTAAGTAAATCTCTGATTTCTGTTAAAAGTGTTTCTTCTTTTGTTGGAGCAGGTGCCACTTCAGGAGCTTTATCTTCCTTACGTTTCATCGAATTTAAGGCTTTAATCACCATAAAAATACAAAATGCAACAATTAGAAATTGGATCACGACATTAATAAAGTTTCCTAAATTAATCGCTACTTCTGGCTTTTTTGCAACCTCATCTGCAGCTTTAAGTACATATTTAATTTCTGAAAAATCAACACCTCCTGTCAAATAACCAATTGGTGGCATGATGATATCATCTACCAATGACGTTACAATTTTTCCAAATGCACCACCGATAATAACACCGACTGCTAAATCAACTACGCTACCGCGCATAGCAAATTCTTTAAACTCTTTCAAAATTCCCATAAAATAAATGTTTAATATTGCAATTATTGTAATTCTCTACCTAAATATAAACTTATTTCAATAAAACTGACACAAAAATATTAATATTTACGGTAAAATATCGTTAGCCAATTTACAACACAAAGTAGCGAGAAATAAAATAAACAGAAAAGAACTAATCTTTGACTATATTTACACGCATTTATTATTTCGAATTCAGTATTTTTGTTTATTTTTAAACAACACAATTCGCAAAATAATATTTCCTAAATATCGCTCATGAAAAAAATATTAATTGCCGACGACCATAGTATTGTTCGATTAGGAGCATCTGTCATTATAAAAGAAACTATGCCATCCTGTATCATTACACAGGCTCAGGATTATAGTGAGGTTCTAACATTGTTAGAAAAAGAAGATTTTGATCTACTTTTACTCGATATCAATATGCCTGGAGGAAATAATATTAGAGTAGTAAAAGAAATTCTAGAAATACAACCGTCCATCAAAATACTGGTATTCTCTTCTTATGATGAATCTCTTTATGCTTTAAGATATATTGAAGCTGGCGCTGCCGGATTTGTCAATAAAAGCACGGCTATGGCAGAGCTTAGTAATGCAATATTAACAATAAAAGAAAGAGGAAAATACATGTCGGATGAAGTAAAAGACCTTTATGTTAAGAAGCTAACTCAAACCAAAGCTAAGATAAACACGATGAATCCGCTTTCCCGACTTTCAAACAGAGAAGTAGATGTTGCAAAGTACTTAATGCAGGGATTGGGTATCATTGAAGTCTCTACGAGCTTAGATCTTAGCCCGTCAACTGTAAGTACTTACAAAAGCAGAATATTTGAAAAATTAAATGTCTCTAATATTCCAGAGCTCATTGAAATATTTAGAATTCACTCTGCAAACTAGTTTGCAGAGTAAATTCTATTTTTTTTAAGACAACTGATCAATTGTTACAACAGGAATATCTTTTCCGTGTACGATCTGTAAGTCACGTTCATTTTTGTATGAATACCCGCTCTTTTCATCCAGTTCCCATAACATTGGTGCAAAGAAATTAACGCAGGTACTAAAGCCCTGTAAAATAGCAGACATAACTCCTGTATCTTTTGAATTTTTAGCTTCGTTTTCTATTTCAAAAACTCCGGTAAAAGCGCGGTTTTGCAAAGTATCAACAAATGCTCTCCAGTCCATGCTATCTGACCCTCCAAATCCAGGAAGCATGGCTTCGTAATGATGTCTATCCCAATCATTTGCTGGAATTGCAATATTAGCAGCCTTAGCAAGGTCAGCATCAACATGCTGCATTGGATACATACCGCCCCAGTCCGTGCGCGCTTGTGTACTTAAATTGCGTGTAGTCTTGATATGAATACGGTGTAGCCGCTCAATATCCATAGCATTAATAACAGATACTGGATCTGTATTTTGCCAGACATCATGTGATGGATCATAGATTTCACCATGTGCTTTACTTGGTATCATTTCATACATCAATTTTCGTGCTGCCAATACTGCTGGCAAATTATTATAAGTACTGCTATAACGCGACGATCTCCAGCCTTCCATAGGACAGTTTTCATACAATACCGTTACCCCTAGATCTTCAGCATATTTAATAATTGGTGCAAAAACACGTTTGTACTCATCTAGATTCTTCTGAAAGCCATCTATCTGATTACCAAGATCGTGATTATAACCAACAAAAGTCCCCACTTTTACATTATTGGCATCTCCTCCGAGTAAATGAGCAATCCGAATAAGTTTTAATAAATGATTCTGATTTTTAACCCGTTCACCTTCTTCTCCACCGATCATATTCTCAAAAGCCCCCAAAGACAGATGTAAAGCGGCCTGATTGAAAACTTCTATTGTGCGTTTTGCATCCTCCGCTGTAAAACCTTCATAATTCAGATGTGTTGCCGTATGATCCTGACGTGTGCCATCTTTTCTAAACACACATAAATCAATACCTGAAGCTCCGACTTCTTTTGTTTTATCTATTAATTCAGGTAAATCCAGCTTGTCAAATGCTGAACTCATCACCCATATTGGATTATTCAATTTGTGATTCATATCTATACTACTTGTTTTTATCGGTTCTATGAAATACCCATGTACATGCTCTTTTTTAGAGTTTTTACAACATCGCTATTTCATAAGTATTAATGTATTTCTATATAAATGGTGAAAATTAAAGATACAAAAAAAAGCTATCTCACACGAGATAGCTTTCATATTATTTATGTAAAATTAAACTAATCTACATTGTCATGTAAAAAAGAATTATTGGGTCTAATTTCTGTATTTCCATCTTCAAAAGACAGTGTAAATCTAGAAACCTGAGATTGTGAAGAATGTGGCGTATCATCTAATGACATTTGCTTTCTTTTGTAAGCTGGCTCATTTTCCAATTCCTGCAGGCCATTTGAAGATTTTAATTTCATACTCAACTCCTTCAATCGCAAAATACGTTCTTTTGTACGTACCAATTGATCTTCAAAAGAAACTTGCTCCTCTTCCACCTGTTCTATCTCAGCTTTATTATTAACAGAAGCAGAAAAATTATTTGACTGCTCTTCTTGCGGAGAAACAGATCCAGCAGTATAATCATCAAATACCGTAGGCATCTGAAATTGAAATACAGAAGGAGAAGTTTTTAATTGGAAATCATTTCCCTTATTTGCTGACGAAGCCTCTTCTTCGACCACTTCTTCAAAATTTAATTCATGACGAATAATCGAATTCCCTTCAACAGCCACCTGTTGTTGAACAGCATTTTTAGGTGCAGAAAACAAATCGTTAGTCGGGATAGGAGCTGAAACGTTTTCTGGATTTGTTTGCACAGGATTAACAAGAGGTGTACTCGTCACTTCCTTCTGTACAAATTGATTAACCGGTTTAACAAAAGATGCTACTTGTTCTGCAGCCGTTAAAGGCATCGTAACTTTCGTATTTTCGCGTTCAATATCTCTTTCCTCAGAAGTCTGGAATCCTGTCGCAATAATTGTTACAGATAGTTCCTCGCCAAAGTTTTCATCAATACAATTACCCCAGATTAAATCTGCAGAAAGACCAGCTTTCTCTTGAATATAATCCGTAATAATAGCAACCTCATCCATAGTTACTTCCTTTAAACCAGAAGTAATATTCAGTAAGATATAACGGGCACCTTCAATTTCATTATCTTTTAATAGCGGAGAAGCAAGAGCTCCTTCAACTGCTTTAATAGCTCGGTCTTCACCTTCAGCAACAGCATTACCCATAATGGCAACACCACTATCATTCATCACTGTGCGCACATCTTTAAAATCGACGTTTACATAACCAGGGATAGTAATGATCTCAGCGATACCTTTTGCGGCAGTTGTTAAAATATCATCAGCTTTTGCAAAAGCTGCTGTCATGGTAAGATTCCCAAAAATTTCTCTCAAACGATCGTTAGAGATCACTAAATACGAATCTACATATTTACGCAATTCAGATAAACCTTCTTCGGCTTGCGAACGGCGACGTTTACCTTCGAATGTAAAGGGAGTTGTGATAATCGCAACAGTCAGAATACCTAATTCCTTAGCTGCTTTTGCCAATACGGGACTAGCTCCAGTACCAGTACCACCACCCATTCCTGCAGTAATAAACAGCATTTTGGTATTAGTACCTAACATACGTTTGATATCGTCAATACTTTCGATAGCTGAATTTTCACCTACATCAGGATCTGCACCAGCACCCATACCTTCTGTCAAACTCATACCCAATTGTACTTTATTAGGTATTGGACTTAACTCCAAAGCTTGAGCATCGGTATTACACACGATGAAATCTACCCCACTAATTCCTTGTTTATACATGTGGTTAACGGCATTACCGCCACCACCACCAACCCCAATAACCTTAATTATTGATGATTGTTCTTTTAACATTTCAAACTGTATTGACATAACTTATCCCTATTTAACTCATAATGACTTCAGTACAAACTTCACCTAAACTCAATATTCGTAATGTAATAATAACATATTTTCAACAATTTTTTTCCACAAATGTTTAAAATGTGGAAAAAAACATAAAGTGTTGAAAACTATTTTTTATCCAAGAAAGTGGCATCATCAATTTCATTGCCATCCTTCATTAATTTTTTGAACCATGTTAGCAAACCATGCTCCTTCTGTTGTTGCTCGCCGACCTCTTTCACAGACTCAACATCCTTCTTCACAACTTTAGGCGCTCTTCTGGTCTCTACTTCATCCTCGTGCGCCTGAATACCCTTCATCAACAAACCTATACTGGTAGCATATAATGGACTTTTCAATTCTTCATACAAAGCCTTTGGCAAAACTTCATTTTTTGCCAAGTATTCATTAGGAAAACCGATACGGCAATCAATGCCAGTGATATATTCAACAAGTTGTACCAAATGTTTCAATTGGGCACCACCTCCAGTAATAACGATTCCACCGATCAGTTTATTTTCATAACCAGAAGATTTGATCTCATAGTACACATGTTCAATAATCTCCTCCATACGTGCTTGAATAATGTATGCAAGATTTTTTACTGAAATCTCTTTAGGTTCACGACCTTTTAATCCGGGAACACAAATTACTTCGTTTTCCTTATTTTCATCAGCTAATGCAGATCCGAATCGTGTTTTTAACAACTCAGCTTGACTTCTCAATACAGAACAACCTTGACGAATATCTTCCGTCACGATATTCCCTCCTAAAGGAATTACAGCAGTGTGACGAATGATTCCTTCATGGAAAATCGCTACGTCTGTAGTACCTCCTCCAATATCAACTAAAACAACACCAGCATTTTTTTCGTCATCATCCAATACAGCTTCAGATGATGCCAAAGGTTCAAGAATTAATTCTGAAACCTCTAAATTTGAATTATCAATACATCTTTTAATATTTCGAATATCCGTAACACGTCCCGAAATAATATGGAAATTCGCTTCAATGCGACGTCCTGCCATACCGATCGGTTCTCGAATACCCGGCTCATTATCGATCGTAAATTCCTGCGGCAACACATGGATAATTTCTTCTCCAGGAGGCAACACTAATTTATACATATCCGAAATAAGACGTTCAATATCTTTTCTTGTAACTTCATCATCGCTATCAGTCTTGGTAAAAATACCACGATGTTGAATACTTTTGATATGTTGGCCAGCAATACCAACATTCACCACTTTGATATCAACATTTGATTGATTTTCGGCTATTTCAACCGCTTCAAGAATGCTGCTCACCGTTTTTTGAATGTTCGCGACCACACCTCGGCTTACTCCTGCCGAATCTGCTTTACCAACGCCTAAAAGTTCTATTTTATTTCCGCCACTACGTCTTCCAACTGTAACGCAAATCTTGGTTGTACCAATATCGAGTCCCACAATAATTGGGTTCTCTCTTTCGATTTCTGCTGATTTTGGATTCATAATATTCTGTATTGATGCTGTATACTATAATGTGTTATTCTTTACTTTCTTCTCCGGGTTATGCAGATCATCAAATGTCCAAACACCACGTTTTTCACAAATAATTTGACCTGCATATTTTACATTCACTTTATTGTAAGCGTCAACCCCGACTTTAGGGATTATTTCTTTATAAAATGTCTGCAACAAACTAAACTTTTGGTCTAAAGAATCGGCAGTGCCGATAACAAGCTGCTGATTTCCGACCCGAGGTACCAATTCAATATCTTTATCATTGTTAACAAATACCTGTACAACTTGATTGCTCCACAGCTCATCATTTTCGATAAACTGTGTCACTCGCAATAAATCTTTTACCAGTGTAGAGTTAATCGAATCCAAAGGATTCTTATATCCCTCTTCAATATTACCTGTTGCAATCATAACATGAGGTACATATTTCAATGTAGTTGGTACCTTCAATCCATTTAAATCGATATAATATTCCCGGCCATTCTTATTAATGACACGCATAACGACTTCCCGTTGCGCGATATTAATGGCTAGAATACCATCCATATCCAAATGAACCGTTGCCTTAGATACGTAAGGCAACTTTTTCAACGTTTTTTCAATCTTTTCTAAAGGAATATCAAGTAATGGCTTACCAATTATATTGCCATAACTTTTACTGATAAGTGCAGAGATATCTCCTTGATCAATAAAAGCTTCTTTTCCTTCAATAAAAATATTTACCTCACGACATACTTGCAGGTCATCTTTGCGATTGACCAAGGACATCACAATGATTACAGCTATCACACCTAAAAAAAAGAGTGATAAATATAATACGCGATTCCATCGTATGTTGTGTAAATATTTAAGCATGTGCTAAAATTTCCTTCAATGGTTTTACTAATTTATCAATATCACCAGCTCCAACTGTCACCAACAATTCCAGTTTTTCATGCTGAGCAATTGCCAATACTTCCTCGGCTGTAACAACAGCTTTTTCCGGTGCCGTGATTTTACTCAACAACCAAGATGAATTTACACCTTCGATAGGTAATTCACGAGCAGGATAGATTTCCATAAGTAGTACACGATCTGCCATAGAAAGCACTTCTGCAAATCCTTCTATAAAATCACGGGTTCTCGTAAAGAGATGTGGCTGAAATACAACTGTCAACTTCTTATTCGGATATAGCTTACGCATCGAGCTCAAAAATGCACGCAACTCTTCTGGATGATGTGCATAATCATCTACATAAATAGCAGACGGACTTCTTACGATATATTCAAAACGTCTTTTAACACCTCTAAAATTCGTTAGTGCAACTTTTATTTTATCATCTGCAATACCCAAAATACGGGCAACAGTTATTGCCGCTACAGCATTTTCAACATTATGCGTGCCCGGTATTCCCAAATGAATATCTTCAATCTTTGCATCTCCTGAAATGTAATCAAAATAAAATTCTCCATCTTTAACATGTACATTAGAAGCATAAACATCTGCAACATCATGTCCAGAATACGAGATTTGACTTTCAAAAGGTAATCCCTTCTTAACAATACGCGTACCACCTTCAACAACTCGATCCAAATACATTTGAAAAGTCGTCAAAAGTTGGCTTGCATCACCATAAATATCCAAATGATCAGCATCAGCTGAAGTCACAATAGCTATATTAGGATGTAAGGTTAAGAATGAGCGATCATATTCATCCGCTTCTACGACGACCACATCATTATTACCATACAAAACATTTGTATCATAATTGGAACTGATACCGCCTAGAAAAGCAGAGCAGTCAAAACCACTATCCTTTAATATGTGGGCCACCATGGTAGAAGTTGTCGTTTTACCATGTGTACCCGCCACACCAATTGTAAAACGACTTTCACTAATGATGCCTAAAACTTCAGATCTCTTATGTAGCGTATGCCCTACTTCTTCCAGATGATGTTTAATTTTAGAGTCTTTAGGAATAGCAGGAGTAAAAATGATTAATGTTTCTTCATTAGAAATATTAAATATCGGATCTATCGTATTGACATCATCAACATACGAAATTTCAATTCCTTCGGACACTAATGTTTTAGTCAATTCCGTTTCCGTACGATCATATCCCTTCACTACGGATCCTAAGTGAGCAAAATAACGAGCAAGTCCACTCATTCCAATTCCACCTATCCCAATAAGATATACTTGTTTGATTGCGTCAATTTTCATTATTTCTACCTTTTATTTGCCAATTTTATAACTTCTTTTGCAATGACTATGTCCGCATCAAGAAGCGCTAATTTCTTTATATTTTGAGCCAAAGCTTTCGATTCAGATTCATTATCGAGCAAAGCAATAGCTGTGTCAAATAATGTTGCTTTTGCCTCATTATCTTTAACTAATATCGCCGCATGTTTATTCACCAAAGCCATCGCATTTTTTGTTTGATGATCTTCTGCGACATTGGGCGAAGGAACCAATATTACCGGCTTACCAACCACACATAGTTCTGAGATGGTTCCAGCACCTGCACGGCCAATAATCATATCAGCCGCTGCATAAGCGTAATCCATACGTTGCAAGAAAGCAAGCATATGAATACGACCAGAAAGTTTATCTTTCAATTCTTGACTTAATTGATCGAAATAGTAACTTCCACACTGCCATATCACTTGTATATCTGCATCATCAAACTTCTCTAGAGAAGCCATTACACTTTCATTCAAAGTACGTGCTCCCAGACTGCCACCCGTGACTAAAATTGTCTTTTTATCAGCATCTAATCCAAAAAAGGACAATGCTTCTTCACGCTTACCTTCAATCTCAATAGAAGCGCGGCGAATCGGATTACCCGTTAACAATAATCTCTCTGCTGGAAAAAATTGTTCCATACCTTCATAAGCAACACAAATCTTAGCTGCCTTATTTCCTAAGCGCTTATTGGTAACTCCCGCATAAGAATTTTGTTCTTGTACGAGTGTTGGGATATGCAATCGATTTGCTACCATCAATAAGGGGCCAGAAGCAAAACCACCAACACCAACAGCTACATCAGGTTTAAACTCACGGACAATTGTACGTGCTTTGTTCATGCTTTTAAACAGCTTGAACGGTAAAAATATATTTTTCCAAAACTGTTGTCTATTGATCCCTTGAATATCTAATCCCACGATTTTATAACCTGCTGCTGGAACTTTCTCCATTTCCATACGGCCGTTAGCTCCAACAAAAAGAATTTCATTTTGCGGATCCAATGCTTTTAGTGCATTAGCAATTGCTACTGCCGGAAAAATATGTCCGCCAGTACCACCACCACTTATGATCACACGTATAGCCATTCTTTATATCTTTTATACCGAAATCGTACCAACGACCACTCTTTTTTCCTTTGGTCGTTCATCCAATTCCTGTTTACCTTTTAACTCTTCAATATTTCTACTTACACTTAAGATAATTCCTAATGCAATACTGGTAAATAGAATTGATGTTCCTCCCATACTCACTAACGGAAGCGGAACACCGGTCACCGGACCCAAACCTACTGCTACTGCCATATTCGCAAATGCTTGAATAGTCAAACTAAAGCCTAGCCCTGCGGCCAAAAAAGCACCAAATGCTTTAGGGCTTAATGTCACAATACGAATACATCTATACATCAAAGCGAGATATAGAAAAATTAAGACGACACCGCCTATTGTTCCATATTCTTCAATGATGATGGCAAATATAAAATCCGAATAAGGGTGTGGCAATACATTTCTCTGAATACTATTACCTGGTCCTTTACCAAAAACACCTCCCGTCGCTATTGCAATCTTCGCATTATTAGCCTGATAGTTTTTATCATCCTGAAATGAAACAGGCATACCTTCCTGTTTATCTTTTTCAACCCCGATAAAAGACTTGACACGACTATAATACGTTGCTCGTCTTGGACCGATCGAAACAACAATTATTCCGAGCAATACCACGCCGGCAGATACAATAGCAATCTGCTTAAAACTAATACGCCCAATTAAGAGCAGTAATACACATACCCCAAACAGCATAATTGCTGTAGACATATTCGCCCAAGCAATTAAAACAAAGACACCACAAACAGCACCCATGATCGGAATAAATGATTTCTTGACATCTTTTATCTCCTCTTGCTTCCTAGACAACATACGAGCTAAGAACGTAATCAACGCCAACTTTGCCAAATCGGAAGTTTGAAACGTCTGATTAATCACAGGGATCGTAACCCAACGACTTGCATCATTCACCTTACTTCCAAAAATCAATGTATATAAAAGCAATGGAACCGTTATCGCCATCAACAATTTGGAAATACCTGCATAATAACGGTAATCCAGTTTATGCGATAAATACATCAACACAAAACCAACAGCAATCAAAGAGAAGTGCTTGAACAGATATAATTCTGTTCCCTTACCTTCTTTATATGCCAACGTTCCTACAGAACTGTAGACCGCTAACAAAGACCAGCCCGAAAGCAGGATCACAATAATCCATATCCAACGGTCGCCCTTTAATTTAGAAAGTAGATGCTCTACCATATTTAATTACTTTAGATTTATAAAACCTATATCCACTACAACTCCATCACTGCGGCTTTAAATTTATCACCGCGATCTTCGTAATTTTTAAACCAGTCAAAACTTGCACACGCTGGTGACAACAATACCGTATCTCCTTTTTGAGCCAAATGAGATGCTAATTGCACCGCATCTTTCATAGAAGAACTGTTTACGATCAATTCCGTATCATCTTCAAATGCGGCGTGAATAGCCGTATTATCTTTGCCGATACAAACAATAGCACGTACTTTATTTTTAACTAAATCGCGCAACATTTCATAATCATTGCCCTTATCCACGCCACCTAACATCAAAACGATAGGTGTGGATACACTTTCCAAAGCATACCAAACCGAGTTAACATTGGTTGCTTTTGAATCATTAATATAATTAACGCCACCTATACAAGCTACTTGCTCCAAACGATGTGCAATATTAACATATGAGCTCATACTTTCCTTCATAGCTTGATTTCTCAACTCTTGAACCTTAGCAATAAGGCCAGAAGCCATATTGTTGTACACATTGTGTTTCCCTGTCAAAGACAACTCTTCCGTTCTCATAGTAAATGTATCGCTATTAGGTATGTTAATTATAATATCTTTAATTGAAGTCAAATATGCTCCAAATTCTACTTTTTGTTCCTGTGTAAAAGGCAAATGCATTGCTGCAGTATGATGTCTTTTTAAACCTGCTGCTGTTTGTGGATCATCCAGACAATAAATGAAGTAATCGTCTTTTGTTTGATTTTGAATCATTCGAAACTTAGAATCCACGTAATTCTCCACCTTATAATCATAACGATCCAGATGATCAGCGGTAATATTCAAAATAACAGCGATGTCTGCTCTAAATTGGAACATATCATCCAGCATAAAGCTCGAAATTTCCAATACATAAACATCAAATTGCTCACGTGCTACTTGCAGCGCAAAGCTTTTACCGATATTTCCAGCTAATCCTACATGTTTACCTGCATGCTTCAGCATCTCATAAGTCAACATGGTAGTGGTCGATTTCCCATTTGATCCCGTAATACAGATCAATTTAGCGTCGGTATATTGTGCAGCAAATTCTATTTCTGCAATAACAGGAATATGTTTTGCTTTCAACGCAATGACTAAAGGAGCATGTTCCGGAATACCGGGACTTTTCACAACAAGATCCGCCAATAAAATACGTTCCTCGGTATGAGTGCCCTCCTCATAAGCAATCTGTTCTTCATCCAGCTGCACTTTATAGTGCGATGCAATCATTCCCATATCAGAAACAAAAACATCAAAACCTTTCTGTTTTGCCAGTATAGCAGTACCTACACCACTCTCTCCTGCTCCAAGAACGATTAGTTTTCCCGACTGTGGATAATATGTTGATGAAATGTTCGCCATACTGTTATCTAATTTTTAATGTTACGATGGTCAAAATGGCCAAAATAATTCCAACAATCACAAACCGGGTTACAATCTTAGCTTCATGATAACCTTTCTTTTGAAAATGATGATGCAAAGGAGACATTAAGAAAATACGTCTTCCTTCACCATATTTTTTCTTTGTGTATTTAAAATAAGAAACCTGCAAAATAACAGAAACCAGTTCCAATAAGAAAACACCGCACAATATCGGGATCAGCAGTTCTTTACGGATTAAAATTGCAAAAGCGGCAATAATACCACCAATAGCCAAACTTCCCGTATCTCCCATAAATACCTGAGCAGGATAAGTATTGTACCATAAAAAGCCAACGCATGCCCCAACAAAAGCACCTGCAAAAATCACAAGCTCTCCCGAATTAGGAATATACATGATATTCAGGTAGTCTGAAAAAATAACGTTACCGGATACATAAGCTAAAATGGCTAGTGTAACACCAATAATTGCAGAAGTACCCGTTGCTAAACCATCAATACCATCTGTTATATTTGCACCATTAGATACCGCTGTCACAATAAATACAACAACGACCAAGAATACAATAAACGTTAAAACATTACTATTAAGTCCAAATACCTTAAACACTTTAGCATAGTCAAATTCGTTATTCTTATAAAAAGGAATATTTGTTTTCGATGATTTCACATTCTCTGCATAAGTCTTCTCACCGGTACTCTGATTGATCACAACCTCAACGGGTTTAGTCGAAGTAGGTGACGCAACATTTTGACGTACGAGAATTTCTGGATGAAAATACATTGTACATGCAATGAAAATACCTAAACCAGTTTGACCGATTACCTTAAAACGGCCAGCGAGACCTTCCTTATTATGGCGAAATACTTTAATATAATCATCCAAAAATCCGACAGCTCCCATCCAAAGTGTAGAAACGATCATAATGATGACATAAATATTCGTCAGCTTCGCAAACAATAAAGTCGGAATTAGAATACCTGCGATAATAATCAAACCACCCATAGTTGGTGTACCTTGTTTCTTTTTCTCCCCCTCTAATCCTAAATCACGGATGGTCTCTCCCACTTGCTTATTCTGAAGTACCTGAATCAGTTTTCCTCCAAACACAGTCGTGATGATCAATGATGCAATCACCGCCATCGATGTTCTGAAAGAAATATACTGAAACAGTCCAGCTCCTGGAATGTGCACGTATTCGTTTAACCATGTGAATAAATGGTACAACATATTCTTATTCTTCGTTAAATGTTAATTCTAAAATTTCTTTATCATCAAAATGATGGCGTACACCATTCACCTCTTGATACTTTTCATGTCCTTTTCCAGCTACCACAATAATATCACCTGGCTTAGCCAATTGATATGCTACTCGGATAGCCTCTTTACGATCGGCAATAGACAAAACTTTACTCTTTTGCTCAGGAGCAACCCCCGCTTCCATCTCTTTGATAATAACAAGCGGATCTTCCGTTCTCGGGTTATCTGATGTTATAATCAGGCGATCACTATAACGTAATGCCGACTGTGACATCTCGGGTCTTTTTGTTTTATCACGATCACCACCACATCCCAGTACCGTAATAATCTGCTGACTCTCATTGCGTAATTTTTCAATGGTCTGCAATACATTCTCAACAGCATCAGGCGTATGTGCATAATCAACAATTCCAAAGACACCATTCGGTGCTTTCATGGTTTCAAAGCGTCCTTCTGCACCAGTCAAGACACTCATTGCAGTCAATACACGAACAGTTTCTTGCTCCAGCAAAATAGCAGCTCCATAAACTGCCAGTAAATTATAAGCATTAAAGCCTCCAACCAATTTCACCCAAACATCATGACCATCGATGTTCATCAACATCCCATCGAAATGACTTTCCACAATTCTAGCGCTAAAATCAGCACCAGAATGCAAACCATATGTCTTTTTATAAGCAAATGTGTTTTGCAACATCACCTGTCCATTACGATCATCTTCATTCGTCAGTGCAAAAGCTGCTGTATCTAAATCATCAAAAAACTTTTTCTTTGCCTTAATGTAACTACTGAAAGTTTTATGAAAATCCAGGTGATCATGCGTGATGTTCGTAAAAATAGCGCCTGTAAATTTCAAACCTGCAATCCGTTGTTGCACTACTGCATGCGAACTTACCTCCATAAAACAGTAATCACATCCCTCTTCAACCATTTCACTCAATAAGTGATTTAATTGAATAGGGTCAGGAGTAGTATGTGTTGCAGGTATAATACGATCACCGATCTGATTCTGTACAGTTGACAAAAGCCCGACATGATAACCCAATTCTGAAAACAGCTGAAATAACAACGTTGCAACAGTTGTTTTACCATTCGTTCCCGTCACGCCAACCAATTTCAATTTCTTTGACGGATTATCATAAAAGTTAGATGCAACAATACCCAAAGCTAATGCTGAATCGGCTACAACAATATAAACAACAGAATCCAACGTTTCTGTCGGCAACTCTTCTACAATTACTGCTCTTGCTCCAAATGCAATTGCTTTTTCAATAAATAAATGCCCATCAGTATGTACACCTCTAACGGCAATAAACAAACTTCCGAACACGACCTGACGCGAATCAAAGCAAAGCGATACTACCTCAACATCTAGTTGACCGACTACCTCCTGTACAGGAATAGCATGTAATATTGATTTTAAATTCTTCATTCTACTTCAGTTCTATTGTTACACCTGTACCAATTGGTAATTTCTGACTTGCAATCAAAGATTGCTTAATCACTTTTCCTTTTCCAATCACGCTTGTTTTAAATCCAGAATTCTCCAGAGCAAACAAAGCATCAATCAACCCCATTCCCATAACATTTGGCACTACACCCTCTTTTATTTGATACTCCACAAAAGGAACTCCAAGCGTTGAACTTGTTGAATCATTCTGTGCAATTGAATTCCAATTCACAATTTTTAAACCTAACTGCTCGTACACCTTCTGAGTCGCTTCACGCGATCCCTTTAATGTTAAAGCCTTCGTATTCAAGGCCGACGTATTTAGTTTTTTTCTATTAAAAGCACTGTGCATATCCAAATCATTTGCATACACCATATCAGCTAGCTCTTTAAAAACCGGTCCCGCTGTTGACGCACCGTAATATCCGTTTCTCGGATTTCGAATCACCACGATGATCGAATACTTTGGATCTTCAGCAGGAAAATATCCTGCAAAAGAAGATTGATATTTACGATTACGATATCCCATCGCACCGTCTGCCATTTGAGCCGTTCCTGTTTTACCACCGGAGCTATACAATGGATTTCTCAAGGTTTTCCCTGTTCCATCTTTCATCGTTCCTTCCAGCATTCCTCTGATTTGTCCCAAGGCTTTATCAGAAGCAATCTTTTCATTAATAACCCTTGCTTCAAATTTTTCAACCGTATTACCTAGGTGTCTGATTTCTTTTACAAAAAGCGGAGAAATCATTCTTCCATTATTCGCTACGGCATTATACAATGTCAACATCTGTAATGGTGTCACTTTTAGCTCGTAGCCATAAGCCATTTGTACAAGTGACAAACCACTCCAACTCTTACTTTTTGGAGTTTTTATCAAGGGAGCTCCTTCTCCCGTTATTTGTAATTTTAATTTCTGATCTAATCCAAAAGAATGCAGCTTAGCTGAAAATTTTCCTGGATTATCTTTATAATGCTCATAAATCAATTTCGTAATACCTACGTTTGACGATTGTTCAAAAGCTTCCTGCGCACTCATTATTGATTTTTTAGGCGCATGTGAATCTTTAATCGTGTGACGGTAGATCGGCCAGTTTCCATTTCCAACATTCACATGAGTACTCGAATCGATCAACCCATCATCAATAGCAGCCAGATAAGATGCTAGTTTAAATGTAGATCCTGGTTCAGCACTCTGTGCAATCGCAATATTCATTTTTTCACGGTAGACACCATCTTTGTCTTTCGTAAAATTTGCAACAGCACGAACTTCTCCCGTTTTAACCTCCATCATCACAACACAACCTTCATCAGCATTACTTGCTATCATCTGCTTCTCCAGGGCCCTTTGTGCCATGTCCTGCATATTGATATCAATGGTTGAGATAATATCAGCCCCATCTACAGGAGCCACTTCAATATCACGGTTAACTGGAATCCACACACCACCTGCAATTCTTTGCATCAGGCGTTTTCCACTTTTTCCGTCAATATATTCACCATAGGCTCCTTCAAGTCCAACATGAATATTTTCTTTGACATTTTTATAACCAATTGTCCGCGCAGCCAAATTAACAAACGGAAGAATACGCTTATTCTGACGCTCTGTAATCAAACCACCAGGATAACGTTCTTTACCAACACGAACAGCTTTAAGCAACGGAAAATTCCTAATAACTTTCAGGTCTTGATGCGAAACAGCTCGCTTAATCAAGACATAACGTTGCTTTTTATTTCTTGCCTGTTTTAATAATGTCAAATACTGTCTAGAAGATTTATCCTTAAAAAATCCCGACAGTTTAATCGCCAAAGAATCAACTTTCAGATTGAAATAATCGTTTTCCTCTTCCGGAATAGCCATAGCATCAAAGCGCAATTCGTATTCAGGTACAGATGTCGCCAATAAGCTTCCATCATTAGAGTAGATATTTCCACGAGCAGCCTCTACCTCACGCTCCTGAATGGATAAACTATCTGACAACTCCCGCCATTTATCACCGTCAATATACTGTAAATGAAAAAGCTTCGTAAACACAGCAATCGCCACAAGGACGATTAAACCGAATGCGATATAAACACGAAATAGAATGGTAGTTCTGATATTCATAAACGTCTCCTACTTCTTTTTTTCTTTTACAATTTCAATCTTGATCGGTGGCTCTACCCGCTCTTTCAAACCTAAAGAATCCACACGTTTCGCAATTTCAGTTTGAGTGGACATTTTCATGAGTTCTGCTGAAAGTGATTTATGATCCCAGCTTAACTCTTTAACTTCCTTCCCCAGCTTATCGATATTACGAATCGTACGCTCCGCAAAATGCCTATTTGTAATATAAAGCAACATGAGCAGCGTTACAAACCCAATAAATGGCAGATAATTGACGATGGAATATATAGACAAATTACCAGCAGTAAGTAGCGTCCGCAGAAACTTCTGGGTTTCCTCGGCTTTTTCCTCAACTGCTTCCTGTAGTTCCTCTTGAAGCTCCTCGCTTAATCCCTGCTGTTTTATTGTATTCTTGCCCATCTCGACACTTTATTAAAGCATTAAGCTATCTCCAACTTTTCAGCAATACGCAGTTTCGCACTACGCGATCTATTATTTTCAACCAGTTCTGTATCATTAGCCGTAATTGCTTTACGACTGATAACATGAAATGGTTTTATTTCATTCCCAAAAAAGTCCTTCTCCACATCACCTCTAAACTTGCCCTTAGCCATAAAATTCTTAACCAAGCGATCTTCTAAAGAATGATAAGACATGACCACAAGACGTCCTTCTGATTTTAAAACATCGACCGTCTGTAATAAAAACTCCTGCAGAGCTTCTAACTCCTTATTAACTTCAATACGCAAAGCCTGAAAAACCTGCGCATGATATTTATGCTCTTTGCCTCTAGGCACTAACTTCTTGATCGCTTCCTTTAATTCCGCAACCGTATTAATAGGAGCAGTCAAACGAGCTGTCACGATTGTCTTTGCCAATGTTTTTGCATTAACGATCTCCCCGTACATTCCAAAAATACGATGAAGATCTTCCTCAGCGTAAGTCGCTAATACCGTACGAGCGTCAACATCAGAAATCTGATCCATACGCATATCCAGATCTGCATCAAAACGAATAGAGAAGCCACGGTCAGCGGCATCAAACTGATGAGACGAAACTCCCAAATCAGCTAAAATACCATCCACCTGCTTCACCCCGTTCAAACGAAGATTATTTTTTAAGAAACGAAAATTTTGATGGATCAAGGTAAATCTAGCATCATCAATTACATTATTTAATGCATCCGGATCCTGATCAAAAGCAAATAACCTGCCCTCAGGTCCCAAGTGTTTCAAAATTTCTCTTGAGTGCCCTCCACCACCAAAAGTAACATCCACATAAATACCATTTGGCTTAATCGCCAAAGCATCCATGCACTCTTTTAACATTACTGGTACGTGATAAACATTATCCATTCGCTAATCCTCCTAAATCAAAACCTCCCATAACCTGCTCGGCCAAAGCTGAAAAATCCTCTCCAAGATCTCCATTCATAAACTCTTCATATCCGTCTTTGGACCAAACTTCAATTTTATTAACCTGGCAAGCCAAAACAACTTCACCTGTGATACCTGAATAATCTAGCAAACCCTTTGGCAACAAAACACGACCAGCAGCATCCAAACTTAGCTCCGTTGCACCACGTGTAAAATTTCGGATAAACATCCTATTTTTTTCAACGTACTGATTCAACTGAGCTAACCGAGCTGTAATCGCATTCCACTCCTCGCGCGTATAGATCACCAAATGTTTTTCAAATCCACGATTGATCACAAGTCCCTCACGCTCAACATCAGGCAATTGCCTTTTGAGCGCAGCGGGCAACACCATTCTTCCTTTGGTGTCCAACTTGCATTCATATTCGCCAATTAAAAAACTCATTTTGTACACATTGGTTTCAAATTCAATGTAAAAGTATACACTTTCACCCACTTTTACCCACTTTTACCCACAAAAAAGTTTTCCACATAGCCAGCCCGCTACATTTAATTGAAAATTACTTGAGGAAAAAGCAGGCAAAAAGCTAAATATCAGCGCATAAATACAGTTTTTATACCGTTTCAAAAAACGGTATAACACGAAAAAAAAGACTTCAAAAATCACTTTTATTTTCGTCAAACTGGACTGAAACTACGTCAAAAAACATATTTTTTACAAAAAATGAATCAAAAATGGGAGAATGTGGGATAACAAAACAGTTAAATAAAAACATTAAAATTCATCCTTAAAATACACCAACTAGTTTCAAAATTCACCAATTCTAAGAATGAAAAATTTAATTTACCATGGAAATAATAGCAGCTTCCAAAAGTGTAATGGAGTTTCTTTCAAAAAACAAAATTGCCATTCGTTATTCTCCCTAAAAACAGATAATTTTGTGGTAAAATTAAAATTTAGCGTATGCATAGAACAAACACGTGCGGAGAATTAACAATAGCTGACTTAGGTAAAACAGTAACACTTAGCGGTTGGGTTCAAAAATCTCGCGATTTAGGCGGAATGACTTTCATAGATGTAAGAGATCGCTATGGCATTACACAATTAACTTTTAATTCGGATGACGACGATTCTTTACGCGCTAGTGCACGTGAACTAGGCCGTGAATATGTGATTAAAGTAACTGGAACAGTTATCGAACGTTCGAGTAAAAATCTAAAAATTCCAACTGGAGAAATTGAAATCAAAGTTTCTTCTTTAGAAATATTAAATTCGGCGAAAACGCCACCATTTACCATCGAAGATGAAACCGACGGCGGGGAAGACATCAGAATGAAATTCAGATACTTAGACTTACGTCGTAACCCAGTTCGTGAAAACTTAATTTTACGTCACAAAACAGCTCAAGAAGTTCGTCGTTTTCTTGACGAGCAAAACTTTTTAGAAGTTGAAACCCCTGTATTGATCAAATCAACACCGGAAGGTGCTCGTGATTTTGTTGTTCCTTCTCGTATGAATGCAGGAGAATTCTATGCCTTACCACAATCGCCACAAACATTCAAGCAATTATTGATGGTATCTGGTTTCGACCGTTATTTTCAAATTGTAAAATGTTTCCGCGACGAGGATCTACGTGCAGACCGTCAACCCGAATTTACACAGATTGACTGCGAAATGTCATTCGTAGAGCAAGAAGATGTTTTAAATATATTTGAAGGTTTAGCAAAGCATATTTTCAAAAAAATCAAGAATATTGATTTGGGAGAAGTACCCCGTATGACGTACGCCGATGCGATGCGTTTATACGGTTCTGATAAACCAGATATCCGATTCGGCATGCAATTCGTAGAATTAAATGAAGTTGCAAAAGACAAAGGCTTCCCTGTGTTTGATGCAGCTGAATTAGTAGTTGGTATTAACGCAGAAAATTGTGCATACTATACTCGTAAACAGCTCGATGCATTGACCGATTTTGTAAAACGTCCTCAAGTCGGTGCAACAGGTCTTGTATATGCGCGCTACAATGAAGACGGTACAGTAAAATCTTCCGTTGACAAGTTTTATACACCTGAGCAATTACTAAAATTTGCAAAATTATTTAATGCTAAACCAGGTGACTTATTCCTAATCATGGCCGGTCCAAAGGATAAAGTACGTAAACAACTAAATGAACTTCGTCTTGAAGTGGCCAATCAATTGGGTCTTCGTGATAAAAACAAATTTGCACCACTTTGGGTACTTGATTTTCCGCTATTAGAGTGGGATGAAGAATCTGAACGTTACCATGCGATGCACCATCCTTTTACTTCTCCAAAACCGGAGGATATTGCATTATTGGATACTAATCCTGGTGAAGTTAGAGCAAATGCGTACGATTTTGTACTCAACGGTACTGAAGTAGGAGGTGGTTCGATTCGTATCCACGATCGTGAATTGCAATCTTTGATGTTCAAACATTTAGGGTTCACACCCGAAGAGGCACAAAAACAATTTGGTTTCTTAATGGAAGCATTTACTTACGGTGCTCCTCCACATGGTGGATTAGCATTTGGATTTGATCGTTTAGTCGCATTATTAGCCGGAATAGACTCTATCCGTGACGTCATTGCTTTCCCTAAAAACAATTCAGGAAGAGATGTGATGATCGATGCTCCTTCAACAATCCATCAGGATCAATTGAACGAATTGAGCTTAAATTTGAATTTAAAAGTTAAATAATTTGATCGCATCATGCGATAAATAATTTATAAGCGTTATCTTTAAAAGTTGGTAATTTATTACCAACTTTTTTTGTAAAATTAAAAGAATTAGATGTCAGTAAGCTCTGCAGATAAATTTTTAAAAGAAAGTGCGACAAAATCTTTCGACAGTAAACATCGCGATATTATTAACTATAATATCGACAAATATACTATTGCTTTCGAAAAAGGGAAGAGTAAATTTGTAAATCTGGAGAACTCCCGTTTAGAAGCCAATCTAACAAAATGGAGAGCTATTGAAAATTTAGATAAATATCTACTCGAATTTGAAAGCAAATTTATAGCACGAGGAGGCAAAGTAATCTGGGCCAATAACGCAGAAGAAGCGCGTCAGGAAATCTGGAAGATCATGGAACGAAATAATGCAAAAAGTGTTATCAAATCCAAATCCATGGCTTCTGAAGAGATTGAACTCAATCATTTTCTAGAAAATAAAGGAATAGAGGCATTAGAAAGTGATCTCGGTGAATTTATAATTCAATTATTGGATCAAAAACCCTACCACATCGTTACACCGGCGATGCATTTAAGTCTTGCAGATATAGCGCAATTATTCAACGAAAGATTTGGCACTCCGCTCGAAGCAACAGCTGAAGAATTGACGATGAAAGCACGTGAACTCTTACGTGAAAAATATAAAACTGCTGATATCGGCATTTCCGGAGCAAACTTTTTAATAGCAGACACCGGTAGTATTGCCATTACAGAAAATGAAGGAAATGCCCGTTTAACAACAGCTTTCCCAAAAATTCACATTGCTATTGTAGGTATTGAAAAAATATTACCATCGATCAATGACCTTGATTTATTCTGGCCTTTGCTTGCCACTCATGGAACAGGTCAAAATTTAACAGTTTATAACACACTACTGAGCGGTCCAAGACAAGCTTATGAATCTGATGGACCAGAAGAGATGTATGTCGTTTTACTGGATAATGGACGAACCAATCTATTAGCGCAAAAAGAGCAGCGTCAGGGCCTTTATTGTATCCGATGCGGAGCATGTCTGAATGTATGCCCTATCTATCAAAATATTGGTGGACACACTTATGAAACGACTTATCAAGGTCCAATTGGTTCATTGATATCTCCACACCTTAGTGGAATGAAAGAGTTTAAACACTTAAGCTACGCTTCATCGCTTTGCGGTAAATGTACAGAAGTATGTCCGGTTGGTATCGATATTCAACGTATGCTATTGCTAAACCGTAGAGATTCCGTAGCGGAAGATCTATCACCAGCAATCGAGAAAAAAGCATGGAAAGGATTTACTTACTTAATACAAAGGAGAAAGCTGATCGATTTATTCGGTGGCAAGGTCAAGAACTTCTTTATTAGTAAATTTTTCAAAAAAACATGGGGAAATAATCGAAAATTACCAAAAATCGCAGATAAATCATTTTCCAAACAGTGGAAAGAGCAACAAAAAAATAAAGATTAACAAGATTGTAGCAATTGATTTGAGATCAATTGCTATTTTTTTCCCTAGCTTAGCTCCATCAATAAAAACCTAATTTATTTATGGATTTACAAACAAAAAGAACTTACATTCCCTGGATTGATTTTTTAAGAATTTTCGCTTGCTTTTTAGTCGTACTCTGTCATAGCTGCGATGCATTTGTCGCTTCTTTTGATAATAGCTTTTCTTTTCATACAGCAGTATTCATAGGAAGTCTTGTACGACCATGCGTTCCTTTATTTGCCATGATGTCCGGTATTTTATTATTTCCGGTTAAGACCGACCTCGCTACATTTTATAAAAAACGTATCGGGCGCATCATTATTCCATTATTATTTTGGTCCATTGCACTTCCGATAGCATTTGCATTATACGCCTATTTTATTCAAAAAAGCCCCAATGGATTGATTTCAATTGAAAAATACACTGTAGAAGGAACTATAACAAAAATAATAACCTCAATTTTTAACTTCAATTACGATACAACACCCCTTTGGTACATTTACATGCTTATCGGCATATATTTAATCATTCCTATATTTGGTTCTTGGCTGGATCGTGCTTCGAAAAAAGACATTCAGATTTTTTTGAGCTTTTGGATTATAACTTTAGTACTGCCCTACATTAAAATGGCAGCACCCCTATTAGGTTACAACGGCAACTATGGCAATACAGGTATTTGGGGAGTCTGTACCTGGAATGAGTTTGGAACTTTTTATTATTTTTCTGGTTTTATCGGCTACATCGTTCTCGCCTATTATTTAGTAAAATTCCCTTTAAATTGGTCTTGGAACAAAACATTATCAATCGCTATTCCGCTCTTTTTAATCGGATTTGTTATTACTTTTTCAGGTTTCCTAATTACACAAAAATATTTTCCTGCCAACTATGCTAATTTAGAAATTGTATGGTATTTCTGCTCCATAAATGTCGCAATGATGACTTTTTCGGTGTTTATTATTTTCCAAAGATTAAAAATCCGTGAATCAAAAGCACTTAAAGATTGGTCTCTTGCTACATTCGGTATATTCCTTTGTCACTTTATAATAGTACAGGGCATTTCAGACTTGTTTTTCAAAATTCCATATCTACCTGCTGGTCTAAAAATAATTCTCATCGCCGTTATTAGTTTTGTCTTAAGTTACCTAGTGACTAAGCTATTTGACACCAATTCCATAACAAGAAGATTTGTTAAATAAAAAAAGGTCCGCTCTTACAAACGGACCTTTTTTACCAAAAACCAATTAAAACCAAAACATTAAAACAGACTAACTATTTTTTTCGGTTATATCTTTTTTAACCTCTATACTATTTTTTTCACCTTTATTATTTCTGTCCAAACGATCACGACGCATTGGACGATCTTCAGATTTACGCATGCGGTGCTGTTTATGATTTTCAGCAAATGACTCTTTATACAGTTTTTGTTGATCAGGATTTAGATTTTTCATCAACTTTTCACGTTGAGCCATGCGATCCTTCTTCATCTGTTCCATGGCAGCTTTACGATCCGCAAAGTTCTTTTTATCCTTTTTCGCTTGATCCAATTGCAATGAATAGATTTCCTTACGCTGCTTATCCGTAAATTTTAATTTTTGATCCATACGATCCGTACGCAATTGTGCTATTTCTTCTGCTGATTTTTTATCTAACTTAAATTCTCGTTTTCCAGAACGGTGACCATCATGGTTTACGTTTTCTTTAATATTAGCTTTTTCTTGTGCAAAACCCGCAAACATAACTCCAGATAGCAACAAACTTAACATTAACTTTTTCATGATATTTTCTCTTTAATACTATTAACAACTTTGTCTACTCCGTTTTTAATTGATGAGTTTATAGACATTTGTTAATAAGATGTTGAAAACTACCTAAAGTTTAAATCGTCCACTGTTAAATAAAGTTAAACCCTAATAGTAATATATTTATTGAGAGACTGTATTTAACCGAATAGGCAATGTATAGGCTACCCGAACCGGACGTCCGTTTTGAACGCCTGGTTTCCATTTTTTTGCTTTGACAAGCAATTCAACAGCAGCTTTCCCTGTTCCATGGGAAACATCACGCTTTACATGGATATCTGTTAATGTACCGTCTTTCTCTATTACAAATGAAACCTCAACAATTCCACTGACACCTTGTTGTAAAGCGGCTTCAGGATACTGATAATTTTCGCCCACCCATTTCATAAAAGCTTCCATCCCACCCTGCGGTCTTGGCTGAATTTCTATATGCTCAAACCCAACAATAGCATCTGGATCTCCATGTAATGAACCATCTTTGTTCGTGCCGGTTATTCCACCATCCCGTTTTACTGTACCAAACTCTCCTCTTGCAATAGATGTTCCATTAGGATTTGCCTTCAAACTCAAGCGTCCCGCCAATTTATTGGTTTTGTTTAGTTCATCTTGCGTCACCACATCTTCTTTTACCATACTTTGAGGAGCAACTTTAGGTTCAACGAAACGAATTACTTCCTCCTTTGGTAAATCTATAGCAACTTGTTGTGGTGCTTCTTTTTCAATAGGTATAGGTTCTACAATTTTGTCCTCCTCTTTTTCCTTCTGCTCAACCTGAGGAGGTAAATCGACAACTGTTATTCGTTCTTCTATAATTGGCGCTTCTGATTTGAAATATGTTTTGTATATGCTACTACTTAGCACGATTAAAGCAACTGTACTTAAAACAATTACGACCGACCAGTTCGTTGCCTTATTCGATAAATTACGCAATTCAAAAGCGCCATAAGATTGGTTACGTCCTGCAAAAACAACCTCTAACCATTCCGATTTGTAAATATTCAATTTGGAGTTTAGCATAGCTTTAAAAATTAAGTTTACATTTTAACATATGATGCACAGTAATTAAAATTCCATAAAAGAAAATTTTTCATTTATAAAATTTACCGTATTTTTAAACCATAGAGAACAAATCAATCCACAAAATAGAAAATGGTTAAAAACTTTACATCATTCTTATCGATCATTATAGCTTCTTCATTATTAACAAGTTGCATGAATGAAGGACCAAAACAAATCAAACAAGAAAAAAAAGAAAGCAATCTCAAAACAGACAAAGTTGAAGCCTTTGTAGGTTTTGCTTTTTTAAATGAAAAAAAAGATTCTTTATTTAGTTTGGCTGTTGAAGACGAAAAAATTAAACCTGAGGCGGCAACACATGCTATTATTGAAAACAAAATCACTTCTATTGATTTTTCAGTTACTAAACCTGAAAGTGAATCCTCTAATGGTCGACAAACAAGCAACAATTTCTCGAATAATGGTGGTACTTTTTTCAGTATAAAGGAGCAAATAAAAGAGGGTGATTTTGCTTTATTAGTGAATCAAAAATTCATTGATCAAAATCAAATTCTACCATTCAAGAAGATTGACAAAGAGACAAATGAACAGATAAAGTTAAAAATAGCGAAGCAGTATAATCGAAAGATCTCCCAAAGTTCAACCCTAGCAGAACTCAATAATAAAGCTCAGATAAATATAACATTATTTGAGGTTAAAAATGATTCAGCACTTGCTGTACTGACTTATCTGGATAATGATCAGTTAATTACGTTAGATTTTCCTGCAAAATATGATGAAATGAGTACTTGGCGCGTAGATGACGGTGGCGTATTTGACTTTGAAAATCTACAACTATTATCAATTTTTCAATCCGATAAATCCATCAAAATAGCAACCGTATTTTGGGGAGCAGAGGGTTATAATCTCAATTTTTACGAATCAGTAGATGGAGTTTTTAAAAATATTGTTGAAGCATACGGTTATAGTGCCCCATTATAGAAACAAAAAAAGACTAGTTAAACAACTAGTCTTTTTTATGATTGGCATCCATGTGCTACATATGCATACGCGCCAATGGGCCGACATCTTGTCCAACAAAATCGTTAATTAAATATTTTTGATATCCTGCTATTGCAATCATAGCTGCATTATCAGTACAGTACTCAAACTTAGGAATAAACACATTCCATTTATACCGCTCACCCATTGCTAGCAACTCTCTTCGTAAACCAGAGTTTGCCGAAACGCCCCCAGCAATCGCAATATCTTTCACTCCAGTTTCTTTGGCTGCCTTTTTCAGTTTATTAAGCAATATGGATACAATACGCGATTGAACTGAAGCACAAACATCATCCATATGATTTTTCAGAAAATCGGGGTCAGCTTTTTCCTCTTTTTGCACCATATAAAGAATCGCTGTCTTCAGTCCCGAAAAACTAAAATCTAAACCCTGTATTTGAGGTTCAGGAAGTTTATAGGCATCTGGGTTACCATTTTGTGCATGTTTATCGATTAACGGCCCGCCCGGGTATGGTAAATTTAGAATTTTTGCTGTTTTGTCAAACGCCTCGCCGGCGGCATCATCTAACGTCTGCCCTAAAATCTCCATTTCGAAATAATCTTTCACCAGCACAATTTGTGTGTGTCCTCCCGATACAGTAAGGCATAAAAATGGGAAAGTAGGTTTAGGATCTTCAATAAAATGCGCTAATATATGAGCTTGCATGTGATTGACATCTATCAAGGGGATATTACGAGCAAGAGCAAAAGACTTTGCAAATGAAGTTCCAACCAACAATGCGCCTAATAATCCAGGACCACGTGTAAAAGCTACTGCATCTATTTGATTTTTATGTATTTTTGCAGTGCGAATGGCTTCTTCTACTGTAGGAATAATATTTTGTTGATGCGCACGCGACGCTAATTCGGGAACAACGCCCCCATACTTAGCATGAATCGCCTGAGTAGCAATAACATTAGAAAATATTTCACCGTCGATACAAATTGAAGCAGATGTTTCATCGCAAGATGATTCAATACCTAAAATAACAGCCATAGCTTTGGGGTAATTATATAATTGTACAAAAGTATCAAAAAAATAATTAAAATAGCACTGATTACACTGGCTAGCATACTCGTTTTGCTAGGAGTATTGCTACTATCGTTACAATTAGAGCCCGTTCAGAATTTTATTGCCAAGCGAGCTGTTTCTTATCTCTCCAAAGAATTAAATACAAAAATCGCTCTAAAAAAAATATATTTTAAACCCTTTCGTTCTTTGGTTCTAGAAGGGTTTGAATTATACAGTCCACATGGTGATACGATTTTGATTGCTGAAAAGCTAAATGCATCTGTAGATTTAAATCAATACTGGGATGACAAAAAGATTGTTATCAATAAACTTACACTAGAAAATACCACAGCTTATTATCAAGCTTACAAAGACAGCTCAAACATTCAGTTTTTATTGCAGTACTTTACTCCACCAAAGAAAAAGGAAAAGAAAGTCAGTAAAAATTTAAATTTCGATTTAAAACAACTGGAATTAATAAATAATCAGTTTCGCTATCTTGATCATACCAAGAAACATTATGCGAAAGTTGTGGATTTTGGCGACCTAGACATTAAACAATTAAATGCCGACTTTCGAAATATAAAACTTACGGACAAATCCCTACAAGTTGACATTAAGCAATTAAATCTTCGGGAAAAAAAAGGATTGGAGGTTAAAGGATTAGTTGCAAAAGCATTTGTGAGCAACAAGAGAATTCAATTGGATAAGCTTTTATTGATCACGAATAAATCAACGATAAAAGACTTTGTCAAATTAGAATTTAATAGTTTTGATGACTTTTCTGATTTTAACAATCGGGTTAATGTAAGCCTAAGAATCAAAAATTCTATTTTAAATTCAGAAGATATTGCCTTCTTTTCTTCATCAATGCACCGGGTCAAGTTTGATTTAAAAATAAAGCAGGCCACAGCTCAAGGTCGCGTAAATCATATTGATGCAAAGAATATACAAATTGAGACAGAAAAAGCAACTAAATTAAAGGGCAACGTTAAGATCATTGGTCTACCGGATATCGATCAGACAGATTTTAAACTAACAGACCTATCATTACAATCAACCTACGCTGACCTGCAGGTTATTCTTCCAAAACTGAGCAATAACAAGAATTTTAAACTTCCAGAAATCGTAAAAATATTAAATACAGTTTCGTACCAGGGAGATTTGCATGGGCTTTATAATAATTTTCATATTGATGGAGAATTAAAAACAGAGTTAGGAGCGCTTAGTACCAAGTCATCTTTAAACTTTCAAAATGAAACACAATTTTCGGGTCTTTACGAATCGAAATCTTTTGATATAGGAAGATTTTTGAACAATAGTCTTTTAAAAACAACAGGGTTTAGCCTCAATTTAAAAGGTAAAGGAAGTTCATCAAAAACACTTTCAATAGATCTAGATGGTAATTTAGAAAATTTTAATTTCAGAAATTATACCTATCAACAGATTCCAATATCGGGAATTATAGCTGAAGAAAAATTTAAAGGATCTGGTTCCATTAAAGACCCAAATGCAAGTATAGACTTTCAAACAGATGTGGACTGGTCAGATACCTCCGTTCTATACAATCTAGTAGCAGGTATTCATGAAACCAATTTATATGCACTTCATCTTTCACAACAAGATAGTATAATTGTTCACAACACAACGATAGAAACTAATTTAAAAGGATCGAACATCAATAATCTTGTCGGCGATCTGAAAGCAAACAACATCAATTTTAGCACAAAAAAAGGTACATTTGATATTAAAGAAGTTGTATTCCAAGCTTCCGGAGATGAAATCAACCGCTTATTAACGGTATCTTCCGATGTTGTTGTCGCCTCGCTTATTGGACAGATTGATCTAAAAACAATTGTTCCATATTTTAAAATGCTTGCCATGCGCTATGCACCTGCAATTGGTTTTGAAACAGAGCTGTACAATAATCAAAACTTTGAACTGGACCTTCAAATCAAATCGTTTGAACCCATCGCTACCTTCTTTAAAAAGGAAATCAGCCTCGATAGCGGAGCAACTATGCACGCTAAATTTTCAAGCGAGGAAAACGCTGCACAATTCAATTTATATAGTCCCATTTTCAAATATAGTGGCATAAAGATTTCTAACCTTATTGTAGATCAGATCTCCAATACAGAATCCATGTCTGTATCAGCTTCAGCAGACCGTATAAATCTTACTGATAGCACCTATATTAAAAATGTAAATATTGCTAACATTCTTTCCAATGATAGTTTACGTTTCAATATAAAATTATCCGAACTAGATGCTAGTAATAACCTTGATCTTAATGGTGTTATTCGTTTTGCTCACCAGAAGCCTGCATTTATCAGTTTTGATCCATCAACTATTATTATTAATAAAAACCAATGGTCACTTACCCAGGGTTCAGAACTTAAAGTTTCCAAAGGGAAATGGTTCTTGCAAGATTTGACGTTACAGCACGACGAACAAAAAGTACTGCTCAATGGGATATTGTCTAATGCTGAAAGCGACCAATTGAATATCTTATTCAAAGATTTTAATCTAAGTTCTTTAAATGGTATTACAAAACCACTTGGCATTACTATGTCAGGAGCAATGAATGGTAATCTTGAAATCAATTCCCTTTTTAAATCCCCATATTTTATTGCTAACCTACAGACAAATCCGATCCTTTATAACCAACTTCCGATTGGTCAGCTTAGCTTAAAGGCAAATTACGACCAAAATGCCAATATTGTCCATTTAGACAGTAAAATCGATGATGGGAACAAAAGCATTACACTTGCCGGCACCTATAATATCAAAGAGGAGGAGGATAAAATAAATCTCAAGGCTTCCCTAAAGAATACTGATCTTATCCTTTTCCAACCTTTTTTGAAATCATTAGTTTCAAATCTCCAAGGAAGAGTCCATGGTGAGCTTGATATCAAAGGAAATATCGACAAGCCAAAAATAAGTGGAAATGCTAATTTCACCGATGCATCATTTATCATCAATTATTTAAGGACTCCCTACCATCTTACTGATAAAGCCATTATAGTATCAAATGGTATTTTCCTTAACAATTTTAAAATTCTTGATCCTAAAAACAGTGAAGCCCTTGTCAATGGTATGGTCGATCTAAATAAGCTTTCCGATCCGACTATTGATATTAAGGTAAGAGCGAATAATTTTTTAACGCTCAACACTACGCTTAAGGACAACAATCTTTATTATGGAACAGCATATGCCAGTGGTGATTTCAACTTCAAAGGTCTAACTTCAGCTATCAATATCGATATCAAAGCTAAGTCGGAAGACAATACAGTTATTAACATTCCCTTCAATAGTTCGATGACAATCAGTGATAACGATTTTATCTATTTCGTTTCTCCAGATAGCGCAATTACCTCCGAACAGATTAAAAGAAAAAGTTTCAATGGTATCACGATGAATATGGATCTTTCTTTAAGTCCAAATGCAGAAATGAATTTATATACTACTTTAGGTGGTGTATCTGGACGTGGAACAGGAAATATCACAATGAATATCAGCTCTCTAGGTGACTTTGGAATGTTCGGCGATTACATCATCAGTTCGGGTAAATTCAATTTTAAAGCACAGGATTATCTGAATAAGATCTTCGATCTTAAAGAAGGAGGAACTATTCGCTGGGCTGGTAAACCCGCTGAAGCCAACATTAATTTGACTGCGATCTACCAACAAAGAACTTCCCTGTCCCCTCTTTATAATGCGGCAGGACAAACAGACAATCCGCAACGAATTCTTGCCCAAGCGGATATGAATCTAAAAGGTTTATTGAGTCAGCCCGAAATAAATTTTGATCTCAACTTTCCTCAGGATCCATATGTCAAAGATGAACTTCAAGGTTATCTTTCAGATGTTAACAACATCAATCAGCAAGCCCTCAGTTTAATCGTTCGCAGAAGCTTTACGCCAGGATCACAGACTGACTTCGGTAAAGAAGTCAACAATACCTTATTATCTGCCGGAACTGAAATTGCATTCAATCAATTAAATAATATCATTGCAGAATCTCTAAATATCAATTTTTTCGACATCAATATTAAAAGTTTAAATGATGCTTCAGCATCCCTGAGACTCTTTAATGATCGTTTAATCTTGACGGGTGGAATCACAGATAACAGGAGCAACCAGCTGACGGATTTAAATGTCTTCTCGGACCGTGTAACTACGGATGCAGAAGCCCTGTTTTATCTTCGTAAAGATGGTCGTTTACTTCTAAGAGGGTCTAACCGTCTAAATACACGGAATTTCCTTATCAATCCTAATGGTGAGGAGTATGTAAGTGCCGTGGGTTTAGTATATCGTCAGGAGTTCAATTCCTTTTCAGAATTTCTATCGCGGATGTTTCCATTTGGAAAAAAGAAAAAAGCGAAATAGCAATAGCCCTTCAACAGCTTAATAATTTATTCAATTAAAAACAGATAGACCATTTTGATGCAAACAACATGAAGGTTATATAAAAGCTCGTGTAGTCATACTAAAACTTTCTTGTCAAAGGCTCACTTGATAATATATCAAACTTAGAAACCATTAATTGCAACTAAAAAAGCCTTTCCAAAATATGGAAAGGCTTTTATATGATTAGAAGTTGAATAGCTTACGCTAATTTTTCGAATGCACTATATTCGATCTCTTCTTTATTGATTTTAATTTGCTCTTTTAAGAATTCGAACACTTTAAGTGCTTTTGCTTCTTCGAACAAACGGTTTCCTTGCTCTCTATCTTGCAACATTTGAATTGCATATTGCGATAATTGCTCATCACTTGGCTCCTCATTGATGTTGTACATTTTGATCTGCGCATAAATACGCTCTTTTGCCAAATTGATTACTTCATCATATTTAACTTCAAGACCATTTTCAGTAACAACACGGTTCTCAATGATCGTCCATTTCAAGTTATTCAAGAAATCAGCAAAACCTTCGTTCAACTCTTCTTCAGAGATACTTGGGTTCGTTGCTTTTAACCATCTTTTCAAAAACTCTTCTGGAAAAGCTACATCAACTTTTTCCATACCGAAAGTATACATATCATTACGTAAACGTTGGTCAGAATTTTGTTTGAATAAGTTTTCAACTTCTTCTTTTACTTTTGTTCTGAATTCAGCTTCTTCAGTAACTTCGCCTTCAGCAAACAATTTATTGAAGAACTCCTGATTTAAATCAGACTCTTCTAAACGGTTGATATTTTTTACCGTTAACTCAAATTTAGTAACGTCCAAAGCTTCAACCTCCTCAGGAGTGATTCCTAAAATACGGGAGATATCTTCAGCATTGAATGCTTTTTTAATATCAATCTTAACCGTATCATCTTGTTTAAGACCTACTAAAGATTTTTTAATTTTTGCATCTTCGATAATATCAGTACGTACCGAAGTTGTTTTCTCAATACCGTCTTCTTTATCTTGTTTCAACGTAGCGTATAAGACATCACCTTCTTCAGAAACTTCAGGGTTAGTCATTTTACCATAGCTACGACGTAAATTTTTAATACGTGATTCTAAAGTTTCATCATCAGCCTTAATGTCATATTCTGTAAATTCAGCTTCTTTAGTGAAAGGATTTACAAATTCTGGAGCTAAACCAATTTCATACTTAAATTGGAAGTTATCTTTATAGTCCCAGTTATATGTAGCCGTTTCTTCAATAGGAAGAGGTTGACCTAAAACTTCTAATTTATTCTCGCCGATGTACGCTGTAATTTTATCATTAACAATTTTGTTTACTGTATCCAACAAAATTGATTTACCATAAGTACGTCTAATATGTGCTGCAGGCACTAAACCAGGGCGGAATCCAGGTAATTTAGCTTTTTTAGCTTGATCCTTGATTTCTTTGTCTACTTGTGGGTTATAATCTTCTGGCGCTAAATCAACTTTAATTACTGCGTTGATCGCGTCAACTTTTTCGTGTGAAATGTTCATACTCTTTCTAAACCGTTACGCATTATTTTGATAAAAAAAAATCCTCCCGATGATTTAATTTCGGGAGGACATTCAAGTGCGGAAGAAGGGACTCGAACCCCCACGTCTTGCGACGCCAGATCCTAAGTCTGGTGCGGCTACCAATTACGCCACTTCCGCATTAGGATTTCTTGTTGGCACAAAGATAGAAACGAAACGTATATGATGCAAGTCTTTTCTCAATAAATTTTCATTATTTTCTAATTTATATTTTATGGTAAAAAATAAATTTGCATAATTCATTCTTATTCATTTACTTTGAAAAACAAAGTACTTTTATGAAACAAGAAGATTTAGTAAAAGAAATAGCAAGTATTCGGAATTTAATGGAAAAATCTAGCAAATTTATTTCCATTAGCGGGATTTCAAGTGTTCTTATTGGTACATATGCACTACTAGGAGCAGCATATGCCTACTATGAAGTTTATGGCTTTGATAGTCAAATGGGTTATCGGGATCATTATGTCAATGAACCATTGATTATCATGAAACTTCTAACAACAGCTATACTCGTTTTAATAGCCTCTATCTTTACAGGAGTCTACATGGCCATAAAAAAAGCTAAAGCTAACCGCCAAAATATATGGAATACCACAAGCCGGGCTTTATTGTTTGCAATGGCAGTTCCGCTTTGTACTGGAGGCCTATTTGCCATCATAGCTATCTTTAAAGAAAACTATGCGGTGGTATCCTCTATCCTATTGATTTTTTACGGTCTGGCACTTACAGCCGGTAGTCATTATACATTTAGTGAAATAAAAGGTCTTGGAATTTTAGAAATTGTCTTAGGACTATTAGCTTTGCTTTTTCCAGGCAATGGAATTATTTTTTGGGCATTGGGATTTGGAGTTCTACATATCATATATGGAGTAATCGTTCATAAAAAATACGAATAGTGAATTTAGACTTAACACAGTATAATAAAGTATTTGAAAATAAAGTCCGCTTACAGATCATGAGCGTATTGATGGCTAATGACGAATATGATTTTAATTCATTAAAATCCATACTGGATGTCACTGATGGAAATCTGGCTTCTAATTTGAAAACATTGGAAAAGGAAAAATACATCGAAGTTTTTAAAACCTTTGTCGACAGAAAACCAAATACACGATATAGAAGAACAACCGAAGGTGAAAGGGCTTTCGAAGAACATTTAAAGGCTCTTGAAAAATTGATCAAACAACAATACAAATAATTTTTTTATCCATTTACTTTGAATTTCAAAGTACTTTTAAAATAAAAAACATGAAAATACGATTAACCATAATGCTCGCTTTGTACAACTCCAGTCAAAAGATTTACACAGAGTTATTTAAGCAAAATAAATCAGCTTGGAAAATCAGTAAAGAAGATTTCCTAAAATTCCCGAAAGACTCTTTGGGATATCATATAGGTATATTCTATCAAGAGAAAGGTTTTGATGTTATCCCAAAACTAGAGAATCACGATGTGTTTCATGTCATCACAGAGTGCGGCACAGAAATACAGGACGAAGTTGCTATGCAGTATCTATTACTTGGCAATGGAAAGATAAGTTTATACCAATTTGCCATGATTGGAATAGGGACCTGTATATATCCCGAATATCTAAAAACGTACTTCAGAGCATTAGCAAAAGGAAATTCTATGCAAAAATTCTATGATCTGGATTTTAAGGCATTATTGAAAATTCCTTTAGCTGAAATCAAAAACAGCTTATCTTTTAATTTAAAAACACACCTTAACCATCATAATTTAACAGCATTATAAATTTAAAATCATGGAAACAAATAAAACACCCCTCTTAGAACGTATTGGTTCATCTATTTTCGCCAAACTTAGTACCATTGTTGTACTGGTTCTATTACTGCTAATCCCATTATTCTGGGTGAAGGATCTTATTGAAGAAAGAAAAAATAGACAGTCAGAAGTAAGCAGTGAAATTGCATTTAAATGGGCTGGTCAACAGGTGATATCAGGCCCTATTATTGCCATCCCCTATCAGGTTGTAAAAGAAATTGTAACTACGGATAAGAACATCATCTCCACTAAGAATACCTACATAACACAATACGTTTACCTAATGCCAAAATCATTGGACATTAATAGTGTGATTTCACCAGAATCGCTTAAAAGAGGTATTTATAAAAGCGTCGTCTACAATGCCCAACTTGATTTAAAAGGTTCCTTTGATGCGATCGATTTTAACAAAATAGACTTGAGCGGTCAGGAACTAGAATGGAAAAATGCCAAAATACTGATTGGTTTAAGTGATCTTAAAGGGCTTGGAGCATCTCCAAGTTTGGTTTTCAATCAAACGAAAATTGACTTCGAACCTAATATGTCTGCTCTAAATCCTTTTGAGAATAACATGATTGCAGCCATCGATCTTTCTCAAACAAAAACAACCTTAGGTAATTTTCAGATTAAATTTAATGTAAGAGGTTCGCAATCCATTAACTTCCTTCCATTGGCAAAACAGACTAAGATCCATACCCAGGGAAATTGGGCTAATCCAAGTTTTAACGGTGCCGTTTTAGCCGATGACCGAAATATAACAGGGAACAATTTTGAGGCAACCTGGAATATTCCAAGTTTCAACCGTAAATTTTCGCAACAATGGGTTGGTGAAGCAGAGAAACTGTATGAAATTAAAAACAATTATGAAATCAGTAATGCCGTCAGTGAAGGATATAGCAGTACTGTCGAACCTACCACTACCACTGAGAGCAGTATAGCGACAGAAAAAGATATGATTCAAATCAACTTCTTAGAGGAAGTCAATAATTATCAAAAAACTACCCGTGTAGCCAAATATGGAATTTTGATTATTATTCTAACATTTGCAGCACTGTTTTTCACAGAAATTATAAAAAAACAACGCATACATCTTATACAGTATATGCTGATTGGTTTTGCTATGGTACTCTTTTACTCCCTGCTTCTTTCCATTAGTGAGCATCTGGGTTTCAACCTCGCTTACCTACTAGCCGCATTAGCTACTATTATTCTTATCGCTTCATTCATTAAGTCCATTACCAATGATAGCAGATCAGCACTTATCTTTTCTGGAATACTTTCCATTTTCTATAGTTTCATATTTATCTTAATGCAATTACGTGATTATTCACTCATAGTGGGTACAATAGGTATATTTATCATATTGGCAATTTTAATGCGCGTATCCACAAAAATCAACTGGTATCAATACGATAAACGATGAGATTGGCAAAAGAAGGTATCAAGATATATTTAACATATATCTTGATACTCCTTAAAAGAAAAGCAATATAATGAAATGGATTATTGTCTCTATTTCCATCTATAGCAGTCGGATAAGCCTAATTGCTCATTTGCTGTCTATAACATGTGCATAGCGAGGCCATAGAAAGGGGCATCGTTGTGCACATGTAGCATGGAAGTATACTCCACCTTGTGTGATTCTAGGCTCATCCTAGTGTCGTCCTTGTGCGCTTGCAGGCTATTTGTTGTGTATCGCTAGGGTGATTGTATAGTCAGTGTTGTATGCTTATAGATTCGTGCTTATTTTAATATTTTCTGGAGTTAGGCTAAAAAATTTGGTTGTCTTATCCTATTTCAAAAAATAGACAAAATAAAGAATACTTTTTATACGCATCCTCCATATACAGAATCTGAGAATTTATCATGCAGCATATCGTAGAAACCGACATAGATGTGGACCTGATCTTCTTTAATAGAAAATTGCGCATGTTCCCACAACATTTTTCCATCCGTAGAGATTGCTGCTCCTTCATTCCAAGCGCAGGACTTTTCAATTACATAAGCGAGCACAACGACTGCAGCAGGATAACCCTTACAGACATCCTTATTCCATTCGACATACAACTTATTGTCCCTACGTTCCACATTAATAAGGAGTGGCGGGACCATATCACCTCGAAATACCAACACTTTCTCCGGATTAACATAGGGCACATTTTCGGTGTCATAATCAATTGCATTGTGGAATAAATAAGATTGGGCCGATTGAAAAGTTCCGATACGACTGCCTTTGGGGGCAACGTTTTTATAGCCAAATGCGATCGGTGCTTTAAGGTGTCTCAGAAATTGGGATACTACCTTCATACGCATCCGGTTAATAAGCGTCAATTCGCTAGGAGCTCTTTTCACAACTTTCGGAAGAGAGCGAATAATAGCCTGACCGTTTAATTCATAACCTACAATGCTTCCGACTTTACCCGAAAAGGGTCCATTTATCCCACCTTTTAAAATTGCCATAATGGTTTATTTATTTGAAAATTGGCTACAACAAAATATGCGTTTATATAAGTAACTATCTCGCAATTATAACTAAGTAAAAGAGAGGTTGTATTACCGCGGTTTAAACTCTAAAATACTTCTATAAACTCTTAAATATCATTTATACATTAATATAAGTTATTAACCGACGGAAGTTTTACTACGGTATATTTCACCTTCAGCTTCACTCCATATTCAAGGTAAAGCATTTCCACTACATGCCCGTATATCAAATGAAAAACTACAACACATTAAACTTTGATCCGAAGGACCTCACAAATGCACTTGATTAATATCAAAGGCATTGTAATTAAAAAAGACACATTTATTCAGGTGGCCTATGCTACATTTCATTGAGCTACTCAGTCCATTGACGACATATAAAAAGGTAATTCGACGCTTTCTTTCACTAAACGGCCTTCATCAAGTATATCCATAACGATTATACCTTTGTAATACGGTTTATTGTATCTTTCATCCGATACTTTTTGGATACTGGTAAATTTACCCCTCGTTTGAAAACGCTTCCAGTTTTGATCAAGGGATCCATAGGATTCCTCCAACATAAACAGTCCGGTATATTCCCAATATTTAACACTGTATAATGGGTTAGTGTCATCAAAGTCAATCTCCTTGCCTACCAATTTGGAAATATCGCTTTCCAGCTTCAAACTTATAAATTGACCAGAATTGGAGTGAGCAACATATGTATAATAGTTGTACTGGTCCGATCTGTCTGGATTAACAGTTGATTTAGTAGAAGATGAATACATAGAGAAAAAATTAAAAGCTGGTTTCACTGTCATTACATCAAGGATCAATGCTTCGCACGGTGCATATTTAATGGTGTGCAGATCTACTTTACCAGTCAATACTCGTTCTTGCTCATTGTTTTTATAAACTTTTCCACTAAAAGAAAAAGATAATCGACCGCCTGCTTTTTCATATTTAAAATCCGCGATTTGAAAAGATTTCTCTGGCTGAAGATGTGGAGCAAAATAGTTACCATCAGCTGAAGAATTTTGTTTGAAATACTGAACCTTGGCTAATGCTCCATTAGAAAGTAAAGTTAATTTCAATTGTGAATAAGTACCATCAGACTCCTTTACGCTCGTAATAAGATTGATCTGTCCACAATTGTCCAAATTATAGTCGTACTTCACTTTTCCTCTGACAGGATGATTATTGTCAGAAAACACGATACTCATGTTTGATAGGGGATTAATTTCTTCTGATTTCTTGCAACTAACAATAAGCAGTGGGCAAAAAAATAGCAATAAAAGCAGATATTTCTTCATTAAATCAATATTAGTTTCATTAAAATATTAAAACATTTATGTATAATGTATTTTACAATTTAAAAATAACCAAAAATTAATTCAATATCAAATTTAATTTTCCTAATGAAGAGATAATATATTAATAACACTGTAACTTACTAAAGGTTTATCCACCCCTTTTGATGGCTGGATCGTCAAGCATGCTTTTATGTCTCGTTCAGCCAATTCAGTTTTGATAAAAATAATATTGGCAGTAAATTTGAAATTACCTTGAAACGGCGAATAATAAAATGAAACAAAACAAATATGATGATCCTAGCTTCTTTGAAAGCTATGGAAAGATGCAACGTTCTATAGATGGTTTAAATGCTGCTGGAGAATGGCATGTTTTACAGAAAATGTTACCTGATTTCCAGAATAAGAAAGTGCTTGATCTAGGTTGCGGATATGGATGGCACTGCATTTATGCTAAGCAAAAAGGGGCTAAAAATGTAATTGGAATTGACTTATCTCAAAAAATGATTGATAAAGCAAAAGAGCTTTCCAAAAACCTTGAAATTGAATATAAAAAAATGGCCATCGAGGATATTAATTTTGACCATGAAGAATTTGATGTCGTTATTAGTTCACTTGCATTCCATTACCTAAAAGATTTGAGAAGTGTTTTTCTGAAAATAAATCAAATTCTTAAAAAAGGAGGAAGTTTTGTCTTTTCAATGGAACATCCCGCTTTTACTTCAAGAGCTGAACAAGATTGGTTTAAGGATGAAAATGGAAATCGTCTGCATTGGCCGATTGACAATTATCAGGAAGAAGGCCAAAGAAAAACTAAATTTCTTGGACACGAAGTAACTAAATACCATCGAAATCTAGAAACTATCATCAATACGGTTATTAAATCTAATTTTGATATTCAAGAAATATCGGAACCCAAACCTTCAGAGGAAGTTTTAAAAATTTATCCGGAAATGCAAGACGAGATGAGAAGGCCAATATTTATTATAATTTCCGCTATAAAGAAATAATAATCTGATCGACATCATTCATAAAATTCTCATCATGAATTAATTATTTTAAAATAAATTTTGAAACAAAATAAAATCTACTAACTTTGTAGAGTATTCAGAATTGCACGTTGCAATACCAACCGAGTTACATAACCGCGGTGGTAAATTAATATGGGTTTCGACCAAAAATATCTGGATACAGTTTATGGTTTAATCCTTTAAATTTTTAAATTGTATGTCAACACCAAATCTTTATCAACATTTACTGGAAAAATTCAGTTATTATTCAATCAACGAACTGATACAGCTCAACAATGATACGGTATCGGAAAAAGGTTGGGGTTCTTCCAAATCTACATTCCGCACTGCGCTCATAAGCACTTTTTCTAAAAGAGGGCTAGATCTTTCCAACATCATTTCTAGAGAAGATGGTTTTACTTCCGTAAAGTATGTCGCAGTAAGATTAGAGGAAAATACGCTTATCCCGATTCTCCAATAAGAGCAAAGACAGCTTTAAAATTGCGTATTCACTCAGCGCTAAAAAGGTTAAATAGCCCTTCCTTTTTGAGCACTGAGTGAAGCTTTTTTTATCCAGCTAATTATGTATAACTTTCAGTTACTAATATCAATGCTATGCCGCTTTATGCTTTTTTTTTAATGCGTTAAAATAGTATTTCATAATTTCACCAATTTCCTTCAATAGCTTAACACAAAGTGATATCGCATCATTCTGAACAATTCCTTCACCTTGTTTTCTTTCTCTAATACTTTATTTAATATGTTAAATGATCGTAGATTTTGTATCTTGCCTGTTCATATTCGTATTCTTTATGAAAAAAAAATCTTTAATAACGCTTTCCATTTTATTATGCGCTTCGGCATCAATAGCTCAGGAAAACAAAGAAACCAAAATGGTTCTTAATATGGAAAACACCGCAAAAGCACCATTAGATCCGCAGACACTTTGGAAATTAGGCCGTGTTTCTGGAGAAGGAATTTCAACAGATGGAAAAACTTTAGTATATGGTGTCTCTAATTATGCTATAGAAACAAACAGTTCGGAAAAAAACCTTTACACATTATCATTAGAAACAGGTAACACAGCTCCTCTAACAAGTGAAAAGGGCGGTGAGTCTGTCGTACAGATTACAGAAAATGGCGATATCATTTACTTGTTCAAAGGGCAACTTTGGAAAAAGAATAGATATAAAGGTGAAGCTATACAACTGACACATAGCGAAACTGATCTAGAAAATGTAAAGCTATCTCCAAATGGTCAATATATTTTATTTAGCAAAGCAGTTTTAATCAAAAAATATCACAGTACCGACAAATATCCTGATTTACCAAAATCTGACGCTTATGTTTTTGACAACCTTGACTACCGTCATTGGGACACGTTCAATAATGGAAAATTCAATCATCCATTTGTAGCCAGCTATAACAACGGTAAGATTGGCGAAGCAATTGATTTATTGCAGGATGAGCCTTTCTATAGTCCTCAAATGCCATTTGGCGGTTCTGAAGATTTTGAATGGACACCAGATAGTAAAGCTGTGCTATATGTCAGTAAAAAAAGGTTTGGAACAGAGTATGCCGTGAGTACAAATACGGATATCTACCGCTATGATCTTACTTCTAAGCAAACAACAAATCTGACTGAGGGTATGAATGGCTATGATACCAACCCGACTTACAGTCCAGATGGAACTAAGTTAACTTGGCTAAGTATGAAAAAAGATGGTTACGAAGCCGATAAAAATGATATCATTATTTTCGATAAAGCCTCATCTCAGCGTTTAAATCTAACTGCACATTGGGACGGCACAGTAAACTCTTTCATTTGGAGCAAGGACAATCGCAAGATTTATTTTGTAGCACCATCCAAAGGTACCGTACAACTTTTCGAACTGACTGTTCCTACTAATTTAAAAAACAAATCTTTAGCATCGATTAAACAAATCTCTGAAGGAAATTTTGATATCACAGGAATTGTGGGACAGGTAGCCAATCAGTTGATCGTAACATCAACAAAATTCACAAGAGCTACAGAGATTTACAAATATGACTTAACGAATAAAACGTTAACGGCATTGACGACTGTCAATGATAAAATGTATGCTCATATCAGTGATAATAAAATTGAATCCAGAATTACAAAAGCTTCTGATGGCCAAGATCTTTTTTCTTGGGTAATTTATCCGCCAGATTTTGATCCAACAAAAAAATACCCAACGATTTTATATTGCGAAGGTGGCCCTCAGTCTGCACTGACCCAGTTTTACTCATTCCGTTGGAATCTACAGCTTATCGCTTCTCAAGGTTATATTGTGATCGCTCCAAATCGTCGCGGGATGCCTGGCTGGGGAGTGAAATGGAATGAAGCAATATCCAAAGATTGGGGCGGGCAGCCTATAAGGGATTATTTATCTGCCATTGATGATATTTCTAATGAGAAATATGTAGATACAACACGTCGTGCTGCTATCGGCGCTAGTTATGGTGGTTATTCAGTATATATGCTGGCTGGAGTACATGAAAATAGATTTAAAACATTAATTGCACATAACGGCTTATTCGATATGAGAAGTTGGTATGGTACAACAGAAGAATTGTTTTTCGCGAACCACGAACTAGGCGGTCCTTATTGGGATAAAGCAAATGCAAAATCATATACCGAATTCAACCCTTCTGAATATGTTGACAAGTGGAATACACCAATATTAATCTTTCAAGGAGGTCATGACTACCGTGTGCCGATTGGCCAGGGACTAGGTGCTTTTCAGGCTGCCCAATTGAAGAAAATCAAAAGTAGATTAGTTTATTTACCAGACGAAAATCACTGGGTGCTATCAGGGCATAATGCTCAGGTATGGCAAAGAGAATTTTTCGGATGGCTGAAAGAAACCTTATAAATTAAAAAGGCTTGAAGTTTGGCTTCAAGCCTTTTTAATTTTATTTCTCCTGCTCTCCCTTTTTACCAAAGATGGAAAGCTTGATGTATTTTCCCGGCTTCTCTTTAATATCTTTCATAAGGTGATCAAGGCTTTCGGAAGCATTATTTAAATTATCATAAAGCTTATTATCATTGATCAATAGTCCAATTGAACCCTGCCCTTTGTTGATCTTATCTACTATTGTTTGGAAGTCAGTCATAGCCGTATTAGCTTTATCCATAGTTTGTTGGAAATCTAATTTAGCTGCTTTATCTGTTACAGTATTCAAATTGGACATGATAGCTGTGATCTGACCGCTATTATTTTTAAATGTATTGGTAATAACTTCAAGATTAGAGATAATGGTGGTTAATCTTTTACGTTCCGAACCAACCAGGCCTTCTACATCTTTCGTAATTAGCTCCACATTTTTTAAAGATGTTGAAATACTATGAACACTTTGCTTAAAGTCTTCTTGAAATTGATCGTCCAATACAGAATTGACAACTGTTAATACAGAATCTAATTTTATGGTGATGGTTTCAACTCTTTTCTGAATAGGTTCGACTTTATCCATTATATTTGCTTGAATACCTGAGGCTAATATTTCACCATCTTTAGCCATTTCTGTACTGTTTCCCATATCAAATACAATTGCTTTTCCTCCCAGGAGATCTGTACTTGCTATACGCGCAACAGTATTTTTCGGAACTTTGTATTCGGCTTTAATTTTAAATTCTGTCAGAATGCTTCCATCTGGTTGCAATGTCATCTTAGAAACACGGCCAATCTGATATCCGTTCACTAATACAGGCTTAGAGGCAGTAAGACCATCCACTGCCTGATAAGATGTATAATAGGTATTATCACTGCTAAATACATCATTGCCTTTTAAAAAGCTATATCCTATAAATAATAATGTTACTGCTATTACAGCTAAAATTCCGACTTTAGTCTCGTTTGATATTTTCAAAATAATATTTCCTTAAGGTGTTTTTATTGAACTCAATTTATCATTTAAACAAGACAATGGCAAATAAGTTTATCTTTCTACGCTTTTTTTGAATGCGCTGATTGCTGAAACTAAGTTTTGTACGATCTCACTTTGTCCTTCATCCGATAGCATATAATCTTCTTCTGCACGATTATTTACAAAACCAATTTCGGTCAAAACCGCTGGCATTCCTGCTTCTGCTAATACTGCCAATCCCTGCTCCAGAATCCCCCGGCTTACTCTTCCTGATTTGACATATTCTTGTTGCATCAGATTTGCTAATTTGACACTTTTCTCGCGGTATTGATTTTTCATCAAAGAGAAGATGATATAACTCTCTGGATCTTTTGGGTCAAATCCCTGATAATTTTCTTTATAATTCTCCTCTAATAATAGGGACGCATTTTCACGAATGGCAGCAGTCTGCTCACCTAAGCGATGTGAGCCTGATACAATTGTTTCTGTACCTCTTGACGATCTTCCTGGTGCAGAATTACAATGAATCGATATAAAAATATCAGCCTTCGCAGCATTAGCCATTCGAATACGCTTATATAAATCAATAAACTCATCTGTTCTACGGGTAAACATTACGCGTACTCCAGGCAACTGTCTTTCGATTTCTTTACCTAATTTCAAAGCCACCTCTAAAGCTATATTCTTTTCCAAAGAACGTGATCCTTTTGCTCCAGAATCCCTCCCACCGTGGCCGGCATCAATCACAATTGTTTTAATTTGATAATCCTGGGGAGGAGTAACATGTGCTTTAGAAATAGTATTGCTTGGAGGAGTAGCACTCGTCAAAACCATAAATAGAAAAATCGCTGGAGCTAAAAAAAATATAAGTTTCCGCTTTCTAATATTCAAATCTAATTTCATGTATATTTTTTTTGATTTCTGTAATTTAATAACAAAATGTAATGAGTAATATTGTGGTACAAAAATAGGAAATGTTAATCTCGTTAAAAAACATCACTTTCTATTTGTTTTTGACTAATTTTGTCAAGCTTAGTTTAAATATTTTTACAAAAATAACATTTGTCTTTAATTTTGAAGTCGTTAACACACATTTTAACAATATTTCTTATTCTTTCGCTAAGTGTTTCTACAACATTTTCGCAAGAAAAAACCCCCGTAAAGACAACGTCAAAGAGTCTAAAAGATTCTGTTTCGGTCAAAGGAACAACTGATTCCGTTCGTGTTAAACGAGATTCTACAATTATCGGCAAAGACAGTACCAAAAATAAGGGTGGATTGCAGGCGGAGGTCAGTATCATCGCCAGAGATTCACAACGTACGGAAGTCGATAAAAATATAAGTCACTTATATAGAGGTGCTAAAGTTAAGTATCAAGATTTTGAATTATCTGCCGATTATATTCGATTAGACCGAAATAAAAAACAAATATTTGCGTCAGGTATTATTGACCATAATGGCAAGTATGTAGGGCGTCCTATTGTAATGACTGGAGCTGAAAGTCCTAAAACGGTCGACTCCCTTCTATATGATTACGAAAAACAAGAAGGTAATACCTATGGAATCATGACTGATGTAGAAGGAGGTTATATCCAGGCAAAGGTAGTTCGTAAGAATATTTACGATGAAATGTCATTGTATCATGGGCTGTATAGCACCTGTAATCTTCCAGAACCACACACACACTTCGGGATTTTTCTTAGCAAAGGTATTGTGACTAAAAACCAAATTATCGCAGGTCCATCCTATCTCGTATTACAGAACATCCCTTTAAAATTTATCGGTTTCCCGTTTGCCTTTTTCCCTAAACCGGACAAAAGATCTTCAGGTTTTTTATTTCCATCATTTGGAGAAGATTATACCCGTGGATTTGCCATGCGTGACATCGGTTGGTATTTAGCTTTCAATGATTATTGGGACAGTGAAGTTCGAGGAAGCTTATATTCGAAAGGATCATGGGAAGCATCGATCAATACAAGATATACGGTCAACTATAAATACAATGGTGGATTCAATATCCGTTATGCCTCAACCAAAGCTGGAGTTGAAGGAACAGATAATTATGGGACTAACAAAGATTTTAATGTTACCTGGAACCATACACAGCGACAGGAAGCAAATCCGGGAACATCTTTTTCTGCGAATGTAAATTTTGGAACTGGATCATATTTTCAAAATACGGGTGTTAACGGTACCAATAATTTTAATGATATCACCAAAAACAACATGTCTTCTTCCATTAGCTATGGACGTGTATTTGCCGATGGAAAAGTCAACTTTACTTCGACTTTAAGTCATCGTCAGGACATGAATAAAGGTGATATTCAGTTGCAACTTCCAAATTTCAGTTTAAACGTTTCTTCTTTCAATCCTTTTGATTCAAAAGAACGAGTGGGAGAACAAAAATGGTTTCAACGAATCAATGTCGGTTATAGCTTACAGGGAACCAACACCCTGAACACGAACGAATCTAGAATTTTTAGAAAAGAAACATTAAAAGAGTTTACAAACGGCTTTCAACATAATATCCCGATCAGTTTATCTTTAAATGCTAGTCATTTCCAATTTAATACAAGTGTAAATTACACGGAGAGATGGTATTTACAGAGTACCCGGCAACGAATGGAAAATACGAAAGAGGGTTATGTTCCTGCCAAAGATACAGTACAAGGATTTAAAAGGGCTTATGATTATTCTGTATCAACCGGGGTATCTACCAAAATCTATGGTATGTATCCAAAAATCGGTAAAATACAGGCTATAAGGCATGTCATCACCCCATCTGTCAATTTAAACTACAGACCTGATTTTTCCGATTCGAAATATGGCTTCTATAAAAAGTATGTCGATCAATATGGTATGATAAACCAGTACTCCATTTTCCAGGATAATGTATACGGCTCACCTTCAGCTGGAAAATCAATGGGAATTGGTTTTTCTGTTGATAATAATATCGAAGCAAAAGTAAAAAGTAAATCGGATACGACAGATGGTGGATTTAAGAAAATTCCGATCCTACAAGGTTTATCATTTAGTGGAAACTACAATTTTGTGGCCGATTCCATGAAATTATCACCCATCTCTTTCTCGGGAAGAACTGCCGTATTTGGAGAGAAAATTAACATTAACTTCAACGGTACGTTAGATCCCTATGCAATTGATCAAGCAGGACAACGCTATAACAAATATATGTTCAGTGACGGTAAACTTGCACGTTTGACCAATTTCGGTCTTTCATTTGATTATAGTTTCAATCCAAAGGCCTCAAAAAACAGAAATAATAACATCGATTCTTTACGTAACCAAATGGGAGCCAATATGACTCCGGAACAGGCGCAGGCTCTATCCCGCATCAGTGCCGACCCAAATGCGTTCGTGAATTTCAATATACCTTGGAACTTAGCCGGATCATTTAGTTTCCAATATTCTAAGCCAGGTCATGTTTCGACCATCACGAGTACGGTAAATATTCACGGTGATTTTAGTTTAACGCCGAAATGGAAAGTAACCTTTAACTCAGGCTACGATCTAAAAGCAAAAGAAATATCGTTGACACAGTTTAATATCTATAGAGACCTTCACTGTTGGGATATGGCAATTGGATGGACACCTTTTGGAAGATACCAAAGTTATAACATTACGATAAGAGCTAAATCTTCAATTCTGCAAGATTTAAAACTTTCGAAAAGGAATAGTTCAGGTGGCAGTTATTTTTAATAACTGCTTTTTTTTAACATTTTTAAGTGACGTAAAAGATTCAACGTTGAACTTTCGTAGCTTTTGCTCCCAACAACAATACGTTTCTTTTATTATATATCCATGAAAGCACAAATTATAACCATAGGGGATGAAATCCTGATCGGTCAAATTATTGATACCAATTCAGCCTGGATAGCGACTCAGCTTCAAAACAATAATATTTCAGTAATACAGATTCTTTCGATCTCGGACAAAGAGGAAGCTATTTTCAATGCATTATCCAATAGTCAGGATCAGGCGGATGTTGTACTCATTACAGGGGGATTAGGTCCTACGAAAGATGATATAACCAAGCAAACTGCGACGAAGTATTTTGATACTTTCCTACAACGCGATGAAGAGGTCTTACAGCATGTAACGCAATTTTTTGAAGCTCGTGGAAAAGAAATGCTGGAAATCAACAGACAGCAAGCGGATGTGTTAAAAGGATGTACTATCCTGTTCAATCAATACGGTACTGCTCCGGGTATGCTCATAAAAAAAGGTGCTACCACCTATATCTTTATGCCTGGTGTTCCTTTTGAAATGAAACATCTCATGAACACACAAGTATTACCCATACTATGCAAACAAGATAACACAACCTATCTGGCGCAAGAAAATATTATCGTTGGAGGAATTGGTGAATCTTATCTCGCTGAAAAAATAGCGGATCTAGAATCAGAATTACCTGCACATATTAAACTCGCATACTTGCCCACCCTAGCCTTTGTTAGGTTACGGCTATCGGGAACTGGATCTCATAAAGACGACATTACAAAAGAAACAAAAGAATTCGCAAGTAAGCTGATCGACAGACTTGCTGATCATGTCATTGCAAATCATGACACCTCAATAGAAAAGTTTTTAATTCAGAAATTTATTCGTCACCAATTAACGTTAACAACAGCAGAAAGCTGTACTGGAGGCAGTCTTGCCGCTTTAATCACTGCGGTACCTGGCTGTAGTGCGATGTATGTGGGTGGAACTGTTCCTTATTCAAATAAGTTAAAGCAACAGCTTTTGGATGTTAAAGAAGAAACACTGAGTCAATACGGAGCAGTAAGTGAACAGACTGTTATTGAAATGGCTCAAGGTGCTAAACATAAATTTGATACAAACTACGCGGTTGCAACCAGTGGAATTGCAGGGCCAACAGGAGGTACTCCCGAAAAGCCGGTAGGTACAGTTTGGATAGCAATTGCCGGTGAAAAAGAAACCATTGCGAGAAAGTTCCAATTTCAAAATGACAGAACAATAAATATCGAACGAACCAGACAATTAGCGCTTTTCATGCTTTGGCAATTACTTGTCAAAGAACATCAGATAGGCATTGATTTGTAAAATATTATTCCGCAAAAATTGATTTATCAAAAATTATATTTTACTTTGTAAAATATAAACCTTAAAATAACTAACTTAGTATTTAAAAGGATTGCAGTTGAATTATTATGGCATTATATAAATTATTACTTCCTAAAATGGGGGAAAGTGTATCTGAAGCTACTGTAACAAAATGGTTAAAACAACCAGGTGATACCATTAGTGAAGATGAAGCAATTTTAGAAATAGCAACTGATAAAGTCGATTCGGATGTACCTTCTCCAGTAAAAGGAATATTAAAAGAACAACTTTTTTCAATTGATCAAGTTGCACAAGTAGGTGATATAATTGCCATTATTGAGATCGAAGGTGAGCAAGATGGAATAGAATCTCCAACAGTAGATACACAATCAGCATTAGAGAAAAATCAAGACAAATTAGAAGTTGCTCCGACGACGATTCAGATTGAAGATAAAAAAATAGAAATACCAGGATTAAATCAGATTCAACCTGCTATTGAAAATCATCAGTCCAGCATTCATAATGGAATTAGATTCTATTCACCTTTAGTCAAAAATATAGCTTCTCATGAAGGCTTAAGTCAACAAGAGTTAGATCAGGTTGTTGGAACAGGTTCTGAGGGACGTGTAACCAAAGAAGATATTTTAAAATATGTAACACGCAAAAGAGAGCAGACTGGTACTGATTATACTAGCACAAGTGCACCTCAACCAGTAGCAACTGTTGTTCCCGAGAAAAAAGAACAGTATGCTGCAACTCCAGTTGAAACTGCTCATACTATAAATTCAGGAGGTGATGAAATCATCGAGATGGACCGTATGCGCAAGATCATCGCAGATCATATGGTGAAAAGTGTACAGACTTCACCACATGTATGCTCTTTTGTGGAAGCAGATGTTACTAATTTGGTCAACTGGCGCAATAAGGCGAAAGAGGTGTATAAAAAGAGAGATGGCGAAAATATCACCTTCACTCCTATTTTTATTGAAGCAATAGCTAAAGCGCTAAAAGACTTCCCTATGGTCAATATTTCTGTTGATGGGAATCATATTATCAAAAAGAAAAATATCAATATTGGAATGGCCGCCGCACTTCCAAATGGTAATCTAATTGTTCCTGTAATCAAAAATGCAGATCAATTAAGCTTAGTGGGACTTAGCAAATCTGTCAATGATCTGGCTAATCGCTCACGTGTTAACAAGTTAAAACCTGATGATACCCAAGGTGGGACATTTACCTTTACTAATATTGGTGCTTTTGGAAATATCATGGGTACCCCCATTATCAATCAGCCTCAAGCAGCTATTCTGGCCGTTGGTACGATTAAAAAGAAACCTGCTGTTATTGAAACAGAACATGGTGATCTAATTGGTATCAGACAGATGATGTATCTTTCACTATCTTATGATCATCGTGTCATAGATGGAGCATTGGGAGGAACATTTTTGAAAAGAGTGGCCGATTACTTAGAGAACTGGGATATTAATCGCGAAATCTAACGGTTATATAAAATATTAAAAAAAGGCTTCTTTTAAATTAAAAGAAGCCTTTTTTTAATGCTAAGCATTCAAATGTTTATGAATTACAATACGGTAACGCCAGTATAATAAAACAGACGATGTGAGCAAGCCCAAAGTCAAACCATACCAGATTCCTTCGACGCCCATTCCTAAATGAACTCCCATAAAATATCCACTTGGCAATCCGATGATCCAGTAGGCAATAAAAGTAATTAACGTCGGTATATTAACATCGCCCATACCTCTTAATATGCCCAAACCTACAACCTGAGTTCCATCAAAAAGCTGAAACAATCCAGCTATAATTAATAAGTGGGCTGCAATAGTAACTACTGCCATGTCCTTTGTGAAAATAAAAGGAAGGTAGTTATTAAAGATAGCAAAAAGTGAAGCCGTCAATGTCATAAATACTAAAACCAATTGATAAGAGGAAACTGCAAAACGCTGTAAACGAAAGAAGTTTTTGTTACCAAAGCTATTCCCTGTTTTAATAGTTGCAGCCGCCGCAATTCCACTTGCCATCATATAAGTCATAGCAGCTAATTGAATAGCAACCTGATGTGAAGCTTGCTCAACAGCACCGATAGTTCCTGCAATCAATGAGGCTCCTGCAAATGCACCTATTTCAAAGACATATTGCATGGCTACAGGTGCTCCTATTTTTAAAATTTTTCGAATCCGGATAAGATCAACAGCCCATAGCTTAAATTTGCTGATGTAGGGCAGAAAATAAGAAGATCTCATAACATAGAACAACATGACGACCATCATCATAATACGGTCGATCAACGTACTGTATCCTACCCCGCTGACGCCCATAGGTTTGATACCAAACATACCTTTAACAAAAATAACTGCTAAAATAATGTTTAAAACATTCCCCCATATGGTGATATTCATGGCTTGTTTAGTAAAACCTAAACCTTCAGCAAATTGCTTAAATGCACTGAAAATCATCAAAGGAAAAATTGATAGACTCAGAATAAGTAAATAAGGTTTCGCCTCTTTTACCACCGCTGGATCCTGATCAAGATGATCAATAGCCAACATAGAACCAAAATATACGAGGCAAAATAAGAGTATACCTGCTATAGCATTCATCCAAATACTATTCGATAACAACTTGGCACATTCTTCTTTATTGCCACGTCCGTTTTCCTGAGCAATTAATGGGGTAATTCCGTAAGCAATACCCAAACCGATAACCATAACGACCATAAAGACCGCATTGACCAATGATACCGCAGCCAAAGGAACTGTACCTGCAAAATGCCCTACAATGACACTGTCTGCCATATGTACCATGGTATGACCAAGTTGAGAGATCACGACTGGTCCCGCTAGTATAAAAGTGCTCCAATAATAAGGCTTGTAAGATTTTAATCGCTTCAACATATTTTCCCGCTACTTAATTTGAAAAGATTCCAAAAGTACGAGATTTTTCCCAATCCTACATTTCTTATCTATCAATAAATCATAATGAAAATGTCAAATTAGCACACTAAATTTTTACAATTGAAATGTTAATATTTCCTTAAACACTATTTCATTTTTAAAATATTGCTGTAACTTAGCATTTATAATTTATTAAAACGATAGTAAAATGTACAGTCAAATATTTGCATTTCTTAACATAGGAACATCAGAAATGATGTTGATTCTGGTTATCGCTCTTTTATTATTTGGGGGTAAAAAACTTCCTGAATTGGCAAGAGGTCTAGGGCGTGGGATCAGAGAGTTTAAAGATGCTTCAGAAGGTATCAAAAGAGAAATTTCCGATCAAATTAATAATTTCGAAAAAGACATTGATTTAAAAATAGAGGAAAATCCTTTGGCAGAAGCCCAAGCAGCAGAACAAAAAGTAAAAGAAGAGGCTGAAGCGGAGAACAAAGATGAATCCGAAAAGAAAACGCCTCAGTTTACCGCACCTGAAGGAACTATGCAGTATAGCCGTCAGCCTGAATATGGTGAAGAGCCAAACCATTTTCAATATGGTTACAACGATCATTTTGCAGATAACGGACAAACAGCGGCAACTGAGGATAATACAACTGAATCTGTTGAAAAAACAGCAGTTGATCCCGCTAAAAAAGCAGAAGAGCCTTCTAAAGAAGCATAAGTTTAAGCCTATTATTTTCAATAAGATATCGTCAAATAAAGCTGTTGGATTATTTCCAGCAGCTTTCTATTTTAATAAATATTACATTCCCTATTTATGACACACGAAATTATAGTTTCGAAGGAATTAGCGATTAGCGAAAAACAAGTACAAACAACAATCGGATTATTAGATGAAGGTGCTACAGTACCTTTCATCTCACGTTATAGAAAAGAGATGACGGGCAGTCTAGATGAAGTACAAATTACGACCATCCGTGACCGTATTCAACAATTACGTGACTTAGATAAAAGAAGGGACGCCATCTTAAAATCAATCTCAGATCAAGGAAAATTAACTCCAGAACTAGCGTTAAAAATCCAGCATGTAGAGACGATGGCAAATCTAGAAGACATTTACCTTCCCTACAAGCCTAAGCGTAAAACACGTGCAAGTATGGCTCGAGAAAAGGGACTGCAACCGCTTGCTGACCTGCTATTAGCGCAGGAACGTACAGATTTCACCGATTTAGCGACATCACTTATCGATGAAGAAAAAGGTGTCAACTCGATCGAAGAGGCACTATCTGGTGCTCGCGATATTATTGCCGAGACAATTGCTGAAAATGCAGAAGTAAGAGATAAAGCGCGTAAAATATTTGTGGACAAAGGCCAGTTTGTATCTCGGGTAGTTCCAGGAAAAGAAGAAGCTGCATTAAAATATAAAGATTATTACGAATGGTCAGAATCATTAAAAAATGCACCTTCACATCGTGTCTTGGCCATGCGTCGTGGTGAGAAAGAGGAACTTCTCTATTTGGACATCGAAGTTGCTGAAGAGGAAGTTCTTCCTGCAATTGACCACCTTTATATCAAAGCTAATAATGAAGCTGCGGCGCAAGTTCGCTTAGCTTTGACAGACAGCTTTAAAAGACTATTAAAACCTTCTATGGAAACTGAAATTCGGGTTTTAACACGTCAGAAAGCGGATGAAGAAGCAATCAAAGTATTTGCAGATAATGTACGTCAACTACTTTTGGCGGCCCCATTAGGACAGAAAAGAATTTTAGCAATCGATCCTGGATTTAGAACGGGTTGTAAAACTGTCGTTTTGGATCAGCAAGGTGCTTTACTAGAAAATACGGCTATATTTCCACATAGTGGTGCTGGTGGTCTAGCTGAAGCAACACGTACTATACCTTATTTAGTAAAAAAATATGATATCGAAGCCATTGCTATCGGTAATGGAACAGCAGGAAGGGAAACAGAAGATTTCATCCGTAAACTGAATCTAGATCAAGTTACTATTGTGATGGTTAATGAAAGTGGCGCCTCTATTTACTCTGCTTCAGAAACTGCACGAGATGAATTCCCAGATCAGGATATCACGGTGCGTGGCGCTGTCTCTATTGGTCGCAGATTGATGGATCCGTTAGCAGAATTGGTGAAGATCGATCCAAAATCGATCGGTGTAGGACAATATCAACATGACGTTGATCAAAACAAATTACAGAGCTCACTTGACGATACAGTTATGAGCTGTGTGAACAATGTAGGTGTTGAATTAAATACCGCATCAAAACAAATTCTAGCTTACGTATCTGGTTTAGGTCCTGCTTTGGCACAATCGATCATCAATTATAGAAAAGAAAACGGACCTTTCAAATCACGTCGTGAATTGAAGAAAGTACCGAGGTTGGGAGATAAAGCTTTTGAACAGGCTGCCGGATTTTTACGAATCCGCAATGCTGAAAATCCTTTAGATGCATCAGCAGTACATCCTGAACGTTATAAATTGGTCGAGCAAATGGCTAAAGATCTTAAAACAAGTGTTCATGACCTATTGAATAATGCCGAACTAAGGAAAACGATACCATTGAAAAATTATATCTCTGATGAAGTTGGTCTACCGACACTGAATGATATCATCGCCGAATTGGCAAAACCGGGACTGGATCCACGTGAAAAATTCGAAGCTTTCTCTTTTACTGATGGTGTAAATGCAGTATCGGATTTAAGGGTAGGAATGAAATTACCGGGTATCATAACGAATATTACTAATTTTGGTGCTTTCGTTGATATTGGCGTTCACCAAGATGGACTTGTACATTTAAGCCAACTTTCGAACCGTTTTATTTCAGATCCGCACGAAGTTGTAAAAGTACAGCAACATGTGGAGGTTACAGTAACTGAAATTGATGAGAAAAGAAATCGCATCGGTCTTTCTATGAAAACAAGTGAAGCCACTTCATCTCCAAAACAGAAGCGTGAGCCAAAAAGTTTTCACAACAAAGAGCGAAAAGAAAAAGAACCTGAGACTGATATGGCTTCAAAATTAGCCGCATTAGCAAGCAGATTTAAATAACATAAAAGGGTGATTTTAATAAAATCACCCTTTTATGTTGACATTATTCGCTATTTTAGAAGCATGTTAACATTTGAAAAATTTTCATCTTCCACCGTATTGGCAGTTCCACCGTCTGAACTTTCTATATGGCTCGAATCACTTTGGTGGGATAAAAAAGGTGATTGGCAAAAAGCCCATGATTTAATCGATCATCTACAAGATTCAAAATCGGCACATGTGCATGCTTACCTACACCGTAAAGAAAAAGATCTTTGGAATGCACGCTACTGGTATAACCGTGCTAAGAAACCGGAATTTATAGGCTCACTTGACGACGAATGGGAACAATTGGTTCGCATTCATTTATTTTAACAAAAAAAAGGTTATCTCAAATAAGCACGATGAAACTTTTATAATTAAAGTCATGACTTACTCAAGATAACCCCATTTTATTAATTAGCTAATTAAAACTAGTAACCCGGGTTTTGAATCAACTTGGTATTTCTATTCATTTCATCTCGGTGAATGGATATGAAATACATTTTATCCAACCAATTTCTATTTTCTATCCCAGGTGCAATTGTATTCACTTTATAGGAGTAGCTATAATTGTCTGTATTATATTGGTAAAGACTCACAAGCTTACCCGCTTTTAAAGTCCCAAAAATATTAATTAAAGTAACTTGTCTCCCTATCGTTTCCTTGGCATTCATCCAACGGCGTGTATCAAAGAAGCGGTGTTCCTCATAAGCCAATTCAACACGCCTTTCATTACGATAGCGATCTTTTAATTTTTGCCCAGATTCATCGTTATCAATTGCAGGCATTCCGGATCTGAACCGAATTTTATTGAGCCATGTACGTGCTTCAGCATCCTCCCCCAATTCAAGACAAGCTTCTGCATAATTCAGTACGGCCTCAGTATAACGAAGTACTGGCCACGGCACACGTTGTCTGGTATTTTGATCAACAATCGCAGGATCCGCATCAACAAACTTACGCATATAATATCCCGTATAACTACCATTCCAATCTTCAACCGGAGAATTACGCGTATCTAACCCATACTGGATGACTTTCGCTCCCTTATCATTGATTACCTCATATTGACCTGTTTGGATTTGATTCGCAGGATCTCTCTTCTTAACATCATCTGTTCTTGGTTTCCAAGTAGCACCGTCATATAATATTGAAGCTCCAAGGCGAGGATCACGATTGGTATATATGTTTGCTGCGTGAACAGAATTATTCCAATTAAATTTTTCACCGGACAATGTCTCATAATCATCTACCAGTAATTGCGTAGGACTATTTCCTGCCCAGTTATGATAGCCATTAGGTCCATTGTTACGCCCTACATAAGCACCACCTTCATCTTTCAAGTCATTAAAGAATCTTCCTAAAATTAAATCCCGTTTTGCATCAGCATCGGCAATTTTTGAATTACCCCCCATCGCTAAAGCGATATAATTTGCTCTCCCTTCTGAAGGGGAAACCGGTTCTGATAAGTTTAATTTATATGCCAGTTCAGATTTATCCAGCACCGCCTTTGCTGCTGCTTTAGCTTTTTGCCATCTCTCTGTACGACTTCCAGATACATAACCTAACAGTTCTGGGTTAGCATATGCCGATATAGTTGAAGATTTAGTCTTTGCCGTTGGTACATCATGCAAATCGGAAGCAGCATAAAGTAACACACGAGCTTTTAGAGCTAAAGCTGCAGCCTCACTGGTACGACCATCTACTTTTGCCACCCCACTCAATAAAGTAGCTGCCTGTTCGCAATCTTTAACAATGAAATTGACGCATTCTTCATACGTATTTCGAGCAGCAGTATAATCCGTATCTTCAAGCGTATAAATCTTAGTAATCAATGGAATTGCACCATAGAAACGCAAAAGTTGCTGATAGTAATAGGCTCTTAAGAAATAAGCCTCTCCCAACATCTGTTTCGCTAGCGCTTCATTATTAAATTTTGGCGTAATAAGATTTTCAATCGCAATATTAGTGGCGCGGATACGCTTGTACATGTTTCCATACTCATATGAATCAACAATCCATCCCTGATCCGCTGGATTGGATCTACTCTCCGTAATGGTATTGATTCCTCTACCCGGATGGGTAAACATGGACTCGTCTGTCAACGAAGCTAACATTTGCTCATTAAAACCTCCCTGTCCAAATCCATTATATAGATCATTTACAAATGCCTGCGCTAGTCCAGCATCTGTCCAGACAAGCTCTTTTGGAACCTCTGCCAGTGGTTTTGTATTAACAAAATCATCATTACAACTGGTAAGTAACCCCGTAAATAATAATGCAGAAATCGGTATATAAAATAATTTTATTGTTCTCATAAGATAGCGAATTAAAAAGATAAAAGTATTCCTGTGTTGATTAATCGAGCTTGAGGATAGTAATGTCCCAAGGTATTAGTCGACTCGGGATCGTACATTTTCAATTTGGACCAAGTAACTAAATTCATACCGCTCGCATAAACTCTGAAACTTGAAATACCTAAGCGCTCCACAAGTTTTGCACTTAAATTATAACCAATTTCCACATTTTTTAAACGCAGGTAATTGTTTGAATGTAACCAATAAGTATTGCCACTGGAATAATACTGATCAGAACGATCTGTAATACGCGGATGCACAGAACTAGGATTATCGATCGTCCATCTATTTTCATAAAATTCGTGTAAGTAATTACCAATTGCACCAGATTCATCTGTAGCAATACGCACTTCGCCACCCATAGCTCCTTGAAATAAGATGGATAGATCAAAATTCTTATACCGTAATCCCAGATTCAACCCCCCTTGAAAAGTTGGGTTGGTATTCTTATTTGTCCGCACACGATCATCCGGCGTAATCTTTCCATCACCATCATAATCCTTATATTTCATATCCCCAGGACGAAGATTATTTGTAATTGCCGAATAATCCAGGGTATTAGAATTGATCTCCTCCTGACTTTTAAATACACCATCATATTGATAATACAACCCGGAATTGATCACTCTACCAGTTGTCTGCTGCCAAGATGGTGCTCCAGCAGCTTCGTCCCAGAATACAATTTTATTTTTAGCATACCCACCATTGATGGAAGCACTATATCCCCAATCTCCTTTCTGATCGCGATAACCTAAATTGAACTCCCATCCTTTGTTATCGACTTTGCCGATATTTTCAGCAGGTAACGTCATACCTGTACTTTGAGGAATAGATGCATTCCGTCTCCATAGGATTGAATTTCGTCTATTTTTAAAAACATCAAACTCAAAATTAATCTTGCCTCCTAAAAGTTGTGCATCAATACCTAAGTTATAATTGTTAGCAACCTCCCAAGTAATGAAATTATTTGGAACACGGCTTTCATACAAGGTTTTAATCATTTCATCTCCAAGAATATAGGACCCAAATTTATATGTTGAGAAATATTGATATTCTTGAAGAACATTATCATACTCAACATTATCATTACCCATCTGCCCGTAAGAAGCACGGACCTTAAAATAATTGACGACTTTAATATTATCTTTCCAAAACTTTTCTTCAGATGCTACCCATCCCAACATTGCGCCAGGAAAAAATCCGTAACGCGTTTTCTGAGGGAACATATAAGAACCATCATAACGCCATAACAACTCAGCAATATATTTCGATTTATAATTGTAATTTACCCTTCCAAAATAATTCAATCTTGCTCGCTGCCATGCACTACCATCATTATTCTTCTCAGCATCCCCTCCAGCAAATAAATAATCAATATTATCTGACAAGAAATAACGTCGATAAGCGGAGAAGTTATCATTTTGGATTGTTTCTCTATTTACCCCAGCTAGTATATTAAATGTGTGATCACCAATGACCTTATCATAAGTTAATACACCGCCCAGCAAAATATTCAACTGATCTTCATCAGATTGGTTTAACCTTGGATCTGCCGGACCTCTTTTACCCGGTACCAATTGTGGAGTTACTCCATCAGCTTCATAAGCTCCCTGCCAAGTATACAGGTACCAAGGCGTCTCCCAACGTTTAATTTTTTTAATGTATTTATCAACAGCTGCGTTACCAGAAAACTTCAAGCCTTCTATCCAAGGAATTGTAATATCAATCTGTCCATTGGTTTGAAAGTAATATCTTTTATCGCGTTCATAACCTGTTTCGTTAGTCGTGATCACAACAGGATTTTCACCATTTTCAATGTCAGGTCCAGGCATTCCATTTGGCCAATAAGCAGGTTGTGTAGGATTACCCCGCATCAACATTCTAAAAATAGTACCGGCTCCTTTAGTTGGGAAATTCCTATTTTCTTGACGCCCTAAAACTCCAAATTTGGTTGTGATGTATTTACTTATCTTGGCATCCAAGTTAATTCTTAAGTCATATTGCTTATATCCGGTTGCAGATTTTTTATAGTAGGCATCTTGATTCTGATATCCAATTGAGGTTAGATATTTCACCGCATCATTTCCTCCGGTAATCTGTACATTATGCTTCTCTTGAGGAGACCAATTCTTTAAGGTTTCCCCATACCAATCTGTATTAGGATGTCCCCACGGATCACTGCCATCTTTAAATAATTGAACATCTTCTGGTGTAAAAGGAGCGGAAACGGCTGTACTGTTTGGACGGATAAAAGTTCCGGTCGTTCTGAAGGCATTTTGTGCTGCAGCCCACTCTGCTACCGGTAATTTATAAATCTCGAGTTCGTTTCGCAATTCGGAATATTCAACGGCATCTGTCAATTTTGGAATGACCGTCGGTTGCGAAAATCCTTTATTAAAATTATACGATAATTTAGGTTTTCCGTTTGTTCCCCTTTTGGTCGTTACCAAAATAACTCCATTTGCCGCTCTGGCTCCATAAATAGCTGCAGAAGCATCTTTTAAAACTGAAATATTATCAATATCAGCAGGATTTAATCGTTCAAAACCACCTTGGCGTGCCGGAATTCCATCAATAACAATTAATGGACTAGAATTCCCTAAGGTATTGGTTCCGCGGATACTTATTGTTGATCCGTCATAACCTGGTTCTGCCGATCCATTTGTTGCAATAACCCCTGGTACCCGGCCCGCTAAGGCATTGGAAACATTGAGAGCTGGTGACTTCGATAGTTCAGAACCTTTTACAGCGACTACAGATCCTGTAACAGTTTCCTTCTTTTGCACCCCATAACCAACCACAACCACTTCTTCTAGATTGGCGTTGGAACTAACCAGACTCACCATAATACTGGTTCTTCCTTTAACTTCTTCATCTGTAGAAGTCATTCCGATCATTCGAAAACTCAGCTTTCCGTCACTTGGAACATTTGTCAAAACATACTCCCCTTTTTGATTTGTCTTGGTAGCGACATTTGTCCCGACAACAGATACAGTGACCCCCGCAATCGGTGAACCATCATCTGTATTAGTGACTATGCCACTAACTGAAATCTTTTCCTGAGTCGAACTCATAAAAGTTAAACTCTTTGGATTTGCAAGCACTGGTGATTGGCAGATTGTAGATAAAGAGACGATAGCTCCCATCCAAAAGGCTTTCTTCCATTGCTGTTGACCTAAATTAAGATTGCTCATAATTTTTTAGTTTGGTTTAAAATAGTTGATGTTAATTAAATTAGGTAAACAGACTGTTTCTATTGGAAGTATACCAATAGTCTATTAAACAAGACCGTTATTTAATTTAATCGGTTTAAATTGGTAATGTATACAAAACACTAAGGCTGTATTATGTACACCAACTAAGTTATATCAAATTAAAGTTGTCTAAAAAGAAAAATATATCCTTTTATAAAAAAAATAGTTAAATTTCTCATTACCAGGAAAGTAAAAGTTGAAGAGTTTTTTTACCGTGTAACAGATGTTTGGTCGCAATAAGTTATTAACATTTTATTGTTAATAACTAACATAACGTGTTAATAATTGTAGTAATCTTAACTTATTAACACTTGGCTATTCACATATATTCTAGTTATTTATGGACAGTATAAATAAGTTTAAAAAGATTATCAGAAAAAATATAAATGTTTAATACTTTTTTTTTGTAAAACTAAAATTTAAAAAATACAGCTTTAAATACTATTTAATCAGTCATAAAGCATTAAATCCTGCATAAATACCTTATTCACATTTTTATAATAAAATGTGGATAACATAAAACACAAGCATTATAGTTATCAACAATATTAATTCACAATGTGGATAACTTCAAGTAGAGAATCATCAAATCTGATAAAAAAGTTAAGATGTAGAAAATGAAATAACAAGGTAAAAAAAAAGAGTCATCCGGAAGGGATGACTCTTTTTTCTAAAATTATAAAAATGCTACTTAGGCAAATAAGTCTGAGCTTAAATAACGGTCACCCCGATCACATGCAATAAATACAATAGTTCCTTCTTCAATTTCATTTGCGACCTTCAATGCGGCCGCAAATGCTCCTCCAGAACTCATACCTGCAAATATACCCTCCCTTTTCACTAACTCACGAGCCATCTCAGTAGATTCTTTCTGCGAGATATCTAGGATACGGTCCACACGAGAAGCGTCAAATATCTTCGGAAGATATTCCTCAGGCCAGCGACGAATACCCGGAATGGATGACTCCTCAGTTGGTTGACAACCGACGATCTGTATTTCAGGATTTTTCTCCTTCAGATATATAGAGTTCCCCATTATCGTACCGGTAGTACCCATTGCACTAACAAAATGTGTAATCTTTCCTGCGGTATCACGCCAGATCTCAGGACCTGTAGTTTTAATATGTGCTTTATAATTATCGGGATTTGCGAACTGGTTTAAAATAAAATAATCTCCTGTGGCAGCTTTATCTTCCGCATAATCACGACAGATCTCCATGCTCTCTAATAATGTGACCTGTGCACCAAATGCCTGCATCGTTAATGTCCGTTCGCGCGTAGAAGTAACGGGCATTACTAGTTCTAAACTTAGGCAATAAATACCTGCAATCATAGCGAGTGCAATACCTGTATTTCCACTCGTTGCTTCAATCAACTTTGTATCCTTCGTAATTTCACCTCTTTCCATAGCCGATCGAATCATATTCAATGCAGCACGGTCTTTTACACTACCTGCAGGATTATTTCCTTCCATTTTAGCGTAAATCTTCACATTTCGATTACTATGAAATTTTGTGATTTCAACTAAAGGAGTATTGCCAATGGTATCAATGATATTTCCCATATTAAATTAAAGGTTTGGAATCTATAAATTTAGAATTTGCTTGATGATAGACAGTTGTATAAGGCTCTACAGAATTTGTCAACCACACATTTCCCCCGATAACGGAGTGATGGCCTACAACAGTATCGCCACCTAATATGGTTGCTCCCGAATAAATAATGGTATGGTCTTCGATTGTAGGATGCCTTTTCACATTGCATAAAATTTTCTCAACACTCAATGCGCCTAGCGTCACCCCCTGATAAAGCTTTACATAATTTCCGATAACACAGGTTTCACCTACGACTAAACCTGTACCATGATCAATATAAAGATGATGGCCGATAGTTGCTGCCGGATGAATATCAATGCCCGTCTTCGAATGCGCGTGCTCTGTTAAAATACGGGGTATCAAAGGAACACCAAGACGGTGAAGTCTATTTGCGATCCGAAAAATACTTATTGCGAAAAAACCGGGATATGTACGAATAACTTCCCGTTGATTCTTTGCTGCCGGATCGCCTGCGATTAAAGCATCAGCGTCTGAACACATCAATTCATATAATTGTGGTAATGATTGAAAAAAATCGCGTGCAACAAGCGAGTGATCACATGCTTCACAAGCCTTTGATTTACTTAACAGTTGCTCTAATTCAAGCTCAGCTTGCTGAAAAGCAAGTTGCACTTCTGCGACAGATTTTATCCCACCTGCATTTCGCTCTGGAAATAACAGATCTAAGATCCCTACTGCCCAACCTGATATTTTTTTATTGGAAGGCATTTCAAATACCTCCAATTGTTTTTGATAAATGTGTTCGTAAAAATCATTCATGGGTGTAATCCCTTTATGTAATAGTACAAATATACTATACTTATATGGTAGATAAAATATACAATTTATAAAACCAGCTTGTTAAAAAGAAGTTGTAAAGTTTCTGCCGGATCTTCACATAATCCGGGGTGTACCGGAGAACACTGGATAACTGTGCTTCGGTTGGCGGTCAACCATCTGAAACGTTCTGTCTGATCCAACGCAGCTAATTTGCCACCATCTTTTGCTCCTCTACATATTTTCACAAAAGATTCAAGATGAGCCTTTATCATTTCTATATCCATATCCGGAAATAAAGATCTGGCGCGCACTTCATCGATATCAAACAGAACATTTGCAAATCGGTATTTCCGGCAATATAACGCCACACCAACATTAATAAACTCTTCACGCTCCACACGTGGTACTAAGCGTACCACCGCATACTCATATAATGTTTTTTCGGGCATCTTCAATTTGATTTAAAAAATGATCAGCATGTGCTAAGCGCTTCATCAAAAAGGACACGTAAACTTCTCGCGCCTCGGTTGCAGATAAATCTCTCGATTCATCAACTAACCATTCACTTGGTATGATATTCACTATATTACGGATCACTTCTTCGGTTAATAAAGAACGGTATTGTCGGTCCACCGATTCAACTTGGTTGGCGTTCTTTAATAACACATGATCTTTTATCTGCACAAAGGGTTTTATAGCTTGCTCTTCCCAATTGTCCCAACTATGGTGGAAATATAAGGAAGCTCCATGATCAATCAACCATAATTCTTTATGCCAGATCAGCATGTTTGTATTACGGACCGTACGATCAACATTCATCAACAATGCATCGAGCCAGACAATTCGAGATGCTTCTTCAGGACTTATCTGATCAACATTGGCATCAAAAGTAATGGCCCCATTTAAAAAATGAACACCTAGATTTTTGCCAACACTAAATTTTAATAAGTCTTGAATTTCCTCATCAGGTTCGGTTCTGGCAAAAGATTCATCTAAATCTGCAAAAACCATTTCAGGCATTCTGAGATTAAGAACACGGGCAATCTCTCCGCCTATCAACTCTGCAATTAAAGCTTTCTTTCCCTGTCCGGCACCTCTGAACTTAATCACGTAACTAAAGCCATCATCTGCATCGGCCAATGCCGGCAAAGAACCTCCTTCACGAAAAGGCTGTATGTAGCGGGTAATTCTAACTTCTCTTATTTCAGGTTTTTTAATTATCATCTGTCATCCTTTTATAATTTACCGATACTCAAGCGATAAATCCTTAAATCAAATATCAACATTTTTATTTTTTATTAGCGATATTCAGCTAAATTGGACATAATTGTGACGCATAAAAATGGTTAATTCTAATTATATTTGTAACAATAGTTCACTCACTTTCTCGTGAAATACGCAAATAATAGTTATGAATACGACTCAGGAATACAATACAGTTATCGAGCACTGCCAAGATTTATTTATCAAGAAAACGAAAGATTATGGAACAGCCTGGCGTATTATGCGACTTCCTTCTATAACCGATCAAATTTATATTAAAGCACAACGCATTCGTACTTTAGAGATCAAAAAAGTATCTAAAGTTGGGGAAGGTATTTTGGAAGAATATGTGGGTATCATCAACTATTGTATTATGGGTATGATTCAGCTCGAATTGGGTGAAGATGGTGAAGAAAATTTAAGTCCAGAATTTGTAAATGAAAAATACACGGAAAAAGTAAATGAAACACGTGACCTTATGCTTGCTAAAAATCACGATTATGGCGAAGCATGGCGCGATATGCGGATTTCTTCGTTAACAGATCTGATACTCATGAAAATTCACCGTGTGAAACAAATTGAAGACAATAACGGCGCCACAATCGCCTCCGAAGGAATACATGCCAATTATCAAGATATGTTAAATTATGCCGTTTTTGCACTTATAAAAATGGGGTTAGCTCAATCAAACTAAAATTATGTCATCAGTCATCAATAATAAATCGCAAAAAACAAACTATCTACTTTGCTTTGCGCGCATCTTTACAGGTCTTCTTTTTATTTTCTCCGGTTTTATAAAGGCAAATGACCCTACTGGCTTTGGTTATAAACTCGAAGAATATTTTCATGTTTTTCATACCGACTTTTTAAATGACTATGCTACAGCGATTGCTATCGTTGTCTGTGCACTAGAAATAATATTGGGTATATGGCTTTTGTTAGGTTTTTACAAAAAGCTTGTAGCGTGGGGTTTATTACTGCTGATCATTTTCTTCACTTTCCTTACTTTTTACTCTGCTTTTTTTGAAGTTGTTACTTCATGTGGTTGTTTTGGCGACGCTATTCCGCTGACACCCTGGCAGTCCTTTGGCAAGGATCTCGTATTGCTTGCTTTGATCTTAATCATTTTTGTTTACCGCAATCAAATTACACCACTCATTAAAGATCCGACCAATCGTGGCCTCGTAGCAACATTTACAGCAGTCCTATCTTTTGGCATTGGAATCTATACGTTCATGTATTTACCGTTTATAGATTTTTTACCTTATAAAATCGGTAATAATATCCCATCCCTAATGGTTCTACCTGAAGGAAAAGAAGGCGATGTTTATGAACAGATCTACAGCATGAAAAATGTTAAAACGGGGGAAACAAAGACCATTACCGATAAAATTTACATGTCTGAAAAAGTCTGGGAAGACACAAACTGGGAGATCGTTGGCGAACCGCAAAGTAAATTGGTGAAGAAAGGCTATCAGATTCCGATTACAGATCTTCTGATTACAGATGCTGAAGGAAATGACCATACCCAAGAAATAATCAATAATCCTTATTATAATTTAATTATTGTTGCTAAAGACCTGTCCAAAGCTAATGTAGAGGCTTTAGATAAAATCAATAAAATAGCGACAAAATTAACGGAAGATTACAATCTACGAATAGTGTTATTGACGGCCAGTTCTTCTGAAGATTCAGACTACCTAAGTGATAAATTACACTTAATTTCAGAAATATTCTATGCTGATCTTATTCCGTTGAAAAGCATGATCCGTGCAAATCCTGGGGTACTTTTATTAAAATCAGGAACCGTAATCGACAAATGGCATTACAATGCTATACCCGATGCAAAAGATATAGAAGAGCGATACTTAAGTTTAGATAAATAATAATATGCCAAAACCTATTTTTTTAATTGGTTATATGGGAAGTGGAAAAACCACTTTAGCCAAAAAGTTAGCAAGTAAATTAGAGTTACCTTTTATCGATACTGATGATGAAATCGTCAAAGAGATAGGCATGTCCATCACAGAATATTTTCAGTTGCACGGGGAAGAAAAATTTAGAGAATTAGAACGCAAGCAATTACTAAAAACTGCGCAACAAAATGCAATCGTTTCTACCGGAGGTGGCTCTCCATGTTTTTTTGATAACATGCAGTGGATGAATGAAAATGGTATTTCGGTATATTTACAGATGTCACCAAAATCGCTATTTGATAGATTGTCTCAGTCAAAACCGAATAAAAGACCTATTTTAATCGGTAAAACTGAAGAGGAACTATTTAATTTTATTACTGAAAAATTAACTGAAAGAGAACCGTTTTATCAACAAGCTCATCTAATTATTGATCATATCAATACGCCAATAGATGATCTCATCATTTTATTAAAGAAAAACCAATAACAAATCACTGTATGTTTAGAAGAATAAATCTCTTCCCTTTTTTAATTTTTACAACCGCACTTTTAGCATCCTGCTTTCGGACCGGCACATCTTCGGATGTTCTGGCGGGTAGTAAAACACTCAATTTAAAAACAGCAGAGGAGCTTTATCAATTTTTAACATACGATGAAAACCGATATCCGCTCATCAGCTTACATCGAGGAGGCCCTACAACCGGTTATCCTGAAAATGCAGTAGAAACTTTTGCATTTAACGCGAGCTACAGACCTGTCATTGTGGAATGTGATGTTAGGTTGACTAAGGATTCTGCTTTAATATTGATGCATGACAGCAACTTAAACAGAACAACTAACGGCTCGGGGTCAGTAGATTCTAAAACTAAAAATGAATTAAAAGGTTTAAGATTAAAAGATCCTAATGGAAAGCTAACCCCTTATCGAATTCCGAGCTTGGAAGAAGCCTTAGCATGGGGCAAAGGTAGAGTCATCTTCACCTTAGATATTAAACAAGGGGTTCCCTATGATTTGGTGATCCGTGCTATTCGCAGTCAAAAAGCTGAAAGTAATGCCATAATCATTACGTATTCCGCAAATCAGGCTGCTGTTGTGCATAATTTAGCCCCTGACCTCATGCTGTCTGCACCTATAAAAAATGAAGCAGATTTAGTGCGGCTCAATGATCGAGATATTCCAGATAATCGCATTATTGCCTTTCTCGGCACCAGAGAAGCGGATAAAAACTTAATAGAGCTACTTCATGAACATGGTATCATGTGTATATTAGGTACACTAGGAAATTTAGACCGCCAGGCCAAACAAAAAGGAGATCAACTATATGCCCGCTTTATTGAAAATGGCGCAGATATTTTGAGCACCGATAGACCCCTAGAAGCGGGACGCGTTTTAGACTTTTACATAAAAAAGAGAAATATTACTTCCAAATTTATTCAATAACGATGGTAAGACAAGAAGCAAGTAAAATTAAAACATGGTTAAAAAATAGCATATTTTAGAGTAAGCGCGCTTTTATCATTGTCTATTACCAATCATTGAATTGGGGACAAAAAAGTAAAGCAGCTATTCTTAAGAATAGCTGCTTTACTTTTTTATTGTATCACTCTTTTTTTATTTCTTCATACTTCCTTGATCGCGCAAATTCACATGCCAGCTAAATGCTTCTTCCAAGATATGTGGTGTATGGCCCCCGCGCTCACAGGCACGGTCATAGTAGTCTTGTAACTGCTCTTTATAATCTGGATGAACACAGTTATCAATGATAACTTGAGCGCGTTCACGAGGAGCTAATCCTCTTAAATCGGCTAGACCGATATCAGTTACTAATATGTCAACATCATGTTCTGTATGATCAACATGTGATACCATGGGTAACACATGCGAAATACGATCTTCTTTTGATGCTGCCTGTGTAACGAATATACTTAAGTAAGCATTTCTTGCAAAATCACCTGAACCACCTATACCATTCATAATATTGGTACCTGAAATATGTGTGGAATTTACATTGCCATAAATATCAAATTCAATAGCCGTATTAATAGCGATAACACCCAAACGACGAATTAATCCTGGAGTATTTGAGATATTTTGCGGTCTCAAGACCATCTTATCACGATACTTATCCAAGTTTCCAAATACACGATCATAGCAGGGCTTTGAAACCGTAATGGAAGAAGCCGATGCAAAATCCATTACTCCCGCATCAATTAAATCAAAGGTACTATCTTGTAAAACTTCTGAGAACATCGTTAAATTGCGGAAATTACTGTCTTTAAAACCCATTAAAACAGCGTTCGCAACTTTACCTATCCCCGCCTGAAGCGGCAATAAACTAGAAGACAGATGTCCCATTTCTACTTCTTTCTCAAAGAAATTTAAGATATGACTGGCAATAGCCGTTGTCTTAGTATCTGGTTCTGCAATATCTGCCGGACTATCTTCGATATCAGTAAATACAATTCCAACGACTTTTGAAGGGTCTAAGGCAATTGTTTTTCGCCCAATTTTATTCTCAGGAGCTACTATAGGTATAACGTTTCTTCTTGGATAATCTTCGGCTTGATAGATATCATGGATGCCACGAATCTCCATCGGAACAGCTGTATTTATTTCTAAAATCACATGCTTGGCTAAAGCAGCAAAAGTTGCTGAGTTACCCACTGAAGTGGTCGGAATAATACTACCATCGGCTTCAATCGCTGCTACTTCAAGTACGGCAATATCAACAGAGGCTAAATTCTTATTGTGCAGCAACTCTGCTGTTTCACTCAAATGCTGGTCAATAAATAGGACTTCCCCGCTATTGATCTTTCCTCTAAGTGTTCGGTCCACCTGGAACGGCATACGCTTAGCAAGAACACCAGCTTCAGCCAGCTTACCATCTGTGCCATGACCTAAAGAAGCACCTGTGATCAATGTTATCTTTAAAGGATCTGTTTTCGCCCGGTCTGCCAAAGCTGGCAATACGACTTTGCTGTCTCCGGCTTTCGTAAATCCACTTGAGCCAACGATCATACCATTTTCAAATAGTTGTGCAGCCTGCTCTGCTGTAATTACTTTATCAAGTAAACTTTTAAGTTTAATTCTATCGTATGACATATTCCTTTACTTATTTCCCAATTTACTAATATTTACAAACATATTCTTAGTAATTGTTTGAATATTAGAACAAACAATATTAAGTTATTTTTTCTATGTCAATTTATTGCAATTAGTCACAAAATTATCCAATAAAGACGATATATTTGTAATTATTTATAAATCAGCATTTAATATTTTTTATCCGAAGAAATCGTTTTAATATTAAATATTTAAAAATACATAAAACACTATCAATCAACCTTTTAATTATTTAAAAAATTTCAAAAAATTAGTACACACTTACTTACATACCCAAATTAACAATCAATAATGGTGAGTATTAACTTACATTCATAAAGTAATACAAAGCTTTTGTATAAAAACTTTAACTTTGCAACGGAAACGGAAGGAAATCATGAATATAAAAAGCGATATAAAAGATCCCAAATATGTTAATCGTTATTACGTAACAGAAGTGGATTCTTTTGAGGATAGCATCTATTGTCACCATGCTATCATTGGCGAAAATTTTATTACCGAGCATGTGCACAATAAAGATCAATTTCTTTACACAGAAGGTGGTGTTGTTTTTTTAAAAACAGCTGAAAAGTCCTATTTTCTTCCTGCAAGACATTACATCTGGATACCGGCTGGCATTCGCCACAGTATTCATCCGAGCACCCCTGATGTGGTTATGCGTAATCTTTATTTTCCAAAGTATGATACTGACCAGGAGTTCTACAAGAAGATAAGCATCTACCCTGTCGACGATCTTCTTAATAAGTTGATCATGTTCACAAACAGATGGAACGGTAATATTTTCCCTGTTGAAGAGCCTAAATATTCGCTTGCAAAAGCATTTAAATTATTATTACCTGAAGTCTCCCAGCACGAGCTACCATTGGCACTCCCCTATCCGAACAATCAAAAGCTAAAAGATATCGTCACCTTTTTAGAAAGCCGCATTGAGGAAAATGTAAGCTTTAAAACACTTTCTCAAAAATTCAACATAAGCGAACGTACATTAGCGCGTCTTTTCCAGAAAGAACTCAACATGTCTTTTATACAGTATTATACAATATTAAGAATGTTAACGGCTCTTAAACTTCTTTTAGATGAAAAACTGAGTGTAAATGAAGTTGCTCTGAAGGTAGGTTATAGTAGTTTGCCGACGTTCAGTAATACCTTTAATAAAGTGATCGGTGTAAGACCAAGCGAATATGTAAAGCAAAAACAATTGTTAATTTAATATTTTTAAGTATTTTAGTTCTCTAATACCTAAAATCTTAATAATGAATTATAAAAAACTATTTTTTAGTTTAGCAGGACTTGCCCTGTGTGTTTCAGTTGGCGCCAGCTCACTGAACAAGAAACCAAAACCATTACAATTGTTCAATGGCAAGGATATAAAAAATTGGACGCCAAAAATTAGCAAGCACGAGGTTGGAGAAAACTATGCGAATACGTTTCGTGTTGAAGATGGTTTATTAAAAGTAAGATATGATGGGTATGATCAATTTGATCAACAATATGGCCATTTATTCTACAACAAAGAATTTTCTGCTTACATCCTGCGTGTTCAATATCGTTTCGTTGGCGATCAAGCTAATGGAGGTGAAGGTTGGGCGTGGCGCAACAGTGGTGCTATGTTACATGGTCAAGATCCTAAAACAATGGCAAAAGATCAAGATTTTCCAGTTTCAATTGAAGGCCAGTTATTAGGTGGCGACGGAACAAATGAACGGACAACAAGTAATCTATGTACACCGGGTACAAATGTTGTCATGAACAATAAATTATTTACACCACATTGTGTAAGCTCTACATCGAAAACTTATCATGGAGATCAATGGGTAACAGCAGATTTTCTTGTCTTAGGAGATTCAATTATCCAACACTTTGTAAATGGAGAAAAAGTTCTCGAATATCAGAAGCCGCAATATGGTGGTGGAAATGTATCGCACTCTGACCTTCCAAAAACAAAAGCGGGGCAACTACTCAGTAAAGGAACAATCTCTCTTCAAAGCGAGAGTCACCCTATAGACTTTAAAAAGGTTGAGATTTACGATTTAGAACCTTATATGAAAAACCCAGCGGCTCTGAAAAAGGCAATTGCAGCGGTAATGGAAAAATAAAAAAAATAAAAAAGTGTCGAGAATCTCGACACTTTTATTTACATTCATTCGCTTGGAAAAGAGAAAATCCAGGGTAAAGTAAAAACATAAAGAAAAGGGATACAGAGAACTGTATCCCTTTATATATTATACTGAAAGCTTAAACTAAACCGTTAACAAATTTAGTTAACTTAGATTTGTTGTTAGAAGCTTTTTTCTTGTGGATTACATTTTTCTTAGCCAAACGATCAAGCATAGAAATTACACGAGGCAATAAAGTTTTAGCTTCTTCTGCTGAAGTAGAAGTGCGTAATTTTTTAATTGCGTTACGAGTAGTTTTTGCTTGGTAACGGTTTCTTAAACGCTTTGTAGCGTTTGCTCTAATTCTTTTGATCGCTGATTTATGATTTGCCATTTTTTAGCTAATTTTTATTCGTTCTTTACTTAAAATTCGGAATGCAAAAATAACATCTTATTTCTAATATTCAAAATCTATTTTAAAGTTTTCTATACTTATCTTTGCAACATGCAAAAATTATCCATGGATCAGCTGCAACGTGCTGATGTTGAAACATTCAAAAACCAAGAGAAAACAGCTATCACACTCGTTCTAGACAATGTGAGAAGTATGCATAATGTCGGATCAGCTTTTAGAACGGCTGACGGATTTGCAATAGAAAAAATATTCTTATGTGGTATCACGGCTACACCTCCACATCGCGAAATTGAAAAAACAGCTTTAGGTGCGACACAAACAATTCCATGGGAACATGTCGAGGAAACTACGGAAGCAATTAAAACTTTAAAAGAATTGGGGTATACCATTATTGCGATCGAACAAGCCGAAAACAGTGTACTATTACAAAACTTTATACCTGCAAAAGATGCTAAGTATGCTTTAATATTTGGCAATGAAGTGAATGGTGTCGATGAAGAAGTCATGACATTAGTGGATTATTGTATCGAAATTCCGCAATTTGGAACAAAACATTCCTTCAATGTATCTGTCACAATTGGTATCGTAACTTGGGATTTTATTCAAAAAAGTAAGTTCTCTTAATTTTTTATCAATTAAGGGGATATAAGTATTTATATTACTTCCTATTTCCAATGCAAAATAGTAGATTTGTGATGCAAAATTTTAAGAAGAAATGAGTGTATTAGTTAATAAAGATTCAAAAGTAGTTGTTCAAGGTTTCACTGGAACAGAAGGTACTTATCATGCTAGTCAAATGATCGAGTACGGAACAAACGTAGTTGGTGGTGTTACACCAGGAAAAGGTGGTCAAACACATTTAGACCGTCCCGTATTCAATACTGTTAAAGATGCTGTAGAAAAAGCTGGTGCTAACGTTTCTATTATTTTCGTACCTCCTGCATTTGCAGCAGATGCGATTATGGAAGCTGCAGAAGCAGGTATCGAAGTAATCGTATGTATCACTGAAGGTATTCCTACTAAAGATATGATTCAAGTAAAATCTTACTTGAGTGACAAAAATTCTCGTTTAATCGGACCAAACTGTCCAGGTATCATCACTGCTGATGAAGCTAAAATTGGTATCATGCCAGGTTTCATCTTCAAAAAAGGTAATGTTGGTATTGTTTCTAAATCAGGAACATTAACTTACGAAGCTGTTGATCAAACTGTAAAAGCTGGTCTAGGTATTACAACTGCTATCGGTATCGGTGGTGACCCAATCATTGGTACTACAACTAAAGAAGCAGTAGAATTATTAATGAATGATCCAGAAACTGAAGCGATCATCATGATCGGTGAAATCGGTGGTGGTATGGAAGCTGAAGCTGCTCTTTGGATTAAAGAAAATGGTACTAAACCAGTAGTAGGTTTCATCGCGGGTCAAACAGCGCCTCCAGGACGTCGTATGGGTCACGCTGGTGCTATTGTTGGTGGTGCTGACGATACTGCAGCTGCTAAGATGAAAATCATGGCTGAGTGTGGCATCCGTGTAGTACAATCTCCTGCTGAAATCGGAAAAGCAATCGCTGAAGAATTAGCTAAGAAAAACTAAGCGTAAGCTTTATATAGAAAAAAAGCCTTGCAAAAAATTGCAAGGCTTTTTTTACATTATTCCTATTTAATATAAGGAATAGGTATTTTCCCTAAATAGATCATAATATTAATTAGATCATAAGACCCCTTCTTTTCACGAGTAATAACTAATGAATCTTCATATACTTCATCATCATATTTTGTTATATAAAAATCAGCATTAGTTGAAGGTTCTGTAAAATTATAGGCAGATTCCAGTTTTGCTTCATTAACAAATTTCATCACTTCATTTAAGGTTTTCTGATTACTTTTTTCAGTAGTGATTTCAACTAAACGTAATCCTTTGAAATCTTTCAATTTTTCTCGAGAGTTATTCATATTGATATTATCAATTTTTATATTTTCGCTCTTTTCGAGATCAAACAAATCTTTACTAATAAACTTATTACTTCTGAAGTGGGTGTTTTTTTCATTTGCTTTTAAAAACTCATTCAATTTGGATACTTGAGCATCAACTCTATTAACGCCAATCAAGAGCAATAGAGTAATTAGTATATTTTTCATAACTTGGTTATTTATTTTTGAATCATTATTTTCCTTCATTAGTATCTGGAAAAACGCACTATAATTTTTTTATACCCGCTTCTACTTACCGTTACCAGTCAACTCCATTGGAATCTTTCCTTTTAGCATGACAGTTATTCTGGAATCATCTTCCGATTTCACATCAATTAGTAAATCCTGCGCATTATTCTCATCAAAATCTGTTGTCAACATCTGCACTGCCACACCATCTGTTTCTACAGCATACAACGTTTTTAAATCTGCTTTTTTTATAGCATTTTCAAGAGCTTTAGATTCTTTAGCTTGCTCAGCCCCAATTTGGCAGATGACCAAATCTTGAATATCCTTCAATAAAGAATCGGGAACAAATTGTTTAATATCCATAAACAAATCCCCATCGCTAAGTTTGTTTACATCTTTTATATTAGCACCACTAAATCTAAAAATGTCTATCCCTTTTTGTTTTTTTGGCAATGAATTTACAAATTCATTAACTTTAGAAAGCTGTGCCTGAGCGGTAAATACACTAAAAACAAGTGCAATTGCGGTTATTAACTTTTCCATAACTAGTTTATTATTTTAGTTTTATTATTTTTCTTTTCGTAATACTCGATCATTTTAGATAACTCATTTAAATCCAGATCAGCCTTAATATCAACAAAAACATAGTCCTCCTCATCTGCGATCCCCAATAGTACACGCTTCACATGATCTTTCTTCATCTCTGTATTAATCGTAATTTTTGATCCTTCACTATATAAACTCATCATTTCTTCAAAATTATTTTTAGCTAGATAAGCATTAAACTTACTCATGAGATTATCTTTTTTATTTCCAGAAATTGTCATGATCTTTAACTTCTTGATTTTCCGTAAGGCCAATGCCGCAATCGCATCCTCTTCATCTAATTCTTTTATTTTACCTTTAATAAATGCTTTTGTTAAAAACATCGGTACCCATATTGATGCAACTTCCGTATCATTTGAGAGGTCTCTCTTACTCACAAACGACATGTTTGGACTTGTTTTAACAAAACAACTTTGCAAGGTCAGACAAAAGAGTAAAAGGGCTCCTATAATTATTGAATGCTTCATAATCCTATTGTTTAGTATTGACTAATTTATTTACATCATCGTAGCTCACCTTACCATCCAGGATCATAAAAATCGTACTTCCTTCAGATTGAATGCTGAGCAATAGATTTTTAATAACATCAGTTGCTGTATCTTCTGCTAAAAATTTAATTTTATTACCTTCCGAATTAATGGTGATCAATTCTTCGTATTTCAATTTGCCAATAGCTTTTGACACATCAGATTGTACTCCTAGATCTGCCTCTTCTAAGATCAGCATCTTAATACTGTTTATTTTAGAAAGCAATGGTTTTATACTATTCACTTCATTATCGGATAATTTCATCTTATTCAGCATGCTGAACATAGGCTTACCAATTTTAATAGAAGTCACCCCTTTTCCTTCTTTATATTGCTCGAAGATCTCATCTAATTTCGATAGTTGAGCATGTGCCAAACTTGAACACAATAGCGCTAATACTAATAATATCGTTTTCATAATTTTTATAATTCAATACTTAAACATTTTATATTTTCAACTTCCTTCATTCCTTTTTTTAAGTTCGAAGAGGCAAATAGCAGTGCATTTTCAGTAATCTTTAATGCTTCCGCTTCATCTGTAATTTTTACCCCATTGACCTCTACATAAAATTCTTCTGACGTAAGCGGTTCACTTGCCAGATCTAATTCTGGCTTTAAAACTGATCTGTCACTATTGTAAGTATCGATCCTTACAACCGTTGAATTCCTTGATAGCTTTTTTTCACTTTCTTTATTCTCAACCAATGGTTTCGTTTCAATGATATCCTTTTCATGATGCTCTTTCGAGGGAATCTTAAGAGTGGCCACCTCTTCTACTTCCACTGCTTTTTGATTAGGCAAATACCATATACCTAAACAGATGACCAAAACAGCTGCTGCGATAGACGAAAACAATGCCCATATTTTTTTCTTTTGCGGTAGATGGACAGATTGCGCCTTTTCTGTTGTTGTTAAGAAAGATTCAAAATCCAACGGCATCTCCGCTTTATCCTGCTCTGATAAGACCGAAAAATACCCCTCTTCGCTTTGCTCCTTTAGTAACCTTTCTTCGGCAAGAGTCGTTTCTCCTGCTAAATATTTAGCTTCTAATTTCTTTAATTCTTCTTTCTTCATAATCAAATACTTTTGTCAAATTGACTTTTACCACATTTCGAGCTCGCGATAAATTTACGCGCACTGCATTTTCATCTATTCCGACCAAGGCAACAATGTCTGCAATTTCATATTCCTCAATATCTCTGAGATACATCACCAGTCTTTGCTTTTCAGGGAGCTGATCTATGAATTTTAAGATAAGTTCTCTAGTTAAGGAAGGATACTTTTCTTTTTGAATATCTTGATCAAGTTGTGCCATATATTTTGTTTTGACCCCCTCTCTATTTAATCTATTCAAGGCAAAGTTTTTTGTCATTCGCATCGCATAAGCTTCGATATTCGTAATTTTTAAAAGTTCATTCCTCGATTCCCATAACTTCAATAATACTTCCTGAACCAAATCAAACGCATCATCCTGATCTAGCAAAAACCTATTTGCAAAACGAAATAACCGATCCTTATGGATGAAGACTGTCGTTTTAAAGGTTTCTTGGTTCATAAATTTTGATCGCTTTTATATAGAAGACATGCAAGGGTATCGAAATATTACATACTTTTTTTAAAAAAAATAATTGGTGCTTTTATATTCTAGGAATTGTCTTCCTTATACGAAGGAACATAAAAAAAACCGAAGCTTTTTAGCTTCGGTTTAAAAAGATAGATTATCCATGAAATGAATAATCATGTTTGTGTATAAATTATGAAGTAGCCTGAAATAAACTACCCCTAGAAATTCATTACATCAGTATAAAAGGATATCATTGAATTTACAAAATAATCCTTTATTACCTTACCAAAAAGGAATAAACTTTAATTACCGTAACGGTTGCATGCATTATTAACCTTTTTGCAATGCGTTGACAAGTTCACCATTCTCTCGTCTTAAATTAACAACTAATTTCTGATCTATAGCAGCTACTTCAATCATCGTACGGTTATCCTTTTCAGGCCCACCTCCAATGATAACATGATAATTATGATTGGCATCAGGGGGATAAAAACCAAATTCATGTGAGTGTCCACCGATCACTGCATCAACTTTGTACTTTTCTAAAATATCATGAAAACTTGTCCTGTTATGTACGGTTCCGTGATATTCATCGGAATGAAAAAATGGAAAATGATTGACAACAATGATATGTTTAGCTTTTTTACGCATTTTTGATTGCATGCCCCCCGTTAACCAAGCACGTTGCTCTAATCTGTAATTATCAAATTCGTATTCACCTCTTAAAGCTTCATGTTCATCTTCCTTATCCTCACCCCCATCTAAAATAATCCAAAGAACAGGGCCTACGGTAAAAGCCTGATAAAACTTATTGTTAGGTAAATCATAATAATTTTTCAAATGACGTATAAATGATCCTCTATTATCGTGATTTCCTTTCACCATAACAAAAGGAACCTGCGAAGCAAAAGCTTTAGCTATAGGATCTAGCATTTTATCCGTTACATCGCTCTGTTTCATAATATAATGAAACGAATCACCATTAATAATGACCAAATCTTTATGATTCAGAGCAGTCTTATTGTATAAATACGAGTAACTGCTTCTGTCTTCATGAATATCATTTAAAATTAAAACATCGCAGGTTGACTTGTTCTCTATAGGTAGCTTTGTATTTATCACTTCAGAACTGATTTCAAGACCACCCGGTCCTTTGGCCCCCACACGGTACTTAAAATCTGCTCCTTGATGTGGTACCTTAAATTTAAAAACTTCAGCACGGGCGTTACGTATACCATCTACTACTTCATAGATTTTATGGGACAATGTACCATCGTCCTTTAGTATGTCAACCCAGGCTATACCTGGGCTACTCAAAACGCAACAGATAGTTATATGCTGTTCTGTTAGATTTTGGAGATAAGGAAGTGCGGCAAATTTAAAAGCAGTTTCTGCTAGTTCTAATTCATTAGCATTTACGTTCTGTACGAAAGATGCACCCCCAAGCAAGCCTAAGCTTTTTATAAAAAAACGTCTATCTAAATTCATCATAGATATATGAGTAAAAATTGACAGCTGATTATCAAAAAAATCAGCTTCATATTAGTTAAGTTAATCTTGAAATACCAGTAGAGTCACAGCAAGCCCTTTAAGATGTTGCTCGACTTTATAAAGAAATATCTGTGACACGTTATGTTAAAAAATCTGGATCATGGTGAGATCGTGATCTTGGGCAAAAAAATTTAAATACCTTATTTTAGATCACTTCAATACGTTGTCCATCCCATCCTACTGCAACCACTCTGGTATAGCCTTCGGGTGTCTGAACCACTGTAGTTTTAATATCATCAACAGAACCTGCACCACGAAATGCGACTTTCAGCAATTTTTCACCTGCGTACGTTTCAAATGCTACAGCATTTTCCCACTTTGTATTATCAATTACAATCTTTCCTATCTGTTTTTCGATCCCACTATTTTTAGTTCCACGAACAGGTTGCTTTCCCTTAAAAATATCAATGGAATTCGCTGTTAAGTAATGCATAACAGGAGTGGTCGGTTTATTATATTGAGATGCATAAGATTTAACCTCACGAACATCCATTTCAGTAATCGTCATACGTCCGGGTGTATAATCATCTACCATCATATCCATTGTTGTCAACATACCAGAATGTTCAAAGAAATCTGTCAGATCCAATTTAGCAGCATCACATGCATTTTTAATAAAGCTTAGCTGATAGTAACTGTTCTCCTTTGCATCAATTATGGGATCATTAATTGCCTTCATAAAGATATCTGCGTAAAAATCTTTATTACCCCACTTTTCACCTTCTCCTACAACAGCCATGTAAAGTTGTAACTGCCAAAGCGGGACTAAAGTGCCAAAATGATCGCCGGCAAACCCTCTGTCATTCTCCCGTTTCATACGATCATGCCCTGCTTGTGTCATCCAAGGTTGTTTGTGCACAAATGCAGATTCCATATAAGTCGTGATACGCCCCCCAACTTTATGTTCATCATAATCCTTTAAAGCTTCGCGTTCTAATTTAACATCCTTTCTATTAAAAAGATAACGTGTCCAAACGGAATAGATATTATTTGTCGTTTCCGTTGTACCCGGCCAAGTCATATTGGGCCGTACCTGATTAACATGTCCAAACTCATGAGCAACTCCCCAACAATCCTTCTGTAAGGTTGGAATATGAGCCACCCAGGGCATCGTTTCATCGTGAAATGCGGCCCCCAATTCATCTGCGTGCATAAATCCATCCCATATTACACGACCGAACATATGATTACGGGGAACTTTATTATACTTAACAAGACCCATTAATTCATGTTGGATAGTGATAATAGAATCATACAACTGAATAAGTTGTGTCCCCTGTGATGGAGCATACTTTTTTAAAGAAGCGACAGAATAAGCTAACTGTGTTTTTTTTCCAACGATATCTAAAATAGGTCCGTAAGCGTTTGCTAACAGTTGGTCCCATTTTTTATTATCATCGTTAGCAACTTGAAAAACACCATTGATGTGCCCTGAAAGAATATGTACCTCAATTTTATTAGCAAGCTTTGCTTCTTTCGTATAATAATTGATGTAACTATTACCTTTTGAATGAGATTTAAGAATATTAAGTCCAGGTTTTAATTTGTAAGTCTCTTTACTGAAATCTTTATCATCCCAGTTCACAATATCCAAAGAAATAGAATTACCGTTAACATCTCCGACCCAGGCAATTATTTCGTCATTCTGATCAAAGTAAATACCCGTCGGATTTTCAAACTGCGAATATGCACCTGTTTTCAGTCGATTGGCTAAAATATGGGGATCTTGGTAGCTTTCATATTTTCGAATACGCTCATGCAAAGGATATGTCTTACTTTTCAGCTGTTTGGCAACAGCTCGAATTACCTCTGAAGATATGGCATTTATTTCTTTGTCACTTACTCCTTTTTTCAGAGTTGTAAATTTCTTATCATTAAAGACTTTAAAATCACTTTTATCTTGCCCCAACGATAGCAAAACAGTGCTGATTAAAAAACATGTGGTTATAATGTACTTTTTCATATCATGAATAAAAACGTGTTAAGGTAAAGCCAACAGGGCACTTAACAATAATTGGAGTTTTATATTATAATAATATAGGTATTAAAACCACTAATTTAGGTTTTTCAATTAGACATGTGGATAGATAAAACAAGCATAATAATGTATTATTATACGCAAATTTGATATAACTTCTCATCCGTTCAAAATTAATTTGGTAGATAAGCTAAGAAGTAAAACCATAAAAAAAACCGAAGCTTTTGGCTTCGGTTTAAAATTAGTCTATTCATCAGCAGAAGGACCATAAAGTCCTGGTACTGGAATATTCAATAATCTCAAGTAAACAGTCAACTGACCTCTGTGATGGATCAGGTGATTGGTAATGATATAGCGCACGGCTCCAGCCTTGGGCAATCGTGCCATTTCCCAGTCACCAGCTTTTAACACCCATTCTTTTAACCAGTCCTCTTCAGGCAATTGTTCAATAGTTTCCTTATTTGCAATTAAACCTTTGATTAGAATATCTTTTAATTCGTCAACGGAATTAATTTTTAAAGGTTGATAATCAGTTTTAAAATCGAAGACATCCTTCGGAATAGCTTTAGAAACCCAATTATGCAATTCCACAACATGTGCTGCCAATGCGCCTAAACTCATCGATTTTTCGTGTGGACGCCAATCCAGATGTTCATCTGTAATGCGATCCAAAACACGACCTGTATTACTTGTCTCTCTTTCTAATTCAATCAGAAAACTCTTTTTAATACTCATAACCTTATTTTAAATACAAGAATGATTTGCTTAATCTATTTTAAAAATAAATGTTAATACTGGAAACCTTCATGCAGGTCATGTAAAATCCAGTGTTTACTCTTGATATTACTTTGTTCACTCTTCAATAATTGAATAAAATCTTGTACACCTATCTCTTCATTTCCATTGGCATGAATTAAAACGATACTGCCGTCTTTTGCATGCTGTCCCTTCGCAAGCCACGCATCTGATCCTACTGGTATCAAACCAAAACTTAATACCTGTTCAATAATTTTATTACTCGAAACAAGACCTGGAAATCTAAAAAAGACGGACGGAACTATTCCTTTAGAAAGCATCAACTTCTCATTGGCTATTACTTCATAATTTACATCAGTGCCTGTGGCTAGTAAAAAATTATGATTTAAAGGATCCTTATTCACTTTATGATTATAAGTATGATTGATCCATGTTATCGTTAACAACCCTTTATTTTGTAAATTAATGAGCCATTGCAGGTCCGTTTCATGATTCAAAATCCATTTTCCAGAAAGAGAAATAGCAACTGGAAGCGAATTTTCAACACCTTTAAAAGCAACAAATAGAGTCTCAAAAACAATTTTATCTAATGGTTTATGCGATGGGCATAAATCAATAGTCAGATTAATGCCCCGCTCATTTGGAAAGGGAAAATCAATTCCAGCATCTTGAAGCACCTGTTCATTACTTCGAACATGTTTAAAGCTCTTCATATACAAAGATGAATCAAAATATGGTACCTTCTCAATGGAAGTAACGGCTACAATTTTACAAGCATTACGATTCAACACGTATGTCTCCAATGTTATTGGATCTACTGACAACACGTAGTTCTGACCTTGGTCCTGAAAACTTCGAATACCAACATACTGTTTTCCTTTGTAAGAAACATTGGCAAAATTTACCTGATAGTCCACAATATGTTCAAAACGTTGTGCGTAAATAATATCGGATGCAAGAATCACGAATAATATGACCAAATAGATGTGTTTAAATGAAAATCTTTGCCTTTTCTGTTTCATCGATAAGATATCAATAAGTCCAAAAAGTATAATCAGTGAGAAGCGTTATATTATATGGATGTATAACAGCATGATGAGCGGCTTGCTTTGCTATTTTACTTTCAACATAACTTATTGAAAGCGGTACAAACGCATTATTCCGAACATCTTCCTTAAATAGGGCTTCATACCAAACACAGGCTGCAATAAATCTACCATAATTTAAATTAAGATGATAGCCATCCCGAGTAAAATGGTCTCCGATATAAGTCGTTCTAGCATTTTGTATTGCAGTTCCACAAGGAATCAAAATTGAAAAATTCCCCCATTTATATACCTTTTCAGATGTCGATACAATAGCTTTATACATTTGCTCTTGATTGCGTTCATATAAACTAAATCCACTATGATCACTATCATGTTGATAAGCCCATGTTTGATGTAGAATATACTTAGTTTCAGGATACTTGACATGCTCCTTTACATAAGTATATAGCAATGGTAAATCCTTTGCATAAGTGTCATATTTTCCCGATAGAGGGCTTGCCTGTTGAAAACTGATATAATCCCATGGTTCATCTAAAAGCGCAGCCGATATTTTCATATGCTCATGTACGCTCTTCGCTCCGGATTCATCTACTTTTCGATAGCTATAGGCACTGCTATCTCCCAAAGCATTTTTAACATGTAGCTCCAAGGGTGCTCCTCCTATATATAAATTACCGATCACAATTTTTTTCCCCCGAGCATTTGCCAATTCAAATAAATTGTTTTCAATAGCATCTTCTGAAAAACTATTACCAATAGCCAGTATACGAATTACCCCATCATCTAAAGCCTGCTCTTGGGTTTGTGCGTGTAATGAAGATGAAAAGATAACGGAAAGAAAAAATAGAATGGAAGTAATTTGAACGCTATACATAAAAACAAATTTTAAACAGATAATCTCTAAATTAAAAAATATCTTTCACTTTGAACAAACAAAAGGAGCTTCTCGATGAGAAGCTCCTTTATTTAACTGTAATTTATCTTAAATCTTATCTTTAATGCGCAACACAGATACCGCACCAAGCAACATAAAAACACCCGCTAATAAAAGGCCATAAACAGAATTGCTATCGAAGAAAATCTTGATCATATAACCTCCAAAAAAACCACAGACAATCTGAGGAAATGTAATGAAGAAATTAAAAATACCCATATAAACCCCCATTTTTTTTGCAGGCAAACTGTCACTCAAAATAGCATATGGCATTGCTAATATACTTCCCCAAGCCAGTCCTACACCAATCATAGGAATAATTAAGAGATTGGGATCTTTAATTATAAAAACCGACATCAATCCTAGACCTCCCATAGCAAGTGAAAAAGCATGTGTCTGCTTGCGCCCAAATTTAGTTGCTATCTTAGCTAAAAACAAAGCATAGATTGCCGAAACGGCATTATAAATACCAAAAAGCACTCCTACCCAATTAGCTGCATCCATGTAAAGCTTCGATTTATCCCCCCCCTTTAAATAAAAGATATGTTCTGCAATTGCGGGAGTAGTATACACCCACATCATAAAAAGTGCGAACCATGAAAAAAACTGTACGACACCCAATTGTTTCATCGTCTTTGGCATGGATCTAAAATCTGCAGCAATAGCAAATAAACCAGAACGATGCTCAACTTCAACTTCTTGAGATGTATCTTCAAAAGAAGCTAATTCCGTTGGATTATACTCCTTTGTCGATAAAACTGTCCATAAAATGGATAACAGCAATATACCTGCCCCACAATAAAAGGAATATATTACATTGAGAGGAATTACCCCTTCTGCAGCTGTTCCTTCCACTCCAAAATAATGAGTTAACACATACGGTAACCAAGATCCTATTACTGCCCCAAATCCGATAATAAAGGTTTGAACAGAAAATCCTAAACTCCGTTGTGAACTCGGTAAATTATCTGCAACCAACGCCCTAAATGGTTCCATCGTAACATTAATTGATGCATCCATAATGGTCAACATTCCCGCCCCTACTAATAAAGGAGGTAAAATAGCCGTAAACAATGCAGCATTAGGCATTAATATCAGTGCGATTGCAGTTAAAATAGCACCGATCAAAAAATAAGGTTTGCGACGTCCAATATTATTCCATGTCCGATCACTATAATAGCCTATTATAGGCTGAACGATCATTCCGGTGATCGGAGCTGCCAACCAAAAAAGTGATAAATGCTCAACATCAGCTCCAAATGTCTGGAGAATGCGCGAGGCATTACCATTTTGAAGAGCAAACCCTGTTTGGATACCCAAAAAGCCTATGCTCATATTGATAATCTGAACAGTTGACAGTTTTGGTTTATGCAGTTTTGAAATCATAATTTTATTGCTTAGCTGGTTATGCAGTTGGCTTAACAGAGATTGCCTCTCCGTTAAAAATAATATTAATTTCTTGATTAGACTTATTGATCAGTTCAAAATCATGCTGTTTTATTTTCACAAATAATTTAACTCCCCTAAACTGCACATGAAAAGCATAACTATCCCAAGTTTTAGGAATGAAGGTTTGAAAACTTAAGGTATTGTTTTTCACGCGCATACCCGCAAAACCTTCGACAATAGACATCCAGGTTCCAGCCATCGATGTGATGTGTAATCCATCTTCAGTATCATTGTTATAATCATCCAGATCTAACCTGGCAGTTCTAAGGTAAAATTCATATGCCTTAGCCTCATTACCCAATTTTGAAGCTAAAATAGCATGAACACAGGGTGACAGTGAACTTTCATGAACAGTTCGCGGCTCATAAAAATCATAATTCTTTCTTATCGTATCTAAATCATATTGATCTTCGAAAAAATATAAGCCCTGAAGTACATCTGCTTGTTTTATAAAACATGATCTCAAAATACGGTCCCAGCTCCATTTTTGATTGATCGGTCGCTCTTTATCTGGCAAATCAGCAACTAAGACTTGCTCTTTATCCAAATAACCGTCCTGTTGTAAAAATATCCCGCTTTCAGTATCGATCGGATAATATAAATGATCCATGATATGCTGCCATGCAACGGCTTCTTCTTGCTTAAAAGCAACTTTTTCAAATAAGACGTTTAGTTTGATATGATCACTATCTTTTAACGTTTGTATGGATTCCAGCGTATACTTTAAACACCAGCTAGCAATAGTATTGGTATACCAGTTATTATTGACATTGTTTTCATATTCATTAGGACCAGTAACTCCCAGTATAACATATTTATCCTTCTCCGCACTCCAGTTGACACGTTGTGCCCAGAAACGACTGATAGCGATCAATACTTCAAGCCCATAATTTTCGACATATGACCAATCACCGGTATAGCGCTGATAATTATAGATGGCAAACGCAATTGCGCCATTACGGTGGATCTCTTCAAAAGTAATCTCCCATTCGTTATGACACTCTTCTCCATTCATTGTAACCATAGGATATAAAGCCGCTCCCTTTGAAAAACCAAGTTTTGCGGCATTCTCAATCGCCTTATCCAGATGCTGATAGCGATACAGCAATAAATTGCGGGCAATAGCCGAGGGTTGCGTAGCAAGGTAAAAAGGAACACAATAAGCCTCTGTATCCCAATAGGTCACACCACCATACTTTTCTCCCGTAAATCCTTTTGGACCAATATTAAGTCTGGAATCTTCGCCAGTATAAGTTTGGTATAATTGGAATATATTAAAACGAATAGCTTGCTGTGCGGCAACATCTGCAGTGATCTCAATATCACTTTCATTCCAGAAATTTCCCCAGGCCAACGCTTGATTATGTTGTAATTCATCAAATGTTATGGCAGAAATTTTTTCGATATTTGCTTTTCCCGTCACAACTAATTCAGTTTCACTATAATTTTGAGAAGTAACCATCGAAACACGTTTTTCTACAGAGAAAATATCACCTGGCTCTACAGATATTGCTACACTTTCAGAAACATATGTACCTTCTTTTGAAGGTCTAGATTCCAGAGCTTTATTATTTAAAGTAAAGTTATTAACCAAATCAGCACGGACTATGAAATCTGTTTTTTTCGTTTTCATAGTCATATTTAACTGTGAATCTGATGTACCACTTGAAATAAAATTCCAAAAATGTTCATCATAGTTACTGTCTCTATTCACAACATCTCCTTCCAAATAAGACTCCACCTGTAAAGAAGCTTTTTGATTCAGAACTTGAATCGTATATTTTAAAGACGCTGTTTCAGACTGAAAAAGATGAAACATCCGCGTGCTCTTTACACGAATCTCCACTCCATTTTGAAGTCTAGCATCGAAAGATCGAATTAATAATCCATGCTTCATATCCAGTTTTCGTTGAAAACTGTGTACATCACATTTTGCAAGATCCAAAACCTCACCATTCACTTCGATATGAAGACCAATCCAATTGATGGCGTTAATCACTTTTGCAAAATATTCGGGATAACCATTTTTCCACCAACCTACGCGGGTTTTATCAGGATAATAAACTCCAGCCAAATATGATCCAGGCAGTGATTTACCGCTATAGTCTTCTTCAAAATTTGCTCGTTGTCCCATTCTTCCATTTCCAATAGAAAATATACTTTCAGAGACTTCATTATATGCGGGCTGAAACCCTTCTTCTATGATATTCCACTCATCGTGGACGATGTAATTTTTCATTGCAAAATCAACTAATTAATTTAAAACTTCTTCCAAACTGCTGATTGACAAATCGGTTCCATTCAAGTTTGAACCGATACCAATCACGCTCATTCCTGCAGCCCTTGCAGCATCTACCCCAGCCTGCGCATCTTCAAACACCAGACATACTTCCGGAAGTAACTTAAGATCACGGGCAGCTTTTAAAAAAACCTCTGGATTAGGTTTAGAAAGACTCACACTATTACCATCAACAAGGACATCAAAAAAAGAAATCATACCCGTTTTCTCGAGGATAAGCGGTGCATTTTTACTCGCAGACCCTAATGCAACCTGATATCCATTTTTCTTTAACCAATGCAACAGTTCAAGCGATCCAGGTAGAATTTCATCTGCTTTCATTTGCTCAACTAAATCTAAATACCAGCGATTTTTCCGTTCTGCCATTTCTATTTTTTCACTTTCAGAAGCATCAACTCCAGCCCAGTTTAAAATTTTCTCTAGTGAAGCAATTCTACTTACACCTTTTAATTGTTCATTTTCAATCTCTGTAAAATCAGATCCCAATTCCTGAGCAAGTCTTTTCCAAGCTTGAAAATGAAATACCGCAGTATCCACCAAAACACCGTCGAGATCAAAAATTACTCCCTTAATTTCCTTCAAAAGGTCCAATGCACTTTTCATTTTTTATTTTTTTAATTCAAACACCACTGTTTGATGAGGTTTTAATGTAATTTCCAATGGTATTTCTTGATCAATATCTGTTAAAATATTTTTCATTCGCGTTGCTTTTTTCATACTCTCCTTAAATCGTACTAAGGGTAATTTAACCTCCTTGTCATTACAGTTCATAAAAACAGATACCACTTGGTTTTCGTGAGATCTGAAATATGCATACACATTATGTTCCGGTACATAATGCTGTGTTGTTCCATATTGTAGCACCGTATTATTCTTACGATAATTCGCTAATTTTTTAATATGATCGAACAGTTCATTTTCTGCATCAGATCGGCCTGAAGCATTAAATTTATTAACAGTATCACCCGCAAATCCACCTTTAAAATCTTCACGTAGTAAGCCATCAGGTCTATTAAAATTCTTCATCAATACCTCTGCACCATAATACATCTGTGGTATACCACGAGATGTCAGCAACCAAGAGAATGCCGCTTTATATTTCTCTATGTCCTCTCCAACCACAGAGAAAAAACGGTCCTTGTCATGATTATCTAAAAATATTACATTCGCTAATGGATTAGGATATTGATAATCCGATCCTAAAGTTGCATACAATCTATTTGCACCATCTTTTTCATTATTCAATGCATCTGCGATAGCATAATTTAATTGAAAATCAGTGACACCATCAAGCTTCGTATCGATCGACTGGCCAACACGTTTTCCTCCTAAGAAATAAGCTTGATTCGGTACAGACTGTACCCATGTTTCACCAAAGAATGAAAACTGAGGATATTCTTTTTGAATTGCCGCTGTCCATTTAGCCATAAAATCCAAATCGTTGTATGGATAGGTATCTATACGAAAACCATCAATACCTGCATACTCAATCCACCAAATATGACTCTGTAGAATATACTTCTGAACATATTCATTTTCTTGATTCATGTCGGGCATCGTCTCTACAAACCATCCTTTTTCCATTCGCTCGCGATCTGCAACGGAAGCATAAGGATCGAAAATAGTCTGATCTTTATAAGTGGTTTGTGTAAAACTTGGCCATTCATGCAACCAGTCTTTAAAAGGCTTGTCAATTACGGTCCAATGATACAATCCTACGTGATTCGGAACGACATCATGCACCAATTTCATATTTCGTTTGTGTAGTTCCTCCCCAAGTTTACGGTAGGTTTCATTGGTTCCCAATCGTGGATCAATATGATAGTTTTCTGTATTTGCATAACCATGATAGGAAGCCTGGGGCATATCATTGGTCAGTACTGGTGTTAACCACACAGAAGTAACTCCTAGATCAGCTAGATAATCTAGGTGTTGAATAACACCATCTATATCACCACCATGACGAGCATACATGGAATCACGGTTTACCTGAATCTCCCGTAAACCCTTTATTTGATCATTCTTTGTGTTTCCATTGGCAAAGCGATCTGGCATGATTAAGTAGATCAAATCGTCGGAATGGACACCCTGAGCTTTCACAGAAGATGTTTCTCTATTTTTTAATTCATATTTATAGCTTCCTAATAGCTTATTATTTTCATAAAATTCAATTGGATAAAAGCCAGCAGTTGCGTCGGAGTCAACCGATAGATCTAGAAATAAATAATCGGAATTTTCAACCGGATTAGTTTTGACTAAGGTTAAGCCTTGCTTCTTGATTTTAACCGTACTCTGCCCAATGCCTTTTCCATAAATAATCAACTGCAAATCAGAAGATTTCATACCAACCCACCAATGCAAAGGTTCGACTCTTTGTATAGAAAATTTACCTTGAGAGAAGGCATAAGAAAGCTGAAGTAGCATAAAAACACCACTTAACAATAAACGTATCATCGTTCAAAAAAAGTTTGAAGAAATAGGGAGCATCATGCTCCCTATTAAATTAGTTTTTAGAAATTTTTGCAGAATAACCTGAAGCTGTTCGTGACAGTTCAATATCGTATTTACCAGCAGTAGCAATTGCTATATTGGCACCATCTTGTTGTAGAGCGGATAAGTCGCCTCCGATATTCACAGCCCAATCATCGTCCATTCGGAATTTTAATTCACCCGCAACCAGGTTTACTGTAACTTTCCAGGTATATACTCCCTTGCTACCTACAAAAGTTAAATCTGTATCACTATCCCAACCTTTAGGAGTTGCACTACCGATAACGCCCCAGGTTGATTTTGACACTTCATAGGTTTTAGCTTCAGCATCCATCCGAATTCTATAAAAATCATTCGAAGAAACAGTAATATTTCCAGCATCACCGCTTTGTAATAATGTTCCGTCTGTTGCTCCTTTACCAAAAGCATCTGTCCAGTCAACATTAGTCGGTAAAAATTTAAATCCAGAACCATCTACGGTAACGTACTCATAAATCTCAAACTTAGTTTTACTTTCTTTATCGTACAAACTCATCGGAAGCGCTAAAGTTGGTTCCCAACCAGCGGCAACTGAGCCTCCAACAAGAAACATTTGTGGATTACTCTCTGTGAAAGTAATTGATCTTGTTTTTTCAATAATCTGTCCTGAAGAATTATAACTGATTTTGAGTAAAGCCTCTCCTATCCATGATGCTTGATTAGGAATATCAAATTCTTTTGATAAAATAAATGTATTGGGATCAACAGTAATATTTTCTGTGATCAAAGCTTCGCCTGCACTTACGGGTACAATAGAGAATGTAAAATCAGTAACCTGATTAGCAATAAAACTAACTTTTAATTTTTTCCCGACTTGAATGGTCGAAACTGTACTTTCGTTAATCGACAATATTGGAACGTCCGTACCGTGCTCCACTTTCTTACAAGAGAACAAAAGGGAAGTAATACCAACAAATAAAACTAATAGTAATCGAAATATATTAGACATTTTCATAATTTCTATTCATTTAAAGATTAATAACCAGGATTTTGATCCAATTTATTATTATTAGCTCTTGCTCTTGCGGGAATAGGAAATAGACGTTTGTAAGTTTCTCCAGCATTTGCTGGTTTAAATAACTGAGCATCTTCCCATCTACCAAAACGAATCATATCTGTTCTTCTGGTCAATTCAAACGTAAATTCTAAGGCACGTTCTTTATAAATAGCGTCCAAAGTTAATGTGCTAGCCGTAAAATGTTTCTCCGTATTAACTGGAAATGCACGTTTACGGACCTGATTAGCTGCATCAACAGCTTGGGAAACACTTGCTGCTGTAGCTCCTCTTAAAACAGCTTCGGCTTTCATCAGCAACACGTCTGCTAGGCGGAATACAACCACATCATTGCCGGCATTATTACTAATCTGGTTCTTATCCGGATAGTATTTAATACAACGTGCACCTGCTAAACGTCCTCCATCATCCGCTCCTCCAATGTCAAAATCAGATCCAGGTATTAATTTATAATTATATGGATCTAAGACGACATTAAGTCCGTTATAATTCAGAGGTTGACCCGTAGAATTATACTGTTGACCATATAACCATTGTTTTTTACGATTATCTGCATTTTCAAACAAGTCAAAATAGGCCGGTTGTGCACTCCATCCATTCCACGGATTAATGCTCAATTCAAAGGTTTGACGATGTGCATAATGTAGTACACGGTTGAATAAAGTATTCCCTGTAGCACGGGAAGCATCATAAGGAATTGAAAATATTGGTTCAGGATTTGAAGCGCCATTATCAGGTTTAAATTGCGTCAAAAAATCATTTTCTAGCGCATATTTTCCCGAATTAATTACAGCATTGCTATGTTCAACCACCTTATTCCAATTTGCAGTGCCACTATAAACCTGTGCATTTAAGTACAGTTTTGCTAATAAGGTATGTGCAAACCATTTTGTTGGTCGACCATAAGTAGCTTCTGTTTTTTCTTCACTTAAATTTGCTAGATTATCTTCTAAATCTTTTACAATGAATTTATAGACTTCTGCCCGAGCTGTAGTTGCCGGTAATTCTGTTCCTGTATCAAAGCTGGTAACTAGCGGAATGTTTCCGTAAGCATCCATCATCATAAAATAATACCAAGCGCGCATGGCTTTTATTTCAGAAATTGTCTGTGCTTTTGTAGTTGATTCTGGAGCTTGTTCTAAAATACTAAGCACACGGTTACAAGTACCTATTGCATTGAAACCCCAATCCCAATTATTTTGAACAACTTCATGTGACGCTGACCAGGTATGGTAATGCATGTCCCGCCATTTTCCACCATCAAACCAATCTCCTCCTCTTGTTGGGATAATAACTTCATCAGATCCCGCTGTTTGCAGACTAAAATAATTATCAAAATAACCTCTTGCACTGGTATATACAGGCCCTGTTAAGGCGATAAATTGTTCTGGAGTCTTGGGAAATGTATCTTCTGTATATGCTGAATACATCTTATCGTCAAATTTGGTACAAGACTGTCCTGCAACCAGTAACCCGGCAAATAAGAATAAATGAATTTTACTGAATCTCTTTTTCATAACTAATTGTGAATAAGGGTTAAAAAGTTAATTTCACACCTAACAAGAAAGATCTTGTTTTCGGATAATAATTTCTATTATCAACACCAGGTGCCAAACCACCTAAACTTACCTCTGGGTCTACACCCGAATATTTGGTTATCGTAAATAAATTTTGTCCAGATACATACAACCGAGCATTTTTTAAATATTTAGATTCTTTGGTACTAAATGTATAACCCAATGTTGCATTATCTAGTCTTAAAAATGAACCATCTTCAATAAATCTGCTAGAAGAAATTAGTGGCGTTTCAAAGATGCCTTCTTCAACTGCATCTTTAGAAATATTCGTCACATTTGCTTGTTGAAGACGGCTTAAATCGGCACGGGTAGCATTAAAAATTTGATTGCCATACATACCACGTAAGAAGAAGTTTAAGTCCCAGTTTTTATATTGAAAACTATTATTCCATCCATAAGTAAATTTAGGAAGCGCCTGCCCCATGACCATATAATCATCTGGTGCCGAAATCTGATCCTGTGTGACAAGTTCACCTGTTGGTTTTTGATAAATCGTTTTCTTCGCAACTTCATCGTAGCCCATATAATTAGCAACATAGAATGTTCCTAATGCATGACCTGGTAAAACAATTGCTGCCGTTTGACCGGTCCAGCCGTCAAGACCAATACTTCCTTCATAACGTTGCGATACGCCAATATTTTCGATATTAGAAGATAATGAACCAACCTTATTGATATTACGGGCGAAGTTGACAGTTGTATTATATGAAAAATCACTATTGCGATAAACGACGGCATTTAAAGTGATCTCAACACCTTTATTACTCATGCTTGCTCCATTAGCTAATAAACGATTGAACTGATAAGGTGGCGAAGGAACGTCGTACTCATACAATAAATCCTTAGTTTCTTTATTATAATATTCAATGGTACCTCCAAAACGACCTCTCCATAATTCAAAATCCAATCCAGCATTGAACATGGATGTATTTTCCCATTTTAAATCAGGGTTTTCATTTTGGTTAACGCCATATGCATTCATCCAATTACCATTATATAGAAATTGACCATTTTGAGGACCGAAAATAATGATCTGTCGATATGGATCTATATTTTGATTTCCTGAAACACCATACCCCATACGTAACTTTAATTCACTAAATATATCTTGGTCTTGCATGAAACTTTCCCTACTTATTCTCCAAGCTCCGGAAATTGAAGGAAATGTTGCCCATCTATTATTTTTTCCAAATTTTGATGAACCGTCACGACGTACAGATGCACTTAACAAATATTTTTCATCATAATTATATCCCACACGACCATAAACCGAAATCAATAAAGATTCTAAAATATAAGGATATGTACTATAAGGATTATAACCATCTGGCAAGGTTCCTAAATTAAGGTTATTGCCTCCTAGATCGTCAGACATAAAACCGACAGAAGAAGCAACAACACCATCATTATTTTTAGTTTTCTGATACGAATAACCAGCCATTGCATCAAAAGAATGAAGATTCTTAGTGAGATTATAATTGACATAAGACTCAAAAATCTTATCTATATTTTTCAAGTTTGAACGTTCAGCAAATCCTCTTCCCAATGCTTTCGAATCAAAGTCTGTACGATGCATATAGTATTTTTTATCAAATTGATTTTGCTGATACGATATCACGTTAGTCCAGGTCAATCCCTTGAAGATCGTCAGATCCGCTTTTAAACTAGCTAGCAAAGTATTGTTACTTCGCTCTTCATCGCGTTGATTTAACATGGCTACAGGATTGAAATAGTTTGTTCTTCCAGGTACTTGGAAATAACCATTATATGGTGCATAAGCAACATCATCAGAACGAACCGGTGAAGTAGGCAGATAACGAGCTGCCCCATTAAAAATCCCGTAGTCTACATGATTGGATTTGTTCATACTATTCGCAACATTAAGCGCTAATTTCAAGCGATCATCAAAAGCATTTTGATCAATTCCAACCCGCGCTACGACCCTTTCTAAATCACTTCTTTTCACAATACCTTGGTTATTAAAGTAATTTACAGAAGCATTATAGCGAGTTCCTTCAGAACCACCTGTTAGCGAGAGATTGTGATTATGAGAAACCCCAGTCCGAGTTATTTCATCTTGCCAATCAGTATCAAAACCAGTCTCAGAGGCAGCTACAGTCAAACCATTGTCTGCAACAAATTGCTTGTGCTCAGCTGCACTTAACACATTGACACGATTTGCAACTCTTTCAATAGCAGCATAACCACTATAAGATAAGACAGGCTTACCTGCTTTACCGCGTTTTGTCGTCACGAAAATAACTCCATTTGCAGCACGTGACCCATAAATTGCAGTGGACGAAGCATCTTTCATAACATCCATCGATACGATATCATCTGGTGCTACCAATTCAATGTTTGCACCGACTACCCCATCAATCACATATAATGGTGAAGAACTAGCAGTCAATGACGATGGTCCGCGCAATTGGATAGTGGATCCTGCAGTAGGGTCACCACCTGATCTATTCACCGTCAAACCTGCAACTTTACCTGCCAATAACTGATCAGGCGAACTCACTACCCCAGTATTAAATTCTTTTGGACCGACACTTGATATAGAACCTGTAATTTGCTTTTTCTTGGCCACACCGTAACCGATCACAACTACTTCTTCTAAATCGTTGGTACTTGAATTCAAGTTGAAATTCAACACATTTGCACCGGAGACAATTTGGATCGGTAAATCCATAGAACTGTAACCGATCATATTGACCGTAACCGTCGTCTTTCCTAGTGGCACTTGATTAATTGTGTACTCCCCATTTTGATTTGTTGCTGTTGAAATTGGACTTCCTTTGATTACAATAGTAGCTCCGATCACAATTTCTCCCTTATCATCCACCACTTTACCAGAAAGTGAAGAATTTTGTGAAAAAGCATTCATCCAAAGCATCATCAAAAGACCAAAGGTCATTACAGCACGTAATGTTAATTTGCTCATAATGTAATTGATTTTATATGTTTAGTTTATTAATTTAGTTTTACTTAAAAGGTAATATTCACCAGGCTTAATTGTAATCTCACTATTTTGATCCCAATTTAGATTCGATCGAGTCATATTATCATACCAGCTCCCCGCTAAATCTGATGTAATGTGAAACGCTCTCGTTACAGTGTCAAAATTTCCGATAACAAATACAGTTTGATTTCCATCAGACATGGTATAGTATTTCAATCCATCCTGCAGTGAGGACGATAATAATGTTGCTTTTCTAAAAATTGAATTTAATTTTTTCAACCTGATCAATTTTGCATAATGCTCAAATAAACGCTTACGAGAAATGTTGGACAAATAATCCCATTTCAATGGTTTTTCCCCTGTTCGACCATTTTCTTCTATCGAGATATCGTAACCGAATTCACCAAATTGCCAGATCATTTTTGGACCAGGACTAGTTAACAAAAACGTTGCTGCTGCTTGAATCCTATCTAAAGCAGTAGCAATATTCTTAACAGAATAAGAACCGTCAGTATAACCATATTGAGCATTCTTGAATTGGACTCTTTCTTCATCATGAGACTCCATGTAGCTCACCATATTAGCTGTCTTAAAACCATGTGATTCCGCAAATAATCTACTCAAATCCGATTTAGATCCGCTATTATAGCCCATAGTCGCTTCATTAAAATTCCCATTTAAATTATTCCACAGTAACATTCCTTCAGCAGCTAATTCTTGTTCCTCTTGATCAGAACCGAAATGTTCTAAAATGACATAGCAACTTGGATCAAGAATTTTAAGATAATCGTGATAATTTTTCCAGATCGCAACCCGGCTAGCATCATAAGCAGACCAAGACCCAACGTTAGTTTCTGCAGTACCTGTATTTTTCTGTGTAAATCCTTTTGATAAATCGAAACGGAAGCCGTCTATCTTAAATTCTGTAATCCAATACTTCAGAACATCCTTCACAAAAGTTTGTGTATAAGGACTTTCATGATTAAAGTCATATCCGACATTAAAAGGATGTCTTGGCATCATATTAAACCAAACATTGTTAGAGCTCGTGGTTTGTCCTTCAAAATACAATTGAGCAAGAGGTGATTGTCCGAATGCATGATTAAGTACCACGTCTAAGATGACCGCAATTCCTGCCTGGTGAAGATTATCGATGAGACTCTTTAAATCATTTGGACGACCATAATATTTATCCACGGCTAAATGATAAGAAGGATTGTAACCCCAAGTAGAATTGGCTTCACTTTCCTGAACAGGCATCAGTTCGACGGCATTAATACCTAGACGCTTTAAATATGGAATGGAATCGCGGATCGCATTAAAATTATGCTGTTTTGAAAAATCACGTGTAAGCAATTCATAAATCACTAAATCATAAGCATTTGGTTTGTTAAAGTTTTGAACTTTCCAAGGATAGTCCGTACCATTCAATTCCAATACACTCACCTGACCTGTAGTCTGCTGTATCGGATATGCTGGCAACTCCGCAACCGAACTTCCTAAATTGCTATCATAGATTGGGTCCAATACTAACTTGCTATAAGGATCCCCTATTCTTAACTGACCATCAATTAGAAATTGATAGGTATACTTTTTTGAAAAATCCAAATCTGCTACTGTTAACCACCATGTAATTCCATCAGGCGCCTGTTTCAAGACATACTTTGATTCTGCCTGAAAATTATTAAAACTACCTAATAGAAAAATAGTTGATTTTCCAGGAGCACTTAACGCGAAACTCACTGTTTTCTTTTCCTTGTCAACCGTTACACCGTTCTTATTGACGCCGATAGGAAGTGCTGCAATTTCAGGCTTATCATTAACGAATATCCGTAGCTTCTTTTCGTATATCTTTCCATTAACTTCTACACGAGCAGTAATAAGATGTACACCCACAGTTCCAAACTTACATTTAAATGTGTGCTGCGATGAATTGCTTACAGTTTCCTGTTCAACTTCATCAATACGTAGTGAAAGTTTGCCCGCTACCGTAGAAAAAACTTCGATAACGAGCTCTTCATTCAATAAATAAGCTTCTTTTTCCGATGTTAAAATATAAGTAGGCTGTGTGCTAGGTTTTAAAAATGAAAGATGAACTTCCCCTTTTGTAGCAACATCTACATAAATATCAGACCCATCTTTATTCCTCTGAATTTTAGTTCCTGAACCATTGCGTACTACTAACGCAATTTTAATTACGTCAGTTCCAGCAATTCCTTTAAAAACTTCACTCGGTTTTAACGTGATGCTATACCGTCCATCAGATTGAAGGCTTAGCTTAAATGCATCATCATTTTGTGTCCAATCCGTAGCAACCTCTTTCCAATCATTTTCATCTTTACTTATAGCAGTAATTAGCCCAATATGTAAAAACAATGGTCCATCTGCCGATACCAGTGCCCGATTCCCCTTATTTACATCAAACATAAATGTAATGGACTCATCCCAATAATTAAACAGCTTATTCGTTGTGACTAAACCAATATCACTAGGAGACACTTCACTTTCTATCGCTATAGTGGCAGGATTACTTTTTTTACAACTAAAAAAAATAACCGATATACTAAAAAATATACAGATAAAATAATGTCTCATAACTCCTTACAATTGGCAATATAATTTATGGGAACGTTCCCATAATAATGCATTAAAGCATCTTGTACGCTAAAAATATACTATAAATTCAAAGCTAAAATCCCTTTACAATTGGTATTCCTATACTGGGAACGTTCCCAATATTTATCTAAGATAAAAAGCTAAAGGTTTAAATCCAAACTTTTTAATGATTTTTTTTACTAGATTTCTGAAAAATTAGAGAAGATTCCAGATAAGTTACTTCTTGATTAGAGAAGCTAATCGGTTTAGCAATCAGTTGACACAGATATTCTGTAGCAGTTTTTCCCATTTCATAAGCGGGTTGTTTAACAACACTTAATCCAGGTTCTAGAAGATCTGCAATATCTAAACATGAAAAGCAGATCAACTTTAATTCAGAAGGAATATTAATTCCTTGATCTTTGGCAACACGCATTGCCGAAATAGCCAAACGTTCAACGGAAGCAAATAAACCATCAGGTTTCTGTATTTTATACAAATTCTTAATGTCTTCCATATTACCTTCTGATTCATTCACGGTATCAAGCACCAAATTAGCATCAAAAGGAATTTTATATTTTTCCAAAGCAGCCTGATAACCCGCCATACGTACCTTACCAATAGAAACATTTTGATTAATTACTAAATAAGCAATTCGTCTACAGTCGTTCTCTATTAAATGCTCTGTAGCAGCAAAACTTGCTTCAAAATCGTTTCCAGTTACATAGCTGGTATTCACATCATCATAAGTTCTATCAAAGAAAACAACCGGTATATTATTATCTTTTAGTACCTGAAGATGGCTATGATCATGGCCTTCACCAGAAGCAGACATAATAACTCCATCTACTCGTCCGTTGATCAACGATCGTATAATAGAAGCTTCTTTATCCACGCGGTGGTCTGTTACATAAATTAAAGTATGGTAATTTTTTGAACGGGCAACCAATTCAATTCCTTTAATCGCCTGACTAAAAAATTTATTTCCAAATTCAGGTATTATAATAGCGATGGTACTGCTTTTATTAGCTCTTAAATTGCTCGCATACATATTTGGTGAAAAGCCTAATTCATCAGCCATTTTTAAAATACGTGCTTTTGTATTTGGATTGATATCATTACCATCGCGGAAAGCCCGTGATACTGTAGACTTGGATAGACCTAAACGTTCCGCTAATTCTATAATTGTTATATGTGACATTGTTGCTGAAATAAAAGCATCTCAAATATAGAACAAATTTAGGATTTAAATGAAGCTTAAAGTAAGAATAGCTAAGGTATAAAAAGGTACAAACACAAAAAAGCCTCTGCTGTATAGCAAAGGCTTCTGTATAAAAAAAGGCACCGACCTACT
>NZ_JBHUPE010000021.1:0-1314 GCF_042686355.1 Sphingobacterium anhuiense
TTTTTTTGTTTTCCTGCTGTTTCTGCGTCTAACCTGAATTAAACCCTTCTTTTTTCAGTGCCTCACCTTTCGGATCAGCCGTTCCTCCCTTGCGGAGTGGTGCAAAGATAGCACCTTTTTATAATCACTTCCTAATCTTTTTTCGCTTATTTCTCAATAATAAGGTTAACTAACTGTAACATTGGATAATTCATTTGTAGGCGTAGCTACATTGAAGACTTCAAAATCATAATAATTACGAATCTGAAGTCTTCAATGTACTTAAGCAGTATAAAAGATTCTAGCGTAGTATCTATCTTTTTATTCCTATAAGGATGATACTTTACAACAATTACTCATTCCGATTCTTAAAAGAATCGGATTTTCTTAATAAATACACATCATAAACTTGCATTTAGAAAATAAATTCCTGCAAAAAATCAAAATACTTTTTTTGAAAAGAAGTGATAAGGATACATTTTCTTCCCATATTCCACAGCATATATCCATATTATACAGGTATTATATCATGTCAATGCTTTCTTAATGCATCAACAAGTCTAAAATAACTGGTTAAAAATACAATTCGCCCACCCATCATCAGAACATTTTTGACCCTATTGAATATCGATTATTTTCAACTCATTAAAAAATAACAACAATTCCTTATCTATTTTTTGTGAAAATTTCGATTATTTTCTTGTTATTCACTATACGAAATTCTAGGATTATGTTATAATAGCAAAAAAATTAGCTCAATACACTTTATCTCAATGTCTAATAGCTAGCATCGATCAGTCTTTTGGATTAAGAAATAATTCACTTATACTTAGAAAAGTGAATTACATACCAATTATACAAAATAATATGACGAATTTACAAACACATGTCTCTCTACGAATGATAAAAGGAGTCGGTAAAATCGTGGTTACAATTTAAATTAGAAAACTTAATTCCTCCTCTCAATAGGCAGGTAATTACTTATTTATAAGCAGAGTAGTCTTCTATGCTTCTGAAACTAATTCAGTTTATCAAGCAAGGATGGTTCTGTATCTTTTCATCAAATCCTCTAGGCAACTATCCGCTAAAAAAAAAGAATAGTTAAATAACAGGAAGTAATTTGACGGGAAAAAAAGTGTTCTTGGCTATACATGGGTAGAATAAAAACAGGAGATAACATTACCAAGGTTCGGTAAGAAGAAGATATAGAAGCTGATCAGAACAAAACTATATAGGTAAAACAGCTACCGAAGGGGCTGGTTCACGCTTTTGTCAGCATAAAAAATGTATAAACACAAAAAAGCCTCTGCTTTATAGCAAAGGCTTCTGTATAAA
>NZ_JBHUPE010000022.1:0-652 GCF_042686355.1 Sphingobacterium anhuiense
TAATAGGGGTAAAGCCCTATTAACCCCCTATAAAATCCCAATAATCTCTATGTTAATCCCAGTTTAAGTAATAATCAGGTCCCTATCAGTTCCCGATCAGGTTATAATATGCCTTATTCCGGACTATTCCAACGAGGATAGCTTGGCTATATTAAGACAACAACTTCTCTGCCCCACTTTTGTAGTATGTACTATATAGTATAAAGTAAAGATGCCGGCCCTGCGGGCAGCATGAGCAGACATGAATCACCTTATCAGCTATATTAATAGTATATATAGTGTCGATGATCCGCTGTGCCAATACTCCGGAAAAATATATTTTCTGCGGAACCATTCCGTAAAATAATACTGTATCCATAAAAGAAAGTCCCAGGACGAACAATCCGCCCGCATACCCATTTTTACACTTTAAAGCCAGGAGCGCCCGTTTCTGAGCCCCCGAAACAGCGCACCTCTAAAATTATCCACCACGTTATAAGCCCTTTACCGGTTCACGGCAAACTATTTCCCAAAAAGATTAGGAAGTGAATATAAAAAGTCGCTATCTTTGCACCACTCCGCAAGGGAGGAACGGCTGATCCGAAAGGGAAGGCACTGAAAAAAGAAGGGTTTAATTCAGGTTAGACACAGAAACAGCAGGAAAACAAAAAAA
>NZ_JBHUPE010000023.1:0-562 GCF_042686355.1 Sphingobacterium anhuiense
CTTCTTGGAATGATAATAGAAAGTACTTCTTGCCATTTTAACGCAACTCAGCAGGATATCAAGATCAAATTGATGCCTTAGCTCCATTATGGCTTTCGCTTGTTTTCGGCTTGAGCTAAGGCGCTTAGCTTTTTTAGCAGGGCATTTTCTGCACGTAAATACTCATTCTCCTGCAAAAGTTCCTCTTCACGCGTGAGCGCTTTATTCGTTTTTCTAACTTTTCGCTTGATCTGCGGATTTGCTTTCTTTGTCATCAGGGGTCTTCCTTTTGGCCGTGCCTCCAATCCTTCTGGACCGAACTTGTCCAGCCTTTTCTGCCATTCAATGATATGGGCATCCGAGGAAAGGTCAAAGCGTACACGGGCTTCTTTCAAAGATAAACTTTCTTCTCGGATTGCAGTAAGGACAGAAAGCTTAAAAGAAGCACTAAAGTGTCTTTTCCCTTTCCTGGGAAGTAGACCCGATTCCCCCTGATACTTATATATTCTGTACCAGGTCGCAAACAAAGAATACGTAATCCCGAATTCTTCTCCCAAAGACTTTGCAGAACGATAATGCTCAT
>NZ_JBHUPE010000024.1:0-592 GCF_042686355.1 Sphingobacterium anhuiense
TCTGTCGGGCTCATTCCATTTAAATTTAGTTTTATCCGTTGATTATTGTAATAGGAGATATAATCTTCTATTTCGCTTTTTAACTTCTCTGTTGATTCGTATTGTTTTAGATAAAACAGTTCTGATTTTAAAATTCCGAAGAAATTTTCAATTACGGCATTATCAAGGCAATTTCCTTTTCTGGACATGCTTTGAGTGATTCCGTTTTCTTTGAGCCACTGTTGATATTTAGGCATTTGGTATTGCCAGCCCTGATCTGAATGTAAAAGCAGTTGTGATGCCCCCCTTGCTTTGGGCAGTGCCTTTTTGAGCATATCCATTACCCCTTTAAAGACCGGTCTGTCAGTAATTTCATAACTTATAACTTCCTGATTGAACAGATCAATTATTGGGGAGAGATACAGCTTTTTTTCCTTGACTTTGAACTCAGTAATATCCGTGGCCCATTTTTGCAAAGGCCCCTCAGCCTGGAATTTCCTGTTGAGGATATTGGGGGCGATCTTGCCAAGTTCACCCCGGTATGACCTGTATTTCTTTATCCTGATCAGACTCTTCAAACCCATTTCCCTCATTAATCTAAGAATGGTCTTAT
>NZ_JBHUPE010000025.1:0-921 GCF_042686355.1 Sphingobacterium anhuiense
TGATTTCCCAAGTAGTGGCGAGCGAACGGGAAAGAGCCCAAACCAATAATGTTACGGCATTATTGGGGTTGTAGGGCTGCGATATGGCATTAGCAAACAGAAGTGGAATGGGATGGGAAGCCCAGCGATACACGGTGATAGCCCTGTACACGTATAGAATGCTAGCCTAGCAGTACCCTGAGTACCGCGGGGTCGGAGACGCCCTGTGGGAATCTGTCAGCACCATCTGATAAGGCTAAATACTCCTGAGAGACCGATAGTGAACTAGTACCGTGAGGGAAAGGTGAAAAGAACCTCGAACAGAGGAGTGAAAAGAACCTGAAACCGTGTGCTTACAAGCGGTCGGAGCTGCCAGGTGCAGTGACGGCGTGCCTTTTGCATAATGAGCCTACGAGTTACTCTTGTCTGGCAAGGTTAAGTGGTTCAGCCACGCAGCCGAAGCGAAAGCGAGTCTTAATAGGGCGCATAGTCAGATGAGGTAGACGCGAAACCTTGTGATCTACCCTTGGGCAGGTTGAAGTTGCAGTAACATGTAATGGAGGACCGAACCGATAAACGTTGAAAAGTTTCCGGATGACCTGAGGGTAGGGGTGAAAGGCTAATCAAACTGGGAAATAGCTCGTACTCCCCGAAATGTTTTTAGGAACAGCGTCGGCATCGAGTCTTATAGAGGTAGAGCTACCGATTGGGTGCGGGGGAGTCAAATCCTACCAAATCCAGACGAACTCCGAATGCTATAAGATATGGCCGGCAGTGAGGCTTTGGGTGCTAAGGTCCAAGGCCGAGAGGGAAAGAACCCAGACCATCAGCTAAGGTCCCTAAATATACGCTAAGTTGAACTAACGAGGTCCGACTGCACAGACAGCTAGGATGTTGGCTTGGAAGCAGCCATTCATTTAAAGAGTGCGTAACAGCTCACTA
>NZ_JBHUPE010000026.1:0-686 GCF_042686355.1 Sphingobacterium anhuiense
CAAGTAAGGATTTTTTGTTTATGTACTTGACTAGGTGTTTTATATTTTAATGCAGTATGTGGCCTTCTATTATTATATAATTTCACTGATTGCCTAATCATGGTGTTTGCTTGTTTTATGTTTTTAGGCCTGCTAATCATAAACTCATTTTTCAATATACCATTTATCCTCTCAGCAAGAGCATTTTGATAACAATCATGACCATCAGTCATGGAGCAAGTAATGTTGTTTTTACGATGTATTTCTTGATATTGCATTGAACAATATTGTAATCCTCTATCCGAATGATGTATCAAAGGAAGATGGCTTGTTCTTGATTTAATAGCCATTTTTAATGCTTTAGCGACACCATCAGTGCTTAAATCATGATGTAAATGAAATCCTAGAATTTTTCTAGACCAAGCATCCGTTACTAAACTTAAATAGGCAGTTTTTTCCTTAGTTTGAATATAAGTGATGTCAGAAACCCATATTTCTTCTGCTCTGACAGCTTTTTTCTCTTTTAGAAGATTGGGGTACTTATGCAACCAATGTTTTGAATTGGTTGTTTTGATATAACTTCTTGCGGGCTTTATTAATAAATGTTCCGAACGTAAGAAATTGAACAGCGCATCTCTGCCTATTTTGATGTGAAGCGTATTAAATCGTTCTTTCAACATAAAGTACAGCTTACGCGTTCCTAAACG
>NZ_JBHUPE010000027.1:0-547 GCF_042686355.1 Sphingobacterium anhuiense
TATATAAATCCTTCCTCTGGGTTTTCCGTTAAGTAAGACATCTTTTGGAAAACGTAGGGTTAATCTTTTATCATGAATACCCTCTCTTGATGCAAAATCCTTTCCAGTAACCGTAAATTTTGCTAATGTGACTACATTTCCCGGAGCAGCATAATATATTTCATAATCTGCCTTAAATTCATAATCCACACCATCACCTCTCCGTGAGATAACAGATACTAAAAAATCAGTTTCAGAATTTCGACTTATTACTAAGTTAGGTCCTTCAGTAGTTTCTTTTAGATGTGATTTATGGATGTCCCAACCGTGTAATCTACGATAAAGGAATTCAGCATGACTACTAAAACTAATCAATGAAATGCAAATTATTAAGATGTGGATTTTAAAATTTCTCATGGATCGTCATGTTTTTTAAGGTGTCAGTACTTTGAAAGTCATAAATATTCTGAACGCTTTCTCTAGATTGAATCATGGATAAAGATTTAACAACAAAAGAATCGGAATTCTTATCATATGTTATACTGTCTTTATTAATATCAATTAGGAC
>NZ_JBHUPE010000028.1:0-528 GCF_042686355.1 Sphingobacterium anhuiense
AGGATCCAAGCGTTATCCGGATTTATTGGGTTTAAAGGGTGCGTAGGCGGTCCTATAAGTCAGTGGTGAAAGACGGCAGCTTAACTGTCGCAGTGCCTTTGATACTGTAGGACTTGAATCTATTTGAAGTGGGCGGAATAAGACAAGTAGCGGTGAAATGCATAGATATGTCTTAGAACTCCGATTGCGAAGGCAGCTCACTAAGTTAGTATTGACGCTGATGCACGAAAGCGTGGGGATCAAACAGGATTAGATACCCTGGTAGTCCACGCCCTAAACGATGATAACTCGATGTTTGCGATACACAGTAAGCGTCCAAGCGAAAGCGTTAAGTTATCCACCTGGGGAGTACGGTCGCAAGATTGAAACTCAAAGGAATTGACGGGGGCCCGCACAAGCGGAGGAGCATGTGGTTTAATTCGATGATACGCGAGGAACCTTACCCGGGCTTGAAAGTTAGTGAATGATCCAGAGACGGATCAGTCCTTCGGGACACGAAACTAGGTGCTGCATGGCTGTCGTCAGCTC